>CAVPUQ010000001.1:0-594863 GCA_963708985.1 uncultured Actinomycetes bacterium
TGTTTATGTGGCGCGCTTCGTTCAGTTACATCTTTGTACGGTTGGATTCGGTAGAAGGTTTTTCCAGCGTCTTTGCCCTTGCCGGGATACTTTTGTAAACTTGCCATTGTTCATTCAACTCCTTGATAGTTGGGTGGACAGGCGGGTAAGTGTTCGTAGCGCTTGCCGCCACTATTTTTGTAACGGCTCCAATCCAGTTTTTGAAGCAACTTAATAATTTTGGAATGCTCGGATCCTTAGGGGCATCAATCATCGACCCGCTGGTTGATCGTGCGTTAGGGCGGATCCCATTGAACCGTTCTTTGCCGATCACCAGTTGGACCCACTGGCGTGCAATTTTTTCGGCTTCGGCCCGGTCAGTTTGTCCTTTTTCGCACTGAATGATCGCGATCCGTTCGTCCAGCAGCTCGCTCAATTCTGAATCTGTCCAATCGTGATACGGATCAAGACAACGGACACCAACGTCCACAATCGGGACAAACGAATTGAGCGTATCCGTCCCTCGTCGACAGACCCAACAATGAAGTTCCACAGGACACTTCCCCCACACCGCTGATCGTTTCCCCGTTCAGGACTTTGATCAATTCAGGCTTCCACCTGGAATCAGGATCCGCGAGTTCGTCCACCTTATCCGATGGTCCTTCAATCCCGATCCGGTCGTCAGCTTCAACGGACAGGGTGATCCCTGCAGTATTTGCGTATGTCAAAATTGTGTTCAATGTCCCGTTCATTTTCTTGATCACCGTTCCCCGTCGTAAAGCCGGAATGTCTCTCGAATAGTCAATTTCGCGTTACTAAACGCGGTTTTGAAATTCCGATGACGAATCAGAACAAATCGTAAAGCCGGAATATGATTCAGATGTGATTCCGACTTTACGATTCAGTCCGGTTGCCATGTCGGACTTTCAAATCACCATTTTTACGGTGTTATTGTTCAAATCACCGGGCTTTCCGGCTTTCCGGGCAAAATCCAAAAACAATTTTTCAGGTGACGGTAAATACTCACTAACTGAATCCGGCATAACTCGAAACACATTGGCGTTTTTTCTTGTCCACAATGATCAAACAATTCGCACCAGCTGACTCTTTGACTAGCGAATAAGTCCGGTCTTGTCTTTTGGGGTTGTCGTCACGATTCAATAAATCTCGCACCTTGAATCCTGTTTCGCCGAAGGACCGTTCGATCCAGTGCCAATATTCCGCTGCTACGTCTGAAACTCCGCTACCCAATTGTTCAGCGATGGGCTTTCGTATGATCCGATATGCAATTGCATAATCCTTCTCAGTCGCCGAATCGAGCAACTGACCGGCGACGCCAAGGTCATCGACGTCGCGGACCGAGATCGGCGGCATGGGCCATGCGTGCGAGCTCGAGACGTCGATCTACCTGGCCCTCGACCCCGATGCGGTGTTCATGGACAGGGCGGTCGACGAGAACAGCTACCCCGAGGGCAAACACGCCGGATGGACTGGTCCAGACGGACCCCTGAAGGTCTTGCCGTGGTGGACGCGCTCTCGCACATCGGCGTCCACGGGGCCCGACGAAGGCGACCGCCGAGAAGGGGCGTGTCCTGCTCGACGCGGCGGTGAAGGAGTCGTCGCCAGTTCGCTGCCGCGAGCTTCGCGAGAAGCCGCTCCCGGTCAGGTGGACGCCTCAGGAGACGGCGCCCTGAGCACGGATCCGCGAGCAACCGCACGCGTACGAGGGATCCGGACCGATGCACGCACTGGGATGCCGTGCTATACATCGTGCGGTGCTCCTATCGGAGCGCGTCAGAGGGGGGTGTGTCCGCGCTGCCGTTCGCCACTCGCCGTTCGCGACGCTGAGTCGTCCACCCTCCACGCAGCCGACATGCGTAGGACATGATCGGGTAGGGGTGCACCGCCGGGAGAGGAGGCGCTCGATGCGGATCACGTTGCGCACGGCCCTGGCCTTCATGCTCGGGGTCACGATCGCGACCGCCGGCTTCGTCCAGTTGGCGCTAGCGCAGGACACGGGGACCACGGGCGGGACCGACGAGAAGGTCACCTTCACATACGGCAGTACCGGCGAGCCACTCACCATGAACCCGATGAGCGGATACCTGGCGGTCGAGTTCTACTTCTGGACCGCCACGTACCACCTCCTCATCGACTGGGACCAGAACCTCGGCGTCGACCAGGAGGGCGGCCCGGGCTCGGGGCTCGTGACGGACGTGCAGGTGAGCGACGACGGCATGCACTACACGTACACGATCAAGGACGGCATCCTGTGGTCCGACGGTGAACCTCTCACGGCCGAGGATGTCGCCTTCACCTTGAACCTCTACAAGGGCAACCACGCGTACCTGCGCAGAACTACCTCACCCTGATCGATGGCGAGGTCCGCGTCGTCGACGACACCACCATCGAGTTCGACACGAAGCAGCCGACCAGCCTGCTCTGGGGAAGGTCGCGTACATGTACGACTACATCCTCCCCAAGCACATCTGGGAGGGCCTCGAGAAGCCGAAGCAGTTCGAGAACGTGCCGAACGTCGGCAGTGGCCCGTTCATCATCGAGGAGTTCAAGACCGGCGAGTACATCCGCATGGTCCAGAACCCGTACTGGTCCGGCCCGGAGCCGGCGGTCGATGAGGTCTACTACCGGATCTTCAAGAACGAGGACGCGCTCGCCGAGGCTCTGAAGCAGGGAGAGCTCGACCTCGCGTACGTATCGTCGACGAACATCTACAACGACCTCGCCGCCCAGCCGGGCATCGAGGTGATGGCCGGAACGATCCCGTCGTTCTCGGAGATCGGCTTGAACAGCGGTTCCGCGTACCAGGAGGCCGAGGGAGGGTTCGTCCCGCATGGTGACGGCCACCCGGCGCTCACCGACGTCACGGTGCGACGCGCGATCCGCATGGCCATCGACAGCAAGACCCTGACGGATCGCGTGCTGCAGGGCTACGGGATCCCCGGTGATTCGATCGTCCCGCCCGTGTCGGTCGCGAACGCTCGTTGGGAGCCGTCCGGCGACGAGGTGCTCGCGTTCGACCTGGACGCCGCGAACAAGCTCCTCGAGGACGCCGGGTACAAGGACACCGATGGCGACGGCGTGCGCGAGATGCCGCCCGGATCGCTGGATCCGGGTCGGCCGCTCGAGTTCCGGTACTACGTCCGGTCGAACGAGCAGACGTCGGTCGATGCGTCGCAGTTCGTCAAGCCGTGGCTCGAGGACGTCGGCATCAGCGCGAAGGTCGAGGTCATCACCTCCGGGCGGTTGGGCGACATCATCAACGAGGGCACGTACGACATGTTCTCGTGGGGATGGATCCCGGACCCGGATCCGGACTCCGCGCTGTCGTGGTTCACCTGTGACTCGCGCCCCCCCGACGGCAGCAGCTACGGCAACAACGACGCGTACTACTGCAACCCCGAGTACGACGCGATGTACGAACAACAGCGGACGACGACCGACGTGGACGAGCGCTGGCAGATCGTTCACGACATGCAGAAGATGTTCTACGAGGACGCGGCGTACTCGGTCCTGTGGTACGACCCGATCCTGTCCGCGTGGCGGACGGATCGCTTCACCGGCTATCGGCCGCAGCCCCAGCCGAACGGCGACCCGCTCGAAGGCTGGGGTGGACCCAGCGCTGTCTGGTGGACCATCGAGCCGGTCGGCACCGGCGGTCCCGGCGGCGGTGGCGGCACCGGATCGACCCAGACACGTGGGATCCCTCCCGCGGCGTGGATCGGGATCTTCGCAGGAGTCGTGATCATCATCGCTGCGGTCCTCCTCGGCCG
The DNA here is from genome assembly GCA_963708985.1 of uncultured Actinomycetes bacterium. Taxonomy (GTDB): domain Bacteria; phylum Actinomycetota; class UBA4738; order UBA4738; family HRBIN12; genus HRBIN12. The sequence goes on from CAVPUQ010000001.1 coordinate 3,771, forward strand.
GCGACGCCGCTCCGAGGAGGAGGGCGCCTGAAGCCCGAGGTCGAGGACGGAGGGTAGGAAGAGCAGGGGTGGGAACGCGCGGATACCTGTTCGGGAAGATCTTCCAGGCGTTCCTCACCCTGCTCTTCGTCCTCGTGTTCAACTTCTTCCTCTTCCGGGTGATGCCGGGAGACCCCGCGTCCCTCCTGCTCCGGGGAACGTCGGCGTACAACCCCGAGAACGTGGAGGCGGAGAAGGAGCGTCTCGGGCTGGACAAACCGCTGCCCCAGCAGTTCATCGTGTACATGGGCAACACGTTCCGGCTCGACTTCGGTGACTCCTTCACCTATCAGGGGCAGGCCGTCACCCAGGTCATCGGGGAGAAGGTGTGGCCCACGCTCCTGCTCGTCGGCACCTCGACCCTCGCGTCGATCGCGCTCGGCCTGCTGATCGGCATCTGGAGTGGGTGGCGGCGCGGCTCGTGGTTCGACTACGGGTCGCTCGGCTTCACGCTGTTCGCGTACGCGATGCCCGAGTTCTGGTTCGGCATGCTCATACTCATGGCCTTCGCGGGGGGCGTGGGCCCGTTCCCCTCGATCTTCCCGACCGGGGGGTACGAGACGCTCGGCGCCGACCTGACTGGCCTCGCGCACGCGTTCGACGTGCTGAACCACATGGTGCTGCCGTTCTTCGTGCTGACGGTGGCCTACCTCGGGGAGTACGCACTCATCATGCGCAGCTCGCTGATCGACGTGATGTCCGATGACTACGTGATGACGGCGCGCGCGAAGGGTGTCCGTGAGAAGCAGGTGCTCTGGCGGCACGTCGTGCCGAACGCACTCCTGCCGACGTGGACGCTCACGATGCTATCGCTCGGATTCGTTTTCGGTGGCGCGATCACCATCGAGTACGTCTTCTCGTGGCCCGGCCTCGGCTACCTGACGGTCCAGTCGATCGACGGCAAGGACTACGCGGTGCTGCAGGCGCTGTTCCTGATCTTCTCCGCCGCCGTGATCATCGCCAACCTGATCGCCGACATCACGTACATGTATCTCGACCCGCGGGTGAGGGCTTCCTGATGCGGCCCGACTTCGGATCCGCGCCGGGGACCCCCACCGAACCGGTGCCTGCCGACGACGAGGCGCCAGATGAACCGTCCGGCCTCGATCCGCGAGCCATCGCCTGGGCTCGGCGCAGGCGCGCGTTCCGCCGGATGGCGAAGACGTACCGGAAGAGCGCGATGGGGATGTGGGGCCTCGGGATCCTCGTCCTGTTCGTGCTGCTCGCCTTCCTCGCGCCCCTCATCACCGACAAGGCCACGATGGACCCGACGTGCACATGCACCGGCGCTCCGTTGCAGCCGCCGAGTTCCGAGTTCTGGTTCGGGACAGACAACCTCGGCCGATCCGTGTACACGATGACGATCTGGGGGGCGCGCATCTCGCTCACGGTCGGCCTCGCGGCCACGCTGATCTCGATGGTGATCGGTTCCTTGATCGGGATCGCGGCCGGCTACTACGGCCGGTGGCTCGAGACCGGCCTCATGCGTCTCACGGACTGGTTCCTGGTGCTCCCCTGGCTCGCGCTCGCGATCGTGCTCGCGTCGGTGCTCGGCCGATCGCAGTTGATCATCATCCTCGTGATCGGCATCACGTCATGGCCCGGAACGGCCCGGATCGTGCGAGCCCAGACCCTGTCCGTGAAGACGAGACCCTACGTCGAGCGCTCTCGAGCGCTCGGTTCGAGCAACTGGCATCTGATCACCCGGCACATCCTGCCGAACGTGGGCCCGCTCATCTTCGCGAACACGATCCTCACGGTCGCCATCGCGATCCTGTCGGAGTCGACGCTGGCCTTCCTCGGCCTCGGCGATCCGCTCTCCGTCTCGTGGGGAACGATGCTGGAGTTCGCGTTCAGCGCGGGCGCCGCGACGACGGGCGTGTGGTGGTGGCTCCTGCCGCCGGGCCTCGCGATCGTGCTCGTCGTGCTCGCGTTCACCATGTGCGGCTTCGCGCTCGACGAGATCCTCAACCCGAAGCTGCGGGAGCGCTGAGCCGATGAGCGTCCTGGACGTCCGCGATCTGACCGTCACGTACCACACGCAGGCGGGACCGGTCCCGGCGGTCCGAGATGTCGACCTGCACGTGGATAAGGGTGAGGTGCTCGGGCTGGCCGGTGAGTCCGGATGCGGCAAGTCGACGATCGTGAACGCCGTCCTGCGGCTGGTGCCGCCGAGGACGAAGGTGACCGGCACGATCGAGCTCAACGGCGAGGACGTGACGGCGATGAAGCCCGGCCGGCTGCGCGCCCTGCGCTGGTCGGGCATGTCCGTGGTCTTCCAAGGCGCGATGCATGCGCTCAACCCGGTCCAGCGGATCGGGAACCAGATCGCAGAGGCGATCACGATCCACGGGCAGGCAGACGAGAGGGGTGCTGCCGTGCGGACCGGTGCGCTGCTCGAGCAGGTCGGCCTGCCGCCGCGGCGGCTCCGCGATTACCCACACGAGCTCTCGGGCGGGCAGAAGCAGCGCGTCATGATCGCGATGGCCCTCGCCTGCAACCCTGACGTCGTGATCGCCGACGAGCCCACGACAGCGCTCGACGTGATGGTCCAGGCGCAGGTCCTTCAGCTGCTGAAGGATCTGCAGCGCGAGCTCGGCCTCGCGATGCTGTTCATCACGCACGACCTGTCTGTCCTGGTCGAGGTGTCGGACCGGCTGGCGATCATGTACGCGGGCAAGATCGTCGAAGAGGGCCCGTCGGTCGAGGTCTTCCAGAAGCCGGCTCACCCATACACGTCCGCGCTGTCCGGTGCCTTCCCGCAGATCGGCGACGGGCGCTTCAGGCTGGCGCCCTCGGGTCTCCCGGGCGACCCGCCCTTCCCGGGCAACGTCCCCGGCGGCTGCTCGTTCCACCCGCGTTGTCCGCTCGCCTTCGACGAGTGCCCGACGACCGAGCCCGATCTGTATCCGGCGGGCGAGGGGCGCCACGCCGCCTGCCTGCTGGTCCGGCGGAACGAGCGCGTCGAGGCGGCCCCGTGAGCGAGACGCTGGAAGCCGCGGCACCGCGCCGGCCCGAGCCGGCCGAGCCGGTTCTGGAGGTGCGCGACCTGCACGTCCGCTTCGCCGGGCGCGTCGGGCTCGGACAGGGCCTCCTCGGCAAGAAACCCACAGACGCCCGGGCGGTCGACGGTGTGGACCTCCAGCTGCACCCCGGTGAGGTCCTCGCGCTCGCCGGGGAGTCAGGGTGCGGCAAGACGACACTCGCCCGCGCGATCATGGGGCTCGAGCTCCCGCACTCGGGTGAGATCTACTTCGAGGGCAAGCCGCTCGGGCGCAGCACGAGGCTGCTCCGAGAGTACCGGCGCCGGGTTCAGATGGTGTTCCAGGATCCGACGGCGGCCCTGAACCCCCGCCAGACGATCTACGAATCGGTGGCCGAGGGCCTGCGCGTCCATGGCATCTCGAGCGGCCCGAAGGGGGAGTCCGAGGAGCAGCTCGTCGCACAGGCGCTCTCGCGGGCCGGGTTGCGCCCGCCGGACCGCTTCTACCTCAGCTACCCACACGAGCTCTCGGGCGGGCAGCGGCAGCGGGTCGTCATCGCCGGCGCCCTCGTCCTGGACCCCGAGATCATCGTCGCGGACGAGCCGGTCTCGAGCCTGGACGCCTCGGTCCGCGGCGAGATCCTCAAACTCCTGCTCGGCCTGCGGAACGAGCTCAACATCGCGATGCTCGTGGTCACACACGACCTCGGCCTGGCGTGGACGATCGCCGACCGCGTCGCCGTCATGTACCTCGGCCGCATCGTCGAGATCGGGCCCGCGGAGGACGTGCTCACGCGGCCGATCCACCCGTACACGAAAGCGCTGCTCGAGGTCGTCCCAGAGGCCGGCGGCATCGACCGTCCGTTCCTGGCCGGCGAGCCGCCCGACCCAACGCGGATCCCCGAGGGCTGTCGCTTCAACCCCCGCTGCCCCGAGGTGGCCACCGGGACCGCGGAGGCGAGCCATGTGCTCGACGCATGCCGGGGGCAGGACCTCGGGCTCCAGGAGCTCCGACCCGGGCACTTCGCGGCCTGCCACCTGATGGCGAGCGTGGCGAGCGTGGAGAGCGCACCCCCGCCGCCGGTCGGCTGAGGCTACGAAGCGTCCGGCGCCGCGGGCTCGTCGCCCTTCAGGACGCCGAGGATCGCCTCCATCTCGGTGTTGCCGACCTGATCGCGGCCCGCTCCCTTCGCGGCGGCGAGGAGCGTACGCAGGTTGCTCTCGGCCATCTCGGCTCGACCCTCGAGCTCACGGACCTTCTCGCCGAGTGCACGCGCTCGGCGCTCGGCCTCCTCGCGACCCTCTCGGGCCTCGCGTGCTTCGTCCCGCGCGGTCCGCAGGCCGGCGCGCAGCGACGCCACCTCTTTGCCGAGCTCGACCAGCCGGTCGATCGCCTCGCGCCCGACCTGCGAGTACGTGGGCGGTCCGCTCGACGGCTCGCGACGAGGAGCACGGCGAGGCTTCGCCTTCGCGCGGCGCGGCCGGGCCACTTGCTCCTTCTCGCCCGGCCGGATCGGCGACGCGTCGAGCAGGCGGTAGCGCCCGCCCTCGGTCTCGAGACGCCGGCGGGCAAGGAGCGCTCGGACGGCCCGAGCGGCTGCGAGCGGTTCCTCGACGCCGATGTCGCGGCCGAGCTGCGTCGGCGTCGCCTCGAGCAGCTCGCCCGGCTGGATCCGTGCGGCGACCGCGGCGAGGAAGGCGTTCGCGCGCTCCAGGCTCTCCTCGTTCATGTCCGTATCCTCGCCCAATCCGCTCGGGCGCGTCCACTCCCCCACCGGCCGGGAGAAAGAGTGACAAAACAGGTCCGCCGACTTGACCGCTGGAAGACGGGCGTCGTATAAACCCTTCGGCGCCGCTGGGACCTTCGGGTTCCGGCGGTGCCGCCTTTTCGGCCCGCTGCGCGAGGAGACCCGGTGCCCGACGCCGACCCGGCCGAACACCTGCCGCTCGCGGGCGTCCGTGTCGCCGACTTCTCGCGGGTCCTCGCCGGCCCCCTCGCGACGATGCTCCTCGCCGACCTGGGCGCGGACGTCGTCAAGGTCGAGCGCCCCGACGGCGGCGACGACACCCGGAGCTGGGGTCCGCCGTTCGTCGGCGAGGACGCCGCGTACTTCCTCAGCCTGAACCGCAACAAGCGATCGATGGCGCTCGACCTCGGCACGCCCGAGGGCGCCGCGGCGGCCAGACGCCTCGCCCTCTCGGCCGACGTCGTCGTCGAGAACTTCCGACCGGGGCTCATGACGCGCTTCGGCCTAGATCACGCCAGCCTCGTCGCCGAGCGTCCGGACCTCGTGTTCTGCTCGCTCGTCGCGTTCGGCGAAGAGGGTGAAGATGCCGCGAGGCCCGGCTACGACATCATCGTGCAGGCGCTCTCGGGGCTGATGAGCTTCACCGGCCAGCCGGGTGGCGAGCCGACGAAGGTCGGGGTCGCGCTCCTCGACGTCGTCTGCGGCCTGTACGCGTCGAACGCCATCCTCGCCGCCCTCGTCGAGCGGAAGAGCACGGGCCGCGGGCGGCGGATCGTCGTCTCGCTCTACGAGACGAGCCTGGCCGCGATGGTGAACCAGGCCGCCAACTTCCTGTTGGGCGGGCTCGTGCCGGGGCCGCTCGGCAACCAGCACCCGAACATCGTGCCGTACCAGCTCTTCACGACGGCCGACCGGCCCTTCATCCTGGCGGCCGGCAACGACCGGATGTTCGAGCGCACGTGCGAGGTCCTCGGCCGGCCCGAGCTCGCCGTCGACGAGCGCTTCGAGACGAACGAGGCCAGGGTACGGCACCGCGAGGAGCTGATCCCCGTGCTCTCGGAGGCCTTCCGCGCACGTCCGGCCGCCGATTGGCTCTCGGCGCTCGAGGCGGCCGGCGTCCCGTGCGCGCCGGTGCTACGGATGAACGAGGTGTTCGTCTCACCCGAGGGCTCCCGCATGGTGCAGGAGGTCGCGGATCCCACCCGAGGCACCCTTCGCCTCGTGGCCGAGCCGATCCGCCTGGACGGCGACCTGCCATCCGTGCGGAGACCGCCACCACGCCTCGGCGAGCACACGGACGAGCTCCTTCGCGAGCTCGGGTCCAGGGACCCGGCCTAGGCGAGGAGGTATCGGCGCGAGAGCGGGACCTCGGCGACCGGCTCGGCGGCGAGGACCCGACCGTCGAGCGTGACCGTTCCGTCTCGCAGGTCGATCCGGATCATCGGTGCCGCCCGGTTCGCGACGAGCGAGTCTCGGCTCAGACCACGCGTACCCTGAACGGCGACGAACCGCCGGCGGCTGCCGAGCCGCTCACGGATCCCGAGGTCGAGCGCGGTCCGGGAGACGAACGTGGTCGAGACCGACGCCGGCGCTCGCCCCGTCCCGCCCCAGTGTGGGCCTTGGCGGACGGGTTGCACCCCCTCGACCGACGCGTTGCCCTGCCCGAGTGCGCCCCACGAGAACGCGCCGGCCTTCAGGACGAGCTCGGGACGCACACCGAAGTGCTCGGGGCGCCAGAGCACGACGTCGGCCATGCGGCCCGGGGCGAGGCTGCCGACCTCGGCCGCGATCCCGTGCACGATCGCAGGCTCGACTGTGACCTTCGCGAGGTACCGCAGCACGCGCTCGTTGTCGTCGGGGCGCTCGTCCGTCGGCTCCGGCGCCGACGTCCAGCGACGGACCCCCGGTGCTTCGGGCCACCCACTCCCCGCGTCACTCGCGCGCCAACGCTTCATCGCGTGTGCGAGCTGGAACGTCCGGCGGACCGTCTCGCCGATCCGGCCCATGCCCTGCGAGTCGCTGTTCACGATCTGGATCGCGCCGAGGTCGTGGAGCGGGCCCTCGGCGGCCATCGTGGCGGGGTGGATGCGCTCGAGCGCGGCCTCGACGTCCTCGGGCACCGCGGCGGAGCCCCCGTGCGTCGCGAGGATCATCTCCACGTGCTCCGCGGCGGTCGCGAGCCCGAAGGGCACGGTCGGCGTCGTCGAGGAGCAGAAGACGTTCGGTTCGCGCACCAGGCCGAGCAGGTCCGGCACGTGCCCGCCGCCGACACCTTCGACGTGGTACGCGTGGATCGTGCGGCCACGGATCGCCGCCACCGTGTCCTCGAGCTCACATGACTCGTTCAGGCCGTCGGTGTGCAGGCACACCTGGACGTCGTATGCCTCGGCGAGGTCGAGCACCGCATCGACGATCTCCGGATACGCTCCCCAGTCCTCGTGGATCTTCAGGCCGCACGCCCCCGCATCGAGCACGCGCTCGACCGGGCCGCCGAGGTCGGTCCGCGCGCTCGCCTGCAGGCCGACGTTCACGGGCAGGTCCTCGAGCGCGAGGTACGTCCGCTCCATCACGTACGGGGGCTCCTCGAAGCCGGCAGTGATGAGCGTCGTCACGCCGCCCGCGAGCGCGACGGGCACGAGCCGCGGCGTGATGAGGTGCACGTGGCTGTCGATCGCGCCGGCCGTCGCGATGAGGCCGTAGCCGTTCACCGGCCACGTGTTCGGGCCGATCACGAGCTCGACCTCGTCGGCGGTCTCGGGGCTGCCGGCGCGCCCGACGCCGACGATCCGCCCGTCCTTGATCCCTACGTTCGTCTTCACGACGCCGAGCAGCGGATCGACCACCACGACGCCCGCAACCACCATGTCGAGCTCGCTCTCGGACGTCGCGCCGTCGAACTGCGTCTGGCGCGAGCGCAGGTTCTTCGCGTAGCCCCACATCGGCTCGTCGCCGGCGCCCAGGTGATCGGCCTCGACCCTCACCCAGAGGTCGGTGTCGGCCAAGCGGACGCGATCGCCCGTCGTTGGCCCGTACCGCCGGACGTACTCGTCGCGCGAGAGCCTCATGTGATCGGCACGCCCAGGGGGAGCTGCTGCGTGATGCAGTGCGGGCCACCCCCGCCCTCGAGGAGCGTCTCCCCGGGGACCGGGACGACCTCGCGCTCGGGGAACGCCGCGCGTACCTGCGCGAGCACGGGCTCGTCGGCCTCGGTGCCGTCGGTCGGCACGATCGCCCCGCCGTTGCACAGGTACAGGTTCAGGCCCGCCGCGGTCGACGCTCCGGGCTCGAACTCGATCACCTCGAACGCGCGGCCGCGTGCGTCCCGAGCCTCACGGAGCCGGCGGAGGTTGTCCCGACCGCTCTCGTGGTCGGGGTCCTGCGGGTCGGCTGGCGTGTGCAGCATGACGACCCCGGGCCGCACGTACTGCGCGATGCCGTCGATGTGCCCGTCGGTGTCGCGGTCCAGGTGGTGACCCTGCCCGAGCCACACGATGACCTCCACGCCGAGGTACAGGCGAAGCGTCTGCTCGATCTGCTCACGGGTCATGTTCGGGTTGCGGTTCGGGTTCAGCAGGCATTGCTCGGTCGTGAGGAGGGTGCCCGCGCCGTCCACGAAGAACGAGCCGCCCTCGAGCACCATCGGCGCCTCGTACCGGCGCATGCCGAGGTGCGACGCGATGTGCTTCGGCACGTCGGCGTCGCGGTCGTACGGCAGGAACTTCTCGCCCCATGAGTTGAAGCCGAAGTGCACGAGGGCGACGCCGCCGCGGCCGTCCGTCACGAAGATCGGACCGTTGTCGCGCATCCACGAGTCGTCGATCGGGACCGGCAGGATCTCGATGGTCGAGGTCAGGTACCTGCGCGCCTCGTCGACCTGCTCGGGGCTCGTCACCATCACGACGGGCTCGAACGCGGCGATCGCGTTCGCGACCTCGGCGTACTCGACCTTCGCGTCTTCGAACAGGTCGCCCCACAGGTCCAGGCGCGTGGGCCACTCCATATACGTCGCAGCGTGTGGCGCCCACTCGGCGGGCATCGCGAGGCCATCTTCGCGGGGCGTGCTCACGACGATCCTCCTTCTCCACCCAAGCGGACGAGCGCGACCTCGCGCGTCTCGCCCGGCGCCCACCGAACCGAGGCGCCGGCGGGCACGTCCAGGCGATGCCCTCGTGCGGCCTGGCGGTCGAACCGCAGGCGCGGGTTCGCGCGCCAGAAGGGGTAGTGCGACGAGACCCGCACGGGATGCGTCGAGGTGTTCACCACCGCGAGCACGATCCGCTCGCGCCCGGGGGTGAGCTCGACGTCTCCTCCCGCCGGCACGACCACCCCAGGTCCCTCGGCGGCAGGCTCGCCGAGCGGGTTCCGAAGCACGACGAGGCGCGAGCCCTCCTCGAGCAGGACCTCGAGACGGATCTCGGTGACGAGCCCGGGGACGCCGTCCAGGACCTGCTCGGGCGTGAGGGCTCGGACACCGGCCTCGAGCACCTGGTCGAAGGAGGCACCGGCGCGAGCCGCGAGGTGCATCTCGTCGCAGATCAGCGCGACGGCCTCCGGAGCATTCAGGCGGATGCCGCGCTCGAGCGTCCGGCGCGCGAGCTCCGCCGTCGTGAAGACCCGTAGTCGATCTTCTTCGGTCGGACCGAGGTTCATGCCGAGCCGGACTCTACAGTGGGGTCATGAACGCGGTCGAACGCTGGGCCGATGCGCTGGGCGGTTGGGGGATCCCCGACGAGATCCTCGAGCAGGCGAGCGAGTCGCCGTGGGCGTTCTCGCCCGACGTCATGCGCCGGTGGGCCGAGGAAGCATCGGTCCGCGAGCCCACGACGTCGACCCGGCGGGCGCTCGAGGCTCTGCCCGCGGGCGGCTCGGTCCTCGACGTCGGCGTGGGGAGCGGCGCGGCATCCCTCCCCCTGGCCCCGCGAGCGGCCTCGATCGTGGGGGTGGACACCTCGGATGAGCTCCTCGCCGTCTTCCTCGAGGTCGCAGCCGGAGCGGGCGTGGATGCGATCGCGGTGAAGGGCCGCTGGCCGGACGTCGCCGCCGCTGTCCCGGCGGTCGACGTCGCGGTCTGCCAGCACGTGCTGTACAACGTCCCCGATCTCGCCTCCTTCGTGCGAGCGCTCGACGCGCACGCCCGGCATCGCGTGGTCCTGACGATCACCGTCCAGCATCCGCTCTCGTGGATGAACGACCTGTGGATACGCTTCCACGGACTCGGACGTCCCACGGAGCCGACCGCCGACGTGGCCGAGTCGGCGCTCCGCGAGCTCGGCCTCGACGTGCGACGGGAGGACGGGGTCCGTCCGCCGAGAGCGGTCGGGCTGCCGCGTGCCGAGGTGGTCGCCGGCGTGCGCCGGCAGCTGTGCCTTCCCGCCGGCCGCGACCCCGAGGTCGAGGAGGCGCTCGGCGATCGCCTGGTCGAGCGTGACGGGCTCTGGCACTCGGGACCCGTCGCGCACCCCATCGCCACCCTGTGGTGGGACACGGGGGGCTGATCGCTCAGGGGGCGCGGCGAGCGACGTAGTCGCGGACGACGAACGCGCCGACGTCGCGATCGTCCATGAGGAAGACGCGGCCGGCCGTGAGCTCGGCGAGGCGCTCCATGAACCGGATGAGGCCGGGCGACTCCTCGAGCATGAACACGTTCAGCGTCACCCCAGCCTTCGACAAGCGCATCGCCTCCCCGAGTGTCAGCTCGATCGTGCGGGAGACGGGTGGCCAGGAGAAGAAGCTCTGCTCACCCTCTAGGTGCGCCGTGGGCTCACCATCGGTGACCATGATCACCTGGCGGGCCGCGCGCGGATGCTCAGCGAGCAGTCGTCCGGCCAGGTTGAACGCGTGGTGCATGTTCGTGCCGTAGACGCGCTCGAACCCGGGCGCGGCCAGGTCGCGAGGCTCCATCCGCCGCGCGTAGTCGCTGAACCCGATCAGGTAGAGCCGATCGTGCGGGTACCGGCCCTCGATCAGCGCGTGGAGCGCGAGAGCCATCCTCTTCGCGTACACGAAATGACCGCGGAGCGGCATCGAGAACGACAGGTCGAGCAGGAGCGCTGTGGCCGTCTCGGTGCGCTGCTCGGCCTCGACGAGCTCGAAGTCCTCGGGGGAAAGGCGCAGGTTCTCCGCATCGCCCCCTCGCAGGACCGCGTTGAACACGGTGCGTTGCACCGCGATCTGGCCGGTGTCGCCGAAGCGCCACGGGCGCGTGGCGCCGGTGGGCTCGGCCAGGCCGCCGGGATCGCGCGCCTCGTGCGTGCCCTCGCGGTCGCGCCGAAGCCGCTCGAAGACCTTCACGAGCGCCCGCTCCCCCATCTTCCGCGCGCCCTTCGGCGTGACTTCCAGGCGCCCGTCCCGGCGGGTGAGCAGGCCGGCCTCCTCGAGGGCGCGCTCGATCCGCTTCAGCCGGCGTACGTCCTGCACGTCCTGCTCGCCGAGCGCGCGCCGCACGGCATCCTCGTCCACGTCCTCGATCGAGGCGCCCGGGTAGTCCTGCCTGGCTGAGCGCTCGAGCTCCTCGTAGTCGTGGAGCCGCTCCATCGCGTCCACGGTCGCCGAGAGCGACGCCTGTCCCTCGCCCTCACCGGGCTCGCCGGGCTGGTCCCACGCCATGTCGGGGAACATCGAGGCGAGGTTCGCGCCCAGGCGGTCCACCTCGAAGGCGAGGTCCATGTCCTGCATGACCTGTTGGGCGAGCGCCCGGAGCTCGGCGCGCTGCTCGGGCGAGAGCGCGGCCATGAGTCGCGACATCGCCGCCATCCGGCGCGCCATGTTCTCGAGGAGCTCGTCGAGCGTCCCAGGCTGGTCGGGGAACAGATCACCGTATCGCCGCAGGAAGTCCTCGAAGTCGGAGGGCTCGCCCCGAGCTCGGCGCTCGATCATGTCGTTCAGCTCGGCCAGCATGTCCCGGAACCGCGCGAGCTCCTCCGGCGACGTGTCCCGCATGCCCTCGGCCATGTTCCGGAAGTACGCGCCCATGACCTGCTCGCGCAGGTGCTCCATGAGCTCATCGAACATCCGCTGCGCCTGGGGGTCGACGAACCGGTAGTCCTGCAGCTCGCGGATCTGGCCCGCCGTGTCGGGGGGCATCGCGTCGAGGAACGTCTCGCGCGTCCGAGCGTCGTCCTCGGCGCGGAAGGACAGCGTGGAGCGCTCGAGGTCCAAGATCTCATCGAGACGCTGGCGCACCTCTTCGAACGGACCCGTCAGATCGAGCGCCTGCCGCTCGCGCTCGCGCGCCGCCCGTAGGCGCGCCCGCAGCGCATCGAGTCCCGAGAAACGCCCGCGCATCCCTCGCCGGAGCAGCCGGTCGATCGCCTCGCTCGGGTCCGCGCCCGATAGGACGTCGTCGGAGAGCTCATCCAGGAGATCCGCGGCGGGCAGGTCCGGACCGAACGGATCCTGCGAGTCGTCCCAGCGCGAGTATCGTATGCGCATGCCGGCCAGCCTACGCCCGGTCCTGCGGAAGGGCGGAGCCGAGCTCAGCCCTCTCCGTCGGAGCGCGGGCCCGAGGCGCTCGGTAGGACCCTGCCGATGGCGGCGGCTGCGCGCTTGGCGGTGCTCGGATCCAGGGAGCGCTCCCGTGCTCCGATCTCGGACGGAAGGTCTTCGAGCCGCATGACCCTAACCCCCTTCACCGTCCGCGAGGAGCCGGCAGCCGCCCTCGTCAGGCAGAGCAAGGGCTCGACGTGCGTGAACGCCGAAGCCTCGAGCAGACGCCCGTGCAACCGCCGGGCCGCCCGTGACACTTCTCGGAAGCCAGTGAGGTTCACGCTGCCGATGCGCAAGCCCGAACCGTTCGGCTCCGCGTATCCCTCGAGAGCGACGATCGCGACGGCGAAGGCGCCGGTGATGCCGAGCACGGCGTAGTCGGCGGCGGGATCGTCGAGTGCTACGGACCAGAAGCTCCAGGGGTCGAGCCTAACGAGCGCTCCGCGGAGCCGACGGTGATCTTCCTCCGTCGGCGCCGGGCGCACAGGACCTCGGAAGAGCCGCATGCGTCGTTCCTACCCTATGCCGAGGCCTGTCATCAAGGCGCGCGAGGTGAGCCCGAAGCAGATGAAGGAAGCCCATGCGAACGGCACCCACGCTCGGATCGGCCGGTCTATCCCGATGATCCTGGCGTCCCCCGCACGCGCCACCACATGCGCGAAAACGAAGAGGAGGATCGGCAGGAGCCCGTACACGTAGTGCAGGACGTCGCCGAGCGTCCCCGGCGTCGTCATCCGTCTACCCACGATCAGCAGCACGATGCCGAGGATCGCCTGCGCTCCCGCGACGATCTGCGCGACGGTGAGCCACAGCCAGTAGCGCTCGCCGGGACCCCGCTTCGTGATCCACGCCCCGAGCCCCCAGAGCCATCCGAGCGCGAACACGCCGACGACGGCGAAGCCGACGTACTCGTGGACAGCAGACATGGCCCGAATCCTACGCGCCCGCACTCGGAAGGAGTCGGTCGGCCTATCGGCTCGCGCCGCCCCCACGGAGCAAGCGCCGGGACGCGGACAGCGCGCCGGTGCCGAGGGCCCCGAACAGGAGCATGAGCAGGAGGAAACCGCCGTACGCGCCTCCGGTCATCGCTGTCGCCGACGGGTCCGCCGGGTCGACCGTCGTCGCGAGCACCTCGATGTCTACCTGCGCCTCGTCGTTCGCGCCGCCGGGATCGGCCTGGTCGAGCTTCACGACGCCGGCCACGTTCTCGATCGAGGTTCCCGCCTTGCCGGTCACGAGGGTCTCGAGCACGAGGGTGGCCTCGTCATCGACCGCGAGGTCGCCGACCTTCCAGCGGCCGGTGGTCGCGTCGAAATGCCCCTGACTCGCATCGGCCGAACGGAACTCCAGGCCCTTCGGCAGGACATCCTCGACCACGATGCCGGTAGCATCGGCCGGGCCGGCGTTCGAAACCGTGATGGTGTACCGCACGATGTCCCCGGACTCGGGCTCCTGCACGTCTGCGACCTTCTCGATCGACAGGTCCGCCTCGGGCGTTCCCGGCGGGTCGACGGTGACGCTCACCGAGTCGGAGTTGTCCGTCGGATCGGGATCGGCTTCGGCCGAGCCGACCGAGGCCGTGTTCGTGAGGGTGCCCTCGACGTCCGTGCCGACCTCGACCACGAGGGTGAGCGTGACGGACGCACCGGCAGCGACCGACGCGATCGACCATGTCACCACGCCACTCGCGAGCGTCCCCCCCGAGGTCGCCGAGATGAAGGTCGCGCCGGCGGGCAGCGGGTCGGTCACGACGACGCTGGTCGCCTCGGACGGCCCCGCGTTCGAGACCACGAGCGTGTAGGTGAGGTCGTTGCCGGCGATGACAGGATCGGGCGAGGCCGTCTTCATGATCGACAGGCCTGCCGCGCCATCCACCGTCGTCGTCTGCGACGCGCTGTTGTCGGTCGGGTCGGGGTCGAACTCAGCGGCGGCGACCTGCGCGGTGTTCGTGAGGACCCCCGCGGCGGTCGTGGTAACCAGGATGGTCACGTTCGCGCCCGCTCCAGCCGCAACGTTGCCGAGGTCGCACGTCACCGTACCGGCGACCTCGGCGCACGTGCCCTGCGACGCGGTTGCCGACACGAACGACGATCCCGGCGGCAAGGGATCGGTGACGACGACGCTCGTCGCGTCGGATGGGCCGGCGTTCGCGATCGCGAGCGTATACGTGAGGTCCTGTCCGACCGTGATGGCCGACGGCGCAGCCGTCTTCACGATCGACAGGTCCGCCGAGGCGGCGATCGTCGTGATCTGCGAGGCGCTGTTGTCGTTCGGATCGGGGTCGGCGAGCGCGCTCTGCACCGACGCGGTGTTCGTCACCGTGCCGGCGATGGTCGGCGTGGCGACGATCGACACCGTCACGGTCGAGGCCGCGGCCACCGTCCCGAGATCGCACGTCACCGTCGCCCCGATGGCGCTGCACGTGCCCTGCGAGGGCATCGCCGAGACGAACGACAGGCCCACCGGGAGGGGGTCGGTGACCAAGGTCGATGTCGCGGCATCCGGTCCCGCGTTCGAAACCGTGAGCGTGTACGTGATGCTCTGAGCCACCGGCGCCGGGTCCGGTGAGTCCGACTTCGTGATAGACAGGTCGGCAGCGCCGGGAGCAAGGACGGTCGTGACCGCCACGGCGCTGTTGTTGCCCGGTGCCGTGTCGGTCTGGGCCGAGGTGACACTCGCCGAGGCCGTCACGGTCCCCGGGCCGCTCGGCGTGACGACGGCGGCGATGGTCGCGCTCGCGCCGGCCGTCAGGCCAACCAGGTCACAAGTGACGACACCACCGGCAAGCGAGCACGTTCCCTGCGAAGGGACGGCGGAGACGAGCGTCGCGCCGGCCGGCACGGGGAACGTGACGGTGACGCCGGTGGCGTCCATCGGGCCCGCGTTCGCGACGGTCATCGAGTAGCCGACGTCCTGGCCGGGTCCCGCGGGGTCCGGCGCGTCGGCGATCGTGATCGACACGTCGATCGGGTCGCTGACGGTCGTCGTCTCGGTGTCGGTGTCGTTCGCCGGGTTGAGATCGGCCTGATCCGCGATGACGCTCGCGTCGTCGGTGGCCGTGCCCAGCAACGTCGGGGTCACCACGATGGTGATCGACGCGGCGCCTCCGGCTGCGAGAGATCCGACGTCGCAGGTCACGATGCCGGCAGCCTCTGCACAGGCGCCCTGTGACGGTGTCGCCGAGACGAACACCGTGCCGGCCGGCAGTGGGTCGGTGACGATGACCCCCGTTGCATCGGATGGTCCGGCGTTCGCGACGCTGAGCGTGTAGGTGAGCAGGTTCCCGAGGAAGACCGGATCCGGCGCGTCCGCGATGTCGACCGAGAGGTCCACCCCGGTCCCGAGCGCGTTCGAGTCGGTCGCCGTGTCGTTCGCGCCAACGGGGTCGGGCAGCGGCGCCGACACCACCGATGCGATCGCGTCGATCGCGGTGCCCGCGTACCCGGAAGGCACCGCAAGATCGAGGCTCCAGCTCCCCGTGGCGCCCGGCGCGAGGGCGGACGTCGTCGTGCACGTCATGAGCACTCCGGCGACCGAGCAGCCGGCGGACGAGCTCGCCCCCACCGTCCCTGCCGGGAAGGCGACCGTCACGACGACCCCGGCCGGCTCGGTGGAGGGGCCGCCATTCGTGAGCGTTACGGCGTACGTGCCGCTCGTGCCGGCGACCACCGTGACGACGCCGTCATCGATCGTGATACCCAGGTCCGCCGCGGCGTCGACGGCGTCCGAGTCGGTCGCCGTGTCGTTCGAGGGCTGCGTGTCGGGCAGAGGCGAGGCGAGCACGCTCGCGGTGACGTCGAGGGTCGGAAGTGCGTAGGCGGGCGAGACATCGAGCGTGACCTGCCACGGGATGACGTCGCCGACCGTCAGAGGCGCCGATGTGGTGCAGTCGATCGCCGTCGCGCCCATCGAGCAGTCCGGCTCGGCAGTCGTGGCGAGCGTGCCCGGCGGGATCGGGATGCCGACGACCGCGCCGATCGGCAGGGTCGAGCCCGCGACGTTCGTCAACGTGACCGTATAGGTGCTCGACGTTCCCGCCAGGACCGATGCGGCGCCGTCATCGACGGTCACGCCGAGGTCGGCCACTCGCGTTGACACCGTCGTGTCCTCGGCGTCGGCATCGTTGCTCGGGTCGGCGTCGTCGGTCGCGGCGGACACCGATGTGATGGCCGTGATCGTCCCCGCAACCGTCGTCGTGACAACCACGTCCACGACCGCGCTCGCCCCCCCGTCCAGGTCGCCGAGATCGCACGTCACGACACCGGCGAGCTGCGAGCAGCTCCCCTGCGACGGTGTTGCCGAGACGAACGTGGTGCCGGCCGGGATCGTCTCGCTGAGCACGACGTCGGTCGCGTCCGAGGGACCGCCGTTCACGACGCTCGCCGTGTAGGTGACGTCATCCCCGGCGACGACCGGGTCAGGGCTATCGGAGAGCAGGACCGACAGGTCGGCCTGGGGGTCAACGGCCGTCGGCTCTATGTCGGCGTCGTTGCCCGGGTTCGGGTCCGGGGTCGTGGAGGACACCACCGCGGAGTCAGAAAGGGCCGAGGTCACGTCCGGGTCCACGTGCACCACGAGCGAGAGCACGATCGAGCCGCCGCTCGGCAGGTCACCCAGCATCCAAAGGACACCGAGCGGCCCGGACGCCCCGCCGTGGTCCGCCGAGACGAAGCTCGTGCCGGCGGGCAAGGTGTCGAGCACGCCCACGCCCGTGGCGTCGGAGGGACCGGCGTTCGTGACGACGATCGTGTAGGAAAGGTCGGTGCCGGGTACGACCGGGTCGGGAGTGTCGGTGATCTGGACCCCCAGGTCGGTCCGCCTCGTCACCGCATCGGTGTCGGTGTCGGTGTCGTCGCTCGGGTCGGGGTCGGCGTTCGGCGAGGACGTGATCGTGGCGGTGACCGACAGGTCGGCGAGCGCATAGCCCGGTGAGACGTCCAGCGTGAGGTCGAAGGCGACCGATCCGCCGGAGGCGAGCGGGGACGAGGTCGTGCAGGTGAGCACCCCGCTCGAGATCGAGCAGTCCGGATCGGCGGTGGAGGCGGTGGTGCCGGCCAGGATCGGGACCGCGACCTCGACGCCTGCCGGCACCCCGGAGGGACCGGCGTTGGCAAGGGTGATCGCGTACGTGGTGGAGGTCCCCGCGGTGATCGTGGACGTCCCGTCGTCGATCGTGACCGACAGGTCAGCGACCGGGGTCACGGTGGTGCCCTGGGTCGCCGAGTTGTTCGCGGCGGATGGGTCGGAGGTGCTGGAGGACACCGAGGCGGTGTTGGAGACCGAGCCCGCGACGCCCGCGGCCGCCGTCGGGGTCACGACCACCGTGATGCTCGCGCTGCCCGAAGC
The DNA here is from genome assembly GCA_963708985.1 of uncultured Actinomycetes bacterium. Taxonomy (GTDB): domain Bacteria; phylum Actinomycetota; class UBA4738; order UBA4738; family HRBIN12; genus HRBIN12. Next base: position 21,372 of record CAVPUQ010000001.1, read on the forward strand.
GCCGAGCGCCCCGAGGTTGCACGTCACGACCCCGCCCGCCTGGGAGCAGCTCCCCTGCGAGGGCGTGGCCGAACCGAAGCTCACGTTGGCCGGCAGCGTGTCGGTCACGACGACGGCCTGGGCATCGCTCGGCCCGGCGTTCGCGACGTTCAAGGTGTAGGTCAGGGCCTGCCCGACCCCGACCGGGTCAGGCGAGTCGGTCTTCGTGATCGACAGGTCGGCCGAGGTCGACACCCCGGTCCCTTGTGTCGCCGAGTCGTTGCCGCTCGCAGGGTCGGTCGTCGTCGTCGTGACCGTCGCGGTGTTCGAGATCGCCGCGATACGGCCGGCGTTGACGCGCACGACCAGCTGCACGCTGGTCGAGGCCCCGGACGCCATCGCCCCGAGGTTCCACGTGACCGTCCCCCCCGACTCGGCCCCACCGCCGGTCGCCGAGACGAAGCTCGTGCCGTTCGGGAGCGGGTCAGTCACCTGAACGTTCTGTGCGGAGGATGGTCCCGCGTTCGTCACCGTCATCGAGTACGTCACGGTGTTCCCGGCGACCACCGGGTCGATCGAGTCCGTCTTCGTGATCGAGACGTCCGCCCTCGGCTGGACGGTGGTGCCCTGGGTCGCCGAGTTGTTCGCGGCGGATGGGTCGGAGGTGCTGGAGGACACCGAGGCGGTGTTGGAGACCGAGCCCGCGACGCCCGCGGCCGCCGTCGGGGTCACGACCACCGTGATGCTCGCGCTGCCCGAAGCGCCGAGCGCCCCGAGGTTGCACGTCACGACCCCGCCCGCCTGGGAGCAGCTCCCCTGCGAGGGCGTGGCCGAACCGAAGCTCACGTTGGCCGGCAGCGTGTCGGTCACGACGACGGCCTGGGCATCGCTCGGCCCGGCGTTCGCGACGTTCAAGGTGTAGGTCAGGGCCTGCCCGACCCCGACCGGGTCAGGCGAGTCGGTCTTCGTGATCGACAGGTCGGCGCGTGGCGTGAGAGTGTCGACGTCCGTGGCGGTCAGCGTCGGGAACGCGTTCCCGAGGGCGTCCTTGTAGTCGACCCTCGCGGTGTTCGTGATCGTTCCGGTCGCGCCCTGGTTCACGGCGATCCTTACCTGCAGCGAGGCGGCGGCGCCGGCGTTGATCCAACCGGTTTGCGTGAAGGTCACGACGCCGCCGCTCTGCGAGCAGCTCCAGGTGCCACTCGCGGGCGTCACGACCGAGCACGAAGCGTAGGTCGTGCCGGTCGGGATCGTGTCCGAGACGACGACGTTCGTCGCTGCGCCGGCCGTCGACCCGCTCGAGGTGTTGGTGACGTCGATCGTGTAGGTCAGCGTCTCCCCGGGTGAGGCCACGGCCTGCCCATCGGTCTTGCTGATCGACAGGCTCGGCGTGGGCGGCTGAGAGAGGTAGGTGGAGATACCCGTCTGACCTTCGAAGATGAGCTGGTTGTGCGTGTTCACGCACGCGACGAGTCGCCACCAACCGGTCTCGGGGTTCGCGATCGTGTCCCCGACCCTCGTGTTGAGTGTGCCACCGTTGTTCCACACACCGTTGGCGGAGAGCGTGCCGACTACACCCCCCGCAGTCGCGGTGGGGTCGTAGGCGGCGGACGGCGCGTAGTAGCGCACTCGTGCGTTCCCGTCGAAGTCGAAGTTGTTGAACGTCGCCGAGGCTTGCCCGGGGCTCACGTACTGGTAGAAGGTCTGGCACGTCGTCGCACCGGAATCGTGCTGATAGGTCGTCTTCTGGATCCCGATGACCAGCTCGTCGTTCGTGCCAGCGATGCCGTCAGGGTTGTCGTAGTCGGCGGGGGGCGCGTTGGTCGGGCTCCCGTCGTCATCCCATCCGACCCGAAGACGCCAGCCGTTCTGGTCGTCCCCCTCTCCGGGCGGGGATTCCCCGCCGGCGATAAGCACCTGCGAGCGGATCGTGTAGACGCCACACGCGACGGGCGCGGTCAGCGTGCCATAGCGGACCCACGTCTCCCCGACGCCGGCGGCACCCGGCGGGTAGGTGACGCGCGTTCCCGCGATCCCGGCCCCGGGCGCGAGCGATCCCGCGCCCGGTGCATAGAGCTCGAACTGCGTGGAGTCGTAGTTGCCCGAGGGCTCCTCGCTCTGGTTCAGCGCGCCCGACACCCGGTTCATCTCGGGACTGAACAGATCGGCGTAGATGTTCCTCGACGAAGGCCATCCGCACGGGACGTTGAAGGTGATGTAGTGGTAGCCGTTCCCGGCGGTGTTCGCCGTGTACCAGTCCCCCAGCGTCACGGCGGAGACGGGGCCGTTCGTCTGGATGTAGTAGGGGTTCCCGGAAGGCGGCAGCTCGAGCGCCGTCGCGCTCATGGGGCTGACGAGCATCCCAGCGAGCAAGAGCCAGAGCGTGAGGCCGGTCACCGGACCTCGGGGTGCGGTCGCCTGAGTGGTCTTCGGTCCCACATCTGCTCGCGATCCCTTCCAGCGGATCGACATGTCTGCAGAACGTGGCGGAAGCGGGATCTGGCGTCTGGCGAGCTCGTGCGGCTCTCGATGGATCCTCTTGCTCACGGTGCGGGCTTCCCTTCATCCGACGGATGCGGGTTTGCCGCATCACCATGGGCATCGGCCCACTGGGGGATGCGCTTGAGGCCCTTCGGGTCGTCCGGAGGCACGGATCCGGACCGGCGTTCGGCCGGTGGATCTAGGAGGGGGTCGGCGCTCCGAGACTTCGGCCCGGAGGTACCGGGAGGGGCCGACACGTGAGGCCGCCTCCTTGTTGAGGCGCCGGGATAGGTGCAGGCCCTCGAGAGCGAACTCGAGCGCGCTCGCGGCAACCCCGGGACTCTCCTCCTCGACACCCAGGCGGTGGAGGAGCTTCGCGAGGCCCGGCAGCTCCCCGAACCGCTCGAGGAGCGCGGATGCCGGCGTGAGGTCCGAGGTCTCGACCGCGAAGCTCTCCGCGGCGAACCTCGAGAGCACCGGCCCGAGATCGAAGCCCGACAGGCGGCGACGGAAGACCTCGAGCTCGGCGGTCTTCAGTGCGCGAGACAGGATCTCCTCCTCGCGACCCTCCTCGATCGTGTCGAACTCGACGCGGCCAAGGCTCGACTCGAGCACCGCCGGCATGTCGCAGACACGCGGGACGGCCTCGGGCTCCCCGGTCCGCGCGGCACGGCGCACCGCGGCGGCTTGGAGCACCTCGAGGTTCCCGATCGAGTAACGCACGCTCACGCCGCTGCGATGGTTCACGTGCGGGGAGCGGCGCAGCTCGGCCGTGAGCGCCGCGAGGATCTCCTTCATGTAGACAGGAACGCGCAACGGCACCTCGCCGGCGGGCGGTCGGGCCTCCAGGTCCATGATCCGGATCTCGTCGGCGAGCGTCTGCGGGTAGTGCGTCCGCACCTGCGTCCCGAACCGGTCCTTGAGCGGGCTCACGATCCGGCCTCGGTGCGTGTAGTCGTCGGGGTTGGCCGTGACGACGAGCAACAGGTCGAGCGGCAACCGGATGCGGTAGCCACGGATCTGCACGTCGCGCTCCTCGAGGATGTTGAACAGCGCGACCTGGATGCGTTCGGGCAGGTCGGGGAGCTCGTTGACCGCGACGATCCCGCGATTCGTCCGGGGGATGAGGCCGTAGTGGATCGTGAGCTCGTCGGCCAGGTACCTGCCCTCGGCGACCCGGATGGGGTCGACGTCGCCGATCAGGTCGGCGACGGACGTGTCGGGCGTCGCCGAGCTTCTCGGCGTACCGGTCCTCGCGCGGGACCCAGTGGATCTGGACGGCGTCGCCCTGGTCGGCGAGGAGGTGCCGGCATCGAGCGCAGATCGGACGGAAGGGGTGGTCGTTCACCTCACATCCTGCGATCGCGGGGACCTCCTCATCCAGCAGGTCCACGATCCGTCTGATCAGCCGGGTCTTCGCCTGCCCACGTTCGCCGAGCAGGATGAGGTCGTGCCCGGCCAGGATCCCGCGCTCGAGCGCAGGGAGCACCGAGTCGCCGAACCCGACGATGCTCGGGAACAGCTCTCGGCCGGCCTCGAGATGCTCCAGCAGGTTCGCGCGGAGCTCCTCCTTCACGGTCCGATCGCGGTAGCCGGAGGCGCGCAGCTCGCCGATCGTGCTCGGTCGCGTCACGCCGACCACCCTACCCCGGGTCGTCCGATACGTCCGTGGTGTCGGGAGCCACTGCTAGGCTCCGCGAGTGCGGGGGCCGGAGGAGATCCTCGCGGGGCTGAACCCCGCGCAGCGGCAGGCGGCTGAGGCCGTGCGCGGACCGGTCGCGATCCTCGCCGGGGCCGGCACCGGGCAAGACCACGACGATCACGCACCGGATCGCCCACCAGGTGCGCGCGGGTGCGTTCGCCGGCCGAGGCGATCCTGGCGGTGACGTTCACCGAGAAGGCGGCCGGCGAACTGAAGGCAGCGGCTCGCCAGCCTCGGGGTCGCAGGGCGTGCGAGGCGCGGACGTTCCACTCGGCCGCGGCTCTCGCAGCTCGGCGCGCTGGTGGCCCGGCGCGACCGGCGAGACGCTGCCCGACGTGCTGGACTCCAAGGCGCTGCTGATCTCCTCGCTCGCCAACGCGCTCCCGCCGCCGCACCGGTTCCTGCCGCGGCGCGAGCTCGCCGGCGAGATCGAGTGGGCGAAGAACCGGATGGTCGCCGCCGCAGGGCTACCTCGACGAGCTCGACGCGGACCGGCCACGAACCGCCGATCCCCGCCGAGCTGATGCAGCCGCGTCTACGACGGCGTACGAGCGCACGCAAGCAGCGCACGGGCGGATCGACTTCGAGGACATGCTCGGGCTCGCCGTGCGCATGCTCGACGAGCGAGCCCGAGGCCGCTCGGCGCGTCCACGAGCGCTTCCACGCGTTCACGGTCGACGAGTACCAGGACGTGAACCCGCTCCAGCAGGCCCTGCTCGAGCGATGGCTCGGCGAACGCGACGAGCTCTGCGTGGTCGGCGACGACTACCAGACGATCTACACGTTCACGGGGGCTTCGCCCGAGCACCTGCTGACGTTCCCCGAGCGGTATCCGGACGCGACCGTCGTGCGGCTCGAGGAGAACTACCGCTCGTCGCCGCAGGTGCTCGACGGTCGCGAACGCGCTCGCTCGAGCGCTCGGCGGGCTTCGACAAGACGCTGCGGGCCACCCGCGGCGACGGCCCGAGCCCAACCGCACGCGCGCTCCCCGACGCCGACGCCGAGGTCGCGGTTCGTGGTGGACGAGGTCCGGCGGCTGCACGACGAGGGCGTCGCGTGGGAGGAGATCGCCGTGCTGTACCGCATCAACGCCCGCTCGGAGCCGTACGAGGAAGCGTTCGCGGCGGCGCAGCATCCCGTACCAGGTGCGCGACGGCGTCGTTCCTGCGCCGGCCCGGGCCCGCGCTCGGTGCTCGCGCGGCTGCGACGGGCGGACTCGCGGAGTCGACGTCGCCGAGGCGGTCGAGCGCGGTGACCGACGCGCGTCGGCTACGACCCCGACGGCCGCGATCGACGACGCGCGAGGAGAGGTCACGCGCCAGGCCGACCTCGGCCGACTGCGCGCCCTCGCCGCCGAGTACACCGCGGCGGCGCATCGACGACGGCGACGTGGCCGGGTTCGTCGCGGAGCTCGCGGCAGCGGTTCTCGACCGAGCGCGCGGGCCGGGGCGTGCAGCTGATGACCTACCACCGCGCGAAGGGGCTCGAGTTCGACGCGGTGTTCCTGCCGCGGCTGCTCGACGGTGAGCTGCCCGTTCCGCGCGCGCAAGAGCGAGGCCGACCCCGACGAGGAACGACGCCTGCTCTACGTGGGCATCACCCGAGCCCGCGAGCACCTGTTCCTCTCGTGGCCGCGCGAGCCGCGGTCGGCGCCGAGCCCGTTCCTGCAGGAGATCGGCGTCGGTGCAAGCCGGAGCCGCGCGCAGCGCGCGACGCGTCGAGACGGCGCGGCAGCGCGGTCACGGTCGCCGCCGGCGGCGGACCGCTGTTCGACCGTCTCAAGGAGTGGCGCCGTCAGCGGCGCCCAAGCCGACGGCGTGCCCGCCTACGTCGTGTTCCACGACGCGACGCTCGCGCGCGATCGTGCGAGCGCAGCGCCCGACGACCGGGCCGACCTCGCCGTCGATCCGGGCGTCGGACCTACGAAGCTCGATCGCTACGCCGACGAGGTGCTCGCGATCGTCGGGAGTCCGAGCCGTCCGCTGAGCTCTCAGCGTCGACGGACGATCAGCATCGCGACCGCGAGCAGCGGCATCGCGACCGACAGCAACCGCAGAGCCGGCTCGGGAGCAGACCGAAGCGTGCCGGCGTCGATCGGCTCGGTCGAGCCGTCGGCGAGGACGAGCTCGCCGCGCACCTCCGTCACCCGCCGCCGCAGGTCGTCGGACCGGCGTCGAGAGCGCCCGCTGGGCCGCGCTCATCGCCGCGCACGCCGCCGCGGCGATGACCGCTTCGACCGTCACGGTCGCCGTCTGCGCGAAGCAGGCGGTGAGCACCGGGAAGGCGCCCCACGCGAGCGCGAACCACACGTCGGAGTGGAACGCTCCACCGAAGAGCTCGAGGTTGTACGCGACGACGAGGAACCCGCCGATCGCCGATGAACGCCCAGAGCCAGGTCGAGACCTCGAGCGTGCCGTGCGATGCCGAGCGCGACCGCGCCCGCGAGCCCCACCATCGCGACGCGCGATCAACACGCGGTCGGGGATGCGGGTTCGCAGCGGACGCCCGTGCAGCTCGTCGAGCGCGTGCGCCGCGACGCCCATCGCGAGGAAGAACGCCGCGAGCGTCTCGAGCAGCCATCGCAGCGTTGACCTCGGGCGCGAGCGACGCGCCGATCACCACGTAGGACAGGTGCCAGACCGTGTACGGCGGATGCAGCAGCGTCCAGTAGTCGCGCCACCCGCCGGGCGCGAGCGCGTAGAACGCCGGCGCGCTCCTGGCGAGAGACCTTCGCCATCGAGCAGCGGATTGGCCTTGACGCCCCACGTCACGACGGCGGCGCCGTTCGAGATCAGCTTCGTCCGCACGCGGCGCATGCCCGCCTCCTGCCACCAACGCACCTGCACGGGGAGCGGGAAGCGCCGGTCGAACTCGCTCGATGCTCGGGCCCGAGGAACCGCCCGGTCCGATACCACCCGGGCGAGACCGCCCGAGCCGATCACGGGCATCACCGCTCGGGCGTGTACGCGTACCAACCCGCACGCAGCCCACGGCTGCTCGGGGCACGTGGAACTCGAGCGAGGCCATCACCCCGCCCGGCCGAAGCACGCGGACCAGCTCGGCGACGGTCGTGGCGGGGTCGTCGACGTACCGGAACAGGTAGGTGAAGGTAACGGCATCGAAGGTCTCGTCTGGCGAACGGCAGCGACTCGGCACGACCGGCCACGAACCGCACCCGATCGTCGAGCTTCGTTCCCGCACCACCTGGACCCCGCGACGAACCATCGGCTCGCTCGGGTCGAGCGCCGCCACCCGCAGGTTCTTCCTCGCGAGCTCGCGCGCCACGAGCCCCGTACCGGCTCGCCCCGTCGAGCACCAGCGACCCGGGGATCGCGTTCACCCTCGAGACCAGGAACCGTCTCCACCGCGGATCCTGCCCGAAGGAGAGCATCGCGCCCATCCGGTCGTACTCGGGTGCGATGCCCGCGAACAGCTGTCGGGCGAACCGCGATCGATCGGCTCCCTGGCACGCTCACCGAGCCTCCAGCCAGGCCGGCAGGTCGGCGACCGAGTCGAGGACGTGGTCCGGCTCGCGTTCCTCGCGCTCGAGATCGCTCGGCAGGAACTTGCCGGTCCGAACGAGCACCCCGGTGATCCCGGTCGCTTGAGCCCCCAGCACGTCGTTCACGAGGTCGTCGCCGACCATGACGGCCCGTTCGGCCGGCACGCCGAGCAGCCGCAGCGCCTCCTCGAAGTACGCGGCCGAGGGCTTGCCGCAGATCACAGCCTTGCGCCCGGTCGCCTCCTCGAGGCCTGCGACGTAGGCGCCGCCGTCCAGCTGCCAGCCTTCGGCCGTCCGCCAGTACAGGTTGCGGTGCATCCCGACCAGCGTCGCGCCCTCCGCGAGCTGACCGAAGACCCCGTTGAGTACCTTGTACGTGAATCCCTCGCCCGCGCCGCCGAGCACGACGACGTCCGCCTCGTCGACGTCCACGAGGTCGATGCCGTCGAGGTCCTCCCGGGCGTCGCCGTCGCAGAGCACGAACACGCGGGCGCCGGCATGATGTGCTCGAAGGTAGGACGCGGTCGCGACCACGGCGGTGACGATCTCGTCGCGGCTCGACGTCGAAGCCCGCCGTCGCCGAGCGTCGCGGCCAGGTCGCGCCGCGTGTGGGTCGTCGTGTTCGTGATGAGGCGGAACGGCAGACGCTCTTCCCGCAGCCACGCGATCGTCTCCACGGCCCCCGGCAGCGCTTGCCACGAAACCGTGAGCACGCCGTCGATGTCGAGAAGGACGCCTTGGGTCTCCCCCACGCCGGGCAGTCTACGTCCCGGATGCTCTTCGTCCGGTCCAGACGGATGCCGACCGAGCTGCCGGACCTGCTCGACCTCGCCCCGCGTCGACGCCCCTTCTGCCGGAGGCGCCACTCCGCGTACGGTGCGATGAAGCGGTACTTCGGAGGAAGGAGCGGCCGGAGCGCCCGCGTCGCGATGAACGTGGCCCGGGCCGCCCGCTCCTTCACGGGGCCCACGTCGAACCCGTACATCTCTCGGATGCGCCGCGGCAGCGTGCCGAACGCGAGTCGAGCGACACGCTGAGCATCGGACGCCACTCCGCTTCGCGGCGGCGGCTCGAGGAAGAGCTCGGCCACCCGTCGCGCGCCCTCGGTGACCTGCAGGTCACCCGAGTCCTCGGATACCAGCCAGCCACGCGCGCAGCTCGGGCACGGTCGGCGGCATGCTCTCGCGCGGCACCAACAGGAGCTCGGCTGCGAGCATCTGCTCCTCGTGGAAGCGCTGACGACCAGTGTCGTCGAGCTTCCCGACCGTGAGCTCCTCGAACAGCAGCGCCGAATCGACCAAGCACGCGTGCACGTACAGAAGGAGCTCGGGGTCGAGCGCGTCGTAGCGCAGCCCGTCACCGGGTCGGCCCCGTTGATCCGGGTGTGAACCTCGTTGATCCTGTCGGCCGCCTCGTGGGCTTCCGCCTTCGTGCCGAACGTGAGCGTGTACGTGAGGATCAACGTGCGCTGAAGCCGACGCCACGGGTTCCGCTCGTACATGCCGGTCTGGTTCGCGCCGGCGACGACGAGCGGGTGCGCAGCCTGCATGAGCAGCGCCCGCGCGCCGCCGAAGAGCACCGTGACCTCGCGATGGACCTGCCAGGACACGCTGTCCGGCCCGAAGTACCCGAGGTCTTGGGGCGCGGTCACGCCTCAAGCGTATCCGCGCTCACGCGAAGCCCTCCCGTCGAACCTACGCAGCAACGCTAAGGACCCGTGACGCCGGCAAGCGTCCTAAGCTCGCGCGCGACCGGCTCGAGTGCGAGCACGACCAACTCGTTCTTCGCTCGCGACGCCCCCACGTACAGGTACTGACGGAGGTCGTCGAGGTGCTTGTCCCCGAGCTCCGCAAGGATCACGACCTCGCGCTCGAGGCCTTTGAACCCGTGGATGCTCGTCGCGAAGACGGCGCCCGGTTCGGGCTTCTCCGAGAGCCGGAACCCGTCGATCCGCTCATGTGCGCGGAGTCGGCTCTTCGCCTTGCCCGAGGGCGTGAGGACCACGATGTCGTCGAGCGGCACCTCCTCCTCCTCGACGAGGTTCCTCAGGACGATCGCCAGGAGGCGCACGAGACCCTCATCGTCCTCGTAGCCGAGGATCTGCGGAGGTCGACCCTCCGGACCGCGCGCGCGAGGCGCCTCGACACCGTCGTAGAAGACGGACACGAAGCTCGCGATCGCCTTCGTGTTGCGGACGTTCGCGGGGAGCGATGGGCAGACGTCTACGTTCTCGACCGGGGGCGAGCCGCCGTACAGGTTCTGGTTGTCGTCGAAGAACAGGTAGAGCCGACCGTCGTCCGGATCTTGATGGAGCGCGAGGAGCGCGGGCCACCACCACTCACGGAAGTCCTGCGCCTCGTCCACGACGATCGCGTCGTACCGAGAGCCGAGTCGTCGCGCGGCCTCCTCGAGCAGGCCGGGGAGCTCGTGCTCGAAGTAGTCCGAACCCGGCTCCGTGTGGTCTGGAGGCTGCGGGAGCATGAGCCCAGCCTCCTTCGCGAGGCTCGTGCACAGGCCATGGAAGTGCACCACATCGAGTCCACGGTGGCCGGCGGCGCGCTCGCGCAGATCCTCGGCGAGCAGGCGATTGAAACACGTCAGGAGCGTCCGGCGACCTTCGTCCGCCAGGCGGGTCGCGATCCCCACGGCGAGCAACGTCTTGCCCGAGCCGGCCGGGCCGGTGACCGCGGCGCGCTTGCGGTTCAGCACGAACGCTCGGACCCACGCCTGCTCCTCGGTGAGCTCGACGATCTTGCGGTCCTCCTCGTTGAACGCGAGCTTGAGCGGGGCGCGGATCTCGACGCGGAAACCGAGCGCGTGGCCGAGCGCCTCCATCCCCTCAGCACCGAAGCGCCGGCCCGCGCGACGCCAGTAGCGCATCACCTCGACCACGCGGGTGGCGAGCCGGTCCATGTCGTCGCGATCGATCGCGACGGCGGAGGGGGCGCCCGGATGCGCATCGTCCTCGTACCGCCCATCGGGGAACGCCACGCCGAACCCGTACGATGGCCTCCACCGCTCCCACCCGGACTGCGCCTCGAGGATCTGGACGAGCGAACGCATCTCGTCGGCGGCCTGATGGAAGGGGTCCTCGCGGAGTGGGTGTGGACCCGAGTGGCCCGACTGCGTCCACTGACGCGTCGCGGGATCGTACGAGATCGCGCCTCCCTTCGCCTCGAGCGCGAGCACCCCGTGCTCGGGATGCGAGATGACGAAATCGGCCTCGCCTTGGATCGGACCGTCACGGCCGGCGAGCACCCAGTCGACGCTGTGGTAGACGACGAAGGCATCGTCCAGCTGCTCGAGGAATCCTTCGTAGAGGCGCCGTTCCGCCGCGCTATCGGTATCGAGCATCGGGAACGGCACCATGCGCGCCATCCCCCGATGCTAGTCGCGAGCGATCGCGCCGCGCAGCATGCTGGACGTGCCCTGCGCGATCGTGGGACGATCCGGCCGCCTCCACATGATCCTGTTCATCGCGGTCGTCGCGCTCTCACTCGTCCTCGGTCTCCTGCTCGGAGGGAGCTTCCGGCGGTTCGAGGATCTTCATCTGCGCTGGTGGGGACTCGTGTTCGTTGGGCTCGGCGTGCAATTCGTCCCACTCCCGAACGGTCGAGCCGGGTCGGACCTCATCGTTCGCGTTGGCATCCTCGCGCTCTCGTACGGGATGCTCGTCGTGTTCGCCGTGCTGAACCTGCGCCTGCGCGGTGTGCCGCTCGTGCTACTCGGGCTGGTCTTCAACGCGGCCGTGATCCTCCCGAACGGCGGGATGCCGGTGAGCGAGTCGGCGATCCAGCGTTCGGGACAGCAGGACATGCTGCAGTCCCTGATCGATGAGGGAGCCACCAAGCATCACCTGATGACCGACGATGACGTCCTCTCCCCGCTCGCGGACGTGATCGCCATCCCGAAGCCGATCGGCCAGATCGTGAGCCTCGGCGACCTGTTCGTCTACGCGGGGATCGCGTGGTTGAGCGTTGCCGCTATGCGAGGACGGACTCGGCCGAAGGGCCTGGAGTCACGGGGGCCGTACCGGGGGAAGCATCGGCCGGGGGCATCGCATCCGCCGGCGCCGGACCCTCGGGAGCTAGCCACGACGTCGGGATCCGCACCGTGATGGTCGTCCCTTCGCCCACCGTGCTGTCCACGTTGATGGTGCCGCCCGCCACGAGCGCCCGCTCGCGCATCATCGTCAGGCCGTAGTGCCCCTCCGGCGCGGGGCCCTCGCGGTCGAAACCGACGCCGTCGTCCCGCAGGACGAGCTCAACCTCATCGCCGATCGGCTTCATCGTGACCCAGACGTTCTGCGCTTGCGCGTGCTTCAGCGCGTTCATCACGCCTTCGCGAGCGATGTGATACAGCAGGAGTGCGATCGGGGGCGGGAGCAGCAATTCGTCGATATCCGTCTGGAAGCGCGCCTCGGAATCGCGTGCGGTCTCGGCGATGAAGCTGTGGAGCGCCTCGGCCAGCCCCGCACGTCCAAGCGGCGAGCGATGCAGGTCGCGGATGAGTGCTCGGATCCGGTCCGACGTCCGGTTCTTCGTCTCTTTGATCTCATCGAGCGACATCTCGGTCTCCGCAAGCTTCCCTGCAGCGAGATGTCGGCGGGCTACATCGACCTGGATGGACAGCCGGAACAGATGCTGTGCGAGATCGTCGTGGAGAAAGCCCGCGATCTGCAGCCGCTCGTCCTGCCGCTCCTCGGCCATGCGGTTCGAGAGTGCCTTCAAGAGCTGCTCACGATCTTGGAGCTCCTTGTGCGCCTCCTCCAGGGCCTTGCTCCGGAAGAACATCTGCCGAGCCAGCAGCAGTGGAATCACGAAGACCGGGACAGGCCAGAAGCCCACTCCCTCAATCGTGACGACCTTCGCAAGGAACAGACCGAAGAAAGCCAATCCAACGTAGCTGACTAGGAACTCGCTCAGCCTTCCGATCCGCAGCTCGCGGATTACCCGCTGGGGTCGCATCCTCGCATCGAGGCTGACCACCACCGTGATGACGCCGCTATTGACGAAGTAGTCGACCACGGCGGCGAGAAGGGCAGCCATAAGCAAGCGGACGGGGGGCGAGGAATCAAGGCTTGCCAGGGAGTGAAACACGGCACTGGCTGCCAAGACGGATAACGTCACCTGGCTGCGGTTGAACAGGGCTCTGAGGACGTTCACCTGACGCTTGTACTCGCGAGGGTCCAGCGCTCCCAGAAACGCGCAAAGAGCTGCCGCCGCAGGGACATACACAAACCCGACAACCATGAGAAGGGGGAATCCGACGCTGATTTGGAGACCATGCCAGGCGGGCACGGGCAAGGCTTCCACGATTGCGATAAGTAGGACCCACGGAATCAGATCGGAATCCAGGACCGACGGATCCCGAGCCAGGAGGTAGGCCACAGCGCCCAGGGTGGGAACAACCACGAACAGCTGGAAGGCAACCAGCTGCACCTTCCTGCGGCGATCCGGATTGAAGCCAACTCCCTGAGTCAGGTTAGACATCTCTCTACTCACGCTCGACTCACACTCGCCTTCCTATCTTGAACGGTGAAGGTCGCAGTGGGAACCACCTCCCGCTCCTAGACTCCTCTCCGAAGACCACGTACGCATCATGCTGTAGGGCAGTTCCCCTCTTGTGGGGGATGTTGGCATCCCCCGAATATGACCCTTGGTGGGTCCCCCGATTGGGGGCTCGCGCATAGGAAGAGACCAAGGGAGCAGCGGTTCAACGGCCTACAGACCAGAGACCCGCGCCAGACAAGAGGGGGTGTTGCGTGAAGCTCGCGAAGCGAATGGCCATGGCGCTCGGTTCGCTCCTCGCCCTGGCGATTGCCGGGGGAGCCCACTGGCGCTGGTAGCCACACTCGAGCCTAGGGAAGCAGTTGGCTAAGCCTCGACCTTGGTCGAGGCTTAGCTGCTTCCGCTATCCATCGAACTCGATCGGCACTCTCGCCACGACCACGGTTCCTGCGCCGGGTTTGGCTTCAACATGAAGAATGCCGCCGGCCATTTCGGCGCGCTCCCTCATCAGCTGCAAGCCGAAGTGACCGAGACGACTAGCCTCGGCAGAATCGAAACCCCGCCCGTCATCCTGGACAACGAGTCTCAAGGCGCCGTCCTGAACCCCGAGAAAGAGGCGAATCTGACTAGCTGCGGAATGACGAGCCGCATTCGTTAGTGCCTCGCGGGCAATCTGGTACACGAGGAGTTGAATGAGCGCTGACCCACCGATTTCCTCGGCCTCGATCTGGAAGGTCGCCTCTGTCAGTGAGCGCAGACTGTCCACGAGCAAGGAGAGGGTCTGCGAAACCCCACGGGAGCCGAGTGGCGACTCGCGCATGTCGCGCACGAGAGTCCGTATTGCCTCGTTGGCAGCCTCCGTAGCCCTGAGGAGATCGGGCACATCTGCTTCGAGTTCCAGCAGGCGCCCTGATGCCAGGTCTTGACGCAAGACCTGGCCCATCAAATGGACCTGGTAGAGGGGCGGCAGAACCTCGTCGTGGATGCCGGCTGCAACCGCCAGCCGCTCGTCGCGGCGCTCATCAGCGATCCGTTGAGTTACCGCCAGCAATGCCCGTTGTTTCGCAAGCAGTTCTTCTGAGGCTTCGCCGAGCTGTTTCCAGTGCACGAACATCTGCCTGGCGAGGAGCAGAGGGATCGCGAACGCAACGAGCGACCAGTTGCCAGCCTCGCCATAGACAGCAGCGAGTAGCACTGCGAGGAAGCCAAAAGCTAGGTAGCTGAACAGGAAGTAGGTACGCTGTCGACCACCACTGATGTTGCGCCAAACCTCCCGCAAAGGAACACCCGTCAAGAGATGTGTTCCGGCCGTGACCAGACTGCCGTTGACTGCGATGTCCACGAAACAGGGCAACGAACGCTGGAAGAAGCACGGCCGGCCAGTTCGAGAGACTGCCATTCAATCCGTGGAACACGGCCGATGCCGCAAGGACGCTGCCAGCAATATTGGCGCGATTGAAGAGCCCCCGCATCAAGGTGATCTCACGTCGAAGCTCACGCATGTCGAGCGGGCCCGCAAACCCAAGAAGACAAGCGACATGGGGAGGGAAGACAAAGGCACCAGCGAGCAAGACAGGAAACGAGACAGCTATCTCCACTGACCCCCAGATCGGAATGGGCTTGAGATCAGCGACAGCCACCACAAGCAGCCACGCCGCGATGCTTGGAAGGAGATGCTCTACGTCGGTCCACGTGGAGACGAACATCCACAGTAGGAACGCGAGGACAGGCACGACTCCCCCTAACTCCAGGGCACGAAGTAGCCGTGGTTCGCTGGGCGTCCGAGAGCGATGGGGAAGCTCCCGAGCGGTGACTGCGGTGGATGCCATCGTCCCCCCTCCGATGCGCTGGCGCATCCTAGAGAGACGTCGGCCTCTGGCGCAACAGTGACAAAAGCCCCGGGACACGCGGGCGGGTACCATCGCTGCCGTGAAACCCCGCATCCTGGTCGTCGAGGACGAGCCGGCGATCTCCGAACCGCTCGCCGACCATCTCGAGCGCGACGGGTTCGATGCCGAGATCGTGGGAACCCTCGCCGAGGCTCGCGCGGCGTTCGAGCGCGAGGTGCCGGATCTCATCCTGCTCGACGTGATGCTGCCCGACGGGGATGGCCGCGACCTCGCCCGCGATGTCCGCAAGACATCCGACGTGCCCATCGTCATGCTCACCGCCCGGGGTGAGGAGATCGACCGGGTGCTCGGGCTCGAGCTCGGCGCCGACGACTACGTGGTGAAGCCGTTCTCCGCGCGAGAGCTCTCGGCGCGGATCCGGGCTATCTTGCGGCGCGGCCACTCGACCGAGCGCCGGGGGGCGATCGAGGTGGACGATGTCGTGCTCGATCCCTCCTCGCGGACCGTGGCGAAGGCGGGTACCCCGATCGACCTGGCCGCTCGCGAGTTCGACCTGCTCCACATGCTGATGGCGAACGCCGGCCGGGTCGTCAGGCGCGAGGACATCATGGACGAAGTCTGGGATCCCCACTGGTTCGGTCCAACGAAGACGCTCGACGTCCACATCTCCTGGCTTCGCAGGAAGCTCGAGGACGACGCGAGGCACCCGCGCTACATCTCGACGGTGCGAGGGGTGGGCTTCCGGTTCCTGTCGCCGGACGAGGACACCTCGGAGTAGGAGACACCTACGAAGGTCCGCACCCGCCTCGTCGTGGCCTTCGGGTACGTCATGCTCGTCGTCCTCATCGCGCTCGGTGTGCCGCTCGCGGTGAACCTGCAGCAGCGTGCTCGGCTGGAGCTCCAGACCGAGGCGCTGATCCAAGCCCAAGGGATCGCGAGCGCGATCGGTTCAGAGAACCTCCGGCCCAAGAACCGCGACGTGCTGGCCTCGATCATCGACCAATCCGAGCCACAGGTCGGCGGGCGGGTGATCGTCGTCGATCGCGATGGGGTTCTGGTCGCCGACTCGCAGGGACGCCAGGACCTCGGGAGGATCTACGCGACCGCGGGTCGGCCCGAGATCGTCCGGGCGCTCGCCGGCAGGGCCGAGTCGATCACGCGCCACTCGAACGAGCTGGGGACGGACCTGCTCGCGACGGCGGTGCCGATCCAGGACGAAGGGAGCACGGTCGGCGTCGTTCGCATCACGAAGCCGATGTCCGAGGTGATCAGTCAGACCCGTCGGGCCACGTTCGGTCTGATCGCCGTCGGCCTCGCGGGACTCGCGTCGGGGATGCTGCTCGCGTGGGGCCTCGCAGGATCGCTCGCGCGGCCGCTTCGTCGCCTCGCCGACGCGTCGGAGCGACTCGGCGCCGGCGACCTGGCCGTCCGTACCGAGAAGGTGAGCGGCGCCGAGGAGATCGAGCAGCTGGGGCACTCGTTCGACGAGATGGCCGATCGGCTCGAGCGCACCGTGAGCGCCCAGCGCGAGTTCGTCGCGAACGCCTCCCACCAGCTGCGGACCCCGCTCACCGGCATGAAGCTCCGACTGGAGTCCGCGCTCGAGGCGGCCCCGGATCCGGGTCTCCGCACGCAGCTCGAGGCCGCCGACCGCGAGGTGGACCGCATGGCTGAGATCGTGACGCGTCTCCTCGTCATGGCGAAGCAGATCGAAGAGGGACAGGGGACGCGGGTGGATGTCGGTGACGCGGTCTCGAGGGCGATCGCCAGGTGGGAGGAACGCGCTGCCAGGCTCGGAGCGTCGCTGATCGCCACGGGCGAGGGCGGCGACGCCCAGGCCAACTCGGCCGACGTCGACCAGGTGCTGGACAACCTGCTCGACAACGCGATCGCCTACGCGCCCGGCGAGATCGTGCTCGAGGCGCGGCGCGAGGATAAGCACGTGATCGTCGCGGTCCAAGACCATGGACCGGGCATACCCCAGGCGGATCGCGAGCGTGTGACCGACCGCTTCTACCGCGGCCGAGGCGCTCCGGCCGGCGGCTCGGGCCTCGGACTCGCGATCGCCCGCGAGCTCGCCGAGAGGTGGGGCGGATCGTTGAAGGTCAGCGGAGCGGAAGGCGGGGGGACGCGGGTCGAGCTCCGTCTGCTCGCCTCTCGCGCCTGAGCTTCACCTGCTCTGAGGGGGCCCCATTAACCTGCTCTTAGCACGCCAACCTCTACCCTGACCATGTGAAGAAGCTCCTGACCGGTTTCGGCCTCGGGCTCGCGGGGATCGCGCTGGCGCTCGGGCTCACCCTCGGCGCGCTCGCGGTCGCCGGCCCGCACATCGGCCAGCCGCCGACGCCTCCCTCGTTCGACACCACGTTGGGGGAACCGTCCCCCACGGCGACCGAGTCGCCGTCGAGCGCCCAGAACGGGCACGACAGGAACGACGATCGTGCATCACCCTCGCCGAGCGAGGCTCCGACCGCGACCGCTTCCCCCGACGATCACCCCGGGTCGTCGGACAGCTCGAGCTCGGGGAGCCTCAGCTCGCCCGACGACGACGACCACTCGGGGTCGGGAAGCGGCGACCACGAACCGGACGACGACTAGCTCGCCCTCGGACTGGCGTTCGGCGGCCTGATCTTCGTCTGGCAGGAGCCCAAGGCCGGGGGTCGTCGCGGAGGACAGCGGCGGAGGTGGCCGTGTCGACACCCGCCGGGAGCCAGGGCGCGCTCGAGCTCGAGGCCGACGGCGTAGGATGAGCGCCTCCATGAGCAAGGTCGTCCGGTGGGTCTGGTTCCCCTTCGGCGTGACCGTGCGCTTCATGACGCGCAACGGCAAGCGCATCGCGGTCACGGTCGCCGGCCTCGTGCTGCTCGCGGCCGGGCTCGCGATGATGGTGCTCCCGGGCCCGGGGGTCCTCGTCATCCTCGCCGGTCTGGCCGTGCTCGCGACCGAGTACGTGTGGGCCCAGCGGATGCTCAACTACGCGAAGAACAAGGCGGAGCAGGCGAAGAACAAGGTGCTCCGTCGCAACGGACAGGCCGCGCCTCCCGCGGAGACCCCGGAGGTCGGTCCCCAGGACTGAGGTGGGTCCCCGTGAGGAGCATCCTCATCGGGACCTCGAGCTGGACGCAGGTTGCCCACGATCGGGATCATCGGCCGCTTCCGTCGTCTCGAGGCATGGCAAGGCCGCCCGATCCGTAGGAGACTCGCGCACCCTGGAGAGGAGGAACGATGCTGGCGGCCGATGGGTTCATGGTCTTCTTCCGGGTGGTGCACATCGCCACGGGGGTCATCTGGGTCGGCTCGCTGTTCGTGGTGGTGGTGTTCCTGCAGCCGATCGCCGCGGCGATCGGCCCGGCGGGTGCACCGTTCATGTCGGAGCTCCGCAGGCGCCGACTCGTGGACGTGATCCTCGTCGACGCCTTGGTCACCGTCGCTGCCGGGTCGTTCCTCTACTGGCACGACTGGCACACGTACCCAAGCTTCGACGACTGGATCAGCTCCGACTTCGGTGCCACGTTGACGGTGGGCGCGCTCCTCGCGATCTCCGTGATCGGCATCGCTGCGCTCATCACGCGTCCCAGCATCGGTCGGCTCGTATCCCTGGGGAGGCAGGTCGCCGAGGCTCGCGGAGCACCTCCGCCCGAGTTGTCAGCGCGGATCGCCGCGCTCCAGCACCGGCTGATGGTGGCCGAGCGTGTGACGTTCGCCCTCGTCCTCCTCGCGGTCGCGGCGATGGCATCGGCGCGGTACCTCTAGGTCCATCGCTTGCGGTCCCAGCGGTTCGCGGTCGAAACTGGGTGCGTGAGCGAACAGCACGACCGAGCACCTGATCGACGCACGGCTCGCATCCTGATCGGGACCTCGAGCTGGACCGACCCGACGCTCGTCAAAGAGGGGACGTTCTACCCGCCCGGGGTGCGCTCGGCCGAGGCCCGCCTGCGCCACTACGCCGAGCACTTCCCGCTCGTCGAGGTCGACTCGACCTACTACTTCCCGCCCTCGGAGCGGAACGCCGTGCTGTGGATCGAGCGCACGCCGCCCACGTTCACGTTCAACATCAAGGCCTACTCGCTCCTCACGAACCACCCGACGAAGATCGACTCCCTCTACAAGGACCTGCGCGAGGAGCTGCCCGAGGAGCTGCTCGAGAAGCGGAACCTCTATCGCGACCAACTGCCGGACGCCGTCGTCGAAGAGGTCTGGCAGCGCTTCCACGACGCGCTCATGCCGTTGCACTCGGCGGGCAAGCTCGGCGCGGTGCTGTTCCAGTTCCCGCAGTGGTTCGTGATCGGGCGCAAGAGCAAGGACTACATGCTCGAATGCGCCGAACGTCTCAAGGACTTCCGGATCGCGGTCGAGTTCCGCCACAAGAGCTGGCTGCAGGAGCGCAACTCCGACGAGACGCTCGCGTTCCTCGAGGAGCACGATCTCCCGTTCGTGTGCGTCGACATGCCCCAAGGGTTCGACTCGAGCCTGCCGCCTGTCGCGGCTGCCACGGCGAAGGACCTTTCGATGGTCAGGTTCCACGGTCGGAACACCCAAGCGTGGAACGTGAAGTCGGACACGGCCTCGGCGCGGTTCCGCTACGAGTACTCGCAGGGAGAGCTGCTCGAGTGGGTCCCGAGGATCCGGGAGATCGCCGGGCAGACGCGCGAGACCCACATCCTCTTGAACAACTGCTACCGGGACTTCGCGGTGAACAACGCCCGCCAGCTCGGCGACCTGCTCGCCGAGTAGAGAGGTCCGGCCCAGGCCCGCGGGCAAGCCCGCGTGGAAGGGAGGGTAGCCTGGGCCGGACGGTCAGCGATCCGGTACCGGTAGGACCGGCTCCGGATACCCCTTCGACTGTAGCAGCGGCGGAGGGTCCGAACGGCCTCGGCCAGCGCCGGATGGTCGTGGACGCGCAGGTCACGGGTGAACAGGACGAGGGTGCGCACCCTCCGAGCCTAGGCTCGCCGAACGCATGCGCGGCTCCTCCAACCTATGCGAACCGCCGGTCAGCTGATGCCGTCCTTGCACGCGTTCCCGCTCACCTGCAGCCAGCCTCCTTGCCCATCCGGGAAGAACTCCACCACCGCGATCACCTCGCCGTCCCGGACGACCCGGACCTGCCGGGTTTCGGCTTCGGGGTAGCCGGCGGCCTCGACCACGTCACCCGGCTCGAGTCCGTGGAGGTGGTCCCTCCCGCTCTGGACCGGATCAGGATCGCCCGTCGCGCCGGGTGCGAAGTCCGCGTACCAGCCCACCTGCTCACCGCACTCGAGCTCGATCGGCACATAGATGCTGTCGGGGTCGACCACCTCGAGCTCGACGTACCCGCCGGTGGCTCCGGCGTCCTCGGCCGGGTCCTGGCACCGGACCTCGGCCATGCCGGGAGCGAGCGGCAGCACGAGCTCGCGCTCGCCCATCGGGGCGTTGTCGCCGCCGAGATCCCACTGGAACGACAGGTCGATCTCCGACGTGTTGGTGACGAGCAGGTGCACGCCGTCGAGCTGGGGCCGAACCTGTGCCGTCTCGATGGTCGTGGTGGTGCCGTCACACAGGATCCGCCCGACGTCCGGCGCGGCCGAGGGTGGAGTCCCGCCGGCGATGCCCTCCACGTGCGGGTCGTCGTCGCGAAGGGCCGTGTAGGCGGCGACCGAGCCGCCGACCGCAACGAGCAGTGCGAGGGTCCCGGCCGCGATCCGGCCGTTCCGCTCCTTCGTCCGGCGCCGACGCTCCAGGCGCTCGAACGCATCGCTCCGCTGATCGACGCGCCGTCCGATCCGATCCAGGTCGCTCCGGAAGTCACCCATCGTCTCGCTCCAGCCTCGTCCGCATCGCTGCCCGCCCCTGCGAGGCGAGCGTTCGAACCGTCACGCCCTTCACGCCGAGGATCTCCCCGGCCTCATCCGAGCCGTACCCGAGGAGCTCGGTAAGCACGACCGCCGAGCGCTGGCGCCTCGGGAGCGCACCGAGCGCCCGTGCGACCGCGTCGCGCTCGTCCGCCTGGGCGAAGGCGTCCCCGCCCTCGGCAGCCCCGACCGCGCGTCGCGCGGCCCTCGCGGCCCGCCGGAGCGCGCTCCGGTGCCGGTTCATCGCCGTCCGGTAGAGGTAGCCGGTCGGCTCGTCCATCGCGCCGACCCGATCCCACCGCTCCCACACCGCGAGGAACGCGTCTTGCATGACCTCCTCGGCCTCCTGAGGGTTGCCGGTCACCAGGTACAGCGCTCGGAGCAGGCGCGGGTGCTCGTCGCGGAAGAACCCCTCGAAGTTCGCCCGCCCCGAGCTCCGCGCGGACGATCCGGGCTCCGAGAGAGCGCTCGCCGGCTCGTGCATCCGATCCATGAACGCCCCCGAGCCCTCGGTCGTTGAGGTCATCGCGAGATCTCCGGACGTCGGGCGGCGCCGGAGATCCCTGGGCATCCACTCTAGTCATCGCTCGCCGAGCCCTGGGGTACGCTCGAGGCATGTTCGGCCGCCCCTGGCGGATCGCGACGATCCGCAACATCCCGGTGCTCGTGGACCCCTCGTGGATCTGGATCGCCGTGCTCGTCACGTACAGCCTGTGGGTGCAGCTCGAGCAGCGTCACACGCACCTCGGATCCGGCGCGGCGCTCGCCTACGCGGTGGCGGGGTCGGCCCTGTTCTTCGGAGCCGTGTTCCTGCACGAGGGGGCGCACGCGGTCGCGGCGCGGGCGAATGACATGGAGGTGCACGGCATCACGCTCGTGCTCTTCGGCGGGTTCACGAGCGCACGTACCGAGTCGAAAGGACCCGGGCCGGCGTTCGTGGTCGCCGCGGTGGGGCCGGCGACGAGCCTCGCGCTCGGAGGCCTCTTCTGGTGGCTCTCGAGGCTCACCGGGACGGTCGATGCGCCGCTGTCGGGCCTTCTCGGCTACGTCGGATGGGTGAACCTGTTCATGGCGGTGTTCAACGTCCTGCCGGGCCTGCCACTCGACGGCGGTCGGATGCTCCAAGCGGCGGTCTGGAGGGTCACCGGCCGCCATGAGCGCGGGACGCGCGTGGCCGCGTGGACCGGCATGGGCATCGGGATCGTGCTGATAGGGCTCGCGGCCTTGCTGCTCCTGCAGAACGAGGGGTTCCAGGCGGTGTGGCTCGGGATCATCGGCGTATTCATCTTCCAGGGAGCCCGGGCCTCGGACCGGTACGTCGGGGTCGCGCGCCGCCTGGCCGGAGCCACCGTCGCCGACGCGATGGATCCTCCCCCGCCGGCCGTCCCGGCCGAGATGACCCTGTCCGAGGCCCTGGACCGGTTCCTGCGAGGGCACGAGGAGGAGGCGTTCCCGGTCGTCGAGAGCGGCCGCGTGATCGGCATGGTGTCGTTCAGCTCGGCGCGTGAGCTCGGCGGCCAGGACCCGCTGCGGCCGGTACGCGATGCGGTCATCCCCCTTGCCGAGGTCATCCTCGCGCACCCGGACGACGCGCTCGACGAGGTCTCGGCGCGTCTGGGCACGGGGCACGCGGCGCTGGTGCTCCGCGAGGGCGAGCTCGTGGGCGCCATCACCGGCAGCAGCGTCTACCGCTGGGCACACTCGCGCCGCAACTGAGCCAAGACGCGAGTGCTCGTGGAGCCACCCGGCGTGTCGGTGACCGGGGGTAGCATCGCGACGTGGCCCCCCACCCCTTCGAGCCCGATCCCGAGCAGCGGCGCATCCTCGAGCACGAGCGCGGAGCGCTTCTCGTCACGGGAGGGGCGGGGACGGGCAAGACCATGGTGTTGCGCGAGCGGTTCGCGCGGCTGGTCGAGGAAGGGGCCGACCCCGAGCGCATGGCTCTCGTCGTGCGCTCGAAGCGCGAGCGGACACAGACGCGGATGGCCCTGCTCGAGCGGCTGTCGATCGCGCTCCCCTCGCTCCGCGTGTTCACGGTGCACGCGCTCGCGTTCCACGTCATGGGGTTGAGGTTCGGCGCGCTCGGCTACACCGAGCCGCCGCGGGTGCTCTCGGCCGCCGATCACTTCGCGAAGGTGCGCGAGCTCCTCCAGGGCGAGGACCCTGCCCAGTGGCGCGCGTTCGGCGGCCTGCTGCAGCTCCGCGGGTTCGCTGATCAGGTGCGCCAGTTCGTGCTCCGCGCCCAGGAGGCGCTGCTGACGCCCGAGGACGTGCTCGAGCGCGCCGAGCGCCCGGGACTCGGCGCGTGGCGCGACGTCGGGCTGTTCTATCGCCGATACCTCGACGTGCTCGCGTCCGAGGGCACGGTGGATTTCGCGGGGCTCGTGGCGCAGACGGCCGCCGGGGCCGACGACGGCGAGGCACCCTTCGACCACCTGCTCGTGGACGACTACCAAGACACGACCCTCTCGTTCGAGCGGCTGGCGACGGGTCTCGGCGCACCGGACCTGGTGGTCGCCGGGAATCTCGAGGCGCACGTGTTCTCGTTCCAGGGCACGACCGACGCCCCGCTGCGTCGCTTCGCCGAGCTGCTTGCGGCTCCCGTGGTGACGCTCACCACCCGGCACCGAGGCACCGCGCCTGCCCTCATCGAGGGCTGGCGCGCGCGCCACGTCTCCGAGGAGCTCGCCGCGGTCGCGCGCGAGCTCCGCCGGATCCACGTCGAGGGCGGCGTGCCGTGGAACCGGCTGGCGGTCATCACGCGGCGGCAGGGCGCGCAGACGGCCACGCTCGTTCGCGCGCTCGACGACGCCGGCATCCCGCACACCACGCTCGAGGGCGGCCCCGTTCCCGGCGGCACTCCCGCGACGGCCCCGTACGTGCTCGCCCTGCAGTGGTTGCAGGCGAACGAGGACGAGCGCGACCGGATGATCGAGGCCGTGCTCACGACGGAGCTCGGCGGTCTCTCCCCCGCCTCGGCCCGGGCGCTCCTTCGCTCGGTACGGGCGGACGGCCGTCCCACCCGCGACGCCCTCGAGCGCGACGAGGCGCTCACCGCAGACGAGCGCTCAACGCTCCGGGCCCTCCGCGGGGTCCTCGAGCGAGCGCAGGAGCGCTCGAGCTCGGTGCTCGACGCGTTCGGCGTCCTGTGGCGGGATCTCCGATGCTCGGCCGCGCTCGTCGCGGCCGCCGACGTCGGGCTCCAGGCGCGCGCGGACCTCGATGCCGTCGTCGCGTTCGCACGGGCGGTGGAGGAGGCGGGCAACTCGGCCGACCCCTCGATCGAGGCCTTCCTCTCGGCGCTCGAGGCGCGCGAGGGCGCACCCGAGCTCGCGGCACCCGGCGAAGCGGCTCGCGACGCGGTCCGGGTGCTCACCGCCCACGGGGCGGCCGGTCTCGAGTTCGACACCGTGTTCGTCGTCGGCGCCGTCGAGGGCAACTTCCCGAGCCTGTCCCGCCCCGAGCCGATGTTCGATCTCGCGATGCTCGAGGCCTCACACTCGCGCTCGGAGGTCAACCGGGCGCGACTCGCCGACGAGCGACGGCTCTTCGGCCTCGTGATCGACCGCGCCGCGCGCCGGGTCGTGCTCACGGCGAGCGAACCCGAGGGCGAGGACCCCGGCGTCGCCGCCTCCTCCCGGTTCGCCGAGGAGCGGGGCGTCGTGTGGAGGCAAGCCCCGGTCGCGCCGTTCGCCGCTCCGGTCTCGGTCGCCGAGGCCTCGGCCACGTGGCGTCGCACCCTCGCGGATCGCTCGGCCACCGCCGTCGAGCGCCTTGCCTGCCTCGACGGGCTCCTCGCGCTCGGCGCCCGGCCCGCCGGTTGGTGGTTCCAGCTCGACTGGTCCGACGTGGGCGCCCTGCCGCGGGAGTCCCTGCACCTGTCCTACTCGCGCCTCGGCCACCTGGAGAACTGCGAGCTGCAGTACGCGCTCGCCGATGAGCTCGGGCTCGACACCGGCAGCGGCCACAAGGCCTGGGTCGGGCACCTGATCCACTCGATCATCGAGGAGTGTGAGGCGGGGAGGATCCAGCGTACCCGCGAGGCCTTCGCCGCCGAGGTGGACCGCCGGTGGCGCGAGGAGCGGTTCCCCTCCCACGCCGTCTCCGAGGCCGAGCGCCTGCACGCGATCGAGGTCCTCGTGCCCAACTGGTTCTCGCGCTACGGCGACCTGCCCGCCGCGACGACCGAGCGCCGGTTCAGCTTCCCGTTCGACAGCGCCACGATCAACGGGGTCATCGATCGGATCGGTCCGGTACCGGAGGGCGGCACACGCATCACGGATTTCAAGACCGGGCGAGCCGACAACGCGGGTCGAGCGGCCGAGAACCTCCAGCTCGGCATCTACTACCTCGCCGTGCACGAGTGCGAGGACCTCGCCGAGCATCGCCCGGTAGCCGGGGTCGAGCTCGCGTTCCTCGGCGGCAAGCGCGACCGCGACGAGCTCGCGGTCGTGGAGTGGCCCGTCGACGAGGCGGTCGAGGAGGACTACAAGCAGCGGATGCGCGAACGGCTCTCGGAGCTCATCGACCGGATCCGTGAGCTCGACGAGACCGGACGATACGTGCCCAACACCGCGGCCGACTGCTACTTCTGCGGCTTCCAGACCCTCTGCCCGCGCTATCCCGAGGGTGGGGCCGTGTTCCCGGTCCCCGTGGCCGGGTCGGAGCCGGCATGAGCGCCTATCCCGAGCCGATCGTCGGCTTCCTCGGTGGCGAGCCGACCGAGGAGCAGTGGCGGGCCATCTCCTATCCGCTCGAACCGTTCGTGCTCGTGGCCGGCGCTGGTTCGGGCAAGACATCGGTGATGGCGGCGCGGGTCGTGTACCTCGCGATGGTCGCGAAGGGGATCATCGACGCACCCCACGAGGGGGTCGCGGCCGGCGACGTACTCTGCCTCACGTTCACGAACAAGGCGACCGAGAACCTGCGCATCCGTGTCCGGCGCGCGCTCACGCAGCTGGAGCTCGACGAGGGCGACGAGCCCGAGATCTCGAACTACCACGGGTTCGCCGCACAGGTGATCGAGCGCCATGGGCTACTCGTTGGGCTCGAGCCGGGGCAGCGCGTCATCACGCCGGCCCAGCGCGTCGAGATCGCCGAGCGCGTCCTGGACACGATGACCTTCGAGCACCTCACGACGATGTGGCAGCCGACGATCGTGCGGAACATCCTCGATCTGGACGAGCAGCTGCAGAACCACCTCGTCGAGCCCGACGAGCTGGTCGAGCACGTGGAGGCCAAGCTCGACGCGCTCGCGAGCGCCCGGTCGAAGGAGCCGTATCAGGCCGCGCTCGAGCGGATCGAGCTCGCCGAGGCCGTCCGGCGGTTCCGGGAGCTGAAGGCCCGGCTCGGCGTCATCGACTTCGGCGACCAGATCGGGCACGCGGTGCGGGTCGCGACCACGCACCCGGAGGTGGGCACCGCCTATCGCGAGCGATTCGGCGCCGTGCTCCTGGACGAGTACCAGGACACGAACCACGCGCAGGCCGTGCTCATCGCGTCGATCTTCGGGCACGGCCATCCCGTGACCGCGGTCGGGGACCCGGACCAGAACATCTACGCGTGGCGCGGCGCCAGCCTGCACAACCTCCTCGAGTTCCCGCAGGTCTTCCGGCGTGCCGACGGTGATCCCTCCGAGAAGCTGCCGCTGTACACGAACTTCCGCTCGGGCGCGCGGATCCTGTCGGCAGCCGATCAGGTCATCTCGCCGCTCCCCGCGAAGCAACGACCCGACCCCGACAAGCTCCTCCGTCCCTGGGAGCCGAACGGCCAGGGTGAGGTGGCCGTCGCCCAGCACGACCACGAGATCGCGGAGGCCGAGGCGATCGCCGAGCGGATCGTGGCGCTGCACGCCGACGGCCTGCCCTGGCGCGAGTGCGCGGTGCTGTGCCGCACGCACCGATTGTTCGAGCCGCTCCAACTCGCCTTCGCGGCGCGCGAGGTGCCGGCGGAGTTCATCGGGCTCGCCGGGTTGATCAAGATGCCCGAGGTCGTCGAGATCCTCGCCTACGCCCGCGCTGCGTCGAACCCGGAGGCGAGCGTCGCGCTCGCGCGCATCCTCACCGGCCCCCGGTACCGCGTCGGCTACCGCGATCTCGCTCGGGTGGCCGCGTGGACGAAGACGAGCGACTACGCGCTTCGCACCGCGCTGAAGGAGCGCCGCCTCGAGCTGGACGAGGATCTCGTCGAGGACACGCCCTACCTCATCGCGGAGGCACTGGAGCACGTGGACGAGGTGGAAGGTCTCTCGGATCAGGGGCGCGAGCGGATACGCGCCTTCGCGGTCGAGCTCGCGACCCTGCGCGAGGCCGCCAGGCGGCCGGTCGGCGAGTTCCTCGCGGAGGTCGTGCGTCGCACCGGCTTGCTCGCCGAGCTCGACGCCGAGGTCGACACCACCCTCGCCACGGCGAAGCGCCGGAACCTCACAGCGTTCCTCGACCAGGTCCACGCGTTCCAGCCGGTCGACGGCGAGCTGACGCTCCGCGCGTTCCTGCGGTACGTGGACGGGGTCGAGGACGACCGCGAGTGGAACCCCGTGCAGCCGAGCGACGAGGACTCGGTGAAGGTGATGACGGTGCACGCCGCGAAGGGACTCGAGTTCGACACGGTGTTCGTCCCCGGTCTCGCTCACGGCCTGTTCCCGAACGACCGTGTCCAGCAGAACCCGGCGCGCAAGGGGGCCTCCCTGGACGTCGAGCTGCGGCGGGACCGCGCGCTCCTTCCCGAGTTCGACGGCGTGATGAGCCACTTCACGACCGCCCTGCGACAGCAGGAGGAGTTCGAGGAGCGCAGGACCGCCTACGTCGCGCTGACCCGCGCGAAGCGCCGGCTCTACCCGTCCTCGGCGGTCTGGTACGGCGAGAAGCTGAGGGCGAAGCAGATCGGCAGGTTCCTGATCGAGCTGGTCAAGTGGGCTCGCGAGCGCGGAGACGTCGAGCTCACGTACGCGAGTGCGGACGTCTCGGGCGAGGACGGCCGGAACCCGCTCGCCGGATACCGGCAGCGCTTCGTGGCGCCGTGGCCTGGGCCCGCGCTCCGCGACGAGGCGGACGAGCTGTTCCCCCACGGATGGCGAAGAGCGGCCGCCGACGCAGCGCCCGAGGGCGAGGTCCCATCCTCGCTCCTCCAGGGGCTCGGGCTGGAGGCGATCGCCGCCTTCGAGGACGCCCGAGCCGAGCGCCGTACGCTCGCGGCGCACCTACTCGAACGGGAGGCGGAGGTGGGCGAGCTCCCCGAGGCACCGCCGACGGTCAACGTCAGCTCGGTGATCGACTACGGGCGGTGCCCGAAGCGGTTCTACTGGACGGTCGTTCGGCCCCTCCCTCGCTTCTCGGGACCCGCCGCCCGGATCGGCACCGAGGTCCACGCGTGGATCGAGCGCCGGTCCTCGGGCCAGACCTCGCTGCTCGAGCTCGAGGAGGCCCCGGACCTCGCGGCCGAGGAGCTCGCGGGCGAGCCCGGCAAGGTCGAGCGGCTCCGCGCGGCGTTCCTCGCGAGCCGCTTCGGCGACATGACGCCGCTCTACGCCGAGCGTCCGTTCCTGCTCCCGATCGAGGAACGCTTCGTCGGCGGGCGTATCGACGCGATCTACGGGACCCGCGAGGGGCCGTGGGAAGTCGTCGACTACAAGACCGGCAAGCGTCCGGAGGGTGAGGACCCTCTCACGCGCGCCCAGCTCGACCTGTACGCGCTCGCGTGCATCGACGTGTTCGGCAAGCGCGTCGAGGACCTCACGCTCACGTACCTATACCTCGCGACCGGCGAGGAGGTCTCCTACCGGGTCGACGATCCCTTGGCCGTGCGCGAGCGTGTCGCCGAGTGGTTGCGGGGCATCGCCGGCGGCGAGTACGACCCCACGCCCGGCGTGCACTGCCGCTGGTGCGACTTCCGACCCTTCTGCGACGTTGGGCGGGCCTGGGTCGAGCGGGACGAGGGATAGCGCGACCCCGTCAGCCCTGCGCGCCCAGGCGACCGGTCTGCTCCTCGAAGGTGCGGTACTGGGCGGCCGGGTCCCAACCACCCTCGCGCACACCTGGGACGAACCGCACCGCAAGGCCGAGCGCCTCGCTGCGCGACAGGAGCGCCGCGCGGAACCACTCGAGCGTCCCCGGCTCGAGGAGCGTCTCGCCGCGCGTGCCTTGACGACGGAGCGAGGGATCGTCTACGACCACCGGTATCGGCCGCAGGAGCGCTTCGAGTCCCTCGGGCGCGTCGTCGCAGGCTTGCAGGCGTGCCGTCCCGCCGTCCCACGAAGCGACGGCGACCACCTTCTCCGGCTCGTCCTGCCGGTAGAGGTCGGCGCGCACGTCGACCAGGCTAGCCGGTGGCCGGGTGCGCCATCCGCCGAAGCATGCCTGCCGAGTGCTGCAGCAGCTTCACGGCCACCGCCGGCTCGGCCCCGAGCAGGGACCGGAAGTTGCTGCGGGACAGGGCGAGCATCACCATCGGTGTCTCGGCGATGACCGAGGCTGTGCGCGGCCCGCCGTCCAGCAGGGAGATCTCGCCGAAGAAGTCGCCCGGGTACACGTGGTTCAAGACGCGGCCCTTCTGGCTCACGACCTTCGCCTGTCCCTCGAGGATCGTGTAGAAGGTGTCGCCGATGTCGTCGGCGCGCACGATCGTCGCGCCCTCCATGTAGCGCTGCTCCTCGCACAGCTCGGCCAGCCGACGCAGGTAGCGGGGCGAGAGGTTCGCGAACAACGGAACCCGTGCCAGGGCCTCACGCGCTCGCTTGCTCACCTGAACCTCCTTCGTCCGCGTCACGGGGAGCGTACCCGCCCGGCGGCCCCGCTGTCGAAGGCTGCCCGTGTCGGTGGCTCGCGCTAGGGTGGCGACCGTGGGGGGAGAGGTCCTCGCGGCGGGGGTGGCGCCGCGGCGGTACCGGCATGGTGAGGTCGTCGTCGGGCAGGGGCAGGCCGTTACGTGCCTGCGGTTGGTCGTCTCCGGCGCGGTGCGCCTGTCGGCCGTCGTTCCGAGCGGGCGGGAGGTAGTGGTCGGGCTGCTTGGGCCCGGCGACGTGTTCGGTGAGCTCGCCCTCCTCGGCGAGGGGCCCTCTCCCGTCGAGGCTCGGGCCCTCGGCGCCGAGACCGCGATCGTCGCCCTGCCGATCGAGGCGGTGCGCGAGGTCGTCCGGCGCGCGCCGGCCTCGGCCGAGGAGCTCCTGCGGCTGGTGGCCTCACGCCTGCATCGCACGGCGGGTGCGCTCGAGGAGGCCCTCGCGCACGACGTGCCCGCTCGGGTATCGCTCCGGCTGCGCGACCTCGCACGCTCCCACGGCACCGCGGCGGTCGGCGGGGTGCGCCTGCCCCCAAGGCTCACACAGGAGGAGCTCGCACGGATGGTCGGCGCGACCCGCGAGTCGGTGAACCGTACCCTGTCCTCGCTCACCGCTCGAGGACTCGTGCGCGTGGAGGACCGACGCTACGTCGTGCCGGACCCCGAGGCGCTCGCGGCCGCCGCCCAGGTCTAGGGCCTGTTGGGGAAGGCCGCGGTCCCCTTGACAGCCGGGGCCGGTCCGTGCGCAAGGTTGCCCATGGACGACTACGACGCAGCGACGTACGGGGACCGGATGGCCGAGATCTACGACGCGCTCTACGGAGAGCTACCGTTCGGTGGCAGCCTCGCCGACACGGTCGAACGACTCCTCGAGCTCGCCGGCGGGCAACCGATCCTCGAGCTCGGGATCGGGACCGGGCGCGTCGCGCTCCCGCTCCAGGAGGCCGGGGCCGAGGTGCACGGCATCGACGCCTCGGAGCCGATGGTGACCAGGCTCCGCGAGAAGCCGGGCGGCGACCGGATCCACGTCACGATCGGCGACTTCGCCGACTTCTCGCTCGAGACGCGGTTCGGGGTGATCTACGTCGTGTTCAACACGTTCTTCTCGCTCCTCACGCAGGAGGAGCAGGTCGAGCTGCTTCCGTGCGGTCGCCCGGCACCTCCAGTCCGAAGGCACCTTCGTGATGGAGGCCTTCGTGCCCGACGTCACGCGCTTCGTGCGGGGCCAGAACGTCTCGGCGGTGGAGATCGAGCTCGACGCGGTGGCGCTCGAGGTGTCGAAGCACGACCCGGTGCTACCAGCGGACCGACAGCCAGCGGGTCACGATCGGCGAGAGCGGCATCCACCTGTACCCGGTGAAGATCCGCTACGCGTACCCGGCCGAGCTCGACCTCATGGCGCGCCTCGCCGGCATGCGCTTGCGCGAGCGCTGGGCGGACTGGGATCGCAGCCCGTTCGGCGTCGACGCCGGCAAGCACGTCTCGGTGTACGAGCTCGACCGGTAGGCGAACTACTCGGTCTCCTGGAGCACCGCGAGGCTGCACGGACCGCATAGGCGAGCGCGGCCCTTCACCGGCCGGCCGCAGCGAGCGCACGTCCTCGGCTCCGAGCGCGCGAACGTGACCTCGCCATACTTCTTCGAGCGCTCGACCCGTCCCTCGCCCTCGAGCTTCAGGAGATGCGCGAGCACGGAGCGCGCGGCGAGTGGATACAGCTCGGCGGGGTACTCGGAGTAGATCGCGGGCACGAGCTCCTCGGGCGTCCGCGCGCCCTCGGCCAGACCCTCGAGCACCTGCTCCTCGCGCATCTGGCGGTGGGCGAGGTACTCGTCGAGCTTGCCGAGCGCGTCCAGCACGACCGGCCCGTGCCCCGGGTAGATCGTCCTCGGCCCGAGGTCACGCATCCGGTGGAGCGAGCGCAGGTATTGCGCGAGGTCCCCCTCGGGCGGGTCGATGACGCTCGTCCCTCGGCCGAGCACGGCGTCCCCGGTGAACAGCGCGCCGTCCTCTGAGAGGAAGAACGCGACGTGATCCGGCGTGTGTCCCGGTGTCGCGACGACCGTGACCGCGACCCCGGGCATCCGGATCGTGTGCCCGTCGCGCAGGTGCTCGGCACTTGCGCTCGGTCGCATCGCGTAGACCGGCGCCCCGGTCTCCGCCGCGAGCGTCGACGCCCCCGGCGTGTGATCCGGGTGATCGTGGGTGAGCAAGATCGCTCCGATGCGTCCGGCGACCCCGAGCACCTCGGCCAGATGACCGGGCTCGTCGACGCCGGGGTCGATGACGACCGCGGGCCAGCGTCCGAGCACCCACGTGTTCGTGCCCTCGAGCTCGCGGAGACCCGGGTTCGGGGCGAGGATGCGGACGATCCGGGTCATCGCTCAGTCCTGCCAGAAGGTCGCGCGCGGCAGGCGGCCGAGCTCGTCCTCGTCGGGCTCGCGCGTCGCGAGGTCGAGCGCGAGCAGCTCCTCGGCGCTCGAACAGCGGGCGAGCGCACGCATCGTGAAGTACGTCGGCCAGTAGAGTTTGCGCCGGCCATCGGTCCAGTCCTCGAGCAACTCGGTGGGCGGGGCCCACCACGCCTGCGCGGCCTCGTGCCCGTCGGGCTCGGGCCGGAGGTCGCCTGGTGCCCGGACCGCGAAGTACTGGGCGTCGAAGCGGACCGGGACGTCCGGCGGTGCGATCCAGTGCGCGATGCGCCAGAGCTGACCCCGTCGAGGCGGCGACACCTCGATCGCGTCCATCGGCTGGCCTGGCGCCTCACGCAGGCCGTTGGCGGTGAGCGCGAGACCGACCTCCTCGAGCAGCTCGCGCACCGCGCAGGCGCGAGGGGCCTCGTCGGCCGAGCCGAACCAGCGCTCGGCGTGGGCAGCGTCCTCCGCATCGGTCGCGCCGCCAGGGAACGCGACGTATCCCGGCAGGAACCGGCTGCCCGCGCTCCGCTCGAGCACGAGCACCTCGGGCCCCGCGGTTCCCTCGCGCACGGCGATGACCGACGCCGCCTTGCGGATCTCGTCCCCCATCGGACGGCATCATCCCAGGCCGGGACGGAGGGGGTGAACGGCTACCCTTGCCGGATGAGCCAGGAGGTGGCCGCTCGCATCCGGGCCGAGATCCGCGAGCACGGTCCGATCGGCTTCGACAGCTTCATGGCTCACGCCCTGTACGGGCCGGCCGGCTTCTTCGAGCGGTCGCCGGTCGGCCCCGACGCCCATTTCGTGACGAGCCCACACGTGCACCCGTTCGTGTTCTCGCGGTGCGTGCGGACCGCGATCCTGGATGGCTGGACCGCGCTCGGCGAGCCCGACCCACTGCCGGTCCTCGAGCTCGGCGCAGGAGACGGCACGCTCGCTCAGGCTCTGCGGGGCGCCTTCGACGAGATGCCCTTCCCGACGCTCGCCTACCTCGGCGTCGACGTCAGTGCAGGGTCGCGAGACCGCCTCGCCGAGCGAGGGTTCCGATCCGCGGCGAGCATCGAGGACGTCCAGCCACTGGAGGGCGTGGTGCTCGCCCACGAACTGCTCGACAACCTCCCCTTCCGACTCGTGCGCGGTCGCGAGGGCGGCATCGTCGAGGTGCGGATCGGGCTCGAGGGAGACACGCTCGTCCAGACCGAGTCCTCGTGGGAGCCCGCGACGGCGGCTGAGGCCGACCTGCGCCTGGACCCGGGCGCCTCGTCCACCATCCCCGTGGGCGCCTACGGACTGCTCGATCGCGTCGCCGAACGCCTGCGGCGCGGCTACGTCCTCGTGGTCGACTACGGGCGCGAAGGTCCCGCGGGTGGCGTGCGTGGGTTCCGACGGCACCGGGAGGTGACGGACGTCCTCGCCGACCCGGGGTCGACCGACGTGACGGCCGGCGTCGACCTCTCGCTCGTCGCGCGGCACGCCGAGGGCCTCGGACTCGCGGCCTTCACGCCCGTCCTGCAGTCGCGCGCCCTCGAGGTCCTCGGGTACGCACGGTGGGCAGAGACGATGAGGGCCAAGCAGTCGGCGCTCCAGCGCGAGGGCAAGAGCACCGAGGCCACCCTGGTCTGGGAGGCCCGCAGCAGAGCGAGCCTCCTCGTCGATCCCGAGGGTCTCGGAGCGTTCCACTGGCTCGTGCTCGCCACGAACGGGCTGCCGCCGCCCACCTGGCTCGAGGCCGCTCACGGCGGATCGCCGGCGGAGCGACCGCGAGGCGGCCGCGGAAGCGCTAACCGTGAGGGAACCATCCCCCCGGATGTGGTGTAAGAGGGCGTGAAGCGAGAGCTCGCGATCCTGCTCCTCACCGCGTCGGCCGTGGCGTGCTCCGGCGCCACGAACGCCGAGCCCCCGATGCGCGACACCGCGCCGTCCTCCCCTGGGGTCGGTGCCTCACCGACCTCGCTCCCTGCCGAGGGGCCACCGACCCGCATGTGCGAGAGTCACGTCGTCGGCGACATCTCAGGGTGGCGGCGGCACTCGACCATCGTCGGGCCGATCGGCTTCGCGGGACTGACGACGTACGCGGATGCGCCCGACCGCTTCTTCCGGTCGAGGGGTGAGCGCTACCGCACCCTGAAATCGCTGCTCATCGTCGAGCGTGGCCCTGCGGTCACGATCCGGATCCTCCAGCCGGACCGGGCACGCTTGCTCTACGACCCGGGGGGGTGGACCTCGCAGACCCTGTACCGACTCGAGCAAGCAGAGCCCGAGATGGTCTTCGAGCCATGCGACTTCCTCCGCCGGACGCAGTTCAACGGGGCCTGGCTCGTCACCGGCCGAACGTGCGTCACCATCGAGGTGACGGTGGCAGGCCGTGAACCCGAACGCGCCGAGGTGCCGCTGGGGCTGGCGTGCGACGGGTGATCCAGGCTACCGGTCGACGTCGCCGACGACGAAGAAGATCGAGCCGAGGATCGAGATGAGGTCCGGGATCAGCGTCCCGGGCAGGATCGCGGGCAGGACCGAGACGTTCGAGAACGACGCCGTCCGCATCTTCAGCCGGTACGGCTGCTTCTTGCCGTTGCCGACCAGGTAGTAGCCCATCAGGCCGAGCGGGTTCTCGGTGCGAACGTAGATCTCACCGTCGAGCGACAGCTTCTTCGGCAGCTTCGCGGCCCGGTACTCGCCGGCCGGGCAGCTTCTCGAGGCACTGCTCGATGATCTTGCACGACTCGTGCATCCGCTGGAGCAGGATCCACAGCGGTCGTAGGAGTCACCGCTGCGGCCGACCGGGACCTGGAAGTCGACCTCGCCGTACTTCTCGTACGGCTCGTCCTTGCGCGGATCCATCGGCGACGCCCGTGGCGTGCAGGGTCGGGCCCGAGACGCCGTACGCGATGGCCGTCTCTCGGCGAGATGACGCCGACGTTCTTCGTGCGGGCGTGGATGATCTCGTTGCCCATGATCAGGTTGTCGAAGTCCCGCAGACGTTTGCGCACGTGCGCGAGCACCTGACCGGCCTGCTTCACGAAACCGAGCGGCAGGTCGTCCTTCAGCCCACCGACCCGCGCGTACGAGTGGTGCATCCGCGCGCCGGTCGCGGACTCCATGAGGTTCTGGATCATCTCGCGCTCGATGAAGGCGTAGAACACCGGGGTCATCGCGCCGAGCTCGAGCGGGTACGATCCGAAGAACATGAGGTGGTTCAGCAGGCGGTTCCACTCGGCCATCATCGTGCGGATCCACTGGGCCCGGTCGGGCACCTCGATGCCGGCGAGGCGCTCGACCGCGATCGTCCAGCCGAGCTCGTTGTTGAACGCCGAGAGCCAGTCGTGCCGGTTCATGAGGACGAGCACCTGGCGCGCGTCGCGATGCTCGGCGAGCTTCTCGGCGGCGCGATGCATGTAGCCGATCACGGGCTCGGCGCGCGTGATGACCTCGCCGTCGAGCTCGAGCACGACCCGGAGCACGCCATGGGTCGAGGGATGCTGCGGACCGATGTTGAGGATCATCTCCTCGGTCCGCAGGGCACCGGGCGTAGCGATCTCGACGTCGAGCCCGCCTCCTCGCACCATCCAGTGCTCGGCGGCGGAGGAGAAGACGGCCCGTTCCTGGGTGTCCATCGGGGACACATCCTGCCACGGATGGTGCGGTGCTGCCCACGTCGGCCGCCGGCCCGAGCGCCGACACGGGGTACCCTGGCGGCCATGAGCGCCTCCGAGCCCCGGCGGCGGATCCCCTCGGTCGACGCGCTGCTCCGCGGCGAACCCGGCAAGCGCGCCGCTGCCGCCCTCGGGCGCCCGCTCGTCAAGCTCGCGCTGCAGGAGACCCTGGAGCAGCTTCGCGCCGCCGCCGCGAACGGCGCCGATCCGCCCGGTGACGACGAGATCTTGGCGACGGCGCTCGCGATGGCTTCGGACGTCGCCACGGGACTCTCGACGGTCATCAACGCGACGGGCGTCGTGCTGCACACGGGACTCGGTAGGGCACCGCTTCCGGCGGAAGCGGCGCAGGCGGCCTCGCGTGTCGCGGCGGGCTACGCCGACCTCGAGATCGACCGCGCCACCGGGCGCAGGGGCAAGCGCACGTCGCGCGCCGAGACGTTGCTGCGAGCGCTCACGGGCGCCGAGGCAGCGCTCGTCGTCAACAACGGGGCGGCTGGCGTGCTGCTCGCGCTCGCGGCGCTCGCGAGGGGCAAGCAGGTCCTCGCCTCGCGCGGCGAGCTGATCGAGATCGGCGGCGAGTTCCGGATCCCGGACATCATGGGAGCCTCGGGCGCGAGGCTCGTCGAGGTCGGCACGACGAACCGGACGCGCGTCGCCGACTTCCGGTCGGCGCTCACCGAGCGCACCGCGCTGATCCTCAAGGTGCACCCGAGCAACTACCGCGTCGTCGGGTTCACCGCCGAGCCGGCGGTCGCCGACCTCGCCGCGCTGGCACGGAAGGCAGGCGTGCCGCTCCTGTACGACCTCGGATCCGGCCTGCTGGAGCGCTGGCCGGGCGTGCCGGCCGAGGAGCCCTCGGCGGCCGAGGCGCTCGCGCAGGGTGCCGACCTCGTCGTGTTCTCGGGCGACAAGTTGCTCGGCGGCCCGCAAGCCGGGATCGTGCTCGGACGGACCGAACTCGTGGAGCGCCTGCGCCGCAACCCGATCGCGAGGGCGGTGCGCGTCGACACGATGCAGGTGGCCGCGCTCGAGTCGGTGCTGTCCGCGTACGCGCACGATCGGCGGGCAGACCTGCCCGTGTGGCGCATGCTCCGCGAGCCGCCCGAGGACGTGCACCGGCGCGCCGCCCGCTTGGCTGACGGCCCTGGACGGCGAGCTCGAGGGCGCCCACGTCGTGGCCTGCGGTTCGACCGTGGGCGGCGGCTCGCTGCCGGGCTTCGACGATCGCCTCGTGGGCCGTCGAGGTGCAGGCTGCCCGACCCTCCCGCGATAGCCGCGCGCCTCCGTACGGGGCGCCCGTCCGTCTTCTGCCGCGTCGCGGAGCGAGCATCCTGTTCGACGTGCGAACGGTGCCCGAGGAGCGGCTGAGCGACCTCGCCGCGCCATCCAGTACGCGCGCGAGGGCGACGACCTCGACGATGCCTGAGCCGCCCATCGGCGCCGAGGCGCCGCTGCACGTCGTCGCGACCGCCGGACACGTCGACCACGGCAAGTCGAGCCTGATCGTCCGGCTCACCGGCATCGACCCGGATCGTTGGGCCGAGGAGAAGCGTCGCGGGCTCACGATCGACCTCGGCTTCGCGTGGTGCACGCTGCCGTCCGGACGCGAGATCGGCTTCGTCGACGTCCCGGGGCACGAGCGGTTCGTGCGGAACATGCTCGCCGGCGTCGGGCCGGTGCGACTGGTGCTGTTCGTCGTCGCGGCCGACGAGGGCTGGAAGCCGCAGTCCGAGGAGCACCTCGCGATCGTCGACGTGCTCGGCGCGGACGGCGGCCTCGTCGCGCTCACGAAGCGGGACCTCGTCGACGCCGAGACGCTCGACCTCGCCGAGATCGACGTTCGGGACGCGCCTCGCCGGTACCGCGCTCGAGACCGCTCCGATCGTGCCGTGCTCGGCCGTGACCGGCGAGGGCATGCGCGAGCTCGTCGATGCGCTCGACGCGATGGTCGCCGCGGCGCCGCGCCCGCGCGATCCGAACGCCCGCGCCTGTTCGTGGACCGCGTCTTCACGATCAAGGGCGCCGGCACGGTCGTGACGGGGACGCTCACGGGCGGCCCGCTCGCCATCGGTGACGAGGTCGAGCTCTCTCCGACCGGGCGGCGCGCACGCATCCGCTCGCTCCAGACCCACAAGCGCACGCTCGCTGTCGCGCGGCCCGTCTCCCGCGTGGCGGCGAACCTCGTCGGGATCGAGCGCGAGGAGCTCGCGCGTGGAGACGTGCTCGCGCCACCCGGCCGGTGGCGACCGACCGCCGAGCTCGAGGCTCGCGTCCGTCCTGTCCGGGGCCTCGGGCACCCGCTCACCGATCGAGGGGCCTTCAAGCTGTACGCCGGGTCGGCTGAGCGCGACGCTCGCATCCGCCTCTTCGGCCCCGCCGAGGTCGAGCCCGGAGGGTGCGTTCGCCCGCATCCGGCTCTCGCGGCCGCTCGTGCTCGACGTCGGCGACCGCTTCGTGCTTCGCGAGACCGGGCGGCGCCAGACCGTCGCGGGCGGCGTCGTGCTGGACGTCGATCCACCCTCGACGGCCGGGCACCGACGCCTCGGACCGCCTGGCGGCCCGTTCGAGCGCGACCCCCGAGGAACTCCCGGCCCTCGTCGTCATCGAGCGCGGAGCCGTTCGCGATGCCGACCTCCGGTTGCTCACCGGGAGCGCACCGGCGGACGACGAGGCTCAGCTCGCACATGCGGGCGGGTGGTGGTTCGCGCCCGGTCCCCTCGGCTCTGCCGCCGCTGCCGTTCGATCCGACCTCGAGCGCTTCCACGCCGAGCACCCGCTCGCGCCGGGCCGGGATATCGCCCCGGTGCGCCAGGTGATCGCCGAGGCCGTGCGGGTCTCCGGCGGCACCGATCCCGACCTCGTCGAGGCCGTGCTCCTCGCCCTCGCGGAGCGCGGCGATCTCGTCCGCGAGGGTGCACTCGTCCGCCTCCCGTCCCATCGCGTCTCGCTCGCCGGGCACGCGGACGAGGTCGAGCGTCTCGTCCGAGCGATCGCCGAGGGCGAGCCCACGCCACCCACCGTCGCCGAGATCCTCGCCACGGGGTTCGCCCGCGAGGTCCTCGACGCCGCCGCCCGGGCCGGTCGTGCTCGTCCGGATCTCTCCCGACCTCCTGCTCACCCCGGGGTTCGTCGAGCTCGCGCTCGCCGAGGTCCGCGGCGCCGGCGCCGACGGCATCACCGTGAGCGCGCTGCGCGAGCGGCTCGGCACGTCCCGGAAGTACGCCGTCCCACTCCTCGAGCACCTCGACGAGCGGCGGCTGACCCGGCGGGTCGGCGACGTCCGGATCGCGCGCGAGCCCTAGTCGACCGTCGCGAGGACGGCCACCTCGACCGACGCTCCGAGCGGGAGGTCGACGACGCCCACGGCGGCTCGCGCGTGCTTGCCGGCGTCCCCGAAGATCTCGACGAGCACGTCGCTCGCACCGTTCGCGACCTTCGGCTGGTCGGTGAAGCCGGGAGCCGAGGCCACGAACACGTCGAGCTTCACGATCCCGGAGACGCGATCCAGCGAACCGAGCTCGTCTCGCAGGGCCGAGAGCGCCTGCAACGTGCATCGTCGGGCCGCCTCCTGTCCCTGCTCGATCGAGACATCGGCTCCGAGGTGCCCGGGATGCAGTCGCGCGCCATCGGGCACCTGCCCGGACACGAACGCGAGACCCGGCATGAGGCGCACGGGGACGTACGAGGCAAGGGGTGCGGGTGCGGAAGGCAGCTCGATGCCGAGCTCGGACAGACGCTCCTCGATCACGGCGCTCACTCCTCGGAGAGGGACCCCCGCATCCTCGCATAGCGCGACGGAGCCGCGCCGGCTCAGCCGGCGATCTCGCGGGAGCGGATCAGGCGCCGGCGCTCGAGCTCGTTCAGCCCACCCCAGACGCCGTGTGGGTCACGGGTGCGCAGGGCGTACTCGAGACAGGGTTCGCGCACGGGGCAACGGGCGCACAGGAGCTTGGCCTTCGCCTCTCGAGCGTCCTTCTCCTCACGCTTCTCGAAGTAGCTCGGCGCGAAGAACAGGCTCGTGTCCGCACCCCGGCAGGCGGCGTCGAGTTGCCACCCCCTCGTCCAGTCTCGCGGCAAGCGTGCGGCCACCTGGCGTCCCTCCTCGACGTCCTCACACTGTGTTTCGTGAACGAGGGCCGAGAGGGTTCGCCTCGATGCGGGCCTTCACCGAAACGCAAGGTTCACTCGGGCACGGCCCTCGGAGCGCCGAGGGCCGTGCCCGAGCGCGAACGCACAGGTCAGTCGGCTTGCAGGGGTTCCGGGGAGGGCTCTTCGAAGACCTCGGGCTCGGGCTCGACCCGCAGGATCAGACCATCGACGCCCCGGACGCGGACGCGGGTGCCCTGGGCGATGACCCCAGCCTGGCTGCGGCCCCGCCACAGGGTGCCCTTCACGAAGACCGGCCCCTCGGGGTCGAGGGTCCCCCGGGTCTCCCCGACGAGGCCGACCAGGCCCTTCTGCGTCGAGGTGATGCGCTCGCGCGACTGCACCGCGACCGTGAGGCCGAACCCGAAGTACAGGAACGCTGCGAGCGTCGAGGAGCCGATCAGCCACGGCGAGACGCGGATGAGATCGGAGATCCCTCTGAAGGTGAGGAACGAACCCGCGACGAACGCGGCGACCCCCGCGAACGTGAGCACGCCGAGCTTGCGCACCAGCACGTCGGCCGTCATGAGCGCCAGGCCGCCGACGAGGAGCACGAGACCGAGGAGCGAGAAGGGCACCACGGTCAGCCCGAAGACCCCGAGCGCCACCATCGCGAGACCGCCGAACCCAGCGAAGCCGAACCCCGGCTGGGTGAGCTCGAACGCGAGGGCGGCCAGGCCGAACACGAGCAGCACGTAGATCGCGGCGGGCGACGCGGCGGCGTGCAGGACGCGGTCGACCGGCCCCGGGGAGGTGAACCGCACGTCGACCGGCGACTCGCCCGCCTGCTCCGCGATGCGCGTGCGAAGGGTGACCTCGCCGACGGCGGTCGTGACGGTCATCCCGTCGATCTCGGACAGAAGCTCGGTCACCGAAACGGCGGCGACCTGCACGATGTTGCCGTCGAGGGCTTCCTGCGCGGGCACCGGTTCCTTCGGGAAGAGCAGCGGCGTGGGCCGGTCACGCTCCTGTACCCAGGTGGTCGCGAGATCCCGGAGCGTGGCCCCGCTCGGGAACCCCTCATCCCTCTCGTCCACCAGGTCCAGGGGCTCGAGGGGCCCGATGCCGGCGCCCGGCGCGACCGCGCCCAGGCTCGCCGCGTAGAGGAACAACAGGCCGGCGCCGCGGGCCTTGGCGGGCGTGGGCCCCACCCAGACGATGACCGGGACCTCCGCCTCATGGATGCGCTCAGCCAGGGCGAGGGCGTCCTCGTCGAGGGTGCCGGCCGTGTCGAGCTGGATCACCACGGTCGAGCCCTCGGACTCGGCATCTTCGAGCGCCTCGCGCAGGTACCCCGCCCATGTGCCATCGATCGATCCGTCGAGCTTCACGATGACCACCGAGCCGCTGCTCTCGGGCGGCGTCTGGGCGGCCGCAGGCTGCGTGAGCAGCGCGAGCGCGAGCGCGGGAAGGAACGGGAAGAGAGCGAGACGGCGCATGGACGTTCCCCATCGTACCCGCGGCACCCGGCGTATCCTGGGCCACGGCGATGCAGGCACCCCCACCCCCCCGCTCCCAGTCCGGTGAAGGCCGGCACGCGCGGCCGCCGAAACCGCGGCTCGAACCTCGACGCGTCCTGCCTCCGTTGATCCCGGTGCTCTTCATGCTCACGATCGTCGTTTCCTCCGCTCTCGTCGCGGCCGTGTTCCTCCCGCTCTTCGGTGCGGCCGGAGCGGGGGTGAACGCGTTCCGCGACCGGTTGGACGCCGCCGGCGTCGGCAAGGTCCAGATCCCTCGCTTCCCCGAACGCTCGGTGATCTACGCCAAGGACGGTTCGATCCTCGCGACGGTGTACCTGGACGAGAACCGGCGGATCGTCAAGCTCGGGAACGTAGCGCCGGTCGCGAGGAACGCGGTCATCGCGATCGAGGACGACGGCTTCTACGAGCACGGAGCGCTGAACTTCCCCTCGCTCCTGCGAGCAGCCATCGCGAACCTCGCGGCAGGCGAGATCACGCAGGGCGGCTCGACGATCACGCAGCAACTCGTGAAGAACGTGATCATCGGCGATACCTCGCAGACGTTCGCGCGCAAGTTCCAGGAGGCCGCCCTCGCGATCCGGCTGGAGCGCAAGTACACGAAGGACGAGATCCTCGAGCTCTACCTGAACGAGGTGTACTTCGGGAACGGCGCCTACGGCATCGGCACCGCGTCCGAGACCTACTTCCGCAAGCCGCCGGGCCAGCTCGACCTGGCTCAGGCGGCACTGCTCGCCGCCCAGATCCGAGCCCCAGGGGAGTACGACCCCCTCGGACATCCCGAGGCGGCGACGGCGCGACGGAACCTGGTGATCGACCGGATGGTCTCGCTCGGCATGGTGAGCGAGAGGAAGGGCGATAGGGCCAAAGCGCGGCCGCTCGGGCTGGCGCCGGACGCCGGACCACCCGAGCAGCGCGTCGAGCCGTTCTTCGTCTTCTACATCCGCGACCTGATCTTGAACAACGAGACGGGCGAGTACGACGCGTTCGGGGTCACCCGGGATCAGCGGATCCACACGCTCTACCAGGGTGGCCTGAAGATCTACACGACGCTCGATCCCGAGTGGCAGCGCTACGCCCAGGAAGCGATCCTCACGAAGATGGACGAGAAGGAAGGCCCCGACGCCTCCTTGGTCTCGATCGACGCGAAGACGGGGGCCATCAGGGCGATGCTCTCGGGCAAGGACTACGAGCGGGACCAGCTCGACCTGGTTTGGCGAGGTCGCCGGCAGGTGGGCTCGGCGTTCAAGCCGTTCACGCTCGTCGCGGCCTTCGAGAACGGCTTCCCCGCAGGCAAGGTGTACTCATCGAGCCTCGCCGAACTGCAAGATCCCCGGCTGGATCAGCGCCTCAGGATGCGTGAGCAACGCCGAGGGCGCCACGGGCGGCAGCTACGTCGACCTGTGGAACGCCACCCAGAACTCGACCAACGTCGTGTTCGCGCAGCTCGCCGTCGACGTCGGCCCAGAGAACATCGTCGAGGCCGCACATCAGATGGGCGTCGGCGCCCCCCTCGACGCCGTCCCCTCGATCACCCTCGGCGTCGAGGAGGTGTCGACGCTCGACATGGCCACCGGCTACGCGACGTTGGCGAACGACGGCATCCACTGCGAGGCCTACGCGGTCGCGCGCGTCCTGCTCCCCGACGGAACCCCCCTGTACCGGCATCGGCCACGGTGCGAGCAGGCGATCGCCCCCGACGTCGCGCACCTCGTGACCGCCATGCTCCAGCGGGTGGTCGTGCTGCGGCACGGGCACCGTCGCCGACGATGGCATGGGCGGAAGATCGATCGCGGGCAAGACCGGGACCGCGCAGGACTACACGAACGTGTACTTCGCCGGCTACACGCCGCAGGTCGCCACGGCCGTGTGGGTGGGCTTCCCCAACGGCCAGATCCCGATGAACACGTACTACGGCGGGCTCCGTCTTCGGAGGCACCCTGGCGGCACCCATCTGGAACGCGTTCATGGTCAAGGCCCTCGCCGGCCTGCCCTTCGAGGGCTTCGAGGCGCCGCCTCCTCCCGAGAGCGGCAAGGTGCCCGACGTCGTCGGCCTAACCTCGGAGGAAGCCCAGGCAGCCCTGGTCGAAGCCAACTTCACCCCGATCGTCGAGAAGGTCGAGCTCCAGCCAGGACAAGAACACCGTGATCGCGCAGAGCCCGGGCGGCGGCGCCACCCTGCAGCTCGGGGCAGGCCGTGACCATCCAGGTCTCCAACGGCAAGGGGGAGCCCGTGCTCGTCCCCCGCGTCGTCGGGATGGGCAAGGTCGCCGCGGTCCGAGCTCTCGAGAAGGCAGGGCTCGTGGCGGACGTCCAGTTCGTCGAGGTCGAGGACGGGACCCTGGTCGGCAAGGTCGTCTCCCAGGTGCCCCTCGGCAACAAGGAGGTCGACGTCGGCTCCACCGTCACGATCTTCGTCGGCACCCCGGCCGCCAACGGCGGCGGCGGCGGCACCGGCCCCACGGGCCCCACCGGGCCTACGGGCGCCACCGGCCACCGCCCCCTGCCGACCTGACTCCCGCCCCGCGGGTCCCGCGGCCCGATCTCGAGGGAGGACCTAGGCCTCCAGGCGGGCCCGAACCTTCGCCTGGACGGCCTTGCCGTCGACCCTACCCTGTGGCCCGTGCCATCACCGCACCCATGACCTTGCCCATCTCCTTGGCCGACGTCGCGCCGGTCGTGGCGATCGCCTCTTCGATGATGGCGTCGAGCTCGTGCTCGGTGAGCTGCTCCGGTGCATAGGCCATGAGGATCTGCCGCTCCGCGGTTTCCTTCTCCACGAGGTCGAGCCGGTTGCCGAGCAGGAAGGCCTCGATGGACTCGGTGCGGCGTTTGACCTCGCGGGCGGCAACCTCGCGGACCTCGTCGTCGGCGAGGTCGTGGAGGACCTCCTTCTCACGGTTGACGATCGCCGCGGTGAGCATGCGCATGGTCCCGAGCCTGACCTTGTCGCCAGCCTTCATCGCGACCGTGAGCTCCTGCCGGATCTGTTGCTTGAGGGTCGGGTCGCTCACCGTAGACTCCTCCCGTGCTCCCCTGGATCCTTCTCGGCGTCGCCGTGCTCGGTGTGCTGTGTGTCGGCTACGGCGTCCTCGTGGAA
The DNA here is from genome assembly GCA_963708985.1 of uncultured Actinomycetes bacterium. GTDB lineage: Bacteria > Actinomycetota > UBA4738 > UBA4738 > HRBIN12 > HRBIN12. Next base: position 65,796 of record CAVPUQ010000001.1, read on the forward strand.
CGGCACTGGTATCGGCTCGTCCGCCGCCGACATCGACATCCTACCGGCGGAGGACCCGGGCACCCATCACGGTCCTGCACCTGTCGGATCTGCACTTCGTGCGCGACGAGCGCCGCAAGGCGGCCTTCCTGGCGAGCCTTCCGCGACCCGACGTCGTCGTGGTCACCGGGGACTTCCTGGCCGAGCCCGAAGCCGTGGAGACCGCGGTCGGCGGCCGTACGTCCGGTGCACGGCCGACTGGCGTCGTGGTTCGTGCTCGGTTCGAACGATCTGTATGCGCCGCGCCCGCTCAACCCGTTCCTGTACTTCGTGCCGCGCTCGAAACGCCCCCGGCGGCGAGCCCGTCGAGGGCGATGGCCCGAGCTCGTCGCCCAGCTCTCGGCCGATGGCTGGCAGGAGCTGGACAACACGCGGTCGTTGGCCGACCTGGGGGGCTTGCCCATCGAGCTCGCCGGCCTGCACGACGCCCACATCGACCGCGCCGACTTCCGCGTGCTCCCGCGGCGCGAGCCCGAGCGCCTCGGCTTCGCCGTGATGCACTCGCCGGACTCGGCGCCAGAGGCCGCGGCGTGCGGCTACGACCTGCTCATCGCGGGCCACACGCACGGCGGCCAGGTGCGACTGCCGTTCGTCGGCGCCCTCGTGACGAACAGCGCGCTGCCACCACGTCTCGCGAGCGGGCTGATCCGCATGGCAGGCTCGTGGCTGTCGCTCTCGCCCGGCCTCGGCACGAGCAAGTTCGCGCCGATCCGTTTCTGGTGCCGGCCGACGGCGATCTGGCTCGAGCTGTGTCCGAAGGCCGAGGACTCCGCCTAGCCGAGCGCTCGGGAACAGCATCCTCCGTCGGTGTCGATGCAAGGTTCCAGGGCAGGCCTACGGGGCGGAGAGCGCGTGTTCGAACACGCGCTCGTAGCCCGCGACCATGGCCTCCTTCGAGAACAGGCGCTGCACGCGCTCACGGCACACGTGGGGGTCGATCTCTGAGAGGCGCCCGAGCCGCTCAGCGGCCTGTGTCGGGTAGTCCTCGACGCTCACGATCCAGCCGGTCCGCCCGTCCTCGATCACCTCGGGGACCGAGCCGCGGGGCGTGGCGATCACCGGCGTGCCGCACGCCATGGCCTCCGTCATCACGAGACCGAAGGGCTCGGGCCAGTCGATCGGGAACAGGACGGCCTTGGCGCGACGGAGCAGGTCGAGCTTCTCCTCCTGCGTGATCTCACCCATCACCTCGAAGTCGGATGGGAGCGCGGGCTTGATGTGCTGCTCCCACTCCTCCTCCTCGGTCCAGTGGGCGATCTTCACCGCGGACACGAGGCGCTCGCCGGCGAGCTTCGCGGTCTCGATCGCGCGGAGCCAGCCCTTCTCAGGCGCCGCCCGGCCGAGGAACAGCACGAAGTCCTCCTTCTGCTCCTGCATCGCGTAGAAGCCCATGTCGATGCCGTTGTAGACGACACCCCCATAGCGGAGCGACTCGTTGAATCGTTTCTGCGCCTCGCTGATGGCGACGAACCACGCTCGCTCGGCCACGAGCGAGTACAGACGCGTCATCTCCGGCGTGAAGGAGCCATGCAGCGTGTGCACCGCGGGCATGCCCGTCTCCACGCTCGCCGCGAGGGCGGAGAAGGGTGAGTGGACGTGTAGCACGTCGAACCGCTCCCGGGCGTCGCGGAGCGAGAAGAGCGTGTGCGTGGTGTCGAGCACGATGTCGTTGATCGCCTTCGAGCCGGGCGCTTCCTCGAAGACGTACTCGAGATGCGCCTTCGTCTCGGAGTCACCGGTCGCGAAGAGGGTGACCTCGTGGCCCGCCTCGGCCAAGCCGTCGGCGAGGAGCGCGACGACCCACTCGATCCCGCCGTACCCCTTCGGCGGCACCGCGAGCCAGGGCGGACAGAGCTGGGCGATCCTCACGATGGTGCCTCCTTGGCCGGACGATCCGGTCAGCAAGCCTACCGGGCCGGGGCCGATCGCGGAGCCGCTACACTCTTGCGCGCACGGGACGTGGCGCAGTTTGGTAGCGCGCAGCGTTCGGGACGCTGAGGTCGCGGGTTCAAATCCCGCCGTCCCGACTCCTCACGACGAGCGGAGCGGGTTTCGCCTCCGTACACCTAGTGTTTGACGTCCTCCGAGAGGCCCCCGGTAGCCTCTTCCCGGGCTGCGATGATGCAGCCTCCTCCCTATGCAGGGATCCTCGACGAGGGCTCGGAGCACGCTCGCGGTGCGGATCGGGGTCGCCGCCCTGGTCGTGTTCTCCGCCTCGCTCGCCATCGCTCCTCTTGTCCTCGGCCGCGCCGAGCCGCCAGGACGTCGCGCGCGCGAAGGCCGAGCTCGACCGGCTGAACCAGCAGCGTCTCGCTGCTCGTCGAGCAGTACAACCAGGCCCATCTCCGAGCTCGAGCAGGTGCAGGCCCGCCTCGCCGACGCCAGGGAGGCGGCCGACCGCGCGCAGGCGACCGCGGACCGCGCCGTCGCGAGCCTCAACCGGAACGCCGCGATCGCCTACCAGGGCGTCGGGCTCGCAGTTCGCCGCCCTGCTCGAGGCTGACTCGCTCGCGGACTTCAGCGACCGGCTCGAGTTCATCGGCAGCATCGCGCAGGCCGACACCGACCTCGCGAACGATGCGGAGCAGGCGCGGCAGGAAGCGCAGGTGGAGCGCCGAGGAGCTCCGGGCTGCCCTCGCCGAGCAACAGGATCGGTCCTGGACGCGCTGAAGGCCAAGCAGACGGAGATCCGGGACGCGGCCGCCGAGGCGCGCGCCTACTACGAGGACCTGGAACGAGAAGTACCAGGACCATCTGGCCGCGCTCGAGGCAGCCAGAGAGGCGGCGGCCAGCGGCGGCCGCCGCGGCCGCGGCCGGCCAGACGCCGCCGAGCGGCGGCAACATCCCGCCGCCGCCGGCGCCGAACGCCAACGTCCAGGCCGTGCTGAACGCCGCGTACTCGGTCATCGGCACGCCGTATCACTGGGGCGGTACCACGCCGGAGACCGGTTTCGACTGCTCCGGCTTCACGATGTGGTCTTGGGCGCACGCAGGCGTCTCGCTCCCGCACTCGTCTGCCGCGCAGTACTCCTCGATGCCGCACGTCTCACGCGAGGACTCTGCAGCCGGGCGACCTGCTCTTCTTCTACACGCCCGATCAGCCACGTCGCGATCTACGTCGGCGGCGGCAGCATGATCCACTCACCGCACACGGGCAGCGTCGTGTCGATCGTGCCGGTCTACTGGCAGTACTTCGTCGGGGCCGCGCGTCCCGTCTAGCAGGTCCGCCCGTACGCCCTGCAGATCACCGGCATCCGTGGTATGCACCTCGGGCCGTGAGCACCCCGCTCCCCACGTCCGGAGGTCCCGACGAGACGGATGTGGTCGCGCGACTTCGGTCGGGCGACGAGGCCGCCTTCATGGCGCTCGTCCGGATGCACCAGGGCCCGATGCTCCGGATCGCTCGCATGTACGTGCCCACCCAGGCGATCGCCGAGGAGGTCGTCCAGGAGGCCTGGCTCGGCGTGTTGAACGGCATCGACGCGTTCGAGGGCCGCGCGTCGCTGCGGACGTGGATCTTCCGGATCCTGGTGAACATCGCGAAGACCCGCGGGCAGCGCGAGCGACGGAGCATGCCCTTCTCCTCGATCTGGTCGGCCGAGGGCGACGAGCCGGCGGTCGAGCCCGGCGCGGTTCCTCGCCGCGGGTGACCGGCGGGCCGGCCACTGGGCCGACGCGCCGTCCTCGTGGGAGACCGTGCCCGAGGACCGGTTGCTGTCGGCCGAGACACTCGGTCGTGTCGGGGGCCGCGATCGAGCGTCTCCCGCCGAACCAGCGCGAGGTGATCCGCATGCGCGACGTCCTCGGCTGGTCCTCGCAGGAGGTCTGTAACGCGCTCGAGATCTCGGAGACCAATCAGCGGGTGCTCCTGCACCGCGCCCGTTCCAAGGTGCGGCGCGCGCTCGAGGAATACCTGAGTGAGGCACCGTGAGCGCGTACGATCGACGATGTGATGACCTGCGAGGAGCTCGTCGAGCTGGTGAACGACGTACCTCGAGGGCGCCCTCGAGGCGGCGGAACGTGCCCGGCTCGAGGAGCACCTCGCCGGGTGCGCCGCCTGCACCGACGTACCTCGAGCAGATGCGAACGACGATCCGCCTCACCGGCATGCTCACCGAGGACCAGATCCCGCGGGAGGGCCGCGACGAGCTCCTCCGCGTCTTCCAGGCATGGCGGGCGGAGCGAGCGACCTCTTGAGGAGACGGCTCGGGCGCCTCAGTGCGTCGGCCCGACGCGCCCCGTCCGACCCTCGGCCTCGAGATCCCAGTGGGTCCCGAAGGCGTGGAGCCCGTGGACGAACACGCGGCCGAGCTCTTCGGGAAGATGCGGATCGATCCGGACCTCACCGTCGCGAACCTGCAGGCCGAGCATCGCGCCGAGGAAGGTGAAGGGTGCTCCTGTAGCCCACGCTTGCGGGCTGCAGGCGGTCGGATATGGAACGGGGAAGCGGGCGGCGTCGCGACGCAGACCGGCGAACGCCTCCGGCAGCCGGAAGTCCGAATGGCCGGCCGCCTCGAGCTGCGCCATGCAGATGCGGTTCGCCTCCTCCCGCAAGCCGTACCGTGCGAGTCCTCGCGCAGCGATCGCGTTGTCGTGCGGCCAGATCGTGCCCACGTGGTACCCGATCGGGTTGTAGCCCGCGTCCTCGCTCGACAGCGTGCGGACCCCCCAGCCGGAGAACATCGCATCGGACATCAGGTGCCTCGCGATGACCGGCGCCCGTTCCTCGAGCACGATGCCCGACCACAGCAGGTGACCCATGTTCGAGGTCATCGAGTCGATCTGCCGCTTGTCGCCGTCGAGCCCGAGCACGTAGTAGCCCTCGCGCCCGGGGCTCCAGAAACGGGCGTCGAAGCGCTCGCGCAGGTCGGCGGCCTCGGCCCGGAGACGCTCGGCCATCGTCGGATCGGCCAGGAGCCGCTCGGCCATCTCGGCCACTCGGACCTTGGCGTCGTACACGTACCCCTGGATCTCGGCCGTCGCGATCGGAAGGTACGGGATCGTCCCATCGGCGAACTGAACGCCGTCCCAGGAGTCCTTCCAGCACTGGTTCCCGAGCCCCTGCGAGGAGCGGGTCTGGTACTCGACGAACCCGTCGCCGTCACGGTCGCCGTGGCGATCGATCCACGCCAGCGCGGCGAGCACGTTCGGCCAGCGGTCACGGACGAAGGTGTCGTCGCCGGTCCACCGCCAGTAGGCGGACATCAAGACGAGATACAGCGGCGTGGCGTCGGCCGTCCCGTAGTAAGGGCTGTGGGGCTTCTCCCCCGTCACCGTGAGCTCTCCCTGCCGGATCTCGTGCAGGATCTTGCCCGGCTCCTCGTCCCGGAAGTCGTCCACGCGTGTCCCCTGGAGCGCCCCGAGCAGGTGGAGGGCACCGCGTGCGAGCTGCGGGCCGACGCCCAGCGTCTGCAGCGACGTGATCAACGTGTCGCGGCCGAACAACGTCATGAACCACGGGAGCCCCGCCGCAGGAAGCACGTACCGCTCACCCAGGAGCTCGCCCTCGATCCGCAGGGCGGCGAGGTCGACGATCGAGCGGTGCAGGACGCTTCCAAGGAGCGCGCTCTCGCAGCGGTAGCGAGGGACCTCGGCGAGCCAGTCGGTGAGCGCGCCACTGGAGAGCTGCTGCTGTTCGCCGAAGTCCTCGTGCATCGGCTCGAGCACGCGCTCGTTCAGCCGCACCGTGACCCGCACGAGCGCGAACAGCTGGTGACGCGGGGGGAGCTCGAGGTTCCACACGACGTCGTCGTCCTCGAGCCGTGGCGCCACGTCCTTCCCGCCGACCACGTTCTCCAAGCCGGGCACGACCCTGCTGCGCTCGATCCGCACGTTCGTCTCGGCGAGGAAGCCGGGGACCTCGTAGTGGAAGTGGAGGCTGCGCACGTCCGGATCGTGCTCGACGTCGATCGACGCGCTCCGATCGCGCACCCGGCTCTTCACCTCGAACAGGTCGGCGAAGTCGACGCCCACCGCCAGGCGGAGCTCGAAGCCGACGGGGTGGGGCGTGGGGTTGTAGACGGAGATCTGCTCGTGCAGCCCGCCGCCCACGAAACGGAGGCGACGGACCGTCAGCGTGCTCGCGCGGAGGTCGGCTATCTCGGGGTTCGTGAGGAAGAACGCGGCGGAGTAGTAGTCGACGGTTCGGGACTTGAGCGGCGAGAGCGGACGCCCGCCGAGCGTCAACTCCCAGCGCGAGAGGAAACGGGTGTCATCGTGCAGCAGCCCGCCGACCGACCCGGCGGGCACATCGCCGAGCGCGTCGGAGAACATGAACGTCCGGCCCTCCAAGATCGCGATCGCGTCCGTCCCCAGCTCGGGCGGGTACGCCTGTTCGTCGCCTCGCTCCTCGCGCTGCCGGGGCCGCTGGTACGGGTCGAGTGGCGTCGGGCGCCGTTCGGTCACGTCTGTGCCTCACCGAGATCCGCGAGCCGTGTCTGCACCTGCTCCAGGAGTCCGTGGTTCCCGATCGCGGCAGCGGCCTCACGGGCTTGTTCGAGCAGGTCCCGGGCCTGCTGCCGGCGGAGTCCCGCGTTGTCCTCATGCGCGTACTTCAGCTTCTCGTCGGCCTTGATGATGAGCTCGAAGATCTCCTGCGGCTCCATCTCGCTCCTCACCTCGAGTGGACGGGCATGGACTCCTGCGCCTCGAGGTACGCACGGATCCCGATCGCCGCGGCCGCGCCCTCTCCGACGGCCGAGGCCAGCTGCTTCGTGGAGCCCGAGCGCACGTCGCCCGCGGCGAACACGCCCGGCATGCTCGTCTGGCAGCCCATGCCGGTCACGATGAGTCCACGCTCATCGAGGTCGACGTCCCCCTTCACGAAGCCGGTGTTCGGGTCCAGTCCGATGAAGACGAAGCAGCCGGCGGGGTGCAGCTCCTCGGCCTCTCCGGTCTCGACGTTCCGGATCTCGATCGCGGCGAGCTTGCCGCTCCCGTCCTCCTTCGCACGGAACCCGTTGACCTCGCGGTTCAGCAGGACACGCATCTTCGCGTGTGCCGCGACCTTGTCCTGGAGCAACCTGGTCGCGGTGAGGCGGTGGCCGCGCTGCACGATGGTGACGAGGTCGACGAACTGCGTGAGGAACAGCCCCTCCTCGAGCCCGCTGTTCCCGCCGCCGAGGACGACCAGCTCGGCCGCGCCCTTGTAGAAGGGGCCGTCGCACGTCGCGCAGAAGTGGATGCTGGCGCCGAGCAGGTCGTCCTCGCCGGGCGCGTTCGTGCGCCGGTACGTGCTCCCCGTCGCGATGAGGACGGCGCGCGCGTGGTAGTGGTCGCCGGTCGCCGTCTCGACGTCCACCTGCTCCCCGTCGCTCGAGAGCCGACGGACCGAGACGGCCTGCAGCATCTCGACGCCATAGCGCTGGGCCTGCAGCACGATCCGGTCCGCGAGCTCCGCGCCGCCGATGCCGTCTGGGAAGCCGGGGTAGTTGTCGAGGCGCTCGGTGATCCCGGCCTGCCCCCCGAGCCCCTTGCTGTCGATCACGAGCGTCTGCAGGTTCTCGCGCGCTGCGTAGATCGAGGTCGTGAGCCCGGCAGGCCCGCCTCCGATGATCACGAGGTCGTACACGTGCATCATCGCCGAGCGCTCGAGCCCGAGCTTCTCCGCGAGCTCCTCGTTGGAGGGCTCGGCGAGGTGGGAGCCGTCCGGGAACACGATGGTGGGGATCGTGTTGCTGCCGTTGTTCCGCGCCTGAACGATCCGGACGCCGTCGGGGTCGATCTCGATGTCATGCCACTCGAACGGCACGCGCTGGTCCCCTAAGAACCGCTTCGCGCGCCGGCAGTCAGGGCACCAGCTCGCCCCGTACACCTTGATGAGATCGTCCATGTCCAGGCTCCTCGTCAGCTCGGCCGGAACCGGCTGGTCTCGTGCCCCGTGGATCTCGTTACACGCACGAGCGTATCCAGGTTGCGCGGCTCCGGCGCGCGTAACGTCGCGGAGAGCCGGCCGGACGGAGCGGTGCGCGATAGGGTCGAGCGGAGCCGAAAAGGAGAGACGATGCGGATCGGCATGGTAGGCCTCGGGCGCATGGGGGCGAACCTCACGCGCCGCCTGATGCGCCACGGCCACGAGGTCGTGGTCTACGACGTGAACGTCGGCGCGGTCCGGTCGCTCGAGTCCGAAGGAGCGATACCGTCGTCCTCGCTCGAGGACCTCGTGGGAGCGCTCGAGCAGCCCAGGGCCGTGTGGATCATGGTCCCCGCCACCTTCGCCGGCCCGACCGCCGATACGCTCGCCGATCTGCTGGGCGAGGACGACGTGATCCTCGACGGCGGCAATTCCTACTACCGCGACGACGTCGAGCGCGCCACCCGCTACGCATCGAAAGGCATCCACTACCTCGACGTCGGGACGAGCGGGGGCGTGTTCGGCCTCGAGCGTGGGTTCTGCCTGATGATCGGCGGCGAGCGCGAGACCGGTCGAGCGCCTGGATCCGATCTTCGCCGCGCTCGCCCCCGGCGAGGACGCCGCCCCGCGACCCCCGGGCGCGAGGGCTCTCCGGCGACGGCCGAGTCCGGCTACCTGCACTGCGGCCCCTCGGGCGCCGGCCACTTCGTGAAGATGGTCCACAACGGCATCGAGTACGGGCTCATGGCCGCCTACGCCGAGGGACTCAACGTGCTGCGAGCACGCGAACGTCGGGCTCTGCCGAGCGCGAGGCCGATGCCGAGACCGCGCCGCTTCGGAACCCCGACTCCTACCGATACGACCTCGACATCGCCGAGATCGCCGAGCTCTGGCGCCGCGGCAGCGTGGTGAGCTCGTGGCTGCTCGACCTCACGGCCGCGGCCCTGCACCGCGACCCGGCGCTCGAGGGCTTCTCCGGTCGCGTGTCGGACTCGGGTGAGGGGCGCTGGACCGTGCAGGCGGCCATCGACGAGGGCGTGCCCGTGCACGTGCTCTCGGCGGCGCTGTTCGACCGGTTCGCCTCGCGCGGTGAGGCCGAGTTCGCGCAACCGGGTGCTCTCCGCGATGCGCAAGGAGTTCGGCGGCCACGTGGAGAAGAGCGGGTGAGGATCGAGCGCACGCCCGAGTGGGGCGCGCTCGAGGCCCACCGTCGGATCTGGGCCCGTACCACCCTGCGCGAGCTCTTCGCCGAGGACCCCGGCCGCGCCGAGCGCATGACGCTCGAGGCCGGTGACCTCTTCCTGGACCACTCGAAGGACCTCGTCACCGACCAGACGATGCACCACCTCGTGCGCTTGGCCCATGCGGCCGGCCTGCGCGAGCGGATCGACGCGATGTTCGCCGGCGAGCACGTCAACGCCGACCGAGGACCGAGCGGCGCTCCACACCGCCCTCCGCGCGCCGAGGGAAGCGGCTCATCCGCCTCGACGGTCGCGATGTCGTGCCGGAGATCCACCAGGTCCTCGACCGGATGGCGGGATTCAGCGACGCGGTGCGCTCGGGCGAGCGCACCGGCTCGACCGGCCGATCGGTTGCGCAACGTCGTCAACATCGGGATCGGCGGCTCGGACCTCGGTCCGGCGATGGCGTACGAGGCGCTGAAGGACGTCGCGGACCGCTCGATGACGTTCCGGTTCGTCTCGAACATCGACGGCGCCGATGTCTGGGAGGCAACGCACGACCTCGACCCCGCCGAGACGCTGTTCATCGTGTGCTCGAAGACGTTCACGACGCTCGAGACGCTCACCAACGCCCGGGCCGCGCGGACCTGGCTCGTGGAGGGCCTCGGCGACGAGCGCGCGGTCGCCGATCACTTCGTCGCGGTCTCGACGAACGAGCGGGACGTCTCGGCGTTCGGCATCGACCCCGCGAACATGTTCGGCTTCTGGGACTGGGTCGGCGGACGCTACTCGCTCGACTCGGCGATCGGGCTCTCGCTCATGCTCGCGATCGGCCCCGAGCCGGTTCCGTGAGCTGCTCGAGGGGTTCCACCGCATGGACGAGCACTTCCGCACCGCGCCGTTCGAGCGCAACCTGCCGGTGCTCCTCGGGCTGCTGTGGACCTGGTACGGCGACGTTCCTCGGCGCCGACACGCATGCCGTCGTCCCGTACAGCCACCACCTCGAGCGGTTCCCCGCGTACCTTCAGCAGCTCGACATGGAGTCGCTCGGCAAGTCGGTCGACCTGGGCGGCGAGCCGGTCGGCGTGCAGACGGGCGCGGTCGTGTGGGGCACGCCGGGCACGAACGGGCAACACGCGTACTTCCAGCTCCTGCACCAGGGCACGAAGCTCGTCCCCGATCGATCTCCTCGGGTTCGCGCGGCCGAGCCGCGACCCCGGGCGCCATCACGACCTGCTGATGGCGAACCTGCTCGCGCAGGCCGAGGCGCTCGCGTTCGGCCAGACCCGCGAGGAGGTCGAGGCCGACGGCGTACCCCCGGAGCAGGTCCCCCACCGCACGTTCCCGGGCAACCGGCCGACGACGACGATCCTGGCGACGGAGCTCACCCCGAGCGTGCTCGGCCAGCTCATCGCGCTGTACGAGCACAAGGTGTTCACGCAGGCCGCGCTCTGGAACATCGACCCCTTCGACCAGTGGGGGGTCGAGCTCGGCAAGGTCCTCGCCGGCCGCATCGTCCCCGAGCTCCGAGCCGATGGGGCGCCCGACCTCGCACACGACGCCTCGACGAACGCGCTGATCAGCCGGTACCGGCGGCTCCGCGGGAAGGAGGCATGACGGTGGGGCTCGAGCCTCCCGCCGCACAGGCGATCGTGATCTTCGGCGCGAGCGGTGACCTCGCGCAACGTAAGATCCTCCCGGCCCTCTACGACCTCTTCCATGACGGCCTGCTGCCAGAGCGGCACGCGATCGTCGGGTACTCGCGCTCGGACCTCGGCGACGACGGATTCCGAGCCGAGGCACGGGCTGCGATCGCGCAGCACTCCCGCACCGGCCTCGACGAGACGGCGTGGGCCCGGTTCGCCGGCGCCCTCTCCTACGTGAGCGGGGGCGGCGACGACCCCGACGGGTTCACGCGGCTCGCCACGCGGCTCGACGAGCTCGACGCGCAGGGATGTGACGCCGGCCGCCTCTACTACCTCGCGACCCCACCGGTGCTCTTCGCGTCGATCGCCGAGGGCCTCGGCGGCGCACGACCAGGCCACCGAACGGAGCCGCATCGTCATCGAGAAGCCGTTCGGGCGCTCGCTCGCCACCGCGCGCGAGCTGTCCGAACGCCTGCACGCGGTGTTCGACGAGTCGCGGATCTTCCGGATCGATCACTACCTCGGCAAGGAGACCGTGCAGAACATCGTGGTCCTGCGGTTCGGCAACTCGATCTTCGAGCGGCTGTGGAACCGCGACGTCATCGACCACGTGCAGCTCACCGTCGCCGAGGAGATAGGCGTCGAGGGACGCGCGGGCTACTACGAGACACGCCGGCGCGATCCGCGACCTCTTGCAGAACCACATGCTGCAGGTGCTCGCGTTCCTGACGATGGAACCGCCGCGATCGCTCGAGCCCGAGGCGTTCCGCGACGAGAAGGTCAAGGTCCTGCGCGCCCTGCGACCGATCGAGCCGGCCGAGACCGTCCGCGGCCAGTACGACGGGCTACCGCTCTGAGCCCGGCGTCGACGCTGCGAGCGACACGGAGACGTTCGTCGCGGCGAAGCTCCACATCGACAACTGGCGGTGGGAGGACATGCCCGTTCTACCTGCGACACGGCAAGCGGCTCCCGCGCCGCGCGACCGAGATCGACATCGAGTTCCGCGGCGCCCCCGACTACCTGTTCGGCTCACTCGGCTTGGGCAAGCTCCCCGTCGACCACCTCACGATCCGCATCCAGCCCGACGAGGGCATCTCGCTCGCGTTCCAGGCGAAGGTGCCCGGTCCCGGCTACGAGCTGCAGACCGTGCGGATGGACTTCGACTACGACCGCTCGTTCATGCACGAGCCGGCCGAGGCGTACGAGCGCCTGTTGCACGACGCGATGGACGGCGACCACACGCTGTTCACCAGGGCAGACACCGTCGAGCGCGCGTGGGAGGTCGTGACGCCGATGCTCGAGCATCCCAGCCCTCTCCGCACCTACGAGCCCGGCACGTGGGGTCCGGCGGAGGCCGAGGCGCTCATCTCCCCGCGCCGCTGGCACCTGCGCTGAGCCACTCGCTCATGCGCCGGCTCGATCGTGGGTCGCCGCGAGTGGCACGAGGGCCTCGGCCTCGGCGCGGATAGCACGGCCCTCGGCCAGGCGAAGGAGCCACGCTGTCGGCAGGCCATCTGCGCCGTCGCGCGCGCCGAGGAGCGCTCCGGCGACCGCGGCGTTCGTGTCCGTGTCGCCGCCGAGCGCCACGACCCGCCGAAGCTCAGTCTCGGCATCGTCGCCGTGGAGCAGCGCCTGGAAGGCGATCCCGGCCGTGAACAGGCAGAACCCCTGGTCCGGCCCGTCGATCGGCCTCGAGCCGCCCACCGCGCCGGCGAGGAACTCGAGCTCCTCACCGCCCTCGAGCTCGGCGACCGCACCCAGCGCGTCCCGTGCCGCGGACCCGGCCCCCTCTCCCCGCACGAGGGCGGCCACCGCGAGCGTCACCGCGAGCACGGCCGTCTTGCACCGGCCGTCGTGATGGGTGAGCCCCGAGAGCGTCGGTGCCAGCTCGAGGAGTCGCTCGGGCCGGTTCGCGTAGGCGAGGCCGAGCGGCGCGCAGTACATGACCGAGCCGTTGCCGGCGCTCACCTCGGGTCCGCGCTGCTCCCACACCTCGCGTGCCACCGTCGCCGCGTCCTCGCCGCGAGCGACACGACGGAGCACCCGGCCGGTCAACGCGCCGACGTCGGGTGGGTCGGAGGCGAGCCACTCGACGTGGCGGCGGACCAGGTCCTCGGGATCGAAGCCGCCGCGCTCGGCCAGGCTGCGCATCAGGTTCCGGGCCATCGCGGTGTCGTCGGTGGTCGAGCCCGGGGGCAGATCCATCCACGGGAGCTCGAGCGCCGGTAGCGGGGTCGGCACGTTGCCGCCGCGCAGGAACTCGAAGGGCGCCCCGAGCGCATCGCCGAGCGCGGCGCCGAGCGCGGCGCCCACGACCCGTTCCGCCAGCTCCATGGGCGGATGCTACCGAGTCAGTCCCGTTGCCCGATTGGTACCCTAGCTGCCCGCATGGACAAGATCGGACCTCGCCACCGCATGTGCCGCCGCGTCGGCCAGCCCATCTGCGGACGGGCCAACTGCCCGTCGGTCAAGCGCCCCTACCCACCCGGCCAGCACGGGCGTGGTCGCAAGCGCTTCTCCGAGTACCAGGTCCGGCTGCTCGAGAAGCAGAAGCTCCGTGCGATCTACGGCGTCGGCGAGCGCCAGATGCGCGTGTACTACGACCGCGCGAGCCGAAAGACCGGCGTCACCGGCGAGGAGCTCATCCGCCAGCTCGAGACGCGTCTGGATGCCGTGGTCCTACGCATGGGGTTCGCACTCACCCAGCGCCAGGCCCGCCAGCTCGTCAGCCACGGCCACGTGAGGGTCGACGACCGGCGCCTCGACGTACCGAGCGCCCAGGTCAAGCCCGGCCAGACGGTCGAGCTCTCGGACAAGGCGAAGAGCTTCGTCTACGTCCGCGAGGCCCTCGAGCTCGCGCCCGACGCACCTCCGTACCTGTACGTGAACAAGGACCAACTCCAGGGCACGCTCTCTCGCTACCCGGAACGCAAGGAGATCCCGCTCCCCGTCGAGATCGAGGAGCGGCTCATCATCGAGTTCTACTCGTAGCGCCTCGCACGCCCCACCCTCCCTCCCGATCCGTTGCACCTGCATCGCTCCCTCCGTAGGGCCCTGGCCCTAGGGGACCGAAGGCACTGAAGCCACCCCGCCCCACCGTCTATCTCTTTGCAGACACCTGCAGCGACAGCTCGCTCCACGCATGCCGTCGTGCCGCACGGACGGACCCGCCGTGCGCGGCGAGCGGGAGGAACGGGAAGGAGGGCGGGATGGACGACGACAAGGTCCTCATCGTCATGACCAGCGGCCCCGACACGCCCCGGCGCTGCGCCACCCCGTTCTTCTTCGCGCACCTGGCGGCGGTCATGGAATAGGAGGTCCGGATGTTCTTCACGATCGACGGGATCCTCCTGCTCAAGAAGGGCGTCGCCGAGAAGACCTACGCCCGCGAGGGCGGCAAGTTCGTCTCCGACTTCATGAAGGACGCCCTGGACGCCGGCGTCAAGTTCGTACGGCTGCACGGCCGCCACCGAGCTCCACGACCTCACGCAGTCGCGACCTCATCGACGGCGTCGAGATGGTCGGCGGGGCGACGCTGTTGCAGTGGGCCGCCGAGAGCAGCACCGTTCTGACGTTCTGAGGGAGGGCAGCCATGGCCGAGGTCCGAGGCTGCGATCTTCCCGAGGACCTCTACTACCTGATCGACAAGCACGTCTGGGCCCGCCGGCTCGAGGGCGAGCCTCGTCCGGGTCGGCATGACCTCGGTGGCGGCCAAGCTGTCGGGGGGCAAGCTGACCGCCGTCACCGTGAGCGCCCGCAAGGTCGGGAAGGAGGTCCCCCAGGGCAAGAGCGTCGCGACGATCGAGAGCAGCAAGTTCGTCGGACCGGTGCCCGCCCCGGTCAGCGGCGTCCTGGTGCGGGGCAACGAGCGGCTCGAGTCCGATCCGAACCTGGCGGTGGCCGACCCCTACGGGGAGGGCTGGATCGCCGAACTCGAGGCGACGACGTGGGACGCCGAGGAGCCGGCCTCGTCACCGGTGCCGAGGGCGTCGCCGCCTACGAGGCAAGATGGAGGCCGAAGGGATCTCCTGTGAGTCGGGAAGGGGGCCCGATGGCCGAGAGACGATCGAGGAGCACCTCAAGCGCCAAGGGCGTCACGCCGACGCGACTTCGTCAAGTACTGCGGGATCCTGGCGGGGACGATGGGCTTGCTGCGCCGGCCCTGCCGCCGGCGGCCTCCAGCGGACTCGCCGGGCGCTGGCGACAGCGGACCTCACCCGACTCAGGTCGTGCAGGCGCTCGAGGCGAAGCCGCGGGCCTGCCGGTGATCTGGCTGGAGTTCCAGGACTGCGCCGGCTGCACCGAGGCGCTCACCCGGTCGCAGTCGCCGACCCTGGTCGACCTGGTGCTGAACCAGATCTCGATCGACTACCACGAGACGCTGTTCGCCGCAGCCGGCTTCCAGGCCGAGGAGGACCAGCGACGCCGCGATGGAGAACTACGCGGGCAAGTACGTGCTGGTCGTCGAGGGGAGCATCCCGACCGCCGACAACGGCATCTACTGCACGATCGGCGGCCGGACAGCGCGTCGACCTGCTGCGACGAGGCGGCCGCCGGCGCGGCGGCGATCATCGCCACCGGCAACTGCGCGGCCTTCGGCGGCCTCCCCAAGGCCGAGCCCAACCCGACCGATGCCAAGGGCGTCTGGGAGATCATCACGGACAAGACCGGTGGTGAACATCCCCGGCTGCCCGGCGATCCCCGAAGTGACCACCGGCACGCTCGCTGCACTTCCTGGTGTTCGGGACGCTGCCCGAACTCGACGATCTCAATCGGCCCAAGACCTTCTACGGGCAGACCATCCACGACCGCTGCCTGCGCCGCCCCTTCTACGAGGCGGGCAAGTTCGCCAACGTCGTTCGACGACGAAGGCGCCCGCAAGGGTTGGTGCCTCTACAAACTGGGCTGCAAGGGCCCGACCACGTACAACGCCTGCGCCACGATGAAGTGGGACGCGGGCCTGTCGTTCCCGATCCAGTCGGGCCATCCCTGCCTGGGTTGCTCGGAGCCGAACTTCTGGGACGGCGGCGGCTTCTACCAGGGGCAGTCCGCGCCGCTGGAGCGCCCGACGCTGATCGCCGATCGGCGCTCGCGGCCGGCGGCGGGCGCCGTCATCGGCGCCGGGCGTCGCCGCCGCCAACCGAGCGCAAGAAGAAGCGGCACCGGCGCGCAACGGCCACCGAGCGAGAAGCGAGGAGGTGACCATGGATTGGAATGAGATTCCTCGATTTCGCCCGAGGCCCGTTCTTCGAGGCGGCGCTGCTGGTGTTCGTCGCCGGCCTCGCCTACCGGATGGTCCGGGTGGTCGCGCTCGGCTGGAACCGTGACCGGGCGCCAGCGACGGGCAGCAAGACCGGCGGAGTGGCCAAGTCGTTACGCGAAGGGGATCATTATCTGGCCGTTCATCCCCTGGGTGAAGAACACGTTCGCAGGCAACGCGGTGACGCTACCTCGCGGGCGGGCTGTTCCACCTGGGGCTGTTCGTCGTCATCTTCCTGGGCACCGCGCACATGCTGGTGTGGAAGAGCCTGCTCGGGTTCGGCTGGCCGACGCTGCCGCTGCCGATCGTGGACTGGCTGGCGGCCGTCGCGATCGTGGCGATGATCGCGCTGCTCGATCAACCGGCTGGCCAACCCGGTGCTGCGCAAGCTCATCGGGACCGGCCGAGATGGCTGAACTGGCTCTTCGTGTTCCTGCCGATGGTGACCGGCTACATGATGACCCACCACCTGTTCTTCCGGTACGAGGTCCTGTTCAGCCTGCACATGCTGGCTGTGGACGTGATGCTGATCTGGATCCCGTTCAGCCGGATCTCGCACTTCGTGTTCTACTTCTTCTCCAGGACCATCCACGGTGCGCAGTTCGGCAAGCGGGCGGTGACGCCCTGAGGGAGGCGACAATGGAGACACAAGATCGCTCTGGACACGTTCGTCGAGGAGACCGGCGGGTGGGTCGCCTCCCAGCTGGAGGCCTGCACCCGTTGCGGGATCTGCGCCGAGGCCTGTCACTTCTACCAGGCCACCGGCAACCCGGAATTCGCGCCCGGTGTGGAAGGTCGAGCTGCTGAAGCGGGCCTACGAGCAGCGGTTCACCGTCGGCGGCAAGCTCAAGACCGCGCTCGGGCTGCGACAAGCCGATCACCGACGAGGACCTCTGCGCATGGAGCAAGCTCGTCTACGAGGCCTGCACCGTGTGCAACAAGTGCGCGATGGTCTGCCCGATGGGCATCCAGCTCGGGCCGCTGATCCACGACGTGCGGGCGGGACTGGCCGCCGCCGGGATGGTGCCCGGCGGACCTGCTGGCCGCCGTCAACAAGCAGGTCGAGGAAGGCAGCCCGCTCGGGGTCACCGACGACGTGTTCGAGAACCGGATGGAGTGGGTGGCCGACGAGTGGGACGTCGACATCCCGATCGACAAGAAGGGCGCCGACACGCTGGTCGTCTTCTCGTCGATCGAGATCATGAAGTTCCCCGAGAACATCGCCGACATCGCCAAGATCCTGAACGCCGCCGGCGAGAACTGGACGCTGAGCAGCAAGGCCCGCGAGGTCGTCAACTTCGGCTTCTACGAGGGCAGCGCCGAGCACACCATGCTGTTCTTCAACCGAGTGTTCGACGGCGCGACGGACTCGGGCGTCAAGCAAGATCGTGGTGACCGAGTGCGGCCACGCCTACGACGCTCTGCGCTGGACGGCCCCCAACCTCATGGAGATCCCCGACGGACATCGAGATCACGCACATCGTCGGCGCTGCTCGGCGAGCTACGTGCGACGAGGGCCGGATCAAACTGAAGGAGGGCGCCGCAGACGGCAGACGGCGACGATCACCTTCCACGACGCCTGCAAGATCCAGCGCCGGGGCGGCCATATCGAGGAGCCGCGCGAGCTACTGAAGATCCTGGCGCCCGAGTCGTTCACGCGAGATGACGCCGAATCGCGAAGCGGCGATCTGCTGCGGCGGCGGCGGCGGCGTGATCGCGATCAAGGAGGCGGACCCGATACCGCTACGCCGCATTCGAGTTGAAGATCGACCAGATGCGCGCGGACCGGGGCGAGACACGGTCGTGATGGCCTGCTCGAACTGCCGCCTGCAGTTCCTCGACGGCGTCGCAGCACTTCGACTCCGACATGAAGGTCCGCGGGCTCGCGCAGCTGGTCGCGGCGGCCCTGGACGGCCGAGCCGCGACGGAGACGAGTGAAGGGAGGAACGACATGGCGTCATTCAACATCACCCCGGTGGAGAAAGGGATCATGCGCTGTCGGCACACCGGGTCCTTCTCCCATGAGGACGTCCAGGCGCTGGCGCACTTCCTGCACGACTACCGCGGCAAGCTGCTGATCGACCTCCCCGAGACGACCGGCGAGGAGTGCGAGGGGCACATCCACCAGTTCCGGCCGATGATGCCGACCGCGGCGATCTTCGGCGCGCGACCTCGACCCGGCCATCCTGGACATCCCCGAGAGCTACTACACGCACGAGGTGCGCGCCTTCCGAGACCGAGGACGAAGCCCTGGCCTGGCTTCGCGAACAGTAGGAGGAAGCCGTGACCAGACTCGTCGTCGACCCGATCACCAGGATCGAGGGCCATCTGCGGATCGAGGCCGAGCTCGATGCCTCGAACACGATCACGCAGGCGTACTCCTCGGGGACGATGGTGCGCGGCATCGAGATCATCCTCGAAGGCCGCGACCCCGCGACGCCTGGGCGTTCGCCCAGCGCGCGTGCGGCGTGTGCACGACGGTGCACTCGTTCGCGTCGATCCGCGCGGTGGAGGACGCCCTCGAGCATCCAGATCCCCAAGGCCGCCAACCTGATCCGCAACCTGATGATCGCCCAGCAGTACGTGCACGACCACGTGATGCACTTCTATCACCTGCACGCCCTCGACTGGGTGGACGTGGTGTCGCGCTCTCCGCCGACCCGGCGCAGACCTCCGCGATCCAGCAGAGCATCTCGCCGTGGCCCAACTCGTCGCCCGGCTACTTCGCCGACGTGCAGGCGAAGGTGCAGGCGATCGTCGACAGCGGCCAGCTGTCGATCTTCGCCAACGCCTACTGGGGACACCCGGCCTACAAGCTTCCGCCGGAGATCAACCTGCTGGCGGTCGCCCACTACCTGGAGGCGCTCGACTGGCAGTCGCACGTCACCAAGATCCACACGATCTTCGGCGGCAAGAACCCACATCCGAACTTCGTGGTCGGCGGGGTGCCGATGCCGATCGACCTGAACAGCGATACCGCCCTGAACGCCGAGCGCCTGTCGATCATCGGTGACTCGATCGACAAGATCATCGCGTTCGTGGACCAGGTGTACCTGCCGGACCTGCTGGCGATCGCGCCCTACTACCTGGAGTACGCAGGCGTCGGCGAGGGTCTCGGCAACTTCCTCACCTGGGGCGAGTTCCCCGGCGTGGACCACAGCGACACGTCCAAGTTCCTGGTGCCGCGAGCGCTGATCCTGGACCGCGACCTGGCGGGCATCACCGAGCCCGATCCGCGCGACATGGCGAAGATGAAGGAGTTCATGACCCACTCCTGGTACGGGTACCAGGCCGGTGACGAGGTGGGTCTGCACCCGTGGGAGGGCGAGACGATCTTCAACTACACCGGGCCGACCCCGCCGTTCGAGCAGCTCGACGTCGAGGCAGAAGTACTCCTGGCTCAAGGCGCCCCGCTGGAACGGCACGCCGGTGGAGGTCGGTCCGCTCGCGCGCGTGCTCGCGATGTACGCGGCCGGCCACGAGCAGACGGTCGAGCTCGTCGACTCGGTGCTCGCGACGCTGGGGGCGCCCATCGAGGCCGTGTTCTCGACGCTCGGCCGGACGGCGGCTCGCGCGATCGAGACCAAGGTGTTCGCCGACCACCTGCGGACGCTCTACGACGACCTCATGGCCGCGATCGCGGCCGGGAAGACCCGGACCTTCAACGACGAGCGGTGGGAGCCGCGCTCCTGGCCGAGCGAGCGCGAAGGGGTTCGGCTTCATGGAGGCGCCGCGCGGCGCGCTCGGACACTGGATCGTGATCGAGGACGGCAAGATCGACAACTACCAGATCGTCGTGCCGACCACCTGGAACGCCTCGCCGCGCGACGCCGAGGGCAACCCGGGCGCCTACGAGGCCTCGCTGGTCGGAACCACGCTGGCGCAAGCCCGAGTGGCCGCTCGAGATCCTGCGCACGATCCACTCCTTCGACCCGTGCATGGCCTGCGCCATCCACATGGTCGACGCGAGTGGCCACGAGATCGCCGAGGTGGGCGCCGGCCTGCACGTGCACGCAGATGGACTGAGCGGCCCCGTCGCCGCCGGCGGTCGCAGGGTCGTGCTCGGGCTCGGCAACCTGCTGAACCGAGACGAGGGGCTCGGCGTCCACGCGCTCCGCGAGCTCGAGCGGCGGTTCGACGCGGACCCCGGTGTCGAGATCGTGGACGGCGGGGTGCTGGGCCTGAACCTGCTGCCGCTGGTCGAGGCCTGCAGCCACCTGCTCGTGCTCGACGCGGTGGACGCCGGTCGCGCCTCCAGGCACCGTCGTCGAGCTCACCCGTGACCAGATCCCATTGCTGCGCGGCGTGAAGCTCTCGGAGCACCAGGTCACGTTCCAGGAGGTGCTCGGGCTCGCGAGCTTCCGCGGGCTGCTCCCCGAGACCCTCCATCTCGTCGGTGCGCAACCGGCCGACATCGGGATCGGCCTCGAGCTCAGCCCGGCGATCGCGTCGGCGATGCCGCGGATCGTCGAGCGGGCCGTCGCGATCCTCACCGGCTGGGAGGCAAGGGTCACGCTCGCGGGACCGGGAGGTGTCCGCTGATGTGCCTCGCGGTCCCCGCCCGGGTCGTCGCGCTCGAGGGCCATGCATCGGGCATCAAGACGGCGACCGTGGACGTCGGCGGGGTCATGCGCACCCTCCGCGTGGACTACATCCCCGACGTGTGCGTGGGCGACTACGTGGTGGCTTCGCTCGGCTTCGCGGTTCGCCGCCTGAGCGAGGCCGAGGCGATGGAGACGTACGAGGCGCTCGGGCAGCTGTACGACCTCTCGGAGCTCGACCTGCCCGCGGCCGGGTCGGAAGCCGCTTCGTGAGGCAGGTCCGGCTGCTCGACCTCGGCACCGTGCCAGCCGTCCGGTCGCAGACCGTGTACCACGCGGCCGCCCGCGCGATGGCCCCCGAGTCGCCCGACACGATCATCGCGGTGAGCCCTTCCGATCCCTACGTGTGCGTCGGCTTCCACCAGGACATCGAGCAGGAGGTGGACCTGGCCTACTGCGCCGAGCACGGACTGCCGGTGTTCCGCCGAGAGGTCGGCGGGGGTGCCGTGTACCTGGACTCCGGGCAGCTGTTCCTGCAGTGGGTCTTCCATGAGCCGAGCCTGCCGAGCTCGCTCGAGGCGCAGTTCGAGCTCTACATCCGCCCGCTCGTCGAGACCTACCGGGCGCTCGGGATCGCAGCTGAGCTCCGGCCCGTGAACGACGTGCACGTCGGCGGCAAGAAGATCGGCGGGACCGGCGCGGCGCAGATCGGGGTGGCCCGCGTGCTCGTCGGCAGCCTGATGTTCGACTTCGACAAGCGGACGATGGCCCGCGTGCTCAAGGTGCCCTCGGAGAAGATGCGGGACAAGGTCTTCGCGAGCCTCGAGGAGTACATGACGACGATGAGGGAGCAGCTCCCCAAGCTCCCCGCGCGCGAGGACATCCTCGCGCGATACGTCGAGCGGTGTGCGGAGGCCCTCGGCGCCGAGATCGTCCCCGGCGCGTGGACCCCACGGGAGGAGGCCGAGGCGCTCCGCCTAGACGAGCGGTTCCTCACCCGCGAGTGGCTCGAGCCGCGGGGGCGACGCCGCGGGGGCGCGGTCAAGATCCACGAGGACGTCCGCGTGGTCGAGGGCGCATCCAAGGCTCCCGGCGGCCTCGTCCGCGTGACCGCCACGTTGCACGACCACAGGATCGACGACCTCGGGTTCTCAGGGGACTTCACGCTGCTGCCCGCGACCGGCCTCGTGGCGCTCGAGGACGCGGTGCGGGGGGCAGCCATCGATCAGGACGCCCTGGCCCGAGCACTGGACACCGTCTACCGGAACCTCGGGCTTCGGTCGCCCGGTCTCGAGCCCTCGCACTTCGCGGAGGCGATCGTGCGGGCGGCCGCCGGCTGACCCCTACGTCGCGGTCGCGTTCACCAGCTCGAGGTGTCGGAGCGTCACGGCGCGAAGAGCGTCGACCTGCCCCTCGTCCACGCGACCGCAGATCCAGTTCCAGTGCATGGCCACCCCGTCCCCGGGGGCCAGCCCGGGCACCGTCATGCTCCCCTCGATCGCGGCGGCGACCCGCTCATCCCGAGGCTCGCCGAGCCGGAGCGCCCGCCCGTCCCACGTGAGGAGCCGGCACCGGACGGTCGCGGCGTCACCCTCGACGGCGATGACGGTCCCCCAACGGATCCTGCACCGATCGAGGACCTCGAGCGGCCGGCCCTCCTTCCCGGCGCGGAGCAGCCCGAGCCACGGGTAGACGGCGAGTACGTGGAAGCTGTGGTGCGGCACCGCGCCAGCACCGACCAGCGCGTGGACGAGGGTCCAGTCCACGCCCAGCTGGCTGCCGAAGCGCTCGGTGAGCCAATGCCCGAATGTCGCGGCCGCCACCCGCTCGAGTGCCGGGCCGCCGAGCCAGTAGGTCTCGACGACCGCGGCATCCAACGGGTCGTCCACACCGACGGCGCCGGCAAGCAGCTCCAGATACGGCCAGGCACCCTCGAACGCCCGCGCGAGCTCGTCGAACCCCTCCTCGTCGACACCGCTCGCCCGGCGGGCGAGGAGTGAGGATCCGCCGTCAGGGCCACAATAGCCGAGCACGTTCGGAGCGTAGGCGTAGCGAGCGAAGAGCTCCGCGCCGGAGCTCACGGGAGATCCTCTATCCGTCGAAGTCCCGGCCGCCGCCACATCCGTAGGTCCGGCGGATCGCCTTGGTCGCTTCCTCGAGCGAGGCGTAGAGCTCCTCGGCCTGCTCCGGCGATAGCTCCGTCTTCAGAACCTCGAAGCAGGCGTGCTCTTCCTGGTCGAAGTGCGTCTCGATCGCGCGCTTCAGGCCGTCGAGCACCTTGCGCATCTCGGCTTCCTGGTGCGCGCCGATCCCGGCCTTCTCGAGCTCGACGCGGATCCGCTCGAGCTCGTCGGTCAAGCGGGAGATCTCGCGGTGCTCGGCGAGCATCTCGCTCGTGGTCGCGGTCGAGCCCGTCACGCGGCGAAGGACGGGGAACAGCGTCCGGCCCTCGCCCACCGCGTGCGGGAGGAGCTCGTGGGACAGGGTCTCGTGGATGCTCCCGGCTTCGGCGCGGATCAGCAGCGCGGAGCCCTGCTCGAGCTCGCCCGAGACCCGGTCGATCGCGGCGATCAGCGGAACGAACTCACGGTGACGCTCGCAGAGGGAGTCCTCGGCCTTGGTCATCACGTCCTCCTCAGAGGGTCTTAGGGTCCCCACCTACCCCGTGGCCACCGTACGCCCGGTTGCGCGGTCACAGGACGGCCGGAGGGCCCAGCCGCAGGGGGTCCCATGGCCGCGATCCGCCGAGGGAGGCCCTCGGTGCGGTCAGCTCCCTGCCGGCGTGGGCTGGAGCGCGCCCCGCACGAACGTCACGACCTCGCGCTCGCGGCGACGGAGCGAGACGCGGCTCTTGTTCTCGCCGAGCATGGCCCGGAGCACGCTCGCCTCGGTGAGCGAGCCCACGACGGCCGTATACAGCTGGAAGAGCAAGAACGTCGGGTCCTGTCTGCGGATCTCGCCCGCGTCCATCCCGTCCTGCAGGAAGCGGACGGCTCGACGCTGCAGCGTTTCGAGATCGCCCGTCAGCTGCTCGAAGGCGTGCGCGCCCAGGCGGCTCGCCTCGCGGATGAACATCGGGAACTCGGGCCACTCCGCTGCCAGGCGGAAGACGGAATGGATGACCGCCTCCGCGCGGTCCCAGTACGTCTGCTTGCCCTCGAGCCCGACCGTGACCTCCAGCGTCACGCGCTCGCCGGCCGCGCGGAGGCAGGCTTCGAGGAGCGCGTCCTTCGTGGGGAAGTAGTACAGGAGCGTCTGCTTGCGGATCCCGCACGCCGAGGCGATCTGGTCCAGGCTCGCACCGTTGTAGCCCTCGCGGCCGAACGCACGGATCGCCTCCTCGATGAGCGCGTGCCGGCGCTTCTCGCCCCCGGTCCTCGTCATCGCCAGGTGGGTCGCTTCGCGTGTCGGCGGATCGGCCTCGAGCCCTCCCAGACGCGGAGCCACCCCGGGCCCGCGGGTCCAGTGAGCTTCGGTGTCTCGTCGCTTGCCGCCCGCCGCCTGGCCTCCCACCATGAGGTGCGGTCCTCGTCGAACAGCTCGGCGATCGCGGTCTGCATCCGCAGCGAGAGCTCCTGGTGCGACTCGCCCTCGGCGGGGACCAGCGGCTCGCCGTACCGCACGCGGATCGGGGGACGTCCGGATCTCGGCCAGAACCGGCCCTTCGGCATCGCGGCGTACGCACCCACGATGGCGATCGGCACGACCGGCATCTGCATCTCGAGCGCGAGCCGGGCGGTGCCGTGCCGGAATCGCTGGACCCACCCGTCGGGCGAGCGCGTTCCCTCGGGGAATACCACGAGGTTCCAGCCGTCGCGGATCAGCTCCTTCGCCTTCGCGGTGGCACTCTCTCCGCCGCCGCGCTCGATGGGGAAACCCCCGTACACGAGGGCGGTGAACGCCGAGCGCCACCACACGTCGAAGAAGTAGTCCTTCGCGGCCGCCGTCGCGGTCTTGTCACGCCACTTCTGGGGCAGCGTGGTGAGGATCAGCGTCGCGTCGAGGTGGCTCGAGTGGTTGCTGATGAACATCACCGGGGCCCTCACGGCCTCGAGGTGCTCGACCCCGAAGACCGCCGGTGCCGTCTCGTTCCACACGATCGGCTTCATCGCGCCGAGCAGGATCGCGTCGCGAGCCGCTCTCCCCGCAGGCGAGCGCGCCCAGTCCGTGGGGAACGACCAGCGCTCGGGCGGGGCCGAGACCCCCTCGGCCGAGCGCGGCATCATCGGGCGCCGGCCCCAACGCCAGCCCTCGGCGACGTCGCGGATCTCGTCGGTGATCTTGCGCTTGGCCATCACCGCACGTCCGCGATCATGAAGGGTGGCATGTGGAAGTAGCTGATCGACGGGCTGCGCCCAACGGTCTCGCCGGCCATCTCGAGCGCATCGCGGAAGGTGCTCGCGGCCCGATAGCCCATGCGCTCACACGCCTTGCGGTTCCCGCCGACCACGATCACGTCGCCGAGGTAGTCGAGCGCGTGGGCGCCCCAGTACCACATGTAGAAGGGATGCACGCCGTGGTACGCGTAGCTCGTCCGGTACAGGTGGATGTACCAGGGGTCGGTCGCGTATCGCTCCTCGAAATCCGCCTCGATCGTCGCCGGGTCGGTCGTCTCGGCTAGGACCTCCTCGAAGAAATCGACGTAGCTCGGGTGGTGGACCTGGTGGAACTCCCACGGGACCGGGTGGAACATGATCATCGCGCCGCCCGGCCGGACGACCGGCTTGTTCCGGTACATGTTGAACACGTACCCGGGGCCCAAGCAGTGCACCAGGATCGGGTTCATGATCGAGTTCACGTTGTAGGGCCCGAGGTACGGCAGGCCGATCACCATGATGTCGCTCTGTCCGTCCACCTCGACGAGCTGCTGCTCGTGGAGCTTCGCCAGCGTGCGCTCGTGCACGGGGTCGGTCGCACCGGCGTTCACACCGGTTACGCCATGCGGCGAGCGCATCCGCATCCAGATCTGGTGCTTCGCCTGCGAGGGGCCGAGCTCGTTCAGCTTCCTGGCCGCTAGGTAGGTGGCCTGTTCCTTCACCGACCACTCCCACTCGCGCTTGTTCATGAAGCCGAACGGCTCGGGGAAGGTGTTGTTGTTCAGCGTCGTCTCGATCGTGAACAGGCGGATCCCGGCGTCGGCCACGACCTTGCCCATGCGCCGCAACGAGTCGTGCATCGCCGATCGCCCCTCGCGCGGGTCCATGTAGGAGTTCGAGTGCAGCAGCGTGTGCACGTTGTGGTGGTGCCGCACGCTCCGGTAGCTCGCGAGCCCCGTCCCCACGGACTTGTGGCCGCCGTCGAGCGCCACGAGGTTGATGTTCACGTACACGAGCAGGTCGGACTCGGCGGCGCGCTTGTTGAGCTCGACCTCCTCGCCCTTGTCCGTCGTGCCGATGAACAGCAGGTTATCGGGGTCCTCCGCGTCGTGGTTCTTCAGGTCCTTCGGGTAGAAGGAGCGGTAGACACGCTCGCCAACGGCGTGCTTGATCTCGGGCCCGGTCATCCTGCGGTGCAGAGAGTTCGCCATGTACAGCTTGACGTCCTCGACGCCCTTGCGGGCCGCGAGCTCGATGACCTCCTCGAGCACGAGTTGCCGCACGTCGGGCGCTTGCATCGGCGGCAGCGGCAATGAGATGTCGTCGATCGCGATCGTGAGCTTCATCCCCGGCGTGAGGAGCTCGGCCAGGGGTTCGCTGCCGTGGGGGTTCGCGAGCGCATGCCGGATCGCGCCACGGACGTCGCGGATCTTCGGCAACGGGTCGGGCGGGTAGATCACCCGCGAGCCGAGCGGGAACTTCTCCAGGCGGAAGCCCTCGCCCTGGTGGACGAGGAGCGGCGGCGTTCGCTCGTCCACGTCGAGCACGAATCCAGGTCGAGCCATGTGTGGTCCCCCTTAGATGCCCTCGGCCCTCGGGTCGAAGGCCACCTTCAGCGTTCCGAGCTTGCCCGCGCCGAGCGCGTGGTCGAGCGCCTCGCGCCATCGGCTGAGCGGATAGGTCGCGCCGACGATCCCGTCGATCGGGTTCTCGCGCGCGAGGTCGATCGCGATGTCGAACGCGTGCCGGCGCTCGCCGTTCACGGTCTCGAGACCGCCGGTGTAGGCACCCACGAGTTCGAGCTCGCGGAACCAGAGGGGCGTGAGGTCCGGCGCCTGCACCGGGATGCCGGCGAGCACGATCCTGCCTCCGGCCCTCGTCGTGCGGAGCGCCAGGTCGAGGGCGGACTTCGAGCCGACGCAGTCGATCGCAACGTCCACGCCTCCCATGAGGAAGCTTGAGCCCACCTCGGGCTTCAGCTTCATCGCCCGCGTCGCGCGGCGGACCGCGTTCGTCGCCTCGCGGGGCGAGACGACCTCGGTCGCACCGAAGGCCTCGGCCCACCCACGCTGCTTCCCGTGCTTGGCGACGACCGTGACCCGGCCGGCCTGCGTCAGCTCCTTCAACGCGATGAGCGTGAGGATCCCCACCGTGCCGGCCCCGATCACGAGTACCTCGGCATCCGGCTGCACGCTCGCCCGAAGGACGCAGTGCACGGCGCAGGCGAGCGGCTCGATCAGGACCGCGCGCCGGTGAGAGAGCTCCTCGGGCACGACGTGGAGCTGCGAGCGGTGCGCCGTGAACATCCGGCTCCACCCACCGCCGGTCTCCTTGCAGTAGCCGGTCTGCAGGCCGGCTGCGAGGTGGCCCGTCGTGACCCGGTCGCACCGGCCCGTGAGGCCGGCCGCGCAGTTCGCGCACGGCTCGAGCCCGCGCGCCTCGCACTTCAGCACCGGCTCGAGCACCACCCTGGTCCCGGCGGGGAGCCCGTCGAGCCCGTCGATGAGCTCGCCGACCACCTCGTGCCCGGGGACGAACGGCATCGACACGAGCGGAGAGAAGTAGAAGCTCGACTTCCCCGAGATCGTCGCGAGGTCCGAGCCGCAGATGCCCGAGAGCAGCGGCCGGATCCGCACCCAGCCGGGGCCGGGCAGCTCGGGGTCCTTCTTGTTCACGAGGCGGAGCGGCGCGAGCGGCCCCGAGAGCAGCCCGGGCGCTCTCCCGCCGACGGCCCGAGCGGTGAGGTACCGCGGGACCGAGCGGAACAGCTCGAGAGCCTGGACGCTCATCGGCGGACCGGCTTCGGGAAGCGGACGCGGGGCATGCCGCCCGACATGCCCCAGTCCTCGATCGGCCAGCGTCGGCGCTTCGCAACGCGAAGCAGCGCGGCGTCCGGTGACACGACCACGGGGTTGCCAACCGCGCGCAGCAGCGCGAGGTCGGAGTGGCTGTCTGCATACGCGTACGAGTTCTTCAGGTCGGCGCCCTCGAGCTCGGCGTAACGGCGCAGCCACGCGCCGCGAGCCTCGCCAACGAGCGGCGGCTCGGCCAGGTAGCCTGTGTAGAACCCGTCCTGGACCTCGAGCTTCGCGCCGATCACCACGTCGAACAGCGGAGCGAGCGGACGGATGAACGGCTCGGCCGCCGCGGTGATCATCACCGTCCGGTGACCGGCCTGGCGGTGCTCACGGATCCTGCGGACCGCTGCGGCGGAGACCTTCTGGAACATGAACTCGGCGACGACCTCGTCGACGAGCCGGTCGATGCCGTCGACGCTCGCGTTCTCGAATCGCCGGAAGAACGTGCGGAGGAACTCGCCGCGGTCCCTCCGATCGGCCATGAGGTAGGAGGGGATGCGCGAGAACACGCTGAACAGCTCGGTCGGCCACCGGTCCCACGGGGTGTCGGCCATGCGGGACCAGACGTAGGACTCGACGACGTTGGAGGGCAGGATCGTTCCCTCCATGTCGAACAGCGCGAGCACGAGCTGCTCGCGCTCGCGGATCCGCACCTTCGGCTTAGACCGCTTGCTCGAGAGCGCGCGGAGGCCCGCCGTGACGGCAGGACAATGGACGTCGACCAGGTAGTGATGCCAGTCGACCTCGGTCGCGTCGAACGGGAACTTCGCCCGGTCGCCCTTCGTGAGCGAGCCCCACAGCTCGACGAGCCGGTCGTCCGTGTAGATGACCTCTGCCTCGGTGTAGACGCCGTACAGGTCGGAGTAGCGGCGGATGAACTCGACGCGACCTCGGTCGCGGTCGACCCGGCCCACCAGATCGCGCATGCGCTTGGACTTGGGGAGGTGGCTCACGACCTTGTCGGCGACGTCCACGAACCGTTCCGCCTGGCGCAGTCGGCGCTCGACCTTCAGGTTCCCGGGGAACGCCCACTCGGGGACCTTCACGTCCCCCTGGCCCTGATACGGCAGCGGATGCTCCTCGAAGTACCCCCGCACGTTCCGGTACAGGTCGATGAACTGCAACGGGTTCCGCGAGCCCGAGCTCACGTGGTAGTAGGCGGGACGCTCCGGCTCGGGCGGGGTGGCGGCCACGGCGAGCATCGCGTTCACCACGTGGTCGGCGGGGATGATGTCGATGATGCCCTCGGGGATGCCGGGGAACTCAGGGATCGCGCCGCGCCCGTACGCGAGGATGATCGGGTCGGCCATCTTGAAGCCCTCGATCCAGCCGGGGAACGGGTGCCGGAGCGAGGACTCGATGATCGAGGGCCGCATGATCGAGAGCGGCGCGCCGTGCTCGGCCGCCAGCTCCTCGACCGCGCGCTCCCCCATCGCCTTCGTGAACGTGTAGTTGTCGGGCCAGCCGAGGGTCTGCGCTCGAGCGCGACCGTAGTTGACCAGTCGCTTGGTCACCCACGACTTCCGGCGCTCCTCGGCGTCGTCGGCCACGGTCTGCGGACCGGCGCGCCCGTGCTCGCCTCTGGCCTTGTCCATGAACCGGTCGAGCATCTCGGGCTTGCGGCTGGCGGCCTCGACGTCGACGCGGGCCTTCAGGGCGAGCTCGGCCTCCGTCCGCCAGTCGACGCGGTGGTCGAGCGTTGCCTCCGGGATCACGCCCTTGCGGTTCCCGGCCACGTACGCGGTCGAGACGTGGAGCAGGTGCGGCCTCGCGCCGGTCGCGAGCACGCTCTCGTACAGCTTCGCGGCGCCGAGGAGGTTCGTCTGGAACCCCTCGTCGATCGGCGGGTCGAACGAGACCGTGGCGGCGCAGTGCATCACGACGTCGAGGTCCGCCGGCAGCTCGAGAGGCTCGGGCTGCGAGAAGTCGCCGTCGACGACCTCGATCCGCTCGTCCACGAGCGCGAGGAGCCCGTCGTAGCCGAGCTTCTCGCGGAGCACGTTGAACGCGGGCCGCGCGAGGATCGTCTCGACACGCTCGCGCCCGCTCGAGCCGTGCTGGGGGCGAACAAGCAGGACGAGGCGCGTGTCCGGGAAGTCCAGGAGGAGCCGCTCGGCCGCTGCCTGCCCGAGGAAGCCGGTGAACCCGGTGATGAGGATGCGCTTGCCGCCGAGCGCCTTGACGATCGATGTTCGGCGTCGCGCGGGAACGCTCTCTACCATGCGGCAGATTATGCCCCCTCTACCGTTCGGTAGACAAGCCCGTTCTCGGGCAGCGACCGTGCCTGGCGACCCGTAGTCTGGGGGCCGTGAGCGCTCCGGCGGACGACGTCGCGGCCAGGCCGGCCAAGTGGCGCGAGGTCTTCGCCGGCCGTCGGGGACGCCTCACGGCCGGGCTCCTGCTCCTCGAGGCGCTCGTGGCGATCCAGATCCTGATCGTGGCCACGGTCATGCCGGCCGTCCGAGAGGACCTCGGCGCCATCTACCTGTACGGCTGGACGTTCAGCGCGGCGGGGCTCGGACAGTTCGCCGCGATCCCGATCGCGGGCCACGCCGTCGACCGCTTCGGAGCGCGACGGCTGCTCGCCGTGACGCTCGTCGTGTACGCGGGCGGGTTGGTCCTGGCCTCGCTCGCACCGAGCATGCTCGTGCTCGTCTTGGCACGTCTGATCCAAGGGGTGGGCGGTGGTGCGGTGTACGCCGTGTCGCTCGCGACCGTCGCGAAGAGCTATCCGGAGAGCATCCGACCGCGCGTGCTGGCGCTCCTGGCCGCGATGTGGATCCTGCCCGGGCTGCTCGGGCCGCCGCTCGGCGCCGTCTTGGTGGGCACGGTTGGATGGCGGTGGGCCTTCGCGTCCCCACTCCCCGTGCTCGTTGTCGCGGCGATACTCACGTTCCCCGCGCTGCCGGACTCGGTGGGAGACCGCGAGAAGCGGATCGCGATGGGCCCGCCGCTCGTGCTCGCGCTCGGCGCCGGGGTGTTCCTCGCCGGGCTCACGATCGACCCGTCGCTCTGGACCGTGCTCCTGGTGCTCGCCGGCCTGATCGTCGCCATCCCTCCGCTCCGCCGCATCGTGCCCCCGGGGACGTTCACCGCGAGGCACGGGCTGCCGGCCGCCGCTGCCGCGGCGTTCCTGCTGTCGGTGGCATTCGTGGCCGCCGACTCCTTCGCCACCCTCATGCTCCGAGTCGTGAACCGTCGTTCGCTCGCCGAGGCCGGCATCGTGCTGACCTTCATGACGGTCGCGTGGTCGGCCGGGAGCTGGTGGCAATCCAGGGTCGTACCTCGCTGGCGGCTCGGGAACCTCCTGCTGTTCGGAACGCTGCTCGTCGTGGTCGGTTTGGTGGGGGCCGCGACCGCCCTGGTCCACTGGCCGCTCGTCGTCTCCTACGCGGGGTGGACGGTCGCCGGGGTCGGCATGGGGATCGCGTTCCCGACGATCCCGCTCTCGGTCATGAACGCCGCGGCAAAGGGGGAGGAGGCGACGCAGCTCTCGTCAACGCTCCTCATGGACACGCTCGGCGTGGCGATCGGGGCCGGGCTCGGCGGCAGTGCGGTCGCCCTCGCGAAGGCGACGGGCGCCGAGCTTCGGCTCGGGATCGCGGGAGCCTTCGCGATCGGGCTCCTGGCCGCGCTCGTGCTCCTCGTGATCGCGCGGCGCTTGCCGGAAAGCGTGCGCGCGCCGATAGACTCGACGGCCTGATGGAGATCTCCGACCTCCAGGCCGAGCTCCGCCGCACGTACTACCAGCGCGACGCGCGGCGCGGCCGTGACGCCACGTTCCGGTGGCTGACCGAGGAGGTCGGCGAGCTCGCGAGGGCGCTCCGCGGCGGGGAGCGCGACGAGCTCGTGCACGAGTTCTCCGACGTGCTCGCGTGGCTCGCGTCGCTCGCGAACCTCTCCGGCATCGACCTCGAGGAGGCCGCGGCCCGGTACGCGCACGGGTGCCCGAAGTGCGCGAACTCGCCGTGCACGTGTGACTTCGTCCGATGACCGACGTCCGCCCGGCGCGGGCCGAGGACCGGCTCACGTGGCGGCGCTGCTCGTCGAGCCCGGCCGCGATGTCTGCAACGGGGCGACGCGGGCATGGCGCCGACACTCCCCTGGCCGAGCCGGAGTCGCTCGCGATCGTTCGTGAACCTCCTCGACCCGTCGTGGGGCGCGGCCGGCTACGCCCGATGAGTGTGATCTCCGGGGCGACGCTCACCTGGATCTCGCACGCGCTCGGTCCGGGCTCGCGCGTCCTCAAGCAGCCCGCTGGCACCGCCTCCACACGAACCATCGGGTCCGAGCGCTGCTTCCGGCGCCGCGATCGAGCTCCTGCTCCGGACGGTTCACGGACGCCGACCGCCTCGCGTCGGATCCCTGGTACGAGCCCAGCGGCGGAGATGCGACGCGCTCCGGGCACCTCGAGGCCGCGGAGTTGCCCGTCCCCGAGCTCGTCGGCGAGGACGTCGGCGCCGACTCGTGCGACGTCCCGACGCTCCTCGTGACCTGGCTCCCGGGCGCGGGCCAACGCGAGGCACGGCCGACGTGGCCACCTTCGTCCGCGAGCTCGCCCGGCCGCTGCCGGCGATCCACGCCGTCGCGGCCCCGGCCGCGATGCGCGGGTACGAACCGTACTTCGCGTCCGACGGGTCACGCGATCGGAGAGCCTGCGCCCGCCCTCTTGGCGCGGATCCGAGCACGGTCTGGGAGCGGGCGTTCGAGGCGGTCGCCGCGGAGCCGCCCGAGCGGCCCGAGCCGCTTCATCCACCGTGACTACTACCATGGGAACACGCTCTGGCCGGCGAGCGGCTCGCCGGCGTCGTCGATTGGACGACCGGCATGCGTCGGCCCACCTGGGCATCGACGTCGCCCAGGCGCGCATCAACCTCGCGTGGGATCTCGACCTCGACGCCGGCCGAGGCGTTCCTGATGCGCGTGGCGGATCGTCTGGGCGAGCTCGGAAGCGCGACCACCCCTACTGGGACCTGCTCGACGCGGTCGACTGGCTCGGTGACGGCGACGCCGATCAGGACGACGACGCCGGAGCGCTTCGACGCTACGAGGCGTTCGTGGCTCCGCGCTCGCCGAGCTCGGATAGTCCTCAGAGCGCGCGCGACGGCGACACGGGGTCATCCCGCGGCGGCGTCCAGCAGGCGCTCGGCGGTTCGATGCCAGGACCACTCCCGCGCGACGAACGCGCGGACCCGTGGCGCGGAGCTCCTCACGCTCGTCGGGGGGAGCGCGAGCAGGCGGTCGAGGCCCTGGCCGAGCCGGCGGGCGGCGCCGGGACCGGGCTCGAACGAGAACAGGCCGGGGCGGCCGGTCGCGGCCTCGAGCGCGGTGGCGACCTCTGCCAGTCCCGAGTGGCGGGCGACGAGCGGCAGCGCGCCCGCGGCCGCGCCCTCGGCGGCCACCATCCCGAACGCCTCGTCCAGGATCGACGGCACGACGAGCACGTCCATCGCCGCGAGCGCGCCCGGCGCGAACCGGTGGTCGAGCCGACCCGTGAAGATCGTCGGGACCGCCGATGCAGGCGCGTCGAGCACGTCCGGGCCGACGCGTCCGGCGGCCACAAGCCACTCGATCGCGTCCGTCGAGCCCTCCTCGAGCGCCTGCCCGAGTGCGACCAGCCACTCCCGATACAGCCCGAACCCCACCACGAGCGTGATCGGGCGCCGCGCCGAGGACCGCACCCCGGCAAGGAGCAGATCGACACCCTTCTGCGGGATGAGCTTGCCGAGGTACCCGACCAGGTCACCCTCATGCTCTGCAAGGGCGCGCAGGCGTTCCGCGGCCTGCGGATCGGGAGCGGTCTGGTCGTAGGCGGCGGCGAGCCCATCGAGGGCCTCGGCGTCACGCGCCGCGAGCGCGCGCTCGACCTCGGCATCGAGCGACGAGGGCCGACCGCCCGGCTCGGCGTCGGCGTCCAGGCGATCGGCGGTCTCGAGCAGGGCGGCCCGTCGCGGCGCCGGATGGAACCGCTCGACGTCGACACCCGGCGGCACCACGCGTACACGGTCGGCGACCTCGGGCACCATCTCGACGCACCGCTCGATCGCGTCTGCCGACGAGCCGGTCACGGCTCGCGCCGCGCCGAGCCCGATCGAAGCGAGCTCCAGGTAGCGCTCCTGCGGTCGCATGGCGTACTCCATGTCGCTGCCGTGGATCTTCGTGATGAACCGCCCGGGGCCGAGCGCCCGGCGTCCGATCTCGCCACCGGGGACGGCGTGGCCGGTGATCACGACCTCGCTGCCGTGCCACGCGACCGCCGCGCGGAGCGCCGAGGCGTTGGCGTTCAGATAGTGCTGGAGCTCGTCATCGGTGAGGTCGAGGAAGGTCTTCACCTGGAAGCCCTCGTACTCGTCGAGCACGAACACCGGCAGCAGGGAGCCGATCGAGGGTCGGAGCAGGGTGCAGCGGCCGGGCAGCCCTCGGTCGGTCGCGACCGGCGTCAGGTCGTGCGGGCCGTCCCCGTCGACGGTTCCCCAGCCCGTCGATCCACGGGTACGGCCTCGGGGTGCGCCTCCTGGCACAGGAGCGCGACGTCGTGGCCGCACGCGCACGAGCTCCTCGGCGACGCGAGCCGTGTAGACGTTCGAGCCGGCTCCCTCCAGGAGCCAGCCGTGCCAGAGCAGGACTCGCATCGACCGTCAGAGCGTGCTGCGCGGCACGCTCGGTGTCGTCCAGGGAGATCGCGCGTCGCTCACGAGCGCGCCAGCACGGCCTCGGCGATCTGGACCGCGTTCAGCGCCGCGCCCTTGCGGAGGTTGTCCCCGCACGCGAACAGCAGGAGCGTGTCCGCGTGGTCCGGGTGCTGGCGGATCCGGCCCGACCAGCACGTCGTCGCCGCCGGCGGCCTCGAGCGGGCTCGGGTAGACGGCGTTCGCCGGGTCGTCGCGGACCTGCACGCCGGGCGCCTCCGCGAGGATCTCACGCGCCTCGGCGGGCGTGAGCTCGCGCTCGAACGCCGCCTCCACGCTCACCGAGTGGCCCGACGGCCACCGGCACCCGGACGCACGTCGCGGCGATCTGCAGGTCGGGCATCGAGAGGATCCGCTTGGCCTCGCGCGCCATCTTGATCTCCTCGAACGTGAACCCGCTCTCCTCGTCGAACGCGTCGATCTTCGCGACGACGTTGTAGGCGATCGTCTTGCCGAAGACCTCGCCGACCGGCAGCGCGGACGGATCCGGGTGGCCGAGGTCGTCCTCCTGCCCGTGGAGCTTGCCGACCTGCTCGGCGAGCTCGGTCACGCCGCGGTGTCCCGCGCCCGAGACCGCCTGGTACGACGAGACCGTGAGCGAGCGGAGACCGGCCGCGCGATGCAGCGGGGCGACGGCCATGAGCGTCGTGATGATCGTGCAGTTCGGGACCGAGATCACCTTCGGGTGCGAGGCCAGCGACTCGGGGTTCACCTCGGGGATCGTGAGGGCCGCCCACGGCTCCATCCGGAACGCCGAGGAGTTGTCGATGCACACGGTGCCGCTGCTCGGCGGCCTGGGGACCCACGTCTTCGCGACGGCGCCGCCGCACGAGCTGAGCGCGATGTCGACCCCGGCGAGCGCCTGGACGCTCTGCACGCCCACCGTGTGTTCGCTACCCCGGAACCTCACGACCCGCCCCGCCGAGCGCTCGGAGGCGAGCGGCACGAACTCGTCGACCGGGAAGCTCCGCTCCTCGAGGATCCGGGTCATCTCCCGGCCGACGGCTCCGGTGGCTCCGACGACGGCGACGCGCATGGTCCGGTCATCGTACCGGGCGTCCGCCCGCGCTCGGCCCGACCACGCCTCAGCACGGGAGCAGCGAGGTGGTGCGGACGATCAGCCGGCGGGTGCGGCGTCGAGCCCGAACCTGCCGTGGATGGCGCGGGCCGCGCGCTCGCCGTCGGCCGCACGCACGACGCACGAGACCCGGATCGGCGAGGTCGAGATCATCTCGATATTGATGCCCTCGGTCGCGAGCGCCTCGAACATGTCCGCGGCGACCCCAGGGTGGTTCTTCATCCCCGCGCCGACGAGCGAGACCTTCGCGATG
The DNA here is from genome assembly GCA_963708985.1 of uncultured Actinomycetes bacterium. GTDB lineage: Bacteria > Actinomycetota > UBA4738 > UBA4738 > HRBIN12 > HRBIN12. The sequence goes on from CAVPUQ010000001.1 coordinate 101,510, forward strand.
TCGTCGTCGACCGAGAAACGCACCGCGCCGACCTCGTGCGCGATCCCGTCCAGGGCGGCCTGGATCTTCGAGACGTCCCCACGCGGGACGGTGAATGACATGTCGGTCTTGCCCTCGTGCGACACGTTCTGGACGATCATGTCGACGTTCACACCTTGGGCGGCGACGGCGCGGAACAGCGTCGCGGCGATCCCGGGGCGGTCCGGCACCTCGTCGAACGTGATCTTCGCCTCGGTGTCGTCGAGCGCGACGCCGGAGATCAGCGCCGCCTCCATCCCGACCTCCATCTCCTCCTCCTTCACGACCCACGTTCCGGGTCGATCGTGGAACGACGAGCGCACGTGGACCGGCACGTCGTTCCGGCGAGCGTACTCCACGGACCTGGAATGCAGGACCTTCGCCCCCGCTGCGGCAAGCTCGAGCATCTCCTCGAACGAGATGCGATCGACCTTGCGCGCCGAGGTCACCACGCGCGGATCGGCCGTGAACACGCCGTCGACGTCCGTGTAGATCTCGCACACCTCGGCATCGAGCGCGGCCGCCATCGCGACGGCCGTAGTGTCCGAGCCTCCTCGTCCGAGGGTGGTGATGTCGTAGTTCGTGGACAGGCCCTGGAACCCGGCGACGATCACCACGTTCCCGCGCTCGAGGGATTCCCGGATCCGTTTCGGGCGGATCTCGACGATCCGAGCTTGCCCATGCTGCGTGTCGGTGATGATGCCTGCCTGCGAGCCCGTGTACGAGGCCGCCTGACACCCACGGTCGCACACCGCGATCGCAAGGAGCGACATCGCGATCCGCTCGCCGGCCGTGAGGAGCATGTCGAGCTCGCGTGGCTGGGGCACCGTGGCGACGAGGTGCGCCATCTGGATCAGCTCGTCGGTCGTGTCGCCCATGGCCGAGACCACGACGACGACATCGTGGCCGGCCTCCCGTGTGCGGACGATGCGGTCGGCGACGGCCTGGACGCGCTCGACCGTACCGACGGAGGTCCCTCCGTATTTCTGCACGATGATCGCCACGCCGCCCCCTGGTCCTCGCTCCCGCTCAGGGTAGCAAGGGGGTCTCGACACGCCGCTCAGGCGAGACCGAGTGCGCGCCTCAGGAAGTCGAGCTGGACGCGCAGGAGGTTCTCGGTCACCGCGGTCGAGCGCGTGAGGTGGGTCGCGTTCGGGATGAGGACCAGCTCGGGGAACCGCCCCGCCTCGAAGAGCGCCGTCGAGAGCTGGAGCGTGTTCGCGACGTAGACGTTGTCATCGGCCAGGCCGTGGATCAGCAGCATCGGGCGCTCGAGGCTCGACGCATGAGGCAGGACCGAGTTGCGGACGTAGACCTCGGGCTCCGCGTTGGGGTGGCCAAGGTATCGCTCGGTGTAGTGGGTGTCGTACAGGCGCCAATCGGCCACCGGCGCGCCCGCGACCGCCGCGCGGAACACGTCGGGACGCCGAAACACGGCGAGCGCCGAGAGGTACCCGCCGAACGACCACCCGCGGATCGCGACCCTCGAGCTGTCGAGGAACGCGAAACGCTCCGTCGCGGCCTCGAGCGCGTCGACCTGGTCCTCGAGCGCCACCGTGAAGTCGCGGTGCATCGTCCGGTGCCACGCCGGGCCGCGGCCATCCATCCCTCGGCCGTCCACGACGAGCACGGCGAACCCGTGGTCGGCGAGCCACTGGGACGTGAGCAACATCGTCGCGCTCTGCAGCACGCGGTTCGCCATCGGCCCCGGACCGCCGTAGGGGTCGAGCAGGACCGGCAACGGGCCATCGGGCTCGCGGCCGCCGGGGAGCAGGAGCGCGGCCCGTAGGTCCCGCTCGCCGAGCGTGAGGAACATCGGCCGCGGCTCGATCACCGGGGGCTCGGCGGCCGAGGCCACCTGTGCGAGGGCGCGCTCGCCGCGGAACACGGTCGCCGTTGCGAGCGGCGCCTCGAGCGTCGAGGACACGAGCACGAGTACCTCGCCCCCCTGCGCCCCGGCATGCACGCCCGGCTCCTGTGAGATGCGCTCGGCGCCTGCGGCGGGCGTCCACCGCCACAGGTGCACCTCGGTCGGCTCCTCGGAGGCCTGGAACAGCACGCCGTCCGATGCCGACAGCACCGAGCGCACCTGCAGGCCCGGCGGCGTCACGGGCTCGCCGTCGACCGTGAGCCGGTACGTGTCGGCCTCACGGTCGGGGATCACCATGACGATGCGGCCGTCGTCGAGGCGGAGCGGCGCGTCCTCGGGCAGGTCGAACCACTCGGGATCCTCGAGATCGGCGACGACGGTCGTGGCGCCGCTCGACGTGTCGGCCTCGAGCAGCTGCACCCGCCGCTGGTCGCGCGACTGCACGAGCAGCGTGAGCGGCCCGTTCCCGCTCCACAGCACGCGCGCGAGGTACGGGAACGAGCCACCGTCCCATGTGATCTCGACCCGCGAGCCGGTGGCGACCTCGAAGACGAAGAGCGCGACGACCGCATCCTCGGTACCCGCCTGCGGATACCGGATCGCGCGAGGTGGGGCGACGGGGTCGGTCGGGTCGGTGACGTGCCAGGTCTTCACCATCCGCTGGTCCACGCGCGTCGCGGCGAGCAGCCGCCCGTCGGGTGACCACCAGTGGCCCCGGAACCGGTGCATCTCCTCGGCCGCGGCGAACTCCGGGAGGCCCCAGAAGGTGTCGGGGTCGTCGTCGGCCGCGAGCACGCGGTTCCCACCGTTCAGGTCTCGGACGTGGAGCGCGCCCTCGACGACGTAGGCCACGCGCCGGCCGGACGGGTCGAGCCGCGGGTCGTCCACGGTGCCGGGAACGGTGAGCTCGTCCACCCGGCCCCCGACCAGGTCGGCGATGAACGGGCGCCCCGAGACCGTGAACACGACCTGGCGCACGTCGCGGTCGGTCGCGAACGAGGTCACGCCGCTCGAGCGCTCGCGCACGCGCTCGCGGCGGGCGCGCTCGGCCTCGGAGAGGCACGCCCTCCTCGCCGAGGCCCCGCCGGCGAGGGTCGAAGACCACGCGCTCCTCGCCGGCCTCCGGGTCGAGCTCCCATAGGCACGAGACCGGGTCGTCCCCCGCCATCGAGCGCAGGAACACGACCCGCGAGCCGTCGGGCGCCACCGTGAACGACCGCGGCGCGCCGAGGGTGAAGCCGCGCGTACGAGCGACCTGGCGCGGGTACTCCTCGAGCGGGTCGACGGACATCCCGGGAGCCTATCAACGGTCCCGGCCGTCACGGACGGAGCCGGAACGGGCATAGTCAGGGTGGAGCCCGGATCCGGAGCGTGCGTGTACGCAGACCTGGACGACGTCGAGCTGATCGTCCTGTCGTGGGACGAGCCCGAGGCGTTCGGCACGGTGTACGAGCGCCACGCCGCGAGCCTCCTGCGGTTCTTCGCCAGGCGGACGCTCGACCCGGAGGCGGCGGCGGAGCTGATGGCGGAGACGTTCGCGCAGGCGTTCGCATCCCGGGGCAGGTTCCGGGACCGAGGGCTCGGCGCAGCCGGGCTGGCTGTACGGGATCGGCCGCCACCAGCTGGGCCGCTACTTCCGCACCGGTGCGGTGGACGCGCGGGCTCGGCGCAAGCTCGGCATGCCCGAGCGGGAGGTCTCGCCCGAGGACTACGACCGGATCGAGGAGCTCATCGACTTCGAGCAGGTGGGTCGCGCGATCGGGCGGGCCTTCTCGCTCCTGTCAGAGGAGCAGCGCGAGGCGCTCACCCTCCGGGTCATCGAGGGCCGCAGCTACCGGGAGGTGGCCGAGGCTCTCCGGGTCACCGAGGAGACCGCCCGCGCGAGGGTGAGCCGAGGGTTGAAGCGGCTCACGCACGAGCTCGCGGAGAGCGGCGCCGTGGAAGCGCAGATCGAGGGGTAGGCAGATGGACGCGACGATCGGATACCTCGGCCAGGTTCGCGAGGACCTGATGGATGCCGCCTTCCGCACCGAGCGAGCGGGCCGTGGCCGGCGCCCGGCGTCCGCGCCGGCTCCCCTCGGGACGGGTCCTCGTCGCCGCGAGCTCGATCGTCCTGCTCGTCGCGGCAGGCGGACTCGGCTGGGTGGTGACGCGGGGCAACCCGTTCGAAGCGAGTCCGGCGAGCGGTGCCGCGGGTGCCACAGGGGCCACGGGACCCGCCGGAGTGGAAGCGGCCGTGCCGGCACCGACGACGTTCGGGTCGCTCCTGGGGGACGACGTGGTCGATCAGGCCCTCGGCGACCTGGCCGCGGGGCCGGCGCCTGCGCTCCCCGTGGGGGACGCTCGCGCGGATCGTGCGGACGGTCGCAGATGACCCTCGTGCTGCCGCCGGGCTCGTTCGATGAGCGCTTCGCGAGCGCCCAGGACGTCGCGGAGCGGCACGGCGGGTTCGTGCAGACCTCGACCGGGCGCGAGCGCGCCGGTAGCCTCGTCATGCGGGTCCCCTCGGGCAACTTCGCCGCCGCGATGCGCGACCTGCACGCCCTCGGCGACGTCGAGGTCCAGACCGTGAGCGGCCAGGACGTGACCGCCGAGTACGTGGACCTGCAGGCGCGCCTCCGGATCGCGAACGCCCGTCGTGACGTGCTCCTCGGGCTCATGGCACAGGCGAACAGCATCCAGCAGACGATCCGCGTGCAGAACGCGCTCGACGACACGCAGCTCCGGATCGAGGAGCTCCAGGGCACGCTCGGCCTGCTGGAGGATCGCACCTCGTTCGCGACGATCCGGGTGCAGCTCCACGAGGAAGGCGTCGAGACCGCGGCCGAGGTGAAGAACCCGAGCGTCACCACCGCCTGGGACCGTGCGATCGCCGGGTTCTTCGGGGTGATCGCCGGCGTGATCGTCGGGCTCGGCTACCTGCTCCCGATCCTCGCGATCGGCGTCGTCGCCTGGATCGGGGTGCGGTGGGTGCGGCGCCGGCGCACCGCCTAGTCACATCTCGCGGCGACCCTCGAGCGCCTGGGAGAGCGTGACCTCGTCGGCGTACTCGAGGTCGCCGCCCACGGGCAGCCCGCTCGCGAGCCGCGTCACCCGCACCCCGAGCGGGCTTCAGCAGCGCCGCCACGTACATCGCGGTCGCGTTGCCCTCGAGGTTCGGGTTCGTCGCGATGATGACCTCGGTGACCTGGTCGCGCTCGACACGGTCGAGCAGCTCCTGCACGCGAAGGTCCTCGGGGCCGATGCCGTCCAGGGGCGAGATGGCGCCGCCGAGGATGTGGTACCGCCCCTTGACCACGCCGGCCTTCTCGATCGTCGAAGCGTCCTTCGGCTCCTCGACCACGCACAGCACCGTCCGGTCCCGGCCCTCGTCGCGGCAGATGCGGCAGAGGTCGCCCTCGGCCACGTTGCCGCATTCGTTGCAGAAGGTGATGCGCTCCTTCGCCTGGACGATCGCCTCGGCCAGGCGACGAGCCTCCTCCGGCTGCGCCTTCACCAGGTGGAACGCCAGCCGCTGCGCCGACTTCGGCCCCACGCCCGGCAGTCGCGAGAGCTCATCGATCAGGTCCTGGATCGGCCCCTCGTACACCTAGGCCCCGTCCTCGGTCGCCGGCTTCGCCCCCAGCTCCGCCTGCAGGCGCGCGAGCGCCTCCTCCTCCGACAGCGGCGGATCGTCCTCGGGGATCTCGATCACCCCGGCCACCGCCTCCCGTACCACGCACCGGATCTTCGGCGAGATCCCGAACAGGGCCATGAGCGCCTCCCGCAACTCCCCCTCACGCTCCTCGACCTTCGTCACTCCGAACTTCCGGTCCGGCGGGAACACCAACTCCAACGTCTCCCCGTCGAACGCCGCCGGCGTGGCGATCTCCAAGAACGACGGCAACACGGCCTTCCCCTGCGACCGCAACTCCCCGATCAGCCCCTGCCAGTTCCCCCGGATCATCGAGACATCCACCGCCGACGTCCCCGCCCCCACCACCGGTTGCGTAGCCGAGGTCGCGCCGGCCGGTTCAGCAGGGGAGGAGGGAGCGGAGGCGGGGGCGGTCGCCGTGGCGGAAGGCTCTGCCGCTGGCGTGCGCTTGCCCCTGTGGGCCGCCGCGGCGGGTGCGGACGTGGTGCCGGGCGGGGGGGCCGTGGCGGAAGGGGCGCCTGAGCCCCCGTCGGGAAGCACCGCGGCCGGCGACGCCTCCGAGGTCCGTGCCCCACGCTGCGGATACGCCCCTGGAGCCGCGGCCCCCCCGCCCCCCCCAACGTCGATCCCGGAGATCCGCTCGAGCCGCTCGATCCGGGAGATGAGTGCGTGAGGAGACGCGTCCGCCTCCGGCATCGTCGCCCGCGCGAGGGCCAGCTCGAGCGACAACCGCGGCGAGGTGGTCCACCGCATGTCGGCCTGCGCATCCAGCAGCAGCGCGATCACCCGCGCGAGCTCGGCCGAGGAGAACTTCGCGCCCTGCGCACCGAGTCGCTCGACCTCGCCCTCGGTGGCATCGAGCAGGTCGTGCTGGCCTGGGGCCGCCTTCGCGAGCAGCAGGTTGCGGAAATGCATGAGCGTCTCGGAGGTGACGTGCCGCAGGTCCTGCCCCTCTTGGACGAGCCCACTCACGACCTCGAACACCCCACGAGCGTCGCCCACGCTCACGGCGTCGGCGAGCGCGAACATCGTGTCGGAGCGTCCCACCCCGATGAGCGAGGCCACGACCGCCTCGTCGACGTCCCCCGCCCCGAGGACGGAGGCCTGGTCGAGCAGCGAGAGCGAGTCGCGGAAGGAGCCCTCGGACTGTCGCGCCATCGCCTGGGCCGCGCCGGGCGTGAGTTGGATGCCCTCGTCCTTCGCGATCCGCCGCAGGTGCTCCGCCACGACCTCCGTCGAGCCGCGGCGGAAGTCGAAGCGCTGGCACCGGCCGATGATCGTTGCCGGCATCTTGTGGGGCTCGGTCGTCGCGAGCACGAACCGTACGCCCGGCGGCGGCTCCTCGAAGACCTTCAGGAGGGCATCGAACGCCTCGCGCGAAAGGCGCTGCGCCTCGTCGATGATGTAGACCTTCTCGCGGCCCTGGACCGGCGCGGTCGGCGCCTTCTCGCGCAGGTCTCGCGCGTCGTCGACGCCGCCGTGGCTGGCCGCGTCGATCTCGACGACGTCGAGGTGCTGGCCCTCCCTGATCGAGAGGCACTGCGCGCACGTGCCGCACGGCTCGGGCGTCGGACCGTTCTCGCAGTTGACCATCTTCGCGAGGATCCGCGCCGTCGAGGTCTTGCCCGTCCCGCGCGGACCGCAGAACAGGAACGCATGGGCGAGCCGCCCCTCCTTCACCGAGCCCATGAGCGCGCGGATCACGTGCTCCTGCCCGAGGACCTCCTGCGGCCCTTGCGGCCGGTACTTGCGGTAGAGGGACTGGTAGTGCTTCTCCTCGGCCACGCGTGTCCCCCTTCGCTCGCCTGCCCCGCCGCGGGGAAGGGCGTCGGGAGATGATAGTGGTGGCCGTGCACCCGCCGTCGACCGCATCGAACCTGGTCGCGTCACCAGCCGGTAGCTCCGGTCAGGCACGCCCGCGGCACCCGTCACGCCCCGCTTACGGCTGCTTCCTTCCGGACCTGACCGGGTTCACGGGATGACGTCGCGCGGGACCCAACCTTCAACGCTCCGTGCCGGGAGCAGACTCGGACCCGACGGGCCTCGGACGGGGATTCAGCCCCGCTGAAGCGGATCGCGGGTACAGGGCACCGCTAGCTCCCCGCCTAGCACGGCCACCGCAGCCGAGTATACGGCGCGCCCCCGACCGCCCGGTCGGGTCACGAGGCTCGGATCCAGACCTCCCAGGTCTCGAGGTCGCGGAAGCCGAGGCGCTCGTACAGGCGTCGTGCCATCTCGCTCGGGACGAGCCAGGCCAGGTCGGCCGGGAACGCCCGAACGGCCGCGATGGTGAGCGCCGCGCCGATGCCACGCCGTCGCGCCTCGGGCACCACGCCCACCCCAAACACCCCCGTCGCGCCCGAGCCCTCCTGCGCGACCGCGCATCCCAGCGGCTCGGCCCGCTGCCACGCGACGAAGCCCCTCGCGCCCTCGACGCCCACGAGCGCGGGCGCGAACGCACGCTCCGAGATCTCGCGACGGGTGCCGAACGCGGCCGAATCCGCCCGCGCCAGGGCGAGCGCGTCCTGCGGACGCTCGACCGTCTCGATCCTGATCCCGTTCGGCACCGGGACATCGGGGACCGCGGAAGTCTCGGCGACCATCACCGGTCTCGAGAGGAGGCGCTGGAAGCCGGCCGTCCTGACCGCGCGGTCGAGCGACGGCCAACGTCCGGGCAGGTAGTCGAGCCCGAAGGGGTGGCCTCGGCGCGCCATCTCCTCCTCGGCCCACGCGAGGGTACCGGCCGGATCCGCGGGTTCGCGCTCGACGTAGGCGGTGTTCAGCGAGGGCTCGGGCACGTTCGTCAGCGAGAGGACGAGCCCGTCGCGCTCGAGCACCTCGGCACCCTCGATGCCCTCGCACCGCCGCCGGATGGCCAGGGTCGAGGCGACCAGGACTCGCTCGTGAAGGTCACCCACGCCCGAACCGTACCGGCTCGGCCGCTCCGATACCCTTGTCGTGTGCTGCCCGTCCGCGCGCTCGTCGTCGACTTCGACGGAACCGCCTGCCTCCAGGATGTCTCGGAGGAGTTGCTGAACGAGTTCGGCGAGCCCGACTGGGCCGAGTACGACGACATGGTCGATCGCGGCGAGATCGGCCTGCGCGAGTCCGCCGGTTACCAGGCGTCGATGCTCTCGGGCTCGCGCGAGGAGATGCTCGCGTACGCGCTCGAGCACGCCGAGATGGATCCGACCTTCTCGCCGTTCGTCGCGTGGGCAGACGCACACGCCATGCCGATCGAGCTCGTCTCGGACGGGTTCGCGTTCTACATCCTCCCGATCCTCGAAGCGGCGGGGCTCGGTCACATCCCGGTCGTCACGAACGAGCTCGTGTTCGGGAACGGCCGGCCCGAGCTCCGCCATCCGAACGGCCATCCCCGGTGCGTGGGCTGCGGCACGTGCAAGATGCTTGCCGTACAGCGCTTCCAGGCGAGCCAAGGACCTGTCGCCTTCATCGGGGAAGGCCAGTCGGACCGGTACGGAGCGCTCTACGCGGACGTCGTGTTCGCCAAGCTCGCGCTCGTCGACATCTGCGAACGCGACGGCGTCCCGTACCGCCCCTGGGACACCTTCGACGACGTCGTAGCCGCGATCGAGACGCTCACCGAGCTGCCGGGCGCGATCGCGCCGGTACGCTGCCCCGGATGGACACCCACCTCCACATCCCCGACGGCCTGACCTCGCGCCCGGCGACGCCCGACGACATCGGCACGATCACCGAGCTCATCGCCGCGTGTGAGCTCGACCTCGACGGCGTTGCCGAGATCGACCCCGGCGACGTCGAGATGTCGTTCGGCCGCGCGGGGTACGACCCGGCCCGCGACTGCGTCCTCGTCCTCGACGGCGCCGAGCTCGTCGGCTGGGCCGACATCCACGGGGGGCGCGCCGAGGCCGACGTCCGTCCGAGCCACCGAGGCCGTGGGCTCGGCACCGCGCTCCTCGCGTGGACCGAGTGGCGAGCGCTCGAGACCGGCCAAGCGGTCGCGGACCAGGTGGTCGGCGACGCGAACCTCCCGGCCTCCGAGCTGTTCCGCCGCAGCGGCTACGAGCCGACCGAGACCGCGTGGCTCCTGCAGATCCGCTTCGACGACGGGCCGCCGCCGGCACCCTCACCGCCCGAGGGCATCACGATCCGCCCGTTCGAGCGTGGTACCGACGAGCCGAACGTGTATCGCGTCGTCGAGGACGCCTTCAACGAGTGGCCGGGCCGCACGCCGCAGTCGTTCGACGAGTGGCTCACCGACTTCCCATCCCATCCCTCGTTCGCGCCGGCGCTGTCACCCCTGGCGTTCGACGGGGACGAGCTCGTGGGAGCGATCGTGTACCTGGACTATCCGGACTCCGACGAGGGCTGGGTGCAGCAGCTCGCGACGAAGGCGACCCACCGGCATCGCGGCATCGCGCGCGCGCTCCTCCACCAGGCGTTCGCGACCGCGTACACGAGCGGCAAGCCTGCATGCGGCCTGTCGACGAACTCGAGCACCGGCGCGCTCAGCCTGTACGAGAGGGTCGGCATGCAGGTCCGCCGCTCGTACACGCGCTGGTCGAAGACGCTCTGAGCGGCGTCTCGGACCGGGCGGTGGCCGCGGGATTCGAACCCGCGAGGGGTTGCCCCCTACACGCTCTCCAGGCGTGCCCCTTCGTCCGCTCGGGCAGGCCACCGCCATCGAGTCTAGCGGCGCCGCGTCGCCGTACGATGGGGCGTGCGCAGCCGGACGGTGGTAGTGGGCGGCGGTGCGATCGGCGTGGCGTGCGCGCACTTCCTCGCCGAGGAGGGCTTCGACGTCACGCTCGTCGAGCGGGACGAGATCGGTCACGGTGCCTCGTTCGCGAACGCCGGCCTCATCTGCCCCGGCCATTCCGAGGCACTCCCCGCGCCCGGCGTGATCGCGGAGGGACTGCGTCACCTGACGCGTCGCGACAGCCCGTTCACGATCCGCCCGCGACCCGACGTCGCGCTCGCGCGGTGGCTGATCCGGTTCTGGCGCTCGAGCACGGCCGAGGCGTACGAGCGCTCGACGCAGCATCCTCGTCGGCTTGTCGCGGCTCAGCCTGGATCTGCACGACGACCTCGCGCGGGACGGCACGACCTCGTTCGGCTACCGGCGCGGACCGCTCCTGTCGGCCTCGAGGTTGCCGGGCTGGCGGAACGCCGCCGAGGCGAGCACGAAGGAGGCGCACGCGCTCGGGTTCGAGGCCCGGGTGCTCGAGCGCGAGGAGCTGCTCGAGTTGGAGCCCGCGCTCGCGGCGGATCACCGGGGCGGGCTCGCCATCGAGGACCAGGGCTCGGGCGACTGCTACGCGTACATCCGGTCGCTCGCCGAGGGGCTCGCGGGGCGGGGCGTGCGGGTCCTCGAGCACACCCGGGTGCACCGCTTGCTCGTTCGCGACGGACGAGCCACCGCCGTCCTCGCCGGCGAGCCGCCCGACGGAGATCGCGGCAGACCTCGTCGTGGTGGCGGCGGGGGCGTGGACGCCGCGGATCGCCGGGGCGCTCGGTCTGCGCCTGCCGATCCAGCCGGCGACCGGCTACAGCACGACGGTGCCGCAGGTGGGAGGGCGCGCCGCGGCTGCCGATCGTGCTGTCCGACACACGGGTGATCGTGCTGCCGCTCGAGGACCGCGTCCGGTTCGCCGGCACGCTCGAGCTCGCAGGGTTCCGGCGCTCGGCCGACCCGGTGCGCTCGGCGGCGGTGGCGATCGCCGGGGCGGGCGCCATGGCGGAGCCTCCGCCGGCCGGCGACGCCGAGCACTGGTACGGCTTCCGGCCCCTCACGCCCGACGACCTGCCGGCGATCGGCTGGGCGCCCAAGGTGAGGGGGGCGCTCGTCGCGGCCGGGCACGGCATGCTCGGCTTCACGCAGTCCCCGGCGACCGGCAAGCTCATCGCGGAGATGGCCGCCGGCAAGCCGACCTCGCTCCCTACCGAGCCCTTCCGGCCGGACCGCTTCTGAAGCCCGGGAACGCGGGGAGGGCGGGCCGTACGAGGCCCGCCCCCTGCGTGGCGGAGGCGGCGTGATTCGAACACGCGAGAGCCGGTCAGGGCCCTAACCGCTTTCGAGGCGGTCCCGTTCGTCCGCTCCGGCACGCCTCCGCGGGCGAGTCTAGCAGCGGGAACACGCCGCTTCGGACCCCGCTATGCTCCCGTGAACCGAGCCCGGAAGCGGCCGGAGGACGGCCAGGAGGACCGATGGACGCCGAGCGCCTGAAGCAACTCCCGCTGTTCGCGGACCTGCCCCACAAGCAGATCGAGCGCGTGGCGTCGTGGGCCGACGAGATCGAGCTGCCGGCGGGCAGGCACCTGATCGAGCAGGGAACCTTCGCGCACGAGTTCTTCGTCATCACCGAGGGCACCGCCGAGGTCTTGCACGACGGGGAGCACCTCGCGGACCTCGGACCCGGTGACTTCTTCGGCGAGATCGCCCTCGTCGAGCGCCACCGCCGCACCGCCTCCGTCGTCGCCACTTCGCCGGTTCACGTGGTGGTCATGTTCGCGCGCGAGTTCGACGCGATGGAACGTGAGCTCCCGGAGGTCGCGGAACGCGTCCGCCAGGCGATGCTCGAGCGCCGGCGCGAGCACCTCGAGAAGACGGGCGAGGACGCCTAGCCTCCGAACAACACCCCCTGCCAGGCCGGCCGCTCGGGCTGCTGGTCGTTGTCCAGCCTCGAGCGCCACGTCTCGTCGGTGAGGCGCTCGCCGGGCGCGCTCGTGAACTCGTAGTACGAGTACACGCCCCCGACCGCGACCTGGAAGATCCCCTGATCGTCCGGCACGAGCACGAGGATCCGGTCGATCCGGCCGGTCCCGACCTCGAGCACACCCTCCGCGCCGCTCGCGATGTCGGCGATGATCGCCGCGTCCTGGTCGGCCCGGAGCACGCCGCTTTCGCTCAGGTCCGAGGAGCGGTACCACAGGGCCTCGAGCATCCCGCCGATGTACGTGAGGCGCTCGTTGTCCCTATCCGAGATCGGACGCCCGGCGAGCTCGTCCTGCGCGATGCGCTGGAAGAACGTGAACAGGTTCACCAGAGCGGCGAGGAGCCTGCCCTGATCGCCCGTGAGCAGGTCCCGCTCGTCGAGGCCGGAGCGCATGAGCTCGGCCATCGCCGCAAGACGGCCGAAGGCGACGGGCTCGGGCTCGACCCAGTTGCGGCGGTTCGGGATCTGCCCGCCGTCGCCGCCCTCGGCAACGGCCTGCTTCGTGTACAGGATGGTGTCGTGCTTCAGCTCGGCGAACGAGCCGAGCCCGGCCTGGTGCGCCTTCGCGGCCCAGACCTCGGTCCGCATGAAGTCCGGGTACGCCTCGCCGTGGTCGACGAACACCGGCTCGAGGGCGTGGAGCCACGCGTCGTAGACCGTTCCGCCCCAGTCCCGGGGCGCCCGAGCCGCGATCGCCTCGTGCATCCGCTGGAGCTGCTCGTCGTAGTTCGCGTACGCGGTCTCACCCATCTGGTCGAGCACGTCGTACGCGAAGGACGAGCCGAACGCGGCCGGAAGGTCGAGCCCCGACGGCAGGCTCCTCGGCTCCTCTGCCGTCCCGACGTTCGGGTAGATGAGCTGATCGAAGATGAACGAGTCCAGGACGAAGCGCGTGCCCATCAGCCGGATCGACGCCCGGTCCGGGCTGATGCGGACCGGCCGCGTCGCCAGGAGCCGGTCCACGACGTCGGTGACGAGCGCATCGTCCCCGAACGCCACGGGGTCACCAAGGCCGGTCGGGGCGACCGCACGGGCGGCGCCCGCGACCTCGAGCGGCGTGTAGTCGTCGGCCAGGCCGACGAGGAACGCCGTCGGCTCGTAGATCCGACGCCAGCTCTCCAGGAGGTTGCCGTCCTCGGCCAGCAGCCGAGACGCCAAGATCGCCATCCGCGCGGGCTCGACGCCCGGGCAGTCGGTCGTCCCCGGAAGGCAGAACGCCAGCTGGCCCAGAACCGACATCGCCACGAAGTACCTGGTCAGGTCGGCGTTGCGCGTGTAGTGGCCGCGCGGGGTGAACAGCGAGTAGTCGATCTTGCCGCCGACGATCGGCGAGACCTGGTCCGGCGCACTGTGCTCGTCGACGAGCGCCTTCTCCTCCCGCGCGAGCGGCCCAAGCATGACCGGCAGGCCGAGCTCGGCCGCGGCCACCTGGAGGAGCTGCTCGACGCGCGAGGCGGCGTCCTCGACGGGCGAGCCCGCGACCTCGGTGGTCTGGGTGTGCGCCGCCCGCAGGAGCCCGGAGACGAGCGTCTCGAGCTCGGGGAGCAGGGTCTCCTGCTCGAGGGTCCGCAGCACCTTGTCGAAGACGAGGTGCCACGTGTGGTAGGCGACGTCGGTCGTCACGAAGACCGGCCACCCCTCGTAGACGTTGCCCTGATACGCGAAGTGGAACAGCAGGTTCCCGCTCGGGACCACGACGAAGCCGTTCGCGAGCAGAGCCGCTCGGATCGCCGGATCCTCGAGCGTCGCCCGACGACCGGTGACATCCGGACGCCATCGAGCGAATCGGGCGTCGGCGGTCCCGCGTACGGCGGTGCGTTGTCCCCGAACAGCGGCACGTCGGTCAGGTCGGCGAACAGGACGGTCGCGCCGGGGATCGTGATCACGTCGGGGAGCGGCGACGTGGTCGCCGTGGGCGAGGTCGTGATGCTCGGCGAGGCGCTCGCCGACGGGCTCGCCTCCTCGATGCCCTTGGAGGTGCAGGCCGCGGCCACCATCGCGAGCACGGACAGCAGCAGGATCGAACGACGGATCATCGCGAGCTCCTTCCCATGACGAGCGGATCGAGCGCGCCGTCGCCGTCGACGTCGGCGCACGAGGGGATGCCCGAGCCGGCCAGCTCGGGCAGGGGAACGAAGCCGAACCCGCCCCATCGCCACGCGCTCGTGGCGACGACGGCGGGGCGGCCCAGGGTCGAGTAGGCGACGGCGAGCGCACCGTCACACGGCGCGAGGGCGGCGACCGGCCGGACGAGCGTGCCGGCGACCCACCGAGGACGGAGGTCGCCCGGCCGGTAGAGCCCGACATGCGCCGAGCGCCCGAGCGCATCGACGAGCGAACCTCGTGGGAGCAGGACGTTGACCTCGGTGCGGCGGAACGGGCGGCGGAAGGCGACGACGAGCTCGCGCCGGCCGTCGCCGTCCACATCGCCGAGAGCCGCGTCGACGACGTCGCCCTCGAAGCCGGCGAGGTCGCCGGGGCGGCGGATCGGCGCAGGCGTGAGCGGGCGTGCGAGCGCCCACCATGTGCCGTCGAGCGCGACGGCGTCGCCGGAGGGCCGGCGCCAGCCCTCGAACGCCACCGGGCCATCGCGGTGCTCGGCGTCTCCGATGCGGAACGCGCAGACGCCGTCCGGGCCGGCCAGGACCTCGAGCAGCGCGCCCCGGCGCGTTCCGGGGATGTGCTGGTCGAAGAGCAGGTTCCCGAGGCTCGTCGCGACCACCGTCGAGCGCCCGTCGCCGTCGGGGTCGATGACGCGCAACGGCTGGACCACGTGCGGGCCGTGCCCCCACACGACGTCGACACCCCACGAGGCGAGGAGCCGCGCGAGGCGCATCTGGCCGGGATCGATCGTCGGGACGTACTCCGCCCCGCCGTGCAGGCCCACCACGACGACGTCGGCGGTCTCGCGGGCGTCGAGCACGGCCGCGCGCACGCGAGCCTCGTCCCACCACGCGACGCCGACGCTCGAGGACCTGCCGGCGCGCGGCCCGACACCGGTGGCATCGATCGCGAGGAGCGCCACCCGGACGCCCCCAGCGTCGACGGTCCGCGCAGAGAACGCCTCGCCGGGCGTCGCTCCGGCGCCGACCGCGGTGATGCCCTCGGCCGCGAGGGCGTCCACGGTGTCGGACACCGTCGAGGGCCCGGCGTCCCCGGCGTGGTTGTTCGCCACGCCCATCGCGTCGAACCCGGCCGAGCGCAGCAGCGCGGCCGAGGCCGGCGCGGCCTCGAGCGCGTTCGGGCCCGCGACGTCGAGGTGCGGCCGCGTCGTGAGCGGTGACTCGAGGTTCGCGACCGCGAGATCGGCCGCGGAGACCACCTGCCGGATGCCCTCGAACAGCCTGTCCGCCTCGAGCATCGCGACCCCGCGCCCGAGCATCACGTCCCCGGCGAACAGCAGGCGCGCGACACCGCCCGAGGCGACGGGGTCACCCGCCTGCGGGCTCGCGCGGCCGAGGGGCGCGGGGGGGAAGCCTTCGACCGGCGGTCCGGCGCAGGCGGCGAGGAGGACGAGTGCGAGCACGAGCCGCCGCATGATGCGAACGTAGGACCGATGCAACGCCTGGTTCAGGTCCAGGCTCCCCTGGACCCGCGGGCTACCGGCGCTCACGGAAGAAGTCACGGAGCTCTCCCGCACAGGCGTCCGCGAGCACGCCCGAGGTCACCTCGAGCACGTGGTTCAGCCGAGGGTCGCGCGCGAGGTCGCCGAGCGAGCCGACGAACCCGGCCTTCGGATCGTGGGTGCCGAACACGAGCCGGTCGATCCTGGAGAGCACGAGCGCCCCCGCGCACATCGCACAGGGCTCGAGCGTGACGTACATCGTGCAGCCCTCGAGGTGCCAGCTGCCGAGCACCGCGGCGGCTTGCCGGAGCGCGAGGATCTCGGCGTGGGCGGTGGGGTCCTGCGCGCGCTCGCGGGCATTGCCCCCGCGCCCGAGCACCTCCTCGCCCCTCGCGATCACGGCGCCGACCGGGACGTCACCGCCCGCCGCTGCCGCCCGGGCCTCCTCGAGCGCGAGGGCCATCATCGCTTCGTCCACCTCGGCAGCGTACGCCGGCCCGCGGGTCACCGTTCCATGATGTGATGGCTACACCGGCCGAAGGAGGCTGCGATGTCCAACACCGCCCTGTATCTCGAGGACGTCCGAGCGCTGGAGCTCCGAGAGGTCGGCCCCAAGCCGGGCGCGACCGGAGGGGATCCGCGCGAGTCGCTCCGCTCGATCTTGGACGACGGGCGGGTGCAGGCGGGCATCTGGGAGTGCACGCCGGGGTCGTTCCCCTCCGCCCGCGACGGCTACTCGGAGCTGATGCTCTTCCTGGCGGGCGACGCGACGATCACGGACGACGACGGCACGCCGCACGAGATCCGCCCCGGGACCGCGCTGCTCCTGATGGACGGCTGGCGCGGCGCGTGGGAGATCCGCGAGACGGTGCGCAAGCTCTACGTGATCACGCACCCGGCGAGCGCGAGCGTCACCTAGTACGCGCCGAGATCGCGGAGTCGATCGTCCGAGATGCCGAAGTGGTGCGCGACCTCGTGCTCGACGGTGTGGACGACGACATCGCGCAGCTTCGCCTCGTCGTCGTCGGCCACCCGCTCGATCGTTCGTTGGTAGAGCGTGATGGTGTCGGGAAGGACACCCGCGTAGGACCACTCGCGGCGCTCGGTGAGCGGGATCCCGTGGTACCGGCCGAGCAGCCCGGGCTCGCCTCGCGGCGGCCGGTCCTCGACGATCACCTCGACGTTCTCGATACGCTCGAGCACCCAAGCGGGCAGGGAGTCGAGCGCTTCGGAGACGAGCTCCTCGAACCGGCGACGTTCGATCACGCTCGCCAGCGTACGCGGGATCGAGCGGTACCACGCCCGCGGGCAGGCCCCCTCGCCAGCGCCTCGGTGCGCGAGCGCCTACGGGACGAAGGCGAACACCGTGCCGGGCGCCCCTGAGCCGTTCACGTTCCGAGGGCTGCCGAGCACGATCCAGGCGCCCGTCGGTGGCAGCGCTGCGAGGTTCGTCAGGTTCTCGATCGTCATGCGGTGGCGCCGCAGCGTGAGCCACGTCTCCATGTACGTCGCGTCCGAGGACGGATCAGGCCCGAACGTGTCGGTCCCGAGCGCGCCTCGCCGACCGAGGACCCCGGTCCGGATCAGCCACTTCACCGCGTTCCGCGAGAACCCCGGCTGATGGTCACCCTCGAGCCCGCTCCCGCAGTTGTAGTAGCTCGGCTCCCCTTCCGCATCGCCCTCGGCCCACCAGACGTCGCACCCGGTCAGCAGGAGGACCGCCGCATCCTCGGGCATCTGTCCGTTCGCGGCCTCCCACGCCTTCAGATCGGCCACCCGGACGATGTGGTCGGGGTCGGCCGCCACCTCGTCGCGAACGTCGATGACGACCGTCGGGAGCACCAGGTCGGCGGGCGATAGATCGTCCATGCACGCCGCCCCGTCGTGGAAGTGACACGGCGCGCTGTAGTGCGTTCCCGTGTGGGTGCCCTCGGTAACCAGTTCGAGGTAGAAGCCGTCCTCCCTGACCGTGAACACCGTGTCGATGGTGAACGCAGGATCGCCCGGGAACAGCGGCGTCCGTCGCGGGTCGTTCACATGGCTGAGGAACAGGACCTTGCCGAACGCCGGCAGCGTCACGGGCGACCGCTCGGCGCCCGAGGCGACTCGGCCGATCGTTGCGGCCGTGACGGCCCCGCCCGCGAACAGCGCGGAGCCGGCCAGGATGGCGACGACCCTCCGCGCGAGGCGCGAGGTGAACATGGCGACCTCCTTCGTCGATCCTTCGAACGGAGGCTACGCCCGTGACACCGAGCGCGCGCGCGTGCCCGGGCGACCGGACTCAGGCTCGCTTCTTCGCCAGGGCAGAGATCGCCTCGAGCACCACCCGGTGCGCGAGCATCGCGGTGACCTCGCTCTGGTCGTACGGCGGGCTGACCTCGACGACGTCCATGCCGACGAGGTCGACCTGCCCCACGATCTGCCGAACCGCGCGGAGCATCTCGCGTGGCAGGATGCCGCCGGGTTCGGGGGTGCCGGTACCGGGCGCGGTGCCGGGGTCCACGACGTCGATGTCGACGCTCAAGTAGATGCAGTCCGGGCCCTCGAGCGCTTCAGCGATCGAGTCGGCGATGACGGCCTCAGCGCCGCGCTCCTCGATCTCGACCATCGTGTGCCAACGCATGCCCTGCTCGCGCATCCACTCGAAGGTCTCCTTCTCCGGCCAGTAGCCGCGGAGCCCGATCTGGACGAAGTTCTTGCCCTCGACCCAACCCTCCTCGAGCAGGCGACGCATCGGCTGGCCGTGCGCGTACAGGTTCCCCCACTGATCGGCCCCGGTATCCGCGTGCGCGTCGAAGTGCACGAGGCCGACCTTGCGCGGCCACACGTGACGTGCCACCGCCGCGGCCGAGGGATAGGTGACCGAGTGATCGCCGCCGAGCACGATCGGGATGGGACCCGCTTCGGCGACGCGGAAGACCTTCTCGTGGATCACACGCAGCCCGCGCTCGAACCGAGTCGGCACGATGGGCGCGTCGCCCGCGTCCACGACCTTCAGCTTCGCGTACGGCTCGACACCCAGCTGGATCGACCACGCGTACTCGTTCCCCCACGCGGTCGGGGCCATGCGGATCGCGCGGGGTGCGAAGCGCGCACCGGGGCGGGATGAGACCCCTTCGTCGAACGGCGCGCCAACGATCGCGATGTCGGGTCCCAGCGCGCGGAGCGTCTCGTCGTCGAGGGCCCACGGCAGCTTCTCGAACGAGCCATGCCAGTCCGAGTAGTACGGCAGGTCGGCGGCCGAGAACTCGTTGAACTCGTCATCGCCGCGCAGCTCGCTGTGCTCGAGTCGGAAGTCGGGTACGTCGCTCACTCGGCGCTCCTCGGATCGGGCACCAGCACGCTACCCGTCATCCGGGTAACGCCGCAACGGGGAGACCGCTGGAGGGCGAGCGACCAGGCGATCATGTCGAGCCGGCCATCCTCCACTAGCGGTCCCACGCGGTTCGGGCGAAGATGCCAAGCGTGAAGCCGTGCCCTTCCTGCGGAGAAGAGAACGCCGACCGCGCCCGGTTCTGCCAGAACTGCGCGACGCCGCTCGCCGCCGAGGGCGCCGCGGCCGCCGAGGTCCGCAAGGTCGTGACCGTGGTGTTCGCCGACGTCACCGGTTCGACCGCGCTCGGCGAACGGGTGGACCCGGAGGCACTGCGTAGCGTCATGGGCCGGTACTTCGACGAGATGTCCGCGGTGATCGAACGCCACGGCGGGACGGTCGAGAAGTTCATCGGCGACGCGGTGATGGCCGTCTTCGGCGTCCCGAGGCTCCATGAGGACGACCCGCTCCGAGCCGTCCGAGCGGCGGCCGGCATGAAGGAGGCCCTCGCGGCGCTGAACGAGGAGCTCCAGCGCGCCCACGGGGTCGGGCTCCAGGCACGGATCGGCGTGAACACGGGCGAGGTCGTCGCCGGCGACCCGACCGGCGGGCAGCGGCTGGTCACCGGGGACGCGGTGAACGTCGCGGCCCGCCTGGAGCAGAACGCCCCACCGGGAGAGGTGCTGCTCGGCGAGGCGACGTGGCGACTGGTGAAGGACGCGGTGGAGGTCGAGCCGGTCGATCCGCTGGAGCTGAAGGGCAAGGCGGAGCGGGTGCGCGCCTTCCAGCTCCTCGAGGTCATCGCGGACGTGGCGGGACACGCGAGGCATCTCGACTCGCCCATGGTCGGACGATCCAAGGAGCTCGAGATGTTGGCTCGGGCGCTCGACCGCGCGGCGACCGAGCGCACGTCGCACCTGTTCACCTTGCTCGGCCCGGCCGGGGTCGGGAAGACCCGGCTCGTCCAGGAGTTCCTCGAAGGGCCCGCGTCATCGGTGGGCGTGTTGCAGGGTCGCTGCCTGTCCTACGGCGAGGGCATCACGTTCTACCCCCTCGCCGAGATCGTCCAATCGGCCGCCGGGGTCGTCGAGGCCGACGACCTCGCGACGGCGCGGGCCAAGCTCGCCGCGCTCGTGGCGGGGGCGGACGACGAGGAGCGGATCGTCGCCCTCGTCGCAGGACTGCTGTCGTGGGGTGACGAGCCCGCCCCCGCGGAAGAGGCCTTCTGGGGCGTCCGCAAGCTGCTCGAGCACCTCGCCAGGGACCGGCCGCTCGTGGTGGTCGTGGACGACCTGCACTGGGCCGAACCGACCTTCCTCGACCTCCTGGAGCACCTCGCGGACTGGACGAGGGACGCGGCCCTGCCGATCGTCTGCGTGGCACGACCCGAGCTCCTGGAGGTCCGCCCAGGTTGGGCGGGCGGCAAGCTCAACGCCACCACGATCCTGCTCGAGCCCCTGCCCGCCGGCGACGCCTCCGAGCTGGTCGACAACCTCCTGGGACGGGCGGACATCCCGGCGACCGCGCGCGAACGCATCCTCGAAGCCGCGGAGGGCAACCCGCTGTTCGTCGAGGAGATGCTCGGGATGCTGATCGACGACGGTCTGCTGCGCTTCGAGGACGGGTGGTGGCGAGCCGACGACGATCTCGCGAACGTGACCGTCCCGCCGACGATCTCGCTCCTCATCGCCGCCCGCCTCGATCGCCTCGACGCCGAGGAGCGCGCCGTCATCGAGCGCGGGTCGGTCGAGGGCAAGGTCTTCCACACCGGAGCGGTGGCGACACTGTCCCCCGAGGCCTTGCGCCCGAGCGTCCGTCCACGGCTGCTCGCGCTCGCCCGCAAGGAGCTGATCCGCGCCGACCGGGCCGAGTTCGCCGGGGAGGACGCGTTCCGCTTCCGGAGCCTCCTCATCCGGGACGCCGCGTACCAGGCCATGCCGAAGGAGCAGCGGGCCGAGCTGCACGAGCGGTTCGCCCAGTGGCTCGAGCGCGCCGCGGGCGAGCGCCTGCCCGAGTACGAGGAGATCCTCGGTCACCACCTGGAGCAGGCGTACCGGTACCGGGTCGAGCTCGGTCCCCCCGACGACCACGCCCGGGCGTTGGCGGAGGCCGCGGCGGCTCGGCTGATGCGCTCGGCTGAGCGAGCGAGCGACCGCGGGGACCCCAGTGCCGCGACCCAGCTCTACCGGACGTGCGCTGAGATCTGCGAGGGCGCGGCCCGAGCGCGAGCGCTCACCGAGCTCGCGGAGGAGCTCGCCCATGGGAACGACTTCGCGGGCGCGCTCGAGGCCGCCGGGGACGCGATCGCGGAGGCGACCCGTGCCGGGGACGAGCCCCAGGCGCTCCGGGCCGAGGTCGTCCGCATCCACTCCCGCGGCCAGGTCGATCCCACCTGCACTCTGGCCTGGCAGGTCGCGGAGCTCGAGCGGGTCCGCGAACGGCTCGAGGAGCTCGGCGACGTCGAGGGGATCGTCCGAGCGCTGATCGTCACCGCTGTGTTCGCGTTCTGGGAGGGTCGAAGTGCCGAGTGTCTCCGGATCTCGAGGCAGGTTCTGGACAGGATGCCGAGCGTCCGGTTCCGGGACCGCGAGGCGGTCGCGATGGGGTTCTACGTCTACGGGTACTTCGGGCCCGCTCCCGTGAGCGAGATGCTCGAGCACATCGAGCAGGGCGAGCGCCTCCTCGGGGGGAGCCTCCTGGGAGAGGCTCTCGTCGGTGCGTTCAGGGTGGGCGCCTACGGGATGATGGGGCGCGCCGACGAGGCCCGTGCCGAAGCCGATCGTGTGCTCGGGATCTGGCACGAGGTGGGTGATCCCACGACCGAGCTCGAGAACATGCAGGTCCTCGCCGAGACCGAGCGGCTCCTGGGAGATCCCGTGCGAGCCGAGCGGTACCTGCTCCGGGCGGTCGAGGGCTTCGATGCGCTCGGCGAGACCGGCTACAACTCGACGGTGACGGCGCTCCTGGCGTTGGCCCTCTGCGACCAGGGCCGGTTCGACGAGGCGGACGCCTGGGTCGCCCGCAGCCGAGAGCTCGGAGCGACGGACGACTTCGCCACCCAGGCGGCGTGGCGCATGGCGCGGTCACGGATCCTTTCCCACCGTGGCGGGCACGAGGAGGCGATCGCGCTCGCCGACGAGGCCGTCGCAATCCTCGAGCCGTCCGACTACCTCGCCTGGCGGGCCGAGGGCGAAGAGGTCCGTGGGATAGCTCTGGCCTCGGCGGGACGCGTGGACGAGGCGCGCGTGGCCTTCGGGGCCGCGCTCGAGCTCTTCGAGCGCAAAGGCGTCGTCCTCGCGATCGCTCGGCTCCGCGAGCGACTGGCCGCGCTCGGCTGACGGGCACCCTCCCGCGTCAGCAGGTCTTCGGCAGCTGGTCGCCCCGTGCTCCCGGCAACCCTCAGCCGCGTGAACCTGCTTCCAGTGACGGCACTGCCGGACTGGGGCACACTTCGGTCATGAAAGGGCCTTCCGGGGACGACGATCCGTACGCGGGTTCGAGCTCCGACGGCGGAGCTGGTGCGCGACCTCTGCTGGGGCCGTCCGAGGGCGCGGTCGAGGAGATCGCTCGCACAGCTGGACGGGACGCCTCGCTCGACCCGGGATCCCTCGTCGACCACCTCCGCTCGATCCTGCGAGCGGCGGTTGAGGGCGGGCGCCTCCGCGAAGCCGACCTGGAGGCATGCCGACGGGCCGGCCAGGAAGCGGCGCGCGAGGGCGTGCAGCTCTCGACGCTGTTGGATCTCTACCTCAGCGCGACCTGGCGCCTGTGGGCCCACGTGAACGAGCGGGTCGAGGGCTCGGACCCCGTCGTCGTGGGGACGGCGGCCGGGGCAATGCTCCGGGCCACCGACGACGCCGCGGCCGCCCTCGCGGATGGCTACGGAGCCGCGCAGCGACGTGCGATCCGCCAGGAGGAAGCCCTCCGGCGGGAGTTCGTCGACGACCTGCTCCGCGGCGGCGGGGATGCCGCCCTCCTGGCCGAGGGGGCGAGCCGCCTCGGCTTCAACCTCGCGGCCCAGCACGTCGTCGCGGTCGCTCGAACGCATCGACCGCTCGTCGACGCCGGCCCCGTGCACGCCCGGATCGAGTCGCAGATCCACACGGCCCCGAACGGCAGGGAGGCGCTCATCGCGACCAAAGCAGGCCTGCTCGTCTGCGTGTTCTCCGGTGAAGCCGGTAACCGCGGGTCGGCCCTCCTCGAGACGCTCCAAGGGTCGGGCGAGGGTCCGTGGCGCGTCGCGGTAGGGCGGCCCCATGCCGGGCCCGGTGGCGTCGCTCGTTCCTTCGAAGAGGCGCGAGAGGCGCTGGAGCTCGCGACGAGGCTCGGCTTGGAGGCGTCGCTCGTCGCGTTCCCGACGATGCTCCCCTACCGACTCCTGGTTGGAGATCGCGATCGCCTGGCCGAGCTGGCCGACGTGGTCCTGGGGCCGCTCCAGCAGGCGCGCGGCGGAGGGGCGCATCTCGTCGCGACCCTCGAGGCCTTCTTCGAGGCCCGGGGGAACGCCGCCGCAGCCGCCCGGCGACTGCGCTTGAGCACCCGGGCGATCACGTACCGACTCGGCAGGATCGGGAGCCTCACCGGCTACTCGCCCCGGGAGCCCGAGGGGGCATTCGTGCTGCAGCTGGCCGTGAAGGGCCTGCGCCTCGTGGCGGGCCCGGAGGGGACCGAGGAAGCGACACGGCT
The DNA here is from genome assembly GCA_963708985.1 of uncultured Actinomycetes bacterium. Taxonomy (GTDB): domain Bacteria; phylum Actinomycetota; class UBA4738; order UBA4738; family HRBIN12; genus HRBIN12. Next base: position 125,294 of record CAVPUQ010000001.1, read on the forward strand.
GAAGTGATTGCCGGACCACGGCAATCAGAGCCCAGATAACTCGTCTCGAATCGGCCGTTGTCTTCTTATCCTCGGCACAGGTGTACTGGATGTACCATGGATGCCCTCCACGAGCCCACCGGCACCGGCGAGCCCGGATCCGGGCTGTGTCGAGCGGTCATGCTCACCTGCATCGATTACCGGTTCCTGCGCCCCGCATGCGCGCTGCTCGACGGCGAGGATCTCCTGGGGGCCACGGACCTCCTCGCATGGCCCGGGGGCGCGATGGCCCTGCTCACCGACGACGCGCAAGGGCTCCTGTCGGCTCTGGATCTCGCGCTCACGCTCCACGGTCCGCCCGTGGTCTTCTTGGCCGCGCACGTCGACTGCGGCAGGCTCGGGGGCTCAGGAAGCTTCGACGGGCTCGCGCACGAGACGGCCTATCTGAACGCTGGGCTACAGGACGCCGCGGCCACCGTTCGAAGCAGGTTCCCGAGCGCCAGGATCCGCCTGGTCCGCCTTGCCGAGGACGCGCGGTGAGCGGTAGCACGATGCTGCTGCTCGTGGCGCTGGCCCTTGGGACGTGGGGTCTGCTCATGTCGTGGCTCGCGGGTCGGTTCGGCCTCGACCGCTTCGGCTGGGGGATCGTCGGCGCGGTCCTGGGCCCACTCGCACTCGCACCGTTCGTCAGCCAGGCCCGCGCCTCACGTCGACCCGGCTCGGCCCACGCGTCCGATGACGCAGGGCGGACCGGGCTCGAGAGGCGACCTCCGCCGGAGCACACGCGGGGGAGGCGTCCCCGCTGAACGTAGACCTGTGGGCATGGGCGGCCTTCGTCGCCTTCATCCTCGCGATGCTGACCCTGGACCTCCTCGTGTTCCACCGTTCAGCCCACGAGGTGAGCATGAAGGAGGCGGCGGCCTGGAGTGCCGTCTGGATCGCCATGGGGCTCGGCTTCGGAGGCTTGGTCTTCGCGTGGGCGGGGCCGACGGCCTCCGGCGAGTACCTCGCCGGCTACCTGATCGAGAAGAGCCTGTCCGTCGACAACATCTTCGTCTTCGCGCTGATCTTCTCCTACTTCGCCGTGCCCGCCGCCTACCAGCACCGCGTGCTCTTCCTCGGTATCGCCGGCGCGCTCGTGTTCAGGGCGATGTTCATCGCGAGTGGCGCGGCGCTCCTCGACCGATTCGCGTGGATGATCTACGTGTTCGGTGCCTTCCTCGTCCTCACCGGGATCAAGATGGCGAGGCACCGCGGCGTCGAGGTCCATCCGGAGCACAACCCGGTCCTGCGCTTGGTGCGCCGGGTCGTCCCGATGACGTCCGACTACCGGGGGCAGCGGTTCTTCGTACGTGAGCTCGGCCGACGACTCGCCACACCGATGCTGGCGGTCCTCATCGTGGTGGAGACGACGGACATCATGTTCGCGGTCGACTCGATCCCCGCGATCTTCGCCGTTACGCGCGAGCCCTTCCTGGTCTTCACCTCGAACGCGTTCGCGATCCTCGGCCTGCGGGCGCTGTACTTCCTCCTCGCAGGCCTGATGGGTCGGATCGTGCACCTGAAACGCGGGCTCGCCGTCGTACTGGTCTTCGTGGGCGTCAAGATGATGGCGAGCGACGTGTATCACCTGCCGGTCTGGCTCTCCCTCGTCGTGATCGCGATGATCCTGGCGGTCACCACCGTCCTTTCGTTGCGGGCACGTCCCCTGCCCATCCATGGGGCCGAGCCCGAGCAGATGGGGCAGGAGTCGGTGCCGTCGGGCACCCGGTAGCGTTCCGCACCCCGCCGGCCGTCCCCGGTGCCTCGGAGCGGGTTCGGCCGATCAGCAGATGCGCAGAGGCTGGTCGCCCGCGAGCATGATGACCGGCGCACCGTCGAGGCCTAGATCGTCTTCAGAGCCGTCTGGAGCCTGGCCGCGCGCCACGGCCGGCGCCCCCACGCGATGATGCCGCCGCGAGCCATCGCGCGGAGCGGCCCCATCCGGTGGAAGACGAGGAGCAGGAACGTCACAGGGTCGACCGAGATCCGGCAGTCGACCGATCGCGCAGACGGCGGCTCGACCCAGAGCACCCCGCGGTCGATCGCCACGACGCTGCGCGAGCCGCCCCGGATCCGGAGCTCGCACCGCATCCTCATCTTCCGCGCTCGATGCTCGTCGACGACCGCCGGCAGAAGCGGGATCAGCCCGTCGAGCGCGACCGCCGCCTCCTCCTTCGGGATCCGCCATGACAACCGGGCGGCCCGCGCGATGTCGTCTCCGTGCACGAGGAGCTCGCCGAGCTCGACCGCGAGCACCGTCGAGAGCGGCGCGTCCACCCCCGCGAAGAGACGCACGACCGGATCGCCGTCCACGGTCCGCGCGTAGGAGACGAGCGCGTCGTCCGCACGCTCCAGCCGGTCCGCGAGGATCCGCGGCCGGCGTTCGGGATCCGAGGCCAAGTGCTCGGCGTTCGAGCGGTCCACGTGGTCGAGGGCCTCGAGCTCCGCGACCTCGCCGCGCGCGACGGCGAGGAAGTGCGCCGGACTCGAGCTCGCGTGGGCGGCCGTCTCCCCGACGTTCCACCGACCGATCGCCGGGGCAAAGGGGTCGGGGTCCCGGCGGAGCAGGGCCGCGAAGCGCTCGGATGCGTGCTGCAGCGAGTCGCAGAGCAGGCCGACGGGCGGTGGGGCGATGACGGCGGCCATGATCCCTCCTCAACGAGGTCCCATCCATCTCACACCGGACCTCGGGGCAGCGCAAGGGACGAACGACCACCCCGAGCCCGGGGGCTCAACCCACGGCTCGCCTCGGGGCCTACTGCCGGTGGCGAGCGGTGAGACGTGCCGTCCCGAGCCTCAGCGACCGATGTCCACATCGCCCGGTTCGACGAGCCCGCTCTCGTAGGCGAAGACCACCACCTGGGCACGGTCGCGCAGGCCGAGCTTGGCGAGGATGTTCGACACGTGCGACTTCACCGTGGCGGCTCCGATGAAGAGCTCCTTGGAGATCTCGGCGTTGCTCGACCCGCGCGCGATCGCGGCCACCACGTCGCGCTCCCGCTCGGTGAGACGTTCCAGGCGGCCTGACGCCGCGGTATCGACGGCGAGCCGCTCGGCGAACCGGCCGATGAGGCGCCTGGTGATCGACGGAGCGAGCAAGGCCCCGCCGTCGGCCACGGTGCGCACGGCGGCAACGAGCTCATGGGGGGCGATGTCCTTGAGCACGAAGCCGCTGGCCCCCGCGCGGAGCGCCCGGTAGACGTACTCATCGGGATCGAACGTCGTCAGGATGAGCACCCGCACGTCCCAGTCGGCCTCCGCCAGGATCCTCGAGGTGGCCTCCAAGCCGTCCAGGTCCGGCATCCGGATGTCCATGAGGATCACGTCCGGGCGATGCTCACGTGCCACCTCGATCGCCTCGAGCCCGGTCCCGGCCTCGGCCACGACGTCGATGTCCTCCTCGTGACCGAGGACCATGGCGAACCCGCCCCGCACCAGGGCCTGATCGTCGACGACGGCGACACGGATGCTCATGCCGGATCGCCCCCGATGGGCAGATGGGCGATAAGCCGGAAACCCCCACCCGGACGCGGCCCGGCGTCGAGGCTTCCGCCCAGCAGCAGAGCCCGTTCACGCATGCCGACGATCCCGTGGCCCGACCCGGGCAGGATGGTGGCACCGTGCCCGTCGTCGAGGACCTCGATGGCGACGTGATGGTGGTCGGTGGTGAGTCGCACCTCAGCCCTGGCTGCGGGTCCGGCGTGCTTGAGCACGTTGGTCAGCGCCTCTTCGACGATGCGGTACGTGGACAGATCCACGCGAGTCGGGAGATCGGTCCGATCGTCCATCATCGTGAGGGAGACATGGAGACCCGCGCTTTCGAACTGGTCGACGAGCCGAGGGACATCGGCGATCCCCGGCTGCGGACCGAGCCCACCGCGTTCGGCCTCCGGCCGCAACACGTCGAGCAGGTGGCGCAGCTCATCCAGCGCCTCGCGTCCCGCCTGTTCCACCGCGCCCATCGCCTGCAAGGCACCCGCCGGATCGTCGCCGGCAACGGTCTTGGCGGCGCCGGCCTGCACCGTCATCAGGCTGACCCGATGCGCGACGATGTCGTGCAACTCGCGGGCGATGCGGGTTCGCTCCTCGACAACCACCCGGCGGGCCTCGGCCTCGCGTTCCCGCTCCAGCTCGACGGCACGCTCGGCGCGGAGCCGCATCCGGCGGCCGACGTACCACACCCCCGCCATGACGACGAGGCCGAACCCGAGCTCGGCGGCGTTCATGTCCTCCCCGGTGAACGGCGCGCTCAGCACGAAGAGCAGCGCGGCACCCAGCGCCGCGTAGCTCCACCGCTCGTCGGTGACGTAGCGAGCGACGCTGTACAGCGCGACCAGGAAGGACAGGCCCACGAACTGGGAGTAGTCGAGGACTCCCGAGAGCTCCGCGGCGACCAGGGTCACGGCGAGCACGGCTAGGGGCTGGGACCGGCGCCAGAGGACGGCGCCACACGCCACCGCGAAGAGGAAGAAGGCGAGGACGGGTACGTCGCCGAGCGGGCGGATGGCGAGGTCGTCCGGGTTGGCGCCCTCGACCACGAAGACCGAGAGCAGGAACACGACGAGGGCGAGGGCGGTGTCCGCCGCGCGCGGCCAGCGCGCGAACGGACCTCGATGCCGCCGCGGGGCGTTCCCGAGAGGTGCTTGAGCCTGCGGAGCCATGCGGTTCACCTCGTTTCGATGATGACACACCCCGATACCCGGTCGACGGTTCGCGGGGTCCTGCGATCACGGTAGGCCCGCGCGTGGAGGCCGTCGCCCTCCCGGAGGCGGTTCCGGTCTCCTTCTCTGGGGGGAACCCCCCTTCATCCAATCGCCTGGTCAACCCGTCTCGCGGCGGAGCCTGGAACGTCCCGTAGGCCGACGTCGATGAGCACCTCGGCTCCTAGCTTCGGTATGTGCCCGCGCATCGAGCGATCGGGCTCGGACCACGGAGCGAAGGAGGATGCTCATGAAGGTGTCAACGGAGTCGCTGGCTCGCTCGGCGGGCCGGCACCCGTGGCGGATGCTGGTCGTCTGGGTCGTCGCGCTGCTCGCGGCCGGCGTCCTGTCATCGCAGTTGCTCGGCGATGCCCTGACCACCGACACGGACTTCACGAACAACCCGGAAGCCAAGCGGGCCGCAACCCTGTTGGAGGAGCGCCTGCGTGGCCCCAGCGAAAGCACAGAGTTCGTCGTGGTGACGGCCGCACGGTCGGTCGCCGAACCCGAGTACCGGACCTACGTCGCCGAGCTGCAGACGACGATCGCGGCGCTTGGTCCGGACGTCGTGCGGCATGTGGGGAGCTACCTGACGGACGAGGGCCCGATCTCCGAGACGGGCCGATCGACGCTGCTGCCCGTGACGCTGGCCGGGGCCGACCACACGGCCGTCGGTGAGCACGCGGAGGTGCTGGCCGACACCGTGAAGGACGTCGAGGCGCCGGAGGGCTTCGAGGCGCTCGTGGCGGGACCGGCCACGCTGGAGAACGACTTCATCCGACTCGCAGACGAGGGGCTTCAGCAAGGTGAGGCGATCGGCCTGCCGGTCGCCCTCGTGGTGCTGGTGCTCGTGTTCGGGGCGGTCGCCGCGAGCCTGATCCCGATCATCCTCGGTGTCATGGCGATCGCCATCGCCATGGGTGCTGCCGCCGTGTTCGGGTTGATCTTCGATCTGCCGTTCTTCATCGCCAACATCATCACGATGATCGGTTTGGCGGTCGGCATCGACTACTCGCTGTTCATCGTCTCCCGCTACCGCGAGGAGCGCGCGAAGGGTCTCGACAAGCTCGAGGCGATCTCACGTGCCGGCGCCACGGCGAGCCGAGCGGTGCTCTTCTCCGGCCTCACCGTCATGGTGGCGCTCGGGGGCATGCTGCTCTTGCCGAACACGATCTACCGGAGCATCGGCCTCGGAGCGATCCTCGTGGTGATCATCGCAGCCGCCGCCTCGCTGACCCTCCTCCCTGCCGTGTTGGCGATCCTGGGCGACAAGGTCGACTCGCTTCGGCTCCGAGGCAGGAAGAGCGCCCCGGAACTTCGGAGGCGTCTGTTCTGGGACCGGATCAGCGGTCGCGTCATGCGCCGACCCGTGGTCAGCATGATGCTGGCGGTCGGCATCTTGGTGATGGCCGCGGTTCCGTACCTCAGCATCAACGAAGGGTTCTCGGGCGTGAGCACCTTGCCCGATGAGGCAGGATCGAAGCAGGCGTTCATCATCATGAAGCGCGAGTTCTCCGGAGGGCTCGGCTCCCCGGTGGAGATCGTCATCGACGGCGACATCACCGCCACGGTGAGCACCGCCATCGCGAACCTGCGGGAGGCGCTGGACGCCGATCCCTCGTTCGGGCCGTCGGATGTCGAGATCAACGATGCGCGCGACCTGGCGCTGGTGTCTGCGCCACTGTCCGGGGACATCGCCGGGGATCACGCGATGGCCACGGTGCGTGAGCTGCGCGACCGGCTCGTTCCCCGTCTGTTCGCCGACGTGCCCGTCGACGTGCTCGTCGGAGGCGACACCGCCTACAACGTCGACTACCTCGACCAGACGACCCGGTACATGCCCATCGTCTTCCTCGTCGTGCTGGGTGTGTCCTTCCTGCTCCTGACCGTGGCGTTCCGTTCGCTCGTCATCCCCGCGAAGGCGATCGCGATGAACCTGCTCTCGGTGGGAGCAGCCTTCGGGCTGGTCGTTCTGTTCTTCCAGCGCGGCGTCGGGCCGGAGTTCTTCAAGGACATCGCGGGCTGGCTCGGGTTCGGCCAGGTCGAGGCCATCGAGGCCGGGCTGCCGCTGTTCATCTTCGCCGTCCTGTTCGGGCTCTCGATGGACTACCACGTCTTCCTGCTCTCCAGGATCCGTGAACGGTTCGATCGCGGCGGCGACAACGCCGAGTCCGTCGCCCACGGGCTGCGCACCACCGGTGCCCTGATCACCGGGGCGGCGGCCATCATGGTGGCGGTCTTCGGTGGCTTCGCCGCCGGCCCGCTGGTCGGGTTGCAGCAGATGGGGTTCGGGTTGGCGGTCGCCGTAGCGCTCGACGCCACCATCGTCCGATCCGTTCTGGTTCCCGCCACCATGAAGCTCCTCGGCGACCGCAACTGGTATCTGCCGTCCTGGCTCACATGGCTGCCGGAACTCAACGTGGAAGGCCCGACCACGCGGGCGGTCGTTGCTGAGCCTGAGCGAGAGCTCCTGCGAGCCAGCTGATCCGCTCCGAAGGCAGCAGCGGAGCCGACCGGAGGAGCACGTCTTCGCTCACCTCGGCGGTCACCCCCTCGGGCAGCGAGAGGAGGGCCTCCCGATCAGGGAGGCCCTCAGGGGGATCCGACCGCGGGGGCGAACGGGTCGGGGTCGCGTCGGACGGGAACCGACGGTCAGCAGATCCTGGGGAGCTGGTCGCCCGCGAGCATGATGAGTGGTCTCGTCGCGCCGAGGCCCGTGCGGAGCCCGACCTTGGGCGGGCCCTCGAGCACCTCGCCGACGAGCGCAGCGTGCGCGCCCGCCGGGGTCGAGCGCGCGGCGGCGAGCACCGCCTCGGCGTCCTCGGGCGCGACGATCGCGACGCAGACGCCCTCGTTCGCGACGTACAGCGGATCGAGGCCGAGCATCTCGCACGCCGCCTTCACGGGCGGGAGCACGGGGATCGCGCCCTCCTCGGCGAGCATCGCGACCCCGGACGCCTCGGCGAGCTCGTTCAGCACGCTCGCGAGGCCGCCGCGGGTGGCATCGCGGAGCACGCGAACGTCGCCCGCGGCGAGCATCGCGTGGACGAGGTCCGTGAGCGGCTGCGTGTCGCTCGAGAGCTGGCCCTCGAACTCGATCCCCGCACGGCGCGACATGACGGCGACGCCGTGTGAGGCCGACGGGGCCGCTCACGAGGATGCGGTCGCCGGGGCGGGCGCGCTCGGGGCCGACCTCGACGCCCTCGGGGACCAAGCCGATGCCGGAGGTGATCACGAACAGGCCGTCGGCGCTGCCGCGCTCGACCACCTTCGTGTCCCCGGTGACGAGCGCGACGCCCGCGACCTCACAGGCATGCGCCATCGCGGTGACGACCAGTCCGAGGTCCTCGAGCAGCAGCCCCTCCTCCAGGATCAGCGCGGCCGAGAGGAACGAGCGGCCTCGCGCCCATCATCGCGAGGTCGTTCACCGTGCCGTTCACCGCCAGCTCGCCGATGTTCGAGCCGGGGAAGAACGCCGGGGTGACGACGAAGGCGTCCGTCGTGAACGCCAGGCGCTGCCCGCCGGCCTCGACGACGGCCGCATCACCCAGGCGCGCGAGCTCGGGCCCTCCTTGCGAGCCGAGGATCGGCACGAACACGTCGCGGATCAGCTGCTGCGTGAGCTTGCCGCCGCTCCCGTGCCCGAGGAGCACGGCTGGCGCCGGGCGGCAGCGGAACGGGGCACCGCAACACGAACCCGCGCGGGCTGCTCGCTCACGCGGGCGCCTCCACGCGGCGGCGCCCCGCCAGGAAGTACGCGGCGCACGCCCCCTCGCTCGAGACCATCGGCGCGCCGAGCGGCGACTCGGGCGTGCAGAGCGTTCCGAAGGCGGGACAGTCGTGCGGCTTCTCCCGGCCGCGCAGGACCTCGCCGGCGATGCAGATCTCGGACTCGCTCGCGGGCTCTGCCCTCGCGCGGGAAGCGGAGCTCGGCGTCGTGTGCGCGTAGGCCTCACGCAAGCCGCAGGCCGCTCTTCGGGATCACGCCGATACCGCGCCAGGCACGGTCGCACGGCTCGAACACCTCGGCAACGACCGCGCGCGCCGGCGTGTTGCCGTCGCGGACCACGGCGCGGACGTACTGGTTCTCGACCTCGGCGCGGCCCTCCTCGAGCTGGCGCGACCACCATGCGGATGCCCTCGAGCAGGTCGACGGGCTCGAAGCCGGTGACCACGATCGGCACGCCGAAGTCGCGCGCGATGGGCTCGTAGTCGCGCCAGCCCTCGATGGCGCAGACGTGCCCGGGCGCGAGGAACCCCTGCACGCGGTTCCCCGGCGAGACGAGGATCGCCATGATCGCCGGCGGCACGAGCACGTGCGCGACGAGCAGCGCGAAGTTCTCGACGCCGAGCGCCTTCGCCTGCTTCACCGCCATCGCGTTCGCCGGGCGCCGTGGTCTCGAACCCGACGGCGAAGAACACGACGGTCTCGTTCGGGTTGCGCCGGGCGACCTCGAGCGCGTCGAGCGGTGAGTAGACGACCCGCACGTCGCCGCCGGCGGCACGCGCCATGAACAGGTCCTCGCTCGAGCCGGGCACGCGGAGCATGTCGCCGAACGAGCAGAGGATCGCGTCGGGGCGCTTCGCGATCTCGATGGCGTCGTCGATGAGCGCGATCGGCGTCACGCAGACCGGACACCCCGGGCCGTGCACCAGCTCGACCTGCGGCGGCAGCAGCTGGTCGATGCCCTGACGGATCAACGTGTGCGTCTGGCCGCCACACACCTCCATGAGCGTCCACGGTCGCGTCACGATCGCGCGCGATGTCGTCGAGCAGCGCTCGCGCGATGCGGTCGTCGCGGTACTCGTCGACGAACTTCACTCGCCCGTCCCCGGGGTGCCGTCCGCCGCGGCGGGCTTCGTGGGGCGGTAGTCCTCGGCACTGACGCCCTCGGGGGTCTGCGGCAGGTCGATGTCCTCGAGGTTGTCCATCTCGGCGAGCAGCTCGTACGAGCGCTTCGCCTCCTCCTCGTCGACGACGCTGATGGCGAACCCCACGTGGATCACGACCCAGGAGCCGACGTCGACCTCGGGCGCGTACTCCAGGCACGCAGAGCGCGTGATACCGCCGAAGTCGACGGTGCCCATGCGGATGCCGTCCTCGTCGTGGACGTCGATGACCTTCCCAGGAACCCCAAGGCACATGGCGCACCTACCCTTCGAGCCGTGCGTGCGCGACCAGGACCTGCCCGAGCGCGATCCCCCCGTCGCCCACCGGCACCTGGCGGGGAACGTACACCTCGAAGTCACAGGTCTCCAAGCCGAGAGGTGACGTCGGACAGGAGCAGGTCGTTCTGGAAGACGCCGCCGCCCAGGCACACGCGTGTCAGGCCGGACCCGCCGCGGATCGCACGGCAGACCTCGAGGATCGCGGCGGCGAGCGTGCGGTGGAAGCGCCCGGCGACCTCGCCGGCGGCCCGGCCCTTCACGAGGTCCTTCACGACCGCTGCCACCAGCGGTCTCGTGTCGAGCACCAGCCGACCGTCCTCCATCGTGACATCGAAGGGGTACTCGCGGGTGGCGCTCGAGAGCGCGGCCTGCTCGAGCAGCATCGCCGGCTGGCCCTCGTGGGTCGCCTCGTGGCAGATGCCGGCGAGCGCCGAGACCGCATCGAACAGGCGACCGCCTGAGGTCGTGAACGGCGAGGCGAGCCCGGCGCGCAGCTGCGCCAGGAGCTTGTCGACGCCATCGGGTACGTGCCCGTCCATGAGGTCGAGCGCCTGATCGAGGACACCGGCGTCCTCGGCATGCGCGACCGCCATCCGCCAGGGATGGAGCACGGCGGCGTCGCCGCCCGGCTGCCGAACAGGGCGGAGATGCCCGAGACGCTCGGCATGCGCCGCGTCGCACGAGAGGAACTCGCCACCCCAGCCCGTGCCGTCGTCGCCGAGGCCGAACCCGTCGAAGGCGACGCCGATCACCGTTCCCTCGAGCCCGTGCTCGGCCATCGTGGCGACGATGTGCGCGTGGTGGTGCTGGACCGCCACCGGCTGGCAGGCCCGTCTCCTCGGCGAACCGCGTCGAGAGGAAGTCCGGGTGCAGGTCGTGCGCGACGACCTCGGGCTCGATACCGAAGAGCCACTTGTACCGCTGGTAGCGCGTCCGCGTACGCCTCCATCGCCTCTTCCGTGTCCAGATCGCCGATGTGCTGCGAGAGGAACGCCCGCGTCCCCGCGGCGAGACAGAACGCTCCGTGCAGCTCCGCTCCCGCGCCGAGCATCGGCTTCACCGCGGCCGGCAGCTCGATCGGTGCCGGCGCGAAGCTCCGCGCACGGCGGAGCACGACCGGCCCGTTCCGCCAGCATCGGGTGACCGAGTCGTCGTACCGGGAGACGATCTCGCGGTCGTGCAAGACGAACGCGTCGGCGACCCCCCGGAGACGTCGGAGCGCCTCCTCGTCCTCGATGCAGATCGGCTCATCGGTCAGGTTGCCACTCGTCATCACGACCGGCAGCCCGACCTGGCGCAGGAGCAGGTGATGGAGCGGCGTCGAGGGCAGCATGGCGCCCTGGCGCCGATGCCCCGGCGCGACCGAAGGCACGAGCGTGCCCTTGTCCCTCACGAGCACGATCGGCGCCTGGGGTGAGGAGAGCAGCAACTCCTCGGAAGGCGAGAGCTCGAATCGGTCCTTCGCGGCGTCGAGATCGGCCACCATCACCGCGAACGGCTTGTCGGGACGGTGCTTGCGTCGGCGGAGCTCGCCGACGGCGTGCTCGTCGGTCGCGAGGCAGGCGAGCTGGAACCCCCCGAGGCCCTTCAGCGCGACGATCTTCCCCTTCGAGAGCAGCGCCGCGGCCTTCTCGACGGGATCGCCAGAGATGCGCTTGTCCTTGCCGTCGACCAGGCGCAGCTGCGGCCCGCAGGCGGGGCAGGCGACCGGCTCGGCGTGGAAGCGACGGTCGGAGGGGTCGCGGTACTCGCGCTCGCAGTCCGCGCACATCGGGAAGACACGCATGCTGGTGCGCTCTCGGTCGTAGGGCAGCGCCTCGATGATCGTGAAGCGGGGACCGCAGTCCGTGCAGTTGACGAACGGATAGCGGTACCGGCGGTCGGTCGGGTCGAGCAGCTCGGCCAGGCAGGCCGGGCACGTCGCGACGTCGGGCGAGACCAGGCGATCGCCGGTCCCCTCGTCCAGGCTCTCGTCGACCTCGAAGGTCGCGAATCCCGCAGGACGAGCCGGCGACCAGCGCACATCCTCGACCCGCGCGAGCGGTGGTGCCTCGGCCGAGATCGCCGCGCAGAAGGCATCGAGGTCGGGCTCGGGCCCCTCTGCCAGGATCTCGACGACGCCGCCCTTGTTGCGCACCCACCCGCTCACGCCGTGGCGGTCGGCGAGACGCCAGACGAACGGCCTGAACCCGACCCCCTGGACGACCCCCCGGACCTCCACGGACCGCGCCGACCTCGAGGGCCTCGACGGTGCCTTCGCCTTGGCCATCTCATCCGCCATCGTCGCCTCGCCGCCGTGCGCCGGGTCGGGTCGCTCGACCCTGGCTCACAAGGGCAACCGGCCCCGGCGAACCCCCGGGTCGCGCACGTCAAGGGTCTATCTCGACGGTTCGGCCCCGGGATGAAGAGGACCAGCTTGGCCCGGAAGACTCAGCGATCCGGTACCTCGACACGGCTCTCCGGCAGCGGGGCCGTGTCGTCCAGCCAGGAAGCGATCACGGCCGCCGCCTCCTCGACGAGCTTGGGGACCGCGGCTTCGACCTCGGGGGAGCACCCCGCCCCTTCGGCGTCCCCCGGCTGGATCCCGAGGAGCGCGACCTCCTCGGGGGCGTCGGCGTGCTGTCCCGCGAGGACCAGGTGGTGGACGATGTCCTTCTCCTTGACGGTCACCTGGGCGAGGCAAGGCGTCAGCATGTCGCCCTCGAACAGGACGACCGCCCCCGCGGCGCGTGCGACGTCGACGCAGTCGATCAGCAGGACGTGCGTGGCACCGTCGAGCTCCGCGAAGTCACGGCCGAGAGCGGCCGAGGAAAGGAGGCGCACCTCGGCCGGGACACGTCCGCGAAGGAGGTCGACGACGCGGGCACCCACCTGGCCGTCACCGGGTGATCCCTCCACGCCAAGCACCACGACATCGGTTGCGCGTGCGCGCACGGCGGACGCTCCGGCGGGTCTGGTGTCGACCATGGCCTGGACCCACCCTAGCCGAGCCGTCGGCGCGCCGAGACGGACCTTTCGGCCCCCGCTCCTAGTGCCTGCCGGCTCGCTCGAGCTCGCGGACCTCGTCGATCGGCAGCACCCGGAACTTCGGCTGCGCCTTCGCCGCCTTGGCCCGAGCCATCGCCTCGGCGACAGCGGCCTCCGAGGCCGCGACATCGCCCGGCGTGTAGATCGGGAAGTTCTCCACGATGAACAGGTAGGCGAGCGCCACGCCCGAGGCCAGCCCGAACACGACCACGGTCTCCATCCAGTGTGGCTTGTACCAGCCGACGCCGATCGACTCGACCAAGCCGGTGATCGTCACGTTGAACCGGAAGAGCCAGATGCCGAAGACGGCCAGGAGCGATGCGACGAGCATGCTCCTGCGGGACGTTCGGAGATCGCGGTTCGCGAACATCACCATCGGCAGGGCCACGCCGATCCCGAGCTCGATCAGAGCGATGTTCCCGTAGAACGAGCCGCTCAGGAGCTCGGGCAGCACCCCGCGGACGGCGTAGTCGGCGATCCGGGTTACGAGGTACAGGAACATGACGAACGCGGCCACCGGGACCATGTCGCTGATGATCCGCATGTGGACCGGCCGTCCGTACACCCGATGGGCGATGAGGTTCTCGAGCAGGACGACCGCCGGGCCGATGTAGAAGAACGTCACGACCGCGTAGACCGGCAGCAGCTGCGACCACCACAGGGGGTCGAGTCGCCCCTTCGTGATCACGTACAGCGATACCAGCGCCGACTGGTGGAAGACCGGCAGGAAGCAGGCAAGGAGGAGCAGCGGTGCGTGGATCTTGTGCAGGACCTTGTGGAGCGGCCTCCACGGCACCCGCTCTTCGAAGATGACGAAGAACTCGATCACCTGCACGACGGTGTAGGAGCCGACGCACCAGAACAGCTCGAACATCACGGAGTGGAAGCCCCAGTTGTAGACCGGGCGATACGCGTTGTACCACTGCCCCAGGTCGATGAGCAGGGCCGAGCACAGCATGAGGTAGCCGAGCATCGAGACCACGAACGCCCCGCGCTCGACGTCGCGATAGCGCTCGCGGCCCATGAAGTGGATCATGAACATGGTGCTGTAGCCGGCGCCCGCGAGGGAGACGGCGCTCAGCTTCCACCACGTCCAGAGCGCCCACGGCCACTTGTCCGTCAGGTTCGTGGGCTCGCCGAGCCCGACGACGAAGCGGTATCCGAGGATCGCGAGGGTGAGACCGAGGACGGCGAGCATCGCCCCCCGGATCGGCGTCATCTTGAACGTCCAGCGACGGCGGGTCGGCGACCAGGGTGTCGCGCGCGGCTTCATCGGACGCCCACCTCCTCCTCGGCCGCCGCGTGGCCGTCGCCCTCCGCCTCTGCTCGCTCGCGCAGGATCTTCTGGCGGTGGGCCCACAGGGCCATGATCGTCACGGTGAAGCCCGCAGCGAACGGCGGCAGGATCCGCGAGACCTCCCACGTGTAGGTCGGCAACGGATCGGTCGGCAGGCCCGTTCGGAAGCCGAGCTCCTCGAACGGGACGTCCGAGACGTACATCACCGAGGTCCCGCCGACCTCGGTCTCGCCGTACACGTGCCGGACGTAGTCGGGGTTGGCCTCGATCCGGCGCCAGGCCTCGGCGAGCAACTCGCCTCGGCGCCCGAAGGTGAGTGCGCCGGTCGGACACGCTTCGGCGCAGAACGTCGGCTCACCCTCCGAAGTGCGCTCGACGCAGAAGTCGCACTTGTCGACCCGGCCGAACGTCTCGTCCCACTCGAACGTCGGAACGCTGAACGGGCACGCCATCAGGCAGTACCGGCACCCGACGCACCGGTCACCGTCGTAGAGCGACCGGTCCCTCCTCGCGTCTTGTGAAGGGCCGCCACGAAGCAGGCCGAAGCGCACGCCGGCTCGAGGCAGTGCAGGCACTGTGACTTCACGTATCGGCGCGCGATGCGACGCCGAGGCCCCAGGCGAGAATCCTCGATCGTCTCGACGCTGGTCGCGCGAACGACGGTCCAGTTGCTCGAGGCCAGCGCGGCGTCGGGCCCGGTCGCGGGTTGGTCCTGCCGCCACTCGAGATCGTTCTCGAGCTTGCAGGCGCGGACGCATCTCGCACAGCCGACGCATCTCGTGAGGTCGATCAGGAGGCCCGGATCGCCGGCATGCTCGCGGGCGAGCTCTTCCGGGTCCGACTCGGGCACGAGGCCGGAGGCCTGGGCCGTCGCGGCGGAGTGCGCCACGACGCCTGCGGTTCCGGCCGCAACCGTTGCCGCCCTGAGGAACGACCGCCGGGAGAGCGCTGCTGGTTCTTCGTCGCCCGAAGACACGCCGACGTCCGAGGCCCGATGATGCGGATCCTTCGATGTCATGGCCGATCTCCCGGACGTTCGTCTACTGCAAGCGTCCGACCGACGAACCGACCCGCCATCGGGCTCCGGTCCCCCGTGAGTCTGGGACCTGCCTAGGGTTGCGTAGGGCGGCGACCCTAGTGCGCTGCAAGCATCCTGACCTCACCCGCAACCCGTGCCGCCAGCTCGGGGAGGGCGACGGCCACGGCCTCCGAGATCCCGTGCCCCGCAGTGACGTCGGCGATCTCGACCCCGAGGAACACGACGCGGGGGGCACCCTCGAGCGCGGTCACGAGCCCGACCGCCTCGGCGACGCCGAACCCGTGCGACGAGAGCGAGGAGCCGATCTCCGCCGGCAGGCCCTCGGGACCGGTCTCGGCCCGCACGATCGTGCCCGGCGGTCGGCCGCCGCGGGGTGCTCGGATGGCGTCCACCACCACCACCGCGTCCGCGCCCGCGGAGCAGGTCGACGACGTGGAGTCCGGCGCCGGTCTCGACGACCTCGACCCCCGGGACTCCCTCCAGCTGGGGCCGCACGGCCCGCACGGCGAGCAGGCCGACGGCGTCGTCGCCGGCGTCGGGGTTGCCGACGCCGATGACCCGGATCCGGGTCACACCCGCTGGATGTCGAGGCTGAGGAAGTGCGTCGCGCACGAGATGCACGGATCGTAGTTGCGCACGACCATCTCGCACAGCCGGGTGAGCTCCTCGTCCGGCCGGTCGAGCACGCCGGGCACGAAGCGCCGCAGGTCCTCCTCCATGTGCCGTAGGTTCTGGGAGGTGGGCGGGACGATCTTCGCCTCGACGATCGTTCCGTCCTCGGCGACGTCGTACCGGTGGTAGAGGGTCCCCCGCGGCGCCTCGGTCGCCCACATCGCGCGACCGGCCCTCGGCACGACCTCGACCATCGGCGGCTCCGGCGGCACGTAGTCCCGGATGATCCGGATCGATTCCTCGATCGCGAGGGTCGACTCGACCAGCCGCGCCGCCATCGAGAAGAACGGGTCGACCTCCGGCAGCGTGCAGCCCCGTCCGCGTCAGCGAGCTCCTTCGCGACGGGGGTGAGGAGTATCCGCGTTCAGGTTGACCCGGGCGAGCGGTCCCGTGTGGTACGGCGTCTGGGTGTCCGCCATCACCGAGTGCAGCGCGTTCGAGTGCTCGACGTGGATCTCGTGCGTGACCTCCTCGTACTCGTCGAACCCCCATCGGCGGCCGGTCGTCGAGGCCATCGAGCCCTCGTTCATCGGGAACTCGGTCGGGGTGCACCATCGACACCAGCTCGGCCTGGCGCGGGAGGGACGGACTCGGCAGGGACGCGACGAAGTCGGCGATGCCGGGCATCTGCTCGAGCGCCCACTCCAGCCGAGGCAACAGCGGCTCGAGCTCGCGCTTGCGCGCGGCACGCGAGAACCCGCCGACGCGCGGCGAGACCGGATGGATCTCGCGGCCGCCGACCTTCTCCATGATGTCGTTGCCGATCCGCTTGATGTCGAGCACCTTCTGGACCAGCTCGGGATGCGTCCTTCGCCATCTCGATGGCGCTCGCGCAGCCCGAGGAAGTCGGGCGCGGCGAGCAGGAAGATGTGCAGGATGTGGCTCTCGATCCACTCCCCGCAATACAGGAGACGACGGAGCTCGCGCGTGCCGTCGGGCACCTCGACCCCGAAGAGCTGCTCGAGCCCGTGGATCGCGCTCATCTGGTACGCCACCGGGCAGATCCCGCAGATCCGCGGGACGATGTCCGGCACCTCGCTGAAGTGGCGTCCCTGCAGGAACGCCTCGAAGAACCGCGGCGGCTCGTAGATCTCGAGGCGGAGGTCGAGGATCTCGTCGTCCTTCGCGGTGATGTGGAGCGCGCCCTCGCCCTCGACACGCGCGATCACGGGCACTTCGACCTGATCGGTGCGTCACGGGCTCCTCACCTCCTCCTGCTCGCCGTGGCCGGTCTCGAAGGCGTCGGCCGCCTCCTTGAACGGCGGCGCCCAGCCGGTGATGAAGCGGAACTTCTCCGACGTCGCCTTCGGCGTGAGCCCGAGCTCGATGAAGCGCTTGCCGAGCGCGTCGGTGTTGTTCGACGCCTGCGCCGGGCCGAAGCACCCGTAGCACCCACGGCCGAACGCCGGGCACAGCGCGCCGCAGCCCGTCCGCGTCACGGGCCCGAGGCACGGCTCACCCTTCGCCACGACCACGCACACGTAGCCGCGACGCTTGCACTCGACGCAGACCGGGCGAGGTCGAGATCCGCGGCATCGCGCCCTGCGAGCAGCGCGGTGATCGCGGTCGAGCAGCTCACCGCGGTCGATCGGGCAGCCGGTCAGCTCGAGGTCGACCGTCGACGTAGTCCGACGATCGGGTGCGAGTCGTCGAGCGAATCGATGTACTCGGGCGTCGGGTAGACCGTTCGGACGAACTCCTCGTGCTTGCCGGTCGCGTTGCGCAGCGCCTGGACGCCGCCGGAGGTCGCGCACGCGCCGATCGTGATCAGGACCGACGACGCGAGCCGGATCTCGCCGATCTGCTCCGACCTGCTCGGGCGTCGAGACCGAGCCCTCGACCAGGGTCACGTCGTACGGACCGGGCGCGCATGTCGCGACGAGGCCTCGGCGAAGTTCACGATCTCGATCGCGCCGGCGAGCTCGAGCAGCGCCTCCTCGGCGTCGAGCAGCTGCAGCTGGCACCCGTCGCAGGAGGCCATCTTGAAGACCGCGACGCGCGGCTTGCCGTTGTCGCTCACAGGTCCTTCACCTCCATCAACGGCGCGATCACGTCCCATCGGAAGACCGGTCCGTCGGAGCAGACGAACGCGCGGCCCGAGCTGGCAGTGGCCGCACAGCTGGATCCCGCACTGCATGTGGCGCTCCATCGAGCAGCCACACGCGCTCGGCCGGCACACCAAGCTCGACGAGACCTCGCCCCGCGAAACGCATCATGATCTCGGGGCCGCACATGAACGCGGTCGTGCGCTCGGGTTCGATCCTCGCCTTCGGGAACAGCGTCGTGACGACGCCGACGTCGTAGAGCCACGTACCCACGGCCTCGTCGACGGTGAGGTGCAGCTCGACGCCGAGGCGCTCCATCAGCCCCACCCACTCGTCGAGCTGGTCCTTGTAGGGCAACAGGTCCGGCGTTCGAGCCCCGAGCAGCAGGATGAGCCGCCGGTACGTCGTCGCGGTGCCGCATCGCGTACTCGATCGCGGGACGGACGGGGCAGACGCCGACGCCACCCGCGACGACGAGCAGATCGCCCCCCTTGGCCTCGTGCAGAGGCCACGGCTTGCCGAACGGCCCGCGCACGCCGATCTCCGTCGCCGGGCTTCAGGTCAGCGGAGCGCGTTCGTCACCCGGCCGACGTGACGGATCGTGTGGCCCAGGCGGTGCGGGTGCATCGGATCGGATGAGATCGAGATCGCGACCTCACCGACCCCGAACAGGTAGAGCATGTTGAACTGGCCGGGCTGGAAGTCGTAGCCCTCGCCTTCGCCGTCGCGCCACGTCATCCAGTAGGTCGCGGACTCGGAGGTCTCGGGGACGATCCGCTGGATCACGGCGATCCGCATGGGGCCACCCTCGGGCTGCGACGAGCGAACGTCGCGCATCTCGGTCACGCTCATCGGGCCACCACCTCCACCGCGCCGTCGGTGGCGCGGATCGCGACGATCTCCTCGGTCACGTCGATCCCGACCGGGCACCACGTGATGCAGCGCCCGCAGCCGACGCAGCCAGACGTGCCGTACTGGTCGATCCACGAGGCGAACTTGTGCGTGAGCCATTGCCGGTAGCGCGACGCACGGCTCCCGCGGACGACCTCGCCGGCCGCCCAGCTGTACTCGGCGCTGAAGCAGCTCGCCCACTCGCGCGTCCGCGTCGCCACGTCGCCCGAGAGCGACACCCCGTCCACCACGTCGTGGCAGAAGCAGGTGGGGCAGACGTTCGTGCAGTTCGCGCACGCGAGGCATCGCTCGGCGACGTCCTGCCAGCGGGGGTGCGAGCGGTTGCGGTACAGCAGGTCGGGCATGTCCGAGACCTCGAGCACCCGGCCCATGCGACTCGGCCGCCTCGGTCACGGCGAACGAGGCGGCCTGCTCCGTCTCGGTCGCCTCCCGCGGTCCCGACGACGGACAGGAATCCCTCGCCGCGCGGCGGTCCCGGCCTCGACGGTGAAGCCCTCGTCGAGCTCGGTGAGCGCGAGGTCGAACCCCATCGTGCAGCGGGGTCCGGTCCCCATCGAGACGCAGAAGCACGTGCGCGCCCGGCACCGCGCAGTTCACGCCGACGAACAGCGCCCGCTCGCGCCGGCGCCGGTACGCCTGGATCCAGATCGAGGAAGACGCGGTCCTGCACCTCGATGGCGTGCAGGTCGCAGGACCGTAGCCCGATGAACGCGAGGGGCTTGTCGTCCTCGGGCCCGGGCTCGTGGTGCATCCCGCCGGTCCCGTTGCGTGAGATCGTCGCGAGCAGCTCGCGCGGCGGGAACAGGAACCGCTTCCCGGCGTCGGGCCCGTGAGCCCAGTCGAAGAGCCGGCCGTCGCCGGTCTTGGTCAGCTCGTAGGTCGCGGGCCCTTGCGTCCTCGCGGATGCCCGCGGGGAGATCGCCGACGCCGTCGACGTGCTCGAGCACGATCGCGCCGTCCCGGACGGTCGGTCCGATGACCTCGTATCCCTGTTCGGCGAGAAGCCGGATGAGCTTGTCGAGCCCGTCACGGGCCAGATGCCACATTGGGTTCCTCCCGGAGGTCGCCTCCATCACGCACTCTCCATGACGCGCCCGAGGGTCCTTACGGGCAGAAGCCCGGGGGGTCCTGGGCCTTATGGTCCCGGTGGACATCCTGCCCGCTGAGGGGCGGCGCCGCAACGGACCTCGTAGGCTGTGGTCATGCCGTCGGCGCTGCTGACCGACCTGTACGAGCTCAACATGGCGGCGAGCTACCTGCGCCGAGGCATGGACCAGGAGGCGACGTTCTCCCTGTTCGTCCGGCGCCTGCCGCCGAACCGAGGGTTCCTGGTCGCGGCCGGTCTGGAGCCGTGCCTCGACGTTCCTCGAGGATCTCCGGTTCGAGGAGGAGGAGCTCGAGCACCTCGGCTCGCACCTCGGGTTCGCCGACGATACGCTCGAGGCCTTCCGGGCCCTGCGGTTCGAGGGAGACGTCTGGGCCGTGCCCGAGGGCCGGATCGTACTCCCGAACGAGCCCCTGCTCGAGATCACCGCGCCCATCGCCGTCGCCCAGCTCGTCGAGACCTACCTCCTGAACGTCATCACATTCCAGACGACGATCGCCTCGAAGGCGGCCCGCTGCCGGGTCGCGGCCGACGGCAGGGACCTCGTCGATTTCTCGTTCCGGCGGACCCAGGGCATCGACGCCGCGATGGCGGTCGCACGCGCCACCGCGCATGGTCGGGTTCGCTGCGACCTCGAACGTCGAGGCCGGCCGACGCTACGGGCTCGCGGTCGCCGGCACGATGGCGCACTCGTACATCGAGTCCTTCCCGACGGAGAAGGATGCGTTCGTGGCGTTCGCCACGGACTTCCCGACGCGCACCACGTTCCTGGTGGACACATATGACACGCCGAACGGCGTCCGCACGGCGATCGAGGTGATCCGCGAGCTCGGCCTGTCGGACCACCTCGGCATCCGGCTGGACAGCGGCGATCTCGACGCGCTCGCCGCGGCAGTCACGGGCGATCTTGGACGCGGCCGGTCTGCCGCACGTGCGGATCTTCGCGAGCGGCGGCCTCGACGAGCTCGACGTGCGACCGGCTCGTGCGGGGCGGCGCGCCGATCGACGCGTTCGGCATCGGCACGCGCGATCGGGGTCTCGGCGGACGCGCCGTACGTCGACTCGGTCTACAAGCTCGTCGAGTACGACGGCCGGCCGGTGCTGAAGCTCTCGGCGGCCAAGGCGACGGCACCCGGGTCGCAAGCAGGTGTTCCGGGGCTCGGCGGCGACGTGATCGCCCTCCGCAACGAACCCGTGCCCGACGGGGCGCGAGCCGCTCCTGCGTGCCGGTGATGCAGGGCGGCCGCCGTACCGGGCCGCCGCGCACGCTCGAGACCGCTCGCCGCCTCTTCGAGGCCGACCTCGCCGCCCTGCCCGACGGCGGCCCGCCGGCTCACGTCGCCGGAACCGCCGAGCACGCGCGAGTCCGACGCCTTGCAGGCACTGACGGGCTCGGTTCGAGCCGAGACCCTCCGCCGCGTCGGCGTCCTGTAGCGGCCCGACCGTCAGACGACGTCGACGCGGGCGGCGCCCGTCTCCAAACGGATGTCGGCGCGGTGCTCGGCGGTGTCGAAGTCGGCCGAGCGCCACTCGCCGCCCCACCTCGGGAACCGGTGCGGGTCCACCCGCACGTCGGACAGGCCGCCGTGGGTCTCGACCCGTGCGGCGACCCCGTGTGGGACCTCCAGGCGGACGTTCATCGCGCCGCCTTGCACCCGGACGGTGTACCGCCCGGTCGAGGGGAGGCGGGCGACGGTCTTGCTCGCGCCGGTCTGGATCGACAGCTCCGCGAGCCGAAGGTCGGTGAGGTCCAGGTCGGCCTCGTTCGCGCCCGTCCGCAGGTCGAGGGTCGACCGGCACCCGACGCGTGATCGTGACGTCCCACTCGAGGCCGCGCTCGCGGCCCGGTCCCCACGGCATGCCCCGAGCCCGCAGCGTGACATCCAGGCGCTCACCGTCCCGCCGGACGTCGGGCTCGACGCCGCCGGTGAACCGGCCCTCGACGAGATCCGGCGTGTCGGCACCGCGCACCCGCAGGCGACCGGCGCCGTGGTCGAGTCGGAGCCACGCCTGGCTCGCGCCCTCGAGCGGGACCGACGTCGTCTCGTCGCCGAGCGCCCGGCTGCGGTTCTGCGAGATCGCGGACAGCGCGAGCCCGAGGCCGATCGCGATGACGATCACAGGCACGAGCACGTCCTGGTCGGGGAGGGCGTCGAGGTCCTCGAGGAACAAGACGCCCCCGACCGCGATCAGCAGGATCGGCCACACGTACCCGCCACCCCAGCGTGAGCCGAACACCGAGCGCTCGAGCAGCAACCACACGCCGATCGCGACGAGCACGAGCGGCCAGACCTCGACCTTCTTGGGTATCACGTCCGCGTTCTGGAGCAGGAGGAAGACGCCGATCCCGATCAGCAGCAGCGCCCACAGGATCGTTCGGTTCCGGTGCACGCGAAGACCTCCTCGGGTGACGCCCCGCAGAGCCTATCGCCCGGGGCCCCGTCTACGTCTGGACGAGCAGGCCGCGCCGGCCGCGAACCCGCCGATCCACGGCGCCGAACGTGGCCTCGACCGCCATGCCGACGAACATGATCATGAGCATCACGGCGTAGATCGCCGGGGTCTGCTGGAGCTGGCGGTTCGCCTCGAGGAGATGGCCCAGCCCCTTGCCGCCGGTCGCCATGAGGAGCAGCTCGCCCGCCATGAGCGCGCGCCACCCGAGCGCCCACGCCTGCTGCAGGCCGACGATGTAGCCGGGCACGGCCGCAGGCAGGATCACGCGCCGGTACAGGGTCCACCGCCGCGCGCCCATCGTGCGGCCGGCTCGGATGAGCAGGGGCGGCACGAGCCGGATGCTGGACGCCGTCGCGATCGACACGGCCGGGATCGCGCCGATGATCACGACGAACATCACCGCACGCTCGGTGTAGCCGAACCAGATGATCGCCAGCGGCAGCCAGCTGATCGACGGCAGGGCTTGCAGACCGGCCATGAGCGACCCGACGCTGCGCTGGATGTAGGACGAGGCGGCCATGGTCGCCCCGACCGCCGTCCCGACCGCGATCCCGACCGCCAGCCCGAAGAGGAGCCGGATCACGCTTGCCTGCGTCCCCGCGAGGATCGACTCGCGCGGGGGGTTCGGCTTCGCGAAGTTCTCGATGAACGAGTCGATGACGGCGGATGGCGGCGGCAGGACCGTCGTGCTGAAGAACCCGGACATCGCGGCGAGCTGCCACAGGGCGAGGAGGCCCACGATCGCCGCGACCCGGGGCCAGAGCTGGCTAGCGGTCGATCTCAGCCGCGACAACCTTGTCCACCTCCTTCGACAGGTGCGCGTGGATGTCCACGACCACCTTCGAGAGCAACGCGTCCTCCATGTCACGGGGCCGCGGCACGGTGATCCTGTGCTCGGTCACCAGCGTGCCGGGCGGCGCGGACATCAGGACCACGCGGTCGGCGAGGAACGTGGCCTCGCGGACGTTGTGGGTCACGAACACGAACGTGTTCTGCGTCTCGGACCACACCTCCTGGAGCTCACGCTGGAGGATCTCCCTGGTCTGCGCATCGAGCGCGGCGAAGGGCTCGTCGGCGAGCAGGACCTCGGGCTGGCAGGCGAGCGCGCGTGCAAGGGCGGCACGCTGCCGCATCCCCCCCGAGAGCTCGTGCGGCTGCGCCTTCGCGAATCGGCCGAGGTGCACGCGGTGGAGCCAGTGCATCGCCCGGTCCTCACGCTCGCCCTTCGGCAGACCGAGCATCTCGAGCGCGAACTCGACGTTGTCGCGCACGTTCATCCACGGGAACAACGCGGGCTCCTGGAACAGCACCGCTCGATCGGGCCCGGGGGAGACGATGGGCCGCCCGTCGATCAGCAGCTCACCGGCGTCCGGCCGGTCGAGGCCCGCGAACAGGTTGAGGAGCGTGGACTTCCCGCACCCGGACGGCCCGAGGAGGCACACGAACTCACCCGCGCGGACCTCGAGGTCCACGTCGCGGACGGCCGTGACCGTCCCGCCGCGGGCATGATGGAACGACTTCGACACGCCGCGGGCCATGAGCTTCGCCGGCGCCTCCTCGGGGAGGTATGCCGTCCGGAGATCCGGGAGCGTCCTCACGCCGAGACCTCGATGGGCGTCTCTCCCTGCTCCTCCAGGATCGCGTTCAGATCGTCCAGCCCGTAGATGCCGAGGATCCCCGTTGGCTCGCTCTCCAGGTAGCCGAGGTCGTACGCGTCGCTCGCGTCCTTCTCCAGGCTCGACGCGATCGGATCCCACGTGAACGTGAGGTTCTCCCACGCCGCGTCCACGACCGCCTGGTCGAGCGAGGGGGCGCCGGCCTTCACGAGCCCGGCTTGCGCCGCCGCCTTCGCCCGATCCGGGTCGTCGTGGATCAGCTGGATCGCCTCGACGTTGGCCTGGACGAGCTTGCGGACGATGTCGGGGTGCGCCTCCATGTACGTCGTGTTCACGACCAGGTGCGTCGTGACGAACAGGCCGTCCGGCCACAGCGTGGTCTCGTCCACGAACGGCTCTGCGAGGCCCTCGGCGATGAGCAGGCTCGGCCAGGGCTCGGGCTCCCAGGCGCCGTCGACCTCGCCGGCCTCGAAGGTCTGGAGGAGGAGCGTGTTGTCGAACGCGCCGACGTGCACGTCGCCACCCTCGTCGTTGGCCTTCATGCCCTGCTCGTGCAGCCATGTGCGCAGGGCGACGTCCTGCGTGTTGCCGATGCCCGGCACCGCGAGCTTCTTGCCGGGCAGGTCCTGCACGCTCCCGATCCCCGCGCCGGTGCGAACGACGAAGGAGGCGCCGCCCGCGGTCACGCCGGAGACGACCGTCACGCTGCCCGGATCGGCCATGTACAGGGCGATGGCGGGGCCCGGGCCGATGTAGGTAGCGTCGATCGAGCCGGACGAGAGCGCGGTCCCGGCGTCGCTGCCCGAGTTGAAGTAGCTCACCTCGACCTTCGTCGGCGCGAGCGCCCGTTCGAAGATGCCCTCCTCGAGGGCCACGTACGCGGGCGAGTGCGTCAGGTTCGGGAACATCGCCAGACGCAGGACCTCCGCGCTGCCCCTGGTCTTCGACTCGGTGCTCGCGCACCCGCCGGCCACGAGCGCGAGGATCGCGAGTGCGGGCACGACCTTTCGCATCGGAACCTCCCCTTCAACGCAGAAAGGCCGCGACACAGATGTGTCGCGGCCTCCAGTTGACTGGTCAGCCTTGCTCGCGCCCCACGCTATCGGCCGAGCGGCGGAGCGTCAACGCGGCGCCCGCTACCGGAGTCGGAACTTCTCGGCCATCTCGATCTGAACGACCTTCCCATCCTGCACGACCAGCAGCACCGTGCCGAACTCGATCCGCGCAAGGACCCCCGCGACCTTCAGGAGTACGTCCCGCTGCTCATCGTCCAGCGCGTCGAATGGATCCCGCGCCGAGGTCAGCTCCTTGGACACCGGACCCAGCGTACGCCCCGGCACCTACCGCGCTACGGGCCGATGTACACCTTCGACCTGGACTTCCGGCCCGGTTGGCTCACCACGCATAGGCCTCGGGCGCCGCCCCGCCGGGGCCGGGGAAGATCTCGTCGAGCCTGGCCATCGTGGCCTCGTCGAGCGTGAGCTCGAGCGCTCGGAGCGACCCGTCGAGCTGCTCGATCGTGCGCGGTCCGATGATCGGCGCCGAGACGCCCGGGTTCGCGAGGAGCCACGCGAGTGCGACGTCGGCCGGCAGCTCGCCCAGCTCCTCGCAGAACGCCTCGTACGCCTCGATCCGGCCGCGGTACTTCGGCAGGTCCTCCTGCACCCACTCGCCCGCACGCCGTCCCCCCTCGATCTTGCCGAGCACCCCGCCGAGCAGCCCGCCGGCGAGCGGGCTCCACGGGATCACGCCCATCCCGTACCCCTCGCACGCGGGGATCACCTCGAGCTCGCTCATCCGGTCGTTGAGGTTGTAGAGGCACTGCTCGGAGACCAGGCCGAGGAAGTGACGCGCGCTCGCCGCCTCGTTCGCCTTCGCGATGTGCCACCCCGCGAAGTTGCTCGAGCCGACGTAGAGCACCTTGCCCTGCTGGACCAGGTTCTCGAACGCCTGCCAGATCTCGTCCCAGTGCGCGTCGCGGTAGACGTGGTGCATCTGGTACAGGTCGATGTGATCGGTCTGCAAGCGCTGCAGGCTCGCGTCGCAGGCCTGACGGATGTGGAGCGCCGACAGGCGGGACTCGTTCCGCCACTCGCCCATCTCGCCGTACACCTTCGTCGCGAGCACGACCTTCTCACGGTGGCCCCCGCCCTTGCCGAACCAGTTGCCGACGATCGTCTCGGTCGCGCCGACGCCCTTGCTCCGCCCGTAGACGTTCGCCGTGTCGAAGAAGTTGATGCCGTGCTCGAGCGCGCGATCCATGATCGCGTGGCTGTCCGCCTCGGTCGTCTCCGGACCGAAGTTCATGGTCCCGAGGCACAGCCGGCTGACCTTCAGACCCAGGCGCCCGAGGTGCGTGTACTCCATGGCGGGCTCCCCCTCGCTCGTCACTGCCCGGATTCGACCACATGGCGGCGGAGCGCGCGCGCCCGCTCAGTCGACGGCGGCACCCGGCGAGCATACGGTCGGGCGCCGACGGGCCTACAGCCCGTGGGTCAGCCGAGCTCGGCGGCGATGCCCTCGGCCCAGGCGCCGATCTCGTCCCAGTCGCGGAAGTCGCCGTCGGGGGCCTTCACGGCCTTCGCGATCATGCGCTCGCCGAAGCCGAGCTTCTCCTTGTCGAGCGCGCCGAAGAAGACGCGGTGGTCCTTGGGCTGCAGCGTCTCACGGAGCTCGCCGAGCTGGCGGATCTGGTCCATCCCGTCCTTGATCTCCTCGCCGAGCGGGCCGCTGCTGAAGAGCCAGACCGGCAGGTCCGTCAGCCGCTCGGCATGCCGTTGCACGAACTCCATGGCCTCCTTCTGCCACGAGCCCGCGTACACCGCGCTGCCCAGGACGACCGCATCCACGCCCTCGAGGCTCTCGACGTCCTCGACCTTGCGCGCGTCGGCGTCCTTGCCGGCCTCGCGCAGGCGTTCGGCGACGTACTTCGCGATCCCCTCGGTCGCGCCGTGCTTGCTGGCGTAGGCGACGAGCACAACCATGTCGAGTCACCCCTCCCGGATCCGAGCGGCTTCCACACCGCTCCATAGAAGGTCCCGGCTCGATGACCCCGAGCCCGGGGTCGTTCGGACCCTGGCGAGCGGGGCTTCCGTCACCGGCCGTCGGCCGCGGCTCTAGACGCGGGCGGTCAGGACGACGACGAGCCGGCCCCGAGCGTCGATGCTCGCGGTCACGGCGACGTGGCACTCGTCCGGGTGGTCGTAGGGCATGCGCATCACGCGGGTGACCGGCGCCATGGCTCGGAAGGTTCCGCTCGTGTCGTTCGTATCCTGGCCACGGTTGCAGTCCACCCACCAGTACACCGTTGCCTCCTGCCGCGGCCGCGGCCGCACCGTGACCCACAGCTTCGTCGGCGACTGGACGCGCGCGCTCGCCTGCACGGTGGCGAAGGGCCCGTGCGCCCTCGCGCGGTCGATCACGACGATCTCGGCCCGAGCCGGCACCGCGGTCGCGAGCACGAACAGCGCCGCCAGCACCCCCACGGACCGGCGCGCAGCCCTCACGGTCCACACCTCCCTCGGACCCATCGGCCCTGATGGTGAAGCTGAGCGGCGTTCGACGCAATGGGTCGGACGGGTGTCGGTAGACCGAGGCTCCACGAGGCTTCACGGTCCGGTGCCTACGGGGGGTACTTATCTGGATACCGCGGAACGTGCATGGCGACGCGTCGCGCGGCAGCTCGTGCGCTCCGGGAAGGCTACCGGCCGCGTGCGGGGTTCCACGGCCCGACGCCGCCGAACCTCTCGGGCTTGATCCTCGTGACGAACCCCGGCGGCGGATCGGGCATGTTCGGAAACACGACGTCGGGTCCGATATACGTGTGCGCGAGACGCTGCAGCATCTCGGCGGCGCCGCCCTCGGTCACCCGCGCCGTCCCGTACACGACCAGGTATTCGAGCAAGCCCCACTCGTTCACCCTCGTCGATGGCACGGACAGCACGATGCGGGGGTCGCGCCGGAGGTTCCTCAGCTTCCGTTGCTCCGGGATCGTCGCGAGTACGATCTCATCCCCGTCGAGCCCAACCCAGGCCGCCGTGACGTGCGGCCCTCCGTCCTCGTCGATGGTGACCACGTGCGCGACGGCATCGCTCGCCAGGAGCTCTTGAGCCGCCTTCGGGATCACGATCCCAGCCACGCGATGCATGGTAGTGGAGCCCCGAGCGGGAGGCCGAGTTCGCCAACGGCTGAGCGTGTTCGCGACGTGGGCCGACCGGCTCATGGAGCTGCTGCGGCAGGGCAGGGGCCGCCCGCGACTGGTGAGGCCGCTACTCCGAACGCTTCGACCGGGCGCTGATGGATGCGGAGGGATCGGAGCTCGATCACAGGGCCGATCGAGACCGTGCACGTACCCGGCCTGGACGATGAGCCTACGCACATGACTCGACTGGTCGAGATCGCTGGCACGTCTTCGCTGCTAGCGCGCCGGGAGGGAGTCGAACCCCCAACCTTCTGATCCGTAGTCAGATGCTCTATCCATTGAGCTACCGGCGCTCAGAGGACAAGCATACAGAGCGTCACAAGAGCGCCGTGAGGGTCTCGATCGGTGTGTGCGGGCCGGGGTCGCGGTGGCCCTCCCAGGGCTCGTTGTCGCGGCGGATGTAGCGCGTGTCGATCCCAAGAGCGGCCGCCCCATCGAGGTACGGGGGCTGGTCGTCCACGAACACGGCCTGCTCGGGACGGGCGTCGAGCGCGTCGAGCGCGGCGAGGTAGATCGCTGCATCCGGCTTGTGCGATCCGACCTCGTACGAGAGCACGAGCTCGTCGACCTCGTCCTTGAGGCCGATCGCCTCGACGAGCGGGCCGGCGAAGTGATCGCAGTTGCTGACGACCGCCGTGCGGATCCCGCGCTCCCGGAGTCCGCGGAGGGCGGGCAGCGAGTCCTCGTACAGGTGGACGTGGCCTTCGAGGTGCTCGCTCACCAGGTCGGTCAGCTCCCGCACGAGTGCCGGCTCGGGCTCGAGGCCGCAGGCGAGGACGAGCGCGGCCGTGTCGCCCTCGGCGCTGCCGTTCGCGCCGGTCTGTCGAGCCGTGTACGTGTTCTCGTACGCGCGTCGGAGCGTCTGGCGCTCGACGCCCATGGCCTTCGCCAACCCACCGCGGAGCACCCGCCACTCGCTCCACACGAGCGTGTCGAACAGGTCGATGAGCGCGGCCTCCACGGCTCCAGCATACGGACGCGCGCCCGAGAGCCCTCTGGCGGAGACGGCGCGATTCGAACGCGCGAGGGAGCTATCCACCCCCTAACCGCTTAGCAGGCGGCTGCTTTCGGCCACTCAGCCACGTCTCCGCAGCCGATTGTACGGAAGGGACCGCCCGAGCCGCAGCCCCGAGCGGGATCAGCGGGTGAGCCGCCCGTGGCGCTCGAGGATCGCGAGCGCTCGATCCACGGGGATCCCGTGGAGGGTATGGCCCTCGCGGCCGACGACGGTCGTCGCCGCGAGCAGCGCGTTCGCGACGGCCTCCTCGGTCGCTTCGACCACCGCCTGGAACAGCGTCGAGAGCGGCCACGGGTCCTGCTCGGGACCGTCGGCGATCGCGCGGATCGGCACGACGTCACCGCCGCGTATCGGCAGCCGGTTCGCCGTCGAGAACGCGAGCATCTGCTCGCCCGAGCCGTTCGAGGCGTTCGAGCCCCCGCGCGCCAGCCCCAGGCCCGCGCGGACGGCCATCCGTCGCAGCTGGTGGGGAAGCAAGGGCGCGTCGGTCGCGACGACGACCACGCATGAGCCCTCGTGGTGCTCGCCGGGCATGAGGTCGGGTATCTCGCGCCCCACCGGGACCCCGTCGAGGAACAGCTCGCGCCGGCCGCCGTGGTTGGTGAGCACGAGCACGCCGACGGTGAACCCTCCCGCCATCCGTGAGGACGTCCCGATGCCGCCCTTGAAGTCGAAGCACTGCATCCCGACCCCGGCCCCGACCGTGCCCTCCTCGACCTCGCCCCCCGTCGCCGCGTCGAGCGCGGCGGCGACGTGCTGGTCGGTGAGCGGGAACGCGAGCGTGTCGCTCACGTAGCCGTCGTCGCACTCGCTGACGACCGGCATGACCTCGCGGCCCCCGCGCTCGTCGACGCTCGCGACCCACCGCAGGGTGGCGTCGTACGCCTTGCCGATCTGCGCGGTCGAGGTCAGCACGATCGGCGTCATGAGCACACCCCATTCGGAAAGGTGGTTCACGCCGATCGTCTCGCCGTAACCGTTCAGGATGTGCACGCCCGCGTAGACGGGCTCGTCCCAGGGGCGTGCCTCGTGCGGGAAGATCGCCGTCACGCCGGTGCGGATCGCGTGCGGGTCGCCGTCCTCGCGCTCGAGCACGCTCACCTGCCCGACGCGCACGCCGTCGACGTCCGTGATCGCGTTGCGAGCGCCGGCCGGCAGCTCGCCGATCGTGATGCCAAGGTCCCTCGCCCTTGCCGCTCCCACCGTTCCTCCGCCCGAGGCCTGACCCGAGGCTCGGGCCGGTCGGCCGGGATGCTACCGCGAGGCTGCAGCTCCGAGCGGCTCGGGTACGATGACCTGCACCCATGGCCATCCTCGCGCTCGGCGTCTCGCACCGGCGCGCGACCGTCGACCTCCTCGACCGGCTCGCGTTCACCGAGGACGACCTCGCGAAGGCATACCGCCGGGTGGTCGACGATCCCGCCGTCGAGGAGGCCGTCGTCCTCTCGACCTGCAACCGGGTCGAGGTCTACGCGAGCGTCCCCGCCTACCACGCCGGGTTCCAGTCCGTGAAGCGCCTCCTCGCCGAGCCGCGGGGCGTCGATCCCGACGACCTCGCCGAACCGCTCTACTCGCACTACGAGGAGGAGGCCGTGCGCCACCTCTTCGACGTGGCCGCCGGCCTGGACTCGATGGTGATCGGCGAGCCGCAGATCCTGTCCCAGGTCCGCGACGCGTTCCGCCGCGCCGAGGCCGAGGGCGCGGCCGGCCACACGCTCATCGCGCTCTTCCACGCGGCCGGCAGGACCGGCCGGCGGGTACGAACGGAGACCCCGGTCGGATCCGCACCCGACGCGCTCGTCGACGCCGGAGCCGATCTCGCCGCCGAGGTCCTCGGTGGGCTCGAGGGCCGCACCGCCGTCGTGGTCGGCGCCGGACACATGTCCGCGCTCGCCGTGAAGCACCTACGCGAGCGTGGCGTCGGCACGTTGCGGATCTTGAACCGCTCGCTCGAGCGTGCGCGAGCGCTCGCCGAGCGCGCAGACGCGGAGCACGGCGACCTCGAGCAGCTCCCGAGCATGCTCGCGAGCGCCGACATCGTGGTCTCGGCGACCGGTTCCGCGGGGGTCGTGCTCCACGCCGACACCCTGCGGGAGGCCGTCCGCGGGCGCGAGCGGCCGCTGTTCGTGCTCGACCTCGCGGTGCCGCGTGACGTCGAGCCTTCGGCCACAGGCATCGACGGCTTGCACCTGGTGGACATCGAAGGGCTGAAGGAGGTCTTCGTCTCACGCGCGACCGGCGCGGCCGAGGACATCGCGCGCGCGAACGAGATCGTCGAGGCCGAGGTGCACCGGTTCGCGCTCCGCCGCCGGTCCGAGCGTCTCGCGCCGCTGATCCATGCCCTCCGTCAGCGCGGAGACGCGGTCATAGCCGCCGAGCTCGAGCGCTACCGCTCCGACCTCTCGGCACTCACGCCGGACGAGCGAGAGGCGGTCGAGGGCCTCGCGCGCGGGATCGTCGCGAAGCTGCTGCACGACCCGATCGTGCGGCTGAAGGAGCTCGCGGCGCCCGGCACCGAGCACACGTACGAGACGCTCCTCGCCGACCTGTTCGGCGTCGAGCTCGACGAGCCGTGAAGATCCGCATCGGCACGCGCCGTTCACCCCTCGCGCTCGCGCAGGCGACCGAGGTGGCCGAGCGCCTGCGGGCGACCGGCGTAGAGGTGGAGATCGTCGGCATGACGACCTCGGGCGACCGCAACACGGCGGTGACGGGCCCCGCGGGGCTGAAGGGGATGTTCGTGGCCGAGATCGTCCGCGCCCTCCGCGAGGGCGACGTCGACCTCGCCGTGCACTCGGCCAAGGACCTGCCGGCCGAGGACGACGACGACCTGGTCCTCGGGGCGGTGCCCGAGCGCGTCAGCCCGCTCGACGTGCTGGTCACGCGCCACGGCGAGCTTCCGCCGGGCGGTGTCGTCGGCACCTCGAGCCTACGGCGTCAGGCGCAGATCTTCCGCTGGCGCCCGGACGTGTTGGTGAAGGACCTCCGGGGCAACGTCGACACCCGCCTGCACAAGCTCGCCGAGGTGGCGGTCGACGCCGTCGTGCTTGCCGCGGCCGGCCTCGTGCGCCTCGGCATCGTGCCCCAGCACGCGGCTCCGATGTCCGTTGGCGAGATGATCCCGGCCCCGGGCCAGGGATGCCTCGCGCTGCAGGCGCGCGCGGGAGACACATGGACGCTCGAGGCGCTCTCGGCCCTCGACCACGCACCCACGCGGACCGCGCTGCTCGCCGAGCGGTCGATCATGCGACGCCTCGGCGGTGGATGCGCGCTCCCGCTCGGCGCGTACGCCGACGTGCAGGACGGGCGCGTCCGGATGGTCGCCGCCGTCTTCACGCCCGACGGCGGGCGCGAGGCGCGCACCGCCGTCGCCGGCGAGGACCCCGAGGGGGTCGCCGCCGAGGCCGAGGCCGACCTGCGCGCCGCCGGCGCCGAGGACATCCTCTCGGCGGTCCGGCCGTGAGCGCCGCGAAGACGCTCGCCGGCCGCACGATCCTCATCACCCGCCCGCTCGAGCAGTCGTCGGAGTTCGTCCGCGCGCTCGAGCGCCGAGGCGCGACCGCGCTCGTCTCCCCCGCGATCGAGCTCGTCCCGGCGCGCTCGGCCGCCCTCACGAAGGCGCTCGCGGCGCTGGCCGCGGGCGAGTACGAGTGGATCACGCTGACGAGCCCCCGCACGGTCGAGATGCTCGCCGAGCGCGTGGAGCCGCCGGAGTTGCGGGCGCGTGTGGCCGCCATCGGCGAAGGGACGGCCGAGACGTTCCGGCGCTGGAGCCGGCGCGACCCCGACCTGATGCCGAAGGTGTTCACGACGCTCGGTCTCGCGCGCGCCTTCCCACGCGGTCGGGGGCGCGTGCTGTGCCCCCGCGCAGACATCGCGCCCGAGGGGCTCGAGGACGTGCTCGCGGCGAAGGGCTGGAGCCCCGAGCGCGTGGACGCCTACCGCACGCGTCTCGCTCGCTCGCTCCCGGCCGAGGCTCGCGACGCGCTGCGCAGGGGCGCGGTCGACGCGGTGACCTTCACGAGCGCCTCGACCGTGCGCGGGTTCGTGCGGGCGCTCGGCGCGGTGCGGGGGAACCCGAAGGTCGTGTGCATCGGCCCGGTGACCGCGCGGGAGGCACGCGACCATGGGTTCGCCGTCGCCGCCGTCGCGCGCCCTCACACGATGGAGGGTCTCGTCCAGGCCCTCGAGCGCGCTTTCCGTCCACGGGCCCGCTGAGCCGGGGCGCTATCACGCGCTCGCGGCTGCCAAGGCCTCCTGGAGCGCTTCCGCGCGCGCCCGCATCACGCGCTCGATCTCGGCGCGGATCGAGGGGTGGCGCTCGAGCAGCGCCTGCAGGTCCGAGCCGACGAGGGAGAACAGCCGGCACGGCGTGACGGCCCGCACCGTCGCGTTCCTGGCCGCGCCGCCGAGGAGCGCCATCTCGCCGAACAGCTCGCCCGGCCCGAGCGTCGAGACCGCACGCTCGCCGGCCGGACCCTCGACGAGCACCTCGAGCCGGCCGTCGTCCACGAGGTACATCCGGTCCCCCCGCTCGCCCTGCCGGACGACGTCTTGACCCGGCTCCGCGACCTCGGGTCGCGTCTGCGCGGCGATCGCGGCGATCGCGTCGTCCGGCAGGCCGGCGAACACCGGCACGCTCCGCAAGCGCGCGATCTCAGCCTCGGCCGCTTCCTGCGGCACCGCGCCGTAGCGCGACTGGGCCTCGTACAAGCGCTGGTACAGCCCGCCGGCCGTCGAGAGCTCGGCGTGGCTGCCCCGCTCGACGAGACGGCCGTGGTCGATGACGAAGATGAGGTCGGCCTTCGCGGCGAGCGAGAGCCGGTGCGTGATCGCGATCGTCGTCCGGCCCTTCACGACCTCGTCGAGCGTCTCGAGGATGCCGGCCTCGGTCTCGGCGTCGAGGGCGCTCGTCGCCTCATCCAAGATCATGATCGCCGGGTCGCGGAGCAGCACGCGTGCGATCGCGAGCCGCTGCCGCTGCCCACCGCTCATCCGCAGCCCGCGCTCGCCGAGCACGGTGTCGTATGCCGCCGGCAGTGACTCGACGTAGTCCGCCAGGCGAGCGTCGCGCGCCGCCGCGGCGATCTCCTCGTCCGAGGCGTCCTGCCGACCGATCGCGATGTTCTCGCGCACGGTCGTGTTGAAGACGGACGTGTCCTGGAACACGAGCCCGATCTGCCCTCGCAGCGAGGGAAGGGTCACGTCGCGCAGGTCCACACCGTCGATGGCGACGCGTCCCTCCTGCGGATCCCAGAACCGCAGGAGCAGGTTCACGATGGTGCTCTTGCCCGAGCCCGACGGCCCGACGATGGCCGCCGTCATCCCAGCCGAGATGGAGAGGTCGAGGTCGTGCAGGATCGGCCGCCCGTCGTCATAGCCGAACGTGACGTGCTCGAGCCGGACCTCGCGCTCGAGAGGTGGCAGGGCAACGGCGTCGGGAGCATCGACGATCGTGAGCGGCACGTCCAAGAGCTCGGAGACGCGCGCGAGCGAGCCCGCCGTCTGCTGCACCGTCTCGCCGATGCCCGAGAACTGCGCGATCGGCTGCAGCAGCGAGGGCAGCAGCCCCA
Organism: uncultured Actinomycetes bacterium; assembly: GCA_963708985.1. Taxonomy (GTDB): domain Bacteria; phylum Actinomycetota; class UBA4738; order UBA4738; family HRBIN12; genus HRBIN12. Next base: position 160,143 of record CAVPUQ010000001.1, read on the forward strand.
GGAACGCGACGAGCACCCCGAGCTCCATCCTGTCGTTCAGCACGAGCCACCCGCCGACGCCGAGGACGATCAGCTGGCCGATCGTGATCGCGACGCTCGTCGCCGCGTCGAAGAGCGCTGAGATCCGCACCATCCGCAGCGCCGAGCGCAGCACGCCGAGCAGGCGCGCGTGGTACGAGGCCTGCGCCCGCGCCTCGAGTCCGAACGCCTTCACGACGGCATGCGCCGTGAGGTTCTCCTGCGTGAGGTTCGCGGCTTCGCCGGCGCGGTTGCCCCGCTCGTAGCTCACGCGTGCGAGCCTGGAGCCGAGCACCTTGTACGTGACGATGAAGATCGGCACGACGACCAGCACGAGCAACCCGAGCCACAGGTTCAAGGTCACGACCGCGAGCCCGGCCGTCACGAAGCTGATCACCAGGTACAGCCCTTGGTTCAGGACCTCGGTCATCGTCATCGAGACCATCTGGATGTCGCCGGACAGGCGCGCCATGACATCGCCGACGTTCGCGTACGAGTAGAAGGAGTGCGGTAGCCGCTGCAGATGGTCGAACATCCGTTCCTGCAGGTCCATCAGCAGGCGTTGCGTGATGGTCTCGCTCACGACGGCCCGGCGCATCGTGATGAGCGCGTCGAGCGCGTAGATGAGGAACAGCACCCCGATGAACACGAGCAGCTTCGAGCCCGTGTCGCCGCTCGCGAGCCACACCTGCACGTCGCGGATGATCGTCGCGAGGAACCCCGAGGACTCCATCGGCTGGTCGGCCTGGCCGCCGAGCGCCCCGACCGCCGCGCCGATCGCGACCGGCATCGCGACGACCGCGAGGAGCGACCCGACGACCATGTAGAGCAGCACCTCGGCCTGCCGGCGCCAGTACGGGCGGAAGTGCGGCATCACGTAGCGAACGAACGAGCGGAACGTCCCGCCGACACCGCCCTGCATGAGCCCCTTCAGCCACGCTTCCTCGAGGCTGCCGAGGGGCCGCTGGAACGCCGCGGTCGACGCCTGGTCCCGGCGCTCGGGATCGAAGCTCTCGAAGAACGTGCGGAGAGCCTCACCACCGAACGTCGAGACGAGGTACCCGCCGAACGAGGTCGCTGCCAGCCGGGCACCCTCCTCCTCCGAGATCGGCGGCCGCCCTAGCGCCCCGCCGGGGGGGCCACCCTCGAAGCCGGGCGGGGGCCCACCCATCCCCGGGGGTCCATCCTCGAAGCCGGGGGGGGCCCACCCTCCAGGCCCGGCGGAGGCCCGGCCATGCCGGGGGGGCCTACGCCAGGACCGCCCTCGAGCCCTTCGTCCAGGTCCTGGGCGCCGACGACCGAGACCGGCCGCCCCATGCCGAGGCTCTCGCGCACCCACTCGTCGGCGTCCTCGACCGACGGACCGGTGCCGGCGCGAGCGGCCGCAACGCCGGCGATCCCGTCCACCATCGCCTCCGAGGACATCACCGCGGGCCCGAACCACCCGGCGAGCAGCACGGGCGCGATCGCCCAGGCGACGGCCGCGGGTGGCTCGCCCGACGCGACCTCGAGCACGGCGCCCTGCGCCCCCGCAGGTCCCACACCCGGCTCCGAGGCCACGGGGTCCACCAGGTACAGGTCGGCCCGCGCGGCGCCCGCCTGCGGGAGCAGGAGCCCCTCGAGGGCATCTGCCACGCGCTCGGCCTCGCGCAGGATCTCGGGGGCCCGGGCGGCCGCACCCGATCCCTGCGGGGTCCTCACGCGCACCCTCTTGCCGGGGAAGTCCTGCCACACGACCTCGGTCATGACGCCTCCAGTTCCGCGAGGGCAGCATCGAGCTCATCCATGGAGCGGTAGCGAGCGTCCGGCGAGCGCTCGAGGCACCGCGTGATCACGCGCGCGAGCCGCTCGTCCGGCACCGCGACGTGCGGCGAAGGGTCGACGCCGGTCGCGATGAACGACAGCAAGGCACCCAGCGCGTACACGTCGTCGCCGATCGAGGCCGGCTCCCCCTCGAGCTGTTGCGGCGACGCGTAGCCCGGCGTGCCGGCCATCTCGCCGCTCGCGCCGGCCGCACACGTCAGCTCGAGATCGACGAGTCGCACGCCACCGTCCCGCCCCACGATCACGTTCGCGGGCCCGAGGTCACGATAGACGAGCCCCGCCCGGTGCACCGCGGCGAGCGCGGACGAGAGCGCGCGGCCGAGCTCGACCACCCGCGCCGTCGCCGCCGGGCCGTCGACCACCGTGCCGAGCGTCGCACCTTCGAGGTGCTCCATCACCAGGAACAGGTCGCCGCCCTCCTCGACCAGCTCGAACACCGCGGGAACGTGCGGGTCGTGCGCGAGGCGCTCGAGCATCTCTGCCTCGTGGCGCAGATGGTCACGGGCATCGCGCCCGTCGGGTCCCACCCGCGCGTCGCGGGCTGCGCGCTTCACGACACAGGCTCGCCCCGCCCGGACGTCCGCAGCCAGATGCACCGAGCCCGCGACCGACCGATGGAGGGCGGACACGAGCACGTACCGCCCGCCGATGGCCCCGATCTTCCTCGATCTCGGCCACGCCGGCGGCGACGAACGGATCGGACCTGGGCGCAGAGGGATCGGGGTCCCGCGGAGCGCCGCGGAAAGCTCCGTACCGGTAGTGCACGAGGCTCCCCGGCACGGAGCGCTCGATCGGTGAGCACCCGCGGGCCACGGAGGCCGCGCGTCGCCTCGTCGAGCGCGACGGCGAGCCGCACGGCCTGCTCGTCGTCGGCCGGATAGACGGTGAGGAACTTGCCCGCCTGCTCGAGCCCGCCCTCGCCCTCGTTCAGCGCGGCGAGCACCTCGGGCGAGGCCGCGAGCTTGAAGGGGACCTCCTCGGCGACGATCGGCGGGAGCGAGCGCTCGAGCACCTCGGCCGCGGAGCCCACGGTCGCCGAGACGTGGAGCTTCCATCCCTGCGCCGGGATCCTCGTGGCGCGGCGACGGACCCCGATCCACGGGCCGTTCCGAGGCCGCTCGATCCGCCACCCGCTCGGCACGGCGGCCGAGATCGCCTCGAGGAAGCGGGCGTCGTCCACGGGCATCACGCTACGGGAGCGGCAGGCCGGGGAGAAGCAAGGGGCGGCGGCACGTCGTGCCACCGCCCCTCGGCCTTCGCGGCCGCGCTGCTACCAGCGCCAGTGGTACCAGCCCCAGCCGCCCCACCAGGTCCACCGGTACACCCACTTCGTGCGCCAGTGCCGCTGGCCGGCGACCTCGCCCACCTCCGGCGGCCCGCTCGCCCCGATCGCGGCGAGCGCTGCCTCCGGGTCGTCGAGCAGCTGCTGCTTCCACGCCGGGTCCTCGGCGGCCTTGTCGAGGATCATCGACAGGCGCTCGCGGTCTGCGGCCTGGACGGCGTCCTGGAATTCCTGCGGAGCCGCTTCTGCGCCTTCGGGGAGCTCTTCGACGGGTCCCTCGCTGATCAACCCACCCCTTCCCGCGACCTCCGTCGCATGTACCTGCCGCTGCGGCGGATCCGGAACCGTCCACCGCGCTCGGTGCCTTCCGACGCCGGTCTACACCCAGCGCGGACGCACCCGCTATCAAGGAGTAGACCCTCCCGGAGTAAAGGACGCAACACGCAGGCACGGCGGACGGCTCAGCGGCATCGCGACTCGAGCGCCGGCGTGTCCTGCACGCTCATCCGCCGCCGCCCGTCGAGCGTGACCCAGCCGTGCCGCCGGAACTTCGCGAGCACCTGGTTCACGCGCACGCGCGAGGCACCCGTCATCGCGGCGATCTCTGCCTGGGTGAGTGGGATCGGGATCCGCGTCCCGCCGCCCGCCTTCGCTTCGCCATGCTGTCGAGCGAGGGAGAGCAGCACGCACGCGACGCGGCCCTCGACGTCGAACGCGGCGAGCGTCTCGAGGCGGTCGTCGGCCAGCCGCACCCGCCGGCAGAGGAGCTCGATCAGGCCGGTCCGCACGGGCGGCATGTCCTCGAGGAACCCCCGGAAGCTCTCGCCGTCCAACCACAGCACGCGGGAGTCCTCGAGCGCGGCCACGCTCGCCCACCGCTCGAGCGGGTTGGCCGCGCTCAGCTCGCCGACGACCTCACCTCCCCCGAGCACCGACAGGATCACCTCGCCGCCGTCGGGTTGTCGCCGGTAGACCTTCATGCTGCCCTCTGCGATGAGGAACACCGTGTCGCCGGGGCCTTCCTGCTCGATGATGTCGCTCCCCGCCGAGACGTGCCGCTCGCGGGTCCGCTCGGCGACCGCGTCGAGCTGATCGGCCGTGAGGTTCGCGAACACGGAGAACCGCTGCAGTGCAGCCGGGTCTACGGGCTGGCGCACGTCAGCCCGGCTCCGAGCGAGCCACGTTCGCGGCGAGCGCGCGCAGCACCACCTTCATCTGGAACGGCGTGAGCCCCGGGTGCTTGCCGAGGATCTGCGTCACGATGCCCGCGATGTGCGGTGTGGCGAAGCTGTTCCCGGTCGAGATGATCCAGCCGCCGTCGGTCCACGCGACACGCACGTCGACGCCGTGCGCCCCGAACTCCACGGGGGGCGCCGGGTTGTAGTAGAAGCGATACGGATCGTTCACGTCGTGCGACGCGACCGAGAACACCGAGCTGAACATCGCCGGGAAGCTCTTGACCGGCATGTTGTTCGCCGACGTCACGAGCATCAGGTTCTTGAAGTACGCCTGGTCCGCGAGCTCGTGCAGCACGCCGAAGAACTCCTTCTTCGACGTCGCGAGGGACAGGTTCACGACGTGCATCTCGTGCTCGATCGCCCACTTCAGGCCGGCGACGAACACGGCGCCGCGACCGAGGAGCGCCTTGCCGAGCACGCGCACGCTGTACAGCTCGCACTCCGGCGCGAACGAGCGGATGATCCCAGCGCACGCGGTCCCGTGCCCGAACAGGTCCTCGTGCGGCTCCGTGTCGAACACGAGCCCGTCCGCCCCCTCGTCGATCGCGAGGTAGCCCTCGACGTGACCCACGTCGCGATGCGTCGCGTCGACGCCGCTGTCGATGACCGCCACGCGCACACGGGCGCCGGTGCTGCCGCCCCACGCCCACTCCGGCGTGATCTCGGTCTCGAGCAAGGGCACGGGATCGAGGGTTCGGAGCGTGTCGGTCACGAACGGATCCGACCACGCCGGATGCGCCGAGGACATCAGAACCCCTCGTACATCTCGGACCGCGAGCGGAGGTACTCGGCGAACCCCCGGAGGATCGCGAGTACCGCCGCCCGCTCCTCATCCCCGCGCCAGGCGATCTCCTGCACGAGCTTCGCGAGGTCGATGGCCTCCTGATAGCTCACCTCGTCCTCCAGGTCGAGCGCGAACGGCGTAGCACGCTCCGCGAACGCGATCCGGCGTTCCGGATCCGTCTCGCCGAGCGAGGCGAGCAGCTCGACCATCAGGGGCATCACGTGCCGGTAGGTCCGGGAGAGCTCGATCGCGATCGCGGCCTGGTTCGCGAACATGCCGAGCACCCGCATGTCGTCGTTCGTGAACGAGGCCGTCCCGAGCTTGTCGATCATCTCGAACACGCCGATCACGCGATCGCCGTAGAACAGCGGCACGCACAGGATGCTCTCGGGGAGGTGCTTGATGCGCTCACCGACCTCCTTGAAGACCTGCGGGCTCTCGCGAGCCTCGGACACGATCATCGGCTGTCCGCTCGTCGCCACCAGGCCCGCGATGCCCTGCGTCATCGGCATGCGGAAGCCCTCGATCTCGTTTGCCTCCGGGCCGATCGCCACCTCGAAGACGAGCTCGTCGGTGGCGAAGTCGATCAGGAACAGCGAGCCGGCTCGAGCGCCGATCACGCCGGCCGCGGTCTCGACGATCATCTCGATGAGCCGACCGTGCTTCACGGGGGAACCGATCGTGCCGGCCGCGGCGGCGAGCGTCATCGCCTCGCGAAGATCCCCGGCGAACCGCTCATCCTCGAGCCGACGGCGCAGACCAGCGACCTCCTGCTCCAGGCGCGCGACGTCTGCGCGGGCGGTCTCGAGCTCGTCGCTCATGGCAGCGCCAAGCGTATGCCGGATCGCCGGCGCTGCGCACCGGTGGAGGGCTCTCGCTCGATGGCGACGGAGGTCCCGGCGCGTGAGATGCTTGCGGGCATGAGCTTCCCGGCCAGCCGACCGCGTCGGATGCGTCGAACCCCGGCCTTCCGAGCTCTGATCCGCGAGACCGAGCTCTCGCCGCGCGACTTCATCGCACCGCTCTTCGTCAAGGAGGGCATCGCCGAGCCGACCCCGATCGCCTCGATGCCGGGGCAGTACCAGCACACGCTCGAGTCGCTCCGCAAGGAGGTGGCCGAGACCGCGGCGCGCGGGGTGACCGCGTTCATGCTCTTCGGCGTCCCCGAGCGCAAGGACCCGCAGGGCTCGGAGGCGTGGAACCCCGACGGGATCGGGCAGCGCGGGCTACGCGTGATGCGCGAGGAGCTCGGCGCCGACCACGTCGTGATTTCGGACCTGTGTCTCGACGAGTACACCGACCACGGGCACTGCGGCGTGCTCGACGACGAGGGCCACGTCGACAACGACCGCACGCTCGAGCTGTACCGCAAGATCGCGCTCGCGCAGGCCGAGGCTGGGGCGCAGATGGTCGGCCCGAGCGGCATGATGGATGGCCAGGTCGCCGCGATCCGCGACGCCCTGGACGCAGGCGGGTTCGAGCGCGTCGGCATCATCGCGTACGCCGCGAAGTTCGCGAGCGCCTTCTACGGCCCGTTCCGCGAGGCCGCCGAGTGCGCCCCACGCTTCGGTGACCGCACCGGCTACCAGATGGACCCGCCGAACGCCGACGAGGCGATCCGCGAGGTGCAGGCGGACATCGCGGAGGGTGCCGACATCGTGATGGTGAAGCCCGCCCTGCCGTACCTCGACATCATCCGCCGTGCGAAGGACGAGACACGGTTCCCGCTGGCCGCGTACAACGTGTCCGGCGAGTACGCGATGCTCAAGGCCGCCGCGCTGAACGGCTGGCTCGATGAGCGCAAGGCCGTGCTCGAGGCTCTCACCTCGATCCGCCGCGCCGGCGCCGACCTGGTCCTCACGTACCACGCGAAGGACGCCGCCGGCTGGCTCGCGGGCTGATGGCGCTCGGCATCCAGGTCGTGTTCGACTGCGCCGACCCGGCGGCGCTCGCCGCGTTCTGGGCCGAGGCACTCGGGTACGTCGTGCAGCCGCCCCCGCCCGGGTACGACTCGTGGGAGGTCTTCCTGCGCGAGCGGGGGTTGCCCGAGGAGGACCTCGGGCGCGCCAGCGCGATCGTCGACCCGGACGGCCGGGGGCCCAGGATCTACTTCCAGCGGGTGCCCGAAGGCAAGGTCGTGAAGAACCGCGTCCACCTCGACATCGGTGCGAGCGTCGGGACCCACGGCGATGAGGCGAAGATGGCGGCCCGCGAGGCGGCCGAGCGCCTGAAGGCCCTCGGCGCGGTCGAGCGGTACGAGATGGAGGAGCTCGGCATCTTCTGGATCACCATGCAGGACCCCGAGGGCAACGAGTTCTGCGTCCATTGATCCCCGTAACGTCCCGCACCCTCGGTGAGACGATGGGGTACCGACCTTCCGAGGAGTGATCCGCGTATGCGTACCGAGATCGCGACGTTCGGCGCCGGCTGCTTCTGGGGCGTCGAGTGGGTGTTCCGCCAGGTGCCCGGCGTGCTCGAGGCAGTGAGCGGCTACAGCGGCGGCCACACCGAGAGCCCCACGTATCGCGAGGTGTGCTCGCACACGACCGGGCACGCCGAGGTCGTCCAGGTCACGTTCGACCCCGAGCGCGTCTCGTACGACCAGCTGATCGAGGTCTTCTGGGCGATGCACGACCCGACGCAGGTCGACCGCCAGGGCCCCGATGTGGGCGACCAGTACCGGAGCGCGATCTTCACGCACTCGGCCGAGCAGCAGCGGGCCGCTCTCGCCTCGCGGGAGCGCGCACAGGGCCGTTTCTCGCGTCCGATCGCCACCGAGATCGAGCCTGCCGACCCGTTCTACGCGGCCGAGGACTACCACCAGCGGTACTACGACAAGACCGGGCACGAGCCCTACTGCCACGTGCTCCCCGTCGGCGTGCTGCGCAAGCTCGGCCTGGTCGCCTGATCGACACCGAGCGCGACCGCCCGGCCCACGCGCGTGGGCAGGGCGCGCCGTCTCAGCCCTCGACCGGCAGGTCGATCACGCCCCAGGGCGCGCCGTGCTCGGTCATCAGGCTCAGGAAGGGTCCCGGTGCGACCTGCTCGGGCGCGAACACGCCCGGACCGGGGACCTGGCCGCGGACGAGCATGATCGCGGCGCACGCCGCCGGAACACCCGTCTGCAGGCCGGTGCCCTGCACGCCGAGCCGCTCGAAGGCCTCGTCGTGCGAGGTCATCTGGTACATGAACCGGCGGACCGGCTCGCCGCCGATCGTGCCCTCGGCCAGCGTGCCGACGCACACGGAGCCGTGCATCTTGCCGATCAGGTCCACGGGCTTCGGCAGACGCGAAACCAGCAGGTCGAGCGGCCGGAAGCGGCAGCCCTCGAACTCGATCTCGCGGTTGTGGTCGAACCCGAGCTTGCGCCACACGAGCAGTAGGTCCACCCACTCGTCGGCGAGCGCGATGAAGAAGTCGGCGTCCCGCAGTCCCTTGTCGCCGAGGAACATCGGCATCAGCTGCGACTCCTCGTGATCGACGTTCCAGACCTTCAGCCGCCCCACGGGCTCGGGGAAGTCGAACTCGGTCCACAGGGTGAGCGGAGTCCTGCGCACCATCGCCCCATCGGCGAAGGCGTGGGGCGGCAGGATCAGGCACTCCTCGACCATGGTCGTGGGCGAGAACCCCGGCGCGAAGTCGAGTCCCTCGACCGTGCCCGCGTCGCCGTCGAACACGGTGAGTCGCTCGACCGTGTCCAGCTGGTCGTAGAGGGCTCGCGCGAACACGTCGCTCGCTCCCGGGTCGATCCCGAAGAACACCAGCGCTGTGAGCCCCCTGTCGCGGAACGCACCGTCGAGCGCGAGCTCCTCGTCCACGTCTGCGGTGCCGACCACGTCGCGCGGCCCGGCGGCCGCCATGTCCAGGTAGTGCGTGCCCGAGTCGAGGCACGCCGCCATCACGTCGGGGTTCACCTCGGGGATGAGCCCGTTCACGACGAGGTCGACCTCGGCGAGCGCGCTCCGCAGGGCATTCCCGTCCCCCACGTCCAGGGGCAGCACCCGCCCCTTCCCGGCAGGGAGCTTCGGCAGGACCTCGGTCAGCCTCCGCTCGTCGATGTCCGCCAACACCACCTCGGCGACCTCGGGCTCGGCAGCGACCGTCCGCGCGACGACCTCGCCGACCGAGCCCACACCCAGCTGCATGACCCGCATGCTTCCACCCCTCTCGGTACGAGCCTCGCCGATGCGCCTGACGACAAGCCAGGGCCGAGCGCCTCAGGCGGTCGGGACCGACCGGAAACATCGTGTGCGGATATGTGTGCTATCTTATGTGTCGCCATGAGAGTACACGTCTGGCTGGACGAGGACCTGGTGGAAGACCTCGATCGCCTCGTTGGCCCGCGAAGGAGGAGTCCGTTCATCGCAGAGGCCGTGCGCAAGGAACTCGACCAGCGCCGGAGGTGGGAGAAGATCCGCTCCGCCTTCGGGTCGATCGCCGACACGGGGCACCCCTGGGATCCTGACGTCGCCCGCTGGGTCCACGAGTCCCGCCGCGCCGAGGAGCGCCCGATCCCCTCCTGATGGGTGCGGTGCTCCTGGACACCACTATCGTCGTGGACGCCCTTCGCGGGCGCACACGGACGCTCGCGCGACTCGACGGACTGGAGCCGGTGGGAGACGCCGCATACGTCTGCGCGATCACGGTCGAGGAGATCAGCCGCGGGATACGACCGGAGGAGGAAGACGCCTTCATGGACCTGCTCGAGGGCCTCCGGGCCGCGCCCCTTGGGATCGCCGAGGGGCGTCTGGCCGGGTTCTGGAAGCGGACGCTGTCCCGCCGCGGTCGGACGATCTCGCAGCCCGATGCGCTCATCGCCGCCGCGGCGGTCGGGATCGGCGCGCGGCTCGCCACGGGCAACCCGAAGGACTTCGCGATCCCCGGCCTCGTCGTCGAGCACTGGCCGGCGGGCGAGTGAATGGCGGCGCACGGCGTGTCTCGTAGCATGCCGGCGTGAGCCGTTCCGAGGAGCTGTTCGAGCGCGCCAAGGCGATCATCCCCGGCGGGGTGGACTCTCCCGTCCGGGCGTTCGGCGGCGTGGGCGGCACGCCGATCTTCGTGGCCGAGGCGAGCGGCCCCACGTTCACCGACGTCGACGGCAACACGTACATCGACTTCGTGCAGTCGTGGGGCGCGAAGCTCTTCGGGCACGCGTGCCCCGAGATCGTCGAGGCGGCGATCGAGGCGGCGCGGCGCGGGACGTCGTACGGCGCGCCGACCGAGCTCGAGGTCGAGCTCGCGCAGCGGATCGTGGATGCGGTGCCGAGCGTCGAGATGGTGCGGCTGGTCTCGAGCGGGACCGAGGCCGCCATGAGCGCCGTGCGTCTCGCTCGCGGCGTGACGGGTCGTGATGTCGTGTTGAAGTTCGAGGGGTGCTACCACGGGCACTCGGATTCGCTCCTCGCGAAGGGTGCCGGATCCGGGCTCGCGACGTTCGGCATCCCCGGCTCGCCCGGCGTGACCGAGGGCGGCCGCGAAGGACACGCTGACGGTCCCGTACAACGACCTCGGCGCGGTTCGTGCGGTGTTCGCCGAGCGCGGGAGCGAGATCGCGCTCGTCGCCGTCGAGCCCGTCGCCGCGAACATGGGCGTCGTGCCCCCGGCCGACGGATTCCTCGAGGGACTGCGCGAGATCACCTTGGAGCACGGCGCGCTCCTGCTCTTCGACGAGGTCATCACGGGCTTCCGCATCGCGTACGGCGGCGCGCAGGGCGTGTACGGCATCGACCCCGATCTCACCGCGCTCGGCAAGGTGATGGGCGGCGGCTTCCCGTGCGCCGCGTTCGGCGGCAAGCAGGAACTGATGGAGCAGCTCGCACCGGTCGGCCCCGTATACCAGGCGGGGACGCTCAGCGGGAACCCGGTCGCGGTCGCGGCGGGGATCGCGGCGCTCGACCTCGCTCGCGCGAGGGATCCCTATCCCGGGCTCGTCCGCACGGCCGAGGAGCTCACGGCCGGACTCGCGCGGGCGTTCGAGGCGACGGGCATCCCGGTGACGATCAACCGGGCCGAGTCGCTGTTCAGCGTGTTCTTCAGCGAGGGACCGGTGCGGGACTACGCGGAGGCGCGGGCCGCCGACCACGAGCGCTACGCACGGTTCTTCCACCACATGCTCGACCGAGGCGTGTACCTGCCCCCCTCCGGCTACGAGCTGTGGACGCTCTCGACGACGCACGGCCCCGAGGAGATCGGACAGGACCCTCGAGGCCGCCTCGTCGTTCGCCGGGTAGGACGTAGACGGGAGGGGCGCCCCTTCGGGGCGCCCCTCCCTCCGTTCTTCCGAGGTTCGGTCCTTGTTCGGTACCGCTCCTCTTGCGCTTACGGCAGGCTGCCTGGCGTGTGGCACGTCAGGCAGAGCGCGTCCGGAACCTCCTGCAGCATGAACGAGTTCGTCGACGAGTGCGGGAAGTCAGCGGACGAGCCATCAGCCGGGTTGCCGTGGCAGGCCAGGCAGCCGGTCGGGTGGCTGTGCCACTGGCCGCCGAACATCGAGTCGACCGATCCCGTGTGGCACGTACCGCACCAGAGTGCCTGGTCGTGGTCGTAGATGTCGGTGCCCCACGACTTCACGGTCGCCACGCTCGTGCCGGCCTGGACCAGGATCGAAGCCCCCGCGAGGTGGTTCTCGTTCTGCGCGGTTCCATCGACGGCCCGACCGACCGTGTACAGGTAGTGACCGGCGCCGGATGTCGGCGCGGCGGTTCTGCCCTGAACGACGGCGACCTCGGTGTTCGTCGGGGTTCCCGTGCCGAACGTGATGTGGAACGGCAGGGCGACCGCGGAGGTCGCTCCCGGAGGCGTGAGCCCGAAGCCGGTCTCGTCCACCAGGATCGTTGGGATACGTAGCACCTCGGCACCGGCGGTGTGCGCCGCGGCCGCATTCGTGAGCCACGGCTGCTCGGCGTTCTCACCGCTGCGGACGACCGTGAGGGTGAACGCGGTTCCAGTCCCCCCGGCGACGGGAGCCTTGGCCGTCACCATCATGATCTCTTCGTCGATCCGCATCTTGAACGGAGCGACGAGGCCGCCGAGCGTGCTCGACGACGAGGTCACGAGGACCGTCGTGTCCGCTGCAGTGATGGTCGCGTCGAGCGCTCCCAACACCGACTCGGTGTTCAGGACCGGGTTCGGCGGGGTGCCACCACTCGCGGTCGGGTTCCCAGCGTTCAGCACCAGGACTCCACCCTGGAACGAAGGAGGTGCGTACATGCCGCCCGGGGGCAGCGTGCCGCCAGCGCTCCCGTAGGTGTACAGCCCCCCGCTCTTCACCGGGTACTGGTGGTTCGGCACGTAGGCCAGCAGCTTGTACCCGTACAGGGAGACGAGCTGCCCCTCGGCGTCGTGTGTCTGTGCGTAGGAGCACGGACCGGCACCGTTCAGGCCGGTGCAGACCATCCACCCCTCGGTGCCAGGAGGCGCCGAGTTGTAGAAGAGGTAGCGCTGCTCGAACGAGTGCGCCGGCGTCGACGGGTCGTTCCACCAGATCCTGGTGTTGTTCTGCCAATTCACGACCGCCGCCGGAACCGCCGAGGCGCCGCCGGCCTGGTCGGCCGTGGTGTACACCCACTTCGAGTTGATCAGCTGCCCGAATTCACCGTGCGGCGTGTGGCACGTGCCGCAGTTGAACCCGCCGCCGTAGGTCGAAGCCGTCCCAGCGCCCGCCCTGCGGGTCGACGGACCGCTCGGACCGCCGAACCCCCAGCCGTAGCTCCAGTTGCCCTCGTATCGCGAGGATGTCGCACCGATCGTGTGGACCGGCTCGGCCGTGTAGACGGCTCGCAGTGACGCCGTGCCCTCCACGCCCGGGAAGCCCGGGTCCTCCGCACCCGTGGGGCTGGCTCCGAGGTAGCCGTGGCAGGTCGCGCACGTCGACGTGACGCTGAGGTCAGCCAGCAGCGCGTACTCGCCAACGTAGTCACCGCTCCGGCTGTTCGTGTGCACCTGGTGGCACTGGAGGCAGTAGTCGGTCATCGAGCTGTAGCCCCCGTGAGGGGCCACGTCCGCTGATCCGATCGTCGTGCCGTCCTGGATGGCGTGGACCACCGGTGCACCGCCCGTGAGTCCCGCCCCGTTCAGCACGAACGGGGGGAGGTTCAGCGGGCTCGTCCCGGTGACCGTGACCGTCCAGGGACCGCCGTCGGCACCCGTGACGGCGGCGTTCCCGCCACCACCCAGGCATCCACCGAGGGTCGCGTCGATCGCGCCTTCTACGGCCACCGCCGTGGCGTCGTAGACGATCGCTCCGGTCCACGAACACGTCGCGTCGGCGTACATGATGAAGCTGCCGGCGGTCGGGCCGCCCAGGTCGATCACCTGGATCTCGGGGTACGTCCCCGCCTGGACCGGATCCGCGACCTCGGGAGGCGTCGGCCCATCCAACGCGAACGCAGACGGCATGCCGAGCCCGACGAGCGCGATTGCCAAGAGGCCGATGATCATGGCGATCTTCATGATTCTCGTATCGATACGCACTTCCTCAGTCGCCCCCTCTCAACACGCGCTTCGGTTGTCTGGAGTTCGAGAACTTCTCACGAAATCCTCCTAGCGCACTCCTGAATTACCATTTCCGATGTTGAATCAGGCACCCAACATCGCTCACGTGACAACCCGGATACAGGCACTAAGGTCCCCATCGTGGAGGGACCAATGGGTCCCCCAAGCCGATCAATGAGGGACCGATGGGTACCCCAAACCGGTGCAAGGAGGTCTGCTATATCTCTTGCAACGCGACTCCGGACCGAACGACCCCCGGTCGTGCGGCCGACCGGCCGTCCTGCCCGTGCTCGCAGACCCCTACCGTGCCTATCGAGATGATCGCGAAGCGCCTGCTCGTGGGCATCGTCGCGCTCGGCATCGGCGCCTTCGTGATGGTCGCCAGTGAGGGCATCCAGCCGGTGCGAGCGCAGCAGCAACCACCATTCACGGTGCCCCACGGCGGTTACTCGGCCGGGTCGGAGCTGTGCGCCATCTGTCACGACTGGCATCCGACCCCGAACCCGGACCTCTTCAGCCCCGCCTACACGGACGATCCGCTGCCTCCCGACACGCCCATCACCTATCCGTGGGAAGGGCTGCTGGTCCGCGAGTACCAGACCGGGGTCTGCTACCAGTGCCACGACGGCTCGGCGTCGAGCACGGATATCGAGAACGACTTGGGTGCCGACACCCGCGTCTCCTCGCACCCGGTGCTGGAACGGCGGGACGACGTCCAGCTCCTCTGCTCCGACTGTCACGCCGAGCATCAAGACCCAGCGCAGGACGTGAAGCTCCTGTATCGCGAGACGACGCCCGGCACGTACGTCTTCTCGCCGCCCTCGAGCCCGATCGGCGACACCTTCTGCTACGGGTGTCACGGGTCGGCCTCGACGCTGCCGGCTCCGTTCGGCGACAAGGGCCTGTTCGAGACCTCGATCCACGCGACGAGCCCCGAGGTCCGGCCGCCCACACCGGGCACGGGTCTCAAGTGCAGCGCGTGCCACGAGCCGCATGCCTCGGACTTCCCGTACCTCACCCTGGCGAGCGAGGAGGACCTCTGCTTCACCTGTCACACGAGCGCCGCCCCGAACACGGCGAACGGCTCGAACCCCGAGGACGCGTTCAGCGCCGCGACGAACGACTACATCGACGACGCGAACGGCATCCGCATCTACCACCATCCGATCGCCGGGAGCGAACAGGACGGCGGCGCCCGAACGGTCGAGTGCGCCTCGTGCCACAACTCGCACCTCGTGAACCGGACCGAGACCGCGGCGGACCCCGCGCACGCCCGACGGATGGACTCGGGCTGGCGGTTCGACTGGGACGTGGACTCGGGCCTGTACAACCGGAGCCCGAACGCGGCGGCGTTCTGCGGCTCCTGCCACGTGGACCCGGGCACGACGCAACCACTCGTCGCTGACGGCACGGACGTGCCCTACGACGTGAACGTCGTGCAGGACGGCCACGACCTGTTCGCGCTCGCCGACTACGCGTCGAGCGCCCACGGGGTCACGACGCAGGTCGGGCCCGGCTACCTCGCGTGCCCACCCGGGCAGCCGTGCGACCTCGCGTGCACCGCGTGCCACGACTTCCACGGCTCGACGAACGCCTTCATGCTCCGCGAGTCGATCGTCTCACCGGACTACGGGCCGAGCACCGTGCTCGAGGCCACCGCGACCGGAGACGGCATCGTGAACGCCACGGCCACCCTGCGGATCGGCCCGCACGCGATCGGCATCGGCTTCGTGGTCGACGTGAGCGGCGTCATTCCGGCGGAGTACGACGGGACCTTCACGGTCACGTCGGCGGGCCCGAACACCATCAGCTACGTGCTGCCGACGTCGGTGGTGCCGGCCGACGGGCTCGGCGGGAGCGTCGACCCGGGCGGCGTCGGGAGCGGCAGGCCGTACACGGCGACGGTGACCGGCTACGGCGCGACCGACACCGCTTCGGACCTCAGCAAGATCCGGACCTTCTGCCTGACCTGTCACCTCGAGGTGGACACGTCCACTCACGACGGGCAGCCGGACCAGGCCTGCACCGACTGTCACGACCACAGCTCGGGGCTCTGATGGGTCGCGGACGCGATCTCGGGTGGTGGTCTCGGCTCCGCACTCAGGGCGGGCACACTAGGCCATGGACGGCCCGCGGCACGGGCGAACGCCCCCCAAGACCTCAGGCGCTCGTCGTTCCGTGGGTTCCAGAGCCTGCATCCGCTTCAGGCGTCATGGGGCGGTGGCAGAACGAAGGATCCGGGGAGCGGATCCTGCCAGATCCTATATCTCCTGCTCAGAGGGGGGACCTTAGGGCGCCGACCCTAAAAGGGCCCTCAGGTCTACACCTCTGGCCTAGGGTGGAGACACGAGGTCACCTCGGGCCTCGAGCCGGGGTGGAAATGGGGCGTGGATGGCGGGTCTCGGGGTTGCGCAACCGATACACGCCTGAGGGTCATCGCGCCTAGCGTGGTCATCGAGGGAAGCGATCAGCACAAGCAAGGAGGTCGCGACGATGACCAACAAGGCCGCAACACACAGACTCGCAGGACCCGAGATGTGGTTCCTGTCGCTCGCCACGATGGTGCTGGCGATCGGGGCACTGCTCATCGTGATGTGGGAGCCGATCGCTCTCGGTCTCGCGCTCGGCGTGGGACTGCTCGCTATCGGCGCAAGGATGGCGTTCACACGGGTCAAGGAGTCGGCGCACCAGCGGGCCGAAGCCAGTTCAGCCGTTGCCAATGCGGGCCTCGCCGTCGCGGCGGTCTCGATCGCGCCGCTGCTGCTGTTCGCATTCCTCTGGGCGGCGCTGCTCGTTCTCCTCGGGGCCATGTGGGTCCTGAGCGCACTCGGCGTGATCTGAACCGGTCCGAACCGACATCCTGGAGCCGCCGTCCTCAGGACGGCGGCTCCGTTTCATACGGAGTGATGTGCGCATGAGGCCTGCCCGAACCTTGCTCTCGGCCGCGGCGCTGCTCGCCGCTATCGGCTGGCTCGCCGCGCCTCGTGCCGCTCGGGCCCAGGAGACACCCTCACCCGAGCCGACTGACTTCGCCGAGTGCGTCGGCTGTCACGCGCTCCCCGAGATCCAGATCGCCGACAACGACAAGTACCGGCCCGGGCTCTACGTCAGGCCCGAGGACATCGCCGGCAGCATCCACGAAGGCTTCGCCTGCATCGACTGCCATAGCAGGCTGCAGGCAACGATGCACGCGCGACGCGATGCCGCCAGGGAGTCGTGTGGGGACTGCCACGAGCAGCAACGGGCCGACTACGAGGCCGGCTACCACTCCACCGGTGAGGGGGGCCCGCGCCCGACCTGCATCACCTGCCACGGCTCGCACGCCGTCCAGAACGCGAGCACGCGCGAGTTCGTCCACCGGGCGAGCGAGCAGTGCGCGCGCTGCCACGAGCAGATGAACGAGGCCTTCATCGGCGGCAACCCGTTCGGGATGGACACGCACCTTGCCGGCGTAGACGTCGCCACGTGCGCCGACTGCCACGGGTACCACACGGTCCTGCCGAGCGAGGACCCCGCGTCGCCGGTGAACGAGGCGAACATCCTCACCACCTGCCGGCAGTGCCACACGAACGCGCCACCGAACTTCGTCGACGTCCAGATGCACGTCGCCGAGGGGCCGATCCCCGACGACCCGAGGCTCCGGATCATCACGATCTACATGCTCACCCTGCTGATCGGGACGTTCGGGTTCTTCGGGTACCTCACCGCCCTCGGGATCCGCTTCGAGTGGCGGCGTCAGGCCGAGCGCGCCCGCTCGCGGTCCGGCATGGGAGGCGTCCTGTGAGCACGAGGACGATCGAAGCGCTCGAGCAACCCGAGGAGCACCCCGACGACGGCACCACCCTCGTGGTCCGGCGCTGGAGCTGGTGGGCGCGAGCCACCCACGCGGTCCTCGCCCTCTCCGTGTTCGGGCTGGTCCTCACCGGGATGCCGATGCATTACGCCGACGCGTTCTGGGCCAAGCCCCTCCTCGCGCTGTGGCAGGGCGAGCGCGGGGCGGCCGCGATCCACAAGATCTCGGCGTGCGGGTTCATCGGCTCGGCGTTCATGCACGTCATCGGGATGTTCCTCGCGTGGGTGACGGGGCGCTTCAAGCTCCGGGCCGTCTTCCACGTCGGACTCGATCGTGCCGCGGTGGACAGACGCGAAGCAGATCGGCGAGCAGATCCGCTACCTGAAGGACAAGGGTCCGAGGCCCGAGTACGCGCGATTCACCTTCTGGGAGAAGTTCGACTACATCGCCGAGGTCTGGGGCCTGCTCATCATCGGCCTGACCGGCCTCGTGATGTGGTTCCCGAGCCGGTTCTTGGACTTCCTCCCCGGGTGGCTCGTGAACGCGGCCAGGATCTTCCACTCGTACGAGGCCATCCTGGCGATGGGCTTCCTGTTCACGGTTCACTACTTCAACACGCACCTACGGCCCGAGGTGTTCCCGGTCGACGAGGTGATCTTCAGCGGCAACATCCCGTTGCACGAGATCCAGGAGCGGTACCCAGGCTGGTACAGGCGGGTGGTCGGGACGAACCAGGTGTTCCGTGCCAAGACGGGAACGAGCAGGCTCGCGCTGCTCATCAGCGGGTTCTACCTGACGGTCGGGTTCGTGATCCTGATGCTGGTGATGACGACGGCCGCGCTCGAGGCGCTCCGCTACTTCATGTGGATGCTCACGGGCAACGCGTAGCGCTCAGGCCTCGTCGAGACCGATGATCCCCTTGCGGATCGCGTACTTCACGAGCTCGGTACGGTCGTGCATCCCGAGCTTGCGCATCAGGTTCGCGCGGTGGGCCTGCACCGTCTTGATCGACAGGAAGAGCGTGTCGGCGATCTCTCGGTTCGTCTGGCCCTCGGCGATCAGCTTGAGGATCTCGCGCTCACGGTCACTCAGGGTGTCGAAGGACGTCTCCTCGCCCTTCGCGACCCGCGCCAAGTAGTCCTTGATGAGTAGCTTCGCCACGCTCGGATGCAGCACAGCCTCGCCTTGGTGGGCACGCTTCACGGCCATGATCACGTCTTCGGACGGGGCGCGCTTCACCACGTAACCCGTAGCGCCTGCTTGCAGCATCTGGAACACGTACCCCTCGCTGTCGTGCACGGTGAGCGCCACGACCTGGATCCCCGGGCTCGACTCACGGATGCGCCGGGTCGCCTCGAACCCGGATAGACCGGGCATCCCGATGTCCATGAGCACGACGTTCGGTTCGAGCTCTCGGACCTTGTCGATCGCCTCCTCACCCGAGGACGCCACGCCGACGACCTCGAGCTCGGGGTCTGCAGCGAGCACCATCCGGATGCCTTCCCGCACGATCTCGTGGTCGTCGACCACCAACACCTTCACGCGGCCATTCATGTCTGCTCGCCACCCTCACTCGTTGCCGCCGGGACGGCAACCCCGCCCGCTTCCGGCAGCGGGATCTCCGCCACCACCCGCGTCCCGCGTCCAGGAACCGAGTCCACGCGGAACGCGCCACCGGCGATCTCGGCCCGCTCCCGCATCCCCTCGAGGCCCACGGCCTCGCCGGTCCGCGCGCGGGCCGCCACCTCCACGACATCGAACCCGACGCCGTCGTCTTCGATCTCGAGGTGCAACCTGCCGTCGGTCATCATCACATGCACGCCGACCGTTCTCGGGCTCGCGTGTCGAGCGCAGTTGCTCACTGCCTCCTGCACGATGCGGAACGCCGCCAGCTCGATATGGTCGGGCAGCCGCCCGATCTTCGCGCCCTCGAAGTCGACCGGGAATCCCCACAGGTCACTCATCTGCGCGACGTACCAGCGCAGCGCCGGCATCAAGCCGAGCTCGTCGAGCAGCGCAGGGCGCAGCTCGAACAGCATCCGGTCGAGGTTGCGAGCGGCCTCCTCGGCGAGCGCCTTCACCGCACCGATCCGCGCGCGCGAGGCGTCGTCGACCGGTGCCTGCGACTCGAGCAGGTCGATGTTCATGATGAGCGCCGAGAGCACCTGCGAGGTCTCGTCGTGCAGCTCGCGTGACAGGCGCCGACGCTCCTCCTCCTGGACGGTCAGGGTCTTGCGCAGCAATCCCTGCAGCGTCTGCTCCTTCTGCTGCAAGCGTTCCAGGAGTTCGGCGTTCCGGACCGCCACACCGACGAGCCCCGCGAGCGAGCCGAACAGATCACGCTCGGAAGCCGCGAGCGTCTCTGGCGGGTCCCACGCGACGCCCACCACGGCGAGCACGTGCCCCCCGACGCGGGCCGGCGCAACGGCCCACGCGACAGGTTGCTCGAGCGGAACCTCCGGCAGATCGCCCTCGGAGGTCACGATGAGCCCCTCGGCCTCCGCACGGGCGACGATCTCGCCATCCGGCGGCTGCTCGCCCCACACGGCTTCGGGCGCGCCGCCTCCCGAACGCCAGATCGCCACGCCGGATGCCGCCAGCGCCGAGCTCACGTTGTCGAGCCGCTCGCCCCAGGACCTCACCGAGTCCCGCACCCGAGGTGAGGAGCGATTGGATCTCCTCCATCCCCTCCAGCTCGGAGCGGAGCTCCTCCGCGGTCTCCCGCAGGTCCGTGGCCTGGTGCTCGAGCTTGCCGGCCATCTCGTTGAACGTGGTCGAGACCTCGGCGAGCTCCCAGCCCCGGTACGCGGGGAGCCGCACGGACAGGTCGCCCTGGCCGAGCCTCTCGGCGGCCTCGCCGACGTCGGCGAGCGGGCGGAGCACGCTCTTGCGCAGGGCCCAGACCGACAGGACGATCCCGATGAGCAGCGGGATCCCGGCGAACACGAGCGAGGTCCGCGCGCTCTTCACCAGGTCATCGCGGAAGGGACGCTCGTCCAGGCGGACCTCGACCGCGCCGAGCACGCTCGAGGACTCGGAATGGCAACCGACGCACTCGGCCTGCTTCGGCACGGGGACGAACACCGACAGGATGCCGTCGCCGGAGGAGGTCACGGTGCGGTTCTCGTCCATCGAGGACAGCAGCGCCGCGCGCGCCGGCTCGGTGAGCGACAGGTTCGGGTTCGAGGTGACCCACGGCGTCGCGGTGCGTCGATAGACGGTAACGGCCTCGACGAGGTCACCCTCCTCGACGTTCCTCACGGACTGGCGGATGTCCTCGGGCGCGTTGTTCAGCATGCTGACCTCGAGGCTGTCCTCGGCCGTCCTGGCGACCACCTGACCCGCCTCGATCCACTGCTTCTCCATGCGCCCGGTCTCCAGCCGGGCCATGACGGCGAGCGCGATCGCAGCAGCGGCGCCGAGCAGCACGGCCATCCAGATCATGACCCTGGCTTCCAGGCGCAAAGGGCACCCCTTTCGCCCTTACTTCATCGCATCCCTAGGGCGTCCAGACAGGGCGTGGGTCCTGCGGCCGCGAGGCCGTCCGGTCCCCCGCGTGCCCAGGCACGGGCGGTGACCCGAAGGTCCCGCGGGTCGGCGTTGGCCTCAGCCGGTCACGGCACGCGCAGGTTGGAAGGCGCAGGCGGGGTCCTCTGCCAGGGCGTCGCCGAAGCTCGCGAACGCCCGAGCGCGCGAGCCGCCGCACGTATCCGAGTACTCGCAGACGCCGCAGCGGCCCCCGAACTCGGTCGCGCGGATCGAGCGCAGGAGCGGGTGCTCCCGATACAGGCGCACGATGTCGTCCTGCTTCACGTTGCCCAGGCGGTACGGCAGGAACCCTGCCGGGTAGACCTCCCCATCGTGCGAGACGAACAGGATGCCCTTGCCATCGCGCGTTCCGACGCTCTGCGCTCGCGAGCTCCCCGGCTCGCCCAGGCGCTCGCGCAGCCGAGCGACGAGCCGTTCATATGACGGCCCGAGCCCGAACGTGGTCACCGGATCGACGTCCGGGCCTGCCTCGCGCCGCTCGGCGACGACACGGCGGAAGAACGGCGCCTCGACCGTGCGGACGATGAAGCCGTAGCGGGAGGCCTCGTACAGGAAGTTCACGACGTCCTCGTTCTCGGAGGGCGTCAGCTCCTCGAGCTCGGAGCCGCGGCCGACGCGGATGAGGAAGAACACCTCCCAGATGTGCGCGCCCCAATCGGAAAGCAGGGCCGCCACGTCGGCGAGCTCCTCGACGTTGCGCCGCATCACGGTCGTGTTGATCTGGACGGTGTGGCCTTCCTCGACCAGCATGCGCACGGCGTCCTCGGTCTTGGCGAAGTGGTCCTCGACGCCGCGAACGCCCTCGTGGGTAGCGGCGTTGGCACCGTCGAGGCTGATCGAGACCGTCTTCGAGCCCGCCTGGCGCATCTTGATGGCCATCTCGCGGGTGAGCAGCGGCGTCACGCTCGGCGCGAAGCCGATCGGCATGCCGTAGGACTTCGCGTGGGCCGCGAGCTCGAACAGGTCTGAGCGCATGAACGGGTCCCCGCCGGTGAAGACGATCACGGGGAACCGCGGGGTGAACTCGCGGAGGTCGTCGATGAGCTTCTTGCTCTGCTCGGTCGTGAGCTGGCCCGGCATCGGGTCGGCGATCGCCTCGGCGCGGCAGTGCTGGCACGCGAGCCGGCACGCCTTCGTCGTCTCCCAGAAGAGCAGGATCGGCGCCTGCTCGAAGTTCACCGGCACACTCGCTCGCCCCTTCGTCCGTCTCGGGCCGAAGGTTTCATGCTGCCACCTCCAGCAGTTCGGTGACCGCCGCGCGAGCCAGGTTCGGCCGAGCGGCGAGCCACCAGACCCCGCCGCTCCGCGCGAAGTAGAAGTGCGTCTGGCCGTTGCCCACCGTAACCCAGACGCCGTCGAGGCCCGCCGGGCTGCGAGGAGCCGAGAAGGGGGTCCCACCCTCGGCGATCCGCGCGGTCATTCGACGGACGAGGTCCTCTGCGGGCACCGCCGTCGACCAGGAGACCCAGACGAGCACCTGCCCACCGCCGTAGTCGGCGATCTCGGCAGCGTCCACGGGAACCTCACCGAGGTGCCGGCCCGTGACCGCGTCCACGGCCTGCGGGCCCGTGAGGTGGGAGGTAGTCGGCAGGCCGGCGAGGGTCGACGGCAGGACGAGCTCGGCCGCGGTGACCGGTGCCGAGGCTTCGGTACGGTCCCCGCGCGTGGCGACGGCGACCCATGCGCCACCCGCGACGAGCAGCGAGAGCGCGACGAGCAGCGCGGCGAGCGCCGTCGGGACCTGTGTCGCCCGCTCCTCGGCGGGCCCTGCGTCCGTGTGCATGGTGCCCCCCACCCGCGTCGAGCGCGGTCAACCCACGATCGAGGCGACGTACGTCTGGAGCGTCTCGGCATCGATCGGGCCGACCTGCTTGGCCCGGATCACGCCGTCGGCGTCGATGAAGAAGGTCTCCGGAAAACCGAAGACGCCGTACTCGTTCGCGAGTGAGCCGTCCGGATCCAGGACGCTGCGGTACTGGATCTTGAACTGCTCCTCGAACGCCAAGGCGTCCTTCACCGCGTCCTGGGAGTCGACGCCGAGGAAGATCACGCCCTGCTCCCGCCACCCGGGCTCGGCGGCGGCGAGGATCGGCGCCTCGTCCTTGCACGGACCGCACCACGACGCCCAGAAGTTCAGGACGACGGGCTTGCCCCTCAGGTCCGAGAGCGCGAGCGTCGCAGCCTTGCCGTCGCTCCCGCCGCCGGCGGGCAGCTCCCAGCCTCCCGCGCCGGGCCCGCCGAGGAGAGGCCGCTCGAAATCGGGCGCGGCCCGGCCGAAGGGGTCCTGGCCGAGACCGCCGCCGTTTCGGGCTGCCGTGGCCACCCACACCATCGCGAGCGCCAAGCCCACCACGACCGCGCCGACCACGAGGCCTCGACCGCGACCACCTCGCGACGGCGACGCGTCGGTCTCGTCGCGGAACAGGTCGTCGTCCGCGGAGAGCGGCGTCGTTGCAGGTGCAATCTCGTCGTTACTCCCCACGAGCACCACCTGGTCGCCTCCACCCGGCTCGGGTCCCATATCGGCGACGTTCCCACCGTGACCAGGAGTCAACATTGGACTTTCGGCCTGGGCGTGGGGGGTCACCGGACCCATACAGACCCTAAGGCCTCGTCGCACGATTTCCCCCAAAGAGGGCGAAAACGCACCGATTTAGACGTTCGAGCCCCTGACCAGCGAGAAGGGGATGGAGAGATGCCTCGGATCGCCGACAGCGACGAGTACGGGTTCCCCGAGATCGACACACCCGAGGGATTCGAGCGCCGGCCGAGCCGCCTGCCGCTCGTCCTCCTCGGCGTCGCGGTCCTCGCGGCCCTGTTCGCCGTGGGCTACACGATGTTCACGCGCTCGGTCGTCTACTACCACACGGCCACCGAGGTCCTGGAGATGCCGGGCGAACACGTCCGGCTCTCGGGCGAGGTCGTGGACGGCACCATCCAGGCGGACGCCACATCCGGCACGGTCGCCTTCGCGGTGAGCGACGGGACCTCGACCGTGTCGATCCTCTACGAGGGCCCGATGCCCGACACCCTCCGTGACGAGGGTGAGGCCGTCGTCGAAGGTCAGATGGGCACCGACGGTGTGTTCCACGCGGACACGTTGTTCGCGAAGTGCCCATCGAAGTTCCAGGCCAAGACCTCGGAGACGCAGTAGCCGTGGACCGTCGCCCCGCGCTCGGGATCGCCCTTCGGCAGGTCTCGAAGGCGTTCGGGGCCCAGCTCGCGCTCGACCATGTCGACCTGGAGATCCCGCAGGGCTCCTTCGTCGCCGTGATGGGCGCGAACGGCGCGGGCAAGACGACTCTGCTGAAGGTGATCTCGGGACTCGCGGCCCCCACGGCCGGCAGCGTGACGATCGCGGGCATCGAGATGCGCAAGGCCGGCCCGAAGCTCCGCGCCCTCGTCGGCGTGGTCTCGCACGAGACGATGCTCTACGCCGACCTCACCACCGAAGAGAACCTCCGGTTCCACGCCAAGCTCTTCGGCCTCCATGATCCGAAGGAGGCCGTCAAGCGCGCGGTCGAGCGCCTCGACGTGAAGCATGTGCTCGACAAGCCGGTCCGCGCTCTCTCCCGCGGAACCCGGCAACGTGTGGCGCTCGCCCGCGCGCTCCTCCACGACCCGGCCGTGATCTTGCTGGACGAGCCCTACACGGGGCTCGACGAGGCGGCCGCGGCCTCACTGTCCGAGCTGCTCGAGGAGCTCGCGACGCCCGAGCGCATCCTCCTGCTCACCCTGCACGACGTGGTGCGCGCCCTCTCGGGGCCGCGGCGCCTGCTCGTGCTCTCGGGCGGGCGGATCGCGCTCGACGAGCCGATCGCCGGCCGCACCGACCAGATGGCCGAGACGTACCTCGGCCTGCTCCGGGCGGAGGCCCACCGATGAGCTGGATGACCCCCGCGCTCGCGATCGCCGGCAAGGACCTGCGGCTCGAGCTCAAGACGCGGGACGTCGTCGCCTCGGTCGGGCTCTTCGTGCTCCTGGTCGTCGTGATGGCGAGCTTCTCGTTCCCGACCGGGGGCGAGGGCCGCGAGGGCGTGGCCGCCGGCGTGCTCTGGATGGCCTTCCTGTTCGCCGCGCTCCTCGGAATGGGGCGTTCGATGGCGATCGAGAAGGACGACGCGTGCCTCGAGGGGCTGCTCGTCTCCCCGGCCCCGCGCGAGGCCGTCTTCCTCGGCAAGCTCTTCGCGAACCTCGGCTTCACCTTCCTGGTGGAGCTCGTGATCCTGCCCGTGTTCATCGTCCTGCTCCAGCTCCGACCGGGGGGCGGGACATGGCTGGTCGTCCTCGGCGCGTTCCTCGGGACGCTCGGACTGGTGACGATCGGCACCCTGTTCGCGGCGATGGCCGTGAACACGCGCGGTCGGGAGGCGATCCTCCCGCTGCTCGTGATGCCCGTGTCCGTGCCGGCGATGGTCGCCGCCGTGAAGGTGAGCGAGGCCGGGTTCTCGGGCGGCATGGCGGACGGGACGCTCTCGTGGCTGCTCCTGCTGGTCGGCTACGACGCCCTGTTCCTGCTGGTCGCCCTCGTGACGTTCCAGTACGTGACGGAGGAGTGAGGTGAACGACGTGAAGACGGACGCGGTGCAACAGCCTGTGGGGGAGCGCCGTCCCGACGCCGTCGCCGGGCCCGTTCCGGGATCCCGGCGGCGTCTGTGGGGCTCGTTGACCCTCGTGACGCTGCCGGTCCTGCTGGGGATGGCCCTCTTCTACGCGCCCGAGGACGCGAACCAGGGAGCCGCTCAGCGGATCTTCTACATCCACGTGCCGAGCGCGTGGATCGGGTTCCTCGCGTTCGCGGTGGTGTTCGTCGCGAGCATCGCGTTCCTCGCGACGGGCAGACGGAAGTGGGACGACATGGCCTCGTCCTCGGCTGAGGTCGGCGTGATCTTCACGACCGCGGTGCTCATCACCGGGCCGCTCTGGGGCCGGCCGGTCTGGGGTGTGTACTGGACGTGGGACCCGCGGCTCACGAGCTTCCTGATGCTCTGGCTGATCTACCTGTCCTACATCGTGCTCCGCGGCTACGTGCCCGAGCCGCTCCGCCGTGCGAGGTTCTCGGCCGTCCTCGGCATCGTGGGCTTCCTCGACGTGCCGATCGTGTACCTCTCGGCGCGCTGGTGGCGCTCCGAGCACCCGACGCAGTTCGTCGTCGAGGGCGGCGACCTCCCGGGGCAGATGCTCGTCACCTTGCTCGTGGGGCTCGCCACCTTCACGTTCCTGTTCCTGTACCTGCTGTCCGTGCGCCGCTCCGTCGCCCGCCTGCGCGCGCAGCGCGAGCTCGAGGGGGTGGCCCGATGACCAACAGCACCGTCTACCTGATCGTCGCCTACGTGGGGGCCGCGCTCCTGTATGGCGGCTACCTCGCCTGGCTCTTCTCGCAGGAGCGCAAGCTCGGAAGGAGGAGCCGTGACGCTGCTCGGTAACTTCGCGCTCCTCCTCGGCTTGATCTCGGCGGGCTACGCGGTCGTGATCGGCATCGCCGGTGCGAGGAGCGGGCGCGAGGAACCCGTCCGCAGCGCCGAGGGTGCGATGAAGGCCGCCGCGGTCTCGCTCTCGGTCGCCGCGCTGGCACTCATCGTGCTGCTGCTCCGCAAGGACTTCCGGGTCGAGTACGTCGCCCAGTACACGAGCAAGGACCTCGACGGCTTCTACACGGTCGGTGCGTTCTGGGCCGGTCAGGCCGGGTCGCTCCTGCTCTGGGCGTGGACCCTCGCGCTCGTCGCCGCCGGGGTCATCTTCCAGAACCGCTCGAAGAACCGCGACCTGATGCCGTGGGTCACGGTCACGCTCGGCATCGTCCTCGCCTTCTTCACGGTCCTCGTGACCTTCTACGCGAACCCGTTCCGCACGCTGCCGGTCGCGCCCCCCGACGGCCAGGGTCTGAACCCCCTGCTCCAGAACTACGGCCAGTGGGTCCACCCGATCGCGCTGTACCTGGGGTTCGTCGGCTTCACGGTGCCTTTCGCGTTCGCGATCGGGGCGCTCGTGACCGGCCGCCTGGGCGACCGATGGATCCGCTCGGTGCGCCGCTGGACGCTCTGGGCGTGGGTGCTCCTCACGGCGGGCATCCTGTTCGGCGCGCGCTGGGCGTACGTCGAGCTGGGGTGGGGTGGCTACTGGGCCTGGGACCCGGTCGAGAACGCGAGCCTGCTCCCCTGGCTCCTCGGAACCGCCTACCTGCACTCCGTCGTCGTGCAGGAGAAGCGCGGGATGCTTCGCGGTCTGGAACCTCGCGCTCGCGGTCGGCGCCTTCGCGCTGTCGATCTTCGGGACGTTCCTCACGCGTTCGGGGATCATCTCCTCGGTCCACGCGTTCGCCGAGTCCACGATGGGCCCGCTGCTCCTCGGGTTCACGTTCATCACGATCGTGGTCGGGACCGGGCTCATCGTCTGGCGGCTCCCGGCCCTCCGTGCGAGCGGGCGGATCGGCTCGGTGGTCTCGCGCGAGGCCTCGTTCCTGCTCACGAACCTGCTCTTCGTCGCGATGACCATCGTGGTGCTGTGGGGAACGATCTACCCCATCGTCAGCAAGGCCATCCGGGGCGTCGAGATCTCGGTCGGCCAGCCCTTCTTCAACGCCCTGATGGCGCCGCTCGCGGTGATCGCCGTCGCGCTCGTCGGCGCCTGCCCGCTGCTCGCGTGGCGCCGAGCCTCCGGCCGGCATCTGAAGCGGAACTTCGCGATCCCGCTCTCGATCGGCGCCGTGACGTTCGTCGCCCTCGCGGTCCTGAACCGCGGTCAGCACCTGCCGGTCGTGCTCGTCCTCGCGCTCGGCGCCTTCGTGCTCGCGACCATGACCACCGAGATCTACCGAGGACTGAACGCGCGACACCTGCACCACGGTGAGTCGTGGCCGCGCGCGGTGCTGAACCTGTTCGCGTTCACGCCGCGCCGGTACGGCGGCCCGATCGTGCATGCCGGCGTCGTGATCATGCTCGCCGGCATCGCCTTCAACGTGACGATGAAGCAGGAGGTCGAGTCGCAGATGACCGTCGGTCAATCCCTTCGCGTGGCCGGCACCACGGTGACGTTCGAGGACCTGACCTTCGACCAGACGCCCGTGAAGTTCGCGCTCGTCGGCACGTTCCGGGCAACCGGCCCGAACGGCGAGGACCTCGGCACGATCCGCGCCGAGAGCGCCGAGTACACGGGCCAGCAGCGCGTCACCGAGGTCGGCATGCGCTCGACGATCGGCTCCGACCTGTACGTGGTGATGAGCACGGTCGACCCCACGACCCGCACCGCGTCGGTGCTCGTGTTCCACGAGCCCGCGGTGTTCTGGATCTGGACCGGCATGGTCATCATCGTCCTCGGCGGCATCCTGGCCGCTTGGCCATGGCGCACCGACCGAGCCGGCCGCGGCGGGCTCGAGGAGCTCGAGCTGCCGAGCGCGTTCGAGGAGCCGGAGGTGGCCCGATGATCCCCGTCGCGATCGCCTCCTTCGTCCTGTTGATCAGCGTCGTGTACCTGATCGCGCGCCCCTTCGTGGCGCCCCTTCGATACGCAGCGGAGGTCACGCTCGACCAGCTGCACGCCGACCGCGAGCGCCTGCGCGCCCAGCTCCGCGAGCTCGACATGGACTTCGAGACCGGCAAGCTCGCGCAGGAGGAGTACGAGAAGTTCCGCGCCCGCCGCCTCCAGCAGATCGAGGCCACCACACGGGCGATCCACGAAACGGACACGACCGACGAGGTCCCCGCTCCCGAGGCAGTGCCCGACGGCGCGCGGACGACCACCGAAGAGCTCGAGCGGGAGCTGGAGCGACGGATCGCGGCACGCAAGCACGTCCTCGAGGAGCTCGAGGCGCTCGCGTGTCCCGGATGCGGAACGACGATCGATCCCGACGACCGGTTCTGCCGCAAGTGCGGTGCGGACCTGGCGACGGCAGGAACGAGGTGAGTGGGGGATGACCACCAAGGAACGACGGACCGTGAGGAAGCTCCGCCTGGCACTCCCGGCGATCCTCGCCGTGGCGGTGCTCGCGGCGGGACCCATCGCCGGCGCTCAGACGCCCGGCGCGATCCAGGGCAAGGTGGTGAACGGCACCTCCGGAGATCCGCTCGCGGACGCGGAGGTGACGCTCCAGCTCTTCTCGGTCGAGGCCGACCTGGGAGCGCTGACGGCCAGCACCGACGCGAAGGGGCGGTTCTCCTTCGCCGACCTGCCCGACGGGGTCGCCGGTTACCAGCTGGAGACCACCTACCAGGATGCGGCCTTCCGCTCGGCCACGACCGGCTTCACGGCTGGCCAGACCGTCGAGCAGACGCTCACCGTCTGGGAACCGACGACCGACCCGGCCGACGTCATCCTGACCGACTACATCGTGTGGGTCGACCGTGAGGGGGACGGCGTCGCCGTCCAGCACGACTTCAACTGGTCGAACGGTGCCGACACCGCGTACGTCGGTGGCGCCGACCCGAGCGCACCGGAGGGTGCCGTTGTCACGGTGCCGCTGCCCCAGGGTGCGACGAACCTCCAGTACCTGGGGACGTTCCTCGAGAACCCGGGCGACGTCGTCGGTCAAACCTACGTGTCGCAGGCGCCGATCGTCCCCGGGACGAGCACGGCGACGGTCCGCTACAACGCGCCACCGCTGTCGCAGCTCACGTTGACCACACCGTTCGCGACGACGAGCCTCCAGCTGTTCGTCCCGCAAGACGTCAAGGTCACCGCGAAGGCGCTCCGGCTCGCTGGAACGGTCACCGACACGGGCGTGACGTATCAGGTGTACGCCGCCGACAACGTCGCCGCCGGCACCACCATCGACGTCGCGATGTCACAGGGCGAGGGCGCGACCTCGTCATCCTCGAAGACCGCCATGTGGATCCTGCTTGCTGTCGGCGGGCTCGTGCTCCTCGGCGCGCTCGTGACGATGCTGGTGCGCCGGGCGGGCGGCCCACGGAGCCACTCGAGCGCGGCCCGGACCGCGGCGCGACCGATGCGGGCCAAGGCCCGTGCCGTCGAGCCGAAGGCGAACGGTCAGCGCGACCGCGAGCCCGCCCGCGCCGAGGGCAACGGCAGGACCCCCGAGCCCGACGCGGAGGATCCCGAGCTCATCATCGAGGAGATCGCGGCACTCGACCTCAGCTTCGACCGCGGACTCCTGGACGAGCGCACCTACAAGCGGCTGCGTGTTGCCGCGAAGGATCGGCTCCTGCGAGCCGAGGGCGCCCGCACGAAAGGCGGGAGGGCCCGATGAGACCGGGAGGTGAGCGGTCGTGCTCGTGACCCGTGAAGCCGATTACGCGGTCCGGTGCGTCGTCGAGGTCGCCCGGATCGGCCGTACGAGCGCCGCGCAGGTGGCGCGCATCCAAGGCATCTCGCCAACGTTCCTCGGCAAGATCGTGCAGTCCCTCGCGAAGGCGGGGATCTTGGCCACCCGTCGAGGTGTGGGCGGCGGGATCGCGCTCGCGAAGCCCTGTCGAGGACATCACGCTGCTCGAGGTCATCGAGGCGGTCGAGGGACCGCTGTGCATCAACGAATGCCTCCAGACGCCGGCCCAGTGCGGCCACGTCCGCAACTGCCCCGCCTTCCCCTACCTGTGCGAGGCGCAGGAGCGGCTACGCGAGACGCTCGACGTGAGCTTCGCCGCCGTGGTGGCGGGGCCGGACGCTGGGTCGGACCCCTCGGCGGTCGGCGCCCCAGCGGTCGTGTCGGCCGAAGGCTTCGGTTGGGGTGCTGGCAACGGGCAGGGCAAGCGCGCCCGGACGGCGGACCCCGCCGCGAGGGGTGAGGCCTGATGCCGCTCCTCGCGCTCACGGTCGGCTACCGGGACGTGCCGCTCGAGGACCTCGAGCGGGCCGCGATCCGGGCGGAGGAGCTCTTGGAGGCGTTGCCGTGCCTGCTCCGAGCTCCCGACGTCCGCGAGGCGCTCGTCCTCTCCACGTGCAACCGCATCGAGATCTACACCTGGGCCAAGGACCCCGACGCCGCCGCCGAGCAGATCCGCCTGTTCCTCGAGGATCTGAAGGACCTGCCGATGGGATGGACGCGGACCAGGGCCCTCGTCCTCGTCGGCGACGACGTCATCCGGCACCTGTTCGGCGTCACGGCAGGACTCGACTCGATGGTCACCGGCGAGTCCGAGATCCAAGGGCAGGTGCGCGCCGCGTACAAGACGGCGTCCGCGCTCGGTGCCGTGGGACCCCATCTGCACGGCCTGTTCCGCTGGGCACTCGAGGCCGGGAAGCGCACACGCTCGACCACGGGGCTCGCGCGGGCGACGGACTCCTTCCCCCGCGCCGGCGTCCGGGCGATCGACGCGACGCTCGGCGGCGTGACCGGACGCGAGGTGCTCGTGGTCGGCAGCGGGAAGATGGCAGCCGCGTCGATCCGCGCGCTCGCGCATGCGGGCGCCCACGTGCGGATCGCCGCTCGGCGCCCAGAGGCCGCCCAGGAGCTGGCGGACGGGTTCGACGCGGACGCGCTCCCGATCCAGGAGCTGGAGGGCGCGCTCGGCGACGTGGACGCGGCCGTGTTCGCGACCTCGACGACCGAGCCGCTGCTCGGGCCCCCAGCCTTCCGCCGGATCATCGGCGGGCGCGCGGGTCGTCCGCTCGTGGTCGTCGACCTCGGCCTGCCGAGGAACATCCATCCGACGACGGCCGAGCTCGACGGCGGCAAGGACGGGTTCGACCTGTTCGACCTCGCTCGCCTCGACCACGACGGGTTCACGGTGCCGGGCGGGCGGGAGGCACAGATCGGCGCCGCGAACGAGGTCGCGCTCATCGAGGCGGAGAAGTGCGTCGCTTGGTTCCGCTCGAAGCCCGCAGACGCGGTCGTGGCCGCGATCCAGGCGCGGGCCACCGGCGTCGCCGAGCGGGAAGCGGCGGCCGCGGCGCGGATCCCGGGTCTGGACGAGCGGCAGCGTGCCGCCGTCGAGCAGGCGATCCGCCGCACGGTCCGCAAGGTCGTGCACACGCCGACCGTTCGAGCCAAGGAGGCTTGCGCGAGGGGCGATGAGTCCCTGCTGCAGGCCGCCCGCTGGCTGTTCGGCATCGATGGAACGACGGAGGGCGACGTAGCCGGCGACGGAACAAGCGTAGACATGGCCCGCCCGGAGGAGATCGCGCGATGATCTTCAGACGGCGCAGACGCGGAACCCCGGGTACGGACCAGGTGCCGGCGACCGGGCCCGATGAGCACGCGGATGTCAGCGACGCTGCCGGCGCCGAGCCGAGCGAAGCTTCCGACGGGTCGGGGACCCCGGAGACCGCGGGAGGAGATCTCGAAGGAGCGAAGGGGCCGCTCGCCTCGACGAGGGCGGCACTCGCGCCGGTCAAGAAGCGCCATCTCTTCGTCGCGACGGTGGGCCTCATGGGGTTCATGGGCATCGGTGTCGTCCTGTTCGCGGGAGCCAGCTTCTGGTGGACGTCCCAACCCTCGTTCTGCGCTCGATGCCACGTGATGGAGCCGTACATCGCCGCGTGGGAGCAGTCCCCGCATGCCGACGTCAACTGCGAGAGTTGCCACCTCACTCCGGGCTTCTTCGGCTTCGTCGGCGGCAAGATCGCCGGCCTCCAGGTCGTCGCGAACTACATCCGGGGCGACTACGAGGACTGGTCGTTCAACGCGGCGGTCTCGAACGCGGCGTGCCTCCAGTGCCATGAGGAGATCACGGACGCCAGCATCCACAGCGCCGATACCGGGATCCTCGTGAGCCACAGGGACATCCTCGAAGGCGGCGGCAAATGCATGTTCTGCCACTCGACGGTGGCGCACGGCTCCGCGGTCCCAGCGGGCTCGGCGACTCACCCGACGATGCAGACATGCCTCACCTGCCACAACGACGAGATCGCTCCGCTCGACTGCAACCTGTGTCACGTCGGGAAGAAGCCGCCGGGAGAGATGCCGACGCCCTCGGCACCGACCGGCACGGGCGGCTAGCGGGAGGGAGGGGGCATGCGGAAGCGACGCGGTAGGAAGCCCGAGCCGAAGCAGATGACGCTGCCGGGCGTGGACGTCGCGAAGGCGGCGCCACGCAAGCGTCCCGGGCTGATCACGCGCGCCCGCCAGGTGCTGACGTCCAAACCCATGACGCGTCGGCGGTTCCTCGCAGGGACGCTCGGGTGGGTCTCCGCCGGGATCGCGGCCGCGCTCGGCATCCCGGCCGCGGTCGCCGTCGTGTCGCCGAGCTTCCGGAAGGAGGACCTGGGGTGGAGCCCGGTCGCGCGCATCGGCAAGCCAGAGCCCGGTGAGCCCGACCTGAGCGTGGTCGGCGTTCCCGTGCTGACCAGCTTCACCTCGCTCGTCGAGGACGCCTACATGAAGGCCGCGCCGAAGGACGTCGCCATCTACGTGATCAACGAGGGGGGCGGCGAGTTCACGATCTACGACGACCGCTGCACGCACCTCGGCTGCCCCTACAACTGGAGCGACAAGGACAAGGAGTTCCTCTGCCCGTGCCACAACGGGCTGTTCGACGAGGAGGGCCGCGTGACCGGAGGGCCGCCGCCACGACCTCTCGATCGCTACGAGTACAAGGTCGAGAACGACGTGCTGTACGTGGGGAAGCTGTTCCAGGTCAACGACGACCTCGAGCGGATCACAACCTGAAGGAGTGCGACCGTGTTCGCAGGCACGAAGGAGTTCATCGAGGAGCGCCTGAAGCTCCGACCGGTGGCGACCCGCGTCATGGACCACCCGGTTCCGCGGCACATCACGTGGCTGCACTGCTTCGGAGGTCTGACGTTCTTCACCTTCATCGTCCAGGTGGTCACCGGCATCATGATGGCGTTCTTCTACATCCCGTCGCCGGACCACGCCACCGACAGCGTGGCGTACCTCCAGACCTCGATCCCGTTCGGGAGCATCGTCCGCAACCTGCACCGCTGGGGCGCCTACGCGATGGTCACCCTGGTCTTCTTCCACATGGTTCGTGTCTTCGTGCACAAGGCCTACCGCAAGCCGCGCGAGCTCAACTGGGTGCTCGGCGTCGTGCTCATCATGCTGGTGCTCGGATTCGGCTTCACCGGCTACCTGCTCCCCTGGGATCAGAAGGCCTACTGGGCGACGAACGTCGGCCTGAACATCGTCGGCACCATCCCGTTCATCGGTGCGACGGCCGCGAACTTCCTTCGGGGCGGGGCGGAGCTCGGCGCGCTGACGCTCGTTCGCTTCTACGCCCTGCACGTCTTCATCCTTCCGGTCGTGCTCATCGTCGGGATGCTGCTGCACTTCGCGATGATCCGGAAGCAGGGGATCGCCGAGCCGCTGTGAAGGAGGATCGAGATGGCGCAGCTGGCTGAACCGAGTGAGCTCCCCCTCGCGGACGATACCTCGGTCCCGAGCCGCAAGCCCATGCCCTTCTACCCCGACTTCGCCCTCCTCGAGGCGATCACGGCCCTCTGCTTCCTGGTCGTGCTGGTCGTCATCGCCGCGCTGACGGAGCCCTCGCTCGAGGAGAGGGCGGACCCGACGGCATCCGGGTACGTTCCCCGCCCGGAGTGGTACTTCCTCTGGGCCTTCCAGATGCTCAAGTACTTCCCGGGCAAGACCGAGGTGCTCGGCACCTTCGTCATCCCCTCGGTCTTGATCGGCCTCTTGGTCGGCCTCCCCTTCATCGATCGTCGGGCGCGTCCGCACGCGCTCTTCCCCGGGACGCGCCCGGTGCGCCTGTGGCCACGGCTCGTCGCGCTCGCCGCGATGGCAGGACTCGGTGCGCTCACGTACCTAGCGTTCACCGCCGAGGTGCCGATGACGCGCGAGGGCACACACCTCACGGCCGCCGAGGCGGCGGGCCAGTCCATCTACGAACGGTTCGGGTGCTCCACCTGTCACACCATCGGCAGCGTCGGCGGGGATCGGGGTCCTGTGCTGACCTCGTTCGGGATCAAGCCCGATGCACAGGAGCGTGTGCTCCTTCATTTCACCGGCATCGGCGGCCCGCCCGAGAGCACGATGCCCGGCTACCAGCTCTCGGAGGCTGAGCTCCGGTCGCTCGCGGCCTACCTCCTCAGCCTCAAGGGTGACGGGGGAACGTGATGGAGCAGCCCAAGCCGAAGCGCCAGATCCCGGTGGTGCTGATGGTGCTCGTGCCCCTCGTCACGGTCGGCCTCGCGCTGGTCGCGGTCGCCCTGGCCTGGCGCTCGAGCGACCCCACCGATGGTGCGGCGGCTCCCACCGCGTCCCCATCGCTCCAGGTCACGAGCGAGGCATTCCTCGGCTGCCCCGACTGCCACAAGGACCTGGACAAGGCGTTCAAGGCAGGCCTGGTTCCCCAGCTCCTGTACACGCACGAGATGCACTTCGGCAAAGGCGTGTCCGAGTGCGCGGTGTGCCACCCCGCGAACGCCCATGAGCCCGACAGGATCAACAAGCCCACGATGTCCCGCTGCTTCATCTGCCACGGACTGAGCGAGCAGGCGATCGCGCCCGGGTCCTGCGACACCTGCCACCCGCCGGGGATGCGGCAGAAGCCGACCTCTCATCTCGCCGACGACTGGGTGACGCTGGCCCACTCGGAGGCGGCCCTCGAGGACCGGTTCGAGTGCCTCACCTGCCACGAACAGGCCACCTGCGACTCGTGCCACGGGCTGGAGATGCCGCACGAGGACTTCTTCATCGAGGACACGCATCCGCTCGTGTACTTCGAGGACCCGCAGCTCTGCGAGAACTGCCACGCGCAACCCGTGGATCGCCGGGACTTCTGCGACACCTGCCACCACCCAGAGGGGCCGCAAGACGTCGCATGGATCCAGTTCCACCCCACCGTGGTCAAGGAGGTCGGCGGACAGACGTGCTTCGAGTGCCACTCCGACCGAACGTGTAGCACCTGTCACCGGGGAGGCACCGAGGACCTCTCCGCGGATGAGGCCCTCCTTGCGCCCTCGCCGGCGGTGAGCCCGAGTGCCTAGCAAGGGAAGAACGATGGCGGTAACGACAATCCCGCAGCACCAACCCGGCATGGCACCGGGAACCCGGACGTGAGGTGAGCGAAGATGGATGAGCGAGCTCGCGACCGCTGGAGGCGCGGACCGGGCTGGACGGTGCCCGCGGTCCTGCTGTTCCTCGTCGCCCTCCTCATCATCGGCATGTTGCGGCGGGAGGACTCCCGAACCCGTCGATGGTCCGCCGATGCAGCCCGCAGCCAGCACGTTCCTGGACTGCACCGACTGTCACGGTGACCTCGATCGCGTCTTCAAGGCCGGCGAGCTGCCGAACCTGCTGTTCACCCATGAGGCGCACTTCGGCATCGGGGTCTCCGACTGCGCCGCGTGCCATGTCGCGAACACGCACGAGAAGGACCAGATCAACCGCCCGAGGATGACCACCTGCTATCAGTGCCATTCGACGAGGCCGGACGCCAAGGCCCCCGGCGACTGCTCGCTCTGCCATCCGCCGGAGCTGAATCCGGAGCCTGCCACGCACCTCGTTGCGAACTGGTTGCCCGAGCGGCACCCGGACGCCGCGAAGGCGAACCCCTTCGACTGCGCCTCCTGCCACGAGCAGAGCTTCTGCGACTCGTGCCATGGGCTCCCCCTCCCGCACGCCGCGGGATTCAATGAGCGCCCGCATGCCGAGGCGTTCTTCGCGGACCCGGAGCTGTGCGAGACGTGTCATCCGCGCCAGCCGCTCGTCGAGCGCGACGAGTGCGACACGTGCCACCACCCACAGGGCCCGGCCTCGTCCACGTGGATCGGATGGCACCCGCGCGTCGTCGCGGACCGTGGCGCCGAGGCCTGCTTCCAGTGCCACGCCACCGCAACGTGCAAGACCTGCCACCGGCAGGGCCCGGAGAACTTCACGAACGAGGATCTGCAGACCGACGAGGCTCTGCTGACGGGCGGGGTCACGCCCGGCGTCACCACGACGCCTGGTCCCCCGTCGCCGACGCCGAGCCCCTCGACCTGATGACTGAGGAGGTCAGAGATGGCAAGCACCAGGACACCGGATGACGACCGCAGGGGCTCCGCCTTCGGGGAGGTGCTCCGCGTTCGGGTCGAGCTGTGGCTCGTCGTCGTCTTCATGGCCCTGGCCTTCGGGGCCGGGATCGTCGTGACCGCGATGTACGACGAGCCGGCGCCGGTGGTCGGCGTCCAGGACACGACGGGACAGTTCCCCGTCGCGCCACCGCTCACCGACGACCAGATCGCCGGCGGGCTGCCCTCGGGACACCCGGACCTCAGTGCGGCGACCGGCACTACCGGAGCCACCGGCGCGACCGGCGCGAACAGCGGACCGGGACAGAACGGTGGGTCCGCCCAGGGTGACACCGGGGGCGGCAACTAGGAGGAAGCGTGGGCCACCACGACCGGCCCGAGGACGAGACGCATGCCGAAGGCGAGGAGCCGCAGCCTGAGCCTGAGCCCGAGTCCGCGGTCGCAGAGCCCCAGCCCGCGGTCGCAGAGGCGGTCGCAGAGGAGGAGCCCGCGGTCGCAGAGCCCGAGCCCGCGGTCGCAGAGGAGGAGCCTCGGCCGCCGAGGCACCTCGCGCTCAAGGCGCTGGGCGGGCTCGGCGGGCTCCTCCTCGTGGCGATGCTGCTCGTCGGGTGGAACCGGGTCGCGTCGTCGGACTCGTTCTGCTCCTCCTGTCACGAGGTCGAGCCGGCGGTGCAGTCCGCGGCGAGGTCCGTGCACCAGGACGTTCCCTGCCTCGCCTGCCACACGGGCTCCGGACTGGCCGGCTCGCTGCGGTACCTGCCGACGCTCGCCCGCGAGGCGATCGCCGAGTTCACGCCCTGGAACGTGGCCCACGGCGTGCTCGAGGCACGGTCGTGCGAGTCGTGCCACGACAACATCGCCACCACCCCCGATCTTGCCGCCGCGCACACCACGGGCGCCACGTGTGAGTCGTGTCACGGGGAGGTGGCACACGCGCCGTTCCGCCTCGCGGGCTTCCAGCGTCCGGTCGCGCAGGCCGAGGGCGACGTTCACCCGCCCCTCTACGTCCAGACCCACGGGGAGGACGCGGTCAGCGCTCCGGACACCTGCGTCGACTGTCACGACAACCGCTTCTGTGAGGCCTGTCACTTCCGTGAGACCTACCCGCACCCGGACGACTGGATCACGGCCCACGGCCCCACGCAGGAGACCCTGGGGATCCAGGCGTGCGACGGCTGCCATCCTCAGACGTTCTGCTCCGGCTGCCACGGGACCGAGATCCCCCACAACGTCCGCTGGCTCGGTGAGCACTGGCGCGACCTCCAGGACGCCCCGGTGACACCCTGCCTGCTCTGCCACCCGAAGACGGATTGCACGACCTGTCATGCCGAGCACGGGGTCCACCGCGAACAGGGCCTGTTCGCCGGGGGCTCATCATGAGCCGGCGGCGTCGCTCGCGGGGCCTGTTCGTCCTCATCTTCGTCATCCTCACCCTGTTGCTCGCCGAGGCCGCGCTGGTCGTCTTCGTCTTCGTATCCCCGAGTGCGAACGAGCGCCTCGAGGCCGTCGCCGCGGACGTCAAGGATGTCTGGGCGGGCACGGAGGGGAAGCCTGGCTTCCGCTCGAGGACCGCGGAGAAGGCGCACGACGTGTACGAGGATTGGATCCTCCCGCTCTGGCAGGGCCGGGCGGTCCCGAGCGTCAACCCCGAGTTCACGGCGTGCGTCGGGTGCCACCCGGACTACGGCACGCAGCGCCGCTTCGGCGTCTACATGGACCACCCGCTGCACGCGGAGCTCGGCGTCGAGTGCGTCGTGTGCCACCCGTCGAACCCGCATCCGAACCCTCCGAGGCCGCAGGAGAGCGCGTGCGCCGATTGCCACTCCGAGGTGAACGAGAAGGACCAGTGCGGCTACTGCCACCCGCCCGCGTCACTTCCCCACTTCTACTACCTCGGCGCACCGAAGGACAGCGTGGTCGAGTGCGCCGTGTGCCACCCGAAGAACAGCTTCGGCGGACAGCACCCAGATCCGAAGATCACGGCGAGCTTCTCGGGCACGGACCAAGCGACGTGCCTGGCCTGCCACGAGAAGTCCACGTGTGCCCTGTGCCACGCGCAACCGCACCCCGCGGGATGGCTGACCTCCCACGGCAGCGAGGCGGCCTTCGGCGGCTCGTCGTGCAGCGGGTGCCACACCGTGAACTGGTGCGCCGACCGCTGCCACGCCGTCACGGACATCAACCCGCTCCAACCCAGACCCCTCCCATCCGCAGGAGTCCGACCATGACCCGCACCAAGCAGATCGCCCTCCTCTCCGGCGCCCTCGCCGCGTTGTTCCTCCTCGCGGTCGGCGTCGTCTCCCTCCTCGGCCACGACTCGACGGCGAAACCGGGGTCCACCGCCGGGTCCTCGGCGCCGCTCGATCTCGGGCCGGTGATCGCCACCGTCGACGGCCAGCCCGTGTACCTGGGCGAGGCGAAGTCCCGCATCGACGGACTCACGACGCTGCACGGCGACCTCACCTCGGTCCTCGGCGAGGACTGGCACGACGTGATCCTCGGGTCGCTCGTGAGCGACCAGGTCCTGCGCGCGGAGGCGAAGACGCGAGGCATCGAGATCACTGACGCCGACATCCAGAGCTCCGTCGCGAGCATCCAGGGGATGCTCGGCGAGGGACAGACCCTCGACGGGTGGCTCGCCGACCAGGGGATCTCCTACGCCGAGCTCGAGCGTCGCATCGAGCTCCAACTCATCGGATCCCGCGTCTACGTCGCCGTGACGAAGGACGTGACCGTGACCGGCAAGGAGATCCGTGAGTACTACCGCGAGAACAAGGTCGACTACCAGGGGACAGACGGTCACACGTCCCCGCTCCTCGAGGTGCGGCGGTCGATCCGCGAAACGTTGCTGAAGGATGAGAGGGACCAGGCCTACGCGGCGTGGCTCGAGCGAGCCAGGACCGACGCGGACGTCGTGGTCGTGATGAACGACTGGTGGAAGGACCTCACATGAGCGCTCGAGCGGAAGTGACGAAGGACCCGGGGCGGCAGTCGCGGACGCTGATCGTGGGGGTGCTGGCCCTGACCCTCGCGGTGATGATCCTCGGAGCGGCGGTCCTGGTCGTGAAGCTGCGCCCCGATGGATCCGCGCCATCGAAGACGGAACAGGCGCTCAGTCAGTGGGAGCAGGCCGTCGCGGAGAACCCGGAGAGTGCGGATGCGCAGGCGGGGCTCGGTTTGGCGCTCCTCGGCGCGGGACGGATCGAGAAGGCTCAGGCGGCGTTCGAGGAAGCGCTCAGGCTGGATCCGGAGAACTGGGTCGCGAACTTCCAGCTCGGTCTGCTCCTTCGCGAGGTCGATGCGGAGCGGGCGATCGCGTTGTTCCAGGCGGCGGCGAAGAAGGCCGCGCCCGAGGACAAGGCGGTGGTCCTCATCGCGACGGGTGACTTCTTGCTCGTGCGGGGGGACGCGGAGGGCGCGCGCGACGCGTACCAGCGCTCGATCGCGAACCTGTCCTACCTGTTCGACTCCCACTTCGGCCTGGCACAGGCGTTCGAGCAACTCGGCGAGCGGCGCCAGGCCATCAAGGAGTACGAGGAGGCCCTGCGGTTCGCACCCGGCGACGAGCGGATCACGGAGGCACTCGACCGACTGAACCACACCAGACGCCCAGGACGGCTCCTGAGCCGGCGAGGAGGCAGACCCACCATGTCGATCAGTACAGAACCCACGGAGGAAACGACGCAGCCCGTGAGGAAGGAAGGGGAGGAGGACGATCGCACGACCAGACGCCTCCTCCGCATCCTCCTGTGGATCTTGGGCATCGCGGCCCTCGCCCTGCTCGGGTTGCTGATCTGGCTGCTCTGGCCCGAGTCCAAGCCAACACCTGGTGCCGAGGCCGGCTACCCGATCCAGGTCGTCACGACGATCTACGGGTACGGCGACGGCGTCGACGAGCTCCTCCTGAAGCCGCTCGGGGTGACGTTCGACGGCGAAGGCAACGTCTGGATCTCCAACTCGGGCCTCGCCCGGGTCGAGGAGTACACGAACGACGGCGGCTACATCCGATCGGTCGGTGTGCAGGATCCAGGGAAGCTCTTCTCCCCGTATGGCCTGATCGTCGACCCGGCACGTGACCGGCTGTACGTCGCCGACGTCGGCAACCGCCTGGTCCAGATCTACATCGCGAGCACCGGCGCGTACGCCGGGCACCTCCCGGCGGACGACCAGGACATGAAGATCTTCGGTGACAACGGATTCACTCCCTACGACGTCGAGGTCGCGGGAGGCCGGATCGTGGTCTCGAGCAACGACGGCCTCTACTTCTTCGACGAGGCCGGGCACGTGGTCGGACGGTGGGGAGCGACCTACAAGAAGCACAGCGTCGCCGGCGCCCAGCTGGGGGCGTTCAGCTTCGTCGACGCGATCGACGCCGATCCGAAGACCGGGAGGATCTACGTCGCGGACACGATGAACCGCCGGATCGTCGCGCTGGGCTCGCAGGGCCGGTGGCTCTGGTCCGCGGGAGGTCGCGACGTGAACGGCGAGATCGTCTCCTTCTGGATGCTCCCCCGCGGTATCGCCGTCGGGCCGGACGGCAACATCTACGTGGTCGACACGTTCCGCGCCGACGGCGAGGGGATGGGGACCGGTCACATCCTGGTCCTATCACCCGACGGGAAGCTCCTCTCCGAGTTCGGACGCGCGGGCTCGAACGACGGCTCGTTCCGGTTCCCCGAGCAGCTCGCAGCCGGCCCCGACGGGCTGTGGGCCATCGCCGACCGGGACAACGATCGCGTGGTGATCTTCCGGCTCCTCACCCCGTACCCCGAGGTGAAGGACATCCTCGAGGAGCGCTACCCGATCGGATTCACGGACCTCGGGGATGCGATCATCACGTCGACGCCGGCTCCGACCCCGACCCCGTAGAGGCGGTGCCGGCTACGAGGAGCGTGGGCGGCTCCGCTGGGCCCGCCGGGACGAACCCGGCGCGGATCGAAGGACGGCATCGGCCTTCGCGGCGAAGACGAAGTCGGCCTCGTTCAGGCCATCGATCTTGTGCGTCCACACGGTGAGCTTCACCCGGCCCCATGCGAGCTCGATGCCCGGGTGATGCCCCACGTCCTCCGCGAGCTCGCCGACCCGGTTCGTGAAGTCGAGCGCCTCACCGAAGTCGCGGAACCGGTACTCCTTCTCGAGGTGATGGTCGTCCACCGCGCGCCAGTCCCCGCCGAGGTCCTGCAGGTACGGCGCGATCTCGTCGTGCGTGAGCGGCGGGATCCCACCGCGGCACGGTATGCACTCCATCGACGCGAGGTCTCGTCCCATGCGGTCGATGCTCGGGGCTCCGCCCCGGTGCGTCAAGCAGCGGGTCCCGCGGCGAGACTCCGGGCGACCATGCGCTCGGCGGCGGCTGCGGTGGAGATGCCTTCGACCTCGGAGATGCGGAAGCACTCGGTGAGCGTGTCCCCGATCTCCCGAAGGCGCCCGTCGCGCCGAGCCTCGTCCTCCCCGAGCAGCTCGAGCGAGGCGAGGTGGACGATCCCGCCGGCGTTGACCACGTAGTCGGGCGCGTACACGATCCCTCGCCTCGCGAGCGCGTCGGCGTCCTGGGGCGTGCCGAGCTGGTTGTTCGCTGCGCCCGCGATCACACGGCACCGGAGCGCAGGGATCGTCGTCTCGTTCAGCACCCCGCCCGTCGCGCACGGCGAGAGCACGTCGCACGCGGTCGAGGTCGCCTCATCGGACCGTACGACCTCGGCGCCGAGCGCGGCTGCGGCTTCGCGCGACCTCGCCTCGTCGACGTCGGACAGGATCAGTCGTGCGCCCTCCTCAGCCACGAGGTCGGCAAGCACCCGGCCCACCGCGCCGACACCTTGGATCAGCACCGTCCGGTCTGTCAGAGCGTCCGAGCCGAACGCGTGCGCGACCGCGGCCCGGATCCCGTGGAAGACCCCGACCGCGGTGGATGGCGCCGAGCTGCCCGAGCCCCCGCGCTCGACGCTGCGG
The DNA here is from genome assembly GCA_963708985.1 of uncultured Actinomycetes bacterium. Taxonomy (GTDB): domain Bacteria; phylum Actinomycetota; class UBA4738; order UBA4738; family HRBIN12; genus HRBIN12. The sequence goes on from CAVPUQ010000001.1 coordinate 202,958, forward strand.
CCCATGACGTGCGGCGTGCGCTCGGCGACGATGTCCATGTCGCGCTCGGAGATGTTCATGTCGCACGCGGTCACGTAGGTGCCGCCGAGCGCCTCGACGAGCCCCGCGTACCGGAGCAGCACCTCGCGCCGGCGGTCGCCCTGCGGCACCTCGGGGACCGCGAGCACCGCCTTCCCACCGCCGAGCGGCAGGCCCGCCACGGCGTTCTTGCTGGTCATCGCGACCGACAGCCGCAAGCCGTCGCGGAGCCCATCGTTCGGCGCCGCGTAGACCTTCATGCGGGTCCCACCCGCGGCGGGACCGAGGCGCGTCGAGTGCACGCAGATGAACATCCACGTGTCCGTCGCCGCGTCGTACCGGACGGCGGCCTCCTCGCCGTCCCAGGCTCGGAGGAGGTCTTCGAACACTACTCGCCGGTCGTCGTCAGGTGCTGCGGGCGCGCGCTCTCCTTCTTCGCCTTCTTGGTGGCGCGCTTCTCCTTGATGCTCTTCTGGGCGGCCTTCTTCTGGTGTTTCTCGCCCTTGTCCTTCGCATGTGCCACGGCAGACCTCCCTGTCGCTCGTTCACATGATGCCATGGCCGTGCGGCGGAGGACCTACGCGAGGTCGGCGAACGCCGCGCGCACGTCCTTGCGGATGCCGGTCACGAAGGGGACCTCCACCTTCGTGAACCGTCGCGCCTGCGCGTCGCGTAGCCGGCGGATGCAGTCCACCAGCCGGTCGAGCTCGTCTGCCTCGAACGCCAAGATCCATTCCCAGTCATTGAGGCCGAACGCGCTCGTCGTGTTCGCGAGGACATCCGGGTACTCGCGCCCGATGACACCGTGCTCGCGGAGCATCTCGGCGCGCTCGTCCCGCGAGAGCAGGTACCACTCGGGCGTGCGCACGAACGGGTAGACGTTCAGATAGCGCTTCGGTGCCTCGCCCTTCACGAACGCCGGCGCGTGATCTGCGGTGAACTCGGCGGGCTTCACGGCCCCCATGAACGTCCACGACAGATCGAGCGCCCGTCCCGCCCGGCTCCGACCGAACGCGACGAGCGCCTGCTGCACGTCTTCAGGGGTGGGTCCGACGAGCCACAGCATCAGGTCCGAGTCGGCGCGGAACCCGACGGTCGAGTACACGCCGCGCACCGTCACGCGGCCGTCCCATCCCTCGAAGAGGTCCTCGACCTCTCGCGCCGCGTCGTCGAGGTTCAGATCTCGGAAGGCCTTCGAGGCCTTGAACACCGGATACAGCGCGTAGACGGTCTGGCTCATCGCACCCGCTCCCGCTCGGCGCCGGCCAGATGCTCGCGCACCCGCTCGGCGGTCTCGTTCGCCCCTCGGACCACGTCGGCCAGGCCGACCCCACCGAAGGCGTCCCCCACGACGAAGATACCGGGCGGCAGCGTTTCGACCACCGCGCGGGCCCGCTCGAGGTGACCGACGCCGTACTGCGGCCGAGCGCTCGGCCACCGCACGACGGCCGAGTGCTCGGGCGCGGGCGGCAGCGGCAGGACGGCCGCCAGGTGCCGGGCCACGGCCTCGACGATCTCGGCGTCGGGCGCATCGACGACGTCCTCGGCCCCGATCCCCCCGATCTCGCATCGAACGACCGCGCGCGAGCCGGACGCAGGACCCGGCCACATCCTCGAGACGAACGATGCGGAGAACATCGGCGCCTTGCCGCGTGGCACGACGAGGCCCGCGGCCTCGGGCAGCGCGTCCGCGGTCCCCGCCGGATAGACGAGGAACACGACGCCGCTCGTCGCGTATGCGATCGCGCTCAGCTCGCGAGAGGCGGACGGTGCGAGCGGCTCGAGCAGGGCGGCGGCGGACGGAGCAGGCATCGCGAGCACCACCGCACGCGCCGAGAACTCGATGAGCGCGGGGCCGACGAACGCGACCTCCCGTTCGGAGATCTGGCCGGGCTCCGCGCTCACCACGAACCCCGAGCCCTCGGCCCTGATGCCCCTCACCGCGACGCGGCACCGGACCCGCTCGCCGAGGGCGTCGGCGAGGGCCACGGGGAGCGCCTGGACCCCGAGGTGGGGCGGGCGAACATCGGACCCGCATCGCGAGCGAGCTTCTGTGCGGCGTGCGCCCCGTGGATGAGCGCGCCGCGCTCCCGCTCCCAGAAGCGGAGCTCGGGGAACGTGGCGGCCAGACCGAGGCGGTCCACGTCTCCGGCGAACAGCGCGCCGAGGATCGGCTGCACCAGCATCTCGACGCACTCATCGCCGAGCCGCCGCCGTGCCAGTGAACCGATCGTCTCGTCCTGCGAGCCGCGCACAGGCCGCTTGACGAGGTCGGCGAGCGCCCTCGCTCTCCCACGGCGCGACATCCCACTCCACCGCGCGATCTCGTCCATCTCGCTCGGGATGCCGAGTGCCGTCGCCGGCAGGGACACCAGGCCACGGTCCGTCCATACGAACGAGCCGTGTGCCCGCGGCCACTCGAGCTCGAGGCCGAGATCGCGACAGAGCCGCACCGCGCTCGGCTTGCGAGCGGCGAACGATCCCGCTCCGGCGTCGAGCTCCACGTCGCCGACGCGGACCGTCGCCACGCGGCCGCCCGAGCGCTCGGTCCGCTCGAGGACCGTGACGTCCGTCGCCGGATCGGACCGCACGAGACGGTACGCGGTCGCGAGGCCGGCGACGCCCGCCCCGACGACGACCACCCGGTCGGTCACGACGTGGGGCGCTCAGCGGTCTCGTGAACCAGGTCGACGAGACGCTGCATCGTCTCGGGCGGCGTCGAGGGGAGCACCCCGTGCCCGAGGTTGAAGACGTGGCCCGCCCGCCCGTCCGCCCGTTGGAGGACCCGCAGGGCCTTGTCCCGCACCGCTCCCCACGGCCCGAGGCACACCGCGGGGTCCAGGTTCCCCTGGACCGCATGCTGCGAGCCGACCCTCTCCCATCCCGCGTCGAGCGGCACGCGCCAGTCGAGGCCGATCACATCGCCCCCCGCTCGAGCCATCAGGCCGAGCAGCTCGCCCGTCACGACGCCGAAGTGGATACGCGGCACTCCGAGGTCCGCGATGCCCTCGAACACCTTGCGCGAGTAGGGCAGCACCGCCCGCTCGTAGTCCTCGGGGTCGAGGGCGCCGACCCACGAGTCGAACACCTGCACCGCCTGCACGCCCGCGCTCACCTGCGCGCGCAGGTGAGCCACGCAGATCGACGCCAGCGCGTCCATGAGTCGCCCCCACGTCTCGGGACGGCCGTGCAGGAGCGCCTTCGTCCGCGCATGATCCCTCGAGGGGCCGCCCTCGATCAGGTAGGACGCGAGCGTGAACGGCGCGCCCGAGAACCCGATGAGCGGGACCTCGAGCTCGGCGCGCAGGAGCCGGATCGCCTCGAGCAGGTACGGCTCATCGGCCTCGGGCTCGAGCGGGCGCAGGCGCGCGAGGTCCGCCTCCGCTCGGATCGGGTCCTCGACGACCGGGCCCGTGCCGGGCGCGATCCGGATGCCGAGCCCGATCGCCTCGAGCGGCACCATGATGTCGCTGAACACGATCGCGGCATCCAGCGCCATCCGGCGCAGCGGCTGCAGGCTGATCTCGACCACGACCTCTGGATGACGGCACGTGTCGAGGATGTCCATGTCGCCACGCACCTCGCGGTACTCGGGCAGGTACCGGCCGGCCTGACGCATGAACCAGACGGGCGTGAGGTCCACGGGCTCGAGGCGGCACGCGCGCAGGAAACGGTCATTCATCGCAGCGCCAGCATATGGGCGAGCACACGCTCGGCCACCTCGTTGGCCTGGCGAACGCAGTCCGGGATGCCGGCACCGCGGTAGGCCTGGCCGACGACGAACGTCCCCGGTGGGAGGTCGGCCTCGATCGCGGCGACGCGCTCGAGGTGCCCGACCTCGTACTGGGGCATCGCGCGCGGCCAGCGCACCACCTCGGCGGCCTCGGGGCTCGGGCGGAAGATCGAAGATGTCCGCCAGCTGGCCGGAGACACGATCGATCAGCTCGTCGTCCGCGGCCCCGAGCGACGCCTCCATGCCCCAGGCGCCGACGAAGCAGCGGATGACCGCGCGCTCGCCGAACGCCGGATCGGGCCACTTGCGCGAAACGAGCGTCGCGGCGTTCACCGCCAGCCGCCCGCGCGGAGCGACGAAGCCCGAGGATCGCGGCAGGCGCTCGGCCGTCCCCTCCGCGTACACCATGAGCACCACCGCGGTCGAGACGTACGGGATCGCCTCGAGCCCGAGGACCGCTCGCGGTGCAAGCGTTCGCGCGAACCCGGCCGTCACGTACGCCGGCGTCGCGAACACGACGGCGTCCGCCGGGATCTCCCCGTCGCCGGCGCGCACGACGAACCCCGATCCGTCCTGCGCCACCTCCCGCACCACCGTGCCGAGATGCAGGCGCCGAGCGCCGAGCGCCGAGCCGAGCGCGTCCGTCATCCGTCGGAGGCCGCCGCGCAGGCGCAGGAACATCGGTGACGGGCCCGCGCCCGGCGCGCGGTGCGCCGAGGCCGCCCTGGCCTGCGCGCGCGCGCCACGCACGAGGCTCCCGTGCTCGCGCTCCCAGGCGGCGAGCTCGGGGAACGTGGCGAGCACGCTCAGCCGGTCGATGTCGCCGGCGAACAGGCCACCGAGGAGCGGGGCGACCAGCGTCTCGGTCGCCTCGTCCCCGATCCGGCGCCGGAGCAGCGCACCGAGCGCCTCGTCGCCCGCCTCGCGGCGCCTCGGCAGGACGAGGTCGCCGCCGGCCCGCACCTTGCCCGCGTACGACATCCCCGGCCAGCGCAGCATCTCGAGGGGGTCGGTCGAGATGCCGAACGGACCGGTGGGGAACCGTTGCAGGCCCTTCCCCGTGTAGACGTGCGTCGCGGCCGGCGCCGGCGCCACGAGGTCGTCGCCGAGCCCGAGCTCGCGGCACAGCTCGACCGCCCATGGCTTGCGCGCGAGGAGGGAGTCGGGCCCCGCCTCGAGCTCGATCCCGCCCACCACCGCCGAGCGCACCTTGCCGCCCGCTACGTCCTCGGCCTCGACCAAGACGATCTCCGGTGGGTCGTCCGCGCGCGAGAGGCGATACGCGGTAGCCAGGCCGGCGACGCCACCGCCGACGACGACGACCCGAACCGTCACGCCGGCTCCGCCAGATGCTCACGCACGACGGCCGCGAGCATGCGCGTGTACGCGGGGTCGGCGTTCGGCATCTCGGTACGGGCGAAGTGCATGCCGGCGTCCTCGGCGATCTGGCGACAGAGCACGTCGAGGTCGTACAGGATCTCGAGGTGGTCGGAGACGAACCCGGCCGAGCACACGACGACCGCGCGGTATCCCTCCTCGGCGAAGGCGGGGATGACGTCCTCGATCGGCGGTCCCCACCATGGGTCGGCCGTGCGGCCGGCGCTCTGCCACGCCGTCGTCCAGTGGGCGAGCCCCAGCGCCTGCGAGACACGCTCGGCGGTCTCGCGCAGGCCGGCCTCGTACCGACACCCCCCTGCACAGGCCTCGCAGAGCTTGCAGCGCAGCGTTCCATCCTCGAGCTCACGGACGGGCAGACTGTGTGCCGAGAACACCACGATCGCGCCCTCGCGCTCGGCGGGACCGAGGGTTCCGAGCGCGTGCGCCACGCGAGCCTCGAGCAACTCGATGAACGACGGGTGGTCGTCGAAGCGCTCGACGAAGGTGAAGGCCGGGCCACCACGCTCGGCGACGTCGCGCTCGACCCGATCGCGGTAGGAGCCGACCGACATGCCCGACCAGTGCGGAGCCATCACGATGGCGACCGCCCGCTCGATGCCGTCGTCACGCATCCGCTGGAGCGCGTCGGCGATCCACGGCGGCGAGTGCTTCATCCCGAGGTACGTGCGGAAGCGGCCGGGCTCGGCCGCGTCGAGCTCGCGCTGCAAGCCCTCGGCCTGCGCGCGCGTGATCTCGAGCAGGGGGAAGCGGTTGCCGATGACCGCGTACCGCTCCTTCAGCTCGGCGAGCAGCTCCGGAGAGGGCGGGCGACCGCCGCGGATGTCCGTGTAGTACCGCTCGATGTCGTCGGGGCCGCTCGAGGTCCCGTAGGCCATGACGAGCACGCCGATCGGGGTGGTGTCGCTCATGGCCGACAGGATACGGACCGGGGAGACCGGGTCGCCCATCACGCCCGAGGAGTACGCTCGGCGATCATGCGCACCCGGCCCGCGATGCTCCTCGTGGCGGTCGCCGTCCTCGCGAGCCTCGTCGGCCCGGCCCCCGCCGCGCAGGCGGCCGACAGACAGGACGGGGTGGCGTTCACGGGCTGGTGGAACGACGTCTACGACGGCCAGCCCCCCGAGGACGCGATGGCGAACCTCGCGGCCTCGGATGCGGGCTGGGTCAGCATCCTGTCGACCTGGTACCAGCCCACGTACACCTCGACCCGGATCGCCCCGACGGACGGCACGCCGACCGACGATGGCGTCATCCACATGATCCAGACCGCCCACGGCCTCGGCCTGAGCGTGATGCTGAAGCCGCACGTCGACCTGTCCGACGACCCGGACCACTGGCGAGGCCAGATCGGCAAGGGGTGGAAGGGCCAGCCCCAGAAGTGGCGTCGCTGGTTCCGTAGCTACCGGCGATTCGTCTACCACTTCGCCACGCTCGCCGAGGCGCAGGGCGTCGAGCAGCTCTCGGTCGGGTGCGAGCTCGCCGGCACCGTAGGGCGGCAGCGGCAGTGGCGCGAGATCGTCGCCGGCGTCCGCGAGCGCTTCTCCGGCACGTTGACCTACGCTGCCACGATCGGGGGCGAGGAGACCCGGATCAGGTGGTGGGACGCCGTCGACCTCATCGGCGTCGACGCGTACTACGAGCTGACCGACCAGACCGATCCGACCCTGCAGGACCTGAAGGACGCCTGGACACCCCACGTCCAGGACCTCGCCGACCTCTCGGCGGCCTGGAGCGACGAGCCGATCCTGTTCACCGAGATCGGCTATCGCAGCATCGACGGGGCGAACATGGCTCCGTGGGACTGGCAGACGCAAGGCACGGTCGACCTTCAGGAACAGGCCGACTGCTACGAAGCCGCGTTCGCGTCCGTGTGGAACGAGCCGTGGTTCGCCGGCATGTTCTGGTGGGACTGGAGCTCGGATCCCACGGTCGGCGGGCCAGACGACACCAACTACACGCCGTTCGACAAGCCCGCCGAGGACGTCCTGCTCGCCTGGTACTAGCCCGCACGCTGCGGGAGGGGTGGGATTCGAACCCACGGACGGGTCGCCCCGTCAACGGTTTTCAAGACCGTCGCCTTCGTCCGCTCGGCCACCCTCCCGCGCCGAAGTCTAGTGGCCCGGAACCCATGCACCGGCGTTCGGCCGCCGGACCTCTCGCAGATGCTGGGTACCATGCGCACAACGATGGCCGACCATCGAACACCGCGCGACCCACGTCTCGAGGGCTGGAGCGAGCAGCTCTACCGCAGCCTCGTCGAGCGCGTCCCGGCCGTCGTCTACATCGACTCGAACGATCAGCGCCCCGACTCGCTGTACCTCAGCCCGCAGATCGAAGGGCTCCTCGGCCGCCCGGCGGACGATTACCTGTCCGACCCGAGCCTGTGGTACAGCCAGGTCCACCCGGACGACGTGGAACACATCGCCGAGGCCTGGCGAGCGGCCCGGAGCGGCGAAGGACCGTTCGAGTGCGAGTACCGCATGGTTCGAACGGACGGGACCGTCGTATGGATCCGCGACGGTGCGGTGCCGGTGCGGGACGGTGCCGGCGCGATCCTGTGCTGGCAGGGCGTCATGTACGACATCACAGGCGGCAAGGCGCACGAGCAGGAGCTGCGCGAGGCTCGCGAGAAGTACCGCGCGCTCGTCGAGAACCTGCCGGCCATCGTCTACATGGTGGCTCCCGACGACGACCGACGGACCCTCTACGTGAGTCCGCAGGTCGAGCGCACGCTCGGGTACGGGCGCGAGGAGTGGCTCGCGCAGCCCGACATCTGGATGGAGCTGCTCCACCCTGACGATCGCGAGCCCACGCTCGCGGCCCACGACCTCCACAACGACACCGGTGAGCCGTGGAGTCGCGAGTACCGACTCATCGCGAGTGACGGCAGAGCGGTCTGGTTCCGTGACGTCGCCACGCTCGTCCGAGAGCCGGACGGGCAGCCACGCCATTGGCAGGGGGTCCAGCTGGACGTCACCGAGCTCAAGGTCGTAGAGGAGGAGCTGCGGCGCGCCCGCGACGAGCTCGAGCGGCGGGTGCAGGAACGCACGGCCGAGCTCGCCGAGGCGAACGCGCTCATGGGGCTCGAGATCGGCGAGCGACGGCGCGCCGAGGCCGAGCTCGCTGAGGCCGAGCGCCGCTACCGGGCCCTCGCCGAGCAGATCCCCGCCGTGACGTACACGTGGGCGATCGGTGGTGACCTCTCCCATGCCTACGTGAGCCCGAGGCTCGAGCAGCTGCTCGGCTACGCGCCCGCGGAATGGACGGGGTCGGACGAGTTCTGGATCTCGAGGGTGCATCCGGACGACCGGCAGGCGATCCTGGCCGCGACGCTGCGCTCGCAGGCGACCGGCGAGCCGCTCAGCATGGAGTACCGGTACCTGCATCGGGACGGCCACATCGTGTGGGTTCAGGACGAGTCCATGATCCTCGGGCGCACACCTGATGGACGACCGTGGCTGTTCCAGGGCTTCATGCTCGACATCACCCCTCGCAAGGACGCCGAAGCGGAAGCGCGTGCCTCCGAGCTCCGGTACCGCGACCTCGCGGAGCAGGTACCGGGCATCATCTACGTCCTCGAGATGCGGCCCGACGCGCCTGGGTTCGCGATCACCTACGTGGGCCCCCAGATCCGAGCGATCCTCGGGCTCGAGCCGGAGGTATGGCGGACGGATGAGGACTGGCTCGCGAGCATCGTCCCCGAGGACCGCGAGCGGGTGATCGCGATGGCCGCGGAGGTGGAGGTGTCGGGCGCGCCGTGGGTCGCGGAGTACCGGATGCTGCACGCCGACGGCCGCGTCGTCTGGGTTCGCGATCGAGGGCGGGTGCTCGAGCGCGACCCTGCGGGGCGCCCTCGGGTCCTGCAGGGACTGGCCGAGGACATCACGGACGAGCGGCAGGCGTCCGAGAGCATGCTGGAGGCGCAGGATCGGTACCGGATCGAGCAGAAGAACGGGGAGCCGGCGGGCAGGGCCTCCCGAACACCTGGGCTCGAGGCCGACTAGGACGGTGAGCTCGGGAGCCAGAACTCCACGTACGTCCCTCCGCCCGGGCGCGGCCCGAACTCGAGCCGCCCACCCATCAGGATGGCTCGCTCCTGCATGCCGCGCAGCCCCAGGTGCCCGGCCTCACTCGTCGTCCCCGCGGAGATCCCGATGCCGTCGTCCTCGACGACCACGGCCGTCCCGCCCTCGCGCTCTTCGAGCCGCACGATGACGTGCGAGCGGGGCTCCGAGGCGGTGACGGTGAGCACGCCCTCGACGAGCCGATCCGCCAGCCGCTCGAGCGCGCGGGCCCGCTGCACCGGCCCGAGCGCCGTCGTCGTGGTGAGGTCGAGGCTGAGCTCGACACGGAGTCGGCCGCGTTGACCGACCGCCCGCCCGGTCCGGAGGACCGGCTGAACCGCCAACGAAGCTCGCCCTCGGGCACCACGACCGAGCGGCTCACGCGGAGAGGACCCACCACGGGATGAGTATCGCTTTGCGCGGTCCATGGTGGCCGGCGTACGGTGGGATCGACGCTGCTCGAGGAGGGGGAAGCCATGGCCACGTTCGTGAGCCTCATCAATTGGACGGATCAGGGGATCAAGGCGTTCAAGGACTCGATCGAACGAGCGGACGCCTTCTCGGCCCTCGTCGCGAAGAACGGCGGGAAGGTGGTGGGCCTTTACTGGACGCTCGGCGAGTACGACTTGGTGTCCATCACCGAGGCGCCCGACGCCGAGACGGCCACGGCGGTGCTCCTGCAGGTCGGTGCGCTCGGGAACGTGCGCAGCACGACGATGGAGGCCTTCGACCGCGACGCGTTCCAGAGGATCATCGCGAAGACCGGCTGATCCGCCTCTGTGGGCCCCGACACCGACTCGGGGGGCGACATGTCCTCGCGAGATCGCGTTCAGCCACCCCGCGGCCAGGTCGTCCCCATGTCCCCCGTGGGGACTCCACCGGACCAGGGTCGCCTTCTCGCAGGATCGCGGTCGTCCTGCGAACGCGCGAGACCGACATCACGTTCCCCTTGCGTTCGAGCATCTGGAGCGTCTGCCGGTACGCGCCGAGCGCGTCGTCGACCGGCCCGGCGCTCGCCAGCACGTACGAGGCCGCGCCGCAGCCTTCCCGGCGGCTGACACTCCCTGCCGCCACCGCAGATCGTGTCGGCGACATCCGGTGTGGCGAACCGAGTGTCGGGGCTGGGTCGTCACCGTCGCGCGGTACGAAGCGGCGGATCGGGCGACCGCCGCTACCCGGCCAGGACGTAGCGGGCGAGGGGGCGCTCCTGACCGAGCCCGAACGCCAGCAGATCGGCAACGTCCACCTCGCACGCGACGCTTTCGACCGGTAGCGTGCGGATCCACGCCACAACCTCAGCCCATCTCGCGTCCTCGACCCACAGCGGGTAGCCCAAGGACAGATGGAACAGCCACGTCTCCTGGTCAATCGTCTCTGTGCTCGCGGGCGGCAGTCCGGCCCGACTTCCGAGGTCGCGCAACCTCCGCAGGGCGAGGCGCAGCTCGTCGGTCGCTCGGAGACGCAGGAGCGGGATCCGTTCCTGCGGGTCGTCGAACACGTCCACTACCTCGTACTCCAGGCGGAGCGGCGGTGTCGAGCGGGCCCACCGGGCGACCACGTCGCGCGCCACGGCCTCGTCGTCGTCGTCGAACGATACGGAGGACGATCCGAACGAGGCGATCGAGCAGTGGGCGCGCGGCGGCCGCCACGGGACCTCCGGGAAGCGGTCGAGCAACCCTTCCTGGATCCGATCGAAGCGCTCGACGAGCTGGCCCACGGGCCGGATCACGACGACTACGTGCCGCGGCAGCTCGGCGAGCATGCCCGGGTCCGCGATCAACGGATCGTCGTCTGGCCGAGTACGATCCTTCGCGTCGAGCCACTGCACACGAGGTGGCGCCTCGGCGTTCAGTCCGAGCTCCACACGGACGCGTCCATCAGCCAGGTCGAACGATCCCCGCAACGGCGTTTCGACGTCGAGATCGCCACTCCACGTCATCTCGCCCATCCGCGTGCGTCGCTCTTGGGCGTGCTCGCGGCGTTGCGAACGTGATCCGTCGAGGTCGACGTTGTCCGCGAACAGCCCGTTTGCCGCCTCGTCGTCCCACGCCTCCAGCAGCGCTGCGGCCCGTACAGCCGCGTCGGCGAGCGCCGGTGCTGGTTGGACCGCGCGAGCTGGCGGGAGCAGGGCTGCATCGGCAAGCGCGTCCACGGCCCACGCGCACGCTCGCGACATGGGCGCGTACGTGGAGTTACCGAGCGCGATCACGCCGAACCCGCGGTCGGGCAGCCAACGCATGTGCGACCCGAAGCCAGGGAGGCCCCCGCTGTGCCCTACCACCCAGCCGAGCTTCGGATCGTGCGAGACGAACAACCCGACGCCATAGCCGGCCGCGACCACGCGCGAGGGACCATCTGGGCGCGGGCGCACCGTCACTGCACCGTCGAGCCGCCGCAACTGCTGCATCTCGCGCCGCCCGGCGCGCGACACCGGAGCGTCGTCGGGATCATCGCGCGCCGGGAACGCGTCGAGGAAGAACGCGACCCACCTGGAGAGGTCGCGGACCGTCGACCACAGTCCTCCCATCGGCGCGAGGCTCCCGTCGCCTAGTGGCGCCCCCGCATCGATGAACTCGCCACCGCGCCACTCGTACCCGGCCGCGACAGGAGCCGATGCCGGCAGCGCCTCGCGGGCCCATGTCGTGGACGACATCCCCAGTGGCGACAGCACGTCATCGTTGATGAGCTCCTGCACCCGAATCCGGGTCACGCGCTCGACGATCCGCCCGACCAGTCCCCATCCCAGGTTCGAGTACTCGAAGGCGGTGCCGGGAGGCCAAGCGAACGTGCCGCCGGACGCGAGCCACGCATCCATCTGCTCGACAGGGGCGTCGAGATGCCGGTCGGCCCAAGTGTCATCGGTCGGGAGCCCGGCGTCCATCGTGAGGAGGTGCCGGACCGTGAGCGCTGGGGAATCCGCGGTCGGCCCGCGCCATCCCTCGAGCTCCGGAACGACCTCGGCGATCGGTTGGTCAAGCCGCAGCCGGCCCTCCTCCGCCAGCCGGATAACAACCGCGCCCGTGAAACTCTTCGTCAGCGAAGCGATGCGGAACACGCTCTCCGCATCGGGCACGTCGGCACCGGCGGCAACGAGGCTGCCGAACCCTCCGGACTCCTCCAACTCGCCACCTCGCACGACCCCGTACGCGAGCCCGGGCACCCGCCAACGGAGCGCAGCCGCTTGGAACACCTCACCGGCGATGCTCATCGCCACAGCATCCCAGGGCGACGCTTCGGACGATCGGACCTGGCCCGCCGAGCGATGATGGACGGTCCCGACACCCGGCCGTCTAGGAACCTTGACCACCGCATCGCCCGGCGGCGGTCTGCGACGATGGAGCAGTCGCTACACGTACCTGACACGCGGATCGAGGAATGCATAGACGATGTCGACGACGAGACTCGCAGTGGCGATGAACACGGCGCCGAGGATCGTGACTCCCATAACCACGGGGAAGTCACTGTTGTAGATCGCTTGCACGGCGTACTGGCCGATGCCGGGGAGATTGAACACCGCCTCCGCGATGATCGCTCCGCCGAGCAGCCCCGCGAGATCGAGACCGAACATCGTCACCACCGGAGTGAGCGCCGCGCGCAATCCGTGCTTGTAGATCACCCGTCTCTCCGACAAGCCCTTGGCGCGGGCGGTCCGGATGTAGTCCTCAGCCATCGTCTCGATCAGGTTGCCACGGACCATTCGAGCGTAGAACGCGGCGTAGGTCAGGGAAACGGCGAGCCAGGGAAGGATGAAGCGGCCGGTGACCACCGCCTCCAGCACACTCATGCCGATGGGGATGCCGGAAGACGGCGCCCAGCCGAGTTGGAACCAGAAGAGGTACAGGAACAGGTAGCCGAGCCAGAACACCGGCGCGGACACCCCGATGAGCGCGAAGATCATCCCCGCACGGTCGGCGAGACTCCCCCTTCTCACGGCGGATACGATGCCGATCGGGATGCCGATCAGGGTCCATAAGGCCGCCGCGCCGACCGCCAGGGCGACGGTGACCGGAAGTCGCGGAAGCGGCGATCGTCGGAGCCGGCGCCGGGGAATCGGGAAGGGCGATCTCGACGACCTCACGAGCGAGTAGTGAGCGTGCTACCTTGCCTAGGGCTCGACGGATGACATCCGGACAGAAGTCGCTGCGACGCCCAAGACCGACCAGCAGCATTGCCGGATGCCCCGGCTGCGCGACGAGCAATGATTCGTGCAACTGCCCCTTCAGGCCAGCGGCAGCGTACGCGTGGAGCGCATCTTCGCCCACGTAGGGTCCCGGCTCCAGTCCCTCGAAGACGGACGCCACGAGCACGTCAGCATCCGCCGCGGGATCGCCGACCCGAACGGCGAAGTCGGTCATGCGGGTGATCTCACGGGGCGAGGGCAACCTGGTCTAGCGCCATCCCGTTCGCGAACTGGTCGAACGTGTAGTTCAGCACCCGGTCCGACACCAGTTCCACGGCGTTGTCCCGCAGCCAGGGAACCCATGGCACGATCTCCCCCATCAGCATCTGATCGAGCGCCGCGTAGCACTGCACGCGCTCATCGCCGGTGAGGGGAGAACAGCTCGCAATCTCGGTGTCGATGTTCGGCACCGAGTCGATCGCATATCCGTACTCCTGCAGCTGCTCTGGAGTCGCTCCAATCACCGAGAAGTTGCAGCATCCTTCCGGACCAAGGGCGATCGAGCCGAACAGGGGGTCGGCGAACGTCGATGGGTCCGGGAAATCCTTCGCCCAGACCCCGCTGAGGCACAGGGCGACCTGCTGATTCGGATCGTTGCAGGCGGCGAAGGCAGCTCCCCCCTTGAGCGACTTGACGTCGAGCACGAGGCCGATCTCCTTGAAAGCCTGCGTCAGCGCTGCCGCCTGTGACGGGTACGGATCGTCGACGATCGTGATGGCGATGACGCTCTCGCACGAGGGATCATCACAGCGGCCATCACCGTCGGTGTCGTAGCTCGACTGACGCATCTCGTCCATCGCAGCCGCCACGTCTCCCGCACCATCCGGCGTACCGTACGGGTCATAGGTGTCCAAGGTTCCAGCCAGAAGACCGTCGGGGATGATGTGGGTGGCGATCGTCCCTACGGTCTCTCCACCCGCGAGCGTGCGCAGGCCCTGCTTGTCAACGAGAAGGTTGGCCGCCTTGCGGACGTGGATATCGTCGAACGGTGGCATCGCCAGGTTCATGGAGAGGTACTGGATACGGTCAACCGGATTGACGTGCATCTGGTCCTGGAGGTCGGGGGTCGTCGTGAAGCGCTGAAGGGCCTCGACGTTGACGCCGCCCTCCCAGAATACATCCAGCTCTCCGAGTTCGACCTTCTGTGAGATCGTCGCAGGTGGCTCGCCGTAGATGATCTCGATGCGGTCGACATACGCTTTCCGCAGCCCGTCGGTGGCCGAGTCCCAGGAAGGATTGCGGACCAGAACGAGCGACTGGCCCGGGACGAAGCCCGCTGCGGCCTGTTGCTGATCAGCCGGCAGCGTGTAGTCGATGGCGTCCGCACCTTCGATCATGTACGGACCGGACGCCACGAGGAACCGGCCATAGTCCCCATCGTGGCCATCGGCAGCGCCGACGGGGATCGGTGCGGTGGCCGCCATGGCGAAGCGGAAGGGGAGGTCGCCGGTGGGCTGGGTGAGACGCACCTCGAGCGTGAGCGGATCCGGCGCCGAGAGCCCTGAGATCGACGTGGCGTCTCCGGCGGTCAGGGCGTCGAACCCCTCGATCACGGAGTAGTAGAAGCCGTAGCCACCCGCGGATGCCTTGGGGTCGGCCAACCGTTCCAGCGCCTTGATCACCTCGTTGGCGGTGATCGGGACATCCTGGAACGGCGGGGCGAAGCGCAACCCTTCCTTGAGCTGGAAGGTCCACACGAGACCATCATCCGAGACCTCAGGCAGCGCAGTCGCGATGTCCGGCTGCAGCTCGTTCCCACCCTCATCGGCGGGCCGCCCCGGGTAGGAGACGAGGGTTCGCAGGAGACAGCACCTGAACGTCTCCCACTCGTAGTACTCCTTCTGAGGATCGAGGTTGCTCGGTTCGGTCGTCGTTCCCACCAGGAGAGTTCCACCAGGCGTGAGCTCGCCTGACGTGGGCGACGCAGAACCCTGAGATTCCGGTTCGCCTTCCTCTCCGCCCTCGCACGCGGCGGCGACGAGAACGAGTGTCGTGATCAGCACGACGGACCGGAGTGTTCCGGCTGGACGAAGCATCGCTGGACTCCCTTTCCGACGACCGGCGCCGATGGTTATCCTTATACCGAGCGAGCGCTCGGTTTGCAACGCCAGCCGCCGTCGGAGAATCCGCGTGCCGAAGGTCACCCAGGAACACAAGGATCGGGTCCGTCAGGAGATCCTCGAGGCTGCGCTCGAGTGCTTCGCTGCTCGTGGATATGCCGCGACCTCTGTGGACGAAATCGCCGAGGCGGCAGGCAGATCGATAGGTGCGCTGTACCACTACTTCGACTCGAAGAGGGGCATGTTCCTCGCCCTCATGGCCAGAGACCGCGCGTTCGATATGCGTTCGTTGCCCAGCTACTTGCGCGGGGTCCGAAGCTTGGAGGAAGCGTTAGCAGCCATCATGCGATGGCTCGCGGAGACCACAACGCCCGCGCGAGCGAAGTACGCACGTGTGGCTTTCGAGTTCTGGATGCTTGCCGCTCGAGATGAGGACCTTCGGGTCCTTGGCGAGGAGGAGAATCGCCGATACGAGGCGATGGTTGCCCGAGAACTCGCGTTCGCTGTCGAATCTGACCGCGAGCGGCTGGCCAGGATCTTGGTTGCCCTGACCGACGGTCTGCTCCTTCACATGTCCTACTACAGCCTGGAGCCGGCGGGGGTCGAGGAGGTGGCCGAGCGGCTCGGGAGTCAGGTCCAGTTCCTCGGGCCCGAGGACGAGGTCCCGTAGAGGCAGGGTGAAGCTCACGTCAGGGGCATGGACGGGTCCGTGCTCGTGGTCGTCCGCGGGCCGTACGAGCGCTGCTGTGCTCCGACAGAACGGGCAACAGGGTCCCTACGCACTGTTCCTGTCCGTGCCCACCGACGACCTACCGGATGCTGCACGCCGACGGCCGCGTCGTCTGGGTTCGCGATCGAGGGCGGGTGCTCGAGCGCGACCCTGCGGGGCGCCCTCGGGTCCTGCAGGGACTGGCCGAGGACATCACGGACGAGCGGCAGGCGTCCGAGAGCATGCTGGAGGCGCAGGATCGGTACCGGATCGAGCAGAAGCACGGGGAGCCGGCGGGCAGGGCCTCCCGAACACCTGGGCTCGAGGCCGACTAGGACGGTGAGCTCGGGAGCCAGAACTCCACGTACGTCCCTCCGCCCGGGCGCGGCCCGAACTCGAGCCGCCCACCCATCAGGATGGCTCGCTCCTGCATGCCGCGCAGCCCCAGGTGCCCGGCCTCACTCGTCGTCCCCGCGGAGATCCCGATGCCGTCGTCCTCGACGACCACGGCCGTCCCGCCCTCGCGCTCGTCGAGCCGCACGATGACGTTCCTCGCCCTCGCGTGCTTGCGCACGTTCGCGAGCGCCTCTTGCACGATCCGGAACGCGGCCGTCCGCGCGTCGATCGGGAGCTCCCGCGTGGTCCGATCGTCGATGTGGAGTCCGAATCCAGCGTCCTTCTCCACTCGTTCGGCGAGCTCCACGATCGCGGCCCCCAGGCCCGACTCGAGGGACGGTGGGGAAAGCTCGAACAGCAGTCGACGCAGCCGATCGACCGCATGGTGGACGCTCGTCCGAAGCCGCTCGACCCGGGCGAGGAGGGCGGGATCGGATGTGTGCTCGGCGAACAGGTCGAGCTGGATCCCCACGGCGACCATCGCCTGGATCGGATCGTCGTGGATGTCGGAGGCGATCCGCGCGCGCTCCTCCTCCTGAGCCGCGACCAGGGTCGACAGGAGCTCCTCGCGCTCCCGCTCGGCGCGAACCTCTTCGGTGACGTCCCGCGTGACGCCGAGGATCAGCCGTACCCGGCCCTGCTCGTCGAGGATCGGCTCTCCACCCGGGGTCTCGAGTACCAGTTGCCGCCCGTCCGGACGCGTGAACGTCACGCGCACCGGTGCTCGCTCGCCCGCCGCCACGGCCTCGAGGGACGAACGCACGCTTCCCGCGTTCAACGGGCCCAGCACGTCGATGACGTTGCGGCCCACCATGTCCTGCGGCGAGAGCCCCAAGAGGTTCTCGTGGGAGGGGGACGCGAAGACGATCTTGCCGTCCGGCTCGACGAGCGTGATCAGGTCGGACGCGTTCTCGACGACGAGGCGGTACCGCTGCTCCGCTTCGCGAAGCGCCCCCTCGGCCTCGTACTGCGGCGTCACGTCAAGTGCGACACCGTGCCAGAACCGAGGCTCCCCCTGTTCGTCCCGGACGAGCGAGGCGAGGCTGTGCATCCACACCACGTGCCCGTCCCGCGCGATGAGCCGGTAGAAGGAGTCGAACCGCTCTCCGGTCGCCTCCACATGTGCGTTCTCCGCGATGAGCCGCTCGCGGTCATCGGGGTGCACGATCGCGTAGTACCCGTCGGGTCGGGCGATGATCTCGTCCGGCGTGTACCCGAGGATCGACTCCACCTGCGGGCTGAGGTAGACGAAGTTCGTCGCGGATGCCTCGGCGCTCGGCAGCTCGATGTACGTGATCGCCGGCAGGGCCTCGACGAGCGATCGATAGAGGCTCTCGGCCTCCCGGAGGGCCTCCTCCGCCTGGTGGCGCTCCGTCACGTCCCTCGCGAGGAACGAGACGGTGGCCGGGCGGTCCTCCGATGGCGGGATCCTGGCGAGCCGGCCGAGGAACCGGCGGCGAGCTCCTCCCACCTCGAGCTCGTACTCGAGCGTCTCCGCCAGGCCGGTCGAGACCACCCGCCGGACCGCGTCCTCGAAGGGACGCCCGACCTCCTCGCCGAGCATCTCGACGAGCCGCCTCCCGACGAGCTGCTCGGCCGGCGCGGCCAGGAGCTCCGGGTTCCCCGTCCAGATGTTGAGGTAGGTCCCGTCGGCATCGAACTCGAACATGATCTCGTCGATCGACCCGACGAGCGCCGTCAGGCGTTCATCGGACGCTCGGAGCTTGCGCTCGGCGCGGAGGCGCTCGGTCACGTCGATGGCGACGACGATCCGGGCAGCCCGGCCGTCGAGCGTCACGGGGCTCGAGACGACGTCCACGTCCATCACCGACCCGTCCTTACGACGGTGTCGATGGATCCCCGACCGGTGGGCGGGCGCGTGCGCCGCCCGCACGGCCTCGAGCATGGCCGGGACCTCTTCCGGAGGGCGGATGTCCGCGATCGTGAGGGCCAGCCATTCCTCGCGACCGTACCCGTACGCCCGACACGCCTCGTCGTTCACGGCCAAGACCTGCAGGGTCTCGATGTCGTACGCGAGGACCGGAAGGGGCACCGTGTTCAGCGCCGGCCCGAACACGTGCCCGACGCCGGCGCCGGGGTCGTGCTCCGATGGACCCGTCACGTGCCGATGGCCCCCTGGGTCGTGTCCGAGACCACGCTAGCCCGCCGGCGGGGTCCGGACAACCGTCCGCGGCTCAGCGCCGCGGTCCCAGCTCGCGCAGCGACGCCGGCAGGTAGGGATGCAGCGCGGACGGAAGCAGGACCGTGCCGTCCTCGCGTTGGTGGTTCTCCAGGATCGCGATGAGCGTGCGCCCCATGGCGGTCGCCGTGCCGTTCAGCGTGTGGAGCACCTCGACCGAACCGTCCCCGCGGCGGACCCGGGTCTGCAGCCGTCGAGCCTGGTAGTCGGTGCAGTTCGAGCAGGACGTGAGCTCGCGGTACCGGTCTTGGCCGGGCAGCCAGACCTCGAGGTCGTACTTCTTCGCAGCGCTGCCCGCCCAGGTCGCCGGCCGCGATGTTCACGACGCGGTACGGAAGGCCCAGGTTGCCGACGATCTCCTCCTCGATGCCGACCATGAGCTCGTGCTCGTCCCACGACTCCTCGGGGCGGCAGAAGCTGAACATCTCGACCTTGTCGAACTGGTGGACCCGGAACATCCCGCCCATGTCCTTGCCGTAGGTGCCCGCCTCGCGGCGGAAGCAGGTCGAGTACCCCGCGTACCGCAGCGGCAGCTCGGCCTCCTCCACGATCTCGCCCATCCGGAACGCCGCGAGCGGCACCTCCGACGTCCCGGCCAGGTAGAGCTCGTCCTCGGTCGTGACGTAGATGTTCACCTGGTCGGTCGGCAGGAAGCCGGTGCCGTACATCGCCTCCTCGCGCACGAGGACCGGGGGGATGACCGGCAGGAACCCCTTCGCCGCAAGGATGTCGAGCGCATGTCGCACGAGAGCGAACTGCACGTGCACGATGTCACCGAGGAGGTACACGAACCGCGAGCCGCTCGTCCGCGCCCCGCGCTCCGTGTCCAAGACGCCGAGCAACTCGCCCAACGCGACGTGATCCCTGGGCTCGAACCCGAACGTGCGGCGGCTCGCCGCGGCGGCGGATCTCGACGGCGTCCTCGTCGGTGAAGCCGTCGGGCGCACTCTCGTGCGGGACGTTCGGCGTCTCCGCGAGCAGCGCGGAGAGCGTTCCGTCGACGGCGGCCAGCTCCGGCTCGAGCTGCTTGAGCTCGGCCGAGACCTGGCCCACCTCGGCGATGAGCGTCTGCTTCTCGTCATCCTGCGCGCGCCCGATCGCCTTCGAGGCCCGGTTCTGTGCGGCGCGCAGGTCCTCGACCCTAGCGGTCAGCGAGCGCCGACGCTCGTCGAGGGCGAGGATCTCGTCCACCGCTCCGGCCAGGTCGCGCCGCGCGAGCCCACGCCGGAACGGCTCGGGGTCCTCGCGGATCGCCTTGACGTCGAGCACTACCCGACCTTCTCGGTCTGGGCCGGCGTCTCGGCCTTCACGGGCGCAGGTGGAGCCTGACCCGCCTGCGGCTGGTCCATGATGCTCTGGCCCTGGAAGGTGGCGCCCTCCTCGACGACGAGCGTCTTCGAGGTGATGTTCCCATCCACGCGGCCGCCGCTGGCGATCTCGGCGCGGCCCTTCACCACGATGCTGCCCTTGAAGCGCCCCGCCACCGAGACGTTCTGCGCGTGGATGTCCGCCTCGACCTGGCTCTGCGGCGAGAGCATCACGTCGCCGTCGGCGTTGACCTGTCCCTTGACCTGTCCGTCGATCCGGAGCGAGCCCGCCGAGACCACCGTCCCCTCGAGCTTCGCGCCCTGACCGACGATCGTGACCTCGCCGTTCTGCTGCTCTGCCATCCGTCGTCCCCCCGTCTCCGGTGGTACCTCCGCCGTCGATGCCGCCTCCGCGTCCTCGCGCCGCCAGATCATGTCGCCTCCACCGCCTCGCGGGGGCGCGCGAGCGCTTGCCTGATCGCCTCGTCCTCCTCGGTCGAGAGGTTGTAGCCGCTCTTGCCGCCCACGATCGGCTTCGCGTAGACGCGCGTGTCCTGTCGCCCGTTGATCGAGGTCACGACCACGCCGTTACCGTTGTCGTCCAGGAGCGCGCAGCTGAACGAGAGCCGCCCGCCGACGTCCTCGAACGCGTCGTACCGCACGAGCCCGACCCGACGGACCGCGCCCTCGATGAGCTGCTGCTGCCCCTTGTCGGTCGCGTGCAGGGAGCGAACGGCTGCCTCGAGGCGTTGGATGCCGTGGGCATGGCCCTCGAGGATGCCGCGGAGCACGTCGTCGAGATGGATCGGCCCCCTCGGCTCGACGCGGCGACGTCCCTGCCCGAGCGCGCTGAACACGAGCGCCATCCCCGCGAGACCGATCGCGATGAGGACCAGCAGGCTGAGCGTCTTGTCCGAGAACGTCACTGATACGGACTCCCCCGAGGATTGGGGCATCTACCTGGGGTTCTGCGAGGTCCTAGACTATACGATGCTCCGCGGGGGCCGAGCATGAAGATCGCCTACTTCGACTGCATCGCCGGGATCTCGGGCGACATGGCCCTGGCTGCGCTCGTGGACGCCGGCGCCGATTTCGAGGAGGTCCGCACCCATCTCGCCAAGCTCCCGCTCGAGCCGTTCGACCTCGAGGTGGCCGAGGTGGACCAGCTGGGCATGCGCGCGCTCCGCGTCAGCGTCCGGACGGCCTCGGTCGGCGTGATCCGCACGTACGCGAGCATCCGCGCGCTCCTGGACGGCGCCGACCTCCCACCGGAAGCGCTCCGCCTGTCGCACCGCATCTTCCGCGTGCTCGCCGAGGCCGGCGCGAAGGTGCACCGCAAGGACGTCGAGGCCGTCACGTTCCATGAGGCTGACGCCGTCGACTCCCTCGTCGGCATCGTCGGCACCGCACTCGCGCTCGCGCTCCTCGGGGCCGAGCGGGTCTTCGCCTCGGCGGTGCCGACCGGCCTCGGCATGGCGAGGACCGAGCACGGCGCGATGCCGATCCCTTCACCGGTCGTCGTCGAGCTGTTGAAGGGCGCACCCATGTACTCGAGGGGTGCCGCGGCCGAGCTCACCACGCCGACGGGCGCGGCGATCCTGGCCGGAACGGTCGAGGGCTACGGCGAGCTGCCGCCGATGGTGGTGGATTCCGCCGGATACGGCGCTGGGGTCCACCGCCTGGACTTCCCCGACGTGCTGCGCGTGCTCATCGGACACGAGGCCGTGATCGACCCCGCCGTCCCGCTCCACCCGATCGTCTGAGGCGACGGCTCGAGATCAGTTCGTCTTCCAGCCGGCGCCGACGGCCATCACGAGGGCGGCCAGCCAGCCGAGCCGGATCATCAGTCTGCGGTACCTGGACATGTGCAACATCTCCTTCCCGGTCGATGGGGGTATCGGCCGTTTGCTGTCGGAACTTGAGGGGACCCCTCGGAGGCGAGACCATCCCTCATCGGGGGGATGCCCGAGCACGCTCAAGGGGGCGCGAGCCCGGCCCGATAACCCTCCCGTAGGTCATTGGCATGCTCCGAGCGGCATGTCATAAAGGGGAAACCATGCTCCGGCTCCTGTTCATCAGCCTCGCGGCGGCGATCGTGCTCGGCCTGGCAGCCGGGGGCCGGTTCTCCAACCTGGCCGACACGCGCTTCCGTTGGGGATGGGTCGGCATGGTCGGCGTCGTGCTGCAGTTCCTGCCGGTCTCCGGCGCTCCCGGCGACGTGGTGCTCACCGCCTCGTTCGTGTGCCTGTTCGTCGTGTGCCTGGCGAACCGACGCCTTCCAGGGTTCGTGCTCGTGCTCGTCGGTCTCTGGATGAACTTCCTCGTGATCACCGTGAACCAGGGCATGCCCATCACCCGTGAGGCGATCAGATCCTCGGGGCAGGCCGAGACCCTCACCGAGCTGAAGGCGCTCGACTCACCCAAGCACCACCTGAACGGACCTGATGACCAGCTCATGTTCCTCGGCGACATCATCGGGATCGGGCCCCCGATCCGCCAAGCCGTGAGCGTCGGAGACCTCGCGGCTCTCGCCGGCGTGGCCTGGTTCGTGATCGGTGCGATGCACCGCCGACCCCAACCGGTCGACACGGGGACCGCCGAGGGCACGGCGCCTGGGGGGCAGCGGTCATCGCTCGAGGCGACCTGGTGATGGACGCTGAGGCCTCGGGAGCCGCAACCGGCCCGGAGCGCGACAACTGGCGGTCGAACCTGTTCCAGGTGCTCGTCGTGGTCCCCCTGATCGCGTTCCTCGGTTTCACGCTCCCGGATCACCGCGAGGAGCTGTTCCGCACCTCCGTCCTGCTGTTCGTGCTGACCGTGGCCGCCGTCGACCTCATCCCGGTCCCGGCCTGGGGTGGGATGCAGCTCTCGCTCAGCTTCCCGATCCTGCTCGGGGTCGCGATCGTGTACCCACCGCCTATCGCGGCCGCCGTCGCGTTCCTCGGCTCGTTCGATCCGCGCGAGCTCCGCCGACAGATGCCCTTCCTGCGCGCCGTCTTCAACCGAGCGCAGATGGCCGCCTCGACCCTCGCGGGCAGCGTGCTCTTCCACCTCGTCGGCGAGGCCGAGGGGCCGGTCGGGCGCCTCGTCCTCGGCGTCGTCATCGCGGCGATCGCCGCGTACGCGGTCAACGCCTTCAGCGTTGCGCTGCACCAGACGCTGTTCCGGGGGATCGGCCTCGGCCAGGTCTTGCGCAAGATGCACGGGGCCGCTCCCTACGAGTTCCTGCTCTCCTACATCGGGCTCGGGCTGTTCGGCGCGGTGATCGCGCGGTTCTTCGTCACCGAGGGCTTCTGGTCGGTCATCGTCTTCCTCGGCCCGCTCGTGTTCGCTCGTCAGATGTACTTCCGTAGCCGAGGGCTCGCGGACCGGCTCTCGGACCAGAACGAGATCCTCGCCGAGCAGGCCGCCCGGCTCGAGGTCCTGCTCGAGAAGGAGCATCACACCGTCGACGAGCTCCGCGAGCTCAACCGGATGAAGGGGGAGTTCGTCGCGGTCGTCTCCCACGAGCTCCGCACGCCGGTGACGGCTCTGATCGGCTACGCCAAGACGCTCCGACAGCCCGAGTTCGCGAACGACGTGGTGATGCGCGACGAGTTCCTCGAGCGGATGGAGCGGCAGAGCGACCGCCTCCTGCGCCTCGTCGAGAACCTGCTCACGGCCTCGAGGATCGAGAGCAAGCAGCTCCCGCTCGCACTCGCGCGCGTGCTGTTCGAGGACCTGGTGCGGGAGGTCATCGAGAGCCTGGCCGCAGACGCGAACCGGATCCACGTCCAGATTTCGAACGACCTCCCGGTGCTCACGACCGATCGGCAGCTGCTGTCCCGGGTCCTGCAGAACCTCGTCGACAACGCGCTCAAGTACTCGCCGGACGGGTCTCCCTGCGAGCTCGAGGCGGCCTCAGAGGGCGGCGGGATCGTGTTCTGGGTACAGGACTACGGGATCGGTATCCCCGACGATGAGCTGCCTCGGATCTTCGATCGCTTCTACCAGGTGGACCAGTCGAGCACCCGCACGTTCCGCGGCGCCGGGCTCGGTCTGTCGCTCGTGAAGGACCTGCTCCGCCACCTCGGGGGCACGATCGAGGTGCAGAGCATCCAGGGTCAGGGGAGTCGGTTCACGGTGACCTTGCCGATCCGGCATCCGAGCCTGGACCTGCCGACGCCGACCGACGTACCCGATGGGCTCACGGCCGGCTCCTGATCCCCGAGCTATCCGCCGGAGCGCTCTTCGGCCAGCTTGCGCACGTTCGCGACGTGCTCGCGCGACTCCCTGCCATGCTCACAGGTCATCGGCTCCTCGCAGGGCGGGTTCCCCTCCATCGTGAAGAAGTTGAACCGGCACTCCGGACAGAAGACGTCGAGCTCCTCCGGCAGGTAGGGGCAGTCGCCCCACGAGCACGAGCGCACGCCGTCCCCGGTGAAGATGTCGAACCCACAGCCGGGGCACTGGGTGAACCCTTCCCACTTGGGCATCTGGTACCTCCGACCTCAAGTGGTACGCCCGCGCATCGTCATCACGGAGGGCCGAACGGCCCGTCGGTGTCGCCCCCTTCGGCCCGAGCCCGAGAGCGGTCAGCGCGCGGAGCGACGCCTGGACGGCGGACGCGGCCGATGCCCCGCGGCGGCCGTCGCAGCGACGGGCTCGCCCTCGGCGAGCCGCCGGTCCACGGCGGCGACCTCGGAGAGCGAGGTCTGCTGCAGGGTGGAGCGGATCGCCTCGGACGCCTTGGCCCACGTCGGGTGCAGGGCGCAGACGTCGTCCCAGTGACACGGGCCGCCGCGCATCGGGCATCGCCGCGAGCTCAGGTATCCCTCGGCGGCCTCGATCACCTCGAGGACCGGGATCGTGCTCGGCTCACGGGCCAGCCGGTACCCGCCCACACGCCCTGCCTTCGACTCGGCCAGCCCGGCTTTCGCGAGCACCCCGAGGAGCTGCGGGGTGTACGAGCGTGGGAGGTCCATCGCGTCCGCGACCTCGCGGATCTTCGAGTATCCGCCGCTCCCGTCCCAGTTGCGGGCCAGGTGGATCGCGGCCCGCACGACGTAGTCTCCGCGGCGGGAGAGGGTCAGGTCCACGAAACGATTCTACTCCACGTTGACATCGCCAACATACGTTGAGTTCCTCACTCCGCGTTGTCGACCCAGGCTCCGCCGGCCCGGCTCAGCGCTCCGACAGGTCGGCCGATACCTCTGGGATGGAGCGGGGATCCGTCCGTCCGTGGCACTACCTGGCGACGATCGCCTTCACGGGCCTGTGCGCCTGGTTCGTGTTCCACCTGGGGCAGCGCCCACCGGGCCTCACGTACATGGACATCGCCGTGCACGAGGTCGGCCATCTCGTGTTCCGGCCCTTCGGCGAGCTCGCCATGCTGGTGATGGGCTCGGGGACGCAGGTCCTCCTGCCGCTTTGCCTCGCCGCGTTCTTCCTCGGGTTCCGGCGCGACCTGCTCACCGGCTCCGTGCTCCTCGCGTGGACGGGCGAGGCCTGCGGCGACGCCGCCGTCTACGTCGCCGACGCTCCCAGGGGCGAGCTGCCGCTGCTCGGTGGCGGGGGCGAGGGCGACTGGACGCGCATCCTCGGGCCCGAGCACCTCTCGCGGATGCATCTCGCAGACGAGTACGCGCGGAACCTGCGCGTCGTGGGCGCGCTCCTCATGCTGACCGCCGTCGGGCTCTCGCTCCTCGGGCTCTGGCGGCTCCACCACCCCGTCGGACTTCGCCCTCGACCGACCCCGCCCACCCCCGGGCCGAGGGTATCGGGCGAGGAGATGTGGCGGGGCGCCTGAGCTAGCCGCCCTCGCAGTGGTACGGGCCCTCCTCGACGCCGGATACCGAGTCCCCGCCGTCGGCGCCGTAGATGTCGTAGCCCGCGCCGCCGTTGACGACGTCGCCGCCGTGGCCGTCGAAGACCGAGAGGCAGCTGTCATCACCGCGACCGCCGTACAGCGCGTCTTCACCGCGGACGTCCGACACGATGAGGTCGTTGCCGCCCTGGAGGTAGATGGTGTCGTCCCCGGGGCCGCCGAACCCGGAGTCCTGCCCCGGGCCGCCGCGTACGACGTCGTCACCTCGACCCGCGTCGAACCCGTCGACACCCTTGCCGAGCAAGATCGTGTCGTCCCCGCCACGACCGCTCACGTAGTCGTCCCCGTCCAGCGCGCAGATCACGTCGGGCCCGGCCGTGCCGCGCAGGACGTCGTCGCCGTTGGTACCGACGATCGTGCACCCGGGGGCGGCGGGTCCGACTCCGAGCCGCGACGCCCACGAGGGGGCGGCCAGGACCGCGACGACGAGCACGAAGATCGCGCTCGGTGCGATGCGTCGACGCATCGGCGTCTCCTTCCGTTCGACTCCCGAGGTCTGCATAGCAGAGTGTGGCCGTCGGCGCGAGGTGCCACGGGAAGACGGATGGGCTCACACGGTCGGCCGACACGCCGAGAGCGACTGCCTCGCGGGTCTGGGTGGTGGGCGAGGGGGGACTTGAACCCCCACGAGGTTGCCCTCACAGGAACCTGAATCCTGCGCGTCTGCCAAATTCCGCCACTCGCCCGCGCGGACCGAATGGTAGCAGTCGCCCCGCGACGCAGGGCGGGCATGGCCGGGCCGGGGTAGGATAGGCCGACACGGGCTCCCAGCCCGACGACAATCGCTTCGCCGTGCCGATCCTCCGCGACTTCGAGCGCCGACTCGGGAACCTGGTCGAGGGGTTCTTCGCGACCACGTTCCGCTCCGGCCTGCAACCCGTCGAGCTCGCGAAGCGCGTGATGCGCGAGATGGATGCCGCAAGACCATCGGCGTGCGCGACGTCTGGGCGCCGAACCACTTCGTGTTCACGCTCTCCGAAGAGGACGGGAGCCGCTTCGAGCAGGCCGAGCAGGCCCTCGTCGCCGAGCTCCAGCGCGTCGTGCGCGACACGGCGCTCGAGCGCGGCTGGGGCCTCGTCGGGTCACCGGCGGTCGAGCTCGAGGTGGGCGACGAGCTCGCGAAGGGGCGATTCCGATGCGAGGCGACGCTTCGTGGAAGGTGTCGACGAGATGCCGCCGGCCGTTCCCGCCGCCGGTGAGGCCGGGCTCGTGCTCCTCGACGGGGACCGGGTCGCCGACACCTTCCGGCTCCGCTCGGCCACGACGATCGGCCGACTCCCCGAGTGCGACATCGCGATCGACCGACCCCGGGGCATCGCGTGCAGCACGCGACGATCGTGCGCCGGGACGACGGCTACACCGTGAGCGACCTCGGCTCGACGAACGGGACCCTCGTGAACGGCGAACCCATCCGCGAGCGGCGCTCGTCGATGGCGACCGATCACGATCGGGAGCACGGTGCTCGAGTTCCGGAGGGGTTGACGTGTCGCCCTTCGTCCTCTCGGTGCTCAAGTACGCGCTGCTGGCGCTCCTGTACTTCTTCATCTACCGGGCGGTCCGTTCGGTGGCCGTCGACCTCTCGGGCCGTCGTGCGGCGCAGCCCGTCCCACGGCCCCCGCCAAGGCCGCGAGGGCGAAGGCGCCGCGCGGTGGCCGAAGCCGCCGTCGACGCTCGTCGTGCACGCGCCGGATGCACGCAAGCCGCGGACCTTCGACTCTCCGGCGAGGTCGAGATCGGTCGCGCCGAGGCCTGCCGGGTGCGGCTCGACGACACGTACGCGAGCCAGCACCATGCGACGCCTCTCGGCCAGGGACGGAGGCTGGTACGTCGAGGACCTCGGGTCGACGAACGGGACCTACCTGAACGACCGCCGGGTCGCCGCGCTCGTCGAGGTTCACGCCGGCGACGTCGTGAAGATCGGCAAGACGGTCCTGGAGCTCAGCCGATGAGGAGGAACGGGTGAGGGCCGTCGTCGTCGCCGGGACCGACATCGGCCACGTCCGCGAGGGCAACGAGGACACGTACCTCGTGATGGATCCGCTCTTCGCCATCGCGGACGGCATGGGAGGCCATCGCGGCGGCGAGGTCGCCTCGCGGCTCGCCCTCGAGACGATGGAGCACCACTTCGCGCGGGGCGAGGGCACCCTCGCGGAGCTCGTCCAGGAGGCGAACCGCGCCGTGTTCGAGCGCTCGATGCTCGATCGCGCGGTCGCGGGCATGGGTACCACCCTCACCGCCGCCCTCGTCGAGGGCGACCGCGTGCGCCTCGCCCACGTCGGTGACTCGCGCGCGTACCTCTTGCGCGACGGCGATCTCCACCAGGTCACCGATGACCACACCCTCGTCCAGCGCATGGTCGAAGAAGGCGAGCTCACCCCCGCCGAGGCCGAGAACCACCCCCACCGGAACATCCTCATCCGCACCGTCGGCATCGACATGGCGGTCGACGTGGACGAGATAGAGCTCGACGCCCGGCCCGGCGACCGCCTCCTCATCTGCAGCGACGGCCTCACCGGCATGCTCCGCGACCCCGACATCGCCCGGATCCTCCGCGACGAACCCGACCCCAACATCGTCGTCCGCCGCCTCATCGACGCAGGCCAACGAAGCCGGCGGTGTCGACAACATCACGGTCGTCCTCCTCGACCTCGAAGAAGGCGACCCGCCCCCCCGCCCCACCAGCGGGACGCCCAGTGCGAGCCGTCATCGCGCCCGACCGCGAGAACCGACGAGCGGCGGCCGACCACGGACACGGCAGGTCGGGGAGGTCCCGTCGGAGCCGACCGGGTCGGCGGAGCGGAGCCTCCCCGGTCACCCCGGCGATCCCTGTCGGCGCGCGACGCCCGTCTGGCAACGTGGCTCGGCCGTTACCCTCACGATCCTCGTGCTCGCGTTCGTGGGCTTCCGCGTCTACCTGGACACGCAGTGGTACGTCGGCGTCTCCGATGGTCGCGTCGCGATCTTCCGCGGTATCCCCGCGGAGGTCGCCGGCTTCGAGCTCCACCACGTGGTGGTCCAGACCACGATCCCCGCGGAGGACGCGCAGGCGCTCGCGTACTACCGGGACCTCGACCAGGGCATCACCGCCGACGATCGGACGGCCGCCGACGCGATCGTGGAGCAGATCCAGAGCGATCTCGCGCAGGCGAGCGGGGCGACCCCGGGGCCGAGCGGTTGAGCCAGGCCGCGGTCCCCAAGGGACGGCCCCGGCAGGGGGCGGCGATCGCGTTCACGATCCTCGCGCTCGTCATCGCGATGGGCGCATACGTGCTCGCCGGCCTGGGCAAGCGGGGACACGTGCCGGTCACCATCGTGCTGTACGGCTCGATCTTCGGGCTCGGGTATGCCGCGGCGGCCTTCACGATCCGCCGACACGCGCCGAACGCGGACCCGGCCCTGTTCCCGACCGCGGCCGTCCTCGACGGGGCTCGGGTTCGCGATGATCTTCCGCCTCTCGGGGGGCTTGGCCGCCGAGCAGGCCACGTGGGTCGCGATCGGGCTCGCGGCGTTCTGCGCCACGCTGTTCTTCGTCCGCGACCACCGGCAGCTCGACGCGTTCACGTACTCGATCGGACTCCTCGGCCTCGTGCTCCTCCTGCTGCCCGTCGTACCGGGGATCGGGCGTACGATCAACGGCGCTCGGCTGTGGGTGAGGCTCGGACCGATCGGGTTCCAGCCCTCCGAGATCGGCAAGGTCCTCATCGTGGTGTTCCTCGCCTCGTACCTCACGCAGAAGCGCGAGCTCCTGCGCGTGGCGACGGGCGGCGTCGGACCGCTCCGCCTGCCGCCGGCCAAGCACCTCATGCCCGTGCTCATCGCCTGGGGCGCGTCGCTCGCCATCCTGTTCATCCAGCGCGACCTCGGAGCCTCGCTGCTGTACTTCGGGATCTTCGTCGTGATGCTGTGGGTCGCGACCGGGCGCGCGCCGTACCTGGCGATCGGGTTGCTGCTGTTCGCGGCCGGCGCGTGCGTTCGGGTACCAGGCCTTCGACCACGTGCAGCTGCGGGTCGACGTGTGGCTACACGCGCTCGACCCGAGCAGGGTGTTCGACCTGGGCTACGGGCAGCTCGCGCAGGCGCAGTTCGGGATGGGAACGGGCGGCCTCGTCGGCGCGGGGCTCGGGCGCGGGTCGCCGGGGCTCATCCCGTTCGCGTCGACCGACTTCATCTTCGCCGCGATCGGCGAGGAGCTCGGCACTGCTCGGCGCCGTCGGGGTGCTGCTCCTGTACGTCGTGCTCGTCGGCAAGGGGCTGCGCGCCGCGCTCGCATGCCCGGATCACTTCGGCCGGCTGCTCGCGACGGGCCTCGCGGCCGCCGTCGCGCTGCAGACGTTCGTCATCGTCGGCGGCGTGACGCGCGTGATCCCGCTCACCGGCGTCACGCTGCCGTTCGTCTCGTACGGAGGCTCGAGCCTGGTCTCGAACTTCGTGCTGCTCGCGCTCCTCGTCCGCGTGTCATCCGGACCGGCGCCGGTGCGCCGGAAGGGCGGCGGATGATGGAGCGCCAGATCCGGCAACTCGCGCTCGCGCTCGCGTTCCTCTTCGTCGTGCTCGTCGCCCAGGTCAGCTACATCCAGGTCGTCTCGGCCGATCGCCTGGCCGATAACCGGGCGAACGCGAAGCGGCAGCTGATCGCCGAGTACGAGGTCGATCGCGGCGACATCCTCGCGTCCGACGGCCGAACGATCCTCGCCTCGAGCAAGCGGAGCACCGGGGAGCTGCGGTTCGAGCGCCGGTACCTGCAGGGGGCGCTGTACGGCTACCTGACCGGCTACTACTCGTTCGTGTACGGGCGGAGCCGGCTCGAGCAGGCCTACAACGAGTACCTGAACGGCGACGCCCCCCAGCTGCTGCCGCAGACGCTCGCCGACATGGTGCTCGGCCGGCCGAAGCGAGGAGCGTCGATCGTCACGACCATCGACCCGGTCCTGCAGGAAGCGGCGCTGGAGGCGCTCGGGGACCTGCCCGGCGCCGTGGCCGCGATCGATCCTCGCACCGGCGACGTGCTGGCGCTCGTCGCGAACCCCTCGTACGACCCGAACCCGCTGTCCACCCACGACCCCGCGCAGATCCGCGAGACGTGGGAGGCGCTGAACGCCGATCCGGCCAAGCCGCTGCTCTCGCGCGCGAGCGACGAGCTCTACCCGCCGGGCTCGACGTTCAAGATCATCGTGGCGGCGGCCGCGCTCGCGAACGGCTACGGGCCCGCGAGCCTGTGGCCGAACCCGCACGAGCTCGAGCTGCCGGACACCGTCGAGACGCTCTCGAACTTCGGCGGCGTGACGTGCTCGGGCGGCGCCGAGATCACGCTCGCCGACGCGCTGCGCCAGTCCTGCAACGTGGTCTTCGGCGAGATCGGGCTCGCGCTCGGGCCGGACAAGCTCGCCGAGCAGGCACGGGCGTTCGGCTTCGCGCCGACGAGCTCGACCGGTGACGTCCCGTTCGACATCCCGTTCCAAGAGGGCGTGTTCCCCGACCCGACGTACTTCGCAGACCGCAGGCCGGCGGTTGCCCTCAGCGCCATCGGCCAGGACAACGTCGGCACCAACCCGCTGCAGATGGCGCTCGTCGCCGGGGCCATCGCCAACGGCGGCGTGATGATGCGCCCCCGGCTCGTGACCGAGGTCCGAGGCCCCGACGGCCAGGTCGTCGAGACCATCGACCCCGAGGTGCTACTCGCAGCCGATGACGCGAGGTGAACGCCGCCCTGCTCGACGGCGATGATGGTCGACGTCGTGGACAGAGGGGACCGGCACGGCGGCCGCGATCCCCGGCGTGAGCGTGGCCGGCAAGACCGGCACCGCACAGCACGGCGAGGGAGCCGCGCCGCACGCATGGTTCGTCTCCTTCGCGCCGACCTCAGATCCGCAGGTGGCCGTCGCCGTCATCGTGCTCGACGGCGGTAGCCTTGGCAGCGACGCGACGGGGGGCCGGCTGGCCGCACCGATCGCGAAGGCGGTCATGGAGGCCGCTCTCAACCGATGAAGGGGGACGTGTGAGCGATCGACCGGTGGTCCTCGGGGGCCGTTACCGCGTGGAGCGCGAGCTCGGGCGCGGCGGGATGGCGAAGGTCTTCCAGGGCACCGACACGGTCCTCGGGCGGCAGGTCGCGATCAAGATCCTCGCGCCACAGTTCGCGGACGACGAGTCGTTCGTCCAGCGCTTCCGCCGCGAGGCGCAGGCCGCCGCCCGGCTGTCGAACACCAACGTCGTGAGCGTCTTCGACACCGGGGCCGACGGGGGCGTGCACTTCATCGTCATGGAGTACGTCGAGGGCCGCACGCTCGCCGACTACCTCGCCGGCGGCGGCCGCATCATGCCCGATCGCGCGATCGAGATCGCCCAGTCTGTCGCCTCCGCGCTCTCGGCCGCGCACGCGCAGGGCGTGATCCACCGCGACATCAAGCCTGGCAACATCATGCTCACGCCGACCGGCCAGGTGAAGGTGGCCGATTTCGGGATCGCGCGGATGACCACGACGGCCGAGACCGTCGCGCAGACCGCCGCGGTGCTCGGAACGGCCTCGTACCTGTCGCCCGAGCAGGCGCAGGGCCAGCCGGTCGACGGTCGCTCGGACATCTACTCGCTCGGCTGCGTGATGTACGAGATGGTGACGGGCCGCCCCCCGTTCCTCGGCGACTCGCCGGTCACGGTAGCCTCGAAGCAGGTCCTCGAGCAGCCGGTACCGCCGTCGAAGATGAACCGCGACATCACGCCGGATCTCGACGCCGTGATCCTGCGGGCGATGGCGAAGAACCCCGCGAACCGCTACCAGTCCGCCGAGGAGTTCCGCTCCGACCTCGACCGGGTCCGCCGCGGCATGCCGGTCGAGGCCACACCGCTGCTCGCGCGCGCCGGCGGCGACGCAGGTCATCTCGGCGCCGGCGGGCGGCGGCACCCAGGTCATGCCGCCCGTCGAGCCCGAGCGCTCGCGCTGGTGGATCCCCGTCGTGGTGATCGGCGGCATCCTGCTCGCGATCGCCGGCGTCCTGTGGCTGTTCGCGAGCGACGTCCTCGGCGGCAAGGACGAGGTCTCGCCGACCCCGGTGCCCGTCGAGGTCCCGAACGTCGTCGACATGCGCGTGCGCCAGGCGGAGCAGACGCTCCTCGGCGAGGGATTCACGCTCGGCGACCGCATCTCGCAGCCGATCGAGGACCCGGCCACGCAGGTCGCGGGCACCGTGGTGGCGCAGGATCCCGCGGCGGGCGAACAGGCCGAGAAGGGCTCACCGGTCACGCTGACCGTGCTCGTCCCGCCCGAGGCCGTGACGATCCCGCCGACCGAAGGCGGCACGGTCGAGGAGGCCCAGGCCGCGCTCGAGGCGGCCGGCTTCAACGTGCTCGGGACCCAGGACCAGGCGAGCGACACGATCGACGTCGGGTTCGTCGTCGGGACCGATCCGGCCGCGGGCACGGATCAGCCGTTCGGCTCGGACGTTACGATCCTCGTCTCGACGGGACCGGGCACCGTGATGGTGCCGGACGTCGTCTGCTCCAACCTTGGTCAGGCGAAGGGCCGGATCCAGGACGCGGGGCTCTTCCCGGTCGTCGCACCAGACACGATGCCGCCGAACCCACTCTGCCCGAACGGTAACAAGGTCGTCGCCACGGATCCGGCCGCAGGTGAGCAAGCCCAGACCGGTGACCAGGTGCTGATCTACCTGCCGGGCCCCCCGCCGTCGCCGAGCGGTCCGACCGGGGGGACGGGACCGACCGGGCCGACCGCATGAGCCTCTGGTACGTGACCGAGGCGTTCACCGCGGAGGAGCGCGGGAAGCTCGAGCCGTACTTCACGAACCTCGAGGGGCCCGTGTTCGCGCTCACCAACCTGCCCGAGGTCGTCAAGGGCGCGCTCTTCGCTCGCTACTCGCGCACGACGAAGTCGATCCGGCGCCTGTTCCTCGACGAGTTCGCGAGGGACGTCGCAGGACTTCGCCGTCACCGGTCACGTCGGAACCGAGCGCGCCGAGCGCCTGTACGACAACGTGTTCTTCGAGTACGGCGACGACTCGGTCGCGCAGCTCGGCGGCGTGCACCTCGCGTGCGAGCAGGCCAGCCAGCTCCTCGCGAAGGCGATCGAGTGGGGGCGCCTGGCCGCGTACCTCGAGCAGTCCACGCGGTACATGCGCTACGACGACCAGCCGGGCGGTCGGTGGCGGCTCACCGTCCCGCCCGAGATCGAGGGCACGCCGCTCGAGCAGGCGTACCAGGACTTCGCGACCCGCACGTTCGAGGCGTACGGCCGCATGTTCCAGCCGATGTACGACTTCTTCACCGCGCGCTTCCCGAAGGCCGAGGGCGACTCCGACTTCGTCTACCGCTCGACGATCACGCGCGAAGACGCTGCGACACGCTCCGCGTGCTGCTGCCGACCGGCACGCGCTCGAACCTCGGCGTGTACGCCGACCGGCCAGGCGTTCGAGATGATGCTGCTCCGCATGCGCGCGCACCCGCTCGCCGAGGTGCGCGAGTACGCCGACCTCATGCTCGTCGAGCTCCGCAAGCTCATCCCCTCGTTCCTGAAACGCGTCGACCTGCCCGATCGCGGCGTCGCGTGGTCGTCGTATCAAGCCGAGACACGGGACGCCCTCGCGTCGGTCGCGGCCCGGGTGACCGCGGGCCTCGACGAGCCAACCGGCGGTGCCGAGGTCACGCTCACCGACTGGGAGCCCGACGGCGAGGAGAAGATCGTCGCCGCCGCGCTCTACTCGGTGACCGAGCTCCCCGACGACGGCCTGCGCGAGCTGGCGCGCAGCATGAGCTCGACCGAGCGCGCCGAGGTCCTGCGCGCGTACGTCGGCGAGCGCGGCAACCGCCGCCACAAGCCCGGCCGCGCCTTCGAGCGCACCGGCTACCGCTTCGACGTGCTCTGCGACTACGGCGCCTTCCGCGACCTCCAGCGCCACCGCCCGCTCACGCTCGAGTGGCAGGTCCTCACGCCCGGGCACGGCTACGCCACGCCCGAGCAGATCGACGAGGCCGGCCTTTCCGACGAGTGGCACCGCGTGATGGAGGACTCGGCAGAGATGTGGGCCAAGCTGGCCGACGCCGCCGGCAAGGACGTCGCGCAGTACGCCGTCGCGATGGCCTATCGCATCCGCTTCGTGATGCAGATGAGCGCCCGCGAGGCGATGCACCTCATCGAGCTGCGGAGCTCACCGCAAGGGCACCCCACGTACCGGCGCGTCGCTCACCAGATGCATGCGCTGATCCGCGAGGTCGCCGGCCACACCGCGATCGCCGAGGCGATGACCTACGTCGACTTCAGCGACGTCGACCTCGAGCGGCTGGAGGCCGAGCGCCGAGCCGACACCAAGCGCCGAGCCACCCTCGAGCACGGAACGCCGTAGCGCTCCCGGATGGCCCGCGTGGCCGGCAGCGGCGGCGAACCGAGATCTGCCGCCTCGAGCGCCCGACGTCGGCGGAAGGCATCCGCGCCGTTCAGATGATGTAGACCTGCCTGATCAGCGTCAGCCGGTGCCCTTCGGCCTTGATCCGGTAGTGACCGTGCGTGCCGCCGGCCCAGTCGGACGTGGGGAAGCCGGCGCGGAACGCAGCGACGAACCGACGAACGGAGATGGCCACCCTGGTCGGTGAGCCGTGGCGATCGAACCCCAGGAGCACGACCTCCGTGTGAGGGGTCAGTCGAAAGGTCGCCACCTCATCCACGTCGCGGACGTACACAGGGTTCGGGAGGTCCTGCCCCGGCAGGATCACTCCGTCCTCGATGGCGGCTTCCGTCGCCCGCTCGTTCCAGAAGACCTCGGCCCACTTGATCGTGATCGCGTCGCCCGCTTCGGAGATACCCACGAGCGACGCGTACCTGTTCGTGGTGCTCGGTCCGGGTGATCTCGAGCCGGTGGGAGGTGGTCCGGTCGCCTTCGACTCGGTGGACCGCGGTTGGGGCGATCTCAACGGGTCGCACGAGGTCGTCGCCACGGCCAGAACCAATGCACCGCACAGCACCCAGCGCGCTGTCACAGGGGCACCTCGCCTTCGGGCGGGCGGATACGCGTCGGCGATCCGATCGCGATCCTCGCATGGATACTGACGTCGGTGCGCCCCGATCGGTTCTGCTGTTGACCTGGGTCGAGTACATCAGGCGGTGCGGGCAACCGTGACGCCCGCCCTATGTATTCATGTACCGATGAGCGAGGCGCAGGAGCTGCCGTCCGCGACATGAGCGGCACCACGTCACGGGTGCTGACCACCGCTCGTCACTGCGACTCGGAGCGGCCTCCGCCCAGTCGGTCGCCGAGGTCCGCGCGGAACACCTCGAGTAGATCGTCCACCAGGAGCGCCTCGATGAGATCACTGGATCCACCCACGTAGGTCGACGAGACGTCGATGTCGGTCGAAACGAACCACGCCCGATCGGCCGGCCACCAGAAGCTCGGCGGCAAGCCCCACGCGCGCGGTCCTCGCCGCTCGTCGAGACGTCGATCGAACCTCGGTGGAGGATGTACGTCCGCCCGCTGCCGGTCAGCGAGGGGCTGATCTCGATCGCCAGGTCACGGTTGGAGTCGGCCACCCATCGTCGTCGTGCGAAACGCCGCTTCAGCGTCCTGACCATCCTCTGACGTCGTCCGATGCGGACGAGCAGCTCGCCCCTCCCCCCATACCCGCTCCACACGAGCAGCCACACGGCGTCGGGTGTGGACGTCGCCGCAGTCAGGTATCGGGTGAGCCGATCCAGGTGTGGTTGCTCGAACTGGCCCTCCAGCGGGAGGGACCTGTTCTGACGGTTCCACGAAGTGCCGTCCGCCCGGACCGCGATGTCGTCGATGAACGAGCGGCTGGTGAGGTTCTTGCCGCTCCACGAGGCGATCTCGGCCCAGCTCACGGCGCGCTCCGACGGGACCTGCTCCGGCGGGGCCTGCCAGTCGTGCGCGGGGTGCAGGATCCTCGCGTAGCGGGGGAAGCGGTCGGGCATCCACGAACCCACGTTGCGCCCGAACGTCAGGAGCTCTCGCAGCCACTCCGCCGCATCCGCGTCCGCGATCGGGTCGGGATCGATCCGCAGAGCCATCCGGCACCTCCTTGCGAGTGCCTCGTCGGGGCCACGCTACGCCATGACGCCCCTCGCGGCTGACCTGCGGTTTCGGGTACCCTGAGGCCCCATGTCCCGCGAAGCCACATTCCTGCTGGCCCTGGGCCTGCTGATCGCCGCGGCGGGGTTCGTCTCCGCGAGCGGCTGGATCCTGTTCGTCCGCGACCGGCACGCGGGGCGTGCCGCCCACCCTCATCACGAGGCCGCCGAGGAGCACTAGATGCTCGAGCTCCTCGACCTCCGGACCAGGAGGGAGCGGCTCGAGCCCCGACGCCTCGAGATCGACCCCTCCGTGGAACAGACCGTGCGCGAGATCGTCGCGCGCGTGCGGCACGAGGGCGACGCCGCCCTCCTGGACCTCACGCTGCGCTTCGACGGCGCCGACCTGCGCGAGCGCGGGCTCGTCGTCACGCCCGCCGAGTTCGAGCACGCCGAGGCGACCGTCCCGACCGAGCTCAAGGCCGCGATCGACGCGCTCGTCGAGCGCCTCGAGGACCTCCACCGTCGCCAGCTGCCGATCGAGTGGGTGGACGAGCGCGGGGGCGTGCGTTTCGGCGAGCTCGTGAAGCCGATCCGCGCCGTCGGGTGCTACGTGCCGGGCGGTCGCGCGGTGTACCCGTCGTCCGTGGCGATGACCGTCGTGCCGGCCGTCGTCGCCGGCGTCGAGGAGGTCGTCATCGCGACGCCACCTTCGAGCGACGGCTCGGTGCACGCCACGGTCCTGTACGCGGCCGTGCGGTCGGGTGTCACGCGCGTCGTGAAGGTC
Organism: uncultured Actinomycetes bacterium; assembly: GCA_963708985.1. Classification (GTDB taxonomy): domain Bacteria; phylum Actinomycetota; class UBA4738; order UBA4738; family HRBIN12; genus HRBIN12. The sequence goes on from CAVPUQ010000001.1 coordinate 240,705, forward strand.
GGTGGGGCGCAGGCGATCGCGGCGCTCGCGTACGGGACGGACTCGGTGCCGGCGGTCGACAAGGTCGTCGGCCCGGGCAACGTCTACGTGACCGAGGCGAAGCGCCAACTGAACGGCGTGATCGGCATCGACTCGCTCGCCGGGCCGAGCGAGCTCGTGCTCATCGCCGACGCGAGCGCCGACCCCGCGTTCCTCGCGACCGACCTCGTCGCACAGGCCGAGCACGACCCGCAGGCCGAGGCCACGTTCGTCACGCCCGACGAGGACGTCCTGAACGCGACCCTGAAGGCGCTCGAGGTCGAGGTCTCTCGCGCCGGCCGGCGCGAGATCGTCGAGCACTCGCTCGCGAGGCACGGTCGAGCGGTGCTCGTCGCCGACCTCGACCACGCCGTCGAGGTGGCGAACGACCTCGCGCCCGAGCACGTCCAGATCGTGACCGAGGATCCCCGCGCGCTCGCGGTGAAGATCCGGAGCGCCGGCGCGATCTTCCTCGGCGGCTGGACGCCGGTGCCGTTCGGCGACTACGGCGTCGCGTCGAACCACGTCCTGCCGACCTCGGGCACCGCGCGCTTCTCGAGCGGCCTGCGCGCCGCCGACTTCGTCACGGTCTCGAGCGTCGTCGAGGTGTCCGAGGCGGCGGCGGCCGCCCTCGCACCCGAGGTCGCCGAGATCGCCCGCGCCGAGGGCCTCGTCGGCCACGCCCGAGCCGCGACCATCCGTGCCGAGCGCTCCGCCGAAGAGCGCGCGCCCGGACGCGCAACCACGAAGGAGCCCGCGCCATGACCCACCCGCAGCCCCGCCCCGGCCTGCGCGACGCCGCGCCGTACGCTGCACCGCAGCTCGACGTGAAGGCGCGACTGAACACGAACGAGTGCCCGTACCCGCTGCCTGAGGCCTTCCGCGACGAGCTCGCCGACGCCGTCCGCGCGCAGACGCTCAACCGCTACCCCGACCGCGAGGCGCTCGAGCTCCGCGTCGCGCTCGCCGGGCTGAACGACCACGACGTCGAGGGAACGTGGGTCGCGAACGGATCGAACGAGATCCTCCAGCAGCTCCTCCAGGCATACGGAGGACCGGGACGGCGCGTCGTGCTGTTCGACCCCACCTATGCGATGCACGAGCGGATCGCGTGGGTCACGGACAGCCTCGTCGTGCACGTGCCGGTCGAGCCGCCGTGGCGTATCGGCGCCGTCGACATGGTCCACAAGCATCACGAGGGGCACCCGGCCGTCGTGATGGTCTGCTCGCCGAACAACCCGACCGGCAACGCGCAGGACCCACACATCATCGGGGCCGCCGCCGAGCTGGTCCCGAACGAGCTGTTCATCGTCGACGAGGCCTACATCGAGTTCGGCGGCGAGTCGATGGCCGCCGCTCGTCCGGCGCTTCCCGAACGTCGTGGTCGTGCGGACGTTCTCGAAGGCATTCGCGCTCGCCGGCGCGCGTATCGGCTACTGCCTGGCCTCGCCCGAGGTGGTCGAGGACCTGCGCCGCGTGCGCCTGCCCTACCACCTGGGCTCGCTCACGCAGGCGGCGGGGCTCGTCGCGCTCCGGCACCGCGAGGACGCCCTCGCCATCCTGGACGCGGTGCGCGAGCAGCGCGACCGGATCCTCGCCGCGCTGCCGGGGCTCGGCGTCGAGGCGTTCCCATCGGACGCGAACTTCGTGCTCTTCCGCCCGCCCGGCGACGCCGCCGCCGTGTGGCAGGGGCTGCTCGAGCGCGGCGTGCTGGTCCGCGACTTCACCGCCTCGGTCCCCGGATGCCTGCGGGTCACCGCGGGCACGCCCGAGGAGGTCGACCTGTTCCTGTCCGCCCTCGAGGAGGTCCTCGCATGAGCCGCGCCGCAACCGTCGAACGCGTCACGAAGGAGACGAACGTCCGGGTGGAACTCGAGCTCGACGGCTCGGGCACGGCGAGCGCCGACACCGGCCTGCCGTTCTTCGACCACATGCTGTCGCAGCTCGGCACGCACGCGGGGTTCGACCTGACCGTCACGGCGAAGGGCGACCTGGAGGTCGACGGCCACCACACCGTCGAGGACGTCGGGCTCGCGCTCGGGCAGGCGCTCGAGGAGGCGCTCGGCGACAAGGCGGGGCATCCGGCGGTTCGCCTCGATCACGGTGCCGCTCGACGAGGCGGCGGTCGAGGTCGCCCTCGATCTGTCCGGTCGTCCGTTCGTCGTGCACGAGGTCGACGCACCGGCCGAGACGATCGGCACGTACGACACCGGCCTCACAGAGGACTTCCTCCGCGCCTTCGCGACCGCCGCCGAGATGACCTTGCACGTGCGGCTGGTCGCCGGCCGCTCCCCCCACCACATCGTCGAGGCCGAGTTCAAGGCGCTCGCGAAGTGCCTGCAGGACGCGGTGCGCATGCTCGGCGGCGGCGTGCCGAGCACGAAGGGCACGCTTTGACGATCGCGATCCTCGACTACGGGATGGGGAACCTGCGGAGCGTCGCCCGCGCGCTCGAGCACGTCGGCGGCAAGCCCGAGGTGACGAGCGACGCGCAGACGGCGCTCGGCGCGAGCGCGCTCGTCGTGCCGGGCGTGGGGCACTTCGGCGCGTGCATGCGGAACCTCCGCGAAGGCGGCCTCGACGCGGTCGTTACGGCGTTCGCGGACAGCGACCGTCCGCTGTTCGGCGTGTGCGTCGGCATGCAGGTCCTGTTCGCGTCGAGCGAGGAGGACCCGGAACCCGGCCTCGGCCTATTCCCCGGTGGCTCCCGACGCCTTCCCGAGGACGTCAAGGTGCCGCACATGGGGTGGAACACCGTCGAGTGGCTCGCGCCGCACCCGTACATCCGCGACGTGCCGAGCGGCACGCGCTTCTACTTCGTCCACTCGTTCGCTCCCGACGTCGGCGAGCAGGCCGTCGGCGCTTCCGAGCACGGCCGCCCGTTCGCCGCCGCCGTCGCGCGCCGGAACGTGTTCGCCACGCAGTTCCACCCCGAGAAGTCCGGCGAGCCCGGGCTCCAGCTCTACGAGTCCTTCGTGCTCGAGGTGGGATCGTCATGATCGTCATCCCCGCCATCGACCTGCGCGGCGGGCGGTGCGTGCGCCTGTTCCGAGGCGACTACTCGGCCGAGACCGTCTACGACGACGACCCCGTCGAGGTCGCCGTCCGCTTCCAGACCGAGGGCGCTCGGCGGCTGCACATCGTGGACCTGGACGCCGCGCGCGGTGACGGCTCGAACCGCGGGATCGTCCGCGAGATCTGCCGTGCGATCGCGATCCCCGTGCAGCTCGGCGGCGGGTTGCGCACGATCGCCGCGGTCGAGGAGGCCGTCGAGGACGGCGCCGCGCGCGCGATCCTCGGGACGGCGGCGGCCCTCGAGCCGGGCTTCGTCGCGGAGACGGTCGAGCACTTCGGCGACCACGTGCTCGTCGCCGTCGACGTGAAGGACGGCCGGCTGATGACGCACGGCTGGCGGGAGGAGGGCCCGCGGGTCGAAGAAGCCGTCCCGGCGCTCACCGACGCGGGCGCGCCTCGGTTCCTCGCGACCTCGATCCAGAAGGACGGCACGATGGACGGTCCGGACCTCGAGCTCTACGAGCGCGTGCTCGCGCTCACCGACCGCCCGGTGGTCGCGAGCGGTGGCGTGCGCGTCGCCGACGATGTCCGCGCGCTCCGGGACCTCGGCCTCGAGGCCGTCGTCGTCGGGAAGGCGCTCTACTCGGGCACGATGCGGATCGAGGAGGTGGTGCGGGGATGACGCTCGCGAAACGTGTCATCCCGTGCCTGGACGTCGACGCCGGGCGCGTGGTGAAGGGCACCCGCTTCGTGGACCTCCGCGACGCGGGCGACCCCGTCGAGCTCGCGGCCCGCTACGACGCCGAGGGCGCCGACGAACTCGTGTTCCTCGACATCACCGCGACGGTCGAGGGTCGCGAGGCAACCCTGGACGTGATCGGCCGCACCGCCGACCAGGTGTTCATCCCACTCACCGTCGGCGGCGGCGTCCGAGCCGAGGACGACGTGAACGCCCTCCTGCGCGCCGGCGCCGACAAGGTCGCGCGTCAACAGCGCGGCCGTGCGGGACCCGTCCCTGCTCGAGCGCTGCGCCGAGCGATTCGGCACCCAGTGCATGGTGGTCGCGATCGACTCGAAGCGAGCGGACGGCTCCTGGGAGGTCTACATCGACGCGGGCCGGACGCCGACGGGTCGCGACGTGGTCGAGTGGGCCGCCGAAGCGACCGCCGGGTGCGGCGCCGGCGAGGTGCTCCTCACCTCGATGGACCGCGACGGCACCGGCGAGGGCTACGACCTCGAGCTGCTGCGTGCCGTCGGCGACGCCGTGCGTGTGCCGGTCGTCGCGAGCGGGGGCGCCGGGACGCTCGAGCACTTCGGGGACGCGCTCCTCGAGGGTCGTGCCGACGCCGTGCTCGCCGCGTCGAGGTTCCACTTCGAGGAGCTCACGATCGCCATGGTGAAGGCGCACCTCGCGTCCCGAGGCCTGCCGGTGAGGTCCTGATGGAGCGTGTGGACCTGGACTCGTTGCGCTGGAACGAGGCCGGTTTGGTGCCGGTCGTCGTACAGGACGTCGAGGACGGCGAGGTGCTCATGGTCGCGTGGGCGAACCGTGAGGCGCTCGAGCGCACCCTCGTCGAGGGCCGGATGGTCTACTGGAGCCGCTCGCGCGAGGAGCTGTGGCGCAAGGGCGACACCAGCGGCCACGTCCAGCACTGGGAAGAGCTCCGCGTGGACTGCGACGCCGACGTGATCCTCGCGCGGGTCCACCAGGAGGGCGCCGCATGCCACACCGGCGAGCGCAGCTGCTTCTTCCGTTCGCTCGCCGACCGACCCCGCGCTCAGCCCCGCTGAGCGGCCTTGAGCTCCTTCTGCAAGGACCGCACGATCTTCGCCGAGGTCGTCCCGGGGTCCCCGACGCCCGCGAGCGCGTGGCGCTTCCCGGACACCGTCTGCACGAACGCGGTCGTGATCCCACGGCGACGAGGACCCTCCTCGAAACCCTCGATCTGCGACCACGCGAGCCGCTTCGTCGAGAACAGGTTCCGGGCGACGATGCCCTCGGGCTCGGTCTCCACCGCCACGTGGTAGGTCCGACGCCTCAGCCCGACCGCGACGAGCCCGACGAGCACGAGCACGATCCCCGACCATAGCGACGGGCCCGGACCGTCGGCGGCGGCTCGGAGCAGTCCGATCGCGCCCACCCCGAGCCCGACCGCGACCAGCATGAGGAGCATGCGGCGGATGCGCTCGAGGGTCACGGCGTTCCGGTAGACGGCCACGGTCCCGCAGCCTACCGCCGATACGCAGCCGGTACACTCGCGCCGTGCTGAAGCTCGTCATCCCCAAGGGGTCGCTCGAGGCGCAGACGCTCCGTCTGTTCGAGGAGGCCGACCTGCGCGTGCGCCGCGGCTCGGACCGCGACTACCACGGATCCATCGAGGACGACCGCATCGAGCGTGTGTCGCTGCTGCGGCCGCAGGAGATCCCGACCTACGTGCAGGACGGGCTGTTCGACCTCGGGATCACCGGGCAGGATTGGATCGCCGAGACCGGGGCCGACGTCGAGGTGCTCACGGCGTTGTCGTACGCGAAGAGCGGCACCGGCCACGGGACGAAGATCGTGCTCGCGGTCCCGAGCGACCACCCCGCGAACAGCGCGAGGGAGATGCCGCCCGACTCGCGCATCTCGACCGAGTTCGAGAACCTCACGAAGCGCTACTTCGCCGACCTGGGCATCGACGTGAAGGTCGTGTGGTCCTTCGGCGCGACCGAGGCCAAGGTCCCCGAGATCGTGGACGCGATCGTCGACATCACCGAGACCGGGAGCACGCTCCGCGCGCACGGCATGAAGATCATCGAGACCCTCATGACCTCCGAGCCCGTCCTCGTCGCGAACCGGGACTCGGCGGCAGATCCCGAGAAGCGCCGCGCGATGGACGACATCGTCACGCTCCTGCTCGGCGCGCTGCGAGCCGAGGGACGGGTCCTCATCAAGCTGAACGTGAGCGAGGCCGACCTCGCCGCCGTGCTCGAGGCAGTACCCGCGATGAAGTCCCCGACGGTGTCCCGGCTCCAGGAGGGCGGCTACGCGATCGAGACCGTGGCCGAGAAGCGCCAGGTCAACACGCTGATCCCACTCCTCAAGGCCCTCGGCGCCACCGATATCCTCGAGCTCCCCATCTCGAAGATCGTCCCGTAGCGCCTCGGGTCAGGCGGGGAGCTCGGTCGCCGGCTCGACCTCGACGGGCAGGCCCGTCGCGCGCCCCCGCCGAGCGGTGGTGACGATCACGAGGCCGGTCGCGACGACCACCAGCAGCCCGCCGAGCACGACGAGCGGTGTCAGCGGCTCGTCGAGCACCGGCCATGCGACCGTGGCCGAGATCACCGGCGCGCACTGGGTGATCAGCGCCGAGAGCCACGACTCGACGTGCCGGTGCGACCATGCGACGAGCAGGTGCCCGGTCGCGCCGGGCACGAGCGTGACGACCCCGAGCACGACCCAGTCCTTGGCCTGCGGAGCGACCGGCGGGAACCCGCCGACGAGCAGCGCCACCGGCGTGACCGTGATCGCCCCCGCGAGCATCACGCTCGTCATGTACTCGAGGGCGGACGCGCTCGCCCTGGCTCGCTTGGAGAACAGCCAGTAGGCCGTCCACGAGAGCGTCCCGACGAGCGCGAGCAGGTCGCCGATCGGGCTCCACGCGGGTGAGCCCGACGCGCCGAGCGCGACGATCGCGACGCCGACGAACGACAGGACGACCAGGGCGCGCTCCCTGGGTCCTACACGCTCCCCGAACATGCGACCGGCCACGAGCAGGATGAGGATCGGTGATAGTGCGCCGATGATCGCGGCGTTCGCGACCGTCGTGAGCTTCACGGCCGTGAAGCCGAGCGAGATGTCCATCGCGAACAGCGCCCCGCCCGGCGCGCACGCCTTGAACGTGGCCCAGGAGAGCTTGCGCCGGAGCACGGCGAGCGCGAGCAGATGGACGCCCACCCCCAGCCACAGGCGGTACATCGCGAACGTGAGCCCGGTGATCGAGGTCGTCTTGACGAACACCCCGACGCTGCCCCACAGCACCGTCGTGACCGAGACCGCGACGATCGCGGTCCTGCGATGACGGGAGGGCTCGGTCACGACGCCTAGCCTACGGAACGGCTACAGTGCCGGACCGGCAAGGAGGAGCGATGGAACAACGCCTGATCGATCGCAAGGTCGCCGTCCTTCTGGACGAAGGATTCGAGGACCTCGAGTTCTGGGTCACCGTCATGCGCCTGCGCGAAGAGGGCGCCGAGGTGACCGTCGTCGGCACCTCGGCCGGCAAGACCGTGCACGGCAAGAGCGCGCTCCAGGCCACGAGCGACGTCGCTGCGGCCGAGGTCACCGCAGCCGACTTCGACGCCGTCGTCGTCCCCGGTGGGTGGGCCCCCGACAAGCTCCGTCGGCACGCCGAGGTCACCGCGCTCGTCCGCGACGCGTACGAGCAGGGCAAGATCGTCGGGCTGATCTGTCACGCCGGGCTCGTCGGGATCTCGGCCGGCGTCGTGCAGGGTCACCGGGCGACCGGCAGCCTCGGCATCAAGGACGACCTCGTGAACGCCGGCGCCACGTGGGCCGACGAGGCCGCGTTCCGCGACGGCAACCTCGTCTGGGGCCGCGTCGTCGAGGATATCCCGGCGTTCTGCCGGGAGCTCGTCGAAGCCATCGCGAACCCGTGACGCTGCGCGGCGCCATCGCGGCGGCCGTCACGCCGCTCACCGAGGACGCAGGAGCTCTCGATCTCGACGCGTTCGGGCCGCTGGTCGCGTTCCTCGCGGAGGGCGGGATCGACGGCGTTCTCGCATGTGGCACGACGGGCGAGGGTGTGCTGCTCTCGACCGACGAGCGCCGGATCGCGGTCGAGCGCTTCCTGGCGGCCCGCCCCGAGGGGTTCCAGGTCGCCGTGCACGCCGGCGCGCAGACGACCGCCGAGACCGTCGCCCTCTCGCGCCACGCCGCCGAGGTCGGCGCCGACGCCGTCGCCGTCATCGCGCCCCCGTACTTCCCGCTCGACGAGGCCGAGCTCCTCGCGCACTTCCGCACGGCCGCCGAGGCATGCTTCCCGCTGCCGCTCTACGTGTACGAGTTCGCCGGTCGCTCCGGCTACGCGATCCCGGTCTCGGTCATCGAGCGCCTGCGCGAGGAGGTCCCGAACCTCGGCGGCATGAAGGTGAGCGACACGCCGTTCGAGAGGGTCGAGCCCTACCTGCTCGAAGGGCTGGACGTGTTCATCGGCTCCGAGCCGCTCGTGCTCGAGGGCATGGAGCGGGGAGCGGTCGGGGCGGTCTCCGGCCTCGCGACCGCCTGGCCCGAGGTCGTCGCGTCGCTCGTGCACGACTGGGACCCGATGGCGCACGCCCGCGTGAGCGAGCTCCGCGATCGCCTCGCCGGCGTCCCGTTCCACGCCGCCCTGAAGGCGATCCTCGCGTCCCGAGGTGTCCCGGTCCGACCCGACGTTCGCGCCCCGCTCCGCGGCCTCACGGCCGACGAGCGCGACCTCGTGTCGAGCCTCTAGGAGGGCTCGAGCAGCGAACGCACCTCGGCGACCGAGCGGATCTGCGTCCCCTCCCAGTCGTCGCGGTCCGGACGGAGCACGGCACCGTCCTCGGCGGGATCCACGATCCGCACCGGCGTCATGCCGACGGCCGCAGCGCCGGTGAGCTCGCCGTATGAGCCGTCGCCGACGTAGAGGCACTCGCTCGGATCCACCCCCATGCCGTCGCTCGCCGCGAGGTAGATGGCCGGATCCGGCTTGCGCAGGCCGACCTCGCTCGAGAACACGAGCACGTCGATCAGACCGGAGAGCGGTGACGCATGCCAGAGCGCCGGCGTGTCCGGGGCACACATGCTGACGAGGGCCGTGCGGTACGCCCGCTCGCGCAGCCATCCGAGCGACTCGACCGCCCCGGGCTGGGGCCGGAACCGCTCGCGGTACATCGCCGCCCGGACCTCGAGCGCACGCTCGAGTGCTTCGGCCGAGGGCCGCAGGCCGATCCGCTCACAGATCACGCGGACGTTCTCCCCGACGGCGCCGAGCGCACCGGTCTGGCGCTCGACGATCGTGCCATCCCACGCGGCGCGGAACGCGGCCAGGTCGGCGCCGAGCTCCGCGGCCATGCCCGCGAACATCGCGTCCCAGCGCGAGAGCGGGAACTCTGGCACGAGCGTGCCGTACAGGTCGAACACGACCGCGCGGAGCCTCATCCCGGTGACGGCCACTCGTGCTCGAGGAGCCCATACACCACGAGGTCGTGGTAGCCGAGCGGCGTCCAGCCAGCCTCTCTCAGATGACCCTCCCGCGTGAACCCGAGGCGCTCGGGGATCGCTCGACTCCGCGCGTTGTCGGGGGCGGCCCGGATCGTGATCCGATGGCAGTCGGGCGTCGAGAAGAGGTGGTGGATGAGCGCTCGGCACGCTCGCGTGACGAGTCCCCGTCCCTCGCGGGTCGGACGAGATCCAGTAGCCGATCTCGCAGTCACCGTGAATGGGGTCGGGTCGTGCCCCTATCGTCCCGACGCACGCACCGTCCTCGAAGATCCCGAGCGCGTCGAGGTTCTCGCCCGAGCCTCCACGTTCGATGAACGCGCGGGTGTCGTCCGGGGAGACCGTCCCGTCGACCCATGGCATGCGCGCGCGGAGGCGCTCTCGGTCGCCGTCGACGAGCGCGAACAACTCCTGCGCGTCCGCAGTCTCAAGGAAGCGCACCTCCGCGCCCGCGCCCAGCTCCAGGAACGGGCGGCTCACGACCCCGACGCGCTCGCCTTCTGTCGCTCCTCCTCCGCGAGGATGCGCCGGAGCACCTTGCCGACGAGCGTCTCGGGCAGCGTCTCGCGGAACTCGAGGAGCCTCGGCACCCGGTATCCGGCGAGGCCGTTGGCCGGGTCCTTGCACCACGACATGATCTCCTCGGCCGTCGCGGTCGCCCCCTCCTTGAGGACGACGAAAGCCTTGACGGCCTCCCCGGTCCTATCGTCCGGCACGCCGATCACCGCGCACTTCGAGATCTTCGGGTGCTGGTACAAGACCTCCTCGACCTCGGTCGGATACACGTTGAAGCCGGAGACGATGATCATCTCCTTCAGCCGGTCCACGATCCGGAAGTACCCGTCCGGGTCCATCACCGCGACGTCGCCCGTGTGGAGCCAGCCGTTGCGGATCGTGAGCGCCGTCTCCTCGGGCCGGTTCCAGTAGCCGAGCATCACCTGCGGGCCGCGCACGCAGAGCTCGCCGCGCTGCCCGGGATCGACCTCGCGATCGGGGTCCTCGAGGTCGACGATCTTGCAGTCCGTGTCGGGCACCGGCATGCCGATCGAGCCCGGTCGTCGCTCGCCGTGCAGCGGGTTCGCGTGCGTGACCGGGGAGGTCTCGGTGAGGCCGTAGCCCTCGACCAGGACGGCGCCGCCGGTGATCTCCGCGAACCTCTGCGCCACCGCCACGGGCAGCGCTGCGCCGCCGGATACGCATGCCTTGACGGAGCGCAGGTCGTACTTGCGGGTCAGCGGCGATTCGTTGAGCGCGATGAACAGGCGCGGAACCCCGGGGAAGAAGGTCGCCTTCTCCTTGCTCACCTCTTCGAGCACCATGTGCATGTCACGGGGGTTCAACACGGGGATGACCTTGCCGCCCGTCAGGATCCCGACGTTCATCGCGACCATGCCCAGCGAGTGGAAGAAGGGCAGGGCGCACAGGATCGACTCCTTGCCCTCCTCCAGACCCAGGTAGCCTGCCCCCTGCATCGCATTCGCCACGATGTTGCGATGCGAGAGCATCGCGCCCTTGGACAGACCGGTCGTTCCTCCCGTGTAGATGAACCCCGCGGCGTCGTTCGCCGGATCGACCTGCGCCGCGACCGGCGCCGGGCCGGCCGAGCGCATCAGGTCGCGCCACCGTTCCACCTTCGCGTCCCGCGGCACCGGCGGCCACGGCCGGCCGGCCTCGAGCTGCGCCTTCTTGAACTTCAGGAGCGGCGCGAGGAGCTTCTTGAGCATCGGCATGTAGTCGTTGAGGCGTGTGATCACGACGTGCTCGATCCCCACCGACGCGAAGACATCCGCGAAGACCGAGTGGTAAAGGTCGGCGACGAACACGACCTTCGCGCCGCAGTCGCGGAGCTGGTGCTCCATCTCGCGCTTCGTGTACATGAAGTTGTGGCCGACTACGACCGCCCCGAGCCGCGTGATCGCGAAGTACAAGATCACGAACGGAGGGCAGTTCGGCATCGCGAGCGCGACCCGGTCGCCCTTGCGGACGCCCAGCTCGGCGAGCGCGGCCGAACAGGTCTCGACCTCCTTCAGCAGGTCTCGGTAGGACATGTGCTTGCCGAACCACGCGACCGCCGTCGCGTCCGGATGGCGGCGGGCGGCGGCCTCGAGCATCCCGAACACCGAGAGGCTCGGATAGGGCTCGAGCGTCTTCGGCACGTCAGGGGGGTACGTCTTCATCCACGGGCGATGATCGGTCATGCCCCACATCATTCCACTCGGGAACCCAGGGCGCGACCCGGGTCACGCCTCCCGACACACCGCGCCGCACCTCGATAGGCTGCCGCTCGATGACCGACTGGCTCGACGACGTGCGCGCTGCGGTGACCGCGGCGCCCCCGTCCCTCGAGGGCGAGCTCGCCGTGGCGGGGCTCGCTGCACCGGTCGAGGTGCTGCGCGACCGCTGGGACGTGCCGCACGTGTATGCCGGATCGCTCGAGGACCTGTTCCTCGCACAGGGGTTCCTCGTCGCCTCCGAGCGGTTGTTCCAGATCGACTTCCTGCTCCGGGCGGCCAACGGGCGTCTCGCCGGGATGATCGGCGATCTCGGGCTGCCGTCGGACCGCTTCGCACGCACGGTCGGGTGGAACCGCGCCGGCGCCTCGATCGCCGCCGACTGGGACGAGGACTCCCGTCGGATCCTCGCCGCGTACCGGGAGGGTGCGCTCGGCTGGCTGGACGCGATGGCGGCGCCGCCCGTCGAGTACTCGGTGCTCGGCCTCGCCCCCTCGCTGCCCGAGGACGACGCCTCCTGGGCGGCCGGCGGCGTGTGGATGTCGTGGAACCTGAACGGCAACTGGGACGAGGAGCTGCTGCGCGCCGAGATCGCCGAGCGCCTGGGACCCGAGGCCGTGCGCGACCTGTTCCCCGAGCTCCCCGAGGACGCGGGCATCCCGGTCGCCGGACGCCGCGGGCCCTCCGCGCTCGACCTGCTCGAGCAGGCGACCCCGAAGACCCCGGGGCAGGGCTCGAACAACTGGGTCGTGGCCGGCTCGCGGAGCGCCACCGGCGAACCCCTCCTCGCGAACGACCCCCACCTCGCGGTGCTCACGCCCTCGATCTGGTTCGAGGCTCATCTGTCGGCCCCGGGGTACGAGGCGGCCGGCGTCTGCCTCCCGTTCGCGCCGGGCGTGGTGATCGGTCGCACCCAGCACCACGCGTGGGGCCTCACGAACGTCGGCGGAGACACGCAGGACCTGTACCTCGAGCGACTGAACGAGCGCGGGGACGCCGCCCGGTTCGAGGACGCGTGGGAGCCGCTCACGGTCCACCGCGAGACGATCGAGGTCCGAGGGCAGGAGGCGCCGGTCGAGCTCGAGGTCCGGGAGACGCGCCACGGACCGCTCCTGGATTCGTACGTCGTCGGCGTCGCCCAGCCGGAGGTCGTCGAGGGCGGCATCCGCGAGACGTACGCCCTGCGTTGGGCCGGCGCGACGACGACGATCCCGCCGATGACGCTCGTCCGCATGGCGTCGGCGACGGACTTCGACTCGTTCCGCGAGACAGTGCGCGACTGGGGCTCGCCGGGGCAGAACGTCGTGTACGCCGACGTCGACGGCACGATCGGTTACCAGTGCACCGGCCGCTACCCGGTCCGCCGCTCCGGCGACGGGACGATGCCCGTCCCCGGATGGACCGACGACCACGAGTGGGACGGCTGGATCGCGTTCGAGGACCTGCCGTGGGATAAGGACCCGCCCCAGGGCTCCCTCGCGACCGCGAACAACAGGATCCACTCCGCCGACTACCCGCACCTGATCGGCCACGACTGGTCGCCGCCCTCGCGCATCCGCCGGATCGCCGAGCTCCTCGAGGAGACGCCCCTGCACACGCCCGAGTCGTTCGCGGCGATGCAGGCAGACACGGTCTCGATCCCGGCACGGGAGCTCGCACCGGTGCTCTGCGCCATCCAGCCCGCGGACGAGCGCCAGGCGCTGGCGATCCAACTGCTCGACGGCTGGAACGGCGACCTTGCGGCGGACTCCGCGGCGGCGTGCGTCTACGAGGCGTGGTGTCACCACGTCGCCGAGCTGACCCTTCGGCCCGCGCTCGGCGATCCGCTGTTCACCCACGCGTACGGCCGTGCGAGCTCGATAGCCTCTTGGCGTTCGGTCGTCCTGCCCCGGCTCCTCGAACGACCGACGGCACGGTGGTTCGGCGCCGACGGGATGCAGGCCCGCGACGACCTCCTGCGCCGAGCGCTCGACGCCGCCCTCGACGAGCTCGAACGGCGACTCGGCCCCGACCCCTCTGTCTGGCGCTGGGGGGACCTCCACCGCGTCGTGTTCGCCGGTCCGCTCGCCGCCTTCCCCGGGCTGGGCGAGATCTTCACGGCGGGGATCGTCGGCAAGGGGGGCGACGACGACACGCTCGACCAGGGCGCGTTCGAGCCCGAACGCCGCTTCGACGCGGTCGTCATCGCGTCATGGCGCCAGATCCAGGACCTGTCCGAGCCCGACGCCTCGACGGGCACCCACACCACTGGGCAGTCGGGTCATCCGGGCTCACCGGCCTGGAACGACCTCCTGCCCCTGTGGTCGCAGGGCCGCCGGCACGCGCTGCCGCTCACGCGCTCGGCGGTGGAGCGGGTGGCGTCGACCGCGACCACCCTCGTGCCGCGGTAACATCCCGGCTCGATGCCGAAGTCCAAAGGTCGACAGCGCTCGAACCGGCGTCCGTACGCCGCGCCGCCGCAACGCAAGAAGCCGAAGGCGAGCCCTCGTTGGTACGGCTTCCTCGTCCTCGGCCTGATGTTGGTCGGCGTGGCGATGATCGTCCTCAACTACATGGGCCTGATGCCCGGTGATACCCGTCAGCTCTGGCTGTGGCTCGGGCTCGGGCTCATCGCTGGCGGCTTCGTGGCCGCCACCCAGTGGCGCTGAGCCTCGGAGTCACCGGTCCGCGTCGAATCACACGGCTGTAACTTTCCCCAGGGTCTTCCACACCTGTGGGTTGTGGGCGCCCGCACCCGGGACGGTGGAGAACCCGGTCGCAACGGTGGATAACCTCCGCCGCGCGGTGCAGTACTCGATCTCGAGCCAGGGAGAACCCCGACCGCTCAGCCCTCGCCGGCGGAGCGATGGACGACCTCCATCGGCTCACCGCAGTGCCGGGGGATCTGGAGCTCGCCGAGGCGCGTGACGCGGAACTCGGTCCCGCACTCCCGACAGACCAGGAAGACCTCGAGCTCCTCGACGTCCTCGACGTCCGGCTTCGATCGAGGGCCGGGACCCGAGGCGGCCCGGAGCGCGGTGATCCCGAGCCAGGCGATCGCCCCACCGATCGCGAGCGCCGACAGGACCATGAGGGCGGCCTTCATCCGGCAGGAGTCTACGTACCTCGCCCGAGCTGATGCACCGTCCCAGGAGCGCGTTCCAGCCACAGGGACGTAGGCTCGAGGCATGCGGCGGGTCACGCTCTTCACGATCGTCGTCGCGAGTCTGCTCGCCGTCCCCGCGATCGCCCGCGGCGCCGAGCTCGGCGTGGCCTTCACCTCGCCGCTCGAGGGCGCCGCGGTGGGCGGTCTCGTGAGCCTGGCCGCCGAGACGACCGGTCCCGTCGTCACCGTGACCTTCGAGGTCTCCACCGATGAGGCCGCATGGACCGAGATCGCGCTCGACGCGACGCCGAACGACGGTTGGACGGGTTCGTGGGACACGACCGGATGGGACGGGGCGGCCACGGTGCGCGCGTCGGCGACCGACGGACAGGCCACCGCCTCGGCGCTCGTGCACGTGACCGTCGACAACACGGCACCCACCCTTGCCGTTCGTCTGACGAACGAGGCGTTCAGCCCCAACGACGACGGCCGCGCCGACCGCACGGGTATCGAGATCGTCCTCAGCGAGCCCGCGGCCCTCACGCTGCGCATCGAGGCTGCCGACGGGGTCGTCCGGGTGCTTCGAGACCTCGAGCCGATGTCGGGCGGGCCCACCAAGGTGCGTTGGCGTGGACGTGCCGACTCGAGGCGGGCCGTACCCGACGGGTCGTACCTCGTGCACGCCGAGGCGACCGACGCCGCGGGGAACGTCGGAGTCACGGAGGTCTCCGTGACGGTCGACACGCTCGCGCCCACGTTCGGATGGCGGGCGATCGCCCCCGACCCGTACCGCGGGACGGGCAACGTTCGGTTCTCGTTCCGGGTCCGTGATCGCGCGCCGAGGCTCCGCCTCCGCGGACGCGTCACCGACAGCGCGGGCACGACGATCACATCCTGGCCGGCCCGCAGGCTCGCGGACGGGATCCGGCGTTTGGCCTGGGATGGACACAGCCAGGACGGTGAGCTCGCGGCCCCCGGATTGTTGTCGGTCACCATCACCGTCGCCGACGACGCTGGGAACGTGGTGACCACAGAGCCCGAACCCTTCCGTGATCATCGAGCCGCGATCGCGGAGGTGCTCCGCCGTGTCGATGGCGCCGGAGGGCGGGTCGCGCTCACGTTCGACGACTGTTACGACGTGAGCTCGTGGTCCCGCATCCTCGACGTGCTCGCGGCTCGGCAGGCAGGGGGCTCGTTCTTCTGTCTGGGGCCGTACGTCCGCGCCAACCCGGCGATCGCGCGACGCACGGTCGCCCAGGGGAACACGATCGGCGGTCACGGATGGGTTCATCACGATGTCCGCACGTTGGATGACGAGCAGATCCGCACGCATCTGCGGCTCGAAGCCAACGTGTGGTGGGACGTCGCCCGCGTGACACCGGCCCCCTACTTCCGCCCGCCCGGTGGGGCGCTCGACACCGCTGCTAGCCGAGTCATCGGGCAGGAGGGGTTCGCCACGATCGTGCTCTGGGACGTCGATCCCTGGGATTGGACGCGCCCCGGGCCCGCCGCCGTGACCCAGCGTGTCCTTGCCCACGTTCGGGCTGGGAGCATCGTCGTGCTCCACGCCATCCCCGATACGGCGAGCGCGCTCCCCGGACTGATCGACGCGCTGCGCGCGCGAGGGCTCGAACCGGTCACCCTCGAGGAGCTCCTCGGGAGCGGCGCCTGAGACCCCGCTCATCGGTGGCGCCGGACACCCGGGTTGCCGAGATGTCCAACCGACCCGACCGCCGCGGGCCATTCGGCCTCTCGACGTCGCCCGCGGGTTCGCCACGCTGGCGGGGTAGCCGTTCTCCCTGAGGAGGCTTGATACATCGACCCAACGCCGCTGTGATAGTGGGCTTCGGCCCCAGATGGACACGAAGATCCGGCATGTTTCAAGCGCTCGAGACGGACTGGAGGGCACTGGATGAGTGAGTACGTCAGAACGTTGATGGCTGACGTCGAGGCGAAGAACCCTGGGGAGCCCGAGTTCCACCAGGCGGTCCGCGAGGTCGCCGAGTCCGTCGAGCTGGTGCTCGACCGCAACCCCGAGTACCGCAAGGAGAAGATCCTCGAGCGCATGATCGAGCCCGAGCGCGTGATCATGTTCCGCGTCCCGTGGGTCGATGACAGCGGCGAGATCCAGGTCAACAAGGGCTACCGCGTCGAGATGAACAGCGCGATCGGCCCCTACAAGGGCGGCCTGCGATTCCACCCGACCGTGTACCTCGGGCATGCTGAAGTTCCTCGCGTTCGAGCAGGTGCTCAAGAACGCCCTCACGACGCTGCCGATGGGCGGCGGCAAGGGTGGGTCGAACTTCGACCCGAAGGGCAAGAGCGACGCTGAGGTCATGCGCTTCACGCAGTCGTTCATGACCGAGCTTCAGCGCCACATCGGCCAGTTCACGGACGTCCCGGCCGGCGACATCGGCGTCGGCGGCCGCGAGATCGGATTCCTGTTCGGCCAATACAAGCGGATCCGCAACGAGTTCGTCGGCGTGCTGACGGGCAAGGGCACAGACTGGGGCGGCTCGCTGATCCGTCCTGAGGCGACTGGCTACGGCGCCGTGTACTTCGCCGAGGAGATGCTCGAGACGCGCGGCGAGACGCTCGAGGGCAAGGTCGCGCTCGTGTCGGGCAGCGGGAACGTCGCACAGTTCGCGACCGAGAAGCTGCTCGACTTCGGTGCGAAGCCGATCGCGCTGTCAGACTCGAGCGGTGTGATCCACGATCCGGCCGGCATCGACCGCGAGAAGCTCGCATACGTGATGGAGCTTAAGAACGTCGAGCGCGGCCGCATCGCGGAGTACGCCGAGAAGTTCACCGGCGTCACGTTCGTCCCGGCGGACGCGAAGGCCGACCACAATCCACTGTGGAGCATCCCGGCGGACGCGGCCTTCCCGAGCGCCACGCAGAACGAGATCAACGCGAAGGACGCCGCGAACCTGCTGAACAACGGCGTCTACGTGGTGAGCGAGGGCGCCAACATGCCCACGGTCCCTGACGGGGTCGAGCAGTTCGTGAGCGCCGGCATCCTGTACGGCCCCGGCAAGGCAGCCAACGCCGGTGGCGTCGCGACCTCGGGCCTCGAGATGTCGCAGAACAGCCTGCGCCTCGCCTGGACGCGCGAGGAAGTGGACGCCCGACTGCACGGCATCATGAAGGCGATCCACAAGCAGGCGAAGGACACCGCCGAGCAGTACGGGACGCCCGGCAACTATGTGAACGGGGCGAACATCGCCGGCTTCGTCAAGGTCGCCGACGCGATGCTGGACCAGGGCTTGGTCTGATCGAGCCCACGCACGATCGCGGCCGGCCGTCCAGAGGCGGCCGGCCGCCGCCCTTGCGGCGAACGGGGCCGAGGGTGTACAGGAGAACCGGATCGAGGGCCCGCCGCGAGTGTCGGAGCGCCTCGGGCAGGCCGGACGGAAGGAGATGCGTTCCATGAAGAAGATCGAGTGCTTCGTGCAGCCGTTCGACTTCGACGCGATCGCCGATGCCCTCGTGGCGGCGGGCGTCGTCGGCATGAGCGTCACCGAGGTCAGGGGGTTCGGGGTCCAGCGCGGGTTCAAACGCGGTCAGGAGCCCAAGGCCGGCGAGTACGTGTTCCACCCGAAGACCAAGATCGAGATGGTCGTCCTGGACGAGAACGTCGACCGCGTGATCGAGGCCTGCAAGACCGCCATCAAGAGCGGCCAGATGGGCGAGGGCAAGATCTTCGTCTCGCCCGTCGAGGGTGCGACCCGTGCTCGGACGGGCGAGCAAGCGGACGCCGCCATCGTCTGACCTGCCCACGCCTTCGCCTTGTGAGCCGGTTCGAGCGGCTCACCTCCCGTCGAGGCCACGGCGCACCGCGTCCTCGAACCCGACGGGACGGATGTCCGGGAACAGGCGGGTCGCGGCGTCCTCTCGGACCACCGTTTCGTGGGTCATGCCCATGATCAGCGGACGGGCGACGCTCGCCGGGACCGAGGTCGTGAGCCCGCACCACAGGGACGAGAGCCGGGGCGTGAGCAGCGGCACCCCGATGAGCAGCCTGCGCCGGCCCTCCAGCCGCGCGAACGTCTCGATCATCTGCCGGTACGTGAGCACGTCGGGGCCGCCGATCTCCACCACGGTGCGCTGCTCCTCGAGATCGATGCTGCGCGCCGCCGAGAGGTAGGCCACGACATCGGCCATCGCGATCGGCTGCGAGCGCGTCTCGACCCACCGCGGAACGATCATCGCCGGGAGGCGGTGCACCAGGTCGGCGAGCATGCGGAACGACACGCTCTCCGCCCCCACGACCATCGCCGCCCGGAGCTCGACGAGCGGCGGGCCCTCCTCCGCCAGGACGTGTCCTGTCTCGTGGCGGCTGGACAGGTGCTGCGAGAGCTCTGCGTCGTCCTCACCCAGCCCGCCCAGGTAGATGGTCCGCTCGACCCCCGCCGCCTTCGCGGAGCGCGCGACGTTGAGGGCCGCCGCCCGGTCGCGCTCATCGAAGGACGTTGCCCCAGGCTCCATCGAGTGGATGAGGTAGTAGAGGACGCGGACGCCCTCGAGCGCGGCCGACAGGGTCTCGGGGCGAAGGGCGTCGAGCTCGCGAGCCTCCACGCTCGGGAAGCGCCCACGGAGCGAGTCTGGGCGGCGGCCTGCTACGACCGGCCGCTCACCCTCGGCTAGCAGCCGCTCCACCAGCTTCGCGCCGATCGCCCCCGAAGCTCCCGTGACCAGGATCACCCCTTCATCATGCCGCGTGCAGCGCCCGGCGAGCCCGCTCCCGCGCGATGGAACCCATGCGAGGGGTCGGGCGTCTTGGCGTTCGGGATGATGAACACCGTGACGAGGGAAGTGGCCGCGGGCGCCGAGCGGGCGGGCGGGGGGCTCGAGGAGCTCTACCGGCGGCACGTCGACGATGCACTCCGCCTGGCGTTCTTGCTCACCGGCGACCGCGTCCTGGCCGAGGACCTCGTCCAGGACGCCTTCGTGAAGGTGCTCGGTCGGTTCCACGATCTTCGGAACCGAGACGCGTTCTGGTGGTACCTGCGCCGCACGATCGTGAACCGATCGAACTCGCACTTCCGGCGGCGGAAGGTCGAGCGCGCCTGGCTCGAGCTCCAGCGCCCCCAGGCCGCCGCGCCCCCCGGGCCCGACCTCGAGGAGCGCGACCGGATCCTCGCGGCCCTCATGACGCTCCGGCCCGAGCAGCGCGCCGCGGTAGTGCTCCGCTACTTCGAGGACCTGTCCGAGGCCGACACGGCCGAGGCGCTCGGCCGCCCGATAGGGACCGTGAAGTCGATGGTCTCCCGCGGCATGGAGCGCCTGCGCGAGGAGTTGGGTGACGATGCCTGATCTGGAGACCCGCCTGCCGGAGCTGCTCCGCCGCGCCGCGATGGGCGCGCCCCCCGATGACCGATTCAAGCGCCGGGTGCTCCGGCGCGCGCGCGGGCGCCGGGTGCTGAACGCGACGGGAACAGGTCTCCTCGGTATCGCGCTGGTCGCCGGCGCCTTCCTCGGCGCGCGCGAGCTCGCGCTGTCGAACGGCGCCACCCCCGCGGACGAGAGCCCGAGTCCCGGCCCCGCAGTCACGGCGACGCCCCTCCAGGCACTGTGGCCCGAGACGACGGCCGAGGATCTCGCGGCCGCGCAAGAACAAGCCGACGCCGGCGAGCTCTCCTGGCGGCTCGACCCGGTGCGAACGGCCGCCGCGTTCGCGACCGAGATCCTCGGATGGGACCCCGCCGACGTCCAGGCCGAGGAGACCGGCCTACCGCGCACCGGCAGCGCGTTCGTGACCGTCTCGAACCTCGGGCTCGGTCCCGGCGCCGACTCCTCGACCCCCGCGGCGCCCCAGACCCTGGTCACCCTCCAGCAGCTGGGAGATGCGGGTAGGGGCGGAGTGTGGTCCGTCACGCGGGCAGACAGCGACCGCATCGACCTGCGAGAGCTGCCCGAGGCGGAGCCGGCGGGGAGCCGGCTCGAGGTTGCTGCCACCTTCCGTGACGTCCAGGTCGAGTGGTTCGTGACCCTGGGCATCCTGGTCCTGGAGGAGTCCGGAGGGCCTTCCTCCTACACGAGCAGAGACGTGACCGGCCGGATCGTCGAGCACCTCGCGATCCCCTTCGACGCCGCCGGGACCATCGGCGTGGTGGTCATGCTCGTCGACCCCGAAGGGACCACCGTTGCCGCCGACATCGTGCCGATCACCATCGAGGCGCCCTCCTCGCCGGCTCCGACCGGGCCATCAGGCGCCGGACCTGAGCCCACCGGCTCGGGCGGACCCGGCCAGGAGCTCCCCGAGGAGATCCCGAGCGCCATGCTCGCGACGCGTGACGCGATCGCGATCGCGGCCGCGACCCGCGACTTCGACGCGCTCGAGGCGCTCATCGACCCCGATCGCTTCTCCTACAACTTCGCCGACGGGAGCAACCCGGTCCCGGTGTGGCGCAACGACCCTGGCGTCCTCGACACGCTCGGTCCGATCCTGCAGATGCCGTTCACGACGACGGAGAGCACGCCGGACGTAGGGACGATCTACGTCTGGCCCTCGCTCGTCGACGAGGACCTCACGAACCTCACCCCGGACGAGCGCGCGATGCTTGAGATGCTCGGCATCACCGATGCGGATATCCAGACGATGCTCGACGCGTTCGGTGGGTACGTCGGCCCGCGCACCGGCATCGCCGAGGACGGAACCTGGCTCTTCTTCACGGTCGGCGGTGACTGAGGGCTACGGGAGCGCGATGTGGCGCCGGAGGAAGTCGAGGACGGCGCGCCACTGGCGCAACTCCTCCTCGACGATGAACGACGAGTGCCCCTCGCCGTAGCTGTAGACCTCGGGCTGGCCGCCGGTCTTCTTCAGCGCGTTCACGTAGTTGTAGGCCTGCTCTGGCACGCAGCGCGTGTCGTGCTCGCCGATGAGCACGAGCACGGGCGCTCGAACTCGGTCGACGTACGTGATCGGTGATCGCTCGCGAACGAAGTCCGGCACGTCGTGCACCACGCCCCCGACGAGCGTGCGATCGTAGGCCTGGAGCGACGGGTGCCGAGTCGTCGTACGAGGCCATGTAGTCGCCGACCGGCACCCCTGCGACCCCTGCGGCCCAACGGTCCGGGTACGTGCCGAGCGCGAGCAGCGTGGTATAGCCACCCCAGGACCACCCGCCGATCACGGCGCGCTTGGGATCGGCGAGCCCGCGTGCGACGAGATCGTCCAGGCCGGCCACGGTGTCCTGCACCTCGGGGAAGCCGATATTGCCGATGATGTGGTCGCGCCACTTCGCCCCGTAGCCGGTCGAGCCGCGGTAGTTCACCATCCCGACGAGGAACCCGGCATCGACGAGCATCTGCACGTCCGGGAACCAGGTGTCCTCGTAGAGCCAGCTCGGGCCTCCATGCACCTTCATGAAGACGGGGAATGGACCCTCGCCCTCGGGCAGGACGATCCAGCCGTGCACGAGGTCGCCCTCGGGGTTGCGGAACAGCCACTCCTGGTAGGGGCGGCCGTCGCGCAGGCCCAGCCGGTCGGGCTCGAGCAGGACGTTGCCCCGGTCGTCGAGCAGACGAGACGCTTCGTGACCGCTCGAGACCCGGAGCCACACCGAACCGTCCGGACGGACGCGCGCGCCGTTGACCTCGCCCCGTGGGTGCAGGATCTCGGTCAGCGTCCCCGTCTCGAGGTCATACCGGTGCAGCTGCAACCGCCCACGGAACAGGTGTCCGATCAAGACCGCCTTCCCGTCGGGCCACCAGTCGACCGGGATGACCTCCCCGGGGAGATCGACCCGCAGGTCGGTGCGCTCGCCGCTCGCGAGGTCCCAGATCGCCGGCCTCCCTAGGTCCTCGCGCTCGTGCAGGATCAGCAGGCGGCGGTCGGCGGCGATCGGACACCAGGCGAACGCGTCCAGGCCCTTGCCGGGCCCGTCCGCCAGCTCGGCCGCGACGGCGCCGGTCTCGAGATCGAGCACGACGAGCTTGCGGTGGATGTTGTCCCCGCCCTGCGCCGCTGAGACACAGAGCAGGCCCTCGTCGGCCGACAGGCCGCAGAGGGTGGATCCCTCGATGTGGAAATCGGTCCCACCGATGCCGAGCTGGTCGACATCGCGATGGATCTCCTTCGCCGGGCCGCCGTCCTGCGAGACGTACACCGCGAAGCCATCGCGATCGGCCAGGACCCCGGCGACTCGACGCAGCCCCACCGCGAGGCCGTCCGGCCATCCGGACGGGGCGCCGGGAAGGATCTCTCGCGCCTCCCCACCCTCGAACGGCATCGCCAACCACCGGCCGGACTCGTCGCCCGTGGCGTCGGAGAACCAGCTGACCTCGCGACCGTCCGCCGAGATCGTCGCGTAGACGACGCCTACCGATTCGTCGGTCATCCGGCGGCGCGCACCGGTCCTCACGTCCCATGCGTACGCCTGGAACGCCCCGGTCTCGTCCGATGTCAGCACGGCCCGGTCTGGTGCGTGCCGCGACCACTCCGGCAGCGTGAGCGTCGGCGCTCGGAAGCGCTCCTCCCACGAAGATGCGGCCGAGATCCCCATCGCCGGGAGCCTACCAACCCCGCCGGCCAGCTCACACGCCCGGCACGAGCGTGACGTCGACCTCGACGAGATGCTCGGTCGAGCCGCCGGACCCGACCTCGGAGACCTCGACCGTACCCGACTGGCTGGTGGGGACGTAGAAGGCGAGGCGGGCACGGAACCGCCCGCGGCACGAAGCACCGCAGTCGATCCGGACGCTCATCGCTGCGAGCTCCATCCCCTCCGCATCGAGCACGTCGATGAGGATCTCGCCCGTGGCCGAGATCGCAGACCCGCTGACGACGATGGGGCTGAGCACGTCGTCGCCCGGCCTCGGCGTGCGCACCACGATCGGAGCCTCGGCCGGCGAGGAGGGCGCGATCGGGGTCCGGGTGGGCGAGATCGAGACGGTCGACGTCGCGCTCGGACTTGCGAGGACGTCGGCGACCTGCTCGATCCCGCTCGTGCAGGCGGACGTGACGAGCGCGATCGTGATGAGGACGAGGGCGAGCGTGTGCCGGCGCACGACCCCTCGATGATGCCACGACACCGGCGGCCGGATCAGCGACGCGCCGACGCCGAGGCGTGCTTCACGAAGGGGTATCGCCGGCGTCGAGGACCGAGCGGCTCAGGTGGACAGCGCCGCCTCGCGGATCGCGCGCCAGACACGCTCGGGTGTGAGTGGCAGGTCGAGGTGCCGGACGCCGAGGTGGGCGAGGGCGTCGACCACGGCATTGTGCACGGCCGGGGTCGAGCCGATCGTTGCGGACTCGCCGATCCCCTTCACACCCAGCGGGTTCACGGGGGTGGGCGTCTCGATGTGCGCGCTCTCGAACGTGGGTAGCTCGGTCGCCGCCGGTATCCCGTACGTCGCCAGGTTCGCCGTCAGCGGCGTGCCCCACTCGTCGTACTCCACGCCTTCGTACAGGGCCTGGGCGATGCCCTGGGCGAGCCCTCCATGCACCTGGCCCCGAACGAGCATCGGGTTCATGATGCGGCCGCAGTCGTCCACGGAGACGTGGCGGAGCAGCCGAGCGTCACCCGTGTCCAGGTCCACCTCGACGACGGCGATGTGGGTTCCGAACGGATAGGTGAACTCGCGCTGGAACGAGCGCGACTCGGCGGCCAGACCGGGGGCGAGGTCTTGGGGCAGGCGCGAGGGAGCGGCGGCCGCCTCGGCGATCTCGGTCCACGTGAGCGAGCGTTCGGGCACGCCGACGACCCCGATCCGCCCCTCGCCGAGGAGCGCGACGTCCTCGACGGCGACCTCGAGGAGGTGCGCCGCCACCTGCCGGGCCTTCTCGAGCACGGTCGTCGTCGCCTCGAACACCGCCGTCCCACCGACCTGGAGCGAGCGCGATCCGTAGGTTCCCTCGCCTCGCGGCACGAGCGCCGTGTCCGAGTGCACCACCCGAACGCCCTCCATCGGGATGCCGAGCACCGAGGCCACGAGCTGCGCGAACGCCGTCTCGTGGCCCTGTCCTTGCGAGGAGGTCCCGACGCGAACCGTGACGGATCCGTCCGGTGCGATCTCGACCGCTCCGAACTCCTTGCGCCCGAACCCGGTGACCTCCACGTAGCAGCTGACGCCGATGCCGAGCGCCCGCCGGTCGCCTCGCGCCCGGCGCTCGCTCTGCTCGAGCACGGAGGTCCTCGTAGCCGACGAGCCGCAGCGCCTCGTCGAGCGCGCGCTCGTACTCGCCGACGTCGTAGCGGCTCCCGACGGCCGACTCGAACGGGAAGTCCTCGGGCGGGATCAGGTTGCGCCGGCGGAGCTCGACGGGATCCATGCCGAGCTCGGCGGCGAGGACGTCCACCGCGCGCTCGATCGACAGGGCGGCCTCGGGTCGGCCGGCGCCCCGGTACTCGCCGACCGGGGTCGTGGTCGTAACGACGGAGCGCCCCCGCGAGGCCACCTTCTTGATCGTGTACGCCCCCGGGAGCATCGTGCGCGTGGTGGGAGGCAGGTACGCGGCGATCGGGTAGGCCCCCATGTCCGCGAGGATGTCCACGCGGAGGCCGACGAGGCGGCCGTCGCGCGTCGCGCCGAGCTCGACGTCGTGGACCTGCGCGCGGCCGTGGTTGAGGTTGACCATGCTCTCGCCGCGGGTCTCGACCCACTTCACGGGGCAGCCGAGCCGCAGGGCCGCGGCCGCGCACACGAGGTACTCGGGATACACGTGGAGCTTCGCGCCGAACCCACCACCGACGTCCGGCGCGATGACCCGGATCGCCTCCCGCTCGAGACCGAGCCAATCCTCGAGGTCCGAGCGCACGTCGAAGGGGATCTGCGTCGAGACCCAGACCGTGAGGCCCTCGTCCTGCGGGACGACCAGGATCGCGTTCGTCTCCATCGGCACGGGCGCGAGCCGTTGGTGCCGGATCCGGATCCGAGCCACGACGTCCGCCCCGGCGAGGACGTCCTCGTCCCAGGACTCCGCGAACGCGTCGGCGACGTTCGTACCCGCTTCCGGGAACAGCAGCGGTGCACCCTCGGCAACGGCGCCCTCGGGGCCGATCACAGCCTCGAGCGCCTCGTAGTCGACGACCACGGCCTCGGCGGCGTCCTGCGCCCGGCCGAGGGAGTCCGCCAGCACCACGGCGATCGGCTCGCCGACGTAGCGGACGGTCTCCTCAGCGAGCACGGGCCGGGCGAAAGGGCCCTCGACGTTGCCAGCGGGCGGGCGCGGTGCGAGGGCGAGATCGGTCGCGGCAAGGACGGCCTCGACCCCCGGGTACGTCCGGGCCTCCGAGGCCTCCACCCCTGATATCCGAGCGTGCGCCATCATGGAGCGCACGAACGAGGCCCGCAGCGGTCCTTCCACGGGTACGTCGTCGACGTATCGGGCCGCACCCGAGAGGAACCGCGGGTCTTCCGTCCGAAGGACCACGCTGCCGAAGATGGAGGTGGACATGCCGACCCACTCTAGAAGAGGCGCGCGCCGCGCGATCGGCCGGCTCGCCGCGCCGGTGCTCGTGATCGCCCTCATGCTCGCCCTGGGCACGCCGGCTGGAGCCGCGCCGAGGATCATCGCGCGACCCGTCGTCACCGGGCTCGACCAGCCGGTCGCCTTCACCTTCGGCCCCGGCCGGGCGCTCTGGTACGTCGAGAAGGACACCGGCGAAGTGCGGATCTTCGACCTCGACACCGAGCGTGACCGTCTCTTCTACGAGGTCGCGGGCGTGAACGGCGAGGGTGAGCGCGGCCTGCTCGGCATCGCGCTGCACCCCGACTACCCCCACGCCCCGTACGTCTACGTGTACGCCACACGCTCCGTGAACGGGAACCTGAAGAACCAGATCCTGCGGATCACCGACCGGGGTGGCAGCGGTGGCAACCGACGCGTGATCTTCTCGAGCCCCGCGAGCTCGAGCCCGTACCACAACGGCGGCCGGATCCTGTTCGGTCCAGACGGGATGCTCTACGCGGTCGTGGGGGACGGACACGACTCCTCGAACTCGCAGGACCTGTCGAACAACGACCGAGGCAAGATCCTGCGGATGACGCCCAACGGCGGCGTGCCCTCCACGAACCCCCGCGACGGGCTGATGTACGCATACGGCCTGCGGAACTCGTTCGGGTTCGCGTTCGACCCGAAGGAGGAGCGCCTGTGGCAGACGGAGAACGGCCCCGAGTGCAACGACGAGGTCAACCTCATCCGCAAGGGCGGGAACTACGGTTGGGGGCCGAGCGCCACATGCAGCGGAGCCGCGCCGGGCAACACGAACCGTGACGGCCCGAGCCCCGTCCGCCCGAAGCTCTTCTACGAGCGGACGATCGGGATCACGGGTATCGCGTTCTGCGATGGCTGCGGTCTCGGGCGTCCGAGCGAAGGACGGGCGTTCTTCGGGGCGGTCAACAACGGGGAGATCGCCCGACTGACGTTGAACGATCGGCGGACGAGCGTCCTCCGCGACGTCCTCGCGTACACGCACGACTCGGGCGTGCTCTCGGTCGAGGTCGGACCGGGTGGCTCGCTCTACTTCAGCGACTTCGGGGGCGTGTACCGACTCGCGCGTACCTGATCTCGGCGGGGCCCCCTCGCGCGCTCCCCGACATCGAGATACCCTGAAGCGTGGGGCATCCGCACATGTCCCCGCCCGGAAAGGGGGGAGGCGACCGTGGACATCGGCCAGCCGCGGAGGATCATCGAGGTCGAGCCGGTCGACCTGCCGGTGCCCGGAACGATCCCCGAGCCGGTCCAGGTGCCCGAGCCGGCGCCGGTGCGCGAGCCCGCCGAGGGCTGATGCTCGACACGCTCGTCCCGCCCGGTCCCGACACGCTCACCGACCCCATCCTCGCGTGGCGGACGTGGACGCTCGCTGGGTCGGCAGACGGCTCGGACCTCCGGCTGCTGCCGCTCTTCGGCGTGCGCCGGCCGTGGCCTGTTCGTGGACCGGCGCGTGCGGCGTGCTCGCGGCGCCGCCCACATCCGGTGCCGGGGCTCGACTGCACATGCGGGCTCTACGCGACGCACGGCCTCGATGCCCTGCGGCGCTCCCGAGACCCCGCCGTGCTCGGCACCGTGGCCCTGTGGGGGCGGATCGTCGAGCACACGGCCGGCTTCCGAGCCGAGTTCGCGTACCCGCAGCACCTGCGGCTCGTGTGCTTCGTGTGCTTCTGGCGCGAGGGTCCCGACCGCGGGAGCGAGTGCGAGGTCGTGGTGCGGCGACGAGGCGGCCGACTCGTGCCCCTGTGCGGTCCCGACCTCGAGCTCTGCCGTCGGTACGGGTACCCGGCCCGCCGGCTGCTCCCGGCGCGAGAGCTCGAGCAGCGCCTCCTATCCGCGTACGCCGTAGACGTCCTAAGGACGATCTGACGCTCGACGGGTGAGATCGGCTAGTCGTCCGGGCTGGGCGTGCCCGGCGCTCGATGCCGCGCAGCCGCCGCCCGTGCCAAGCGCTCACGGAGCGACAGGGTCGACTCGTCGACCTCCACCGACTCGGCGGGTTCGGGCTCGGCGCCAGGCTCCTGCTCGCTGACGAGGCGCGGGGAGCGAGGAGCGAACGACGGCGGCTCCTCGCCGGCGGGCATGGCGACCTCCTCGGCGCCTGCCGCCGGGGTAGCCCGCGCCAGCTCCAGCTGCTCCTCGAGCTCCTTCACCCGGCGCAGCGCCTGAGAGCTCTCGAACTGCGTGTTCGCGAGGGCCTGCTGCGCGCGTTGCAGCTCGGTCACGTCGGTGCGACGTGCCTCCTCGAGCTCGGCGACCCGCCGGCGGAGTGACTCCGCATCCCCCTCCTCGATGACCGGTGCCGAGGCCCTCGACGCCTCGGCACGGACACGGTCGAGCTCGGCGGCGAGGGTGGCCCTCGCGGTCTCGACCTCGGCGGCCCGGGCCTCCGACCTCGTGGCTCGTGCTTCGATCTCGCGGGCCGCCGACCCCATCTCGGCCAGTACCTCTCGAGCGGCGGCAAGCTCCGTATCCGCCTTCGCGAGCTCGACCCGAGCCGCCTCGAGCTCCCTCGTCGTCCGGGCGTGGGCCGTCTCGAGATCCGTCGCCCTCTCCTCGAGCTCGGCGATCCTCGCCTCCGCGTCGGCAGGCTGCCGGGTGCCCTCCGTCGTGCGCTGCTCGAGCTCGGCCTCCCGCTCGCTGAGTGCGGCGCGGAGTCTCCCGACCTCCCCCAAGAGCTGCGTCTGCTCGGCCTGGGTCGCTTCGAGCTTGGCCTCGAGTCCCGCGGCAGCGGCCGGGACGGCGACGGCGCCCACGCCCGGCACACCTCGGCGCGGCGCTCCGCCACCGGTCATCCGCTCCACAGCCGCCTTGAGGGCCGCCTCGGCGCTCCGTGCTTGCTCCTCCGCCTGGCTCGCGCGCTCCTCGAGATCGCGCAGACGCGCGATGGCCTCGTTCGCGCCCGACTCGGCCTCCGCCCTCGCCGCTTCGGCGGCCTCGGCCCGCTCGGACACGATCTGGAGCTGCTCCTCAGCCTTCGCGGCGTGCTTGAGCGCGCGGGCATCCCGGCGCGTGGGCGGGGCCCCACGGCCCATCTCCCCCGCTCCGATCGCGACCGGCCGTCCCCGCAGCGCGAACAGGAACAGCCCGACCGCGATCGTGAGGGCGATCACGAGACCAAGCCGGACCATCTGCCAGACGTTGGATGCCTCGGCCTCGATCGCCGAGTACCGCTGGTCGATCTCCACGACACCCGAGATCCCGAGCTGGTTCTCGAGTCGCAGCGGCACGAAGGTCTGGAAGAGCTTCTCGTCCGAGCCGGCGAGTCCACCCGTCGGAGCCACGGTGGCCGGTGTCGGGACGCTCACGGTCTTCCCGGACAGCGCTGCCTCGATCTGCGGGTTACTCGTGACTACGAAGTCGCCGATCTTGTCGCCCTGATCGTCGGAGAACACGAGGACGCCGTCGGCGTTCCAGATGCGCACGCGCGCCGTGCGGTCGTCCGAGCGGATGCCCGCCTGGACGGTGATGAGGAGCTCCGGGTAGTCCGGCCCGAGGATCGGCGCCTGGACCTCGTCCGGTGTCAGCGCGTCGAACAAGACCGTGTTCACCCAGTCGACGGCGCGAGCTTCGGCCTGCCGCTCGGCGTCGTCGATGGTCCCGCGCGACAGGAAGACGCTAGCGAGCAGCGCCACGAGCAGGACGAGCGCCAGCCCACCCCAGACGATCCGGGCGGTTCCCCCGGCGAGAGACGTCCGATGGGTGTTCATACCCGATGCAGTCTGGCGGCTCGCGGGGCCCCCGGCAATCCACGTCCCCGTCAGCGCCGGGGTCCGGAGCGGTCTCCAGAGGAAGACCACGCGCACCGCCGTGGTCTTGATTGAACGGTGCGCGAACCACCCCGCCGCTCTGATCCACGTGCAGCGCATCGACCTTGGCGATCAGTCCGGCGTCCTCAGCAAGTGGGGGCCCTGCCCCCCCAAACGGAGGGAGGGCCACCCCCAGCACACTGTGCCCGAGCGGCGGGACCTGGCTCAGTTCTCTGCCGTGATCTGCTTCAGCAGCTGGATGAGCTCGTCAACCGTGTCTACGCCTTGCAGTTCTTGGGCGTAGGGCCCCTCTTCGGTGGCCGGTTCTGCCGCGAGGGGTGTGTCCACAGCCGACCGATCAGTGGACGCCCATAGTCCAAGCGAGTTCACGACTCGGAACAGCCCCTCCTCCCCAGTTCCCTGCTTTGCGCGCAAGAACACCACGACCGGCTCGGGTGGAAGCGAGGAGTTGATCTCGCTGATCACATTGTCTGCCGAATCGGGCGCCACCGGAAGAAGGAACTCCATCTTGAAGACATCTCCTGGTGCGGCTGCGCCAGCGATCGTCTCTTCGACCGTCAGCTGCGTGCTCGCATACACGACTTGGTCCTCGGCCGCATCACCCTGAATCACGCGGCTGACCTCGAACGGCGAGAACGCCCCGGTCACGATCGAGTCCGCGCTCTTGGCCAGCTCAGCCAATGAGCCGAACCCCTCGGCCTCATCGCCCGTAATGCCGAGGGGACCCCAGAACGCGGCGTCATTTGACCTCGAAGCCTCACGGCTCGACTCGAGGTCTTCACTGCGTGCGCATGCCCCCATGGCGACCATAAGGGCAAGCGCAGCCACTATGCAGCGAAGGGGTCCGGCTAGGTGGCGAGCGCTTGCGTCGACCGGGCTGTTTCGCGTGTGAGTACTCATCGCACGCTCCTCCCCTTTCCACGCCGATCTCAGTAGTTGTCGTTGATATGGGTCTTGTCGTGCGCCGCCAGCTGCGACGAAGTCCCCCCGTCGGCGGTTGACTTCATGCAAGAGGCATCGTTCTGGGTATGGCGGAGTCCGAGGCCATGACCCATCTCGTGGCAGGCGATCCGCTTGGCTGGAGGGCTGTAGTGAAGATTGATCTTGACGAAGTCCAGGGAGCAGACTTGGTTCGGGTGAGACCCCGTCGTCGTGCCCGCGCACTGGTTCCAGCCGTTCAGACCGTTGTCGCCGTAGTCTGAATCGAACACACACAGGTCGAAGTCGGCATCCGGGCAGCTCGCGGGAGAACTGAGGCTCGGGTTGATGTCGGTCGGGTCGTACTCCTGATTGACTGCTTGCGCGACGCCCGTGCTGTACGTGGAAGTCAAGTCGCGGCGTCCGATCACCCAGCTGCGGTTGTCCGTCAGCCAGACACCGTTGGT
Source organism: uncultured Actinomycetes bacterium (assembly GCA_963708985.1). GTDB lineage: Bacteria > Actinomycetota > UBA4738 > UBA4738 > HRBIN12 > HRBIN12. The sequence goes on from CAVPUQ010000001.1 coordinate 271,890, forward strand.
CGTCCCACTGACGCCCGGGGTCCCGGACGAGCCGAAGTTCGAGGCGCGAGCGATCGAGTCGATCGCGACAAGACCTCCCGCCTGTACCAAGGCAATCGCGCCACAGAGGAGCGCGACCCGCGCTTCCCGGAGTGCGCCGTTCCCCTGGCCATCGCACTCAGTCTCATGGCTCTCCTGCGGGCGATTGCGCGCTCCCCTGCCGGACGGTTGCGCGGGAAGATAACACACGTAGGATCAGGTGACGCCGGAGTGACCAGCATCACCCGGAACAGGACACACCGCCGTGGAGACGACCGGATTCGAACCGGCGACCCCCTGCTTGCAAAGCAGGTGCTCTACCGCTGAGCTACGTCCCCGCCCGGATGATAGAGCCCCGACGCCGAGCTGCGACCTCCACTCGAGGGGTTCTCACCGATGACGGCGACCGTCGGGCGACCTCACCGACCCACGTCGAGCGCCGGACGTCCCGACCTCTGCCCGCGTCACTCCGCGGTGGCAGGGCCTTCCTCCGTGGCCGGCTCTGACCGCGGGGTCGAGGGCGTCACGAGGGAGCCGGGCGCCGTCCACAGGGGCTCACCCTCGGCGTCCATGAACTGCAGCACCGGGGTCCCTCCGAGGTGAGGCCCATGATCGCCCGCAGCTCGCCGTCCGCGTTCAGCAGGCGGAGGATCGGCGACCCCTCGGCCGCGAGTCCGAGGCGCGCCCGCACCTTCCCGTCCTCGTCCTGCAGGCTGATCGTCGGTGACCCCTGCTGCGCAAGGCTGTAGACGAACCCGAGCTCGCCGTTCTTGTTCCGAAGGGCGAGCGTCGGCGATCCCTCCGTGCCGAGCCCGAACTTCGCGCGCACCTTCCCGTTGCGGTCCACCATCGCCATGCTCGCCGAGCCGTCCGCGAACAGGCCGAACGTCGCGCGCACCTTGCCCTCGTCGTCGGCGATCGCGAGCCCCGCCGAGCCGTCCGGCTGGACGCCGAAGCGCGCCCGCAGCCGCTCGTCGGCGCCGTAGAAGGCGACGAACGGGAAGTCGTCGTTCGTCACCCCGAGGCGCGCCCTGACCCGTCCCTCCGAGTCCTCGATCTCGATCTCGCCCGCACGGATCACGCGTTTCCTCATCACGCTCCTCGTCGTCCCTTCCCGGCCATCGTGCGTACAGCATGGCCCGTGCGCGAGCCCAGCGCAAAGGAGCGGGCGGGAGGCGCGATGATGCGGGGCGGGTCCGACCCCGTCACGGCCGGTCGAAGCGCTCGACGACCAGCGTGGACGCCTCCAGGCGCTCGAGCACCGGCTCGACCCCGATCCCCGGCCCCTGAGGCACCGCCATCGTGCCGTCGGGCGCAACGACGTGTGGCTCCGTGAGGTCCTCGGTGAAGTACCGCGGCGCTCGCGCTGGTGTCGCCCGGCAGGGTGAACCCGGGCAGCGCGGCGAGCGCCAGGTTCGCCGCGCGGCCCACCCCCGTCTCGAGCATCCCGCCGCACCACACCGGGACTCCGAGCGCCCGGCAGGCGTCGTGGACGCGTGCGGCCTCGAGCAGTCCTCCCACCCGGCCTTGCTTGATGTTCACGATGCGGCAGGCGCCGAGCTCGATCGCCGCGCGCGCATCCGCCTCCGAGCGGATCGACTCGTCCAGACACAGGTCCGTCGCGATCTGCCGCTGCAGCGCGGCGTGCCGGACGAGGTCTTCGTGGTGGAGCGGTTGCTCCACCATCAGCAACCCGAACGCGTCGAGCGCGAGGAAGGTGTCCACGTCGGCGAGGGTGTACGCGGCGTTGGCGTCGACCGAGAGGAGGATGCCGGGGTTGGCGCCGCGGACCGCCGCCACGCGGTCGACGTCGGTGCCGGGCTCGATCTTCAGCTTGATCCGCTGATAGCCCTCCGCCAGGTAGCCGTCCACCTGCTCGAGGAGCCGCTCGGTGCTCGACGCGATGCCGATCGAGACGCCGCAGGCGACACGGTCCCGGTCCGCGCCGAGGAACGACGCGAGCGACTCCCTCGCTCCCGCAGCCACGCGTCGAGCACGGCGTTCACCAGGGTGGCCTTCGCCATCGGGTTGCTCCGCACGCCGGCGAAGACGCCCTCGAGGTCACCCGGTATGACGTCACCTGCGGCGAACAGCGCCGGCAGCGAGGAAGTCGCGGAGCACCAGCCAGGCACCCCCGTTGAACTCCCCCGAGAAGCCGGGGTCGACCCCGGTGACGCACTCCCCCCAGCCCCACGCGTCGTCGGTCTCCACCCGCGCGAGGATGCCGACCTTCTCCGTCTCCTCGCCGAAGCTGGTACGGAACGGGCGAACGAGCGGTAGACGGACGATCCGCAGCTCGACGGACCGAACGCGTGTCATGCGAACACGTACCCCGCGTCGGAGGTGAATGCGCGAGCGATGCGGCCACTCGCCATGCAGATCTCGATCGCATCCGCGACGGCATCGCGCCACGTGTGCGCGAGCTCCGGATCCTCGATCCGCATCGTCGGATGGTCGCGCGGGACGTAGACGAGCACGGGACCCGCGTGCTCTGGAAGCGCGTCGAGGTGCGGTCCGCACCCGTCGGCGCCGAGGACGACGGGCGCCCCCGCTACCTCCACCGGGAGGCGTGGCTGGACGAGGTCCCAGCGGACCACCAGGCGATCGCTCCGTTCGCCGCGGTTCACGACGTCGGTCATCTCGCCGTAGAAGTTCCGGTGGAAGCGATCGGCGACCACCCCCAGCTTCGAGAGGTTCAGCCACGCGTTCCGGGCGATGAGTGGGTCGAACGTCCAGCGCACGACCTCGATGCCGTGCTCGAGCGCCTGCGCGCGCTGCGCGAGCTTCAACGCGTATCCCACACCCTTGTGGCGGTGATGGGGCACGGCGGCGAGCATGTGCGAGTGCACGATGAGCCCGTCCTGCTCGTCCGCGGCGATCCATCCCAGGACGTAGCCGATCAGGTCGTCCGCGTCGTACGCGCCGTACGGTGGGTTGGCGCTGTCGCCGAGAGCCCGGAGCATCTCACGGGGGATCAGCTGATGCTCGCCCCACGTCGCGACCATCACGCGGAGGATCTCGTCGGCGTCCTCGAGGCGCGTGAGCGGCCGGAGCTCGATGCCGGCCGCGAGCGCGGCCTCCGTCGCCAACGACCAGGCGTCCTCGCTCATCGCCGCGAGTGTAGCGGGGACGCGAACGGACCCGGACGTCATGCCCGGGTCCGTTCGAACGTTCGGCGTCCAGACGAGCGCTACCCGCCGGCCGGCGGCGGGAGCTCTTGCCACTCGTCCTCGTCGAGGTCCTGGCCGCGACGACGCTTGAAGACGGCGACCACCGCACCCACGATCGCGGCGATGAACGCGATCTTCATGAGCTTGCTGAAGAAGCCGCCCTTCTTGGTCTCCTCGGTCTCCTCGGCCATGGGGCCCTCCTTTCGCCGTGGGCCTGGTTGGACTTGAACCAACGACCTCATCCTTATCAGGGATGCGCTCTAACCGACTGAGCTACAGGCCCGAAGAGGAACGCTCGGGCCGTCAACCTTGGCCCTTCGGCAAGCGTACGCGTGGCCCGAGAAACGTGTCAATCAGACTCATCCATGCGCGGATCCGCCCGAGTCGTGGCGGCACCGTGATCGGGACCCGCGTCAGCGACGCTCAGCGAGCGTCACCTCGACCCCGCCAACGAGGTCCGAGATCAGGTTGTACAGGAACGCGATGAACACGTTGATGAGCGACCAGACGAGCACCATCGCGAGCCCGATCCCGAGTCCGCGCGAGAAGAGCCACCGGCCGTTGATCACGAACGACTGGTCCGCGAACAGGTCCCGGATCAACCGGGTGGTCGAGTCGAGCGCTCCGATGGCCCCGAGCATCCCGTACAGGATCACGCCGGCGCCCAGGAGCACGAGCATCACGCAGAAGTAGAAGATCACCGACATCTTGAAGACCGACCACGGCCCGACCTTGCGGATCACGACCCGTGCATGCCGGCGCTGGGACTTGCGGGCCGGTCGCTTGCCGGGAGCTCGGCTCACCGGCCTCGAGCTCGGGGGCGTCTCGGACACGGGGTCGCTCGCGCCCTTGCCGGAGGCGGCGGTGGCGCTCGAAGCGCCTGCGGGCTCCGCCACCGTGGTGGCCGCGCGCCTCGGGCGGATGGTCCGGCGGGGTTGCTCGACGGGCTGGCTCATCGGCTCGGCCCCTTTCTACGCGGCATTCCCCGGCGCGGCAACAACCCGATCCTCATGACGCCTGCCCGGGAGGGCCGATGAGCATGCCGACGTGGAGCGGCGTGAACGCCGCCAGCATCACCAGCGTCACCGCCCAGTCGCCCACCTCCGGGTCGTCCTGGAGCAGGAGCGCTCCCGCCCCGAGGGCCGCGCCGAGCAGGGAGGCCAGGACCCTCGCCGTCCGCCCTGGCAAGCGACGCCAGCCGGCGGACACGAGGAGCCCGAGAGCCCCCGCCACGATGAGGACTGAAACGCCGATTCCGGTGCGCACGGTGCGAGATGCTAGCCGGTACCGATGGGCTCCGACCTGGGCATCCGGCGGGACCTCCTGCGGATCCTCGGCGTGCAGGCGCTCCGCGCCTTCGCGTACGGTTTCGGCAGCGTCGTGCTGGGCACCGCGCTCGCGGCGGGCGGCCTCTCGGATGCACGGGTGGGCCTGCTCTTCGCCGCGATGCTCGCGGGGGCGGGGCTCGCCTCGATCGGCGTCGGGCTGATCGGCGAGCGCCTCGGCAGGCGCCGGCTCTACGTCGGCCTCCTCGCGACCATGGGCGTTGCGGGGGCGGTCTTCGCGCTGTCGGATCTCTTCGTCCTGCTCGTGCTCGTGGCGCTCACCGGCACCCTGTCCACCGATCCGAACGAGTCGGGCCCGATCACCTCGCTCGAGCAGGCCATGCTCGGCGGGGCGCCCGCCGAGGAGCGCGCCCGCGTGTTCGGCCGCTACAACGCGGTCGCCTACCTGGCCGGGGCCCTCGGAGCCCTGGCCGGGGGCGGGCCCACCCTGTTCCGTCGCATCTTCCCGGCGCTGCCGGCAGACCAGCGATGGCTCCTCGTGCTCCCGGTGGTTGCGGTCGCGTGCGTGTGGCTGGCGCAGGGGCTCTCGGCTCGGGTCGAGGTCGATGGCCGGGCGCCCGGACGGCCGCTCGAGCGCTCACGGCGAACCGTGTTCCGCCTGTCCTCGCTGTTCGGTCTCGACGCGTTCGCAGGCGGCTTCGTCGTCCAGACGTTCGTGGTGGTCTGGTTCAACCGGCGGCTCGGCGCCAGCGCCGAGTTCATGGGCGCCGTGATGTTCGCGGGCGGGCTCATCCAGGCCGGTTCCTCGGTGCTGTCCGGTCGGCTCGGCTCGCGGTTCGGACTGCTCAACACGATGGTCTTCACGCATCTGCCGTCGAACGTGCTCCTCATGCTCGTGCCGCTCATGCCATCGCTCGAGCTCGCGGCGGCGATGCTGCTCCTTCGCTTCACGCTCTCGCAGATGGACGTCCCGGCTCGTCAGGCCTACGTCGTCGCGATGGTGGACCCACAGGAGCGCACGGCCGCCGCCGCGTTCACGAACACCGCCCGCTACGTCGTCCGCCCGTTCGGCGCGCTCGGTGCCGGCTACGCGGTGGCCGTCGCGACGGGAGCACCCTTCGTGATCGCGGGCGCGCTGAAGGCCGTCTACGACCTCGCGCTGTATGCGACGTTCCGCCGGGTGCCGCTACCGGAGACCGGGGGATTCAGTCCTCGTCCATCTGCATGATGACTGGGGCGATCGCAACCACGGTCTCGCCCTCCTCCACCCGCATCGTGCGCACGCCCTGGCTGGCACGGCCGACGCGACGGATATCCGACGCAGGCACGCGCTGGACCTTGCCCGAGCTCGAGATCGTGAACAGGTCCTGATCCTTCGTGCCCACGAATGCGCCCGAGAGCAGGCCCGTCTTGCGGTTGAGCGTGTGCCCGATCACGCCCTTGCCACCCCGGCCCTTCACGGGGTAGTCCTTCAGCGGCGAGCGCTTGCCGTACCCCTGCTGAGTGACGCTGATCAGCTCCTCGCCCTCCGAGACCACCCCGAGCGCGATCACCTCGTCGTCCTCGGCCAGGCGCATGCCGATGACGCCCGCGGTCTGACGGCCCATCGGGCGTACGAGCGATTCCCGGAAGCGGATCGCCTGACCCTTTCGCGAGACCAGGATCACGTCGTCCTTGCCGTCGGTGAGCAGGACGTCGACCAGCTCGTCGCCCTGCTTCAGGTTGATGGCCGCCAGGCCCGTGCGCGGGCTGTCGTACTCGGGCAGCACGGTCTTCTTGACCATGCCGCCGCGCGTCGCGAACAGCAGCAAGCGCCCCTCGTCGTACTCCTTCAGGTCGATGACGGCGTTCACGCGCTCGTCGCCGGCCACACCGACGAGGTTCGCGGCGTAGGTGCCCCGGGCCGTGCGTCCGGACTCGGGGATCTCGTGCACCTTCACCCGGTAGACCTTGCCCTTGCTCGTGAAGAAGAGCATCCAGTGGTGCGTGGTCGTCGTGAAGACGTGCTTGATGACGTCCTCTTCCTTCAGGTTCGCGCCGATCACGCCCTTGCCACCGCGGCCCTGCCGTTTGAAGGCGTCGATCGGCTGGCGCTTCACGTACCCGGCGCGGCTCACCGTGATGACGACGTCCTCCTCGGCGATGAGGTCCTCGATCTCGAGATCGCCCACGTCGGCCTTCAGCTGCGTCCGGCGCGCATTCGCGAACCGCTTCCGGGTCTCGAGGAGCTCCTCCTTGATCAGCGCGCGGATCTTCTTCGGGTCCTTCAGCAGCGTCTTCAGGTGCTTGATCCTCGCGAGCAGGTCCTGGTGCTCTTGCTCCAGCTCCTCGCGCGCGAGCCGCGTGAGTCGCCGCAGCGGCATGTCGAGGATGTGGTTCGCCTGGATCTCGGAGAGCTTGAACTTCTTCATCAGCTTCGTCCGCGCCTCGTCGGCGTCCTTCGAGCCGCGGATGATCTTGATGACCTCGTCGAGGTTCTGCAGCGCGATGAGCAGGCCCTGGACGATGTGGTCCCGCTCCTCGGCCCGCCGCAGCTCGTACTGGGTCCGCCGCGTGACGACGTCGACCTGGTGGTCGACGTAGTAGCCGATGAGCTCGGCGAGGTTCAGCGTCCGAGGGACGTTGTCGACCAGCGCGAGCATGATCGCGCCGAAGTTGTCCTGCAGCTGCGTGTGGCGGTACAGCTGGTTCAGCACGACCTGCGGGTTCGCGGCACGCTTGGTGTAGACGACGAGCCGCATGCCTTCCTTGTTCGACTCGTCCCGTACGTCGGCGACGTCCTTCAGTCGTCCGGCGTTCGCCAGCTCGGCGATCTTCTCGGCCACGCGGGCCTTGTTCACCTGGTACGGCAGCTCCGTGACGACGATCTTCGAGCGGCCCGCCGATCCCTCTTCGACGTGTGCGACCGCGCGGACCTTGATCGAGCCGCGTCCGGTCATCGTACATGTCCTTCATGCCCTGCTTGCCCATGACGACGGCGCCGGTCGGGAAGTCCGGCCCCTTCACGAAGCGCATGAGCTCCTCGGGCGTCGACTCCGGGTTGTCGAGGTAGTGCGCGACGGCGTCGATCACCTCGCCCAGGTTGTGCGGTGGGATGTTCGTCGCCATCCCGACGGCGATCCCGCCGGCGCCGTTCACGAGCAGGTTCGGGAACCGGCTGGGAAGGACCGTCGGTTCCTGCTCGTACCCGTCGAAGTTCGGGATGAACTCGACGGTTTCGGCCTCGATGTCGCGGAGCAGCTCCAGCGCCATCGGCGCCAGGCGTGCTTCGGTGTACCGGTACGCAGCCGGAGGATCGCCGTCGATCGAACCGAAGTTCCCGTGCCCGTCGATCAGCGGAGCACGCATCGACCAGTCCTGCGCCATACGCACCAGCGCGTCGTAGACGCTCTGGTCGCCGTGCGGGTGGTACTTCTTCAGCACCTCGCCCACCGCCGAGACCGACTTGCGGTGCGGCCGGTCCGGGCGGAGGCCCGACTCGAGCATCGACCACAGGATCCGGCGGTGGACCGGCTTCAGGCCGTCGCGGACATCGGGCAGCGCGCGCCCGACGATGACCGACATGGCGTAGTCGAGGTAGGAGCGCTGGAGCTCCTCCTCCAGCCCGATCGGCTCGATCCGCCCCGCGAACAACGGGGTCGTCCCGCCGCTACCGCCCCGCCGCCTAGACATCGAGGTTCTGGACGTCCTTCGCGTTCTGCTCGATGAACTCCTTGCGCGCCTGAACGTCCTCACCCATCAGGACCGTGAACAGCCGGTCCGCGAGTGCGGCGTCCTCGAGCGTGACCTGCAGGAGCGTGCGCTGCTCCGGGTCCATCGTCGTCTTCCACAGCTGATCCGCGTTCATCTCGCCGAGGCCTTTGAAGCGCTGGGGGTCGAGCTTCTTGCCGTTGCCGTTCGCCTTGCGCCAGGTGTCCCACTCCCGCTCGGTGTAGAAGTACAGCTCCTCGCGGCCCTGCTTCAGCAGGTACAGGGGCGGCTGCGCCAGGTAGATGAAGCCGGCGTCGATGAGCTCGCGCATGTTGCGGAAGAAGAAGGTGAGCAGGAGCGTGCGGATGTGGGCACCGTCGACGTCCGCGTCCGCCATGAGCACGACCCGGTGGTACCGCGCCTTCCCGAGGTCGAACTCCTCGCCGATCCCGGTGCCGATCGCGGTGATGAGCGCCTGGATCTCCTGGTTCTCGAGGATCTTGTGGAGTCGCGCCTTCTCGACGTTGAGGATCTTGCCGCGGATCGGCAGGATCGCCTGGCTCGCTCGGTCCCGAGCCTGCTTGGCCGAGCCGCCGGCGCTGTCGCCCTCGACGATGTAGATCTCGCACGCGGCAGGGTCGGTGAGCTGGCAGTCCGCGAGCTTGCCCGGCAGCCCCCCGCCCTCCAGGAACGACTTGCGCCGCGCGATGTCGCGAGCCTGCTTCGCGGCCATGCGCGCCTTCGCGGCCGAGGAGCCCTTCGTGACGATCCGTTTGGCATCTCCCGGGTGCTCCTCGAGCCACGTCATGAGGTGCTCGTTCACCGTCGTCTCGACGAGCGAGCGCATCGAGGTGTTGCCGAGCTTCGTCTTCGTCTGGCCCTCGAACTGGGGGTTGCGGAGCTTCACCGACACGATCGCCGTGAGCCCCTCGCGCACGTCCTCGCCGAGGAGGTTGTCGTCCTTCTCCTTCAGCAGGCCTTTGTTGCGCGCGTAGCGGTTGACGACGTTCGTCAGGGCCTTCTTCAGGCCCTCCTCGTGCATGCCGCCCTCGTGCGTGTTGATCGTGTTCGCGAACGAGTGGATCGACTCGGCGTAGCCGGTGTTCCACTGGAGCGCGATCTCGGCCTCGGCGTCGCTCTCCTTCACCTCCATGTAGACGACGCGGTTGTGCAGGGTTTCCTTGCCGCTCGACAGATGCTTCACGAAGTCCGCGATGCCTCCGGAGGCCTTGAAGACCTGCTTGGCAGCCGGCTCTTCCCGCTCGTCGATCAGCTGGATCTCGATCCCCTTGGACAGGAAGGCCTGCTCCTGGAGCCGCTCCGCGAGGAGGCGCCGGTCGAACTCGGTCGTCTCGGTGAACACCTCGGGATCCGGCGAGAACGTGATGACCGTGCCGGTCTTCGTCGAGGCCTTGCCCTTGGTGAGCTTGGTGGTCGGCTTGCCGCGTGAGTACGACTGGCTCCACGTGGATCCGTCGCGCACGACCAGCGCGGTCATCTTCTCCGAGAGCGCATTCACCACCGAGACCCCCACGCCGTGGAGGCCGCCCGAGATCCGGTACCCCTCGCCACCGAACTTGCCTCCGGCGTTCAGGGTCGTGAGCACGACCTCCACCGCGGGGCGCCGGTCTTTGGCTTTCGGGATCGGCTTGACCGGGATGCCTCGGCCGTTGTCCTCGACCTGACAGGACCCGTCCTTGCGCAGGCGGACGACGATCTTGTCGCAGAAGCCGGCCATCGCCTCGTCGATCGAGTTGTCGACGACCTCGTAGACCAGGTGATGCAGACCGCGGACGGAGGTCGTGCCGATGTACATGGCGGGCCGCAGTCGTACGTGCTCGATGCCCTCGAGGACCTGGATGTCCTGGGCCTCGTAATGGCTGGGCTTCTTCGTCTTCGGCGCCGCTGTCGTCGCCAACCGTCCTCCACTCAACCCGGGCACGCCGGTGGCCCCGTGCGCCTTCATGGGACCTCGCGGATCGCGCCGGACGCGCCCCTGAATCCTATCAATCGTGGGGCCCTCCCGACCCCGTTCCGGAGACCTCCCCGCTCCCCCTCCTGCCCTTGCGCTACAACGGCTTCCGCGGGTCTGGGCGAACCACTACCTGTACCCGCCTCACCTCGTCGGCACCGAGCGCCTCGTTGGCCCGCTTCCGGATCTCCTCGGCCAGGAAACGGGCCTGTGCGCCCCACGGCCCCGTGCTCGCCGCGACGACCAGGACCCCCTGCTCGAGGGTCACCGGCGCGGTCTCGGCGGCCAGGCGAGGACCGACGACCGAGGCCCAGTCGGTGGCGAGGCGACCGATCGGCATGCCTCGCGCGAAGACCTGCTCGCGGAGCAGGCCGTCGAGCACGCGGCCGAGCGGGGTCTCCTGGAGCGTCCGCTCGTCCCGCCGGCGACGCCATCCCTTGCTGTGGGGCATCAGGTCCCCACCTCGAGGATCCCGGCTCGAACGTTCCACACCTGTGCCGTCTCGGACGGCACATGCGCCTCGTCGGCGACCGAGACGAACACCTGGCCCCGCCCGGTCAGTCGCTCGGCGACCCGGCGCTGGCGCGTGGGGTCTAGCGCCGAGAACGGGTCGTCGAGCAGTATCACCGGGGATTCACCGACCTCGGCAGCGATCGCCGTGGCGAGCCCGAGCCGCAGGCAGAGCGCGGCGGCCCATCCCTCGCCGTGACTCGCGAAGTTCCGAGCGCCGAGATCCCGCACAGCGAGGCCGAGGTCGTCGCGATGCGGTCCGACGAGCGTGGTCCGCCGCGCGAGCTCATCGGCTCGCCGCTCCTCCAGGCGTACGCGGAAGGCCTCGTCGAGTGGATCGCCCCACACCGACGGTTGGTACGCACACTCGAGCCCGTACCCCGCGAGGTGTCGATACTCCTCCTCCGCAGGGGGTGCGAGGCGAGCCGCCGCCTCGGCCCGCAGCCCCATCAACGCGCATCCCGCCTCCACCAGCTCCGCATCCCACGCGTCGAGCCCCGCCGGCACGCCTCGTCCCTCCCAGTCCTTCAGGAGGCGGTTCCTCTGGCGCACCGCGCGGTCGTACGCGCTGATCACCGACTCCTTCAGCGGCCACAGGGCGCGGATCGCCTCATCGAGGAACCCCCGGCGCTTCGACGGGTCGCCGATGACCACCAGGAGGTCCTCCGGCCCGAAGAACACAGCCCGTACCTGCCGCCGCACGTCGCGGCGCCGGCGCACCGGCGAGCGGTTGAGCTGTATGCGGTTAGCCCCGCGTCCCGGGATCTCGATCTCGACGAGCATCCGGCCGTCTCGCGTCTGGACCTCTCCTCGCGTGTACGCGGCCTCGGCGCCCCGTCGCACTACCGGCTCGGTCGAGGACGTGCGGGGCGACCCGAGGAAGAACAGGAACCCGAGGCCTTCGAGGAGGTTCGTCTTGCCCTCGCCGTTCGGTCCCACGACCGTGACGAGCCCCTCCGGCACGTCCTCGACCCGTGTGGATGCGTGGTTGCGGAAGTCCCGGAGCTCAGCCCAGACAACGTGCAAGGCCCGGGGCCTTACCCGACCGGTGTGGGCAGGCGGACGGGCATCACGAGGTACGTGAAGTCGTCGCTCTCGCCGCGCACGATGCCAGGCTTCAGCCCGTCACGCACCTCGAGGTGGACCGTTTCGCCGCTCGTCGCCGAAAGCCCGTCCGCGAGGTAGTGGGGGTTGAACGCCGCGGTGATGTCCTCGCCCTCGTATCGAGCCTCGACGGTCTCGACAGCCTGACCGAGGTCGGGTGATTGTCGAGGATAGCTTCACTCCGAGGGCGTTGAACTCCATCCGCACCGGGGACGTGTCTCGCGCGAGGAGCCCCACGCGCCGGACCGCGTCGAGGAGCTGTTGCCGCGAGACCGTCAGCCGGCTCTCGTACGCCTCGGGCAGTAGCTGCCGGTAGTTCGGGAACTCGCCCTCGATCAGCCGTGACGTCAGGGTGAACCCGCCGATCTGGAACGAGGCCTGGCTCTCGTCCAGGAAGATCTCGATGTCGCCCTTCTCGAGCGCCTGCGCGGCGCGGCCGGCCTCCGACAGCGCGCGCTCGGGGACGATCGCCTTCCCTTCACTCGCAGCGGTCGCCACGAGATCACGGACCGCCAGCCGATACGAGTCGGTCGAGACGAACGTGATCCCCTCGCGGCTCACCTCGAGCAGCACGCCCGTCAGGACCGGTCTCGCCTCGTCCTTCGATGCAGCGCGCGAGACCTGCCCGACGGCTTCGGCGAACGCCCCCGCTGGTACCACGATCCGGGTTCCCGCCGGCGGTTGCAGCGTGGGGAAATCCTCGGCGGGGAGCAGCCGCAGCGCTCCCTCGTACGCCGCGCACCGGATACGGGCCTGGGCCTGATCGGCTTCGAACTCGACGGGAGCGTCGGACAGGCTCTTCACCGTGTCGGCCAGCAGCCGAGCCGGAACGAGCGCGATCCCGTCCTCGGTCACCTGGACCTCGATCGTCAACCTCGCCGAGACCTCGAGATCGGTCGTCGTGACCGTCAGTCCGTCACCCGAACGAGCCTCCATCAAGACCCCGGTGAGAGCCGGGATCCCCGGACGCGAGGACACCCCGCGCTGAACCGTCTGTAGCGCCTCGGACAAGGCATCGCGGTCACACCGGATCTTCACGTGTCCACCCCCTGATAGCTTCTGCTGTTCTTCTTCTTCCTCTTCTAGTAGTGGTAGGGACGGTGGAAAACGGGATAACCACCCTGTTCTCCGAGCGTAGGGCTAGGGTCGGACATGTGGAATCGCTGGGGGAAACGGTGGGAGAGCCCCCCCATGCCCGCATGGTGCCCACGGTTCCTCCCACGTTTCCCACCGCAGCCTGCACCATGGTCATGAGGCCCTTGCTCGCTCGCGGATGGTGCGTGACAACTCCTGCACGTGACGGTAGACGGGCTCACGGTCGCGCATGTTCTTGCCGATCTTGGTTACCCCGTGAAGGACGGTCGTGTGGTCCCGGCCGCCGAAGAGCTCCCCGATCCGGACGTATGACATCGCGGTGCACTCGCGCAACAGGTACATCGCGACGTGGCGGGCCGTCGTGAGGGGGCGAGACCTGCTGGGCGAGACCAGATCGTCAACCGAGAGCCCGAAGTAGCGGGCGGTCTCCTCGAGGATCAGCCCCGGGGGGATCTCGGCTTCCGTCTGCGGGAGCAGGTCCTCGAGGGCGTGCTCCGCGAGGTCGGGCGTGATCGGGTGGCCGGTGAGGTCGCTCCACGCGACGACACGGACCAGGGCGCCCTCGAGCTCCCGGATGTTCTGGTCGAACCGCGAGGCGATGAACTCGATCACGTCATCGGGCACGTGCACGGCCTCGCGCTGCGCCTTGAGCTGCAGGATCGCGATCCGCGTCTCGAGGTCGGGCGGTTGGATGTCCACACACAAGCCGAGCCGGAAGCGGCTCTGCAGCCGGTCCTCCATGCCGAGCTCCTGTGGCGGACGGTCAGACGCGATCGCGATCTGCCGCTCCTTCTCGTGCAGTGCGTTGAACGTGTGGAAGAACTCGGTCTGCGTCTCCTCGCGCTTGGCCAGGAACTGGATGTCGTCCACCAGGAGCACGTCGACGTCCCGGTAGCGGGTCGCGAACTGATAGCCCTGGCGCTCGCGGACCGCCTTGATGAACTCGGCCATGAAGTGCTCGCTGGTGACGTACTTCACGCGCAGCGTCGGGCCGAGCCTAGCCATGTGATGGCCGATCGCGACGAGGAGGTGCGTCTTGCCGAGGCCCACGCCCCCGTAGATGAACAGCGGGTTGTAGGCCTTGGACGGCGGTGCCTCCGCGACCGCCATCGCGGCGGCGTGGGCGAACCGGTTGGACGGGCCGGGCACGAAGGTGTCGAACGTGTAGTTGGGGAACGGAAGCCCGGGAGCACCGAGCGGCCGTGCCTGGATCGACGGTCGCTCGGGTGGGGCGGGCGGCTCGGGCACGCCCGCCGTGCCGCTGGGCCGCAGTCTCCTCGGGCGGCGCGGCGGCCAGCTGAACGCGGACCTGCGAACCGGCGACATCGGAGGCTGCGCGCTGGATCATCTCGACGTAGTGCTTGGCGAGCCAGTCGCGAACGTACTCGGAAGGCGTGATGACCTCGAGCACCCCATCATGCAGGCTCGTTGCCCGGACTCCCGTGAACCACATGGCGAAAGAGCTCTCTGCGAGCTCTCGCCGGGCTCGGTCCATGACGTGGGACCAGGTACGCTCAGCGGCCTCCTCGTACGATGCGACAGCCATATCCACAGAGCCTTTCCACACGTGTGGAAACCTTCGGGGAAGGCTGAACAGCGTCCCGAGGGGAAGCGGGGCGGGCGCCGGGGGAAGCGGGCCGCACTATAGCACCGCCGTTTTCCACAGGTCCTCGCCGACGGGCCCTTTTGACCGTCTTTCTGGCTGATCCGCCTTTGTCCTGGGGCGAAGGGCTCCCGTATACTCTGCCGGGCCGGCTTGAGCGCCGGCTCTCCTGACCGATGAGGCCTCGATGTCCAAGCGAACGTTCCAGCCCAACAACCGCCGTCGCAAGAAGACGCACGGGTTCCGTCTTCGGATGCGAACCCGCGCCGGTCGGGTCATCCTCGCGCGCCGCCGCTCGAAGGGGCGGACGCGCCTGTCCGCGTAGGCACGACGGACGTCCAACGGATCCTCGACGAGGGCCAACCCTTCCACGGAGCGCGGGTGGTAGCCTTTGTCGCGCCCGGCCGAGGCCAGGTCGCGTTCGTCGCGGGCCGCCGCGTTGGGGGTGCCGTGGTACGGAACCGGGCGCGGCGGATCATGCGGGCGGCGTGGCGCGAGCTCTCCCCCCGGATACAGGGTGGATACGACGTCGCGTGGGTGGCCCGAACGACCATCCGCGGGGCCAGGACGCAGGATCTGGTGGCGGAGATGGACGAGTTGCTGACGCGCGCACAGGTGATGTCCACGTGACCAGGCGTCGATCCGTCGTCTGGGCTGCGGGTGCCCCCGCTCGCCTCGTGCTCCTCGGGCTGATACGGCTCTACCAGGTGACCCTCTCCGGCTGGCTCGGCGGCCAGTGTCGGTTCTTCCCCACGTGCTCTCACTACGCGGAGGAGGCGATCCGCGTTCACGGCGCGGTCAAGGGCAGCGCGATGGCTACATGGCGCATCGCCCGGTGCGGGCCGTTCACCGACGGGGGCGTGGACCACGTGCCGGCTCGCCGGACCGTGCCGCGGAAGTATGATAGCGTCATACGCCCGGTCGGAGATGTGCCATGATCGCGTTCGCGCCCTGGCAGTCGCTCCTCGACGGCCTGGGATGGGTGATCGCCCAGATCTACTCCCTCATCCCCAACTACGGTGTGACGATCATCGTCCTCACGGTGGTCATCCGACTGATCCTCCTGCCGCTCGGCATCAAGCAGATCCGTTCGATGCAGCACATGCAGCTCGTACAGCCGAAGGTGAAGCAGGTCCAGCAGAAGTACAAGCAGAACAAGGCGAAGCAGCAGGAAGAGATCATGAAGCTGTACAAGGAGTATGGGGTCAAGCCCCTTCTCCGGGTGCTGGCCGGTCCTGCTGCAGTTCCCGATCCTTATCGCGATGTACTCGGTCCTGCGCCATCCGCAGCACCCGGTGCACATCCCGGACGGGAGCCAACTCCATCGAGTGATGCAGCAGCAGATCCCCCAGCCGATCCGACCTCGGTCGCCCAGCTTCCGACCGAGCCTGGGCCGTCAGGAGGCACCTCCTTCCTGGGCATGAACCTCCTGTGCTCGGCGACCCAGGCGGGAACCCCGAACGCTGAGCTCGGGCGACAACCGGCACGGTCAGGGGTAAGAAGGTCGTCTACCTCGTGAACTGCGGTAGCAACGCCGTCGACCGGGTCCCCTACTACGCTGGTCGCGGTCCTGATGTTCGGGACCACGTACTACCAGCAGCGACAGATGCAGAAGGCGAGCCCACCAGGCGCCGCCAGCCAGCAGCAGCAAGCCCTGCTGAAGTTCATGCCGCTCATGTTCGGCGTCTTCGGCGTGTTCTTCCCGGCGGGCCTGGTGGTCTACTGGACGACCTCGAATGCCTGGCAGATCGGGCAGCAGTACTTCATGTTGAAGAGCCGGCCGACGGCGGAGCAGCTCGCCGAGCGCGCGGCCCAGAGCAAGAACGACAAGGCCGGCAAGCGAGGCTTCATGTCATCGCTGACCGAGCGCGCCGAGCAGGAGCGCAAGCGCCGGGAGCAGGGAGGCCGGCCTGCGGGCGGTCAGAGCCGTAAGCCCGGGACGCCGCGCTCGAGCTCAGGTCGCAAGCCAACGACGGGCAAGGGACCGAGCGGCAAGGGACCGAGCGGCAAGGGCCCGATCGGCAAGGGCAAGCCGAAACCACGACCCGAGACGGGGGAGAACGGTGGAACAGATCCAGGCGAGCGGCCCGAGCGTTGAGGAGGCCGTCGAGATCGCGCTCACGCGTCTCGAGAGTGAGCGAGCAGGAGGTCGAGGTGAGATCGTCCAAGAGCCTCGCTCGGGATTCCTGGGGATGGGTGGCCAAGAGGCCGTCGTCCTCGTCCGCGTGAGGCGCCGCCCGGATCGAGCCCTCGGAGGACGAGCTCGACGAGCAGGCCGACGTGGCGGCGGACTTCCTGGAGGATCTCCTCGGTCGGATGGGCATCGAAGGCAGCGGTCGAGCCGAACCTCGAGGACGGGACGATGTACGTGGACATCCTCGGCAGCTGGGCAGGATGACGACGACATGGCGCTGCTGATCGGTCGTCACGGTCAGATGCTGGAGGCGCTCCAGGAGCTCACCCGCCACGTTGTCTTGCGCAAGACCGGCCTGCGCTGCCGGTGCTCGTCGACGTTGAGGACTACAAGAAGCGGCAGCGAGACCGGCTGGTCGCGAAGGCCCGGGCGAGGGACGCCGCCAAGCGTGTGGTGCGAACGGGGCGTCATGAAGAGCTGGACCCGATGACCCCGTTCGAGCGGAAGATCGTGCACGATGCCGTCGCGAGCGTGGAGGGCGTGCAGAGCTCGAGTCGCGGCGAGGACCCGGAACGTCGGCGTCGAGATCCGCCCCAGCGCAGTAGGGTGCGTCGAGACGCATCACGAAGACCGTGAAGGTCCTGTTTCACGTGAAACATGACGCGTCGATCCACGACATCCGGGGACCCGAGGCTCGGACCTGGTTCCCAGCCTTACCTCGGCTCGCGCAGGCTTACTCGCCGAGTTCGAGGCCCTGCTGCTCGAGCGCGCGGTGCCGGGGGGCTGGTGTCCCGCGGGGACGCCGGTCGCGTCCGGGAGCGGCACATCCTCGACTGTCTGCGCGCGGCGGCGGTGGTTGCCCCGGAAGAGCGGACGGCGTACGATCTCGGATCGGGAGCCGGGCTTCCAGGGATCGTCGTGGCGATCGCATGCCCGGATCTCACGGTTCGGCTGGTGGAGGCGCGACGCGGCCGCGTCGCCTTCCTGGAACTGGCTATCGAGCGCCTGGACCTTCGCAACTGCGAGGTGGTGGGCTCGAGGCTCGAGGACGTCCAGCGACCCGGTCGACCTGTGCTTCGCTCGGGCGCTCGCGCCCGCTGCCAGGGTCGTGGCGGCTCGCGGAGCCGCTCCTTCGGCGAGGAGGTCGGCTCGTCTACTTCGCCGGTGGAGGGCGCAGCCCTGCCGGCGACGTCTCGGGCGCCCGTGTCGTGGAGAGTCGGAGCACGGCGTGCTTGAAAGGTCGGGACCGCTCGTTATCATGGCGCGGTAGTGACCAGGCGCAGCGCCTCGTCGGCGACTCCCGCCACCCCCAAGACGTCCCGGACGTCCGCCGGGGCATCCCGTCAGGCCAAGCGCTCTCGCGCGAACGCAGCGAAGGAACCGCCCGTGAAGGCTCGCTCCAAGCAGAGCAGGGTTGCCCGCAAGCCGAAGACGGCTCGTGTGATCGCCGTCGCCAACCAGAAGGGTGGCGTCGGCAAGTCCACGACGGCCGTCAGTCTCGGCGCCGCGCTCGCTGAGCTGGGCCGTCGCGTGCTCGTCGTCGACCTGGATCCGCAGGGGAACGCGTCCACCGGCCTCGGGCATCCGACACGACGCGAGGGACGTCACGGTCTACGACGTGCTCGCGGCGGAGGCTCCGATCGAGGGTGCCGTCGTGCAGACGCTCGTCCCGGGCCTGTTCGCCATCCCCTCGACGATCGACCTGGCAGGTGCTGAGATCGAGCTGGTGAGCCAGTTCTCGCGCGAGCTCCGGCTGCGTCGGCGCTCGAGCCGCTGAAGGCCGCGGCGCCTACGACTTCGTCTTCCTCGACTGTCCCCCTCGCTCGGCCTGCTCACGGTGAACGCGCTCGCGGCCGCCGAGGAACTCATCGTTCCGATCCAGTGCGAGTACTACGCTCTGGAAGGCCTCGGGCAGTTGCTGCGCAATGTCGGGCTCGTCCAGCAGAACGTGAACCCGTCCCTTCGCCTGACGGGGATCGTCATGACGATGTACGACCCGAGGACCAGGTTGTCCGAGCAGGTCGTTGCCGAGGTACGGCGCTACTTCGGGAAGCGCGTCTACAAGACGGTCATCCCCCGGACGGTGCGCCTGTCAGAGGCCCCGGGGTTCGGACAGCCGATCACCCTGTACGACCCGAAGTCACGGGGAGCGGAGTGCTATCGGGACCTGGCGAAGGAGGTTGCGGCGAAGATGCCGCTCGACCAGCCTCTCCCCGCATTCGAGATCCCGTCGATCGTGGTTCCCCACCCGCAGGCAGAGCCGATGCACGCCCCCCGCCCCCTCGTGACCGGCGAGGAAGTCGCTGCGCCGCGCGAGCTCGAGGAACCCGAGAGCGAGCCGGAGGCGCAGGTCGAGGGCTCGTACGAGCCACGGGAAGGGTCCCTCGAGGTCGAGGTTGCCGAGGAGCTTGAAGCCCCGCCCGATGTCGAGCGCGCGGATCTGCCAGAGGAGCCGCAGGTCGAGAGCGAGGAGGTGGCAAGCCCCGAACCGAAAGCCGATGTCGAGCCCTCGAGCGCCGGGACAGGGGGGACGTGCGCCGACCGAGCCCGTGCTCGGGCCCGAACCCGTTGCCGAGGTCGAGGTCCCGGCGCCCGCGGAGCCTCCCGCCCTGGACGAGGAACCTCCACCTGGAGCGTCGGTCGCACCTTCGGCGCCCGACGCGGATGGAGCCGAGGCCTGGATCGCGGCGCTCGAGGCCGAAGCCCAGACCGAGGTCGAGGTCCCGCCCGAGCACGTGGAGGCTCCTCCCGTCCGCGAGATCGACCTTGAGTCCGAGCCTGAGGCCGTTCCGCCTGCAGAAGCCTCCACGGTGGTTCGGATCGAGGATCGGGACGCTGCGGGGAACCACGAGCCTGCGGCAGAGGGTCATGAGCAGGACGACATGAAGGATGAAGGCAAACGGCGGTGGAGCCTGTTCCGAAGGGGAGGAAGTCGATGACGAAGCGAGGCGGGTTGGGCCGGGGACTGTCGGCGCTGATCCCCGGCGCGCCGGAGGAGTGGACTCACGGGCCTCGCAGAGGTGCCGGTCGAGACGATCCAGCCCAACCGCCGGCAGCCGCGGACGATGTTCGACGACGAGACGCTCCAGGCGCTGGCGCACGTCGATCCAGGAGGTGGGGATCCTCCAGCCGATCGTCGTGCGCAAGGCAGGTACGGGGTACGAGGTGATCGCGGGGGAGCGACGGCTGCGTGCGGCCAGGCTCGCCGGGCTTGCCACGGTGCCGGTCATCCTGCGCGACAGCGACGACTCGGAGTCTCTGCGCGAGGCGCTCATCGAGAACATCCACCGGGAGAACCTCAACCCGATCGAGCTTGCGGAGGCCTTCCATGAGCTGCTCGAGGAGCTCGGGCTGAAGCAAGAGACCCTCGCCGAACGTCTCGGCGTCTCCCGCTCCCACGTCGCGAACACGATCCGCCTACTCCAGCTGCCAGGCGAGGTCCAGCAGCTCCTGGCGGAAGGCCGGATCCAGGCCGGCCATGGACGCGCGCTGCTCTCGCTGGCAGAGGGTGAAGCGCAGCAGACGCTGGCGCTGCGCGCCGCGGCCGACGAGCTCTCGGTCCGCGAGGTCGAGGACCTCGTGCGCAAGTACCTCGAGCACCCCGTCGCGAAGGGCGCCGACAAGGTCGCGAGGGGTGTTCGGGCCCCCGAGGCCTCCTCGCTCGCGGAGGTCGAGGAGATCTTGTCCGAGCAACTCGCGACCCGCGTGACGATCCAGATGGGCAAGCAAGCGGGGCAAGGTCGTCATCGAGTTCGGCTCCGCGGACGATCTCGAGCGGATCGTGTCGGAGATCATCGGCTCGGGACCGGGCCTCGCTCCCGAGTAGAGCTTCGTCCTCTAGCCGGGGCGGACCCGCTCGCCGTGCGGGCGAGCGCGAGTTGCACGACCCGCTCGCACAGATCTGCGAAGCTGATCCCGGCCGCCTGAGCAGCCATCGGCAGCAGGCTGGTATCGGTCATCCCGGGGGAGACGTTGACGTCGACGACCCACGGTAGTCCCGTGCCGTCGACGAGGATGTCGGCGCGGCTCACGTCTCGCTGGCCGAGCGTTCGAAACGTCTGCGCTGCAACGGTCTGGACGGCAGCCGCGGTTTCGGGCTCGAGGCGAGCGGGTGCGTGGTACTCGGTGGCGCCGGCCGTGTAGCGGGCGGCGTAGTCGTAGATGCCGGACTTCGGGGAGACCTCCACGAGCGGGAGCGCGTCGTCGGGCCCGCCGAGCATCGAGGCGGCGACCTCGACCCCGTCCACCCGGTGTTCGACGATCGCGGCGTCCGAGAACGACAGCGCGTTCATGACGGCATGCGGGAGATCGAACTCACGGTCGACGAACGACAAGCCCATCGCCGAACCCGCCCTGGAGGGCTTCACGACCACCGGCAGCGCAACGCGTTCGGCGAGACGGTGCAGGATCGCGCCCGCGCCAAGGTCGCGGAGCGCCGCGGCCTCGACGACGGCCCATGGCGGCGTGGGGACCCCGGCGGCATCGAGCGTATCCTTCGCGAGGACCTTGTCGAACGCGGTCTCGCAGGCAAGCGGCGGCGTGCCCGTGTACGGGATCTCGAGGAGCTCGAGCAGCCGTTGCACGGTGCCGTCCTCTCCCTCCTTGCCGTGGAGGGCGACGTAGCATGCCGATACCGTTGTAGCGGAGAGGGTTTCGACCATCGCGACCTCGGCCGGGTCGACGACGAACGCATCGTAGCCGCGGGAGCGGAGCGCGGTCATGACACGGTGTCCCGAACGGAGCGAGACCTCGCGCTCGGGGGAGCGCCCACCGGCGAGGACCGCCACCCGTACGTCGCTCATCCCGACAGCGACCGGTAGAGCTCCTCCTCGTCCGAGAGGAGCTCGCCGAGCCGCTTCACCCCCTCCAGTATCTGATCCTCGGTTGGGTAGCAGAACGCGAGGCGCATCTTGTCCGTGCCGCGGCCGTCAGGGTAGAAGGCCGTCCCCGGCACGTAGGCTACGCGACGCTCGACGGCCGCTGCGAGCAGAGCCCGAGCATCCAGGTAGGGCGGCAGGGTGACCCAAACGTAGAAGCCGCCTGCGGGCATGGTCCATGAGGCGTCGACGGGGAAGCGCTCGGCCAGGGCGGCGAGCATCACGTCGCGCCGTGAGCGATAGGTGTCGACGAGTCGTGCGAGGTTGGTGCGCCATGCATCACCCGCCAGGTAACGCTCGGTGACGAGCATGGTGAGGTTGCTCCCGCACAGGTCGGCCGCCTCCTTGGCGAGCACCAAGCGTTGCAGCACACCCGGTTCCGCGAGGGCCCACCCGACTCGGACACCAGGTGAGAAGACCTTCGAGACCGTGCCGAGGTAGATCACGTTCTGCGGGTCCATGGAGCGCAGGGTCGGCTCGGCAGCACCCTCGAAGCGGAGGAGGCCGTAGGGGTTGTCCTCGACGATCGGGATGTGCGCCTCGCGGCAGAGCGCGACCAGGTGCTCGCGCCGCCGCCCCGACATGGTGACACCCGCCGGGTTGTGGAAGTTCGGGACCGTGTACACGAGCTTCGGGCGCTCGCCACGAACCAGCGCTTCCTCGAGCCGCTCCACCACCATCCCCTGGTCGTCGAGCTCGATCTGCAAGTATCTGGGCTCGTATGCGCTGAACGCCGAGAGCGCGCCGACGTAGGCGGGCGCCTCGATCGCGATGAGGTCGCCGGGATCGATGAGCACCTTGCCGATCAGGTCGAGCGCCTGCTGGGCGCCCGTCGTCACGACCATGTCCTCCGGGTCGGCCGTCGTGCTCTCCTCGGCCATGAGCATCGCGAGGCGCTCGCGCAGGACGGGGGAGCCCTGGCCGCCGCCGTACTGCAGCGCGACGTCGGCCTCCTCCATCAGCACGGCCTCGACGACTTCGAGCACCTGCTCGACGGGCAGGGCCTGCACGTAGGGCATCCCGCCCGCGAGCGAGACGACCTCGGGTCGCGAGGCCACCGCGAAGAGCGCGCGAACCTCCGAGGCGGACATGCCGCTCGTGCGGCGTGCGTAGAGGTCGACGTAGGGATCGACGTTGAACTCGGCCATGGGGGGTCCGATGGTAGCAACGTTGCAGCCCGTGCGGGGTGAAGCTCGACGGACCGTCGTTGACTCAGGCGGCCGGCCGCTCCGCCGTCCCGTCGTGGTGGTGCAGAGGGAGCCAGAACCACGCGAGGCCGGGGAAGAGGAACAGGAGCAGCGCCATACCGCCCCGCCCGTGCTGCAGCGCATGGAAGATCGCGTAGATGTGGACCGCGAGGATCAGCGCTATCAGGGCGAACCCGACGGCCCCCTCCATGTCTGCATCCTCTGTGCGTTCGAGGGCACGGTCAAGGCGATAGGGTTCGCGCGTGGTGAGCTGGCCGTTCGGTGCGTATCCGCCAGGTGGGCTGGTGCCACTCGGGCCGCACGTCACCGCCTTCCACGCGGAGGCGTTCCCGCTCTCGAACTCGGCGATCGTGCGCGGTGCCGGGGCGACGCTCGTCTTCGATCCGAACTGCTTCGGCTCGGCCGGAGCGCTCCACGAGGCCGCGGTCGCAGATGGGCCTTCGGTCCGCGACGTCGTGCTCTCACACGCGCACGACGACCACTGGATGGGCGCCGAGCTCTTCGCGCCACCGGCAACCGTTCATGCTCGTCCCGAGGTGCGAAGGCGGCTGCAGCGCACGCTCACCGAGGGACGGACGCCCGGTGCGCAGTACGTGCTCGGGCGGCCTCGTGTGAAGGAGGAGGACCGCGAGGTCCGGATCGTGCTCCCAGGCGCGATCGTGAGCACGGACGCGTCGATCGACCTCGGCGGCGGGGTCCTCGTCCACCTGTACCCGGTGCCAGCGGCGCACACCGACGGCGATCTGTGGGCGTTCGTGGAGCCTGACGGCGTGGTGCTCTGCGGTGACCTGTGGTTCGTGGACTGCGAGCCGTTCGTCGGGAGCGGATCGGTGCGGGGGATGCTACGCGCGATCGCGGCGATCCGCGCGAGCGGAGCCGGGGTCCACCTGCCCGGCCATGGACCGGCGGCCCCGATGGGCCCGGCCGGGACCGACCTCACCGAGCGCTACCTCGTGTGGATCCTGGAGGAGACGGCCGCGGAGAAGGCCGGAGGGGCCGAGGGCCATGTTCTCGGAGCCGCCGTGCGACGGCGCTTCGAGGAGCAGCGGATACGACCCGGCGGGATCGAGGTTCCCTTGCGACTCCCCGGGTTCCTGGAGACCACGGTGGCGGCCGCCGAGCGGGACCTCC
This sequence comes from uncultured Actinomycetes bacterium, assembly GCA_963708985.1. GTDB lineage: Bacteria > Actinomycetota > UBA4738 > UBA4738 > HRBIN12 > HRBIN12. Next base: position 295,688 of record CAVPUQ010000001.1, read on the forward strand.
GCGCCGAGATCTAGGCTCCCTCGACCATCGGGAATACCTGCGCCGCAAGGAGCTCGAGCATGTCATGGTCGTCCACGAGCTCGTGGTTCAGGACGATGCGCTGGACACCGGCCTCGGCGTACTCGCGCAGTCGCTCGGCGGCTTGCCCCGGTGTGCCGATGATGCAGTCTCGCGAGATGTCCTCGAGGTAGGCATCGGAGGATCCGGCGGCGGGATCGTTCCGCCGGGCACGTTCGACGCGCGCCTTCCACTCGGCTTCGGTTGTCCCGACGAAGACCCACGTCATCAGCGAGGTCGTGACCTGCGACTGATCGCGGCCTGCGGCGTCGAGGCCGTTGCGGATCCGGGCGAACCGCTCGCGAACCTCCCGTGGCGTGCCGCCGACCGTGTTGAACTCGTCCGCGAAGCGTGCGACGAGGCGCTGCATCCGCGCGCCGGCGGTCCGACCGCCCAGCACGATCGGCGGGTGCGGGCGTTGGACCGGCTTGTGGAGGAACTCGCACTCCTCGATCGCGTAATGAGGGCTCTCGAACGAGAAGCGCTCCTGCGTGAGGAGCCCGTGGACGATCTCGACCTGCTCCTCGAACACCTCGAAGCGTTCGGCGGTGGGCGGGAAAGGGAAGCCGTGCGTGCGGTGCTCCTCCTGCCACCATCCCGCCCCCATGCCGATCTCGACCCGACCGCCCGAGATCCGGTCGACGGTGGTCGCCACCTTCGCGAGCACGGTGGGGTGCCGGAATGTGGCGGGGGACACCATCGTGCCGAGCCGGATCCGCTCCGTGCGAGCCGCGAGGCCCGCCAGGATCGTCCACGCGTCGTTCGAACCACGGCCGCCGACGCCCTGCACCGAGAGGTAGTGGTCCGACGTGAACAACGCCTCGAAGCCGAGCCGTTCGGCCGTCTCGGCCACCGCGAGCCACTGCGGCCATGTGACTCCCTCTTGTCCCTCGAGCATCAGGCTGGATCGCATCTGCTTCGTCCCTCCCTCGGGTGCCTCGTCTAGCATCGTGGCATGGAGCGACCCACCGCCGCGGAGGTCCGCCGCGCCGCGAAAGCACTCGGACTCGGCGCGCTCCTCGGGGCGCTCTGGCGGCCTTGTCTCGACGCCGGACCTGAGCAGGCTCGCTCGAGACGGCGTTGCCGGCGAGGAACCGGCCGATGCCGTCGGCGGCGGCCTCGGCGAGCACCCGCCGGAAGCCCGGGTCGGCCAGCCGGAGCCGGTCTGCATCGCTCGACACGCGGCCGGGCTCGATCTGGACGGCAGGCATCCTCGTCTCGCGGAGGAGGGCGATGCCGAGGGGACGGATGCCATCGTCTCGGAACCCGAGCCCCGCGAGTTCGGCCTGCATCAACTCGGCGAGGCGGCGGCCCGCCGGTGAGTGCGTCGTCGAGGTGCCCCAGTAGGCGCACCTCGCGGCGCCGGACTCGCCTTCGCCGGAGAGGCGGATCGAGACGCACGCCACCGCCTCGACGGCGTTCGCCGTCCGAGCGCGGTCGGAGGGATCGGGATCCTCATCGGCTCGGCGCAGGAGTACCGGCGTCGCCCCGCGTGCCGCGAGCGCGTCCGCGAGCGCGCTCGCGAGCTCGAGCGCGAGGTCCGCTTCCCTGCCCGCGGTCCGCGGGCCCGTCCGCCGCGTCGACCGCCACGATCGAGCCCTCCAGCGAGGTCACCATCGAGCGGATGGCCTCCTCCTCCCGGACGACCGCGAGGCCGGGACCGTCGACCGGCGGGCGCATCCGCTCGAGCGAGCGAACCGTGTCGAGGCCGACGATGCCGTCGGACCTGTCGGCGAGGTTGCGCTGGAACTCCATCACGGCGTCGGCCGTCCGGCGGCCCAAGATGCCGTCCTGCTTGCCCGCGTCGAACCCGAGCGCGTTCAGCATCTCCTGCAGGGCGCGTACGTCATCGCCTCGGAACGCCGGCACCCGCAGGTACAGCGTGCGGTCGCCAAGGCGGTAGCCGGCCTCGACCAGCTGGCTCCAGGTATCCGCACCGACGATCCCGTCGACCGGCAGGCGCCGGGCAAGCTGGAAGGATCGAACGGCATCCTCGGTCGACCGGCCGAAGACGCCGTGGAGCTCCCCGGCGTCGATGCGGTGGCCGAGCTCGGTCAGACGGTGCTGAACGTCGCGCACGGCGACGCCCTGGGCGCCTCGTCGGATGCTCTTCACGTACCGAGGGTGGCAGCGTGCGGCCGCCCGCGGCAACCCGCGTGCTCGCTAGGACAGGTGGGGGTCGATCTCGCGGAGCAAGGCATCCTTCCCGCGAGCACCGACGAGCCGTGCCTTCTCCTGCCCGCCGATGAAGAGCATCAGCGTCGGGATGCTCATGATCCCATAGCGTCGGGCGACGTCGGGGTTGTCGTCGATGTTGAGCTTCGCGACCTGTAGGTGCTCCGCCTTCTCGCGCCCGATCTCCTCGACCACGGGGGAGACCATGTGGCACGGCACGCACCACTCCGCCCAGAAGTCCACGAGCACGGGGGTGTCCGCGCTGAGCACGCGCTCCTCGAAGTCCGCCTCCGTCACGTCACCGATCATCGCCATCTCGTGTTCCTTCCCTCAGGTCACGCCGTCCCGATCGGGCCGGCTGGTCTGCTCCAGCGCCGGGCCGTGCCCGGCATCCCGCTCAGGCCTCGCCGTGCTCCTCGAGGAACCGCTCCGCGTCGATCGCCGCCTTGCAGCCCTGCCCGGCTGCCGTCACGGCCTGACGGTAGATGCGGTCGGTGACATCGCCGGCCGCGAACACACCGGGGATGCTCGTGGACGTGCGCGGTTCGTCGACGACCACGTACCCGTTCTCGTCGAGCTCGAGCGCCCCCTCGAACAGACGCGTGTTCGGTGTGTGGCCGATCGCCATGAAGACACCGTCCGTGCGGAGCTCCGAGGTCTCATCCGTCTTCACGTTGTGGAGCCGTACGCCCGTCACGGCGTCCTCGCCGAGGATCTCCTCGAGCGTGGTGTCCCAGACGACCCGGATCTTCTGGTTCGCGAGCGCCCGTTCCTGCATGATCTTCGAGGCGCGGAACTCGTCGCGCCGGTGGACGATCGTGACCCTGCTGGCGAAACGCGTGAGGAACGTCGCCTCCTCCATCGCGGTGTCACCACCGCCGACCACGATGAGCTCGCGGTCGCGGAAGAAGAAGCCGTCGCACGTGGCACAGGCCGAGACCCCGCGGCCGCGGAGCCTCTCCTCCCCTGGGATGTCGAGCCAGCGGGCGGTCGCGCCGGTCGAGATGATGAGCGTCTTCGCGCGCCACTCCTGGTCCCCCGCCCGAACGCCGAACGGCCGGCTCGAGAGGTCGACCGCCGTGGCGGTGAGCGGCACGATCTCGGCCTGGAACCGGGACGCCTGCTTCTCCATGGCGTCCATGAGTTCGGGGCCCATGACCCCGTCGGCGAAGCCTGGGTAGTTCTCGACCTCTGTGGTGAGCATCAATTGTCCGCCCGCCTCGAGGCCCTTCAGGACCAGGGGTGACAGGTTGGCCCGGGCGGAGTACAGCGCAGCCGTGTAGCCGGCCGGGCCCGAGCCCAAGATCACGACGTTGCGTTCCTCGGTCATCGCTCTTCCTTCATGCGCGGGCGCGCGCCTCCCCTGCGGGCACCTCCCATGGAGGATAACCGTGCCCTATTCCGCATCGGGGAGCGCCGAGCGACGTACCTTGCCCGATCCCGTCCGAGGCAGGGTGTCGACGAGCACGAGCTCCCGAGGCGCCTTGTGGCGGGGAAGGGCCGTGGCGACGTGGGCACGCAGCTCCTCGAGGCTCGGCGGGTCGGCAGCGTCCACGGGAACGACCCAGGCCACGACGCGCTGGCCCCACACGGGGTCCAGGCGGCCGCCGATGGCTACCTCGGCCACGCGGGGGTGTGAGCGCAGGACGGCCTCGACCTCCTCGGGCCAGACCTTCTCGCCGCCCGAGTTGATGAGCCCGTCGATGCGGCCGATCACGTGGAGATGGCCCTCCAGGTCGATCTCGCCCGCGTCCCCGGGGCGGAGCCAGCCATCGGGCGTGAAGGCACGGGCTGTGCCCTCGGCGTCGAGGCGGTAGCCGAGCATGAGCGTAGGGCCCCGGAGCTCGATGCCACCGTCCTCGTCGATCCGCATCTCGGTACCCGGCAGCGGCATCCCGTCGTAGACGACGCCGCCGCAGGATTCGGTCAGCCCGTACGTCGACACGATGTGGGCTCCCGCGGCGGCGGCGTGCTCGCGCAGCTCGAGCGGCAGGTGCGCGCCCCCGACCAGGATGCTGCGGAACCCCGCCAGGTCCGCCCCCGAGTCGAGGAGCCTCACGAGCATCGTCGGAACGATCGACGTGAAGGCCACGTCCTGCTCGGCCGCGACCGCCGCTGGGTCGAAGTTCGGGTGCACGACGACCGGCGCGCCGAGCAGGACCCCGCGCAGCAGCACCAGCAGGCCTCCCACGTGCGCGAGCGGCAGGCAGCAGAGCCACCGGTCGTGCGGGGTCGCCTCGAGCGCGAGGGCCGAGGACGCCACCGCCGCGTCGATCGCCGCGCGGTCGAACTGCGCGAGCTTCGGTTGCGCCGGCGGTCCCCGAGGTGTGCACGACGAGGGCCACCTCGGCCTCGGCGGGGATGCCGTCCTCGCGACGCTCCCAGCCGTCCGGAGAGATCAGCACCGTCGGCCGCGCCCGGTGGACGAGCGACCTGGCTTCGGCCGCGTGGAGCCGGTGGTCCACGGGGAAGAGGGCGGCCTCGGCGTCCCAGACCTCGCGCACGAGGTCGAGCCACTCCGGGCCGGGCGGCAGCGCGACCGCGACCACATCCCCGTGCCCGAAAGCGCCGCTCAGCCGTCGTCCCACCTGCGATAGGCTAGCCGACACCGTTCGAGTCCACGCTCTAGGAGTACGTGCTCATGGAACCCGTTCTCGATTGGCAGCCCGCCGGTGACTACACGGACATCCGCTACGAGACCGCCGAGGGCATCGCGAAGATCACGATCGACCGACCCGAGGTCCGCAACGCGTTCCGGCCGCTCACCGTGCGCGAGATGTCTCGGGCGTTCGAGCAGGCGAGGGACGATCCGGCGATCGGCGTCGCGATCTTGACGGGTGAGGGACCGCTCGCGTTCTGCTCGGGCGGAGACCAACGGATCCGCGGCGAGGACGGCTACGTCGAGGACGAGACCGGGATCGCGCGCCTCAACGTCCTGGACCTCCAGATCCAGATCCGGAGGCTCCCGAAGCCCGTGATCGCGATGGTCGCCGGCTACGCGATCGGTGGCGGCCACGTCCTGCACGTTTGCTGTGACCTCACGATCGCGGCCGACAACGCCAAGTTCGGGCAGACCGGCCCGCGGGTGGGCTCGTTCGACGGTGGGTACGGGATCAACCTGCTCGCGAGGCAGGTCGGCGAGAAGCGAGCGAAGGAGATCTGGTACCTGTGCCGGCGGTACGACGCGCCGACGGCCCTCGCGTGGGGCCTCGTCAACGCGGTCGTACCGCTCGAGCGCCTCGAGGTCGAGACCGTGGCGTGGTGCCGCGAGCTCCTGACGATGAGTCCGCTCGCGCTCCGGCTCTTGAAGGCCGGCTACAACGCGGGCGTGGACGGTCTGGCCGGCGTGCAGCACCTCGCGGGCGACGCCACGCTCCTCTACTACATGACCGAGGAGGCGCAGGAGGGGCGCGACGCGTACGTGCAGAAGCGCGACCCCGACTTCTCGCGGTTCCCGAAGCGTCCGTGAGATCGGTATGAGCCGGCACTCGATCTGGTGGCACGGCGTCCGGCCACGTACGCTCGGGGCGAGCGTGGCGCCGGTCATCGTCGGGATCGCCGCGGCGGGTCGCACCGTGCTCTGGCGCTCGATCGCCGCGCTCGTGGTCGGCCTCGCGCTCCAGGTCGGCGCGAACCTCTCGAACGACTACCACGACGGCATCCGCGGCGTGGACACCCACGAGCGCGTCGGGCCGCCGCGACTCACGGCCTCGGGTATGGCCCCGCCGAGGGCGGTCCTCCTCGCCGCGCTCCTCAGCATCCTCGTGGCCGGCGGGGCCGGCCTCGCGCTGGCGCTCGCGACGACGCTGTGGCTCGTGCCGGTTGGCGCGCTCGCGATGCTCGCGCTCTGGCTCTACAGCGGCGGCCCGAGACCCTACGCAGGCCTCGGCGTGGCCGAACTCATGGTGTTCGTGTTCTTCGGGCTGATGGCCACCGTCGGGACGGCCTTCGTGAACGCGGGAACGGTTACCGCCGCCGCGTGGTGGTCGAGCATCCCCATGGGCGCGCTCATCGTCGCGATCCTCGAGGCGAACAACATCCGCGACATCCCGACCGACGAAGCGACGGGCAAGCGGACCCTCGCGGTCCGGATCGGGAGCCCGCGTGCGCGACTGCTGTACCGGGGCCTCATCGTGCTCGCGTACGCCGTGGTGGTCGCGGGGGCGCTGGTCGAGATCGCCGACGAGGGCGCTGGCCTGCCGATGTGGTCGCTCCTCGCCCTGGCATCGTGGCCGCTCGCGATCCGGCCGATGGAGGTCGTCGGCACGGCAGAGGGACGCGACCTCATCCCGGTGCTCATCGGAACCTCGCTCCTCACGCTCGTGTTCGGCGCGCTGCTCGCGCTCGGCCTGTGGGTCGCCGGGGGGACGGCGTCGTGAACCCGACCGAGGGCGACCTCGCGCTCGCGTGCATGGGCGCGTTCGTCGACCAGCTCGTAGCGGACGGCCTCACGGATGCGTGCGTCTCGCCCGGGTCGCGCTCGACCCCGCTCGCGCTCGCCCTGCGGCGCAACTCCCAGGTCCGTGTCCATCTGCACCTGGATGAGCGGGCATCGGCGTTCTTCGCGCTCGGCCTCGCGAAGGCGAGCGGGCGTCCGGTGGTGCTCGCGTGCACGAGCGGAACGGCGACGGCCGAGTATCTCCCTGCCGTCGTCGAGGCATCGATGGCGCGCGTTCCGCTCCTCGTCCTCACCGCCGACCGCCCTGCCGAGCTTCGGAACGTCGGCGCCAACCAGACGATCGAGCAGCCGGGGATCTACGGATGCTACGTGCGTTCCTCGGTCGACGCCGGGGTGCCGGGCGAGCGTCCGGACACGGGGTACTGGCGGTGGCTCGCGACGAACACGTGGCGACGCGCCGTCTCGCACCCGCCCCGGCCGGTGCACGTCAACCTGCCGTTCCGAGAGCCCCTCGTCCCGAGCGGGGGACCGTTCGCCCTCGACGCGACCCGCGTCCCCGGCGTGGAACCGGCCGACGCGCCCCCGCTCGCCTCGGCCGAGGACGCGGCCCGGCTCGCCGAGGTCGTGCGCGATCACGAGCGGGGGGCGATCGTCGCCGGCTCGCTCCGCGATCGGGCGCCCCACCTGCTCGAACTTGCCGAGGCGGCCGCGTGGCCCGTCCTGGCCGAGCCGACCTCGGGCCTGCGCGTGCCGGGCGTGCTCGGAGCACCGACGATGCTGCTCACAGACGAGAGCTTCGCCTCGACGCACGTGCCGGAGGTGGTGGTGCAGGTCGGCGCCGCGCCGACCTCGAGGGCCGGGCTCGGCCTGGTCGGCGCAGCCGAGCGACTCGTCATCGTCGACCCCGACGATCTCGTGGGCGACCCGCACCGCCGAGCTGAGGTACGACTGGTGGCGTCCGCCGATCCGCTCGCGTCAGCCTGTCGCTCACGGCTCGAACCCCGGGCGCCGACGCCGTGGCACAGTGGGTGGCGGCGTGCCGATGTGGCCGCGCGGACCGCGATCGACCTGACGCTCGACGGCTGGAACGAGCCGTTCGAGGGGCGGATCGCGCGGGACCTCGCGGCGGCGCTCCCCGACGGCGCGACGCTCGTTGTGGGCTCGAGCATGCCGGTCCGCGACCTCGACCTGTTCATGGCGCCGCGAGGCGGCTTGCGCGTGCTCGCGAACCGCGGCGCGAGCGGGATCGACGGCCTGGTCTCGACGGTCTTCGGCGTGAGCGCGGCGGGGCGACCGACCGCGGGGCTGCTCGGAGACCTCACCCTGCTCCACGACGTGGGCTCGCTGCTCTGGAGCGCTCGACGCGGACTCGACGCGGTGCTCGTCGTACCGAACAACGGCGGTGGGACGATCTTCTCGTTCCTCGCGCAGCGCGAGCTGCCCGAGCTCGAGGAGCTGTTCACGACGCCCCACGGACTGGACATCCATGCGATCTGCGCGGCGGCCGGTGCGGCCCACACGCTCGTGGACCGTGCGGACGCCCTCGTCCCCGCCGTCGACGGTGCCTTCGCGGCCGGCGGTGTCCACCTCGTCGAGGTGACGATCGACGCCGAGCTCGACCGCCGTCGTCACGCCGAGGTGCAGGCGGCCGTGGGGCGGGCGCTCAGGTCCTGAGGGGGTACGCTCGCGGCGATGCGCATGCGGCCGGTCTCTTACTGGATCCTCGCGGCGGTGCTGGTCGGCCTCGGGTGCCTGAGCCTGTTCAGCATCGGCGCGCCGCTCCTGCTGACCGGACTCGCGATGGCGGTGGTCGGACCCTGGCGCCGACGGCGGGACGTGCTCTGGCCGACACTGACGGGGGTGTGGGCCTCCGTGCTCGGGTACCTCCTCGTCGCACCTCTGGGATGCACGGGCACGTCGACCGCGTTACCAACGGGGGCGAGCACACTGGGGCGCACCACCTGCGCGACCCTCCTCGGCCTCGACTACTCGGGTGGGAGCGCCTATCGGGCGCCCCTGCTGCCCGCGTTCCTTGCCGGGCTCGGCGTCGGCGTCGTCGTGGCCGTCGGCACGCGAGTGATACTCGAGCGACGGGCGTCGACGGCTGCCGCACCGGGCGGCTAGCCCCAGCGGAGCGAGTCGAGGAGAGCGCGGAACTTGCGCTCCGTCTCGTCGAGCTCCTGGTCGGGATCCGAGTCCGCGACGATCCCGGCGCCGGCGAATAGCCGCGCGGTCGTGCCGGTGATCTCGGCGCATCGCAGTGCGATCGCCCACTCGCCGTCGCCGTTCGCGTCCACCCATCCGACGGGGCCCGCGTAGCAGCCACGATCCAGGGGCTCGAGCTCGGCGAGCATGGCACGTGCGATGTGCCGGGGCGTGCCGCATACGGCCGGCGTTGGGTGGAGCGCCGCAACCAGATCGAGCGCACTCCGTGCGGAGGCCTTGAGCGTGCCCCGGAACGGCGTCGCCAGGTGCCAGACGTTGGCGGTGCCGAGAAGCTCCGGCTCCTTCGGGTACCGCAGCTTCTCGCAGAGCGGGGCGAGCACCGCGGCGACGTCCTCGACGACGAGCGAATGCTCCTGCCGATCCTTCGGCGAGGCGAACAAGCGAGCGGCCGAGGCCCGGTCCGCCGTCGGGTCCCCGAACCGCGGCGCCGAGCCGGCGAGCGGCGTCGCCGCGACGCCGCCACCCTCCTTGCGGACGAGGAGCTCGGGGGTAGCCCCGACGAGCACCCCCGTGGGGACGAGTTCCCCAGCGTCGAGCGCGAGCTCAGGCGAAGCGAACGCCCAACAGTCCGGATCGACCGCTCGGAGCCTCCACAGGAGCTGTTTCGCGTCGAGCGCTCGGTCGGCCGCGACGACGACGGAGCGTGCGAGCACCACCTTGCGCAGCCCACCGGCCCGGATGCGACGGGTGGCCTCGAGGACGGCGGCCGCGTACTCCTGGGGCTCGGGGTCGGGGCGGAGATGGATGTCCTCGAAGGCGTCGTGGGGTAATGCGCGCCCCGTCCAGCGCTCGCGCTCGGGGTTCAGCGGCGCGATACCCTCGGGGACGACGTCGAGCTGCCGAGTCTCCCCTTCTCGTCGGCGGATCACGGAGCGCTCGGGGACGACGAGATGAGCCGGCCAGCCGCCGTCGAACGGGATCGCGCCCACGGCGATCGGGGCCGGAACGTCGCCGTCGCGGTGGATCTCGCGCAGGATCCCCTCGACCTCTCGTGCCAGCGTCGGCAGGCGATCCGGCCCGCCCTCGACGCCGATCCGCGCGGCGACACCGACGGTCGAGACGCCGAGCCCCGCCCGCTCGAAGAAGAACCCACCCGGGCGGTAATTGGCGAGCAGGTCGAAGGCCGGGCCGAGAGCTCTCGCTCGGGCGACGAGCACGGGCACGACCTACCCCCGCGTCCCCGTGAGCAGCTGCGCGATCCCGCCGGCGAGCGAGATCCGGCGTCCGTCGGGGAAGCCGGCGTCGCGGACCAGCTCGAGGAGAGCCTCGGGCGGTGGGAGATAGGCCGTCGAGCGCGGCAGGTACGAGTACGCGTCGCGGTCCGAGAGCGCTCCGCCGATCAGCGGTACCACACGATGGAAGTACACGTGATGCCCCATCCGCATCACAGGGTTGTCTGGCTCGCTCGTCTCGAGGAACGCGACGCGGCCGCCCGGACGGATGACGCGCGCGGTCTCCGCGAACAGCGATGGCAGGTCGACGACGTTGCGGAGCGCGAAACCGCACGTGACGCCCTCCACCGCGCCGTCGGCGAGCGGGAGGCGGAGGGCGTCGGCCTGCACGAGCGGCGCTTCGGTCCGCGCGCTCCCGAGCATGCCGGACGAGAAGTCGAAGCCAACGGCCCGATAGCCGCTGCGCTGCAGCTCTCGGCAGAAGTCACCGGTGCCGCACGCGAGATCGGCGACGAGCGCGCCACCGGGCAGGTGGAGCTCGCGGATCGCACGGCGGCGCCACCCGACGTCCATGCCGAACGTCATCACCCGGTTCACGAGGTCGTACCGTGCCGAGATGGTGTCGAACAGGCCGCGGACCGCGCGCGCCTTGTCGTCGCCCCCGGGGAGCGGTCGGCTCATCCGAGCTTGCCCTCGGCGGTCGCGAGGAGCACCCGGCGGAAGTGTGTCGCGACGAGGTTCGTGACCGCGGGCAGGAGCGTGTCGAACGCGTCGACGAGCTGCTCGGCGGCGTCTTCCTGCGAGGTCGCCGTGTCGCGGATCGGCTTGCGCACGTACGCATCGAACAGCTCGACCGCGCGATCCGCGAGCGTCACCATCGCGGTATCCGCGTCGCGCGCGAGCGAGAGGAGCTCGCCGAGCGGCAGGCCGAACTCGAGGAGCCGCAGAGCTGCCCGCACCGTCTGGATGTCCGCGCTCGTGTAGCGGGTCTCGTCGTCCTGGGTCACGCCGAGGCGGATACCCTCGCGTTCGACCGCCTGGATCAAGGAGGCGGGAACGCCGGCGCGGGTGGAGAAGGCCTCGAGCGTGAGGAGCTCCTCGACCGGGCCCTCGCCCCGTGCGGCTGCCACCGCGGCCGCGAGGTCGACGTCGGTCCGCTCGAGCTCCCCGTTCAACACCCGCTCGATCGCGGCGAGGGTGAGCCCCTTGCGCTGGAGCGAGCGCACCTCGCGGATCCGCTCGGCATGCTTGGGGCCGTACCAGGCGACGCGCCCCTCGCGCTCGGGCGGGGGGAGCAAGCCCCTGGATTGGTAGTAGCGGACGGTGTCGACGGAGACGTCGCACGCGACCGCGAGCTGCTCGACGCGATACCTCACGACCGCTCACTCTACGAGTGTTCGCTCACACCATCCACGCGCGGCGACCGGGCTCAGACGTTCTGCGAGATGAGGGTGAGGATCGCGCAGTCCGCGCGCGAGACGACCCACACGACGATCCGCTGCGGCGGCTGCCCGCCGCCCGGGCCCTCGTGGAACACGCCAAGGTAGGCGGCTGTACCGAGGTACCGGGCTTGGATCAGGCGTACGAGCGCGTCGCGCTCGTCGATCGTCGCTCCGCTCGACACGATGCACGAGATGGCCGCATCCGGCGCCGCGAAGCTCGCAGCCGCGTCGCGCACGGGTGGGTTCGGGGCGGTCTTGGCGGCCGCGGTCGCGAGCCGCTTCACGTCACGCTCGTCGAGGTTCCGGTCGAGAACCTCGGTCTGGAGTGCGCCGGCGGAGCCGGCTCCCGCACCGAGGCTCTCGCCCGCCTCCATGTCCGCCGACGGCGCGCGGGTCCCGGCCGTGTCGTTCGAGCCGCCGCCGGTGAGCTGCGGCAGCAGCACCACCGCGGCGAGCACGAGGCATGCGGCTGCGGCGAACCCGGCCACCCACTGGTAGCGCTGCCGTACGGGCCGCAGGCGCGGAGCCGCCCGCCGGGCCTCGGCGAGCACAGGCCCCGTGACGCCGAAGGGCACGGGTTCCTCGGCGAGCGCCGAGAGCGCGACGAGCGCCCGGCCCGCAAGGTCGACCTCCTGCCGACAGACCCCGCAGGCGGACAGATGTGCGTCGACGATGGCTCGCTCGTCCTGGGTGAGTGAGCCATCGACGTAACCGGCAAGGAGGTCTTCGGGATGGGTCATCATGTCTTCGCTCCGTCAGACGGTCCGGCGTCGCCGGGACGTTCCCGCACGTCGGTTGGGGTCAGGGCTCGAGCGAGCGCGACGCGACCGCGGTGCAGGCGTGACTTCACGGTCCCCACAGGGACCTCGAGGACGGCGGCCGCGTCCTCGTAGGCCATGTCCTGGACGTCGCAGAGGATCAGCACGGCGCGGAAATCCTGGTGGCACGGTGAGGAGGGCCCGCCGCACGTCGATCGAGAGCTCGACCGCGTCGGCGTGGTCCGGCGAGACGGGCTCGGGGCGCGTGGGGCGGTCCTCGTCGTCGCGCTCGTGGAGCAGCGGCGCGCGCTGGCGCTTGCGGAGGAGGTCGTAGCACGCGTTCACGGTGACCCGGTGCATCCACGTCGTGAACGCGGCCTCTCCGCGGAAGGTCTTCAGCTTGCGCAGGGCGGACAGGAAGGCATCCTGGGAGGCGTCCCTCGCGTCCTCTTCGCGACCGGTCATGCGCAACGCGAGGTTGTAGACGCGGCGCTCGTGGCGCTCGACGAGGGTGCCGAAGGCCTGGACATCGCCGTCCAGGTAGCGGCGGACGAGGTCCTCGTCTCGCTCGCTGTCACGCATCGGGACCGACCACCGTGAACTCCGCGACCTCGGCCCGGTTGCCGTCCCCCGCGTCTACGACCGAGGTGATCCACAGCAAGACGTAGCGCCCCGTGGCCGGATCTGTCGTCTCGCGCATCGAGGCGGCGGCCGTGTACGCACCGGCGGCGGCCTCGACGAGCGCGCCGGGATCGTCGCCGACGGCGAGCCCGAACGTGTACCCCGCGTGCGGGACTTCGAGCCGGAACCCGGTCACGGTCCGGCTGCTACCGAGGTCGAACAGCAGGCCGACGCCCGGCTTGTTGAGGTCGGCGTCGAAGTAGTCCTCGGAGCGCCAGGCGGTCGAGGTGTCCCCGTCGGCCGCCGCCGGGGCACCCGAGTCGTTCTCCGTCCCATCGCCGAAGGGATCGAACGTCGAGACGGATGCGATGGGCAGGACGACGGCTCGAGGCTGCGCGGGTGAGGGTCGGGTCGGCTCTTCCTCCACCGCCCGCACACCGAGCGGGCCGCCGATCTCGAGCCGGCCGAGCCACAGTCCGACGCCGATCGCGAGCGCGGCCATGAGCACGACGAGGGCGGGGACGAGCAGCCATCCCCGAAGGCCATGCCCCTCGCGCGAGGGCGACGGCACGTCCTCGGGCGGGATACCGAGCGCTTCGGCGAACGCCCCGGCATCCGCGAAACGCTCGGCAGGATCGGGCGCGAGCGCTCGGGCGACGACGACGTCGATCTCGGGGGGGATCTCGCTCCGCAGTCCTCGAGGGGAGCGGGCCCCTGCGGGCGGGCGCCCGGTGAGGGTTTCGAACAGCATGGCGCCGGCGAGGTAGACGTCGGTGCGAGCATCCGAGGCCACCGGGTTCCCCGCGAGCTCGGGAGGTTCGGGGGTCGGCGCGAGGAGCTCGGTCGCGTCGGTCGGCCGGGCGGTGCGGATCGCGGCACCCACGCCGAGGTCGGCCAGCCGCACATGCCCGTCGTTCGCGAGCAGGACGTTCTCCGGCTTGACGTCCAGGTGAAGGACGCCGGACGCGTGTGCCGCGGCGAGCGCGAGGAGCACCTCTCGTCCGACGCGCACGGCCTCGGCCGGTTCGAGAGGGCCCGAGCGCAGTCGTGCGCGCAGGCTGTGGCCCTCGACGTGCTCGCGCACGAGGAACGAGATGCCTCGCTCCGTGCCGGTGTCGAGCAGCCGGACGAGCCCGGGAGCCGGGACACGGGATGCGGCGGCCGCCGCGAGGGCGAGGCGCTCGGCGAAAGCGGGATCCTCGGCAAGGGTGGGCCGCAGGATCTTCACGGCGACCGTGCGCTCGAGGACGGTATCGCGTGCGCGCCACACCATGCCGGTGCGGCTCCGCCCCAACTCCTCCTCGAGTGCGTAGCGCTCGGCGAGCATCTCGGTAGGTCGCTCGGTACGCACGCGGGCAGTGTATGCCGGGCCGGCAGGCGCCCCCTCCAACCGCGTCCTAAGGTGCGGTCGACTCGGATGTCTCGGTCGTGCGCGCCTTCGTGAGGGACTTCAGGAACCCGATCCGACCCATGAGGAGCGTGGAGACCTTGCGCGTGACGGTCACCGTGACCTGGCGGGTCTGTGGGTCGATCACGAACTCCGTCAGCCGCAGGGTCGAGCCAGCTTCCTCGATGGCTTGCAGGGCGGCCTGGTACGCCGCCCGCTGATCGCCCGGGCTCGACCTCAGCGCGGCCGCCGCCTCGAAGGCGGCGTTCTGGGCGGCATCGGCGACCCGGAAGCGGGTCACCGCGACCTGGATCCCGTCGTAGGCGAACACGAGGAACAGCGCTGCGAGCACGAGCCATAGCACCAGGATCTTGCCGATCAGGCCGCGCTCGTCCGACGCCGCGCCGGCGAAGCCCCTCACCGCTTCCACCTCGCGAGGATCTGTTGCTTCACGGTATCGACCTCCTGGATCCGGAGGATGAGCGCACCCACGACGAACGCCCCGAGCCCGGCCAGGACGGCGACGACTACCTGCACGGCCTGCGCTCCGAGGCTCGCCGTGCCGAGCCAGTCGCCGACGAGTCGAGCGGTCCCCCAGGCGGCGAGGGCCGTGCCTCCCGCCGCGAGGAGCGTCCGGGCGAGACTCGCTCCGACGCCCTGTCCACCGAGCCCGCCCAGGCGCCGCCGCAGCACGAGCAACGCGACCGTCGAGGAGAAGACGTACGAGGTCGCGTGCCCGAGCGCGAGGCCACGCACCCCGAGGCCGAACACCAGCACGAACAGCAGGTTCGCACTCACGTTGACGACGAGCGACCCGAGGTTGATGAGCGCCGGGGTCCGCGTGTCCTGCATCGCGTAGAACACGCGAAGCAGCAACTGGAACGCTGAGAAGAAGAAGAGACCGAGCGCGAACAACGCGAGCACCTCGGCGACGCGATCGCCACTCTCGGGCGTGGCGGCCGCTCCGTGCTGGAGCAGGAGCCGGACGATGTCGCGTCCGATCACGAGGTAGCCGAGGGCCGCCGGGATCACGATCACGCCGGTCGCGCGGATGCCTCGAGCCACGAGCGCGCGCACGCCGGCGATGTCGCCATCGGCCCATCGCGAAGACATCGCCGGCAGCAGCGCGGTCACGATCGAGACCGTGAAGATCGCGTAGGGCAGCTGGAACAGGATGAAGGCGACCCCGTATGCGGTGTAGTCGCCCTTCCTCGCGGCGGCGAGCACCAGGACCACGAGGTAGCCGCGCCTGGTTCGCGGCGACGTAGACGACGACCCACCCGGCGAGTCGGGCGATCCGCGCGACCGCCTCGTCGCGGAGCCGCGGCCGCCAGGCGAGGCGGAAGCCGGTGCCCCGCAGCGCTGGCCACAGCGCTACCGTCATGGCGACGACCCCCATCGTGGTCCCGATCGCGAGGATGAGCTGCTGCGCCCCCGTCGCGAGCTCGCGGGATCCGGCCGCCGGCTCCGGCATGAGGGCGAACACGAGGTATGTAGCGATGACGATCAGGTTGTTGAGGATCGGCGCGAACATCGGGACCGCGAAGCGGCGGTCGGCGTTCAGGAGGGCCGTGCCAACCGCCCCGACCCCGTAGAACACGATCTGCGGCATGAACCATCGCAGGAAGAACGTGGCGAGTTCGCGGATCGCTTCGTCGTTGGCGCCGACGCGCACCGTGTACAGGCGGACGATCCAGGGCGCGAGCGACGATCGCGACGAGCGCGATGGCCGACAGTGAGATGAACGCGAGGGTGAACAGCCGTCGAGCGACTTCCCACGCCGCGGGGCGACCGCGCGTCTGCATCCACTCGACGAACACCGGAACGAGCACCGACGACAGCACCCCGCCGAGCGCGAGCTCGTAGATGATGTTCGGGGTCGTGTTGGCGATGTTGTAGGCGTCGGCCAGGCGCGTCTCGGTGATGCCGAGCGCGGCCGCCATCGCCGCCACGCGCAGGAAGCCAGTGAGGCGGGACAGGCTCGTGCCGACCGCCATCACCGCGGTGTTCCGCACGAACGCGGAGGTCGAGTCCTCGGGCCTGAGCTCGGCGGTCTCGGGCGAGCCCGGAGCGGGAGGAACCGTGGGTGTCAGGTCGTCCGCCGTAGCAGGAACCTCCTTGCCCACGCGAGCACCAGCACGAGCGCCGCCGCGATCGTGATGATGAGTGCGATCCGGTTGTAGGCCGTCGAGCGCACCACGACCGAGCTCTCCTGGATCACGCGACCGCCGGGGGCGACGACCTTAACGAACACCCTGAACCGGCCGGTCGTCTTCAGGTCGACGTCGAACGTGAGCGTCTGCGTGGCGCCCGGTTCGAGCACGACCTCCTCGCTCGGTGAGCGCGCGAGGTGTGACGACTCGAGCGCGACGGACACCCGCAGCCGCTCCTCGGCTCGGCTCGTCACGCGGACGGGTAGGTTCGCCCCCGAGCGCGACGTGAGCGTCACGACGTCGCCGGCGTCGGCGGTGATGGCGTCGAACACGCCCGAGACGCGGTCGCTCGCCGCGGAGACGAAGGCGAACCCCCTCGCGGGGTCACGCAGGAAGTCGCCGGACTCCGCGATCAGGAGCTGGGTATCCAGACGATCTGGCTCGTCGCTCGGGTCGACGAGCATCGAGCGGTACACCTCGATGCGACGGCGCGCTTGCTTCAGCCCAGAAGCGTAGGTGCTGCTGAACGAGACCGGAGGGGGAGCGGCAAGGACGCCGGGTGCTCCGGGGGGGAAGGCCGCGACGAGATCATGCGGCCGAGACGGGGCGCAGCCAGGGGGCGCTGGCGACGCTGCGGATGAAGGTCGTCGAGAAGCTCCCCGGCAGGTCGAGCGACTCGGGCACGAGGATCGCGAGTCCACGCGCCTGGCCGGGCTGCTCCTGCCAGATCGCCGCGAGCTCGCCGAGGACGACATGCGCGCCGAGCACAGGATCCTCGGCGACGAGCGGCGAGGCGAGCAGGGTCGCGACGGAGGGGTCCGGCACGATGCCTACGAGGTCGCCCTCCTCGCGCAGCGAGGTGACCGGCGGCGGCGCGAACCCGAGGGGCTGGAGCGGGCTCTCGATGGTCCCGACTCTCGAGCGCGAGGATCCGAACCCCGCGGTCGGCGAGGGCGTCGAACGTCTGGTCGTTCGATGCTCCGCCCGGCGGCCGAAGCACCGTGGCGTCAGGTGTGATCCTGAGCACCGAGCTCACGAGCTCCCGTCCTCGGGCGAGTTGCACGTCCAGGTCGCGGGCAAGACCCCCCGAGATGAGCGACGGGATCTCGGGTGCGGCGAACGGGAGCGCGGACAGGGCGACCTGCGGGGACGCTACCGCGACGCGGAGCGCATCGAGGGCAGCGGCCGCGGCGATGCGATCCGCCCTCCTCGGGCCGCACCTCGCGGATCTCCCCGGCCACGTCGCGCGTGTATCCATCGCGCATGCGCGTCAGCTGGAGCAGGAGTACCGGCGAGACCGCGACGTCGACGGGAGTGGCCGAGGTCCGCGCGAGCTCGGCGAGTGCCTTCGTGAGCCCGCCGATCCGGCCGCTCGGTTCGAGCGCGTCCTCGAGCGCGGTCGACGTGAACACACCGTCGGGACGGAACACGACGGGGTGATGCAGAACGAACGTCCACGACATCGAGAGCGGCTGCTCGGGCTGGCGGACGAGGTAGATAGCCGACGTGCGGATCGCCGCGACCGGTGCGCCGTCGATGCGCAGGTCGACCTTGAGGGGGTAGATGCCGGACGATGTGGTATCGATCCCGGGCGCGTCGAGCGCGAGCGCGAGCTCGAAGACGCGGCTTGCGCCGGGCTCGAGCGGGCCCTCCCGTGCGTAGGTCTCGGCCTCGACGACGACGGCCGGGACCGGGTCGGCGAGCAAGGACCGCTCGTACGCCGTACGTGACAGCACCCTGCCGAACAACGTCACGCCGATCGTGAGCTCGCCGAGCGGTGCCGTCCCCTGGTTCGTCGCACGGAACCGCAGCTCGAGCGTCGGGCTCTCGGGGCCGTTCCATGCGGTCTGCTCGACGAGCTGGAGGCGGACGTCGCCCGTCGTGGGAGAGGGGAAGGGGCTCGGCGACTGCGCCGAGGCGGGGGTGACCGCGAGCGCGAGCAGGACGACGACGGGAAGCAGGGCGGCGAGCCGGCGCATCGGCCTGGTCATCCTACCCTCGGCCTCCCAGCAGCCCGGCGAGCTCGGAGACCCCGTACGCGGCGGCGACCACCAGCATGAAGCCGCCGACCGCCATCCGAAGGACGTGCTCGCGCGCTCCGAGCGCGAGGCGTGCTCCCAGCCGTGCTCCCGGGACGACGCCGATCGCGAGCACGAGGAAGATCGCCCAGTCGATGTGGTCGAGCGAGCGCGTGCACGATCGTGCCCGGGACGACGAGCGCCGCGATCACGACGAGCGAGGTTCCCAGCGCGCGCTTCAAGGGCATCCCGACGAGCACCGTGAAGGCCGGCACCATGACGATCCCACCCCCCACTCCAAGCAGTCCCGAGACGAACCCCG
This sequence comes from uncultured Actinomycetes bacterium, assembly GCA_963708985.1. Classification (GTDB taxonomy): domain Bacteria; phylum Actinomycetota; class UBA4738; order UBA4738; family HRBIN12; genus HRBIN12. Next base: position 314,418 of record CAVPUQ010000001.1, read on the forward strand.
CGCCCAGGCCGATCGACGCGTGCTTCCAGCCGGGTGTCTTCCCCTTCTCCCAGGCGACCTTCGAGGTCCGCCCGCGGATCAGCTGGACCGCGGTCCACGCGATGATCACCGAGGTGATCATGAGGAGGAGGTGCGCGTTCACCAGGTCCGTGAGCAGGGCGCCCGCGATCGCCCCTCCCACCCCGGGCCCGATCGCCCACCGCGCAGCGCGGAGGCTCACCTCGCCCGCCCGCGCGTAGGTGAAGGCGCCGACGAGCGAGGTGGGGAAGATGACCGGCAGGGGCGTGGCGATCGCCTGGATCGCCGTTCCGCCGAGGAGTACGTTCACCGCGGGAGTGGTGACGACGCCACCCCCGACCCCGAACAGCCCCGAGAGCACGCCGGAGCAGAATCCGACGACGGCCCCGAGCGCCCACTGCCAAGGGGTCACGAGAGCCGCTCGACGGCTCGCTCGATGACCTGGCGCTCGCCCTTGTAGCCGGCGGCTCTTGGCCGCCTCGGCGAGCGGGAACCAGCGAACGTCCTCCATCTCCTCGTCGTGCTCGGCGACGTCGCCCCCCGTGACCCGCATGAGGAAGAAGTGCACGAGCTTGCGCACGCGGACGCCCTCCCAGACGTAGAAGTAACGGATCTCGCCGAGCGACTCCTGGATGCGGGCGTGCAGGCCTGTCTCCTCCCGCACCTCGCGGATCGCGGCGGACTCGGGGGTCTCGTCGGGCTCGATGGCGCCCTTCGCGAGCCCCCAGACCAGGTCGCCTCGGCGCGTCCGCCGGGCCGCGAGCGCCACCTGGACCTTGCCGCGGCGACGCCGATAGACCACCCCGCCGGCCGAGATCTCGCGTCGCGTTTCCATCAGCGGTGCCGACCGCCCTCCCTATACTTGGGCGCCGTGCTCGACCGGATCATCGAAATCCTCCGCCCGTACCTGTCGGCGCCCTGGGGCTACCTCGTCGTCAGCCTCGCCGTGTTCCTCGAGAACTCGGTCGGTGCCGGGGTCCTCGTACCGGGCGAGACGCTCGTCATCCTCGGCGGATTCTATGCGCGGGTCGGCGATCCCCCGCTCGTGCTCCCGGTGCTGGCGGCACTGGTGGTGGTATTCGCGGTCCTGGGAGACAACATCGGCTATCTCGATCGGACGGCGCTACGGGCGCGGCTTCCTGGAGCGCCACGGCAGGAAGCTGTTCGTCACCCCCGAGCGCCTGGTCCTTGCCGAGCGCTACTACGAGGAGCACGGCGGCAAGACGGTCTTCCTCGGCCGGTTCATCCCCGTCGTTCGCAGCGTCGGGTTCATCGTGGCCGGCGTCGCGCAGATGCGGTGGCGGCGCTTCATCGTCCACGACGTCGCGGGGGCGGCGATCTGGGGCGTCGGCCACACGCTCCTCGGCTACTTCATCGGCGCGAGCTACGAGCGGTGGGAGAAGTACCTCACGCCGATCGGGCTGGGCCTGCTCGCGATCCTGGTCCTGCTCATCGGGGGCTCAAAGTTGCTCGCGGCGCGCCGAAAGGTAAGGGAGGAGCTCGAGGAGATCGAGGAGGAGCTCGAGCACGAGCACGAGCCCGGTGCCGGGCCGGGTCGAGACGAGGGGTAGCTCATGGACGTGACGGACCTGCTGCGCTACACGGTGGAGATGGGTGCGAGCGATATCCACCTGAAGGCCGGCAACGTACCGTTCATCCGCGTGGACGGCGAGCTCATGCCGAGCCCATATCCGGCGCTCTCGCCCTCGGAGTCCGAGGCGTACGCGAACAGCCTCATGCCCGACCACAAGCGGCGCGAGTTCGAGGCCTCGAGCGAAGCCGACTTCGGCTACACCCTGCCGGGGGTCGGGCGCTTCCGCATCAACGTCTACCGCCAGCGCGGGATGGTCGGCCTTGCGGTCCGGCGTGTCCGCTCTGAGATCCCCACGATCGAAGAGCTCCTGCTGCCGCCGGTCCTCGCGGCGCTCGCCGAGTCGCCCCGCGGGCTCGTCCTCGTCACGGGGCCCACGGGTACGGGCAAGACGACCACGATCGCTTCGATGATCGGCCACATCAACCGCACCCGTCGTGCGCACATCGTGACGATCGAGGACCCGATCGAGGTCGTGCACGACGACGATCGCTCGATCATCCAGCAGCGCGAGGTGGGTCTCGACACGGACTCCTACGCGGCGGCGCTGAAGCACGTCGTCCGGCAGGACCCCGATGTGATCTTCGTCGGCGAGATCCGCGACCCGGAGTCAGCGCTCTCCGCGATCCAGGCGGCCGAGACCGGGCACCTCGTGATCTCGACCCTGCACACGATCGACTGCACCGAGACGATCAACCGTATCCTCGACCTGTTCCCGCCGGAGCAGCAGCGCGAGGTCAGGACCTCGTTCGCCGGCGCGCTGCGTGGGATCGTGTCCCAGCGCCTGGTTCCTCGAGCCGACGGCAAGGGCCGCGTGCCGGCCGTCGAAGTGCTCGTCGCGACCGGCCGCGTGTTCGACCGCATCGTGGATCCGAACGCGACCGAGGAGATCGCCGACGTCATCGCCGAGGGCGACTTCTACGGCATGCAGACGTTCGACCAGTGCCTCGTGAAGCTCGTGAAGGAGGGGCTCGTGGCCGAGGACGACGCGCGTCGGGCCTCGACGAACCCGCACGACTTCAACCTCGCGCTCCGTGGTGTGCTCACGCGCGGCGAGCCGACCCTGACCTAGGACCCCTCGCCGGTCCGCGCGGCGGGCTTGGAGTCCCCAAGGGAGCCCGACCGGGAGCAGCACCCGGCACCGCGGGACTCGGCACCGCAGGTGCCCGAGAGGGGCGGGGGTATCCTCCAAGGCACCATGAGCGAGCCCGGCGCGGTCCTCGAGGTCCCTCCCGTCGCCACCGAGCTCGGCGAGCGCTTCCGTACGGCCGGTCGAGAGCTGGCCTTGGTGGGCGGAGTGGTGCGGGACATGCTCCTCGGCCGCGTGCGTCCGGACGCGGAGCTCGACCTCGCGACGGACGCCCCGCCGCGCGAGACCACGCGGATCCTGCGGGGCTGGGCAGACCGCCAGTACCTCGTCGGCGTGCGGTTCGGGACGGTCGGTGCTCGCAAGGGCGACACGCTCTTCGAGATCACGACCTACCGCGAGGAGGTCTATCACGAGGAGCACCGCAAGCCTTCGGTCACCTTCGCGAAGGACCTCGAGACGGACCTCTCGCGTCGCGACTTCACGATCAACGCGATGGCGGTCCGGTTGCCGGACGGTACGTTCGTCGACCCGCACGGCGGGGTGCGAGCCCTCGCGGCCAAGAGCCTGGACACGCCTCTCGAGCCGGAGGTCGCCTTCAGCGACGACCCGCTGCGCATGGTGCGCGCCGCGCGGTTCGCGGCACAGCTCGACGTCACGGCGGCGGCGCGGGTCCTGGAGGCGATCCGCGACATGCGCGAGCGGTTGTCGATCGTCTCCGCCGAGCGCATCTCGGACGAGCTGTCGAAGCTGCTCGTCGCGCCGCACGCGGCCAAAGGCCTCGAGATCGTCGTCACAACGCGGCCTTGCCGAGCTCTTCCTTCCCGAGCTGCCGGCGCTCGCGCTCGAGCAGGACCCGGTCCACCGGCACAAGGACGTGCTGAAGCACACGTTCGCGGTCGTGGAGCGGTGCGAGGCCGACCTCGCGCTCCGCCTGGCGGCGCTCCTGCACGACGTCGGGAAGCCGCAGACGCGTGAGATCACCCCCGAAGGGCGTGCAGTTCCATCACCACGAGGTCGTCGGTGCGCGGATGGCCCGCGAGCGTCTGAAGGCCCTGCGGTATCCGGCGCACCTGATCGACGACGTCGTCCAGCTCGTCGAGATGCACCTGCGCTTCCACGGCTACTCCGGGATGGTCCGACAGCGCGGTGCGGCGCTACGTGCGTGATGCCGGTCGGCTGCTCGACCGGCTGAACCAGCTCACGCGGGCCGACTGCACGACGCAGAACCCGTTCAGGGCGAAGCAGCTCGCGGCGCTGCAGGACGATCTCGAGGAACGGATCGCTCGCCTGGCCGAGGAGGAGAACCTCGACGCGATGCGCCCGCCGCTGGACGGCAGGCAGGTGATGGAGCACCTCGGCATCGAGCCGGGACCGATCGTCGGCCGCGCGCTCGAGCACCTGATGCAGCTCAGGCTGGACCGTGGCCCGATCGACGAGGACGAGGCGTACCGACTCCTCGACGTATGGGCCGCGCGAGCAGGACTTCGATCGCTAGACGGCTACGCTACGCGCGATCGTGCGAACCGAGCCTATGGACGCCGCGCTCGACCGGCCTGACCCAGGCGGAGGTCGCCGAGCGCGTGTCGGCGGGGAGGTCAACGACGTCCCCACGGCGCCGAGCCGCACGGTGCGCGAGATCGTCCGCGCCAACATCTTCACGCGGTTCAACGCGCTGCTCGGCGGGATGCTCGTCGTCATCCTGATCGTCGGGCCGATCCAGGACGCGCTGTTCGGCGGTGTGCTGATCGCGAACGCGGTGATCGGCATCGTGCAGGAGCTGCGCGCGAAGCGGACGCTCGACCGCCTCGCCGTCCTCACGGCGCCCGAGAGCGCGGGTCGTCCGCGACGGCGTCGTGGTCCGAGCATCGCGGTCTCGGCGGTCGTGCTCGACGACGTGCTCGAGCTCCAGCCGGGCGACCAGGTCGTCGTCGACGGCGAGGTGCTCGACGCGCAGGGGCTGGAGCTCGACGAGTCGCTCCTGTCCGGTGAGTCGGAGCCGGTCGAGAAGCGCGCCGGGCGACGAGGTGCTCTCGGGCTCGTTCGTCGCGGCGGGTGGTGGCCGCTACCGCGCCACGCGCGTCGGCCCCGAGGCGTACGCCGTGCGCCTTGCCGAGGAGGCGCGTCGGTTCACGCTCACGCGCTCGGAACTGCGGGCGGGGATCGACAGGATCCTGCGGATCGTGACTTGGCTGATCGTGCCGACCGCGATCCTGCTGGTGATCAGCCAGCTGCGGGCGAACGCGTCGATGCGCGGACGCCCTCCGGGGCGTCCGTGGCCGGCACGGTCGCGATGGTGCCCGAGGGCCTGGTCCTGCTCACGAGCGTCGCGTTCGCGGTCGGCGTCGTGCGGCTCGCGCGGCGGCGCGTGCTCGTGCAGGAGCTGCCGGCCGTCGAGGTTCTCGCGCGCGTCGACGTCGTGTGCGTCGACAAGACCGGCACGCTCACCGAGGGCCGCCTCGCGGTGGAGGAGGTCGAGGTGCTGGACGGAGGTGCGGAGCACGCCGCGTGCACTCGCCGCGCTGGCGGCGAGCGGACCGCGAACCCGAACGCGACGCTGCTCGCGATCGGCGAGGCCTTCCCCGACCTGCCCGAGGGCTGGCGGTGCGACCGCGGCGGTCGCCGTTCTCGAGCGCGCGGAAGTGGAGCGCGGCCACCTTCGACGGGCGAGGGACGTGGGTGCTGGGCGCGCCCGACGTGCTGCTCGGCGCGACGCCGGGCCGGTCGCCCGCCGCGCCCAGCGAGCTCGCCGAGGCCGGACGCCGCGTCGTCCTCCTCTCGCGGAGCGACGCCGGGCTCGGCGACGAGACGCTGCCGGACCGGACTCGAGCCGGTCGCGATCGTCGTGCTCGGTGACCGGATCCGTGAGACGGCCGGCGAGACACTCCGCTACTTCGCGGAGCAGGGCGTCGAGGTGAAGGTGATCTCGGGCGACCATCCGCAGACGGTGGCCGCGATCGCCGGCCACCTCGCGCTCGTCGGCGCCGAGGATGCGATGGACGCACGCGAGCTGCCCGAGGACCCAGTCGCGCTCGCCGAGGCGCTCGAGGCGCACACGGTCTTCGGCCGGGTCACGCCGCAGCAGAAGCGCGAGATGGTGCAAGGCCCTGCAGGGCACGGGACACGTGGTCGCGATGACCGGGCGACGGTGTGAACGACGTGCTGGCGTTGAAGGACGCGGACCTCGGCATCGCGATGGGCTCCGGCGCATCGGCCACGCGGGCGGTCGCGCAGCTCGTGTTGCTCGACTCGACGTTCGATGCGCTCCCGGATGTCGTCGGCGAGGGCCGCCGCGTGCTCGGGAACATCGAGCGGACCTCGAACCTGTACGTCACGAAGACGGTCTACGCGATGCTCCTCGCGATCGGCGTCGGCGTGTTCGAGCGGTCCTTCCCGTTCCTGCCGCGCCACCTCACGCTGATCGGGGCGCTCACGATCGGCATCCCCTCGTTCTTCCTCGCCCTCGCGCCCAACGCCGAGCGCGCGCGCGCCGGGCTTCCTAGCGCCGCGTGCTCCGGTTCACGATCCCCGCAGGGACGCTCGCGGCGATCGGCCACGTTCCTCGGGTACTCGCTCGCGATCGAGGAGCCGGGTGTGACGCCTCGGCGCAGGCGCGGACGACGGCGACGATGGTCCTGTGCTGGATCGGGTTCCTGATCCTGTCGATCATCGCTGCGCCGCTCACCCGGGCCAGGCTCGCGCTCGTCTGGGGGATGGCGGCCGGCTTCGTCGCGGCGCTCGTGGTCCCGTTCACGAAGGGGTTCTTCGCGCTCCGGCCGCCGCCGCTGATCGTGTGGCTCGCGGCCTTCGGGATCGCGGCGCTCGTCTGGTCTCTCGCTCGCCTGTTCCTCCCGCCCGAGCGTCCGGTCGGACCGGGTGCAACCTGAAGCGAGCCGGCTAGCCGAGACCCCCGATGCTCGACGGCGGCCAGATGATGACGAAAGCCCGTCCGACCACCGAGCCCTGCGGGACGAACCCGAGCCCGTACCGCGAGTCCGCCGAGTTGCAGCGGTTGTCGCCCATCACGAACAGGGAGTCCTCGGGTACGGTGACCGGTCCGAACTCACGGTTGCAGGTCTTCGCCTCAGCCGTGAGGTACGGCTCGGCGAAGGGCTTCCCGTTGATCATGACGGTCTCGTCGCGGATCTCGAGCGTCTCGCCCGGCAGGCCGACGACTCGCTTGATGTAGTCCTCGTTCTCGGGCTGGGCGACACCGATGCCCTCGCCGAGCCAGTGCAGGAACCCGCCGACGAGCCCCCGATCCTGCGGCTGCTCGCTGTTCGGGTTCACGAAGACGATCACGTCCCGGCGCCCGACGTTGCCGCCCGTGTAGGCGACCTTGTTCACGAGCACGCGATCGCCGTGCATCAGGGTGGGCTCCATGGACTCGGACGGGATGAAGAACGCCTGGATGAGGAAGCTCTTGATCAAGATCGCAGCGACGAGCGCCACGATCACGAGGAACGGGAGCGATCCGACGAACCGCCACTGCGACCGCCCCCCGGCTTCCGGCGACACGTGGGGCTCGGGCGTCGGGGCGGTCTCCACGTCCACCGGCGGTCCCCCGTCGGTGAGGACGTGGGTCTGCGGTGCGGGATCGGGTCCCGCGATCGGACGCTGATCGGGTTCGGCCATGGGGTTCAGGGTACCTGTCAGGCGTGGGCGAGACGGGCGAACCGGCGCCCATGCTCGGCGACGAGAGCGACCGCGGCCGTGATCGCGAGGTTCCCGAGCCAGGCGCCGAGCAGGCCCGGCGACGACCGCGATCACGAGCGGAGCTCCTCGCAGGTCCGCAACGAGCCAGGCATGCCGGAGTCCCGCGTACGCGAGGAACGCCCCGAGCACCCAGACCGGCAGTAGGCCGAGGAGCACGGGGACCTGCGACGCGAAGAACAGTCCGCACGCCACGAAGCGTCCCACCGAGGAGCAGGTTCATCCCCGCCGTGCGTGCGCCGAGGCGCACGTGCGCGGTGAGCCCGCCCGCACCGTGGCACATCGGCATCCCGCCGAGCAGCGCCGAGCCGATGTTGCCGAGCCCGGCGGACAGGCAGACGCGCGAGGGCGTGACGTGCCTCGGCGCGCTCGGGCCGAAGTACTCGTGCGCGAGATCGTTGACCGCGACAACGGCGTTGCCGAAGGTGAGTGGCAGCTGCGGGATGACGAGGAGGACGAAGGCGGTTCCGAACGCGACGCCGATGGGAAGGCGACCGACGGCAGCGTGAACGTCGGACGCTGCCGAGATCCGGCCGCGGCGGCGAGGAGGGTCACGAGAACCCCACCGCCGAGCAGGACGAGCGCCCCCCAGTAGTGCCGAAGATGGGCGGCGACGGCGACCCCGGCGAAGGCTCCGGCCGCGAGGAGGAACGGCCACGGCGAGCCCGGCGTGCCGACGAAGACGTCGGGCGGATCCCTGACGAGCTTCTCAGCGACGTGACGACGAGCAGCGACGCCGACGCCGAGCTGGAGCGCTCGCACGACGGGCTTGACGAAGAGCCTCGCGACCGTGTCGGCGACGTGCCCGATCGAGAGCAGGAGTAGGAAGGCGGCCGAGCTCGAGCCCGGCCGCGTGGATCACGTCCGGCGACAGCTCCCGGGCGACGGCCACCGCGGTGAGCGCCTTCAGCGGCTGCACCGGGAAGGGGATCTTGAACCAGCTCCCCGCCGCGATCACGAGCAGTCCGGCGCAGACGAGCACCGAGCCGGCGTCGAGCCCGTTCACGAGGATCGAGTGCGGCGGCCAGTGGAACGAGCACGCCGAGGTCGGCGACGGCGCCGGCCGCCTCGCGCGACGCCGATGCGGAGCCCGCCGAGGGTCGGCTGGGCGCGGACCGCAGGGTCTCACCGCGGCAGCTCGACCATCACGCTGGTCGCCTTCACGGTCGCGGTGGCCTCCATCCCGGGCTGCGAGCCCCATCTCGTCGGCGGCCTCTCGGGTGATGAGCGCGAGCACGCGGTGGGGCCCGGCCTGGATCTCCACGGTCGCCGAGACCCTGTCCTTCACGACCTTCGTGATGACGCCGGGGAACGCGTTCCGGCGGCTCACGGCGGCGATCGGGCGCTCGGGCCGACGCTCGGCGAGCAGGCGGGCCACCTCGGCGGCCGGAACGAGGCGCTGACCACCCGACGTCCGCTCGGTCCGGAGCTTCCCCTCCCGCTCCCACCGCCGGAGCGTCTCGACGCGGACGCCGAGATGCTCGGCCGCCTCGCCGATCCGGTAGGTCTCAGACATGGCGCGCAGGATACCCATGTTTCCCCTGCGATGGGAAGACCGGAAGCTGGTGGCGGGGGCGTCGCGTCAGACCGCGAAGCGAACGTGAAGGATGTCACCCTCGCGGACGACGTAGTCCTTGCCCTCGACCCGCAGCTTGCCGTGATGCTTCGCGTCCTCCATCGAGCCGAGCGCGACGAGCTCGTCGTAGCCGACTGACTTCGGCGCGGATGAAGCCGCGCTCGAGGTCTGAGTGGATCACCCCAGCGGCCTCGGGCGCCTTCGCTCCCCGGCGCACCTCCCAGGCGCGGGTCTCGTCCTCGCCGGTCGTGAGGAAGGTGATGAGGTCGAGTGCCCGATAGCAGGCGGCGATGACGGTCTCGAGCCCCGGCTCGGTGACGCCGAACTCCTCGAGCAGCGCCCGGGCCTCGTCCGGATCCATCTCCGCGGTCTCGGCCTCGATCGAGGCGTACACACCGACGGCGTCCTCGGGCAGGTCGCTCGGGATGGTGGTGCCCTCCTCCAGGTTGGCGACCACGACGGTCGGTTTCAGCGTGAGCGGCGCGAGCGCACGCAGCTGCTCGCCACTCCTCCGTGGACAGGTCGGCGTCGCGGAGCCAGGTCTCGGTCGCCGAGCGCCTCGTTCGCGTGACGCAGCGCCGCGACCTCCTCGGTGACCTTGCCCCTCGCCCTCTTCTCGGCTCTCTCGAGCGCGGACTCGACGACCGCGGCGTCGGCGAGCAGGAGATCGGCGCGGACGTCTACGAGCTCCTTCGCCGGCCGCTGGTCAGGCACCGAAGCACCGCACCACGATCGCGAGGGCGTCGGTCTCGCGGAGCTTGGCCACGCCCTGCGAGCTCGATGTGCCGCCCGGGACGTCGACGAAGCCGACCTGCGCGTGCACGGTCTTGCGCGAGCGCTCCATCTCGGTCAGCACGGCCAGGCGCGGATCGGGGACCGGGAGGATCGCGTGGTTGGCCTGGCCGCCGTGAGAGCCCGCTCGGGTCAGCGCGGTGAACAGCGTCGACTTCCCGCTGAACGGGACGCCGACGAGCCCGATGTCCTTCATCCCGCGAGGCTACCAACCCGCCCGTCGGCCAGACGGGGACGGGCTCGTGCTCGACCCGTTCCGCGCGAACGCGAGGGGAGCCCCCGGACCACGACCCGAGTGAGGACGGCCGAGGCGAAGGGCCCCCGAACGACGAGGGCGGGGCCGTCCGGCCCCGCCCTCGGTGCGTTCACAAGGAGCGCCTAGGCTGCCTTCGTCTCCCAGAAGATCTTCGCGATCTCGTCGATCGCGTCCAGGAGCTTCTGTCCCTGCGCCGGGTCCTCGGACTTCTTCGAGGCGCCGGCCTCCTTCGTCGCCGTCCAGAACAGCTCGTGCAGCTGCGGGTACTTCTCGAGATGCTCGGGCTTGAAGTAGTCGGTCCACAGCACCCACAGGTGGTGCTTGACGAGCTCGGCGCGCTCCTCCTTGATGTCGAGCGCGCGGGTCCGGAACGCCGGGTCCTCGTTGCCCTGGTACTTCTCCTGGATCGCCTTCACGGACTCGGCCTCGATCCGGGCCTGTGCCGGGTCGTAGACGCCGCAGGGCAGATCGCAGTGGGCATAGACGACCCGACGCGGCTTGAGCGAAGCTTCGAGCATGGGTCTCTCCTCCCCTTCGGATCGTTCGTCGCCAGGAACCTACCACCGAGGTCGGAAACGGGCGGCGGGCGGCCTCGCCGCCATCGTCACGTTCGCCACCGCTGGGTGGCTCCTGGTCCGGTGGCGGCCCTTCCGCGTCGAGGTCCGCGGGGAAAGCATGGCCCCGACGCTCGTGCCCGGCGACTGGGCGCTCGCGGTCGCGCCGGGGACGCCGGCGCGCGGTCACGTCGTCGTCGTGGAACACCCCGAGCGCCCCGGTCTCGAGATGGTGAAGCGGATCGTAGGCGATCCCCGGTGACCTCACGCCCGATGGGCGGCTCCTCGGGCAGGGCGAGTACTGGATCGAGGGTGACAACCCTTCCCGCTCGACCGACAGCCGACAGCACGGAGAGGTCATCGCGGATCGGATCAAGGCCCGGGTGCAGCTGGTCTACTGGCCGGCGTCTCGGTGTGGGCTCGTCTCCTCGAGCCGCACGCTAGAGCCTGACGATCTCGCACCCGGTCCAGGAATCGGGGTCGGGACCCGGGATGCAGGTGTCCCTGCCCTCGCCGCCGTCGAGCTGGTCGCCGCCGCGGCCGCCGCGGAGGGTGTCGCCGCCGATGCCCCCGAACAGCAGGTCGTTCCCGAGGGCGCCGACGAGCGTGTCTCGGCCGGCGTTCCCGCGGATCTCGTCGTTGCCGCCGCCCCCGCGGAGCGTGTTGGGGGCGTCGCTGCCGATGACGACGTCTCCGAAGCCGGACCCCTTCACATCCTCGACGCCGCTCAGGGTGTCGTTCCCCATCCCGGTCGCCGTGCCCTCCTTCAGGTTGACGGTTACGCGTTTCGAAGCCGCCGAGTAGGCCACGGTATCCGAGCCCTGACCACCGTTGATCACGTCGTAGCCCTTCCCGCCGTCGAGCCAGTCGTTCCCGTCACCGCCCGAGAGGGTGTTCGCCCCGCCGTCCCCGCTCAGCCGATCGTCCCCCGGGGTGCCGACGACGTTCTCGATCGAGGCCAACGCGTCCTCGAGGCCCCCGCTCAGACGACCGGTGCCCTCCGAAAGGTCGACGTCGGACCTGCGAGGCTGGCGAGTAGTCGCTCGTGTCGCTCCCCTCGCCGCCATCGATGGTCGAGCCTCCGATCATGCCGACGATGGTGTCGTCACCGACCCCACCGTGGACGCTCACCGCCGCCACGGCCTCGCCGGTGCCAGCCCCGCCGGCGAGGGAGATCCGGTCGTCACCGGCACGCCCGTCCACGCTCCAGGCCGCCGGTCCGGTCAGGGTGACGTCGGTGTCGCCTACCGCCTCGTCGGCGTTCAGGTTGGCGCCCGCGGACCCGAGGGTGATCTGTTGGTTGCCGTCCGACCCGGAGACGCGCAGATCGCCGCCGCCCAGGAGGTCGACCGAGATCTCGATCTCCGGGTCACCGCCGTCGGTCTCGGCCGACAGGCCGGGCGCGAACGGCCCGCCCGCCAGGTCCAGCGTGAGGTCGTCCGGCTGCCCGAGGCCGGTCCCACCGACGAGGATGGTGTCGGTGTTCGCCACGGTCGCGGTCCCGCACGCGACGCCGTCGAGGGTGATGGTGTCGGTCTCGCGAGCGAGGACCGCGGGCGCGCCGCCGACCAGGGTCACCTGCAGCACGCCCGTCATCTCGTCGAACAGGCAGGTCGCCTGCGCCGCAGCGTTGGGGGCGACGAGCGCGAGCAGCGCCAGCGCGAGCACCACCACGGCACCGAGCGCTCGAGGGATCCGACGGGCCACGACGCGACGATACACGCTGCCGCGTGCCCGATACAGCAGCGTCGAGGCCTCCTCCTCGGGGCCCGACGTTGCCCGAACTCTATCGTTGCGGTAGCATTTGCACCTGCAAATGATCAGGACACGATGCCGCGGGCTCGTCGGAGCCATGATCCCCTGCCGGTGTTGCTGTCCCGGGGTGCCCGGCGACGGCGTGATCTAGCCGTCCCCCGCAGGCACCGGCCCCGTCCACCCCGGCATCTCGTCCCTGATCTGGAGGTCCCCACCATGGCGAACGTCATCACCACCACCGTCGACGCTCGTGGGCAGTCGTGCCCCGGGCCGCTCGTCGGGCTCGCCCGAGCGCTGAAGGGTGCCGAGCGCGGCGACCTGCTCGAGCTGCTCGCGACCGATCCCGGCTCGAAGTCGGACGTCCCGTCCTGGGCCAAGCTCACCGGCAACGAGCTGCTCGAGGCGACCGAGGAGGACGGCCACTTCCGGTACGTCGTCCGCAAGGTCTGAGGAGGAGCCCATGAGCGCGACCGAGACGAACCTCGAGCCGACCCTGGAGCTCGCCGACCTGCTCTCTCGCGTCGAGGCCCTCGAGGAGGTCGAAGGCAAGCGGATCGAGAAGAAGAACAAGCTCACGATCATCGCGTGGGGCGGCGACCTGGATCGCATCTGGCCGACGACGATCCTCGCGAGCACGGCAGCCGCGAGCGGCATGGAGACGATGGTCTTCTTCACGTTCTGGGGCCTGTTCGCGATCGTGAAGCCGGGCGTGCGCATCACGGGCGAGAACTGGATGCAGAAGATGATGTCGGCGATGAACCCCGGCTCGGCGCAGAAGGCGAAGCTGTCGCGTTACCACTTCGCAGGTGCGGGTCCGGCGATGTTCAAGAAGCTCGCCGACGAGCATCAGGTCGCGAAGCCCGAGGAGCTCATCGCGCTTTCGAAGGAGCTCGGCGTGCGCCTGGTCCCGTGTCAGATGACGATGGATCTGCTCGGCCTGAAGCGCGAGGACCTGATCGACGGGCTCGAGGAGCCGATCGGTGCGGCGACGGCGATCCTCGAGATGAAAGAGGCGGCCGTCTCGCTGTTCATCTGAGCGCGAGCGCGACCCGCGACATGGCCGGGGGCGCCGCGCGAGCTCCCGGTCCGTGCGGCGCCCCCTGGATGCGCTCGGCTCGTGTCAGAGCGCGAGCGTCCACCGCATCGTGGTCCGCGAAGCTCGTCCGTCCAAGGGTCGGGTGACCCAGCCCCGCCTGGGACCTCACTCCCATCGGAACGCCCTCACGGCGCCCAGCGAGGCGGCCACCGCGACCGCGAGCACGATCGCGAGCCGCCCCAGGTTCGACCCGAAGCCGATCCAGGGGTCCTGCATGACGATGAACGTGTGCGTGAGCGGGAACGCCTCGCCGATCGTGCGCATGACGTCGCCGAGGATCTCGCGCGGTCCGTCCGTGCCGGACAGGAACATCATCGCGAAGAACAGCATGAGGCCCATGCCTTGCGCGGCCCTCGCGCTCGGCATGATCGCCCCGAGGAACACGCCGATCGTGCCGAAGCAGACGAGAGAGGCGGCGAAGCCGAGGAGCACCCCGGCGAGGGACAGCGGCGCATGGACGTCGTACGCGAGGAAGCCGAGGATCGTCAGTAACACCCCGCCGGCCACGGCGGCCAGCATCCCGACCGCGGCCTGTGCTGCGACGACGACGCCGGCCGACAGGCCCGAGGCGCGGAACCGCTTCAGGACGCCGCGCTCGCGGTAGCTCGCGAGATGCACCGGCATCGCGATGAGCCCGATCGCCGCGATCGACAGGCCGATGTAGCCGGGCAGGTAGTAGTCCATGGGCCCGACGCCGCGCCAAACCTCGGGCTGCTCGGAGTCGGGGGTGTTGCCGAAGACCTGCCCGAGGACGACCAGCACGAGGAGCGGGAACGCGAAGGTGAAGACGAGCGTGATCGGCTCGCGCACGAGGAGCTTGATCTCGAGCCACGCCATCCTGCGGAACGTTCTCACCGTCATCCCTCCGAAGGGATCTCGCCGGTGAGTCGCAGGAACACATCCTCCAGCGTCGGCTGATCGACCCGGAGCCCCTCGGGCGTGATCCCGCGCTGCACGAGCGCGTTCGCGACGAGGGCGATCACCGGATCGACGCCTTCGACCTCGACGCGGCGGCCCCAGCGCCGGACGCTCCGGACGCTCTCGACCGAGGTGAGGAACGACAGGTCGGATGCGTCCGTCGAGAACGTCATGCGGACCTCTGGCACGTGGCGCGTGATGAGCCGGGGCGGCGTGTCGAGAGCGACGAGCCGTCCACCCACGACCACCCCCACGCGCTCGCACAGGCGCTCGGCCTCGTCCATGAAGTGCGTCACGAGGACGACGGTGGTTCCTCGCTCCCGGATCGCGCGGATGAGGTCCCACGCGACGCGGCGTGCCGCGGGGTCGAGGCCGGTCGTCATCTCGTCCAGGAAGACGACCTCGGGGTCGTGGACGAGAGCAAGCGCGACGAACAACCGCTGCTGCTGGCCGCCGGACAGGCTCGTGAATGCGGCATCGCGTTTCTGGGAGAGCCCCCACCGCCCGAGGAGGTCGTCGATGTCGACCGCCTTGCCGGCGACGGAGGCGAAGAGGTCGAGTGCCTCCCACACGCGCATCCGAGCCGGCAGGCCCGAGTCCTGGAGCTGCGAGCCGATCCGCCTGCGCAGGACGTCGCCCTGCGTCTGCGGCTCGAGTCCGAGCACGCGCACCGTCCCATCGTCGGGCCGGCGGAGCCCCTGGAGGCACTCGACCGTGGTGGTCTTCCCGGCGCCGTTCGGCCCGAGGAGCCCGAAGATCTCGCCGCGCTGCACCTCGAACGAGACGTCGGCGACGGCAACGGTGTCGCCGTAGCGCGTGCAGAGGTGCTCGACGACGACGACGGGTTCGCTCACGGTCGCCCCCCCGGCGAGCCTAGGACCTGCCGGTCTGCGGGGCAGTGCCGAACGGCCTACCGAGGCTCGGTCGCCGCGATCCCGCCCGCCCTCACGGTGGGGACAGGCAGGGCTCGGCCGCCCTTCGGACGCGTTCGACATCCGCCGGGAGCGCCTGGCTCGCGCGTGCGGTCTCCAGGATGAGCTGTGCCTGACGGCGCAGCGCCTGTGTCCGTTCCGGCAGACCCAGCCGGCGGAGCTCGGAGATGAGCAGGGCGATGACCCCGAGCAGCTCGATGAGCACGGCTGGTTGGGTCGCGGCGGCCACCCGGATCTGGTCGAACGCGAGGTCGACGAAGTCGCCGTGACTCCGCTCGTGGGGGCGCAGGAGCCGCCGGCCCTTGTCGTCCTCGACCGTGGTGGGACGGAGATCGCGTGTGAGCAGCTCTCGGAGCAAAGTGCCGATGTGATCGAGGGCTTCCTGCGCCGTCGTGGGGTCGTTGATGCCGGGGGACAGCGCGCGGAGCGCGATGTCGATGAGCTGACGGAAGCCGAACGCGATGTCCTGCTGCATCGTCCGCGAGCGCCCGAGGTGGATCCCCTGGAGTAGATGCTCCCGCACCCCCTCGGGGTCATCCGGCATCGGCCAGATCGTGCACACGGGTGTGCGGTCCGGCACGAACGCGCCCATAGGAACGTCCATCCGCACCGTCGACCCCGGAGGGATGGCCTGAAGGATGCGATGCGGGTCGAGCAGCTGGAGCCACCCATCGAGGGGCGCTTCGACCACGAACCCGGGCCCGGCGGGGGGTGGAGGAGTGGACGGGTGTGGCTGATGCCCCTCTTCGCGCTCCTGGCTGAGGGACCGGATCTGCACCCGGGCCTCGCCGGTGATCCGGCGGATGATCTCACCGACCTGCATCGAGCGTGCCGAGTGGTTGATCAGCGCCACCACGGCGACGATCGCGCCGATGCCGAGGACGATCGCGATGGTCACCGACAGATGCGGGATGACCGGCAGGGCACCCGTCTCTGTGGGAGCACGGACCACGCGCAGCACCAGGAGGCAGTACGCGAAGGTCGCGATCACGAAGCCGGTGACCCACTTCGTGAACGGATCGCGGAAGAAGCCGTAGAGGACCCTCGGCGAGAACTGGCTCGACGCCAACTGGATCAGCAGGAGCGAGATCGAGATCGAGATGCCGGCGAAGGCGACGACCGCAGACGCGACCGTCCCGAGCAGGGCGCGTGCGCTGTCGACGGTCGAGACGAGCACCGCCGGAAGTCGCGAGCCCGCGTTCTGGATCGACGAATCCAACCAGGTTGTCGCGAACGACAGGACCACCGAACCGGCGAGGAGCACGGCCGGGATGAAGAACAGGTTGCTGCGCAGCGACTCGAGGTAGGCGCGGATCCTGATCATGGGACGGCCTTCCGATCCCGGTTGTGCACGCGCGGACGATAGCGCATCAGGTTGGCAGCCGAGGGGTCTCAGCGGCCGTTGATCGAGAAGTGCATGTAGTCCTTGCCGCCGCTCCAGTCGCCGCCCCACTCCCAGCCGATCGCGGCGAACGCGCGGACGACGAGGTCGCCCTCGTGGATCATCCCCGGGAGGTCCTGCGAGCGGTCCACGTACGGGCGCGCGAACCGGTTCTGCACGAACCCGTCCTCTCGCACGTAGGGGTTCTGCAGCGAGTTGATGTCTACCGCGAGTCCGTAGGAGTGCTGCGAGAAGGTGTCGCCGGGACCGTCGGGGGTCACGATCGGACGGCAGTTGAAGGAGGCGGTCACGCTGCTGCGCGAGTCCGGATCGGCGTTCGGCCGGAAACGCTTGGCCAGGGCGACGTGGCGGATCGGGAAGCCGGCCTCGAACAGCGCCGCGAAGACACCGAGCACGTCGTGCGCGACCGATCGGTTCACGACCATCGGCCCGCGCTTGATCTCGCCGTCGGATCTCCAGTAGTTGAACCGCAGCAGCGACAGGTCCCGGAGGGGGGTCGGGCACCCGGGCTTCCACGTCTCCCCGCGCATCGCGCGCTCGAGGGTTGCGGGAAGCGGGTGCACGATCCTCCCGGCGAACCGGGTGCGCGCCGGCTCGAAGGGTCTTCGTTGCCGGCGAGGGCGCGGCCGATCGAGACGACCGGAGGGGTCGTCGAGGCCGGGACCGGCAGCGGCTCGGAGTCCTGGGCCGTCGTGCACGCCGCGAGGAGCAACGCGAGCGCGAGGCCGGCGCTCGCGGATCGCGTCACGGCAGGTACTGCACCTCGATCTTGACGACCCTCCCATCCTGGACGGTCACCCAGTAGGGGGCCTCGCTCCCCGAGTACAGAGCGTCCCACGCGTGGTGCTTCGTCGCGAACGCGTCCATGAACGGCTGGACCTCACCACTGACGAGGTCGCAGCAGTCGGCCCAGTCGATGACCCATACCTCCACATCCGGCGAGACCGCGAGCGTCCGGAGCTTGGGGTTGTCGTTCACGATGTAGTAGTCGTTCGGGACCGGGACCTCGTCTCCGTGCTCAGCGGCCGCCTGGTTGGCCTCGTCGCCCATCAGGAAGTAGGCGAGGTCGAAGCGCATGGTCTGCGCCGGCACGTCGACCGAGCGGATGAACCCGAAGTGCCGGCCGTCCTCCAGCTCGGGGGCGCTGGTGGCACTCGGGCTCTCGCTCTGCGTCGGCTCGGGGCTCTCGCTCTCGGTGGGCTCCGAGGTAGCCGGAGAGGTGGGCGAGGCGGTCGCCGAGGCGGTGAGACCCTCCGATCCCGTCGTCGAGGGTGAAGTGAGGAACGTTCCCTCGTTGGAGCAGGCGGCCGAGACGAGCGCCAGGGCCAGCAGCAACGTGAGGCCGGCGAGCCTGGGGGCGAGCTTCACCTCGCGAGCGTACCCCCGGGGGGACCGTCACCGCCACCGGCTCCGAGAAAAGTTCGTGACGCTAATTAGCATGCCGAAGTATCCTCGCATCATGACCACGCGGACCGTTCTCGACACGACAGAGCTGGCCTCGAGACTGCGGCTCGGCGTCACCCGGCTGGCACGCAGGCTCCGACAGGAGGCGGAGCCGGGGATCACCCCCTCGCTCCTGGTGGCGTTGTCGTCGATCGAGCGGGCGGACGCCATGACCATCGGGGAGTTGTGCGCAGCCGAGCATGTGCAGCCGCCCACGATGTCGCGCCTGGTGGCGGCGCTGGTGGAGGCGGGGCTGGTCTCGCGCGAGCAGGATCCTGACGACCGGCGCGTGGTCTGGGTCCGTGCTACCCAGGAGGGCGTGAAGCTCCTGCACCACAGCCGCCGACGCAAGGACGCCTACCTCGTGAAGCAACTCCGCCGCCTCGAGCCGCGCGAGCTCGCGACGCTCGACGACGCCACCGAGATCCTGGATCGACTCGTCGGTGGCACTCGGTGACCCGCGTCGGTCTGGCGTTCCACCGGACCTTCCACGCGGTCCGGCACTCGCGGAACTTCCGCCTCTTCTTCGCGGGGCAGGCGGTCTCGGTCACGGGCACCTGGGTCCAGTACGTGGCCTCCTCGTGGCTCGTGCTGCGCCTGACCGGCAGCGGCGTTGCGCTGGGTGTCGTGACGGCGCTCAGCTTCGCGCCGGTCCTGCTCTTCGGCGCATGGGCGGGCGTGCTGGCGGATCGGTATGACAAGCGCCGGATCCTGCTTGGGACGCAGGCCGCGTTCGGCGTCCTCGCGCTCGGCCTGTGGGCGATCGTCGGGACGGGCGTCGTCGAGCTGTGGATGGTCTATGGCCTTGCGTTCCTGCAGGGCGTCGTGACGTCGCTCGACACGCCGACCCGTCAGAGCTTCTTCGCCGAGATGGTCGGGGCTCAGCACCTCACGAACGCCGTGAGCCTCAACAGCGCGGTGATGACCGGTACGAGGGTCGTCGGACCGGCGCTCGCCGGCCTGTTGATCGCTGGCGTCGGTCTTGCCTTCTGCTTCCTGGCCAACGGGGTCTCGTACCTCGCCATGATCGCGGCGCTCCTCGCGATGCGGACGGAGGACCTCCGACGGCCCGAGCCCTTGGACGGCCGGGGCCACCTTCGCGAGGGCCTCCGCTACGTCTGGCGCACGCGTGAGCTACGCGTCCCGCTGCTCATGATGGCCGTCGTCTTCACCCTCTCGTTCAACGTCCCCGTGCTCGTGCCCCTCCTCGCCGAGCAGATCTTCCGAGGGAACGCGGGCACGTTCGGATCGTTGCTGGCCGCCATGGGGGTCGGTTCGTTCGTCGGTGCCCTCGCGATGGCCAACCGGGCCGAGCCGAGCCCGCGCCGGATCGCATGGAGCATCGTCGGCCTCGGCCTCGCGTCTGCGCTCGCCGCGGCCGCACCGACGCTCGGAACGGAGCTCGCACTCCTGGCGGTGCTGGGTCTGGTGAGCATCGTGTTCATGATCACCGGGAACACGACGATGCAGCTGACCGCCCGCCCCGAGATGCGCGGCCGTGTGATGGCGATCTACTCGATCGTGTTCTTGGGGGGAACGCCCTTCGGCGCGCCGTTCGCCGGGTGGACGGCGGAGATGCTTGGGCCGCGGTGGGCGTTCGCGCTGGGCGGGCTGATCGCCATCGTGACCGGGCTGGTTGGCCTGCGCGCCACTCGTGGTGGCATCGTCGAGGGTGATGTCGAGCCCGTGGTCGCCCCCGCCGCCGCGTAGACGCTACGCGAGCTCGCGGTCGAGACGCCAGGTGCCGTCCGGCTCGGGCCGCGAGACCTGGAGCACGGTGCCGTCCTCGAGGGTGAGGCGGAAGCACCGACGCCGTTCGCCGTCACGTTCCTCGAGCCATCCTCGCTCCACCTCAACGCGCTCCTCGACACCGCCCCAGACGATCGCGCGTGGGGACTCCTCGCCCCGGGCGCCCTCGTGGAAGCGCAGGACGATCTCGGGGGTGCGGGCGATCCACCAGGGCAGGACGGGGCTCCAGAGCAGGAACGCGACCCCGATGAGCGCGACCGTCCACTCCTCGCCGATCGTCGGCACGAGGGGGATCGCGACGAACGCCGCGATCACGCGCGAGACGTTGTACGCGACGTCGTACACGGCGAACACGCGACCGCGGTAACCATCGGGCACGGCCGCTTGCACGAGCGTGTCGACGGGCACCTTCTTCCACGCGAACGTGAGGCCGACGAAGAAGCTGGCGACGAGGACGCTCCACCCTGTCACGTAGGTCGAGACGGCGATGAGCACCACGCCGCCCGCGAGGAACGCTCGCGAGACGATCCGCTCCTTCGGCCACCGTTCCTCGAGCTTGCCGACGGTGAGGATCCCGAGGAGGACGCCGATGCCGCCGGCTCCGATGAGGTTCGAGAACGACCCGACGCCCCCCTCGAAGCGATCCCGGAAGACGAAGAGCGAGAGCACGAGCACGACGCCCTGCCCGAACTGGTCGAGCGTGATCGAGGTCATCGGACCGAGGGCTCTGGGCGTGTGCGCGAGCCGGCGGATGCCGTCGCCGAACTCGCGTGCTACGCGCTGGAGCTCGTCCCGCATGGGAGCCTCGGGCAGCGTGTGTGGGACGAGGGGGGTGGTGATCCGCGCAGCGATGCGCGATGCGATGAGCCACATCACGCCGGCCACGAGCACGACGGGCGTGTTGTTGCCGAAGAGGTCGGCGACCCACCCACCGACGAACACCCCGGCGAGGAGCGCGACGGTACCGCCGACGACCGACATCGAGTTCGCGATCAGGAGGTCCTCGGTCGGCACGAGGCGGGGGACCACGGCGATCGCGGTGGCGAGGTAGAAGCGGTTCACGGACAGCACCCACAACACGCCCCCGTAGAACAGCAGGGCGTGGCTCGTCGGGTTGAACAGGGCGAGGAGCCCCGGCGCGGCCCGGAGCCAGGGCGCGACGACGAGGATGCGCCGCCGGGACCACCGGTCGATGAACACACCCGTGAACGGCCCGAGCAGCGAGAACGGCAGCGAGATGACGGCCGTCGCGATCGCGAACGCCGCGATCGTGCTCTGCTTGTCGGTGTTGAACACGACGGAGGCCACGAGGGCCGCCTGGAAGAGCCCGTCGGCCGACTGCGAGACGAGCCGGATCGCGAACAGGCGCCGGAAGTCCCGGCTCCGCAGGGCGCCGCGGGCGCGCTCGAGGGTCCCTTGCACGCGTTGATGGTAGGCGGCGCGGGAGCATGTTGGGCCGCCGCAGATCTGGCGGTTCGCGGCTCCTGGTCGCCTACTCGGGCAGCCCCGGCGCGTCGAGGTCCCAGAGCAGCGTGGCCAGGTCCTCCAGGGATCCGGTCTGCTCGAGACCTTCCGGGTACCGATCGGCGAGCGGCTGGATCATGTCGTAGTCATGCGCGAGGGTGAGGGCCATCATCCGGCGAGGCCACCGCTTGCCGAGCTCGCCCCAGCCGTAGCCGTCCAGGAACGTGCGGAGCAGGGTCTTGTCGGCCCCGAACGCCTTCGCGTGGATCGAGACGAGGTCGTAGTGCGGGTCCCCCTCGTACGCATCGTCGAAGTCCACGATGCCGGTGGGCTCGAGCGCTCCGGACTCGCCGTCCACGAATAGGTTGCCCGCGTGCAGGTCGCCGTGCAGGAACACCGGCGTCTCCTGCTCCGGGTCGATGAGCTTGCGGGATCCGGCGATGTAGTCACGGACCTGCGCGATGAGGTGCTGGGGGAGGGAGCTCCACCGTTCATGGTCGTGGGGGCATCGCTGCTCGCGCACCTGGATCATGTCCACGTAGATCTCGTGCGAGATGCGCTCGCCGTCCTTCGTCGGCACCGCGTGGAGCTGCTTCATCGTCTCGCCGAGCCAGCGTGCGACGCGGTCGAGGTCCACGGGGGTGGCGGTCCCGTCCAGGTCGCGGAGCGAACGCCCGTGCATCGCGGTCATCGCCAGGAACGGCCAGCGCCAGCCATCGTCGTAGAGCGCGCCCTCGGCGAGGAGCTCGGGGATCGGCAGCTCGGCTCGAGAGAGGAGCGAGTAGGCCTCGCGCTCGGTCTGGAAGCAGTCCTCACCGAACCAGCCCTCGAAGTGGAGCTTCACGAGGTACTCGTCGTTCACCAGTGCCGCGACATGCGTCGTGGGGAAGTGCGTCCGCACCTCGCCCTGGTCCGGCAACCCGGAGAGACGGAGCGCGGCCTTCGCGTAGGGCGCCCAGAACTCGGCGTCCGACAGCGAGCGCACATAGGCCTCGTCGTCGGGGAAGGACGGGGGGGACGGCACGCTCATACGGACGGAATGGTCCCAGAAACGGAAGGGCCGGGGCAGCGCCCCGGCCCACCGCGCCATCCTGCTCGGCTACGCGCGCTGGACGTCGAAGAACGCGGTCCAGTCGGCACCCTTGCTCTCGCCGTTGCCCAGGATGAAGCCCTCGACCATCTCGTGAGCCGCATCGTCGCTGAACTGAACGGGCGGCGACTTCATGAAGTACGCGCTCGGACCGATGAGTGGGCCGGCCTGGCCGCGGTCGAGCGCGAGCTTCGCGCAACGGAGCGCATCGATCACGATGCCGGCCGAGTTCGGGCTGTCCCACACTTCGAGCTTCATCTCGATGTTCAGCGGGACGTCACCGAACGCCTGACCTTCCAGGCGGATCTGAGCCCACTTCCGGTCGTCGAGCCACGGCACGTAGTCCGAGGGCCCGATGTGGATGTCGTGCCTGTCGAGCTCCTTGCGGAGCTGGCTCTGCACGGACTGGGTCTTCGAGATCTTCTTGGAGGTGAGGCGCTCGCGCTCGAGCATGTTCATGAAGTCCATGTTTCCACCGAAGTTCAGCTGGTAGGTACGGTTGAGCTTCACACCGCGATCCTCGAACAGTCTCGTCAGCACGCGATGCGTGATCGTGGCCCCGACCTGGCTCTTGATGTCGTCGCCGACGATCGGAAGTCCGGCGTCGACGAACTTGCGGGCCCACGTCTGGTCACTCGCGATGAAGACCGGCAAGCAGTTCACGAACGCCGCGCGCGCATCGATCGCGGCCTGTGCGTAGTGCTTCGCCGCTTGCTCCGAGCCCACCGGTAGGTAGCAGACAACGACATCGGCCTCCACGTCGCGGAGCGCCTGCGCGACATCGACCTCGGGCTGATCTGACTCCTCGATGACCTCGCGGTAGTACTTGCCAAGGCCATCGAGGGTCGGCCCCCGCTGCACCGTGATGCCCGTCGGGGGCACGTTGGAGAAGCGGATCGTGTTGTTCGGTTCCGTGAAGATGGCCTCGGCAACGTCCTTGCCGACCTTCTTCGCGTCGACGTCGAACGCGGCAACGAGCTCGACGTCGTGGATGTGGTAACCGCCGAGGTCCACGTGCATCAGGCCCGGGACCGTGTCCTCCGGCGCGGCGTCCTTGTAGTACTCGAGACCCTGCACGAGGGACGAGGCGCAGTTGCCGGCGCCGACGATCGCGAGACGGACCTTGCTCATGTGGTGCGCTCCTTTCTGCGAAGCGCACGACCTTCACGGCGCTTCGAAGTCCCTGTGGTCGTGGTGCCCTGTCGACGCTCGGCGGCGATGAGGCCGTTGAGCCACGCGATGTCCTGCTCGGTCGTCTCCCGGCCGTGCTGCATGAGGGACAGGGTGTACGTGTCGAAGCGCTCGCGGGTGGCCGCGAGGGAGGCCTTGATCGTGGACAGGCGATCCTCCAGGTGCGAGCGCCTGCGCTCGAGCAGACGGATCCGGGCGTCGGGCGCCAGGTACTTGAAGAAGGCGAGCCGAACGCGGAAGCGGTTCTCCTCGGTGGAGGTGTCGTGACCGGCCTCCTCGAGCAGCTCGAGGAACAGGGACTCGCCGGCGTCGGTGATGCGGTACACGTTCTTCCGGCGGCCGACGGCGACCTGGTCGAAGACCTGCTCGACCGCGCCCTGGCGCTCGAGGCGCTTCAGCGTCGGGTACAGGGACCCGTACGAGACGCGCCAGAAGCCACCGAGGGCATCGGTGAGCCGCTTCGAGAGCTGGTAGCCGTGCATCGACCGCTCCTTGAGCAGGCCCAAGATCGCGAGTTCCAGCATCTGGCTCCGGGCTCCTTCCCCTGGGGTGGTGTTGCGCGCTGGTATATCGAGCGCATATATCGTTCCGATATATCTACCCGCAACGTCGGCCGAGTGTCAAATCGCCGGTGGGTGGCCTCAGCGGCGGTAGTCGGCGACGTAGCCCGGGGTCTCGAGGCCAGGGCGCAGGTCGGGGGCCGGCTCGGGCTCGCCGGGCACGATCCGGAGTGGGAGCACGCCCGCCCATATCGGGAGCTCGAGATCCTCGGCGTCGTCCTTCGGCGGCCCGGTCCGGACCTTCGCCGAGGCCTCCTCGAGGCCGATGGCCAGGATCGTGGTCTGGTCTAGCTCGCGCTGGTCCGGCATCCGGGCATCCTGGGCTCGGCCGTGCGCGACGTGGTCGACGATCGCCGCCTGCGCCACGTCCTTCTCGACCGGGTCCGAGACCTCCCGAGGACGCCCGTACACGACCACCGAGCGGTAGTTCATCGAGTGGTGGAACGCGCTGCGTGCGAATACGAGCCCGTCGAGCAGGGTGGCCTCGACGCAGACCTCGCGACCGTCCTTCACCGCCTTCAGGGTGCGGCTGGCGGTCGAGCCGTGGATGTACAGCTCGTCGCCGGCCCGAGCGTGGATCGTGGGGATCACACGTGGGTAGCCGTCGTCGGTCACCCACGCGAGATGGCAGATCAAGGCCTCGTCGAGGATCGTGTCGATGGTCGCGCGGTCGTACGTGCCACGCTCCGGGAGGCGTCGGACGCGTGTGCGTTCGCTCGGTGGAGTGCCGTGCTCGGACATGGCCCCACATCCTAGCGGGGCTGCGCGGGCGGCTCGGTCAGGCCGAGGTGCCGGCGAGGAGCCGCTCGAGTGCGTCCGAGACGGCTTCGGTTCCGCGCTCGAGGCCGACCCGGCCATAGCGACCGACGAGCTCGGGCTCGCGGCTCGAGTCCTCCTCGACCGCGAGCTCGGCGATCTTGAAGGCCTCGCCGCACGGGGCGAGCGCCTCCGTCTCGTCCGGATGGCGGATCACGATCGCCGCGACGGGCTCCCCGTGCGCAGGACACGGCTTGCCCGAGAGCACGGGGCACGCGGAGTTCTCGGGTCCAGGGCACATCTCGAGCCCGAAGCCGACCTGCTGCAGCTCGCGGTGCAACGCCTCGAGGTCCTCGCCCTCGCGCTCGCCGACCACGAGGAGGGTCGGGGCCGGCCGGACGAACATCGCCGCCGCGAGCAGCAGGAGGAGCGCCGTACCGGCCGCGATCGCCGCCGCCCCTGCGGGGGCGTCGCTGGCCCAGAGCACGACGCCGCCGAACAGCACGACCACGCCGCCGTAGAGGAAGGAGAACCGCCTCATGTGCGTCACCTCCGGCTCCACGTTCGGCCCACGGGCTCGAGCCGGGCAGGGCCGAAGGTCCCGCGCCGGACCCTCCGGCTCACCGCCGTCCGGGGCCCTCGCCAGCCTGCCCGCGGAGGAAGCGCTCGATCTCGCTCGCGAGCTCGTCACCCGAGGGCAGGCCTTCCTCGCCGGCCATCGTCTCGAGGCGGGCGACGTAGGCACGGGATTCCTCGTCGTCGGCCACGGCCGCGTCGATTCGAGCCTTCGTCGCCGCAGCCTCATCCGGAAGGCCGCCGAGCGGGATCGTCACCCCGAGGTGCCTGCCCGCGTGCTCGAGGAGACCGATCGTCGCGGCGGGGAAGCTGCCGCCGACGTAGTGCGGGACCTGGGCGTAGAAGCCGACCGTCGAGATGCCGCTCTCGACGAACCGCATCTCGATCGCGTTGAGTGCGGCCGAGGGCACCCGCAGGAGGCCGTCGGGGCCTTGGCGCTCATCCTCGCGCAGCAGACCCGTCTTCGATGCGGTCGCCAGGATCGGGACCGGACGCGTGTGCGGAACCGCGGCCGGGATCGCGCCGAGGCTGACCCACTCCACCACGCCGATGCGCAGGGCGAGCTCAAGGACCTCCTGCCCGATCTCGTGCCAGCGGAAGTCAGGCTCGGGGCCGGTGAACACGAGCACGTCTCGACCGCCCGTGCGGATGTGCCGGATCACGAGCTCGGGCCACGACAGCTCGGTGAGGGTGCCGTTCACGATGTCGAGCACCGGACGCCGCGAGCGGTAGTCGTAGAGCTGGTCGGGGTCGAACGTCGCGAGGGTGTCGCCCTCGTCCGCGAGGCGCTCGGCCGCGGCGGTCGAGGCTCCGGCGGCATCGACCCAGCCGTCGAACGCGGCGACGATCGCCGGTGCGACGAGCGGTTCGGCAGGTTCGGTGATGCGGGCGAGGGCCATCTGCCAAGGATAGTGCCGGCCCCGCGAACGACGGTCGACGCGTGCGGCGGTCTCGTTCCGAGGCCAGGGCGCGATAGTGTCGCGTCATGCGACTCCTGACGATCGGGGGAACGCAGTTCGTCGGGCGGCATGTGGTCGAGCAGGCCGTCGCCGCGGGTCACGAGGTCACCGTGTTCCACCGCGGCGTCTCCGAGCCCGAGGACCTTCCACCCGTCGAGCACCTGCACGGCGAACGCGACGGCGAACTCGACGCGCTCGCGGGGCGGACGTGGGACGCGGTCATCGACGTCTGCGGCTACGCGCCGAGGGTCGTGCGGTTGTCGGCGAACGCGCTGGCGGGCTCGATCGGTCGGTACTGCTTCATCTCGAGCGAGTCTGTGTACGCGGAGCCGGCTCCGCCCGTCGTGACCGAAGACGCGCCGCTCGCCACGCTCGGGGCCGTCCATGGCGAGTGGAGCTGGTACGGGCCCCTGAAGGTGCTCTGCGAGCGCGTCGTCGGGTCGGTGTTCGGCGATCGCGCGCTCGTCGTGCGACCGGGCTACGTCGTCGGTCCGCACGACTCCACCGACCGCTTCACCTCGTGGGTGCGACGATCCTCCCTCGGCGGCTCGATGCTCGCGCCGGGCAACGGTGAGGACGTCGTCCAGTTCGTGGACGGCCGCGACCTGGGCGCGTTCGTCGTCCACCTCGTCGAGCGGCAGGCGTCGGGTGCGTTCAACGCCGACGGAGTGCCACTCTCGTTCGCGGGGTTCCTGGCGACGTGCGCACGGGTCGCCGGCGCCGACACCGAGATCGCCTGGGTTCCCGAGGAGCGGGTCCACGAGCAGCACCTGGAGGACCTGTTCCCGATGTGGGAAGGTGGTGAGTTCGGAAGCGTCGTGATGGATGCGTCGAAGGGGCGCACGGCCGGCCTCGCGAACCGGCCCGCCGAGGAGACGATCGGTGACACGCTCGTGTGGGACCGCGAGCGGGGGCTTCCCCCCTTGAAGGCCGGCCCCACGACCGAGCGCGAAGCCCTGCTCCTCACCGGGCTCGGCTGAGCGACGCATCCGTCCCCCGGAGCCCCGCTCCCCGAGGGCCCTTGGACCGTGGTGGCTCGGCCGCGCCGGCGTCACCCTTGTGGGTGGTGCTCCAGCACCCCGTGCGGGGCGGAGGTGAAGGCATGGAACCGGCGCTCGACCGGGCGGAGAAGGTCACCCGACGGCTCTTCGAGGAGGTCTTCAACCACGGGCGTCTGGATCTGATCGA
Source organism: uncultured Actinomycetes bacterium (assembly GCA_963708985.1). Lineage (GTDB taxonomy): Bacteria > Actinomycetota > UBA4738 > UBA4738 > HRBIN12 > HRBIN12. The sequence goes on from CAVPUQ010000001.1 coordinate 342,084, forward strand.
CGAGCTGATCGCCGAAGACGCCGTCGAGCACGAGCAGCTCCCGATCTCGAGTGGCGAGATGCGCACCGACCTACGCGCGTGGCTGACCGAGCTCAGGAGGGCCTTCCCCGACTACCACGTGGAGCTTGCGGACGTGATCGTCGAAGGAGACAAGGTCGTCGCGCGCGAGCGGATCACGGGGACGAACGTGGGTCCGTTGCTCGGCATCCCGCCGACGGGCAGGCGGATCTGCATCGAGGGCTACGACATCGTGCGGGTCGACGCCGGTCGGATCGTCGAGCATTGGGGCCTGACGGACGGCTGGACGATGGTTCGACAGCTCGGGCTCGCCGCCGCGGCCCGCTGAGGCATCGCGTCAGGCGGCGGGCTCGGCCGCCCCCGCCGTGCCGATGCGATCGAAGCCGAGCCGAGCGTAGACGCGTGCGACGTCGTCGCGCCCGGCCGACAGGCACCCCGTCGAGATCCATCGGCGCAGGCTAGCCGGTCGCGGGTCGGGGGGTTGGCGTCACCGTGGCGAGGCCGCGGGCTTCTCACCGAGCGCGGGCGTGGTCGAGGGCGCGGCGGCGTTCGAGCCCGAGCGATCGGGTGCCGGCGACCATCGCCACGAGAGCGTCCCGCAGCGCTCGCATCGCATCACGCGGAGCGCGTGCCCCGTTCGATGGTCGCGGTCGGGGACCACCTCGAGTGTGTGCCATCGGTGCCACCGGCCGAACGTCTCGCATGGGGCGATCGTCACGGCCTCGGCTCCTCTCGGCGGGGTCCTGCTCCTCCATCGTCGGGCGCCTTGGGCCATCGGCGCTGGTCGGACGACCCTGCGAGCGCGGGACCGACGGCGGCCGCGCGTTCGTCCCTACCGTCCCCCCAGGTAGGTGAGCACGGCGAGGACACGTCGATGATCCTGCTCCGTGGGCTGGAGGCCGAGCTTCGTGAAGATGCTCGAGACGTGCTTCTCGACGGCGCCTTCGGTGACCACGAGGTGTGCCGCGATCCCGGCGTTCGAGAGCCCTTCGGCCATGAGCGCGAGGACCTCGCGCTCGCGCGGCGTGAGCTCGTCGTGCGGGTGGCGCTTCGCCCTCGCGAGCAGCTGCGCCACCACCTCGGGGTCCAGGGCTGTCCCGCCGCCCGCCACGCGCGTGAGCGCATCGAGGAAGTCGCGGACGTCGGCGACACGCTGCTTCAGCAGGTAGCCGACGCCGCGCGTGTCGCCCGAGAGCAGCTCGGTCGCGTACCGCTCCTCGACGTACTGAGAGAGCACGAGCACGGGCGTGCCAGGCCAGCGCGTGCGGATCTCGATCGCGGCGCGCAGCCCTTCGTCCGTGAAGCCCGGCGGCATGCGCACGTCCACGATGCAGACGTCCGGACGCTCGTGACTCACTGCTTCGACGAGCGAGAGGGCGTCGCTCGACCGCGGCGGTCACCTCGTGGCCCTCGTCCGCGAGGAGCCGCGCGAGCCCCTCGCGGAGCAGGACCGCGTCCTCCGCGATCACGACACGCATGGGATCTCCACCATCAGCACGGTCGGGCCGCCCTCGGGGGAGAGCAGGTGCAGCTCGCCGTCGAGCGCCGCACCCGGTCCCGCAGTCCGGCCAGGCCCGAGCCCTCGACGAGCGTGGCGCCGCCGACGCCGTCGTCCTGTACCTGCACGGTGAGGCGGTCGGCGCTCGACGACGCACCGTCACGGTCGCCGAGGTCGCCCGGGCGTGCTTCGCGACGTTGGCGAGCGCCTCGCTGACGACGAAGTACGCGGCGGCCTCCACGGAGGCCGGCGGGCGCTCGGTGACGTCGACGTGACGGTGACGGGGACCGTGGAGCGGGCCGCGAGGGCGGAGAGCGCGGCGTCGAGCCCACGGTCGGTGAGCACGGCAGGGTGGATCCCGCGCGCGAGATCGCGCACCTCGATGATCGCGCGCTTCGCCTCCTCGTGCGCCTCGGTCACGAGCTCCTTCGCCCTGTCCGGGCTCGAGTCCAGTTTGTCCTTCGCACGACCCAGGTCCATCGCGAGCGTGACGAGCCGCTGCTGCACGCCATCGTGCAGGTCGCGCTCGATCCGGCGACGGTCCTCGGCGGCGAGATCGACGGCGGCGGCACGTGTCTCGGTCAGGGTCCGCTCACGGGCGAAGACGTCGCTGCCGATCATGCCTCGGACGAGCATCCGGTTCGCCGTCGCGAGCCCGCGGACGATCCAAGGCGTGATCAGGGCGAACACGAGACCGACGAAGGCGACGAGCGCGATCTCGACCGGCGTGTCGACCACCCAGCCGCGATACGCGGCGAACTTGAACCCCTGATCGGTGATGAGGTAGACGCCATCGCCGAACCGGACGACGTCGTGCGGCAAGGCCCAGAAGTAGAGCGGCAGCGTGAGGAGCGAGAGGCTGACCGACCAGAACGTCAGGACGAGCGTGAACGTGAAGATGCCGACCGGAAGCATCATGAGGTGGTATCCGACCTCGACCCAGGTCGCCGGGTCGGTGAAGCGCGCGACATGCACCCGCCACCACTTGTCCGGCTGCGGGTCCGGCCGGTATGGCTCCGGCACGTCGACGTGGAGCAGCGCCCTCGCCCTGGCGCGCTCGAAGGTCCCCATCCCCCGCGACAGGTACATCGTCGCGAAGATGATCGGGATCCCGATCAGCGTGATGAGCAAGCCGAGACCGGTCGCGAGCCCGGTCACGACGACCGTGAACGTGACGATGCCGACCGGTAGGTTGAAGAGCAGGTGGAACGTCTCCCGCCAGGTCCGCGCCTCGAACGGAGCTCGGAGGGCGCGAGCCACCGGACCGGGGCCCCGGAGCTCGGCGGGAGGGGGTGGGAGGGTCATGTAAGTGTCCATGCCTGCAGGCTAGGGGCCCGATCGCGATGGTCCAATCCTGTCACCCGGCGTCTTGCCTGTCGGGTTATCCCCACCACGCACAGCCGCCTACGATGCGGATGACCGAGCCCGAGGAGGCCCCGATGCCGAGCCCCGACGACGTGATGCGCGACCTGTACTGGTGGGGGCCGGCGACGCTGTTCCGATGCGCACACGACCCCGACCCGGCGAACTGCGACCTCGGGCTCGTCGGCGTCCCGCACTCGAGCGGCAACGGCACGACCTGGCACGATCAGCACCTCGGCCCGAGAGCGATCCGCGACCTGTCGATGGGGTATCGGCGACGGCACACGCGGTGGAACCTCGACCCATGGGACGCGCTGCGGATCCACGACCTGGGCGACGTGTTCATGCCGAGCTTCCTCGTGAACGACGTCACGATCCGCGAGATCGAGACGTTCTACCGCGCCCTGGACGAGCATGGGACGCGGCCGGTGTCGATCGGCGGGGACCACTCGATCCCGCTCGCGATCCTGCGTGCGATCGCCGGTCCGAGCGCGAAGACGACCGCGGGGCGTCCCGCCGCACTCGTGCACTTCGACGCACACTACGACACGTACGACGACTTCCCGTCGTGGTACGGCGTGACGGACTCGGCGGGGCACTGGGCCTCACGCTCGGTGCACGAGCACCACGTCGACGCGACCCGGAGCGTGCAGATCGGGATCCGCGGCCACGGCTACAGCGAGGACGATGGACACACGAGCCGAGAGCTCGGCTACCGCATCGTGGACAAGGACGAGTTCGACGAGCTCGGCGTCGACGCGGTGATCGAGCTCACCCGCGACCGCGTCGGCGACCTGCCTGTGTACGTGAGCTTCGACCTGGACGTGCTCGACATGTCGATCGCGCCGGCGGTCTCCAACCCGGAGCCCGGCGAGGAGGGGCTCACGATGCGCGAGGCGATCCGCGTGATCCAGGGTCTCCGAGGTCTGGACGTGATCGGCGCCGACGTCGTCGAGATCATGCCCTCGAAGGACGGTCCGTCTCAGGTCACGGCCTGGAACGCGACCCGCATCGCCTTCGAGCTCGTCTGCCTCGTGGCGGACTCGATCCTCTCGCGCCGGTAGCCGAGGCCCGAAAGCGATGCCCGCTACCTCGGCGTCCCCGCTTCCGGGGCGAAAGCCGGGCCGTGCCCGGGCACGATCAGGGTAAGGCCCGGGAGCGCGAGCACACGCTCACGGTTCTCGTGGAGCATCGCGAGGTCCTCGGCGAGAGGGTCCTCGGGCGGGCCCGAGGCCATCCACCACAGGTGCGTGCAGACGACGAGCCCGTCGTCCGACCGGATCGCCGTCGAGATGTCCTGGGCCGTGTGCCCCGGGGTGGCGAGCAGCCCTACGCCGGCCGAGACCTCGAAGTCCTCGGCCTCGCGCTCGACCCAGCGGTCGTCCTGGTACCACGCCCAGTGGTCGTGCACGCGCGCGTTCGGGAACAGGGCGGCGTTCAGCGTGTGGTCGGGATGGTGGTGCGAGAGCACCACGTCGGTCACGTCCTCGGGACGGACGCCGAGGGCTGCCAGCGGGTCGAGGATCGCCGACCGTGACGCGACCATCCCGGGGTCGATCACGACCAGCGCCTCCCCGTCCCGCACGAAGCCGACCGTCGAGCCCACACGCTCGCCGTCGTCGAGCACGTACCCGTCGCTCAGCACATGGAACTCGGTCATGCTCGCGCTCCTCGCCGCCGGACGGGCAGAGCATCACCCATCCGCCGGCGACGTGCATAGAGCGGTCATGCGGTCGGGCCGCCGAGGTTCTGGATGATCGGCAGCGCCCCGTCGATCGCGATCGCGAAGCCGATGTTCTCCGCCGCCGCCGCCGACGCGCTCGCCGTGTTGATGCCGACGAGTCGGCCCGCCGCATCGATAAGTGGGCCGCCCGAGTTGCCGGGGTTGATCGCGGCGTCGGTCTGCAGCAGCCCCTCGAGGTGCTCGCTCGCACCTGCACGGTTCGACACATCGATCGTGCGGTCCAGGCCCGAGACGATGCCAGCCGTCGCCGTCGCCCCGAGACCGAGCGGGTAGCCGAGCGCGACGACCTGTTGCCCGAGCGCGAGATCCCCCGACGAGCCGGTCTGCACGACCGGTCGATCGCCCGTCGATGCCGACAGCACCGCGAGGTCGTGGGTCGCGTCGGTGCCGAGGACTGTGGCGGGAACCTGCTCGCCGTCGCCGAAGGTCACCGTCACCTGCGTGGCGCCGTCGACGACGTGCGCGTTCGTGACGACCAGGTTCGAGCCGACGATCACACCCGAGCCCTGTCCCTGAACCTGCATCACGCCGCCGAAGGGGCCGGGCTGCCTCGAGGAGACCTCCACGGCTACCACCGAATCCATCGCGTCGGCGATGACCGCGGATAGGTCACCCCCGCCGGTCGTGGCCTGCAGGACCGAGGCCACCGGTGTGCGTTCCGAACCGATGCCCTCGTCCGACGCGACCTTCATGAGGATGCCGCCCTCGACGACCGAGGCCGTGAGGGCCACGCCGAGCAGCACCGCGACGACGCGGTTCGGACGCCGGGTGGGCGCGACCGGAACGGAAGCAGCCACTCGGACGCCGGGTGCGGGAGGGAGCTCATGCATCGGGCACATCCTCCTGCGGGCCGGCCGCCGCGCCGAGATCCCTCGACACCAGGAGGAACTCCTCCCGACTGATCTCGCCGCCCGCGTACCGCAGGCGAGCCCGTTCGAGGGCGGAGTCGGCGCTCGGCACCGGGGGCGTCAGGCCGCCGGGGCTCGGGAACGGCGGGATCGGTGCGGCGGTGCTCGCGGGACGCTCCCGGGTCATCCTCGCGACCGCCCACACCGCGACGGCGGCGACGATCGCGATCAGTAGCAACGGCATCAGCCATCCGAGCACCCCCCACCAGGGGCGATCGACCCAGTCCGGTCCGATGTGTGCGAACGGCGTCATCCGGCTCACCTCCTGACCGCCGGGCCCTCCGGCGCTCGATGCCCAGTCAAGCGCCGGCACCTGGGAGACCCCTGGGAGCCGGCCGGGAGGTTGGTGAGGGGGGCTACGCGCTCGCGAGCGGGATCTGGACCACGAAGCGGGCGCCCCCGCTCGGGGCGGGCTCACATCGCGCGGTACCACCGTGGGCGTGCGCGACCGCATCGACGATCGACAGACCGAGCCCGGCGCCACCGAACTCGCGCGAGCGCGAGCCCTCGGCGCGGTAGAAGCGTTCGAAGATCCGTTCGGCGTCCTCGGGGGGGATGCCGGGCCCCTCGTCCTCGACCTCGAGCACGGCGTCGGCCCCGTCCGCGCGCACCCGCACCCGGACGGGCGTGCCCGCCGGCGTGTGTAGGCGCGCGTTCGAGAGCAGGTTGTCGGCCACCTGCCGGAGCCGTGCCTCGTCGCCGAGCACCGGAACGGCCTCGGCGGCCTCGAGCTCGATCGTGCGGTTGGGGTCGGTGGCGCGAGCGCCGTCGACAGCGGCCCGAGCCACGGCCGCGAGGTCCACCGGCTCGCGCTCGAGCGGCCGGTGCTGGTCGAGGCGGGCGAGGAGCGCGAGCTCGTCGACGAGATCGCTCATGCGCGCACCCTCCTCCTCGATCCGGCGCATGGCGTTCCGCAGGGCCTCGGGGTCGTCGGCCGCGCCGCGACGGAACAGCTCCGCGTAGCCCTGAACCGACGTGAGCGGCGTGCGCAGCTCGTGAGAGGCATCCGCGACGAATCGGCGCAGCCGATCCTCGGACGCCTGGCGCGCGGCGAACGCGCCCTCGATCCGCTCGAGCATCGCGTTGAGGGCGACGCCGAGCCGCCCGACCTCGGTCGACGGGTCGGCGGGCTCGACGCGGCGGGACAGGTCGCCGCCCGCGATCGCCCCGGCGGCCTCCCCCATGCGCTCGAGCGGCCGAAGGCCCAGGCGCACGAGCCACCACGCCAGCGCGCCGAGCGCGACGAGCACCGCGACCGTCACGGCGACCTCGATGCGGACGAGCCGGCGGAGGGTGTCGGTCACGTCGGTGAGCGGGATGGCCACGACGAGCGTGCCACCCGTGCCGATCGCGTAGGCTCGGATCCGGTACCTGGTCGATCCCTCGACGGGCACCCGTGGTGAAGGTCCGCGGCTCGACCGAGCCGCCCGCGGCGACCGAACCGGGGAGCCCGTCGGGCAGGGCGGGAGGCGACGGGGCGTCCTGCCCGAACCCGAAGACGTGCGCCGTGGTGACGCTCCCCTGGTCGTCGAGCACCGCCGCGTACGTGCCCCCGGGGAACAGGTCGAGGCCCTCGCCCCCCAGGCCCGGTCCTTCGGGCTGGAAGTCGGGCAGGCTGAGGACGGGGATCGCGAGCCGGGTCGCGACGGTGAGCTGCTGGTCGACGCGTTGGATCAGCGATCGAGCGCAGGAAGCGGAAGGTCGCGAGGTCGGCGGCGAGCAGGCCGACCGCTCCGAGGGCGACGCATCGCGACCAGCAGCCGGGCGCGGAGCGACACGGCTCAGCCTCTCGGCAGCCGCAGCGAGTAGCCCACGCCGCGGACGGTGTGGATCAGCTTCGGCTCATCGCGTCGACCTTCCGCCGCAGGTAGCTCACGTAGGTCTCGACGACGCTCGCGTCGCCGCCGAAGTCGTAGCGCCAGACGTGGTCGAGGATCTGCGCCTTCGAGACCACCTTCGTCGCGTTCAGCAGCAGGTAGCGCAGGAGGTTGAACTCGGTCGGCGACAGCTCGATGACGCGGTCGGCGCGCCAGACCTCGTGCGTGTCCTCGTCCATCTCGAGGTCGGCGAAGACGAGGCGGCCCGAGGCCTCGGCGTCGTCGCCGGTCCGCCGCAGGATCGCCCGGACGCGCGCGACGAGCTCCTCGAGGCTGAACGGCTTCGTCACGTAGTCGTCCGCGCCCATCGTGAGGCCGCGGACCTTGTCCTCGGTCGACGTCGCGCGCCGTCAGGAACAGCACCGGGACCCGCAGACCGTCCGCCGCCAGCCGTCGCTGGATCTCGAACCCGTCCAGGTCGGGGAGCATCACGTCGAGCACGACCAGGTGCGGCCGGAACGAGGTCACGGCCGCGAGCGCCTTGCGGCCCGTGGTCGCCGTCTGCACCTGGAAGCCCTCGTACCGCAGCACCGTCGCGACGAGGTCGGTGATGCTCGGCTCGTCGTCCACGACGAGGACACGGGTCGACGACCCTCCCGGCTCCGTCCTCGGCTCGTCCATCGGCCCGACCCTACCGCCGAAGCTGGGGCTTCACCTTCGGGTTCCCTGTGAGAACGCTGTGGGTTCGGCGGGCATCCACCGTCCGGACTCCCAGCCGGCTCCCAGGTTGCCATCACCTGCCTCCCAGGCCTGGGCGCTTGACTCGCCTCGAACGAGGACGACCGAGAGAGGTGCGGACATGCGGATGATGAAGCTGGCGGCACTCGTCCCGGCGCTGGCGCTCGCGCTGACGGCGTGTGGAGGAGGCGCCGACGGGGGGGTCGCGACACTGCAGGACGGCGCCACGGGAGCCCAGGCCTCGGCGAGCCCGTCGATGAGCGAGGAGGAGGCGCTCCAGGCGTTCGCGGCGTGCATGCGCGAGAACGGCGTCGAGGACTTCCAGGACCCGCAGGTCGACGAGGACGGCCGGATCACGTTCGGCATCGGCAGGGCGGCCGGTGAGGACGGCGGGCCTCCGTCCGAGGAGGACCGCGGCGTCATGCAGGATGCGATGGAGGCCTGCCAGGACCTCCTCCCCCAGGGTCTCGGCGGCGGTCCGGGCGGGATCTCGGCCGAGGACGAGGCCGCCTTCCAGGACGCGATGCTCGAGTATGCGCAGTGCATGCGCGACCACGGCATCGACATGCCGGATCCCGACTTCAGCGGGGGCGGCGGCTTCATCGGCATGGCGGAGGGCGCCGACCTCGACGATCCCGACTTCCAGGCGGCCGACGAGGCTTGCCGCCCGATCCTCGAGGAGGTGCGTCCCGATGCGCCGCAACCGTAGATGGATGGCGGGCCTGGCGGCGACGCTCGTGGTCGTGGTCGGCGGCGCGTGGGTCGTGCTCGCGGACGACGACGCGACGCAGGCGCAGGTCGAGGGATCGGTCGCCGAGCTCGGCACGGCGACCGTCGAGACCCGCGACCTCGTCGAGCGCGAGACGTTCGATGGCTCCCTCGGCTACGACGACGAGCGGGTGCTCTCGAGCCTGCGGAGCGGGACCCTGACCGGGGTCGCCGACGAGGGCTCGACGCTCCGGCGCGGCGCCGTGCTGTTCGAGGTGGACGAGCGCCCGACGGTGCTCATGCTCGGCGAGGTGCCCGCGTACCGCGCGCTGTCGAGCGGCGTCGAGGGCAAGGACGTCCGCCAGCTGCAGCGCAACCTCCTCGCGCTCGGCTTCACGGATGAGGGCGACCTCGAGGTGTCCGGCGGGTTCGACGCCGACACCGCCGAGGCCGTCCGCGACTGGCAGGAGGACCTCGGGCTCGACCGAACCGGCGTGGTCGAGCTCGGCGACGTGGTGTTCACCCCCTCCGGATCGCGTCGCATGGGCGGCCACGCCCTCGAGCCCGGGTCCTCCGTCGCCGCCGGCGCGCAGGTGGCCTCGACCACGTCGACCGAACGCGTCGTGACGATCGACCTCGCGACCACCGACCAGGACCTCGTCTCCGAGGGTGACCGCGTGCAGGTCGAGCTTGCGGACGGCTCCACGGTCCGTGGCCGCATCGCCGAGATCGGCCGGGTGGCCGAGACCGACGAGACCGATCTCGAGGCCGACCCCACCGTCATGGTGACCGTGCGACTGACCGAGGACGTCGAGATCGCGCTCGACGAGGCGCCGGTGGATGTGCACGTGGAGACCTCGCGCGCCGAGGGTGTGCTCGCGGTGCCGGTGCAGGCGCTCCTCGCGCTCGCCGAGGGCGGGTACGCGCTCGAGGTCGTCGACGGCCAGCGCACGACCCTCGTCGGGGTGGAGACGGGCGACGTCGCCGACGGCTTCGTCGAGGTCTCGGGAGACGGACTCATCGAGGGCCTCGTGGTGGTGACGGCGTCGTGAGGTCGCGGGTCGCGCTCGACGTGACGCTCGACGGAGACGGGCCGCTCGCACCGGTGATCGACGTGCGGGACGTCTGGAAGGAGTACGAAGGCGGCGTGGCGGCGCTCGCGGGCGTCTCACTCCGGGTGGAGCCGGGCGAGGCGCTCGCGGTGGTCGGGCCGAGCGGTTCGGGCAAATCGACGCTGCTGCACGTGGTGGGCACGCTCGACCGTCCGACTCGCGGAGAGGTGCACGTCACCGGTCTCGACGTCGCGAGCGCCTCCGACGGCGAGCTCGCGGCGCTCCGGTCCCGCTCGATCGGGTTCGTGTTCCAGCAGTTCTTCCTGCTCGATGGGATGAGCGCGCTCGAGAACGTGGCGAACGGGCTGCTCTACGCGGGGGTCTCCGCCGCCGAGCGGCGTGCGCGCGCGGCCGACACCCTCGGTCGCGTGGGGCTCGCGATGCGGATGGATCACCACCCCTCGCAGCTCTCGGGTGGGGAGCGCCAGCGCGTGGCGATCGCCCGGGCGATCTTGGCGCGGCCCGCGCTCGTGCTTGCCGACGAGCCGACCGGCAACCTGGACTCGGCCAGCGGAGCGGAGATCATCGGGCTCCTCCGCGAGTTGCACGAGCGCGACGGCACCACGCTCGTCGTGATCACACACGACCGCGATATCGCGGACACCGTCTCCCGGCATGTGCTGATGCGCGACGGCCGGATCGTGGAGGACGTGGCGCGGTGAGGGCCTCGACGGGGGGATCGTCGCTCGCCCCCGGGGACCTGATCCGCGTGGGTGCGGTCGGCCTTCGGACGCGCAAGGTCCGCGCCGCGTTGTCGGCGCTCGGTATCGCGATCGGCATCGCGTCGATGGTCGCCGTGCTCGGCATCAGCGACTCGAGCCGGGCGGACCTGCTCGCGACGCTCGACGACCTGGGCACGAACCTGCTCACGGTGAGCGCGGGCAACTCGGTGTTCGGCGAGAGCGCGACGCTTCCCGAGCCAGCCGAGGAGATGGTCCGACGCATCGGCCCGGTGCAGGCGGCGAGCGCGGTGACGAGCGTCTCGGCCACGGTGCGACGCACCGACCAGGTGCCGGAGTTCGAGACGAACGGCCTCGCGGTCGTCGCGGCCGACGTCGACCTGCTCGACACGCTCGGCGGGACGATGGCCGACGGCGTCTTCCTGAACGAGGCGACGCGGGACTACCCGGCGGTCGTGCTCGGCAGCGTGGCGGCCGAGCGTCTCGGCATCACCTCGGTGCGCGAGGGCGTCCGCATCTACCTGGACGGTCATTGGTTCACGGTGGTGGGTGTGCTCGACGAGCTCGCGCTCTCGCCCGACCTGGATCGCAGTGTGATCGTCGGGCGTCCGATCGCCCAGGCGCTGTTCGATGCCGACGAGAGCGCGAGCCAGATCTACGTGCGCGCGGATCCCGAGGACGTCGAGGACGTGCGCAGCGTGCTCGGGGCGACCGCCAACCCCGAGAACCCCGAGGAGGTGAGCATCCAGCGGCCGAGCGATGCCCTCGAAGCGCGAGCGGCAGCCGACGACGCGTTCACGAGCCTGCTCCTTGGTCTCGGCGCGGTGGCGCTGCTCGTCGGCGGCGTCGGCATCGCGAACGTGATGGTGATCGGTGTGCTCGAGCGCCGGCCCGAGATCGGGCTTCGTCGAGCGCTCGGCGCGACGAAGCGGCACGTGTGGGCGCAGTTCCTCACGGAGAGTGTGATCTTGTCGGCCGTCGGCGGGATCGCAGGCGCGCTCCTCGGCGGGGCGGTGACGGCCGTGTACGCGAGCGCCCGCGACTGGTCGGTCGTCGTGCCGGCGGCGGGACTCGGAGCCGGGATCGGCGCTGCACTGCTGATCGGAGCCGTGGCGGGGCTGTATCCGGCGATCCGTGCGGCACGGATGTCCCCGACGGACGCGCTCCGATCGGTGTGAGCGGGGCCCGATCCGCGGCGTCCGCGGAAGGACCCGGATGTGAGAAACCGCCGGGGCCCGAGGGCTCCAGCGGTCTCTCGTCGCGCACTCTACGGGGCGTGCTCCAGCGTCGTCAAGCCGGGAAGCGCCTTCTTGTCACTCTTCGTTCGCGGAGCCGCCATGCCGGTCCTCGAGCAGGCGCTCCAGTACGGATCGCCGCCGGTCCCACGATGCGCCGATCGAGCGCATCCAGCCCTCCACCTCTGCGAAGGGGCCGATGTCCAGGTCGTGACGGATCTCGCGCCCGGTTCGTCGGCCATGGGCGAGGCCCGCAGCTTCGAGCACGGCGAGGTGCTTCGCGGCCGCCTGCCTCGAGACCCCCGCCCGCGTGCCGAGGGCGGTCGGCGTCAGCGGGCCTTGGGCGGCGAGCTCCCGGACGATCCGACGCCTCGTTGGGTCGGCAAGCGCGGCGAAGACCGGGCCTGCCCGGTCCAGCATCGCCCGGCCTTCGGGAAGAAGGTCACCGTCACCCCCGGGCCCTCGGAGCGTCATCGCAGTCCCTTCCCTCTCTCCGAATCGCAACGATGCGGTTGCGGTTATAGGATAGGCAACCGTAGACTTGCCAGTCAAGCAGCCTCACGGCGCACGGCACGGGTCGTCCACGGGCGTCGTCGATCCGGAGATGCCGTTCTCGTCACTCCTTCCCCGAACGCCCGACTTCGACGCACCAGGCCGAACGGCCCTGCTTGGATCCATCAAGCGGTGCGCACGCTCTCGGGCATGACGGATCGTGCTGCTCGCGCTCGTTCTCGGGCCGAGGAGCCGACGGCGATCCCCCCGTCCCACCGGGATCTGTTGGAACGACCCATCACGGCCGCACTCACCACCGTGATGGCCGACGGCTCGCTGCAGACGCATCCCGTCTGGTCGACGTCGATGGTCGGTGTGTCCGCGTGAACACGATGCGGGGGTTCCGCAAAGAGGGGAACATGCGAGCCGATCCCCGGGTGACCCTCCTCGCCGCCGAGGCCTCGCGCTGGGTCGAGGTGCGGGGCCTCGCCGAGCTCGCCGAGGACGGCGCGCTCGAGCACCTCGACGGCCTCGCGCGGCGGTACATGGGCGCGCAACGGTACTTCGGGGAGGTCGTCCCGGCCGAGCTCGCCGAGCGTGAGGTTCCGGTGCTCGCACGTATCCATCCGATCCGCGTGGTGACCGAGGTCCTGGCCGACGCGAGCACCGAGCGGACCGACCGCCTCCCGTCGCTGTCGACGGCCGTGCTAACCGGCGATGAACCCGACCTCGCGATCCCGCCATCTCATCGCGGGCTCCTCGGTCGGCCGCTCACCGCGGCGCTCGGCACCCGGATGCCCGAGGGTCATCCACAGATCCAGCCCGTGTGGTTCGAGCTGGCCGGAGATCTCGTGCTCGTCAACACGACCCGCGAACGGCAGAAGGGCCGTAACCTCCAGGCCGACCCCCGGGCGACGATCCTGGTGGTGGATCCCGACGACGAGAGCCGGTGGATCGAGATCCGCGGCGATGTCGAGATAACCGAGGACGGAGCGCTCGATCATCTCGACCGCCTCATGCGTGCGTACACGGACAAGCCCGCCTACTACGGGTGGATCTACCCACCCGAGCGCCGCGAGCGCGAGACCCGGATCGTCTGTCGCCTCCATCCGCGCCACATCGTGTGCGACGCGATCCACCGTTAGCCGGTTGAGGCGAAGGGCTGGAGCTCCGCGGAGCCTTGCCGGCCGCTAGGTCTTCGGGGAGCGGCGGAACAGCGTGCGGAAGAAGGTGCGGATCACGGCCCACAGGGCGGACAGGCCGAGCCGCACGCCGCCGACCGGCATGGACGCTGCGGCCTCGGCGGGTGCGTGCTCCGCGGCCATGCTCTCCCGGAGGCAGTCCGCGAACTGCTGCGTGATCTTCTTCGAGATCTCGGGCAGGAGGCCGCGCGAGAGCTGAGCAGCCGTGCCCGTGAGGACGATCTGCGCCTGGACCCTCACCATCGTCTCGTCCTCCGTTGCACCGGGCTCAAGCCAGGCCGTGACGGTGGCCTCGGCGGCGCCCTTGCCCTTCTCCTCCATCCCGCGGGCCCTGAGCACGACGCGGTGCGCCTCATCGTCGCGCGAGTCCATCGCGACGGTCCCGGCGAACGACATCGTGACCGGCCCGAACCTCGTCTTCAGGCTCCCCTTCCAGGTACGCTCGTCGACGGTCTCGGTCAGCTCGGCGCCGGGCATGCACGGGGCGATGCGCTCGACGTCGAGAAGGTGGGCCCACAGGTCTGCGGTCGGCGCCTTCACGGTGAACCCGTTCTCGATCAACAAGGGCTCGGCTCCTCGTTCGTCTGGCGGTGGTCGTCACGAGCGTCGCCGGATCGACGCCGAACGCTCACCGCGGCGGGCATCGAAGGGATCGGTGCGGTCATGGTGGACCGTACGGTAGCGCGAGGTCGCCAACCGACCGTCATGCCTCGGCCAGCGCGGTCCGTGCTCGCGCGATGGCGTTGTCGATGTCCGTGTCGAGCTCGACCCGTTTGATCCGCAGCGTTAACCAGGGCGACGGTTCGTCCATCCACCGCACGGCGATGCGCCCTGGCTCCCACACGGAGCCGAAGCGTCGCCAGTCGGGGAACTCGACGCGCCAGTCGACCTTCGGGCCGGGCCCTCGGTGCCGGGGAACCTCGTAGGAAGCAGGGAAGCCGGTGACGCGGTCGAAGGTCACGATCGCGATCTCGTATCCACCCTCGAACGGTGCGTGCAGCCGCGTCGTGGTGGCGTCGACCGCCTCCCAGACGAGACCGAGCCGGGGCCACGCGCCGGGGAAGAGGAGGGTCTCGAGCACGATCGTAGGGAACGAACCCTGGTCGACTTCCGGGCCGACGTCGATCGACCTCGCCACCTTCGTCAAGCCGCGGCCGTCGATGAATGCGTCGAGGCCGCGCAAGAGGGCGACGGGCCCAGCGCCCACGGAGATGTCCATGACCCGGTCAGAACCGGGACGTACGGCGATCCGTACCCGTATGGGGAGGCGCGGGAGTGGCCTGCGGCGCAGGCGACCGCTGCCGTGCATGAGCACGGTCTCGGGGGCCGCGGGCTCGCCGGGGAAGGCGACCTCCAGCATCCTGCGGACGGGCGCGGGGAGCCCGGCGTGGCCATCCGTCCTCGTCGCGGCTCCTCGTGGAGCATGATCCTGGCGGTCATCCGCGAGGGGGATGCCGGCCGGGGGCCTGGCGGAAGCGGACGTGGAAAGTGAGAAACCGCCGGGGCCCGAAGGCTCCAGCGGTTCCTCATGGCGAACCTTACGGGACGGTGCGGTGGGCGGTCAAGCGGGAAAGCCGTTCTTGTCGCTCTTCTTGTGATGCGCCACCCTGCACCCGGGCCGGCGCGGCCGCAGCCTGCCCCGAGGTGTCGAGGGCTCCGTCCGGTGCCGCCTCGGCGCTCAGCGCCGCACGTGCGACAGGAGCTGGGCGTGCGCGTTCAGGTAGTCGTCCAGGATCGCCCTCGCGAGGGGCTCCGAGTCGACGAGGGGGTGCACGGTGAGCGCCTCGAGGGCCTTGGCGTAGGAGCCCTCGACCGCCGCCTCGACCGTGAGCCGCTCGTACGTCTTGAGCGGCTCGATGAGGTCGAGGGCGGCACGCGGTAGGTGGCCCTGCGCGAGCGGGTGCGCGCCGTGCTCGTCCACCATGCACGTCACCTCCACGACGTCGGTATCGCGAAGGTCGGGGATCGCGCCACGGTTCGGCGTGTTGACGATGAGCGGCATCTTGCGCCGCTGCACCCCCGAGACCATCACGGCGGTCGCGAGGCCCTCGTAGCCGTCGCCCTCGAACATCTCCTCGTGGACCGGCGGCTCGTCACGGGCGCCGTCCGCCACCGCCTCGCCGCGCTCGCGAGCGAAGTACGTCTGGTGACGCGCCTCGATCGTGCACTCCCACGCCGTCCGAGCGCCATCGAGGTCGTCCGCGGCGATCCGCGCGGCGAGCTCGGGCCACAGCGACGCGTTGAGCCGCGCGATCTGCGCGCCCCGTGAGCCTCCCGAGCGCAGGATGTTCCGCACCGCCTGCTCGCGCGAGTAGAAGAAGTAGAGGTACTCCATCGGCAACATGCCGATCGAGCGGACGAGCTCGGGCTCGAACAGCCGCCACGACCGGGCGAGATGCTGCAGCTCCTCGTACCGCTCCAGGATCTCGGGCAGGCGGTCGCGGCCCTCGACGAGCACGCGATGGATCCAGCCCGCGTGGTTCAGGCCGGCGTAGTCGGCATGGACCTGGTCGCCGGGCACGCCGAGGAACTCGGCCACGCTCCGCTTCATCTCGATCGGGCCGTCGCACACGCCCACCACACGCACCGCGGAGTGGTCGCAGAGCGCCTGCACGATGATCCCGACCGGGTTCGTGAAGTTGACGACCATCGCGTCGGGTTCGACCTCGACGATGAGCTGGGCGTAGCGAAGCATCGCCGGGATCGTGCGCATCGCCATCGCGAACCCGCCCGGTCCCGTCGTCTCCTGCCCGAGCACGCCGTGCTCGAGCGCGATCCGCTCGTCGTTCGCCCGCGCCCTCTCCTGGCCGACGCGGATCGCCGAGAACACGAACCTCGAGCCGACGATCGCCGCGCGGGGGTCCTCCTCGGCGCGGACGGTGAAGCCCGCCCCCCACTCGCGGCACAGGTGCGCGCCGAGCGCCGCCATGATGCGCAGGCGCTCGAGGTCCACGTCGTGCAGGACGACGTCGGTGAGGCCCAGGTCGGCTTCGCGGTGGGCGAGACCGTGAAGGACGAACGGGGTCCGCACGCCGGTGCCGAGCAGCGTGAGCTTCAGCGGCTGCCTCCCAGGTTCGGGGAATGACGTTCCGCGGCTCCCCTCACGTGACCCTCACGGTACGCCGAAGCGCGCGGCGAGACAGCTGGCGGCACTCGGCCCGCTCGGCGCCGAGCGGAAGCACCGTGGCTCGGTAGCCTGACCACGTGGATCGCCCTCGCACCGAGCCAACGAACCACGAGCCGTCACCACGCCCCGTCGGGTGGCGGCTCGCGATCGTCCTGCTCGCGATCGTCCTGCTCGCCGGGGCATGCACGTCTGGGGATGGTGATGGCGGTCCGACGCCCGCCGGCCCGAGCCCAACCGGCCCGAGCCCAACCGGCCCGAGCCCAACCGGCCCGAGCGCACCCGAGGGGTCGTCCGGGTCGCTCGCGGATGCGCGGGTCGGGCTCGAGGAGGTCGCCGTCCTCGACCAGCCGGTCGCGCTCGCGGTCCGCCGGGACGATCCGGCCCTCTACATCGCCGAGAAGCCGGGCCGCGTGGTGGCCGTGCGCGATGGCGAGGGTCCGCGGGTCGTGCTGGACATCACGGACCAGGTGTCGCTCGGCTCCGAACAGGGACTGCTCGGCATCGCCTTCTCGCCGGACGGTCGGTTCCTGTACGTGGACATCACCGACGCGAGCGGCAACACGCGCATCCTCGAGTTCGCAGCCGGGGACGAGGGCATCGACGCGACGAGCGAGCGCGAGGTGCTGCGCGTGGACCAGCCGTACTCGAACCACAATGGGGGCAACCTCGCGTTCGGCCCCGATGGGTACCTGTACATCGCGCTCGGCGACGGGGGAAGTGGTGGCGATCCGCAGGGGCGCGCGCAGTCGCGCTCGACGCTGCTCGGCAAGCTGCTGCGGATCTCGCCGCGACCCTCGGGAGGCGAGCCGTACGGGATCCCGGCCGACAACCCGTTCGTCGGCCGCGACGGGTCCCGCCCCGAGATCTGGGCATACGGACTGCGCAACCCGTGGCGCTTCTCGTTCGACAGGGCGACCGGCGACCTGTGGATCGGCGACGTCGGGCAGGACGCGTGGGAGGAGATCGACGTCGAGCCGGCGGGCTCGACCGGCGGGCTCAACTTCGGCTGGGATGCTCTGGAGGGGACCCATCCCTTCGAGGGTGGATCCACCGACCCCGAGATGGTGGCTCCGGTGTTCGAGTACCCCCACGACGGCAGCGTGTGCGCGGTGACCGGCGGGTACGTGTATCGGGGCGAGGACATCCCGGCGCTCGCCGGCGCCTACGTGTTCGCGGACTTCTGCCGCGGCCGGCTCGAGGCGTTCGTCCTTCGTGACGGTCTCGCGCGCCTGCATCGCGAGCTCGGACCAACGGTCGACAGCCTCGCGTCGTTCGGACAGGACGCGACGGGCGAGCTGTACGCGCTCTCGCTCTCGGGACCCGTCTACCGGATGGTGGCGGAAGGCTGACTGCTCACGGTGCGGTCGCGGACCGTCGCGGAGCGAGCCTTCCTCGAGAGCCACCACGCCGCCGCGAGCAGCGCGACGTCGATCGCGACGCCGATCCAGGAGAGCCACAGCGCGAGCACCGACAGGATGGCTCGTGCGGTCGCCCTACCCGGTGGAGCGCGCGAACCAGTCGTCGAACGAGCGTCGGCGGCGGACGCGGAGGCGATCCTCGCGGCCGTGGACGAGCCACGCGAGTTCCTCGTCCTCGTCCCCGGCGCGAGCGGCTGCGCTCCGGCAGGCGATCGCCGCCTCGGCCTGCTCCCACGCGATCTGCCCGATCCGTTGGCAACGGGCCCATCGGACCTCGGTGCCGTCGGGCTCGCGCGGGTAGGTCGGCGGCAGCCCCGCGGCGCGGCAGCCGGCGTCCGTGACGACATCCACGGCGCGGTGCTCCCGGACGTCGGTCTCGACGAGGTCGGGGCGGCGGTCGGGGAGCAGGTCGAGCACCGAGTACGGGAGCCCGTCGAAGCGGCGGAGGACGTTCGCCCGCGCGACCTGGACCGTCGAGCAGAGGTGGACGACCGGGAACGACCCGGGCGGGTTCCACCGGCCACCCCGCTGGGCGGCGTACGAGCCGTCGAGGGGGGAGCGCCAAGCGGGGTCGACCACGCGCACGTGGCGACCGCCGCGCACGACGTGCCGGAAGCGCACGGCCTCAGGCGCTCCAGGCCCAGTCGAAGGACCGGCGCGTGCGCTCGAGCAGCTCTCGGTGTCGATCGTCCGCGATCGCCTCGAGCATCGACCGCCCGCCGTCGGCCGGAGCTCGGCGTCCGGACCACCGCCGGGATGCGCTCGGGAAGCAGGTTGCGCTCGAGCAGGTCGCCGATGCCGAGGATCGCGAGGAGCTTCGGTTGGCGAGACGCCGGCACGCCGTCCTCGAGCCACTGCTGCACCGCCTGCCGCCGAACGCCGAACAGGCGGGCGACGTCAGTGATCGAGAGCCGCCACGAGGCCATCAGGGCCTCGAGCTCCGTACCCGCGCCGGCGAGCTCGGCGAGGACGAGCCGCGTGAACCGTGCCAGTGTCGCGGGTTCGGGCGGCCGGGCGGGGGCGTGGCGGGTCACGGTCGGGGGCTCCATCCGGGGGATGATGGCGGCCGCCACCGACACGAGCGCGCCGAGTGGGCCTTCAGGCGCGAACGGTGCCGCGAGGGCCAGGCGCTCCAGGACCCCGACGGCCGAGAGCATGGCGTCCGGGTAGGGCGCGAGGAGGTCGGCCACCAGGCGTCGCCATGCGTGCGCGTACGTGCGGCACGCCAGGTGATCGCCGTGGAGCGCGAGCGGCAGGGCCCGCTCGATCTCGGCGACGAGGCCAGACTCCAGACGGGTCGCGGTCGCGGTGCCCATGCCGATACGGTACCGCAAGGAGAACGCAAGCGCAAGGAGAACGCAAGACGGCTCCGGGTCGCTCGGCTCCCGCGCTCGGGGCCGGACGGCCCACGGGGCCCTTCGTGGGGCCCGTCACGCTGCTCGTGTGTCGACACGCGGGCAACAGGTGGTGATCGTGGCCGGCGGCCTCATCGCGCTGCACGCGGTCGAGGCGCTCGTGGTGCAGCCGATGGGCGGTCCGTCGCTCGGCGTGCTGCTCGGGCGCCTGGTCGCGATCGCGCTGGTCGCCGCGGGGCTCGGCATCGCGTGGAGACGGTCCGGCTCCACGGCCCTGCGCGGGCTCCTCGAGCTGGTCGGCGGCGCCTCGGGCCTGATCGGCGGCGGGGTCGCCACGCTCCCTCGGCTGGGCGACCTCCCGGCCGTGCAGGCCGTCACGGGGGCGCTCGCCACGCTCGGCGGGCTCGTGCTGATGGGCCTCGGCGTCGCGCACCTGCTCGGCTCCGTGAGGGCCCGGTGGCGCAGGATCGTCGCGGTCCCCCTGGGGCTCCTCGCGCTCGTCTACGTCTTGCTCCCGATCGGGTTCGGCGTGCTCGTGACGAACCGGGCGCGGCCCGAGCTCGGCACGCGGACCCCCGCCGACGTCGGGCTCACCTTCGAGGACGTGACGCTCCGGACGCCCGACGGCGTCCGCCTCGCCGGGTGGTACGTGCCCTCGACGAACGGGGCGGCGGTGCTCGCGCTCCCCGGCTCGGGGTCAACGCGCGACGACCTTCTGGATCATGCGGCGATGCTCGCCGAGCACGGGTACGGCGTCCTCATGATCGACGTGCCCGGCCACGGTGGCAGCGGCGGCGAACCGATGGAGTACGGCTGGGGCGCCGAGCGCTACCTGATCCCGGCGGTCGACGAGCTCGAGGTGCGGGAGGGCGTCGACCGCGTCGGCGTCTTCGGCCAGTCGATGGGCGGCGAGCAGGCCATCACGCTCGCGGCCGCCGACGAGCGGATCTCCGCCGTCGTCGCCGAGGGTGCCGGCATCCGAACCCTCGGAGACACGCTGTCCCTGCCGGACCCGGCGATCGCGAAGGCCATCACGTTCCCGTTCAACTGGCTGATGATGACGACGACCGACCTGCTCGGCGACGCCTCGCCGCCGATCGCGCTCGAGGACGCGGTGCGGACGATCGCACCGCGACCCCTGCTGCTCATCTCGAGCGGGACGGCGCAGGAGCAGGAGGCGAACCGGGTCTACGCCGAGGCCGGTGGCACCCGGGTGCAGCTCTGGGAGCTGCCGAACGCGTCGCACATCGGCGGCCTCGCCGCGGAGCCGGCCGAGTACCAGCGGCGCGTCATCACGTTCCTCGACGCCGCGCTCCTCGGTGCGTGAGGACGGCTCGCCGGTCCATCGCTGACCGAACCGCGTGAGACCATCGGTGGACCATGGAGCTCGGCATCTACACGTTCGCGGAGGTCATGCCCGGTCGGAGGGCGGACGAGCCCGGAGGCCCGGCGCAGCGCCTCCGCGACCTGATCGAGGAGATCGCGCTCGCCGACCAGGTCGGGCTCGACGTCTTCGGCGTCGGCGAGCACCACCGTCCCGACTTCGCCGTCTCGGCGCCCGCGGTCGTGCTCGCCGCGGCGGCGGAGCGCACCGAGCGCATCCGGCTGACGAGCGCGGTCACGGTGCTCAGCTCCGACGATCCGGTCCGGGTGTTCCAGGACTTCGCGACGCTCGACCTGCTCTCGGGCGGACGCGCCGAGATCATGGCCGGCCGCGGCTCGTTCATCGAGTCGTTCCCGCTGTTCGGCTACGACCTCGAGCGACTACGACGAGCTGTTCGCCGAGAAGCTCGACTGCTCCTGCTCCGGGTCCGCGAGCACGAGCGTGTCACGTGGACGGGCACGCACCGCGCGCCGATCGACGACCGCGGCGTCTATCCGCGACCGCTCCAGCGCAGCCGCTGCCGGTCTGGATCGCCGTCGGCGGCAACCCGCGAGTCGGCGATCCGCGCCGGCACGCTCGGCCTGCCGATGGCGATCGCGATCATCGGCGGCGATGCCCGAGCGCTTCGCGCCGTTCGCCGAAGCTGCATCGCGAAGCGGCGGCTCGGGCCGGGTCACGACCCGCCGCCCGCGCTCAGCATCAACTCGCACGGCTACATCGCGCCGACGTCGCAGGAGGCGCTCGACGGGTCGTTCCCCGCGGTGTCCGAGGTGATGAACCGCATCGGCCGCGAGCGCGGCTGGTCGCCGATGACGCCGGGCCGACTACGACGGCGCGGCGACGCTGCGAGGCGCGAACTTCGTCGGCAGCCCGCAGCAGGTCGTCGAGAAGATCCTGTTCCAGCACGAGATCTTCCAGCCACGATCGCTTCCTCGTGCAGTTCAGCGTGGGCCCGATGCCCCACGATGCGATCATGCGGTCGATCGAGTTGTTCGGGACCGAGGTCGCGCCCGCCGTGCACCGCGAGCTCGCGGCTACAGGATCGAGCTGACGTCCCGGGCGAGCTCCACCGATGAGGCCACCACGACGGCGGCCAGTGCCGTCCGTCCGAGCCACACCATCGGTTCCGAGCGCCACAGCGGGCCGAGCATCCGCCGTCGATAGCCGACCGCGAGGAGCGCGCCGACCGCGACGAGCGCGAGGCCTTCCACGAGGAGGGGGACGCCGACCGGTGCGCTCAGACCGACGCCGATCGGGAGCGCGACCACCGGGACGAGGAGCACGAGCGATACGAGCGCGACGCGGGAGCGCCGGAAGACGGAAGCGTCGCGGAGGAGCCGCTCGGCGAGCAGGCTGGTCAGGAACCCCACTCCGGCCGGGATCGCGACGAACATCGCGACGGCGAGGGGGAGCGGGTCGAGGAGCGTGAAATCGATGCCGTCGGGACGCAGGATCCCTGCGCCGCCGACGAGCGCGCCGAGAGCGGCGGCGATCCACGGCCGGGATCGCTCGGGCAGCCATCCACGGACGAGGAGGTAGCCGGCCCCGACCGCCGCGCCGAGGATCGTGGTCACCGAGAGGAGGAAGAGGGTCTGCGTGCTCACGATCCCGATCGTGAACCCGTCGTCCGTGGTCGCGCCGTGCAGCCGAGGGTCGGAGGTGAGCCGGAGCACGAGCATCGCCACCCGCCCCCCGACCCCGCCGACGAGCAGGCCCGCCGCTGCCCCGGCGCTCAGGCTCGCAGCGAGCCGTCTCCCCGCCGCGATCAGGTCCGTGCCCCTCGCGATGTCAGCCGATCCGTCCATCCGACCCCCTCCCTTGCGATACAGGAGTGTGGGGGCGTCGGGCGTGCGGCGCACGGGTGGAGGCACCACCGCGCCGAGTGGTGGCACCCCGCGACCGCGGCCTCGACGGCCCGATCCCTAGCCGGCGGCCAGCGCCTTCTCGAGCGGGGTCCGGAAGCGGGGCTTGAGGTGCACGTCGCCGAGCCACGCCCGGAGGCGTTCCCGCTCGGCGTCGATCGCCTTGCGGGTCCTCGCATCGACGCGCTCGAGCAGCTCGACGACCACCTCGCCCTCCTCGACCTGGGTCCACCCGCCGACCACCCGGCCGTTCGCCCAGATGGTCGGCCCGGCGTTGCCGTTGCGGTCGAACAGCATCGGGGCGTGGTCCCCGAGGTACCACCCACGCTGCTTCCAGCCCATGACCGTCGGGTCGAGGCCCGGGAGCAGCGCGACCCATCGGTCGGCCTCGGTCACGGGGTCGAGGTCGTCGGGGAGCACGAAGCCGACCCCGTCGTCGAGCTCGATCTCGACCGCTCCGACGGCCTCGAGCGTGGTCGTCGCGAGCCTCGCGGTCCAGCCGGTCCACCAGCGGACGTCGGTCATCGTCGCGGGGCTGAACGCTCGCAGGTAGCGGCCGAGCAGGTCGGCGCAGGCCGCGGCGTGGCCGAGCTCCGGGAGCGGACCGCCGAGCCACGCCTCGGTCCGCGCCCACCGGTACTGGCCGGACATCCATGAGCCGAGCGGCCGAGCTCGCACGACCTTGCGCTCGGCGGCGAGCAGGAACAGCACGCGGGTCGAGACGCCCATGGTCCCCGCCCAGGTCCTGCCCTCGCCGAACGCGAGCTTGGCGCCGAGCTCCGGGACGTCCTTCGTGAGCTCGCGCGCGGTCGCCTCCCCGCGACGACCGAGCGCGTCGAGCGTCTCGTCGGCGACCCGCTCGAGCCAGCGCGGGCCGCGGCCCTTCCGCGCGATGCCTTGATCCTCGAGCAAGCCGATCAGGCGCCGGCGCTCGGGGGGCGCGAGGGCCTTCGTGCAGGCCTCATCCATGACCGCGGCCACGTCGAGCGGGACCACGAACAGGGTCTGCCGCATCCCGAGCATGCGCACGAGCGAACGCCGCTCGTAGAGCGCGTCCTCGAGAGCGGTGGGCGCGAACCCATCCACCCTCGCCCGCGCCGACAGGTAGACCGACGCGGGATCGCTCGAGTGAAGACCCACGAGGGACGCCGCGGTCGCATCCACGCTCGTCTCTGCTCGCGCCAGGTGGTGTCGCACGCCGAGCCGCGCTCGCCGCTCCTCTACCCCGATCGTCCTCACGGTCCGGTCAACCTACCGCTCGAGCGGCCGACCCCCCCGCGTTTGACCTGCCCGCACGCGCGGGGATAGCGTCCCGCGTCGACCCGAAGGCCAACAGGGAGGGAGCCATGCGTCGCTCGAGGATCGTCGCCGTCGTCGGAGTGAGCATGGTCACAGCGGTCTCGCTGATGGTGGCGGGCGGTGTCGCGTCCGGAGCGGTCGCGCCGACGCCGTTCGTCACGAGCGAACGGCCGTTCCTCGTGGCGCTCGAGGACGGCGTCATCATCCAGCCGGTGCTCACGACCGGCGACGTCATCGGCGAGGGCACCGGGGCGTACCAGATGTCCGGCGTGCCCGACGGGATCGGCTGGTACGCGTCGGCCGACGGCGTCGTCGAGGTGTTCTTCAACCACGAGCTGCACCCCGACTGGGACCCGTCCGGCGCTCGGGTCTCGCACGTGACGCTCGACACGAGCGGCGCGGTGACGGCGGCCGAGTACGTCGTCCACGGGACCGAGGGCTACGAGTGGTTCTGCTCGAGCACGCTCGAGATCATCGACGGCGTCCCCTGGTATCTCACCGGCGAGGAGTCCAAGCACAGTCCGCGGCTCGGTACGACGATCGCGATCGACGCGAGCACCGGCACGGTCCACGAGACGCCGTGGTTCGGCCACTTCGGTCACGAGAACGTCGTGCCGGTCCAGGGGCTCTCGAGGGCGTTCCTCGGGCTGTCCGAGGACGGCTTCCGCGAGTACTCGCAGTTCTTCGCCTACATCGCCGGCAGCTTCAACGGGGCGATCGCCGGGACCGAGGGCTCGCTGCGTGTCTGGGTGCCGAGCAAGCGCGTGGCCGACGGGAACCCATCGGGGAACGACCTGGCCAAGGGCGAGACGATGCGCGGGCACTTCGAGCGCATCCCGCACGCCGAGGACCTGCTCCCGCTCCAGCTCGAGAAGCTGGTCCAGTCGATGGGAGCGTTCGACTTCAACCGCATCGAGGACCTGATCGACGACCCGAACGACCCGGGAACGATCTACTTCGCCGAGACCGGTCGGGCGAACCAGGAGGTCACGCACGGCCGCATCTACCGTCTCGAGGTCGACCGCTCGGACCCGAAGAAGGCCACCCTGTCGGTGGTGCTCGACGCGGCGGCGGGCGACGACATCTTCAACCCCGACAACCTGGGGATCTCGGACTCCGCACTCGTGATCCAGGAGGACCGTAACTGGAAGATGTCCGGGTTCAACCGGATCCTCGTGTACGACCTGGCGAGCGGCACCCTGACGCCGGTCGCGAGGACCGACCCCGACCAGGCGATCGTCGATGAACGCGGGCCGGGTGCCTGGGAGTCGAGCGGCGTCGTAGACGTGAGCGACGTGTTCGGGCCAGGCTGGTGGCTCCTGAACGTCCAGGCGCACTACACGGAGATGAGCGTGCCGGACCAGAGCCTCGAGCCCGACTCGGCGACAGGCGAGGGCGGCCAGCTCACCCTGCTGTTCATCCCGGGGACGTAGCGTCCGGGCCGAGGTCGAGACCCCCCGGCGTCAGGAGGCGCGAGGTCGCTCGAGCGCGTCGTGGCCGGCGAGCAGCATCCCGAGGTACGAGAGCAGGATGCGCGCCGCCGCCGGGTTGGTGGCGACGGGAACGCCGTAGATGTCGCACACCTTCAGCAGGGCCTGGATGTCTGGCTCGTGCGGGTGCGCCGTCAGCGGGTCGCGCAGGAACACGACCGCATCGACCTCGCCGTGGGCGATCCTCGCGGCGATCTGGAGGTCGCCGCCGCGGGGGCCGCTCGCGGTGCGCTCGACGTCCAGGCCGAGCTCGTCGGCCAGGCGCTGCCCGGTGGTCCCGGTCGCGAGGAGCCGCAGCCGCCCGAGCAGGGAGCGGTGCTCGCGAGCGACGTCCATCATGTCGGCCTTCTTCCCATCGTGCGCGATCAGCGCGACGACGAAGTCGCTGCGGCGGGGTGCGATGTGCGGGATCTCAGCCATCGCTTCGACGCTAGCAGCGGATCCAGGGAGTGAGGGCGCTCGGATGTGAACATCCCGTAACGCTTCAGCTAGCGCTTGGAAAGGAGCTGCGCGGCGAGGGCCGGGGTGCGCCGCAGGAGCCGCGCGCGCCCCTCGTTGCAGACCACCATCGCGGTGCGCTCCCGTGCCCCGTCGATGATCGCCGTCGCCACCCAGTGCGTGTTCGAGCCCTGCTGGCCGAACGACGCGTCGGGGAGGCCTCGGATCGGGGCCCACCCGAGCGCGTGACGCTGCCCCCGACCGGCGGCGGGCGTGAGGAGCCGCTCGATGGTCTCGGGGTGGAGGAAGCCGTCGCCCTCGGTGAGGAACACGCGCTGGAACCTGGCCCAGTCCTCGAGGGTGAGGTGGAGCCGGCCCGCGGGGGTCATGATCGCAGGGTTGTCCGAGCGGACCGGCGCGGGATCGGCGGGCCGGCCGCGGCCGAGGTCCACGAGCCCGAGCGGGCCGAGCGCCAGCATCCGACCGCCGTGACCCCACAGGTCAGGCGGAGGTCCGAAGCCCCCGGAGGCGATCCCCAGAGGCTCGAGCACGTGGGCGGCGAGCGCGATCTCGAAGGCGAGGCCGGTGATCCGCTCGATCGCCGCGCCGATCACGATGTACCCGAGGTTCGAGTAGAGGAAACGGCCCGGCCGGCTCGGAGGTCGCGCGAGCGCGGTGGCGGCCGTCTCCGTGCGCAGCTCGGGAAGCGGTCGCGCGTCCCGCCACGCAGCGAGCATCTCGGTCTTCGTGAGGTTCGCGCGGAACCCGGCCCGGGAGACGAAGACCTCGTCGATCGTCATGCGGCTCCAGCCGGGGTCGACGTCGAGATCGGGGAAGAGCTCCGGCAGCCGAGCGCCCCACTCGGCGTCTCCCCGTTCCACGAGGCGCGCGTACAGCGCTGCGGTGATCGACTTGCCGCACGAGCCGATGTGCCATCGATCGTCGAGGGTGACCGGGTCGCCGCCGCCGCGGACCCGCTCGCCGACCACGTCCACATCGAGGCCGTCGCGGGTCACGACGCCCGCGCCGATCGCCGGGACGTCGTAGCGTCGCCGGAACTCCTCCAAGTGGGCCCGGAGCCGGGTCGTCGGTGCGCTCGTCACGACGGCTCCTCGTCCGACGCGGGGCCGGCGAGGTCCGTGGCCGCCGAGAGCACGGCCAGGAGCGGCACGGCGTGCTGGCGGCGGATCGCGTAGGTGCCCCGCACGGGCTGATGGATCAGCCTGGCGACGAGCAGCTCCTTCAGGTGGTGGAAGAGCTGTCCAGAGGACGGCTGGTCGAGCCGTTCCGCGAGGTCCCCGGTCGTGACCGGTCCTCGGAGCACCTCCGCCACGATGCGGATGCGGGTCGCGTTGGCGAGCGCGGACAACACGCGGGCGATGCCCTCGGCCGGGGCGGAGCCGACGTCGTCCCACTCCCGAGCCATCTGCCAGGCGACGATGCCGTCCTCCCAGGGACCCGCGCCCGCGTACACGACGGTCGCGCTCCCGGGCTCGCCTGCCCCTTCGCCTTCGAGGCCCTCGAGCAGCTGCTGCACGAGGGCCGCATCTCCGTGGGTTCCGGTCAGTCTGGAGCCCTCGAGCCGGGCAACGCGCTCGGCGAGCTCCTCGACCAACACGGTCAGCTCGCGCGCATCCATGGCTCTGATACTACAGAACTCTGGAATACCTGACTATGGTGATGCGAGGCTCGTCGGCCTGGCCTACGCCGTGCATCGGGGAACGGCCGAGGCGGGAGCTAGCCGCTAGGGGCACCACGCCTCGTAGCCGGCCGCGCAGACCTCGAGGATGCCGCCGACGAAGACCACGGCGACGTCGATGCGCTCGAGCTCTGCCCGCGGGACGTCGCGCGGGTCCTCGGAAAGCACGACGATGTCCGCGAGCATCCCGGCCCGCAGCATGCCGAGCTCGTCCTCCGCGAACACGCCGTAGGCGCCACGGACCGTGAGCGCCTCGAGGGCCTGCATCACGGTGAGGCGCTGCTCGCGCATGTAGGCGGTCGGCCCGGTTCCCGGCCGGCCGATCCGCGTCGTCGCCTGGACGAGCGCATCCATCACGGATGTCGGCTCGAGGTCGCTCCCGCCGTACGGTGAGTCGGTGCTCCCGATCGCATGGAGCCTCGGATCTTCCATCAGGTCCCGCCAGCGACCGAGCAGGTCGAACCGCTCACGCCCGAAGGTCCGGCGCAGGTCCTGCTTCCACTCCGAGTCCACGAAGGTGAGCTGGAACGAGGGGAGGACGCCCATCCGGCGCATGCGCTTCAACTGGTCGTCCCGGAGCGCGATCACGTGCTCGATCCGCGCTCGGGCGCCCGCGCCGCCGCCCGGGCCGAACGCGCGCTCGAGCGCGCGGAGCATCTCGTCGGTCGCCGCGTCGCCGCACGCGTGGGCCGCGATCTGCCAGCCGGCGTCGTGCACACGGCGGACGAGTCGCTGCAGCTCGCGCCGCCCCCAGAAGAGCGCGCCGAGGTTCGATGGGTCGTCGGCGTGCGGTTCGCTGAGGTACATCGTGTCGGGGCCGCAGCCGTCGATGAAGAACTTCACGCCCGCGAGGCGCAGCCGAGGGCCGACGACCTCACCGGGCGAGTGGTCCTTGAACCACATGCCGAAGCGTTGGTCGGCCCCGTAGTTGACCGGCAGGTACGCGTTCACGCGCACGCGGAGCGTGCCAGCCGCATCCAGCGCGGTGAGCTCGTCCAGGCGGTCCTGATTCACGAAGTGCTCGTTCAGGCTCGTCCAGCCGCCCTCGAGCGCCATCTGGATGGCCTCCTCGGCGCTCGTGACCCCGTAGAGATCCCGGTCGCCGATCCAATGGGCATGGGAGTCGATGAACCCCGGCGTCACCGTCATCCCGGCGAGGTCGATCACCGTCGTGTCGGTGCCGGCGAGCCCGAGCAGCTCCTCGTCGCTCCCCACGGTCAGGATCCGCTCGCCCGAGATCGCGATCGCGGTCGCCGAGGGGGCATCGGGGTCCATCGTGATCACGACAGCGTTATAAAGGATGAGGTCCGGCCCGTCGGCGGCAGCGTTCGGCGTACCCGCCAGCGTGACCGCCGAGACGAGGAGCGTCGTCAGACAGGCGGAGACTCTGCGCACTGGACCCCCTGGAGGAGATGAGCGGTCGGACCATCATGCCTCACACCAAGGGCCCGGTCGATGGTCACGGTGAGGGTGGGGGACCGACGTTGCGCGAACCTCCCGTCTCGGGATAGCGTCGCGCTTCCACCGATCCCAGGGGAGGGTCCGATGAGCGATGTCGCACGCAACGTTCGGCTGGTCGAGCGGCTCGAGCGTGCCTACAACGAGCGCGACTACGACACGGTACGCGCGTGCATCGCGGCCGACTTCGTCGCCAATACGCCGGGTTCGGACCACATCCCCCCCGGGGTCGAAGGGGCCATCACCGCGAACGAGGGCTCGTTCGAGATGTTCTCCGACTACCACACGGAGATCCTCGAGATCTTCGGTGAGGGCGACCGGGTCGTCTCGCACGTCCGGATGACGGGCACGAACGACGGAGACATGCCGGGCGGGGGCATCCCCGCGACGGGGAGGTCCGTCGACTTCGACTGGATCCAGATCTCACGTCACGCGGACGATGGGACGATCGTCGAGACCTGGGCGCAGATGGATATCCCGAAGATGATGACGCAGCTCGGGGCCATGCCGGCCCCCGAAGGGATGTGAGCGATGGCCACGCCGGAAGAGAACGCCGCCACCGTCCGCGAGTTGATCCAACGGGTCTTGAACGAAGGCGACATCGCGTTCGCCGAGGAGGTGCTGTCGGAGGACTACGTCGAGCGCAACCCCATGCCCGGCGGGACGGCCGACAAGGCGGGCGCGATCGCGATGTTCACGATGATGCGACAGCAGACCCCCGACATGCACATCGAGGTCGAAGACGTCATCGCCTCCGGCGACAAGGTGGCGGTCCGCAGCACCATGACCGGCACCGACACCCAGGGCTTCATGCCGGGGATGCCCCCGACCGGGAAGCCGTTCGCGATGGGGGCGATCGACGTCTTCACGTTCGACGAGGGCGGGAAGAACTCCGAGCACCACGGCGTCTACGACATGATGGGGACGATGGGGCAGCTCGGCCTGCTGACCTCACCGGACCAGGGCTGAAGCCGACGGGAGTATCCACAGGTCCGGCGGTCCCGGAGTCCGAACGGAACCCGGCCGAGGTCGGCATCGACCTGTACTGGCTCCCGCTGGGGGCGGGCGGTCACTTCGTTCGGCTGAACGGGCGCATCTACGAGGCCATCCAGGCGTACCGGGAGCGGCGACGGCCGCTCGACCTCTACCACTCCGCGCTCGAGGTGCGCGTGCCGGAGGGGCGCTTCGTCATCGAGACCGCGTGGCCGATCCCCGACGCCGAGCCCGCATCGCGCGGGGTGGTCGTGGAAGGTCCGGTCGGCAGCCGACGGGTCGAGCGGCTCCGCGTGCTCCGATACGAGGTGCGCCGATGGCGGGACGGGGTCATCCCCGACATCCTCGAAGCGGTGGCGAGCCCGCAGCGACTGAGCGACGAGGTGGACCGGGCCTATCGCGTGCTGGACCTCGCCCCTTCGGTGCCTTCGCTCGTCTGGGGCCGAGACGAGCTCGGAGCGGGCGAGATGTGGAACTCGAACTCGGTGGTCTCCTGGCTCCTGGCTCGCAGCGGCCTCCCGACGGAAGGGATCCGGCCACCGGCCGGCGGGCGAGCGCCCGGCTGGGAGGCCGGCCTCGTCGCGGCCCGACGCGGTCACTAGGAAACGTCGGCGGACCGGCGTCGGGCTCAGCCCTGGATGCCGAGGTGGCCGGTGGTCTCCGGCCGACTCACCATTCGACGTTCACGGGGTAGCTGCCCAACACGCGATCGCGGCTCACGAGGGTGACATGGACCAGGTCCTGGACTGAGTCAATGGCGCTCAGGCACGCCCAGCCGGGGTGTGTCGGATACCCTTGGGTATGGAGTGGCATACCCAAGATTCATGCCCTAACCTTGCATATGGTTCGCCGTACCCAAGGAGCGTTCTGTTGGCCGAGCTGGTTGAGCTGACGTGGGAGGCCACCGGGCATCACGAGATGGTCTCGAGCAGGGACCGAGGCCCGTTCACGTACTCGGCGTTCGTTCCCGACCCGATCGGGGATCTCCAACCATCGCTATCGGCCGGCGGCGCGGCTGCCATCGAGCGGGCCGTGGGCGCGTGCACCCGTCTGGACACATCGCCGGGCATCCACGACCTGGAGCCGGTGGCACGCCTGCTCCTGCGGGCGGAGAGCGTCGCGAGCAGCAGGATCGAGGGACTCCGGCTGTCGCACCGGAGGATCGAGGAAGCTCGGTTCGCGCCCGAGGGCGCTCGGGGAACCGCGCTCTCGATCGTGCGCAACATCGACGCGATGGCTCGGGCCATCGAGCTCGGGATGAGACCCGACGCCCTCGCGGTCGCCGACCTCCTGTCGATCCACGCCGCGCTCATGCACACGCCCGAAGACCGCGACATCGCCGGGCGGATCCGGGACCGCCAGAACTGGATCGGGGGTGGTAACACGCCGCGGAGGGCCGAGTTCGTCCCGCCCCCACCAGACCGTGTTCCGGCGCTCCTAGAGGACCTGATGCGCTTCTGCAACCGCGACGATCTGTCCGCGGTGGTCCAAGCGGCGATCGCCCACGCGCAGTTCGAGACCATCCATCCGTTCGAGGACGGAAACGGAAGGACGGGTCGGTGTCTGATCCACCTCATCCTTCGCCGGCGCGCGGTGTCCCAACGCGTCGTTCCTCCCGTGAGCGTCGTCCTCGCCGCCGATGCCCGCCGCTATGTCGTCGGGCTCACCTCCTATCGGGCCGGCGACGTCGAGGCGTGGTGCGGCGACTTCGCCGACGCGTTAACGGTGGCCGGCGAACGAGCGGTGGATCTGGGCCGAGAGATGACCGAGCTCCGTGCGTCGTGGCTCGAGCGGGCAGGTCGTCCCAACCGAGGGTCGACCGCCCGCCGCATCCTCGATGGGCTGCCCGGCCATCCGATCGTCTCGGTGGAGTCGGCGGCTAGGCTCCTGGGCGTCTCCGACGAGGCGGCGAGGGCCGCCCTCAACCGGCTCGAGCGCGCGGACGTGCTCCGCCTCCTCACCGTCGGCCGCCGGAACCGCGCGTGGGCCTCGATGGATGTGTTCGAGCTGCTCGACGAGTTCGACGCGACGATCGGCGCGCGTGGTCGCCCGCCGGGGTGAGGATCCGGGGCTCTCAGGCGCGGACGCGGAGCTCGGCGAGGCCGCGGATCACGTAGCCGGGCTTCCAGACGGGCTCGCGCGACGAGCTCGAGGTTCGGCAGGCGCTCGAGGACCGTGCCGAACGAGACGATGAGCTCCTGGCGGCCGAGCGGCGCGCCCAGGCAGAAGTGGATCCCCGCGCCGAACGTGAGGTGCGGGTTCGGCTCGCGCGCCAGGTCGAGCTCGTCCGGGCGGTCGAACGCCTCGGGGTCGCGGTTCGCCGAGCCGAACAGCAGGCCGAGCTCGGCGCCGCGCGGGATCTTCACGCCGTGCAGCTCGACGTCCTCGAGCACCCACCGCTCGAACATCTGCGCCGGCGTGTCGAACCGCAGGAGCTCGTCGACGGCGGTCGGGAGCAGCGAGCGGTCCTCGCGCAGGCGCTCGAGCGCGCCCGGGGTGCGGAACAGCGTCCACCAGCCGATGCCCGTCGCGTTCACGGTGGCCTCGTGGCCGGCGTTCAGCAGCAGGACGCACGTGCCGACGAGCTCGTCCTCGCTCAGGCGCTCGCCCTCGTCGAGCACGAGCGCGAGCTGCGAGATGAGGTCCTCGCCCGGGATCGCGCCGCGTCGCTCGCGCGCGAGCGCCGCGCAGGTACTCGGAGAACTCGGTGCTCGCGCGGACCGAGTCCTGTTGCGCCTCGAGCGAGCGGGTTCAGCTCGTACATCTTGCAGATGTCGGCCGACCACGGCCGGAGCAGGTGGCGGTCCGACTCGGGCACGCCGAGCATCTCGGCGATCACGGTCACCGGCAGCGGCTCGGCGACCTCGGCGAGCAGGTCGAACTCGCCCGCCCCTACGACCCGGTCCACGAGCCCGTCCGTGATCGCCTGCACCCGCGGCCGCAGCCCCTCGACGTACTTCGGCGTGAACGCCTTCGACACCAGCCGCCGCACCCGCGTGTGATCCGGCGGCTCCATGTCCAAGATCCCCGCGTTGATGAGGTTCCAGAACGGGTCGTGCCACCCCGGCGGATCCGGATGCCCCATCTCGGCGTGCGTGGCCTGGTGCAGGTAGGTCCGCCCGAACCGCCGATCCCGCAGCAGCGCGTTCACGTCCTCGTACCGCGCGATCAGGTAGTGGTCGGTCGCCTCGTCGTACAGCACCGGCGCGTGCTCTCGGAGGTGCGCGTAGACCGGGTAGGGGTCGGCGATGAACCCCAGGTCGTCGGGTGCGAACCGCAGGGTGGTGTCCGCCATGGACGACGAGTGTAGGGCTCCCCGGCCGATGCAGGACGAGTGCAGAGCACCCACCCGCTCCTTCCGACGTCGTACGGTCGGATCACGACCTTCACCCGCCGATCTTCGCCGGCCACCGCTTGGAAGGCCTTCGCGAGTCGCGTCGCAAGCTCCTGCAAGGCCTCCTTGGTGCGCTCAGGCCGTTCCCAGAGATCGACGTTGATCCTGGTCACCTCGCCATCGAACCCGTCTGGCATGAGGACCGGAACGACGTCGATCTCGTGTTCGTCGATGGCGAGCTCGGGCATGCTGGCGAGCGCGCGCCGTATGGCCTCCTCGAGATCTGCGAGTCGGTCTCCCCTCCTCAGGTTGAAGACGGTGACGGGTGGCATGGCTCCTCCTCCTTCAGGGTCGCTCGCGGGTACCTTCGGCTGCGTCCCAGCCGCTCGAAGGAACGTCCGCACCGCGTCGTTGAACGCCTCGGGCGCTTCGACGTTCGCCTGGTGCCCCACCCCCGGCAGCACCACGAGCGTCGAGCCGGGGATCGCCGCGTGCATCCGCTCGGCGACGTCCCTCGGCGAACGCGCGTCCTCCTCGCCGTACAGCAGCAGGGTCGGGACCGAGATCGTCGGCAGGACGTCGCGCAGGTCCGCCTCGGCCATCGCGCGGAGCATCGGCCGGAGTCCCGCCGGCCGCGAGTCGGCCATGATCGCCTCCAGCTCGGCGGTCATCTCGGCGGGTGCCCGCTCGGTCAGCAGCGTGGGGATGTACTCGTGCACCCACTCGCGGGCCGGGCGCTCGATCTGCTCCAGGAGCCGCTCCAGACGGTGGGCGACCTCCTCGGGCGGGAGCGAGCCGGCCCAGCCCGCGTACGCCGCGGTCAGCACGAGGCTCCGCGGGATCTCGGGCCGGCGCCGGTAGAGCTCGAGCGCGAGCGTCGAGCCCCACGAGAGCCCGAGGACGTGCGGCCGGTCGAGCTCGAGGGCCTCGATCAGGCCGGCCAGGCGGTCGGCGTAGTCGGCCATCCGGAACGTCTCGGGAGGGTCCGAGGACGCCCCGCATCCCGGTGCGTCCCACGCGACGACGGTGAACCCGTCGGACAGCCCGTCGAGCTGGCGGCTCCACTCGCGATGGTCGCTCATCCCGCCGTGGACGAGCACGAGCGGCGGACCGTCTCCCGGCGCTCGTACGCGATCGTCAGCCCGCCGACGTCGACCCGGTCCACCGGGGGAGCCTAGACGAGGAGCCGGGACTCCGATCGTGTGTCACCGAGCTGTGCGTCTCCATCACCCTTATCTACGCCTGGGTGCCGCTCTTCGCTTACACGGGCTCGTCGTCCGCTCCATGTCCGCCGCCTGCGGTGTCGGTGGCTCGGAGCTCGAGGCCGAGCTCACGCACCACGAAGCCGAGCTCGGCATGCCGTCAGCGGCTTCCGTCGGGACGTGCCGGGGCGGGCCGGGCCTCGAGATCCTCGAGGAAACCGCGCTCGGGTGGGTCATGGCCACGAGGCGTGGAAGCTCGTGGCCAGGGACTATGACCCGCTGATCTGCCATGCCACCTGGGCACGTCCGGACGCTTGACGACTACTGGACTTCACGAGCCTCCACGGCCGATCGGCGGAGCCCGCTACGCGGACAGCGACCTGAAGGGGGAGCGCCGGAGCATCATGGTGCCCGTGTTCTGATCCCGTCCAACGCGTCGAGAACCAGGTCCAGACCGAACTCGAACTCACTGTCGATGTTGTAGCCCGAGGCGACCGCCTCGGCGGCGACCTCGGCGAGGTGGGGGTAGTCGCCGATGTCGGGCTGGTCGAGCAGCTGCCCGGCCGACGGCGCCGTCTGCTCAGATGTTCCGATGGGCAGGCTGATCTCCTGGATGACGTGCCCATATACGTAGCTGTCGAGCAGCCAGAAGGCGTGGGTGGCCATCTCCACCGAGAAGCCGCCGTCGCGCAGGGTGGCGAGCACCGCCTCCACGTACCGCAGGGTGGCCGGCCCGGCACTGCCCCGCGACTCCATCAGCCCGATCGCCCAGGGGTGGCGCTTCAGCACCCGTCGCGCCGAGATGGCGCGCTGCCTCATCGCCGTCCTCCACTCGGACCCGGGGGCAGGGATCTCGATCTCACCCACCACCAGCTCCGCGATCCCATCGAGGATCTCGTCCTTGTTGGCCACGTGCTTGTAGAGGGCCATCGCCTCGACGCCGAGCTTGCCGCCGAGGCGCCGCATGGTGAGGGAATCGACACCGTGCCGGTCGGCGAGGGCGATCGCGGCGCGGAGCACCCGCTCCCGGGTGAGGGGCTTCCGGCGTCGCGTGCTCGTCGGACTCTCGGGCCATCTCGGTTGGCAGTTTACTAAGTATCCCGTACGATTACTTAGTAAACCGAGGAGGAGGGGAGCATGGCCACGAGGACCGATCGGCGGACCGAGCGGGCACCCATGACCGCCGGGACGCAGCTCGAACCGTTCCCGGTGAACGTGAGGGTCAAGATCTCGGCGCTCTGGGCGTCGATGATGTTCGTCTTCGCGTACGTCGACCTGTTCAGCTTCTACCGAGCCGACGTCCGGGCCGACATCGCGGCCGGCGAGATCGGCGGGTTCACCATCAACCAGTCGTTCCTGCTGGGGACCACGGCCTACGTCGTCATCCCGGCGCTGATGGTGTTCGGCGCGCTCGTCCTGCGACCGCGGATCAACCGGGTCGTGAACATCGCGCTGAGCGTCGTCTATGCGCTCACCATCGTCGGTGGTGCGATCGGCGAGTGGAACTACTACCTCCTGGGCAGCGCCATCGAGGTCGTGCTGCTCGCGGCCGTCGCCTACTACGCGTGGACCTGGCCGAAGGAAGCTGGCTCCTCGTGAGCTGACCCGCCGCACCTCCCGCGCGAGAGGCGCGCGAGGGTCGACCCCGGTCAGGTCATGAGGCGCTTGGCCTCGGTGATCAGATCCGATAGCTGCTGGAGATCGACGTCGTCGATCGACTTGAAGCTGATGCTGCTCTTCCCGACCTTGACCTTCCCGAGCCTCTTGGCGTACCTCTCGGCCAGGTACGCGCGACCGTCGGTGGCGTTGACGTACACGCTGATGTAGTTCCGCTGGACGGCGAGCCCGACGATGAACCACTCGACCGTCTCCCCGTTCGACTTCGTGTAGCTGTAGTCGCCGTAGCCGATGATCTGCTGGTCGCTGCCACCCCAGAGCCGGCCCTCCCACATCGTCTTGGGTTGGCCGGCCATGAGGTCGGTGATCAGCGCGTCGAGCCGCTCGATGTCCTCTCGCCGCTCGGCGGGGAGTGAGGCGATGTGTTCGGCGGGTGACCGGTTCGTCTTCTCCATGGCCGTCCTCGTCCGTCGGCGGGGTCCGTCGACGAAGGAACCTACCCCCTTCTCGACGCGTGCGGTTCGCGTCGATGAACCGGGTCGGGGCTGCGAAGACAAGCCCTCCAGCCGGAGCCCTTCGGTACACTTCCGCGGACCCGAAACCCCTGGTGAGGACTGATATCCATGCCGCGAGTGCTGCTGATCGGATGGGATGGCGCCGACTGGCGCATCCTCGACCCCCTGCTCGAGCGGGGTGACCTGCCGAACCTCCAGGCCCTGATCGATCGAGGGCAGAAGGCGGTCCTGCGCTCGACCGTGCCGACCCACTCGTGGGCGGCGTGGCCGTCGTTCCTGACGGGGGTCGATCCGGCGGATCACGGGGTCTACGACATCCTCGAGACCGTGCCGGGGACCCACAAGCAGTACCCGGTCACGTACAAGTCGATCGGGGAGCGGACGTTCGTCGAGGACCTCTCGGCGGCCGGCAAGGTCGGGGTCTACGCCGACGTGCCGCTGATGTTCCCGCCGCCGGACATCGACGGGGAAGATCCTCGCGGGCGGCGTGCTGCCGAAGGGGCGCACCTACTCGCAGCCGGCGGACCTGCCCGAGACGCTCGAGAAGGCGGGCGTGCCGTGGGTCATCAACGGCATGTCGTGGACCACCTACCGCAACCGGCCCGAGCCGTACCTGGCCGAGGCGCTCGAGATCACGGGCAAGCGGATCAAGCGCGTCCGAGTGGCTGATGGACAACACCGACTGGGACCTGATGGCCTCGGTGTGGGTCTCGGTCGACCGGACGCAGCACGCGCTGTCGAACTACGTCGGGCCGGATCACCCGGACTACGCGAAGAACTCGAAGACGGCGCTCGGCGCGAAGGTGCGCGACGTCTACAAGCAGCTCGACGACGCGATCGGCTCGTTCGTCTCGCGCACGCGCTCAGACGACCTCGTGCTGTTCATCAGCGACCACGGGTTCCAGTCGGTCACGCGCACGATCCACATGGACCACCTGCTGAAGTCGTTCGGCTACCTCGAGTTCAGCGCCTCGAACGTGGTCTTCGGGCCGATGCAGTGGGGGTGGGTGCGCAACGTCGCGCGCAAGGCGTACGACATGCTCGGCCTGCACGGGAAGGTCTCGCTCCCGCAGTCGGTGAACTGGTCCAAGACGAAGGCGTTCACGACGATCCGCTCGACGGGCGAGGGCGTCTCGATCAACCTCGCCGGTC
Source organism: uncultured Actinomycetes bacterium (assembly GCA_963708985.1). GTDB lineage: Bacteria > Actinomycetota > UBA4738 > UBA4738 > HRBIN12 > HRBIN12. The sequence continues at coordinate 379,941 of CAVPUQ010000001.1, forward strand.
GCGAGCCCGACGGCATCGTCGACCCCGCCGACTTCGAGAAGGTGCGCGACGACGTCATGGACCGGCTCGCGAGCTTCGTGGATCCGAAGACCGGCAAGAAGCCGGTGAAGGCGATCTACAAGCGCGAGGAGATCTTCAAGGGCAAGCACGCCGACACGGCGCCCGACATCCTCATGGAGCCGGCCGAGCTCTACTCGCTCACGCACGCGAAGACCGCGCTCGAGGACGCCGACTGGATCAGCGGTGACCACCGGCCCGAGGGCGTGATCGTCGCGGCCGGGCCGAACGTGAAGGCGTTCGAGACCGAGCCGTTCCTCATCGACATGGCGCCGACGATCCTGGCCGCGCTCGACGCGCCCGCGACGGTCAAGCACACCGGCCGCGTGCTGCACGAGCTCGTCGGCTCGGCCGAGGTGAGGCAGGCCGAGGCGCCGGCGGTCACGATCCCCGGGTTGACCGGGCCGATCGACGAGGACTCGACGGTGAGCGACACGGAGGCCGACGAGATGGAGGAGCACCTCCGCGGCCTCGGCTACCTCGAGTAGGACGGGCGCGCGAGCCCGCGCGGCGTCTCCGGTACCGATATCGGCATGAGGCGGACGGCGCTCGGCTCGATGCGCACCTCGACCGTCACGCGAGCTGACCGATCGCTAGCCGGCCGCGCCGTTCGCCGCGTCCTCCAGGCCCTTGATGTCGATCTTTGCGCATCTGCAGCATCGCCTGCATGGCGCGCTGGGAGCGCTCCGGGTCGGGGTCGCTGAGCAGCTCGCCCAGCCGGTCGGGGATGATCTGCCAGCTCAGGCCGAACCGGTCCTTGAGCCAGCCGCACTGTCCCTCCTCCCCGCCGTCGCGGTGAGCTGCGACCAGAGCCGGTCGACCTCGTCCTGGTCCTTGCAGCGCACGAAGAACGAGACGGCCTCGGTGAACGGGTACTGCGGCCCGCCGTTCAGGGCCATGAACTCGAGGCCCGCGAGCGTGAAGACGCACCCACTGCGCCTTGCCGCCGGCGACCGGGCGTGACGTTCGTCACCTCCGAGTCCTCGAAGAGCGAGACGTAGAGGTTCGCCGCCTCTTCTGCCTGGCCGTCGAACCACAGGAACGGGCGTGATCCTCTGCATGCGCTGCTCCTCCTTCTGTCGTGAGTGTCAGCCGTTCGCGACGAGCTTGGCGAGCAGCTCGTCGAGGCGCTCGTAACCCTCGTTCATGCCGTCGGCCATGCCCGACTCGCACCATCGCGTCGCGGGCCTCGACCGACTGGAACACCGAGTTGGTGCGGACGGTGGTGCTGCCCGTCGTGCTCCTCGAAGGTGACGGTGTCCATCGAGACGTGGCCGGGCGCGCCCTCGAACTCGAAGGTCTGCACGATGCCGTCGGGCGACGGCTCTCCGTGGAAGACGCCGTGGAAGCCGAACGCGTTGCCGGCGTCGTCGGCGTGGACGTAGCGCCAGGTGCCGCCGTCACGGAGGTCGAACCGCTCGATCGTCATCGTGTACTGCCGCGGCCCGAGCCACTGCACGAGCAGGTCCGGCTCGGTGAAGGCGCGGTACGACGAGCTCGCGCGGCGCGTCGAGCGCTCGGGCGGTCAGGACCTGCGGCACTCCGGGCTCGGCGGTGATCTGCATCTCGGTCATGACCTGCTCCTTCCGGTTGGATCGCCTGGCTGCGATCGATCGGTCTCTTGGCGCTGCAGGGCCGCGAGCAGCTCGTCGAGTCGCTCGTAGCTCTCTTCCCAGAACTCCCGGTATCCGGCGAGCCACACCGTCGCCTCGCGGAGCGGTTCGGCCCGCAGGTGGCTGAGGCGAGCGGTGGCCCGACGGCTGCGGGAGATCAGCCCGGCGCGCTCGAGCACCTTGAGGTGCCGCGAGATCGCCGGCTGCGACACGCTGAACGGAGCGGCCAGCTCGGCGACGGTTGCCTCACCCTGGGTCAGCCGCGACAGGATCGCGCGCCGGGTGGGATCCGCGAGCGCCCCGAACACCGTGTCGAGCTGATCGACCGCCATCTATAACCTTACGCTTATGGAATCGGTTGGTTATACATGACGCCGGGGCGGATCGTCAAGCGTAGCCTTCCCCCATGCAGCCGGGACGGCAGCCACCGCTCGCCGATGCCTGGACCCGGCGCGACTTCCTGCGGGCGGGCGGGGTGCTCGGGGCCGGTCTCGCTCTCGCCGCGTGCACGGGAGGCTCGAAGGGAGGGCGTACATCCACCCCGCCGCCCTCGGCCCCGCCGTCGGCGAGCGGAGCGCGCGTCGTCGTCGTCGGCGCCGGTCTCGCCGGCCTGACGGCCGCCTACCGCCTGGCGCAGGCCGGCGTGGACGTCAAGCTCTTCGAGTCGCGGGACCGGGTCGGAGGCCGGTGCTGGACCGCTCGCGGGTTCACCGACGGCCAGATCGCGGAGCATGGCGGCGAGTTCATCGACACCCGGCACGTCCACCTGCTCGGTTTGATCGACGAGCTCGGCCTGCAGGTCGATGACCTGTGGAAGGGGTGGGTCTCCGGCTCGATCTGGCCGAACTGGGTCGACGGCAGCATCGTCACCGCCGCGGAGATCAAGGAGCAGGTCGGTCCGATCGCCGACGCCGTCGAGCGGGAGGCGCGCCGGATCGGCGTGATCGCCGAGGGCAGCAAGCCCTCGGCCGCAGCCATCTCGTACGGAACGGCCACCCCGGCCGCGGTCGAGCTCGACCGCATGACGATGGCGGAGTGGCTCGACAGGCGCGTGCCCGGCGTGCTGGGCTCGCCGCTCGGCTCGTACCTCGACTGCCAGATGTCCGGCTGGTACGGGCTCGAGATGGACCAGCTCTCCGCGTGCGCCTGGATGGACTACTTCGTGATCCCGGCCCCTGGGGCGGACGAGCGCTGGCACGTGCGCGGGGGCAACGACCAGGTGACCACCCTCCTCGCCGAGCGGCTGCCCGCCGGGACCCTGGAGCTCGAGGCGCCGCTGGAGGCGATGCGCGTGAGGAGCGACGGCTCGCACGAGCTGCGGTTCGGAGGTCTCGGTTCGCCGATCGCGGCCGACTTCGTCATCCTCGCGCTCCCGTTCACGACGCTGCGGCTCGCGGACCTCGCGGAGGCGGGGTTCTCCGCGGAGCGGACGTCCGCGATCATGGGTCTCGGCATGGGGATGGACGTGAAGCTCCTCGTCCAGTACGACCGCCGTCCCTCGACCTTCCGCGTCGAGGGGCGACCGTGGAGCGGGGGGATGGAACACACGGATCCGCACTTCGAGACGTGGGAGAGCTCTGCGGCGCAGTCGGGCTCGTCGGGGCTCGTGACGGTGTACGCGGGGGGGCGGACCGGATCCAGCTGGACGGCCGACGAACCGCACGCCGTCGCTCCGGACGCGTTCGCCGCCGAGTACGTCGGTCGCATCGACGAGGTCGTGTCGGGAACGGCCGAGCGCTTCAACGGGCCGGCGTGGCTCGACCTGTGGACGCGGGACCCGTGGACGAACGGCGCCTACGCCGCCTTCCTGCCGGGGCAGTACACGCGGCTCTGGGGCTACATGGGACGTCCGGAGGGACGGGTGCACTTCGCGGGCGAGCACACGTCCACGTACAGTCAGGGATACCTGAACGGCGGGGTCGAGACCGGCCAGCGCGCCGCCATCGACGTCATGCGCGCCCTCCGGCTCGAGGTCCCCGCCGCGATCGCCGACCTGCCGTACTCCTAGCGCGCCGAGCACGACGAAGGGCGGCGTCGCCGCCGCCCTCCGCACGTGTCTCGTTGCCGAGCTCAGGACGCCCGGACGATCACCTTGGCCGCGCGGATCGTCCCGTTGGCCCGCATCGTGCCGAACACGCGGACGTCCGAGCCCTTCGAGAGGAGCCGCTCGCGCACGATCTTGGTCGAGGCGAGCACCCGCACATCGTGGCGGCTGACGTTCCACCTGCCGAGGTGGTCGCCGCGCGGGAACGCCCGCGCGATGCCGGTCAGGGTCGTCGAGTCCTCATCGATGTCCTCGGCGTCCTTGACCTCGACCTTCGTCGCCGTGATCGAGCCGTCGGCCTCGGCCAGACCCTCGACCTCGACCGCCGCGCCGACGGCGACCGCGCCGTCATCCTGCTCGATCTCGGTCTCGGTCGTGACGTGGACCGTCGTCCCGCTCACGGTCCAGTCGCCGACGAAGTCGGTCGTCGCGGGGAGCACCTCGACGAAGCCCTCGAAGTGCATCTCGCCGTAGTCGTCGTCGTCGGCGTCCTCGGTGCCCTCGATCTCGGTCGCGGTGAACGTGCCGTCGGCCTCGGCCGTGCCGTGGACCTCGACGCTCGCGCCGACCGCGATCGTCGCGAGGCTGTCGTCGATCTCCGTGTCGGCCGTCACGTGGACCGTCGTCCCGCTCACGGTCCAATCGCCGACGAGATCGGGCGACGCTGGCAGGCTCTCGATCACGCCGTAGAGCTCGTCCTGGTCGTCGGTTCCGTCGTCGCTCGCGAGGGCCGTCGAGGCCGGCGCGAACGCCGCGAGCATGCTCACGATCGCGAGCAGCCCGATGGTCTTGCGCTTCATCGCATCCCTCCTCCTCCTTGGGCTCGACCAGGTGACCACATCGGGGGTTATCGGCAGGACCCGCCTGGGTTAAGGAGAGGCTAAGGAACGAACCTGCACAGCAGGTTCTCGACCATCGTCGTGGAGAGTCCTGCGAGCGCTGTCGGCCGACCGTCCGACGAGAAGGATGCCTGCGGACCGAAGCGATGTGCTCGGCGTTCCGTCGATCGCTGCGCGGTGACCTGATCAGCAGTCGGTCGCGGCGGTGAGCGCGTCGCAGAGCTCGTGGATCCGCGTCGGCACGAGTGTCCCGATCCGGCGCACCAACATCGCTCGCGGGAAGGCGGTCGTGGCGTCCAATGCGGCGGCGCACTCGGTGGGCAGCCCTTCGTCGGGGCCGAGGAGCACCTCGGTAGGGATCCGTCGGATCGTTCGGGTCACCGGCGCCACGAGGATCGCACGAAGGACCGGGATCGCCTCGTCGCGGGTGATGACCAGATAGGGTCGACCCTTCGCGTCCGGGGCCTCGCCCCACCAGATCTCGCCCCGGCCCGGCAGGCTCACCAGGGCTCTTCCTGGATGGAGCGCACGGCCGCCTCGGTCGCGGCCGCCACCTCGGCATCGGTCTGCGGGACGTTCGGTGTACCCCTGGACGATCCGGCGGCCGATGTCCCTGCGGCGCTCGGCGTCTACGAGCTGCTCGATCGCTGCGCGGACCGCCTCAGCGCGGGTGGCGAACCGGCCCGTGGAGACGAGGTCGTCGAGGGAATGTGCAAGCTCATCGCTCATCCGGATCGCGAACTGCTCGGACACGCTCGGCATCGTAGCAGGTCGGGATGCAGGATGGGATGCCGAACGGGCCACACCAGGAACGATAGCCCAGTGTCACCGACATCGGGATAGCTCAGGCCGTCTGGAGCACCTCCGTGACCTTGGCATCTCGAGTGGCGATCCGCGACCGCGGGTCAGGTCAGCCGGTGCGCGCCGGAGAGGTGGGGGAAGTATCCCTCGGAGTAGCTGGTGGTCATCCCCGTATCGAGGTCGTGGACGAAGAAGCCGGGGAACACGCTGGCCCGCTCGAACGCGACGAGTTGGAGCGCCGAGGAGACGTTGAAGAACCCGACGTCGCCGCCGGTGACGATCTCGGTCACGGTGCCGGTCGCGGCGACGATGCGGACGAGGTCGGTGTCGTAGACGCCCGGCAGACTGGCGCGTCAGGCGCGAGGCCACGAGCTCGTCCTCGGAGATCCAGCGCGGGTCGGTGTAGAACACGTCGCAGGTCCCCTGCACCAGCGTGGCCTTGTCCGCTCCGGTCGAGGACATCGTTCGGAGGTCGCCCGCCCGGTACCCGGGGGCGGGTCCGCCGCAGTTCTCGCGCTCCCGGAACAGCGCGAGGCGGTCGCCGCTCGGCGAGAGCGAGGGGAACCGCGAGACGTGCCCTCGCGTCACGCGTGTGGCGTCCCGCGTGCGGACGTCGACGACCCAGACGTCGTAGATGAACAGGTCCACGTCGTTGCCGAACGTGACGGCCAACGTCCGACCATCGTCGTCCCAGGCCTGATCGAGCGGCGATGCCCTCGCCCTCGAAGTCCTTGGGGTTGACGGTCCGCTTCGGACCGGCGAACCGCACGACGGCACGCTCGCGACCCCGCTGCGTTCCGGATCCACACCGACGCGAAGTACGGGTCGCGGTGCGCGAACCGGTCCGGCATGAACCCGACCTTGCGACCGTCCGCGAGGGCGATCGGCGCGAACGCGTGCTTGATCCGGAACCGTCGCTGCCCGGTCGACGCGTCGTACCCGGTCACGAGCTCCCCGCCCCCGCTCGAGCGCAGCCTGGAACCCGCGAGCAGGTTCCCGTCGAGGGAGAAGAACTGGAGGTCCGGGAGCGAGGCGAGAACGGTCCCATCGAGCTCCACCACCGCGACGCCCGTGTCCGTGTAGTAGGCGATCTGTGGCCCGGCCGCGGTGGCCGGCGTCGCGAGACCCAGGGGAACGAGCAGGGCGAGCAGGGCAGCCACGCGGGGAAGGCGGCTCATCGGGACCTCCATGGACGGTCTGCCGGGAGTCTGGCACACACGTGGGGTAGGCTCGAGCATGGCCTACGACGAGGAGCTGGCCGAGCGGATCCGGGCCGCGCTCGGCGCCGTGCCCGGCGTCGCCGAGATCAAGATGTTCGGCGGGTTGTGCTACACGGTGCGAGGGCACATGGCCGTCGGCGTCAACGGGGACGACCTGATGGTGCGGATGGAGCCCGAAGCGGCGGAGGCTGCGCTGTCCGAGCCCGGGGCCCGCCCGATGGACTTCACCGGCAGGCCGATGAAGGGGTTCCTCTACGTGGGTCCCGCCGGGTTGCGGACCGAGCGCGCGCTCGAGGGGTGGGTCCAGCGCGGCGTGGCGTACGCATCGTCCCTCCCGCCGAAGAAGCCGAAGGAGACCTCGACCGAGGTCCTGAGCGCGCCCGGGGATCCTTCTTCGCCCGGGGTCACGCTTCGGGCACGGATCGGAGGCGGTCGGTCTTCCGCGGGATGCCGCACTCGACCCGCTCCCAGCGGCCGCCGCGGTCGACCTCGTACTCGCGGAACGCGCAGGGGATGCCCCCGGCTCTCAGCAGGTCGGGCGAGTCCATCAGCTGGAAGTGGAGATGCGGCGCCGTCGAGTTCCCCGTGTGCCCGACGCGGCCGATCTGCTCACCGGTCCGGACCGTCTGGCCGGTCTCGACGGTGACCGATCCGGGGGCGAGGTGCGCGAAGAGCGCGTAGATCGAGTCCGCCCGCATGACCACGTGGTTGCCGAGCACGGGGTCGAGCCCTTCCTTCGCCGGGTCGAAGGTGAGCGCGTTCTTCAGGACGAGCGCGAGCTCGCGGGCGACGTGGAGCCAGGCTCGCTCCTGCACCCCGTCGGTAGCCTCGACGACCTCACCGTCGAACGCGGCGTAGACCGGTTGGCCCCAGCCGTAGCACTCGGACGTTCGTCCGCCGATGAGGTACGAGCGCACGGGTCCGGCCGGATGGAGGTGGAACCCCTTCCGTGAGTCGGTCCTGACCAGGTCGTAGGCGTACCGCTGTCCGAGCTGGTCGGTCCCGTGGCTCGGGATCTTGTGCGCCGGGGTGTTGGCCGCCGCCCACTCGCCGCGGAGCGGGAAGTCGACCACGACCGGGTCGTCGAGTTCGCCGGGCATCTTCGCTCCAGTCTCGACCTCGGGCGGCCGCGATGCCAGCGGGATGGTGGCCCCGCTGGGGGCCCTGAGACAGACTGATCGGGTGGAGTCATCATGACCGTGCGCCGCATCGTCGTCGACCATGTCCTGTTCGTCGTCGAGGACCTGGACGCGAGCCGCCGCCTGTACACGGCCGCGCTCGCGCCGCTCGACTACACCGAGCTCCACGTGCAGGAAGACGGCGTCCGCTACGGCGCCGAAGGGCTCGACGACTTCGCGATCTTCCGCGGTGAGCCGGTGACGACGGCGGCACACGTCGCGTTCGACGCCGGCGACCGCGAGGCGGTCGATGCGTTCTTCGCGGCTGCGGTGGCGAGCGGCGCCACCGCCCGCGGGGAGCCGGGGGTCTGGACCCAGTACTCCAAGCGCTACTACGCGGCGTTCGTCGAGGACCTGCACGGGAACAACGTCGAGGCGGTCTGGCACGCGCCCGAGCCGGTGACCGATGCGCCGCGGCGGCCGGGCATCCCGTAGCAGTGGCTCAGTCGTCGGTGTTGCCGGCCTCGCTGGCGTCCGAGCCGTCGTCGTCCGCCGTGCTGCTGATCACCTCGAAGTCGGCGTTCAGATCGACCTCGACGACCCGACCGCTGTCGAGGCGGACCTCGACGCCGTAGGCGGCGCCCCCGTCGCCCATCTCGGTCTCGACGACCGTACCCGCGCCGACGTGCTCGAGGGCGGCCGCGGTGGCGTGCTCCAGGTCGCTGCCCGTGAGCGGCTGGTCGTTGTCGCCGCTCGCGGCGATGCCGACACCGGTCCCGATGGCCAGGACGGCGACGACCCCGCCTGCCGCGATCGCGAGCTTCGTGCGCTCCTGCATCGTGCGCCCCCTTGCGGTAGGAACGGCGTTCGGTACGCCGATCGCATCGTCATGGTGCGTCACGGACCCTGACGCCACGCTGAACGGTCCAGGTCACTCCGGAGCTGCCGGGAGGCGCACCTCGAACCGCGCGCCGCCGAGACCACCCTCGAGCGCGGCGACCGTACCGCCGTGCAGCGTGGCGATCTCGCGCACGATCGACAGCCCCAGGCCGCTTCCGCCCGAGTCGCGCTCGCGCGCGTCCTCGAGTCGGACGAAGCGGTCGAACACGCTTGCACGCTCGGCCTCCGGGATGCCCGGCCCGTCCTCCTCGACGGTGAGGACCACGGAACCGGGCTCGGGGTGGAGCGACAGGCCGATCGTGCTCCGAGCGTGCCGGGTGGCGTTCTCGGTCAGGTTGCGTAGGAGGCGCTCGAGCCGGTCACGATCGCCGAGGACGCGAGCACTCTCGACGCGGTCGCTCTCGACCCGCAGGTGCGTCGAGGCGCGGAGCCGCGCCGCCTCGTCGTGCACCAGGTCGTCCAGATCGAGGGGCTCGAGTCGGAGCCGCACCGTGCCCTCGTCGATCTGGCTCAGCAGGAGCAGGTCTTCCACGACGCGTTGCAGGCGCAGCGACTCCTCGTGCGCGACCTCGGCGAGCGAGTGAAGGTCGGTGCTGTCGGGGTGCTGGAGCGCAACCTCCGCGTGCTGGCGGATCGACGCCACGGGGGAGCGGAGCTCGTGGGAGGCGTCGGAGACGAACCGCCGCTGACGGGACTGGCCTTCCTCGAGCCGCGCGAGCATGCGGTTCATCGTCGTCGCCAGGCGCGCGATCTCGTCGTCCCCCGGCGGGTCCGGGACGCGCCGGTGGAGCTGCTCGGTCGAGATCGCCTCGACCTCTTCACGGATGGCCTCGACGGGTGCTAGGGCTCGGCCGACGACCCGCCACGTGACCACCGCCACGACGAGGACGAGCAAGGGGATCCCGAGGCAGGAGCGTGCCCGTGACGGCTCGTTCCGCGCCGCGCGCGTCCTCGAGGCTCCGGCCGACGACCACCGTCTCGTCGCCGCCGCGGGTCGCGACGACGAGGAACGGACCGTCCTCGAACGGAACATCCTCGATCGTGCGCGTCTCGCCGGGACCGATAGAGACGAGGGCCGGGAAGCCGTCGACGTTGGGGCTCGCCGACAGCACGGCGCCGTCGGGGCCGAGCACCTGCACGAACTCCTCCTCGGGATCGCCGCCGGTCACGAGCGCGTCGACCGGGGGTCCCGAAGGCTCCCGGGCGATCGCGACGGCTCTGGTCAGGGCGCCCGTGCGTACCTGCTCTCGAAGGGACCGGTTCAGGTACGCGACCATCGCGAAGGCGGCGACGACGAGGGCCGTGCCCACGGCGGCCACCGCCACAGCGGTGGTGCGGACGCGGATACCGCCTGCGCGGGACCGGCGGCCAGGGGCCCGGTCAGCCGCCATCGTCCTCGAGCCGGTAGCCGGCTCCCCGGACGGTCTGGATGGCGTCCCGCCCGAACGGCCGGTCGAGCTTGTTGCGCAGGCGCCGCACGTACACCTCGACGATGTTGAGGTCGCCCTCGAACCCGAAGTCCCACACGTGGTCCAGGATCTCGCGTCTTCGTGACGACCTCGCCTGCGTGCCGCAGCAGGAACTCGAGGAGGGACGGCCTCGCGGGCGGTGAGCGTGACCTCGACGTCGCCGCGCCACGCGCGTCGGGCGGCCGGGTCGTAGCGGAGGTCGCCCGCCGACAGCACCGCCGGCCGTTCGCCGGCGCCGCGGCGGATCAGCGCGCGGAGTCGTGCGACGAGCACGACCGAGGAGAAGGGCTTCGTGAGGTAGTCGTCGGCGCCGGTGTCGAGCGCCTCGGCCTCGTCGAGCTCGCCGTCCTTGGCTGTGAGCATGAGGATCGGCGTCCAGTTGCCCTCCTCGCGCAAGGTCGCACAGACCCGGTAGCCGTTGAGGCCCGGCAGCATGATGTCGAGCACGATCGCGTCGTACGGGTGCTCGCGCGCCATCCACAGGCCGTCGTCCCGTCGAGCGCGACGTCGACGGCGAACCCCTCGGCCTCGAGCCCCTTCTTGACCCCGGCCGCCAGGCGCTTCTCGTCCTCGACGACGAGCACCCGCATCCGGCTTCCCTCCCGTGTGGTCGGCTCATCATCCACCAGTGAGCTGAAACCGGGCTGAATCGACGCTGAACGTCCTTCAGCGTGGGTTCAGGGGTCCTGCGCGACGGTCTCACGACCGGACGAGCGGTCGTCCACGGAGGAAGGAGGTCGAGATGATCCGAAGGCTCGCAGGGCCGGTGCTGCTGGGGCTCGTCGCGACGACGGCGCCGGGTCGGCGTCGGGATCGCGGCCGTGACGTGCCCGATCGAGCTGCCGCAGGGGAGCGACCCGGTGGCGCTCGACCCGGCGGACTTCGTTGGGGCCATCGACAACCCGCTCTGGCCGATGGCGCCCGGCACGAAGTGGGTCTACCGCGAGGCAGACACGCACGGGGACGAGCGAGACGTGGTCGTGAAGGTGAAGGCGCGCACGAAGGAGATCCTCGGCATCTCGGCGACCGTCGTGCGCGACGTGGTGAGCCGGGACGGCGAGCTCGTCGAGGACACGTCGCGACTGGTACGCGCAGGATGTGTGCGGCAACGTCTGGTACCTCGGTGAGAACACGAAGGAGTACGAGAACGGCAAGGTGGTCTCGACGGCCGGCTCGTGGGAGGCCGGTGTGGACGGCGCCCAGGCAGGTGTGGTCGTGCCTGCCGATCCGCAGATCGGGATGACCTACCGGCAGGAGTACTACCAAGGCGAGGCGGAGGACTCAGCGGAGGTGCTGAGCCTGAGCGAGCAGGCGCAGGTGCCGTTCGGCCACTTCCGGGACGTGCTGCTGACGAAGGACTCCACGGCGCTGCAACCCAGGGTGCTCGAGTACAAGCTGTACGCGATGGGCATCGGGCCGGTCCTCGTCCTCGGCGTTTCGGGGGAGCAGATCGCGAGGAGCTCGTCCGGTTCGAGGCGCCTGCGGCGTAGTGGCCGCGCCCGACCGGCTGCCCGCTCGATCTTCCCGGCCGACGGGAACCGACCGAGCCTCGAAAGGGCGTCCAGGCCGAGCGCTCCGAAGTAGAACGCTATGCGGATCTCGGGGTAGCCTTCGGATCCTTGCGTCGTGGAAGGGAGGCTCGGGTGGACGGGACGAAGGGCACGGGCACGAAGCAGGATCCCTGGGTGTTGAAGACGCCGCCGGGGACCTCGGAGTACCAGATGTGGCGCGACGAGGAGGCCGATCCTCCGGCGCTCGTCTGCCAGGTCGGCAAGACCCAGCTCGGCTACCAGCTCCGGTGCATCGAGGACCTGCACGCGATGCTGAAGGCGGCCGGCGACTGGGTGCCGCTCGGCAGCGCCGACGAGCAGAAGCCCGCGGCCGAGGGCACCGTGGAGGCCTGGGGTCGATCTGCCGACAACCCGGTCGGCGGCTGGTACGGCCTGAAGAAGGGCCTGCGCGGGACGGTTCGGGATGTACGTGCCGCCGCTGCTCGAGGCGCTCGGCCTCGCCGAGCTCGAGCACAACCCTCGCAACAACCGCATGCGGGCGCGGTAGCCGGAGCCCTTCGAGTGACGTCCTCCTAGCTCTGCGATGCAGGCGTGACCGAGCGGTCCTCGCGCCCCCTGTCGCGCTCGCTGCGCGAGCCGGGGATCAGGATCGCAGCGCCGACGAGCAGGAAGAGCACGGACCACACGAGCGCCTCCACGGTCCACCCCTGCTCGTCCGCGAGCAGCGTGAACCCGATGGCCACGATGATGGCCCCGCCGACCGAGACGCGGCGGTCGGCGAGCATGTCGGCCAGACCCCATCCGACGACCGCGACCGGCCACCACTCCTCGAACGTCTGGCTCCAGGCGACGGTCCCCGTGGCATCGAGGATCGCGAGCACCCCCATGGCCACGAAGACCAGACCGAACCACAAGCGGACAGGACCCATCCCCAACCTCCTCCGTCGAGCGGGACCTGGGCACTCCTGGAGGCACCGGTCCACGAACCGCGCATCGCTCTTCACGCCTTCACCCCCCGGACGAATCGCTCGACCTCGCCGAGGATCTCCGTGTTCGGCGAGCAGTAGACGGTCTGGCCGCGCTTCTCGCACCGGATCAGGTCGGCGTGGCGGAGCTCCTTGATGTGGTGGGACACGGTCGACAGGGTCACGTCGAAGTTGGCGGCGATCTCGGAGATGCTGTTCTGGACCTGTTCCTCGCTGTACGTGCCCCCGCCGCCCGCGCGGATGAGCTCGTAGATCGCGAGCCGGGTCGGGTCGCTCAGGGCCTTGAACACCCTGAGCATGCCGTCAAGTCGGCATGGCCGGCGTACGTGCTGTCTACAGGCGACGCTGCGGCGCGGGAGGCGGGGGTGCCGAGAAGTCCATCGGGTGGAAGTCCTCGACGCTGGACCTGAACCAGGTGTCGAACTCGTGGTCGGAGTGGGCCATCCCGCCCATGAACCCGGAGGCGCCGGGGCCGTCGAACACCACGACCGCGAGGTTGCTGCCGTCGGGGTTGGCCTGCAGCCAGGCGCCGTGCGTCGTGAGGTTGTAGCGCTGGTTCATGTCGTCGAACTCAGCTTTCCGAGGTCCGGTGAGCTCGGCGCACCACGCCTCCCACGCTTCGAGCTTGCCCGGCTTGATCGGTACCGCCATCGCCTCCATGCGGCGACTCCCTTCCTGCTCGGCGGGCACTGTCCCGCGTTCAACCCGCGTACGTCACGCATGCTCTCCTGGTTCAGCGCCCGCCGCTCCGGGCCGAGGGCGGTTCGAGCTCGAGGGTCGGGCCACGGGGATGGACCTCCGTGCGAGGTCGCCCCGTGGCCCGCGCTCCTCGGCTACATCGCGTCGATGGTCTCGTAGACCGTGACGCTGCCGCCCGCCTTCAGGACCGGGGAGCCCTTGGCGATCGTCGTCGCGGCCTCGAGCGAGTCCGCCGTGACGATGGTGTACCCGGTGTGCAGCGGTCCTGGGGCGCCGTCGCTCACGGAGCCGTTGCCCCCGACCGTCTTGGCAGCCGGCGCGAACGGGTTCCCGCCGTCCTTGAGCCCGGCGCCGATCTGCCCGTACCAGTCGGTCCACGCCTGCATGACCTTGGCCTGCTCCGCCTCGGTCTCGGGCATGCTGCCACCCGTGTACAGGAGCACGTAGTCCGCCATGTCCCCTCCTTCCCGGCCCAAGGGGGCCGTCTCGTCCGACGCCCCTACGACGAACGGGGACCGGCGATATCGACAGGGTCAAGGTTCGGTGAGCGCCCGCCACTCTCGGTCGAGGAGCGCGTAGACGAGCTCGCTCTGCCACTCGTCCTTGACCCACTCGTTCTCGACGAGGTGCGCCTCGCGCCGCATGCCGAGCTTCTCCATCACGCGGGCCGAGGCGGCGTTGCGGGCTTCGGCGCGGCCGATGACGCGGTGCAGACCCACGTCCTCGAACGCGATGCGGAGCAGAGGCCGGGTCATCTCGGCCGCGTACCCGCGACCCTGGTGCTCGGGATGCACGATGAACCCGATCTCGCCGAGGGCGTGCTCGCGGCTCAGCCACTGCAGGACGACGTCGCCGACGACCTCGCCCGTGGCCCCGAGCTCGGCGGCGAGGGCCAGGACGTCCCCCTCGTCGCGGAGCGCTCGGAAGCCGATCCGCCGCTCGAGCGCGTCGCGAGCCTCGGACTCGGTCTGCGGTTCCCAGTAGGTGTACAGGGCGACCTCCGGGCGCGAGCGCATGTCGAACACGGCATCGAAGTCGTGAGCCTCGAAGGCGCGCAGCCGCAGCCGCTCGGTCTGGATCGGACCCGTGTACTGGAACCCGGCCACCGCTCCTCCCTCGCCCACGTCGGAGCGGACGATAGTACGGTGCGGTCGTGACGGACGCAGCGCTCGATCGGGCAGCATGGCTCCGTGAGCTCCGGCGGGTGAACGAGGAGCAGGAGTCCGGGCTGGCCTCCATCTACGACGACTCCTGGGGCGAGATCGGGGACACGCACTGGGCGTTCGTCGAGCGGTTCTGCTCGATGCTCCCGCCCGGCGGTCGCGTGCTCGATGCGGCGTGCGGGACCGGCAAGTACTTCGGGGTGGTGCTCGAGAGCGGGCGCTCGCTCCTCGGCGTCGATCACACGGGGGCCTACCTGGACCGGGCTCGCGCGAAGTTCCCCGAGGTCCCGACCGAGAAGCACGACCTCCAGGATCTCCCGTTCCGGGCCGAGTTCGACGGCGTGATGTGCGTGGACGCCATGGAGTTCCTCCCACCCGAGGAGTGGCCGGTCGTCCTCGAGCGCTTCCGGACGGCCCTTCGCCCGGGCGGGTGGCTGTACCTCACGGTCGAGCTCGTCCCGCCGGACGAGATCCGTGCTGCGAACGAGGAAGCGCGGGTCGCCGGCCTTCCCGTCGTCGAGGGCGAGGTCATCTGGCACGATCCCGACGACTACTACCACCACTACCCGAGCATCGAGCAGGTCCGGACGTGGGTGACGGGCGCCGGCTTCGTCATCGAGGACGATGTCGAGGGCCCGTGGGACGAGGGTTACGCCTACCATCACGTGCTCGCGCGTCGGAGTGCGTAGGCCGCGTCGCGGGAGCGCGATCCCGACGTCGGCTGACGGATGAAGGTCCCGTACCGAGGGGAGAGGATCGAGGCCGACCTCTCGCGTTTCACCGGACCGCTCGCCGAGCCCGTCCGCTGGACGCTGCCGGCCAGGGAGAGCTTCTGCGTGCTCGTGAAGAGGGGACGCATCCCGCGTCCCCTCTTCACGAACCGACCGCTCGTGCGCTGCCCTTCAGAACGACGCGGTGCCGTTGCAGCTCTCGCCGGTCGCCCGGTTCACGGCCTTGCCGCGGAACGTGTCCGTGCCGGCCGTGTCGTCCGCCACCAAGCGCACCTCGAACGAGCCGCTCGCGCCCTTCGTCTGGCGGGTGCCGGCGAAGATCCGGTCCCCGTTCTGGAAGATCTTCACCCTCCAGCTCTGACCGGCGACGTTCGAGTCGACCTCGTACTCGACCTCGATGCCGTTGTCCTCGGGCGACAGCTTCAGCTTCCAGTCGGTCGAGCCGCTGCACGACCCACGCTTGATCACGTCGCCGGCCTTCGCCATCGCCGGCACCGTTCCGGCCAGCGTCAAGGCGAGCGCGCCGGCGAGGGCCACTCCCATCATCCGCTTCATCATCACGACCTCCTTCGGTCTCTCCACCGGCCTGTCCGGCGGCTACGTACAGGCTCGTGGTTGGCCGGTCTCGGTTACAACGGGACGACGGTCCCGGGACGTCAGTAGCGGACGACGGCGGTGCAGGACTCGCCGGTCACGAGGTCCACGCCGGTCGCCTTGACGCGATCCCGGCCGTCGCGGTCGGTCGTCACCTTGCGCACGCTGACCTCGCCGCCACCGTCGGACTCCTTGGAGCCCGCGTAGATGCGCATCCCGTTATCCGACAGGAAGAGCTGCCACACCTGACCGGGCTCGCCGTGCTGGATCTCGAACCGCACGCGGAGCGAGGTGCTGCTCTCACGCGTCGCACCCGAAGCCTCCACTCGCTCGGGCCGCCCGAGCACGAGCCGCGGCGGCTCACCTCGTCCCGGGCGAAAGCGGGGCTGGCCCCGAGCGTCAGGGCGAGGGCCACCGCGAGGCAGGGAAGGAGCTTGGTTCGCATGCCTCAAGGTTCGGCTTCTGGTGGGGTCGAGACAACGGGACCATGGTCCTGGGACCTCAGTCCCGGAGGGCGCCGGTGCGCTCGGCCCACAGGGCCGCCTGGGTGCGATCGGCGACGCCGATCCGCTGGAACAGGTTCGTGAGGTGGCCCTTCACGGTCTTCTCGCTGATGCCGAGCCGCCGCGCGATCTGCTTGTTCGCCATCCCGGCCACCACGAGCCCGAGCACCTCGCGCTCGCGCGCGGTGAGGTCGACGGCGGTGGGGCGGCTGCTGCGCTCGGCGAGCAGGGCGGCGGCGGCCTTCGGGGCCAGGGGCGCCTCGCCGCGTGCGGCCGCTCGGATCGCGGCGTGGATCTCGTCGGGCTCGGCGTCCTTCAGCAGGTAGCCGATCGCGCCCGCGTCGAGTGCCTGCACGATGCGTTCCTGGTCGGAGAAGGACGTGAACACGACGACACGGATCTCGGGCGCGTCGTCTGCGAGGCGCCGCGTGACCTCGATGCCGTCGAGGTCGGGCATCGACAGGTCGAGGAGCAGCACATCCGGGTGCTCTGCGGCGCAGAGCGTCACCGCCTGTTCCCCGCCCTCGGCCGAGCCGACGTGCTCGACGTCGTCGAAGGTCGCGAGCAGCTGCTCGAGGCCGACCCGGACGACGCGGTGATCGTCGGCGATCGCGACCCGGATCGTCATGTGGGCACCTCCACGCGCATCACCGTACCGCCGCCGTTGCGAGGGAGCAGCGTGAGGGCGCCGCCGGAGTCGCGCACGAGGTCCTCGAGGATCTGCAGGCCCACGTGGTCCTCGTCGCGGGCTCGAGCCGTGTCGTCGGGCTCGATGCCGCGGCCGTCGTCGGCCGCCTCGAGCACTGCCCGGGGGCCCTCGCGGCGCACCGTCACCTCCACCCGGGTCGCATGTGCATGCGCGTCGACGTTCCGGAGGGCCTCCTGGCACGCGCGGTAGAGGATCTCGTCGACCTCGGGGCCGAAGCCGCCCGGCGGGTCGACCTCGAGGGTGACCTCGAGACCCTCGTGTTGGAGTCGCGCCGTGAGGTCCGAGAGCGCCGGCGCGAGCCCCGCCTGCTGGAGGTTCGGTGGATAGACGCCGACGATCGCCGAGCGGAGCGTGCGGATGCTCGCGCGGGCCGCGGCGGCGGCCTCGCCGAGCACCTCGCGGACCTCGGCGTCCTCCGATCCCTCGGCCGAGGCCGACAGGCGCATCGACAGGCCCGCCAGTTCCTGGACGGGGCCGTCGTGCAGGTCGCCTGCGATGCGGCGTCGCTCGGCGGCCGATGCGTCCACCGCGCGCTGCAGGAATCGTTCCCGATCGAGCTGCGCGCGTTGCACGCGCCGAGCCAGCACCCAGGCAAGGGGGATCTCCACCGCCGCGAACGCCACGAGCGCGACGACGAGGACGGGCGCGAACGTCGCGAGGAGCTTGCTCTGGCTGCTCGCGATGCTCGAGAAGCGCTGGTAGGTCTCGAACAGCAGGGGGGTGCCCTTCGGCGTCTCGATCCCGGTGTAGACCTCGAGCAGGTCCCCGTGGCCGCGCTCGAACCGGTTCTCGGGGGCCGCGAGGTCGGAGAGCTCGGCCGTCACGCCGTCCGTCTCGAGCGCTTCGAGCTCGTCGTCGCCTAGCTTGTAGGACTCGCCGATCAACCGGCTCTCGTCCGAGTAGACGATCTCCCCCTCGGCGGTCCAGATCTTCACCCGCACGATGGGATCGCGGAGCACGATGTCGGACACGACCAACGCGATCGCGAGGCTCGCCTCCGCGTCTCCCGTGAGCAGCTTGTCGTTCAGGCGGCGCTCGACGACGCGAGCGGAGAAGTCGGTGAAGTCCCGCGCCTGTGCGATCGCCTGCTCGGTGGCCAGGCGGCGGAGCACGAGGGTCCCGGCGACCCCGACGAGCGCGAGCACCACCAGTCCGAGCAGGGCGAAGGTCAGCACCGCACGCGCGACCGGGCTCAGCCGCTTCATGCGCGGATGGTACGCGTCTCGGCGCCGATGGCTCGATTCGCACGCCCGGAGGCGTACGAGTAGGCTTCTCGCCTGCTCGCAGAGGGGAGGGCGTCATGCCCAAGTACATGTGGAAGGTGTCGTACTCCGAGGACGGGATCCGGGGGCTCATGAAGCAGGGTGCGGCGGACCGCGCCGCGCAGATCGGGCAGATCACCGCCGCGAACGGTGGCACGCTCGAGGGCTTCTACTTCGCGTTCGGCGACACCGACGCGTACGTGATCGCCGACCTGCCAGGCGACACGACGGCGGCCGCGATCGCATTGGCGGTGGCCGCCTCAGGCACGGCCGGGATCGAAACCGTGAAGCTGCTCACGCCGGGCGAGATCGACGAGGCTCGCGGCATCCAGACCGGGTACGTGCCACCGGGCGCCTGAATCGACCTCCGTCACCCAGTTCACCCGCCTGACCGGGCTCTCTGACGCGGCTGGTAGGGTGCGAGCTTCCGCCCGTCGCAGGACGGGATCCGCATGCCCGCGGAGGGAGGCATCATGAGCGGACCCACGCTCGAGCAGCTCCGTGCCCAGGTAAGCGGCACGGTGATCACGCAGGAGGATGGCGAGTACGACGAGGCTCGCGCGGTCTACAACGGCATGATCGATCGCCGTCCGAGCGCCATCGTCCGGTGCGCGAGCGACGACGATGTCGTGGCAGGCGTGAACTTCGCGCGCGAGAACGGGCTCGACCTCGCGGTCCGCGGCGGCGGCCACAGCGTGCCGGGGTTCGGCACGTCCGATGGCGGCGTCGTCGTGGACCTCTCGGCTCTCCGCGAGGTCGAGGTGGACGCGGAGCGCCGGACGGCGCGCTCCCAGGGCGGCACGACCTGGGGCGTCTTCAACGAGGCGACGCATGCGTTCGGCCTGGCGACCACCGGCGGCATCATCTCGACGACGGGGGTCGCGGGGCTCACGCTCGGCGGCGGGATCGGGTACCTCGCGCGCGGGTTCGGGCTCTCGTGCGACAACCTGGTCTCGGCCGAGGTCGTCACCGCGGACGGGCGCAAGGTCACGGCGAGCGAGGACGAGCACGCCGACCTGTTCTGGGCGATCCGAGGTGGCGGCGGCAACTTCGGCATCGCGACGACGCTCGAGTTCCAGCTCCACCCCGTCGAGACGATCTACGGCGGTCCGATGTTCTTCGAGCTCGACCAGGCCGAGAAGATCCTGCGCTTCTACCGCGACTACATCGCCGACGCGCCCGAGCAGATGGGCTGCTTCCCGGCGTTCCAGATCGCGCCGCCGCTGCCGTTCATCCCCGAGGACCGGCACGGCGACACGTTCATGGCCATCGTCGCGTGCTGGGCCGGACCGGTCGATGAGGGCGAGGCCGCGTTCCGTCCGTTCCACGACGTCGCGCCCGTGGTCGCCGAGCACGTCGGCCCGATGCCCTACCCGGCGCTGAACGGCGCCTTCGACGCGCTCCTGCCGACCGGCCTTCGCCACTACTGGAAGGCGGCGTTCCTGGCCGAGCTCACCGACGAGACCATCGCGGCACACGTCGAGCACGGCCCACGGGTCCCGACCGTGAGCTCCACGATGCACCTGTACCCGATCAACGGAGCCTGCCACCGGGTCGCGGCGGACGCGACCGCGTTCGCCTACCGCGACGCGGCCTTCTCGCCGGTGATCGTGGGCGCGTGGTCCGATGCGGCCGACGACGCGGCCAACACCGCGTGGGTCCGCGGGTACTACGACGCGGTCGCCCCGCATTCGGAGGCCGGCGGCTACGTCAACTTCATGGCCGGCGACGACCAGGAGCGGATCAAGGCCAACTACAAGGGCAACTACGCGCGGCTCGTCGAGGTGAAGCGGGCCTACGACCCCGACAACCTGTTCCACCTCAACCAGAACATCGAACCCTGACGAGCACTCGGTAGCATGCGCGCGTGACCGAGGTCCGGCTCGCGACGGTCGAGGAGGTGCCCGCGCTCTCGGCGTTGCTCGCGGAGGCGTTCGTGGACGACGCCATCATGCGGTGGACCGTTCCGGGCAAGGCGCGCGAGGAGCGCGTCCGAGCGTTCTTCGAGGGCTTCGATCGGTACACGGCGGGGCGCGGCTGGCTGTGGACCGTGGACGGTGGCGCCGGTGTCGCGCTCTGGGTGCCGCCGGGGACCGAGGCCGAGTTCGAGGAGCTCACCTTCGCGGACGAGGATGCCGGTCCCGAGTACGGCTCCTTCTGGACGTGGGCCGAGGGCGCCCGCCCGGCCGAGCCTCACTGGTACCTGGACCACTTGGCGGTGGACGCCGCGGCACGAGGGTCGGGGCTGGGCGTGGCCCTGGTCGAGCACGGCCTCGCGCTGGCGCGCGCCGACGGCGTCCCGGCGTTCCTGTGCACGTCGCGTCCGGACAACGTTGGCTTCTACGAGCGGCGCGGGTTCGCGATCGAGCGGGCGGCCGATACTCCCGGCGGGGGTCCGCACGTCTGGTTCATGCACGCCGAGCCGTAACGCCGAGCTTGCGGCCCCGTCAACCGGCTGGCGGGGCGTGTCCCCCACCCGCCGAGGCCGGTGACCCCTGGTCAGCACCTCGGGACCACCGGCCCTGCGCACCCAGCCATCCGGCACCCCCTCGACCGGCCCCTCCGCGTCACGCTGGAACCCGCTGAGTCCCCAGGAGGAGCGATCCCATGCAGCGTGAGGCCCTGTTCGAGGCGATGGCGCGGAGCATCATCGAGGGAGAGGCGGAGGCGGCGGCCGACCTCGCGCAGCAGGTGCTCGACGAAGGCCTGGACCCGCTCGAGGCGATCGACCGCGGCTTCGTCCCCGGCCTCGACCACGTGGGTCACGAGTTCAGCCTGGAGAACATGTTCCTGCCCGAGTTGGTCCTTGCCGGCGAGGCGATGAAGGCCGCGATCGCCGTCCTCGAGCCCGAGATGCAGCGCAGCCGGCGCCGAGCGCGAGATGCACGGCACGGTCGTGCTCGCGGCCGCCCACGGCGACATCCACGACATCGGCAAGAGCCTGGTCGGCACGATGCTCTCGGCGTCGGGCTTCCGGGTGTTCGATCTGGGCGTCGACGTGCCGGTGCAGGCCGTCGTCGAGAAGGTGCGCGAGGTCGACGCCGACCTCGTCGGCGTGAGCGCGCTCCTCACGACGACGATGACCGGTCAGCGTGAGGTGGTCGAGGCGCTCGGCGCCGCCGGCCTGCGCGAGCGCGTCAGGGTCATGGTCGGCGGTGCGCCCTGCACGCCGGAGTGGGCGGCCGAGATCGGCGCCGACGGGTTCGGCGAGGACGCCGCGCGGGCGGTCTCGCTCGCTCGTCGAGCTGGTCGGGGCGTGAGGGGGTGAGGCCGGGATGCAGCCGAAGCTCGAGCTGCTGACGCCGAGCTCGTGAAGCGCGTGCTCGACGAGGCGTTCCTGCTGCTCCGCGACCACGGGGTGAAGGTGCAGTCGCCCGAGGCGCTCGACCTGTTGTTCGCCGCCGGCGCCCGCGCGGACGACGACGTCGCGTTGCCTGCGCCGAGGCCGTCGCGCGTGCCGCCCTCGAGACCGTCCCGCGCGAGTTCCATCTGCACGACCGCGCCGGCGAGCCGACGGTGACCTATGGGGGCGACGCCGTGCACTTCGACCCCGGGCTCGTCGGGCGTGCACGTCCTGGACCCCGAGACGCTCGAGCACCGTGCCCTCGCGGACGCCCGACCTCGTGCGACTCGTGAAGGTCGCCGAGATGCTGCCCGAGCTCGACGCCCAGTCCACCGCGATCGTCTGCGACGAGGTCCCGAAGGAGATCGGTGACCTGTGGCGGCTGTACGCGGTGCTGATGCACTCGACGCGGCCGATCGTGACGGGCGCGTTCTCGATCACGACGCTCCAGCACATGATCGACATGCTCGCGGTCTTCGCCGGCGGTCGCGAGGCGCTGGCCCGCAAGCCGCAAGCGGTCTTCGACGTCTGTCCCTCGCCGCCGCTCATCTGGTCGGCGTTCGGCGCGCAGAACCTCATCGAGCTCGCGCGCGCCGGCGTGCCGGCCGAGATGGTCTCGATGCCGCTCGCCGGTGCGGCCGCGCCCGTCACGCTCCTCGGCTCGGTCACGCAGCACGCCGCCGAGTGCCTGTCCGGCATCGCCATCCATCAGCTCGCGGAGCCGGGGTCGCCGATCGTGTGGGGCGGCGCGCCCGCGATCTTCGACATGCGCAAGGGCACGACGCCGATGGGCGCCGTCGAGACCGCGATGATCGACGCCTCCTACGCGCAGGTCGGCAAGTCGCTCGGCCTGCCGACGCACACGTACCTGGGCGCGAGCGACGCGAAGGTCGTCGACGCGCAGGCGGGCATGGAGAGCGGCATCACGGCGGTCATCGGCGCGCTCGCGGGGATCAACATGATCTCCGGGGCGGGCATGCTCGACTTCCTCGCCTGCCAGAGCCCCGAGAAGCTCGTCGTCGACGCCGAGGCGATCGCGATGGCCAAGCGCCTGCTCGCCGGCGTGCAGCCGCGGACCGAGACCCTCGCGCTCGAGCTGTTCGAGGGGATCGCCTTCAAGGGCGAGTTCCTGAAGCAGCGGGCCACGAAGGAGCTGTTCGCGCTCGAGCAGCACGTGCCCTCGAAGGTGATCGACCGCGACTCGACGCGCGGATGGCTGCAGTCGGGCGGGCTCGACACCTGGGACGCGCGCGAAGGAGCGCGTGGCCGTGCTGCTCGAGGCCTACGAGCGGCCCGACGCTCGACCCCGCGCGGTGGCCGAGCTCCGCGGCCTGGTGGAGCACGTCGCGAAGGACGCCGGGATCGACGAGCTGCCCGGGCTCTGACCGTCCACCGTCACGGAAGCTCCACGGGCAACGCCCCTCGCGTCGTGGATACTTGGGGGCCGTGAGCCGGAGCATCCGCGGAGCGTTCGACGATGTCCTGCCCCGTGAGCGGTTCGGCGACCAACGCGACATCCTCGGGGGCGCGGCGCAGAACGTCGTGGGCCTCGCGATCGGCGCGGTGGCCGCGGCCGCCGCGCAGGTACTCATGTCGCGCACCCTCGGCGAGGCGCGACTACGGCATCGTGACGCTCGCGGTACAGCTCGCGTTCGTCGGCTCGACCGCGACGCGGTTCGGGATGGACGTAGCGAACATCCGCCTCGTCGCGATCCTCATGGGCAAGGGCGAGGGCGGGCGCGTGCGCGGCCTGGTGCGCCGAGCCTCGCTCATCGCGCTCTCGGTCAGCGTGCTCGCGGGCGTTGTCGTGTTCCTGGCCTCCGGCGCGCTTGCCGAGGGTCTCACCGAGCTGCCGGACGTCGCGCAGCCGGCGTTCATGGCGGCGGCCCTCGCGCTGCCGCTCGCGGCGATGACGCAGATCTACCTCGGCGCGACCCGAGGACTGAAGATCATGCGGCACACGCTGTACGTGCAGTGGATCGGGCAGCCGCTCAGCTGGATCGCGCTCACGCTGGCGTTCTGGGTCGGCGGCCCAGACCGTGGGGGCGACGGTGCTCGCGTACGCGACGTCGTGGTTCGTCGCGCTCGTGGCGGCGTTCATGGCGTGGGAACGGGAGAGCAAGCCACTCGCCGGCGTCGTCGAGGGGGGCGGCATCCCTGAGGAGCACACGCGTGCGCTCGTGCGCTTCGGCGCGTTCAGAGCGCCAGCCGCGTTGTTCTCGCACCTGGTGTTCTGGGCGGACTTCTACGTCTTCTCGACCCTCGCCGGCGACCGCGTGACCGGCGTGTACGCGGCGACGCTGCAGGCGGGACAGACGCTGTTCCTGTTCCTCACCTCGCTGTCCCTGATGTTCAGTCCGTTCGTCGCGGATCTGCACCACCGCGGCGAGCACGAGAAGCTGGACCAGCTCTACAAGTCGGTGACGCGCTGGGCCCTGGCGGCGACGCTGCCGATCCTGCTCGTGCTCCTGGTGATGCCGGACCAGGTCCTGCGGATCTTCGGGTCCGGGTTCGACCGAGGGGCAAGACGCGCTGCTGATCCTGGTCGCGGGGATGCTCGTGCCGGTGTGCGTCGGCACGGTCGGCTTCATCTTGATCATGATCGGGCGCACGGGCTGGGACCTCGTGGTGTACCTCGGGCGCGATCGCGCTCGACGTGACGATCGCGCTCGCGCTCGCCCGGCCTGAGGTGCTCGGGATCCGTGGGGCGGCGATCGCGCAGGCCTGCACGCTCGCGGTATCGGCGATCGCACGGCTGCTGCTGGTGAAGCCGGTTCGTTCGCATCTGGCCGTTCGAGCGTGCCATTTCCTGCGGCTCGTACCGGCGGCGGCGATCGGAGCTGCCGCGATGTTCGCGGTCCACCTCGTGCTGCCCGAGGCGAAGTGGCTCGTGAACCTGGTGGTGTCGGCCGGCGCCGGCGCGGTGGCGTACGGCGTGTCCCTGCTGGCGTTCGGGCTCAAGCCGACCGAGCGACGAGCGGCTCTGAAGGTGGCTTCGGCAAGGTGCTCGGGCGCGGCTCCTCAGCTCGTGAGCGACGCGCTCCCGGGTCCCGGGACTCGCGGGACCTTCGTCCCGGCACACGACCCCGCCCCATCCGCTATTCCTTTAGTCCCGCGCTAAACGTAGGAGGTGGGGATCGTGGCCGATCCGGCCTCGAGGAGAGGGTTCCTGGCGGGGCTGCTGGCCGTTCCGGCCGCCTTCGTCGGCGCCAAGATGCTGGCCGCCGCCGCGCAGGCGGTCCGGTTCGCGCGCCCGGCGGCCGAGGGGCGAAGCACGACCCGGTGCGCCGTGTGCGGTGGCGCGGATCACCGGATGCTCGATCGCCGGTGTCCCGGAGCGCGGGAGGTGATCTGAGCGATGACGGTCACCCGACGGCAGTTCCTCGCCGGTGCCGGCGCGACCGCGGGAGCCGCCACGGTCGCGAGCGCGACCGTCCTCGCCGACGACGTCGGCGCGGAGCCCGTCCCGTCGATCCTCGTCGACGACGTGGTGCGCACCACCTGCTCGCCGAACTGCACCGGCTCGTGCGGGCAGCTCGCCTTCGTGCGCGACGGCAGGATCGTGAAGATCCAGCAGGCCGCCGACTACCCGGACACGGTCTACACGCCGCGCGGCTGCATGAAGGGCCTCTCCTACCACCTCCAGGTCTACAACCCCGACCGCATCACGACGCCGCTGATCCGCACCGGCGAGCGCGGCTCGGGCGAGTTCCGCGAGGCGACGTGGGAGGAGGCGCTCGACCACGTCGCCGTCCGAGCTGAAGCGCATCGGCGAGGCGTACGGGTACGACTCGATCCACGTCTTCGGGCAGGTGCCGGGCTCGGGCTACGTCCACAAGGGCGCGAACTACCGGGCGTCGGCGGTCCTCGGCATGAGCCACGGCACGTGCTTCGACTACAACGGCGACCTGCCGATGGGCATGCCCATCACGTTCGGCGTGCAGAACGCCGAGCACGAGGCGAAGGACTGGGCGAACGCGAAGTTCCTGCTCGTCGTCGGCGCGAACCCACTCGAGACCCGGATCCCCGACGCGCACTTCCTGTTCGACGCCGCGGCGAACGGCGCTCGCATCGTGGTCGTCGACCCCGTGTTCAGCGCCACCGCGTCGAAGGCCGACACGTGGATCCGGCTGAACGCCCGGGACCGACGCCGCCTTCGCGCTCGGCATCGCGAACGTCATCCTGCGCGAGGGCCTGCAGGACGAGCACGTTCCTGCGCACGTACACCGACGCCCCGCTCCTCGTGAACGAGCGGCACCGGCAAGCGCCTGCGCGAGGCCGACCTCCGCGCGGGGGGCTCGACCGAGCGGTTCGTCGTCTGGGACGACCGCGACCGGCGCGCCGGCGACCGTCGGCATCGACAGGCTCGGCGTGCCGGCGGGAGTCGCAGCCCGCACTCACCGGCACGTTCGAGGTCACGCTCGCGGACGGCGCGAGGGTCGTCGCCCGCCCGGGCTGCGACCACGTCCTGTCCGAGGTCGGATCCTGGACGCCCGAGGCCGCATCGGCGGTCACCGGTGTCTCGGTCGACCTCATCGAGCGTCTCGCCATCGCCTACGCGAGCACGAAGCCCGCCGCGATCCTCATGGGCGGCGGCTCGAACCACTGGTACCACGGCGACCTGACCGGGCGCGCGTACGCGCTGCTCGCGGTCATGACCGGCAACGTCGGCGAGGTCCGGCGGCGGCTTCAGCGTGTACGTGGGCCAGTACAAGGTGCGCGTCGTCGCCGCGCCGTGGAACTTCCCCGACGAGATCCACGGGCCGATCGTCTCGACGATCTACTGGGTCACCGGCCGCACCGAGACGATGCACCCCTCCGTCCCGTACCCGGAGAACGGCTTCAAGGCGCTGTTCCTGACGTTCAGCAACTTCCTGCTGCAGTCGCCGAACCTCAACCAGGTCTACGAGCGCCTGGCCGAGATGGAGCTCGTCGTCGACGTCGACCACCAGATGACGGAGACGGCGAGATGGGCCGACGTCG
This sequence comes from uncultured Actinomycetes bacterium, assembly GCA_963708985.1. Lineage (GTDB taxonomy): Bacteria > Actinomycetota > UBA4738 > UBA4738 > HRBIN12 > HRBIN12. Next base: position 406,486 of record CAVPUQ010000001.1, read on the forward strand.
TGCTGCCGGCGACGACCTGGTACGAGAAGTGGGATCTCACGGCCACGCCGCTCCACCCGTTCCTGCAGCTCCAGCAGCCCGCGATCGACCCGGTCGGTGAGTCCCGCTCCGAGCTCGAGATCTGGTCCGAGCTCGTGCGCGCGCATCGATCCCGAGAAGCACGCCGCCGTACTTCGAGGGCTGGGACGAGGAGAAGGCGATCGAGACGATCCTCGCGGCCGGGGACGTTCGAGGGCGGGCCCACGAGGGCATCACGCTCGAGCAGCTGCAAGGCGGGACCGGTGCGCCTGAACGTGCACGATCCCGACATCCCGTTCCTCGCGCAGATCGAGGACGCTCGCTCCGTTCCCGCCGGCGTCGCCGCCGGCGCCGATCGAGGCGACGCAGGTGTTCCTGCCGACGCGCCGCATCGAGCTCTACAAGGAGGAGGACCGGTTCCTCGAGCTCGGCGAGCAGGTCGTCACGTACAAGGACCCGTACGACGACGGCGTGCACGACCCCGCCGAGTACCCGCTCACGCTGCTCTCGCCGCACTCGAAGTGGCGCATCCACTCGACGTACTCGAACAACGCCTGGCTCGAGGAGATCCACGGCGGCAGGCCACAGGTGCTCGATCCACCCGGCCGACGCCGCAGCCGCGCGGCATCGCCGACGGCGACGAGATCGAGGTCTTCAACTCCCGCGGGTCGCTGAAGGCATGGGCGCACGTGCACGACTCGGCCGGGCCGGGCACGGCCACGCTGCCCGAGGGGTGGTGGGGCCGCTACTTCCTCGAGGGCAAGGGCGTGAACGAGCTCACGTCGAGCGCGATCAACCCGATCCACGAGGTCTGGTACGTGCCGAACATCTGGGCCCCGTCCACCGGATGGAAGGACTGCCGTTGCGAGGTGCGCCGTGGCTGACGAGCACGAAGGTCTCACCCGATCGAGGCGCTCCCCGAGGCCTCCCGCGACGTACGGGGCCATCGGCGAGGTCGTCCGACGAGCCCGCGCTGGGGCATGGCCGTCGACATCGAGCGGTGCATCGGCTGCTGGTCCTGCGCGGTCATCTGCAAGTCCGAGAACGACGTGCCGCTCGGCATGTGGTGGAACCGGATCCTCACGAAGGGCGAGGAGCTCGACACGCCCGAGACCGGCGAGTTCGGCCGCCTCGACATGTCGTGGGTCCCGCTCGCGTGCCAGCACTGCGACGACCCGCCGTGCATGAAGGTCTGCCCGACCTCGGCCACCTTCGTCGACAACGAGCACGGCTACCTCGTCGCGGTGAACCAGGACGACTGCATCGGCTGCCGCTACTGCATGGCGGCGTGCCCGTACGGCGTCCGGGTCTTCAACTGGGGCGAGCCCGAGTACGCGGTCGAGGGCTTCGACCTCGGCATGGTCGAGCCTCGCCCGATCGGCTCGGTCGAGAAGTGCACGATGTGCATCCACCGGCTCGAGGAGGGCCAGGTGCCCTCGTGCGTGTGGTCGTGCCCCGCGCAGGCCCGCATCTTCGGCGACCTGAACGATCCTGAGGGCCGTCTGGTCCGCACGATCGAGGACCGGAACGGCACGCAGCTCCTCGAGGAGAAGGGCACGAAGCCGAAGGTCTACTACCTCGAGGAGCGGAGGAGGCGATCGCTGTGAGCGCCATCGCGACCGCTTCGCGCACCGCCGAGCGCCGCTCGTGGGGCTCGACGTGGACCGGCCTGCTGGTCGGCGGGATGATCGTGGGCCTCGGCTGCTTCGTCTACCAGTGGATCAACGGCCTGGCCGTGACCGGCCTGTCGAACACGATCTCCTGGGGCATGTACATCATCAGCTTCATGTTCCTGGTCGGCATCTCGGCCGGCGGCCTCATCGTCGCGGCCGGCGCCGAGCTCGTCGGCAGCGAACGGTTCTCCTCGCTCACGAGGCTCGCGGTGCTGCTCTCCGGGGCGGCGATCCTGGCGGCAGCGATCTCGATCATGCCGGACCTCGGCCGCCCGCAGATCGTGTGGAAGATGATCCGGCAGCCGCACTGGACCTCGCCGCTGATCTGGGACGTGATCATCATCACCGTCTACCTGTCGATCGCGGCGATCGACCTGTACATCCTCACGCGACCCAACGCGACGCACGGACGCGATGCGCACGATGGCGTTCGTCGCGCTGCCGGCGGCCGTGCTCGTGCACTCGATCACGGCGTGGATCTTCGGTCTGCTCGTCGCGCGGCCGTTCTGGAACACCGCGCTCCTCGCGCCGATGTTCATCTCGTCGGCGCTGGTGTCCGGGCTCGGGCTGCTGATCGTCACGGCGCACATCGTCGACCGCACGACCGAGTGGGAACCGGACCGCGACGTCTTCGACGACCTCGGCAAGCTCATGGTGTGGTTCATCGCGGTCGACGGGTTCCTGCTGTTCGCCGAGATCCTCACGACCTACGCCTCGAGGATCCCCGACCACCTGAAGCAGTTGAACGTGTTGCTCGTCGGGCGGCTCGCACCCGTGTTCTGGGCCGAGGTGGCGATCGGCGTCGTGATCCCGTTCACGATCTGCGCCTCGCGACTGCGCAAGCGCCGAGGGTGGGTCGTCGCGGCTGGGGTGCTCGCGATGGTCGGCGTGTTCGCGAAGCGCATCAACATCGTGATGACCTCGATGTTCATGCCGCTCGTCGGGCTCGAGCCGGGGATCCCCGGGGGGCGCCCCGGACAGGAGTTCGCGCCGGACCCGATCTACATCCCGACGTGGGTCGAGGCGGGCATCCTGATCGGCCTCGCGTGCTTCATCGGCCTGCTCGTGACGCTCGGCGTGCGGTACCTCGTCGTCCCCGAGCGACGCCGGGCCGGGTAGCGCTCACCACCGGACGCTCGGCCGGAGATCAGCTGCGGAGCGCGCGATCGAAGCCCTCGTCGAGCACGTCGAGCGCCCGTCCCGCCGCCTCGACCGGGTCGATCTCACCGTCGCTCGCGGCCCACGTTCGCATCGCGGCTCGCAGCGCGCCGAACGCTGCGCCGGCGACGATCCGTGCGCGAACGTCGCGGTTCGGGTCGGCGTGGAGGCGCTCGGCCACGGCCTGCGCGACCGTCTCCTCGTAGCGCGCCTGGTGCTCGAGGCTCCGGGCGACGAGCGCCGGCACGCTGGTCACGAGCCGGACCCTGCCGAGGCCGTCCGTACCCGAGGTCTGGTGCTCGACGAGCGCGAGGACGGCGCGTCGTACCGCGACCTGCGCCGGTTCGTCGGCCGAACCGAGGTGCAGCGCCTCGGCGAGCAGGCGGGAGCGCTCCTCGTCCTCGGCGAAGACCGCGTCCTCCTTCGAGGTGAAGTACCGGAAGAACGTGCGTGGGGACACGTCGGCTGCGGCCGCGATGTCCTCGACCGTCGTCTCGTCGTAGCCGCGCTCGGCGAACAGGCGCAGCGCGGCGGCGGCCAGGGCCTGCCTGGTCCGCAGCTTCTTGCGCTCGCGCAGGCCGATCGCATCCATCGGGCGGAAGGGTAGCACGAGATGGCGTGGCGCGCCAGATGGCAGTGCTTGACAGATGACATCGAGTGTCGGTATCTTCGGTGGAGCCTCGGGCGTCGCGCCCGTCGAGGAGGTCGAGATGTCGTTGTCGCTGCTGCTCTACCGGCTCGGTCGCTGGGACGGTTCGCCGTCGGCGTCTCGTCCTGGGCGCGTGGGTCGTCGGCGCCGTGGTGACGTTCGGAGCGGGCCGGCTCCTGGACGCCGGGTTCACCGACGACTGGCGGGTCCCGGGGACCGAGGCGCAGCGCGCGCACGACCTGCTCGTCGAGCGCTTCCCGGCTGCCTCGGGGACCGACGCGACCGTCGTCTTCCACGCGGAGACGGACCTGCGGGAGCCCACGTCGCTCGGCGTGGTGCAGGGGGCGCTCGACGAGGTTGCAGCGCTCCCGCACGTCCTGGGCGTCGAACGCCCCGGCGTCGAGGGCGCGCGGGCCGGGATCTCGCAGGACGGTCGAACGGCGTTCGCCACGGTGCACTACGACCTCGACGCGGCGACGCTCGGCGAACCGGCGATCGCGAGGCTCGACGCGGCGGTCGAGCCGGCGCGCGAGGCCGGCGTGCAGGTCGAGTTCGGCGGGCCGCTCGTCGAGAGCGGGCAGGAGCGCGAGCCCGGCGGCTCGGAGCTCATCGGCCTCGCGGTCGCGGTCGTCGTGCTGCTGTTCGCGTTCGGCTCGGTCATCGCGATGGGCTTGCCGATCGTGACCGCGGTACTCGGGCTGCTCGGCGGCATGTCCGCCGTGATGCTCGTCGCGCTCGCGATCGACGTGCCGACCGTGGCGCCGACGCTCGCGGCGATGATCGGCCTGGGGGTCGGGATCGACTACGCGTTGTTCGTCGTGACGCGGCACCGCCAGCACCTCGCGCTCGGGTACACCGTCGAGGACTCGGCGGGGCGCGCGATGGCGACAGCCGGCCAAGCCGTGCTGTTCGCCGGCGCGACGGTCATCATCGCGATCCTCGGGCTGTGGCTCTCGGGCATCCCGTTCGTCGGCCTGCTCGGCACGGCAGCGGCGATCGTCGTCACGGTCGCCGTGGTCGCGGCACTGACGCTCCTGCCCGCGCTGCTCGGCTTCGCCGGGCGCGCGATCGACCGGTTCCGTCTCCCCGGGATGCGCCCGAAGGGCGAGGGCGCGCACGCCGGCGGGTGGGCGCGGTGGGGCCGGCACGTGGGCACGAAGCCATGGCGGCATCTCGATCCTCAGCACGATCGTCCTGGCGTTGCTCGCGGTGCCGATGTTCTCGATGCGCCTCGGCCAGGTCGACGCTGGCACGGCGCCGACCGACACGACGCAGCGTCGCGCGTTCGACCTCATGACCGAGGCGTTCGGGCCGGGATCGAACGGACCGCTGCTGCTCACCGTCGAGCTCGCGCAGGCGAACGACACCGCTGCGCTGGAGGCCATCGAGGCTGCCGTCGCGACCGACCCCGACGTGGCAGGCGTCCGTCCCGCCGTGCTCTCGCCGGACGGTCGCACGGCCGTCATCACCGCCGTGCCGCGCTCGGCGCCGCAGGACGAGGCGACGACCGAACCTCGTGCATCGGCTCCGCGACGAGACGCTCCCCGCGACCACCGAGGGCACCGGCGCGCGGGTGTACGTCGGCGGTCAGACCGCGATGTTCATCGACCTCGCCGACAAGGTGGCCGGAGCGCTGCCGGTGTTCATCGGCGCGGTCGTGCTGTTGTCGTTCGTGCTGCTGATGCTCGTGTTCCGCTCGATCCTCGTGCCGCTGAAGGCGGCGCTGATGAACCTGCTGTCGATCGGCGCGGCGTACGGTGTCGTCGTCGCCATCTTCCAGTGGGGCTGGGGCAAGGGACTTCGTCGGTCTCGAGGAGACCGTCCCGATCGTCTCGTTCGTGCCGATGATGATGTTCGCGATCCTGTTCGGCCTGTCGATGGACTACGAGGTGTTCCTGCTCTCGCGGATCCGCGAGGAGTACCTCAGCGACCGCGACAACCTCGAGAGCGTCGTCGACGGCCTCGCGCACACCGCGCGGGTGATCACCTCGGCGGCGCTCATCATGATCGCGGTGTTCCTGTCGTTCCTGCTGAACGACGACCCGACGGTGAAGATGGTCGGCGTCGGGCTCGCGACCGCGGTCGCCGTCGACGCGACGATCGTGCGGATCATGCTCGTGCCGTCGACGATGGTGCTGCTCGGCCAGGCCAACTGGTGGCTGCCCACGTGGCTCGACCGGCGGCTGCCCGCGCTCGACGTCGAGGGAGAGGCCGGCCTGCCCGAGCCCGAGCTCGAAACGGAGACGACCGTGCGCGTCCCCGAGGCCGTCGGCGCTGCCTAGCGGAGCTCGATCAGGCGGAGCGCGGTCGAGACCGCGTCCGCCGGTGTGTCCGAGCGCACGATGGCCTCGACGGGCTGTCCATCCTTCCCGAGCTCCCACGTGCCGAGCCCGACGACAGGCTTGCCCATCTTCAGCGCGAGTGCGATCTCGGACAGCGTGCCGAACTCGCCGGCGACGGCGATCACGGCGTCGGCGGTGCGCACCACGATCGCGTTGCGCGCCTCGCCCATCCCGGTCGCCACGACCGCGGTGAGGTATGGGTTACCGCCCGCGCGGGTCTCGGTGGGCAGGACGCCGATCGAGCGACCACCCGCCTTCGCGCAGCCGCTCGCCGCGGCCTCCATGAGCCCGCCGAGCCCGCCGCAGACGAGGACGGCGCCCGCCTCGGCGATCAGCCGCCCGACCTCCTCGCCGAGGTTGTGCTCGGCCGGGGTCGCCGCCGAGGGCCCGACGACCGCGATGTAGATGTCCCTGCTCATCCCCATGACGTCCCGAGCATGGCAGAAAGGAGCGCGACCGCGCCGGGCTTGTCGAGCGGCTCGTTGCCGTTGCCGCACTTGGGCGACTGGACGCAGGACGGGCACCCGTGCGTGCACGGGCACTCGCTGACGGTCTCGAGGGTGGCCAGGAGCCATCGGTCGGGGTCGGACGGAAGCCGCGCTCGGCGATCCCGGCGCCGCCGGCGTACCCGTCGTAGACGAAGATCGCGGCACGTGCCCGTGTCCGGGTGGTGGGCGGTCGAGACGCCGCCGACGTCCCAGCGGTCGCAGGTCGCGACGAGTGGCAGGAGGCCGATCGCGGCGTGCTCGGCGGCGTGAGCGCACCCGGGAGGTCCGACGCACCGATCGCCGCGCGGTCGATGATCGCCGGCGGGATCGCCCACCAGACGGCCCGGGTCTTGAGCGCGCTGTGGCGGCAGGGCGAGCGGCAGGACCTCGAGGATCTCGCCGGTCGCGACGAGCTTGCGCGCGAACCCGACCACCTGGTTCGACACGTGCACGGTCCCGTACGACATCGGGACACCGCCCGCGGTCGTCGTCTGTCTCGAGCGCCTCGCGGATCGTCGATGTCGGTGGTGTCTCGCGACTGCGTGTAGAAGTCGGGGTCGGCCGGTGCGACGAGCGCGACGCCGCTCGACGAGGTCGAGCTCGACCACCTCGAACTGCTCTCCCTGGTGAAGGTAGATCGGCGCCGGGATGCACGGTCTGGTACGCGCGACACTCGTCGACCGTGCCGAGGAGCTCGCCCGAGTCCCGGATCACGATCGAGAACGTCCGCCCGCCGGCGCTCCGCACGTCGACCGCTGCGGTGCGGGCTCGCCCGCCCGGTGTGGTGCAGGAGGTCGCGGCGCCGCTTCAGCTCACCGGCTCCGGTCGAGGCGCTCGACGACGGCCTCCGATCCCGGCCAGAACCGCGCGAGCTCCTCGTCGGAGAGCGGATGCTCCCGCGCGGCACAGGCGAGATGGGGCTCCGAGCACGAAGGGGTTCGCGGGATCGATGACGGCGGCCTCGGCCGGCTTGTCGAACAGGTCCGAGGGATGCGTCACGAGGTACTGGTCGAGCGGGTCATCCTGGGCGACGAGCACGGCGAGCGAGGAGCCATCGCGCCGGCCCGCGCGACCCGCCTGCTGCCACATCGAGGCGCGGGTCCCGGGATAGCCGACGAGCACGGCAGCATCGAGCGAGCCGATGTCGATGCCGAGCTCGAGCGCGCTCGTCGAGCGCGACGGCGAGCAACTCGCCGCTCCGCGAGCTGTCGCTCGAGCTCGCGCCGCTCCTCGGCGAGGTAGCCGGCACGGTACGACTTCACGCGCTCTCGGAGACCGCCGGGGAGCTCGCGGCGGGTGAACTCGGCGAGGAGCTCGGCCGCGCGGCGCGAGCGGGTGAACCCGATCGTACCGCACGCCCTCCTCGCGAGCCGCGCCATGAGCACCGGACGCGTCGGTGAGCGCGCTCCGCCGCGCCCCAGACCCCTCGTCGATCACCGGGGGGTTCCAGAGCGCGAAGAGTCTTCGTCGCCCGAGGGCGAGGCGTCCTCGGTCACGGCCTCGAACGGGAGGCCGACCAGGCGCTCGGCGAGCTCGGTCGGGTTGCCCACGGTTGCGCTGGCGAGCACGAAGCGCGGGTCGCCCCCGTAGCGCGCGACGAGGCGCCGGAGCCGCCGCAGGATGTGCGCGACGTGGGAGCCGAACACCCCGCGGCACACGTGCGCCTCGTCCACGACGACGAGGGACAGCCGCAGGAAGAAGTCCGCCCAGCGTCCGTGGTCCGGCAGGATCGAGGCATGGAGCATGTCGGGGTTGCTCAGCACGAGGTTCGGCGGTCCGCCGGATCAGCGGCCGGTCGGCCGAGGGCGTGTCGCCGTCGTAGACCGCGGCCTTCAGCTGCGGGAGCTTCAGAGCTCGCGCACGGCCCGGAGCTGGTCGCGCGCCAGCGCCTTGGTCGGGAACAGGTACAGCGCGGTCGACCTTCGCGTGCGTGAGCGCCTCTGCCGCGTACGCGAGGTTGTAGACGAGGGTCTTGCCGCTCGCGGTGCCGGTGGCGACGACCACGTTCGCCCGCCCGCACGGCGGTCGAGCGCCCGCTCGCTGGTGCGGGTACAGGCCCGTCACGCCGACGAGGGCCAGGCGCTCGGCGCAGCACCGACGGGAGGTCGGGCGAAGGGCTCGAGCGACGGTCTCGGCCGGGAACGTCCGCAGGTGCACGAGCGAGCCCTCGGGCGCGACGGAGACGAGGATGGTGCGGGGGTCCACCGACGATGGTACCGGTGGCCGTGCGTCGCGGCTACTCGCCGACGATCTCGGGGCTCGTCGCCGTCGTTGAGCGTTGCGTACGGCGTTCGAAGGCCGTCCCGCAGGAGCGGCAGGATGAGCGGCGCCGTCGGATGAAGATGAGGAGGCCGAGGAGGAGATACGCGATGCCGACGACGATGCGTTCGATGCCGCCGACGGACTCGGGCACCAGGGCGCCGATGATGAACTGCGCCCAGAACAGCCCGAACAGCAGCAGCGCCTCGCGCGATCGAGATCGACAGCGTCACGAGCACCGCCAGGGCGAAGAACGACTGCGCGGCGGTGAGGAACAGCTCCTCGCGCTGGTGCGCGTCGATCGGCAGGCCCGACAGACCGCCGACGCGAGCGCGAACACGATCGGCAGCGTGCCGACGAGCAGGGTCCACTGGTTCACCTTGGACGAGACGAGCGTGCCGAGGCCGGCGTTGGTGTTCAGCCGCCAGGCGTACAGCCCGGCGACGAGCAGCTCGGGCGCCTCGGAGGCGAGCGGGGCCAGCCACTGGACGAGCAGGAACTCGCTGATCCCGAACTCGCGGCCCGTCTCGACGAGCGACTCGGCGAACGGCTCGGCGCACGCGAGGATCACGACCGCCGCGAACAGGAACATGCGTCACCACCGACAGCCGCCGGCGCGAGGTCCGAGAACGTCCCGATGAGCCGGGCGGGCCCGACGAGGTGCGGCTCCTCGGCAGGCGCCCGGCTGATCCGCCAGGTGTACGCGGCGAAGATGCTCACGAGGATCGGCGGCGTCGACGAGCGTGATCGTGCTCCTTCAGCGGCAGGGTGAGCGAGTAGACGGTGGCGATCGCGAGGAACGAGACCTCGACCGAGTGCGAGCGTTCGAGCTGGACCTCGGCCGATCGGCCGCGCCGGTCCGTCCGGCGCGTGCGGTAGCAGGCGATGAACACGACGATCGACCAGCCGATACCGATCAGCAGCCGGTTCGCGCCCGTCATGTTCGCGAGCGCGAGCGAGCACGCGTCCTCACCAGCGGCGCCCGGTGGATGGCAGGCGACACGCCGTAGAGCTCGACTGCGTTCCCGCGCCTTCCACGCGAAGACCATGTCGACGGCGTACTCGGGCAGCACGGCGATGAACGCGAGGACGGCGATCGCGAGACCCGGCGGAGATGTCGAGCTGGGCGACCTCGGCCGCCCAGGACAGGAGGAAGGCCGCGCCCGACGATCGCGAGGCCGAACAGGAGGGCCTCGGCGGGGTGTGGGAGTGCGGGTGCAGGAACCGAGGCCAGGAGACCGGGGATCATGACGCCGATCGCGATGCCGACGCCGAGCCCCTGCCGGCCGGGATGGACGTCGCGGAGCTCGTCGCTGAGGGTGGTCACGGGCCCGAACCTAGCAGAGCGAGCTCGAAGCTGTGGGGCTCAGCCCTCGGCGGGCAGGAGCGAGGCATTCGGGCTCGGCGGGATGTTCTTCTTGGCGAGGAGCCCATCACCCGGATGTCGGCGGCGATCGCCTGCAGGGTTGCCTGGTCCAGGTTCACGATCGAGGTGTCGCCGGCCATCCCGGTCCCGCCCGGGAGCACGACGTTCTACGACCCGCTTCGGGTTCAGCGTCGATGCCGTGAAGGCGAGGCTCAGATCTCGTCGAGGGACAGGTCGGTCCGCATGCTCCGCAGCCCGGCGCCGACCCAGTCGAGTATGCGGCTCGGGTCGCTCGTGAACTCCTTGCGGAACTGCGCGAGCGCCGAGACGAGCAGCCGACCCTGGTTCTCCGAGCGCCCGAAGTCACCCTCGGGGAGCGCGTGGCGAGCACGGGCGAGCGCGAGCGCGTCGCGTCCCGAGAGCGTCTGCGTGCCGGCATCGATCTGTGCGTGCGCGTACCGGTCGTACACGTCGAACGGCACGTTCGACCGTCAGGCCGCCGATGTCGTTGATCATCGCCTGGAACCCCTCGAACCATGTGAGCGCCCAGTAGTCGATCGTCACGCCCATCAGGCTCTCGACGGCGTCGACGACGAGGCTGGGGCCGCCGGCCGTCATCGTCGCGTTGATCTTGTTCGTTCCGTACCCGGGGATCGAGACCCACGAGTCCCGCGGGAAGCCGATGATCGTGGCCTTCGCCTTCGCGGGGTTGATCGAGACCAGATGGATCGAGTCGGCTCGCTGACCCGCGATCTCCTCACCCGGGCGCGCGTCGCTGCCGAGCACGAGGATGAAGATCGGCTTCGAGCCGTCGAGCGTGGGCACGTAGCCCGCGTGAGCTTGCTGCAGCTGGAAGAACGGCGCCGCTCCGGCCGGAGCGGTCCGGGGTGAGGTGCCGAGCACCGTGCCGGCGACCCAGGTCACGAGCAGGATCGCGACGAGTGCGGCACGGCGCCGGGGGGCGGGCATGGTTCGTGTGCTGGTCAAATCGGCCCTCAGGCTACCGGCGGGACGGTGGAGCAACAACCATCGCGGTCAGGAACCGGCTTGGAAGACCGCGTCGGTGGTCGGGCGCTCGCGCTCCTCGAGCACGAGCGGCGAGCACGAGGGGCACCATGCTGCCGTCGCACGTCACGCTCTCGGTGCTCGGGAGGCGCGCGGTGGACCTAGGCCGGGGAAGGAGATGCGGTCGTCGAGGGTCCGGGCGACGGAGCAGGGGGCTCGGCCGCTCGATCCCCGCGCTTCACGTCGAAGGCCGAGATCACCCACGATCCCGGGTCAGCGAGGAAGAGCTGGCCGTGACTCACGATCGTCGTATAGGTGCCGTCGGTCCGGGTGCCGAACGCGTAGAAGCGGAACTTCACGACCACCGAGGTCGGCGCGTCGTCCTGGTCGAACAGGACGTCGAACTCGAGGCTGCCCTTCGTCGGCTGGATCTGGTCGTAGACGTCCCCCGCGGTCGCGCCGGCGGTCAGGGTCTCGACGGCCTGCTGCGCCGAGCCCTTCGCGTCGTCCGCGAAGGCCTCCCACACCTGCGTGTAGTCGCCGTCCTTCCAGTTCTCCGGATCGAGGAACGCGGCCGTGAACAGGTCGTTGAGCATCGGCGTCAGCTGCTCACCGACGCTCGCCGCCTGCTGGGCGAGCGTCTCCTTGTCGGCCGAGTCGCTCGTCGCCACCGCGCGCGTCTTGCGGATCTTGAACTCCAGCGGCGCGATGGGAGGTGTGTCGTTGCCGCCATCGATGAAGGGGATCTTGCCGTCACCGCGGGTCAGGAAGAAGACGAGCCCCCCAGCCACGAGCACGAGGACGAGCGGGATGACGACGAGGGCGCCGGTGTTCCGTTTGCGGTGGCCGCCGCTCCGCGCAGGGCGGTTCGCCGGAACGGGAGGTTGCGGTCTGGTGTCGGTCAAAGCGTCGAGAGGGTAGCGTCCCGGTACGGACCGCAACAACCGACAGGGCTCTCACCAGGCCGGGTACCATGTCCTCTCGATCGAACGGTGTGCCGGGAAGCCTGGTCGGCGACGAGGGAGCGATGGCGAACGATGCCGCCGGCCCCCCGGGCCTCGAGCCCGGTGTCCGGCAGCCGTGGTCCAGGTCCGAGCGACGGGTGCCCCGCGTCGTCCTGCAGCCCGTGCAGTCCTTCCTGCTGACCGAGGCCGCCGGCGGCGTCCTGCTGTTGATCGCGACGGCGATCGCGCTCGTGTGGGCGAACTCGCCGTGGGCTGCGTCCTACGACCGCCTGTGGCACACGGAGCTGACGATCGGGCTCGGGCGTTGGCACCTGTCGTACGACCTCGGCCACTGGGTCAGCGACGGGCTTGATGACGCTGTTCTTCCTCGTCGTCGGTCTGGAGATCAAGCGCGAGATGCTCACGGGCGAGCTCCGCGATCCCCGGGCGGCGGCGGTCCCCGTCCTCGCGGCGATCGGGGGCATGGTCGTGCCCGCCCTCCTGTTCGTGGTCGTGCCCGCGGGCGGGACCGACGCCCGCGGGCTGGGGGATCCCGATGGCGACCGACATCGCGTTCGCCGTCGGCATCCTCACGCTCGTCGCGCGCTCGGCACCGCCCGGCCTGAAGCCGTTCCTGCTCACGCTCGCGATCGTCGACGACATCGGGGCCATCCTCGTGATCGCGCTCTTCTACTCGGGGGGCGTGAGCGCGTCGCCGCTCCTGATCGCCGGCGCCGCGTGCGCCGCGATCGTGGTCCTCCAGCGCATCCACATCCGGGCGGCGTCGATGTACGTGCTGCTGGGCGTCGTCATCTGGATCGCGACCGCCGAGTCCGGGGTGCATCCGACGATCGCCGGCGTCGTGCTGGGGCTGCTCACCCCGGCCGTCCCGTTCCAGCGACCGAAGACCGTGAGCCTCGAGGCCCACCGCGTCGCGGACGAGACGGTCGACGACCCCACGCCGCCCGATGTCGACGCTCCCTACTGGCTCTACCTGGCCGGGCTGTCACGCGAGGCGGTCTCGCCGCTCGCGCGCGTCGAGTCCCTGCTGCACCCGTGGGTGAGCTTCGTGATCGTGCCGCTGTTCGCGCTCGCGAACGCCGGAGTGGACCTGTCGGCGAGCGCGCTCAAAGACGCAGCGACCTCCCCGCTCGCGCTCGGGATCCTCCTCGGGCTCGTGGTCGGCAAGCCCCTCGGCATCACCCTCGCGACGTGGCTGGCGGTCCGCGGCGGTCTCGGCCGATTGCCGCTCGGCGCCGACTGGCGCCACGTCATCGGCGTCGGCACGGTCGCCGGCATCGGGTTCACGATCTCGCTGCTGATCACGGATCTCGCGTTCGAGGGCTCCGCGCTCCTGCAGGCGGCGAAGGCCGGCATCCTTGCGGCGTCGGTGTTGGCGGCCGTCGTCGGCGCGTTGATCCTCCGCGCGAGACCCGTCCGCGAGGCACGGACCCCTGGGGGTTAGGCTCCCCTCGAACCCATGCGGACGGAGGTAGCTCCGATGAGAGCTCGGAACATCGCGAGCCGGCACTTCACCGTTGCGGCGGATGCGCCGGCTTCGGAAGCCGCCGGCATCTTGTCCCGCCTGGACGTGCGCGCGGTGCTCGTCGTCCATGCCGACGGGCGGCTCGCCGGCGTCCTGTCCGACAGTCGCCTGCTGGCGACGCTGCTGCCCGACTACGTGGAGGAGGATGCCGTGCTCGCGCGCGTGCTCGAGGAGGACGCCGGCGAGTCCTTGTGGCGGCGGCTCGAGGGACGCACGGCCGCCGACCTCCTGGACTGGCACGAAGGGCCCCGTCCCGAGGTCGACGGCGATGCCCGGCTCATCGAGGTTGCCGCGATGATGGTCCGTACGCGGCTGTCGCTCGTCGGTGTCCGGGACGAGGGCCAGCTGATCGGCGGGATCTCGATCGACGATCTCCTCACCCATCTGTTGCGAGCTCGATGAACGAGGTCATCGCGATCGTCGTCTTCGTCGGCGCGTACACGCTGATCGCGACCGAATGGGTCCACCGCGTCGTCGTAGCGCTGGCGGGCGCCGGACTGATGCTCCTGTTCCAGATCGTGGACGCTCGGGAAGCATTCAGCTCCGACCGGTTCGGCATCGACTGGAACGTCATCTTCCTGCTGCTCGGGATGATGGTCATCGTCGGGGTCCTGCGGCACACGGGTCTCTTCGAGTACCTGGCGATATGGGCGGCGAAGAAGGCGCGGGGCCGGCCGTACCGCGGTGCTCGCGCTCCTCGTCCTGATCACGGGGGTCGCGTCGGCGCTCCTGGACAACGTGACCACCGTGCTGCTCGTCGCACCGGTGACGGTGCTCATCTGCGAGCGCCTGGGCGTCCCGCCGGTTCCGTTCCTGATCGCCGAGGCGCTCGCCTCGAACATCGGCGGCACGGCCACGCTCGTCGGCGATCCGCCGAACATCATCATCGCGAGCGAGGCGGGCCTGTCCTACATCGACTTCCTGGTCAACATCGGGCCGCTCGTCCTGATCCTGCTCGCGGTCTACCTCGGGATCGCCCGGTGGCAGTTCCGCGGCGCGCTCGAGTACCACGCGGAACGCGTCCGCGAGGTCATGAGCCTGGACGAGCGCGAGGCGCTCGTGCGAGGGCCGCTCCTCCCTCGCGCGCTCGCGGTGCTCGGTGTCGTGACGGCCGGGTTCCTGCTCCAGGAAGTACTCGGGTACGAGCCGGCGGTCGTCGCGCTCCTCGGCGGGGGGGTGCTGCTCCTGATCGCGCGCGAGGAGCCGACCGTGTACCTGCGCGAGGTGGAGTGGCACACGCTCGTGTTCTTCATGGGCCTGTTCATCATGGTCGGCGCCCTAGTGAAGGTCGGCGTCATCGACCGCCTGGCCGAGCGCGCGATCGGGCTGGTCGACGGCCATCTGTGGCTCGCGGTCGTGCTGCTGGTGTTGATCTCGGGGATCCTGTCGGGGATCGTCGACAACATCCCCTACGTGGCGACGATGGCGCCGCTCGTCGCGCAGCTCGCTCACTCGATCCCGGGCGACGCCGTCGTGCTGTGGTGGGCGCTCGCGATCGGGGCAGATCTAGGCGGCAACGCGACCTCGATCGGCGCGAGCGCCAACGTCGTCGTGCTCGGTCTGTCCGAGCGCTCGGGTCACCGCATCCGCTTCGTCGAGTGGCTGCGGTACGGCGTGCCCGTCACGGCGATCACGCTGGTGGTTTCGCTCGCGTACCTGTGGGTGCGGTACTTCCTGCTCGCCTGAAGGATCGGCTCCGGCGTCTTCCCGCAGGTCACGCCCCATGCGTTCTTCCTATACTGCCCCGGGTCCCGGCTCCGGCGGGGCGCCCTGACGACGAGATCGCTTCCCCGAACGCCGACCGAGGAGGTTCCAGTTGTTCGGTGTCCTGGCCCAGGAGGGCGGCCCGATCGAGGCCGTCTTCGGCAACTTCGAGACCAACGCGCTGTGGGTGATCCTCGTGATCTCGCTGTGCGCGCTGGCCTTCGCCTACTACCTCGTACGTGAAGTGCTCGGCGCCCCTGAGGGCACCGACAAGATGAAGGAGATCGCCCGAGCGATCCAGGAGGGCGCGAGCGCATACCTGAAGCGTCAGTTCAGCACCCTCGGGATCTTCCTCGCGCTCCTGACGGTGCTGCTGTTCATCGTGCTCCCGACGCCGGCGAACGCCGCGCACTCGGCCTTCTCGATCCGGTTCGGGCGCTCGCTGGCATTCATCTTGGGCGCGGTGTTCTCGGCGACGACCGGGTTCGTGGGGATGTGGCTCGCCGTCCGCGCGAACGTCCGCACCGCGAATGCCGCTCGCGAGTCCGGCCTGCGCAAGGCGATGCGGATCGCGTTCCGCGCCGGCGGCGTGGCCGGCATGTTCACGGTCGGCCTCGGGCTCTTCGGCGCGACGGTCATCCTGCTCGTCTACAAGCAGCGATGCGACGTCGGTGCTGGTCGGCTTCGGGTTCGGTGGCGCGCTCCTCGCGATGTTCATGCGGGTCGGCGGCGGCATCTTCACGAAGGCCGCGGACGTCGGCGCGGACCTCGTCGGCAAGGTCGAGCAGGGCATCCCGGAGGACGACCCGCGCAACGCGGCCACGATCGCGGACAACGTCGGGGACAACGTCGGTGACTGCGCCGGGATGGCGGCCGACCTGTTCGAGTCCTACGAGGTCACCCTCGTCGCCTCGTTGATCCTCGGCGCTGCGGCGTACAGCGGCTCCGAGGTCGGTGCGATCGCCGGCGTGATGTTCCCGCTGTTCGTCCGCGCGGTCGGCGTCATCACCTCGATCATCGGGATCCTCGCGGTCTCGCCACGCTCCGAGGAGGAGCACGGCATGAAGGCCATCAACCGCGGGTTCTTCCTGTCGGCGGCGGTCTCGGCGGCGGCCGTCTTCGTGATCTCGAGCATCTACATGAAGGACGTCCGGCCGGCTGTTGCCGTCCTGTTCGGGCTGATCCTCGCGAGCGTGATCCAGGTGCTCACGCAGTACTTCACCGACACGAAGCACAAGCCGGTGCAGGAGATCGCCGAGGCCGACGCAGACGGGCCCGGCGACGACGATCCTGTCAGGTTTCTCGGTCGGCCTGGAGTCCACCGTCTGGTCGCTCATCGTGATCGTCGGCGCGGTGGTCGGCGCGTTCCTGCTCGGCGATTCGACGGCCGAGCGCCTGTACTTCATCTCGCTCGACCGGCATGGGCATGCTCACGACCGTCGGCGTCATCGTCTCGATGGACACCTACGGACCGATCTCGGACAACGCGCAAGGCATCGCCGAGATGTCGGGCGAGTTCGAGGGCAAGCCCGCGAAGATCCTCGGGGGCCTGGACGCCATCGGGAACTCGACCAAGGCGATCACGAAGGGCATGGCGATCGCGACCGCGGTGATCGCGGCGACCTCGCTGTTCGGCTCGTTCGAGGAGGCCCTGAAGGAGGCCGGGTTCGACTTCGACGGCATCCGCGTCGACCGACCCGACGTGCTCGTCGGGCTGCTCGTCGGCGGCTCGATCGCGTTCTTGTTCTCCTCGCTCGCGATCCGCGCCGTCGGCCGTGCTGCCTCACAGGTCGTGGTGGAGGTCCGCAACCAGTTCCGCGACCACCCCGGCATCATGACCTTCGAGGAGAAGCCGGACTACGCGAGCGTGGTCGACATCTGCACGAAGACCTCGCTGCGCGAGCTGATGACCCCCGGTCTGCTGGCGGTGCTCTCACCGATCATCGTCGGGTTCTTCCTCGAGGGCCGAGGCGCTCGGCGCGTTCCTCGCCGGCGCGATCCTCACCGGCCAGCTCCTCGCGGTCATGCTCTCCAACTCGGGCGGCGCGTGGGACAACGCGAAGAAGTACATCGAGGAGGGCCACTACGGCGGCAAGGGCTCGGAGCGGCACAAGGCCGCCGTCATCGGCGACACGGTCGGCGATCCGTTCAAGGACACGGCCGGTCCGGCGCTGAACCCGATGATCAAGGTGATGAACCTCGTCGCGCTGCTCCTCGCGCCGCTCGTGGTCGAGCACGCGGACGACACGGTGCTGCGGATCGTGGTCGGCCTCGTCGCGGTGGCCGTGGTCGGCGCGGCGGTCTACGTCTCGAAGACGCGGAAGTCCGAGCTGATGACGTCGCCCGACCGAAGGAGGAGGCCCTCGTCTCGTAGGGGCGGCGGCCTCGTCGGGGAGCGTGGGGTGGCATGAGCGTGCTCGAGCGGCGTGCGCCGCTTCTTCCACCGCATGGCGGAGAGCGACGAGCAGCGCCTGCGCGAGGAGATACAGGCGTGGGCCTCGAGCATCCCCGGCACCGCGACGATCGCCGACGCACCGAGCCGTACGCCGGTGAAGCTCGCCGGGGTCGTGAAGCGCATCACGGTCCACCCGGAGCACGGGCTCGAGGCGCTCGAGGCGCTGCTCACGGACGGGACGGGCGAGATGTCCGTGCTGTGGATGGGACGCAGGGCGATCCCGGGGCTCACGCTCGGTACCAGGGTCGTGGTCCAGGGTGTCGTGGGCGAGCAGCGGCAGGGCCGCCGCATGGTGAACCCGAGCTTCGAATTCAGCGCCTGACGCTCCTGCTCGCCAGGCCCCTGGCCCGAGTGGTCGAGCCTGACCGCTAGATCGCGCCGGCGCTGCCGCCCTCGGGGGACGGGCTACCGCCCGGCATCCCCTCGCCGACGATGGCGAGTCGAAGAGCCGGCTCGGCCTCGGCGGAGGAAAGCGCGAGGACCTCGTCGCCCGCGGTGACCACCGTCTCGGGCTGGGGGATGACCACGTGGCCCTCGCGGAGCACCGCGACGATCGCGGCGTCCGTGGGCAGGCGGAGCTCATACAGCGGGCGGCCCGCGTTCGGCGAGTGATCCGGGATCGTGACCTCGACGAGCGCGATCCGTCCGCCTTCCAGGCGGAGCAGCCGCACGAGGTCGCCGACCGTCACGGCCTCCTCGACCAGCGCGGTCATCAGGTGCGGGATCGAGACCGCCTGGTCCACTCCCCACTGCTCGCTGAACATCCACTCGTTCCGTGGGTGGTTCACACGGGCGAGCACGCGGGGCACTCCGAACTCCTGCTTCGCGAGCAGCGAGATGACCAGGTTGTCCTCGTCGTCACCGGTCGCGGCGACGACGACATCCGCCGTGCGGAGCTCGGCCTTCTCGAGCACCCAAGGCTCGCACGCGTCGCCGAGGATGAACTCCACATCTGGCGCCCAATCCACCGCGATCTCCAGGTGCCGAGGGTCCTGCTCGACGAGGACCACGTCGTGGCCCCGCGCCTTCAGGTCGCCGGCGAGGTGACGCCCGACCGCCCCCGCCCCCGCGATCACGGTGCGCATCAGTGCTCTCCGATCGGGGTCATGAGCTCGTCGAGCAGGTCCATCGCGTCCTTGTGCACGATGACGTGCACGGTGTCGCCGTCTTGGAACGTGCTGGTCGGGACCGGGATGAAGCCGGATCCGCCGCGGTCGACGCCGGCGACGAGCACCTTGCCCTCGGCGGCGAGCTCGGAGACCTGCTTGCCGACCAAGTGCGGAGGCACGGCGAGCCGCATACGGAAGAGGTCGCCGCCCGCCAGGCTCTCACGGATCTCCTCACGCGGGTGGGTGAGCATGAGGATCATCTGCTTCACGCCCCAGCGCGTGGTGGAGACCGTGGGGATGTTCAGACGCTCGTAGATGTCGGCCCGGTAGGGGTCGTAGATCCTGGCGATGACCATCGGCACGCGGTAGTGCTCGCGCGCCACTCGCGCCGAGACGATGTTCGAGTTGTCGCCGCTCGAGACCGCGAGGAAGGCGTCGGCATCGCGGATCCCGGCCTCCTCGAGCACGCTGCGGTCGAAGCCGAGCCCCACGACGGTCTTCGCCTTGAAGTCGGGCGGAAGGCGATCGAACGCGCTCGCGTTCTTGTCGATCACCGAGACCCGGTGTTCCGCCTTGCAGAGCTCCTGCGTCAGCAGGATCCCCACGCGGCCGCAGCCCATGATGACGACCTTCATCGGTGCGTCAGCGTACTGCCTGCCCGGTGGGCACGTCAGCGGGCCGAGCGGGCGGGAGGTGCTTCGTGAAGAAGTACGGCACCACCGCGATGTCCACGTGCTCGTAGCGTCCGAGCGCCTGGAGGATCCGTCGGCTGGTGCGGTCATGCAGGAGCCGGCCGCGGAGCTGGGCGTGGTCGCGCCGGGGCATGACGACCGTGATCTCGCGGCCACGCCCCACGAGCTCGGCGACGTACCGCTCGAGCGCCCTCGCGACGTGGCGATCCCAGCACTCGATCACGTCGAGCTGAACGGGCACGCCGAGTTCCATCCATCGCCTGATGAGCGTCTCCTGCTTGTCGTGGTCGACGGCGGCATGCACGGCCCAGACATCGTCCGCGCCGAGCGACAGCGCGTACCGGATCGCCCGGAACGTCGCCCGGTCCGCTCGGTCCACCAGGACGACGACCTCGTGCGCGAACCGTGGGGACAGACGCAAACGCTCCTTGCCGTCCCGGACCTCGGTGATCGGATGCCCCGCGCCAGGGTGGTCGCGGACAAGCGTGATCCGCGCGTTCACGTTCGGGAGCAGGACCCTCGCGAGACGGGCGCCCTCGCGCCACCGGCGCAGCCGTTCGCTGGTGCCCATCTGGGCAGGACCGGGGAGGATCACGTTCACCTCGGCTCCCGATGGGAGCGCCGCGACGTAGCCGGCGATCGCGCTGGACGGGTCACCCTCGCCCCGGACGACGTAGAGCGGCACGCCGCTCACGAGATCCAGCCAGGCACGCTCCAGCTCGGCGGTCGTGGCAGGATCGTCGCTCGAGGTGCACGGCGCGGACCTCGGCCGCCTTGATGGTCTTCGCGTACTGGAGGGCATGCGTCGTCTTGCGGTCGAGCGCGTCGACGAGCACGATCGCGACGGGTGGCCCCTGTCGACTGGTGTCGAAGGGCTCGAGCTCCTCGTCGAGCTCCTCGTGCTCCCGCTCGTATCGGCGGTTCAGCCGGACGAGGAGCCACACCATGATCGGCACGAACACCATCACGGCCCACGCGCCGTGCGAGAACTTCGTGAACGCCACGACGACGGCCACCACGGCGGTCGTCAGCGCACCGACGGCGTTGATCGCGAGGCCGTGCCGCCACCCCGGCTCTCGGACTCGGAGGTGGCGCTTCGCCATGCCCGCCTGCGAGAGCGTGAACGACGTGAAGACGCCGATCGCGTAGAGCGGGATCAGGCGGTGCACGTCGGCACGGAACGCCACGACCAGGCCGGTTGCGGCGATCGCGAGCCCGACGATCCCGTTCGAGAAGACCAGTCGATGGCCCCTCGTCGTGAACTGGCGAGGCATGAACGCGTCGCCGGCGGCGAAGTTCGCGAGGCGCGGGAAGTCCGCGAACGAGGTGTTCGCGGCAAGGATGAGGATCAGGGTGGTCGCGACCTGCAGGCAGAGGAACAAGGCGAACCCGACCGAGCCACGCGCCGAACACCACGCGACCCGACCTGCGGAGATCACGGTCTTCGTCCTCCGTCGGCACGACCTGGAGCCGATACGCCAGGAACGATAGGCCGAGGAACATCACGCCGAGCAGGCTCCCCATCCACATCAGCGTCGTTCGAGCGTTCTTCCATTCGGGCGGCTTGGAACGCGGGGATGCCGTTCGAGATCGCCTCGACGCCGGTCACCGCAGCGCCCACCCGAGGCGAACGCGTGGAGGACGAGGAAGATCCCGATCGCACCGGTCGTTCCCGAGCGCTTCGTCCGGGAGCGGGAGCGGGTGCAGGGTCCCGTGGCGGCCGCGGATCGACGCCCGTGACCGAGCAGGACGAACATGGTCACGATGAAGAAGTACGTAGGGATCGCGAACATGCGGCCCGATTCCCGCACGCCGCGCAGGTTGCCCCAGGCGATGAACCAGATGCACAGCACCGAGATCTCGACCCGGTACGGGAAGAGCCCCGGAGCGGCGGAGGTGACGGCTGCCACGCCGGCCGAGATCGAGACGCTGACGGTCAGCACGTAGTCGGTGAGCAGGGCGACGCCGGCGACCTGGGCCGGGACGAGTCCGAAGTTGTCCTTGGTGACGATGTACGCGCCGCCCGCGCTGGGGTACGCCTTGATCGTCTGACGGTAGGAGAACAGCAAGATCGCGAGGACCGTGAGGATCGCCGAACGTCACGGGCATCAAGAGCGAGAATGCCGCGACGCCCGACGATGGGCACCCCGACCTTCAGGATCTCCTCGGTGGCGTAGGCGACGGAGGAGAGGTTGTCGGACGCGAAGACCGCGAGCGCCGTGCGGCTTGCCGAGCCGTTCGTGCGCGAGGTGCGAGGTCGGCAGGACCGGCCCGAGGATCGGCCGCTTAGGGTAGGCGCCGGGGCCGATGCCCTCGCGGCGAGCCTCCCTTCGTCGTAGTCCGGAACTCGGAGTCTTGTCGAGGTGGCCATCACGGGCATACGCTCTCCATCCACGAGGTGTCGGGCTCGACCGCGTAAGCGCTGCGTGAAGGCGGCGGGCTGACCGTGAAGAAGCCGTAAAGGAGCTACCGTGAGGGCATGGCGCGCGACATCCTGCGTCCGATGCGCCCTCGACCAGTCCTCGCGATCGTGTCGCCGTCGTCTGCCCCCCGGTGCGACGTTGCTCGGACTGCTGTTCGAGACCGCCGAGGACGCCGGCGTGGCCTCCTTCATCCTGGCGGTGGTGGGCGCGGCCGTCGGCGGTGGTCTGGAGCGGCCTCGCTGCGTCGCTGGTCTCCTTCCTGGGCCTGAACTTCTTCTTCACCGAGCCCGCACCACACGTTCCGCGTCGATAAGACCGAGGACCTGATCGCCCTGTTGGTGTTCCTGATCGTCTCCACGATCGTCGGGACGTTGCTCGCCCGGGCACTGTCGGAGCGTCAGCGCGCGACTCGGCGCGAGCGGGAGGCGGCGCGTCCTGCAGTACATCGCGTCGAAGCTCCTTGCCCCGGATCCCCTCGATCGTCGGCTCGGCGATCTCGCGCGGCTCCTGGTCGAGCCGTTCGACCTCGTGCGGTGCGAGATCCGACCGGGTCAGGACGAACGGGTCGAGGTGCGCGTGCGGGCTCCGGCCCGGGGAGGGGGAGCGCATCGAGCGTCCCGATGCTCTCGGACGGGAGCGCCGGGACGCTGGTCGTCGTCAGGCGCGATGACATCGGTCCCCCGGTCGTACCGAGCCGGACCGCACCTCTCGAGGCCTGCGCGCGGCAGATCTCGGTCGCGCTCGAGCGCGCCAGGTTCGATGCCGCGATCGAGGCCGCGCGGGTGTCCTCGGAGGCGAGCCAGATGCGGGCCGCGCTCTTCTCCTCGGTCACGCACGACCTGCGCACACCGCTGTCGTCGATCAAGGCGAGCGTGACCAGCCTGCTCGACGAAGGAGTCGAGCACGACGACGGCGCAGGAGCGAGAGCTCCTCCAGACGGTCTTGGAGGAGACCGATCGCCTGAACCGTTGGTCGGCAACATCCTCGACCTCGCGAAGGTGAGGGCCGGAGCCCTCGTCCCCGCGAAGCAGCTCACGTCGATCGAGGACGTGCTCGAGTCCGTGCTCCATCGGATGGCCCGCAGCTCTCCAGCGGGTCTCGGTGCGAACGATGGTTCGGCCGGATCTTCCGGACGTGATGATGGACGCCATGCAGGTCGACCAGGTCTTCACCAACGTGCTCGAGAACGCGGTGCGCTTCACGCCTCCAGGCAGGTGACGATCCAGATCGCGATCGTCCCGTGGCGGGACGGGGTCCAGGTGCGCGTCGCCGACCAGGGGCCGGGCATCCCGTCTGAGGAGCGCGAACGCGTCTTCGAGCCCTTCTACCGTCCGAGGCCGCGGCGGCCGAGGCGGGAGCGGTCTCGGACTTGGCCATCGCCCGGGCGATCGTGCGGGCGCACGGCGGCCGGATCCGGATCGAAGGGCTCGCCGTCGGGCGGGGCCGCGGTTGTGTTCGAGCTGCCCGCGGACGCGCCGTCGATCGTGCAGGAGCCGGTGCGTGACGAGGGTCCTGGTGGTCGACGACGAACCGCAGATCCGGCGCGCACTCCGGACGAGCCTGCAGGCTCACGGGCTACGACGTCCTGACGGCGGGAACCGGCCGCGAAGGGGTTGAGCGTGCGGCCGACTCGGCACCCGATCTCGTGTTCCTCGACCTCGGGCTCCCCGACCTCGACGGGACCGAGGTGATCCGTCGGATCCGGGCCGTTCTCCGAGGTGCCGATCATCGTGCTGTCGGTGCGCGACCAGCAGGCCGACAAGGTCGCGGCGCTCGATGTCGGAGCCGACGACTACGTGACGAAGCCGTTCGGCATGGAGGAGCTGCTCGCGCGCCTGCGGGCCGCCCTGCGTCGCGCGCACCCCGAGGAGCCGGCGCCGGCGGTGCAGCGCTTCGGCGACGTGGAGGTCGATCTCGCGAAACGGCTCGTGACCCGGCGCGGCGAGCGCGTCCATCTGACGCCGACGGAGTACGGGCTCCTCGAGGCGCTCGTCGCGAACCCGGGCAAGCTGCTCACGCACCAGTGGCTGCTCCGCAAGGTGTGGGGGCAGGGCTACGGCCAGGAGAGCCACTACCTGCGGGTCTACGTCCGCGCGCTGCGCAGGAAGCTCGGCGACGACGCCGCGGCGCCCGCGGCTGATCCTGACCGAGCCCGGCGTCGGCTACCGCTGGATCGCCGATCCGTCACGTCCTAGCTGGTCGCGGGTCACTAGGATACGCCCTTCGGATGGGCTCGACGCAAGACGGAGACCACGCATCGACCTCCGGCGGCTGCTGAAACGGCTGCTCGTCGGTCGGGCGATGTCGAGTCCACCGTCTCGAGCACACGCTGCTGCCGAAGGTCCTCGCGCTGCCGGTGTTCGCATCGGACGCGCTTTCGTCGGTGGCCTACGCGACGGGCGAGATCTTCATCGTGCTGCTGTCGGCAAGTCTGGCCACGAAGCAGCTACGTCATGCCGATCGCGATCGCGATCGCGATCTCATGGCGATCGTCGTCACGTCGTACCGGCAGACCGTTCGCGCGTACCCGCGGGGCGGTGGCGCGTATCTCGTGACGAAGGACAACCTCGGAACGCTCCGCCGGCCTGATCGCCGCCGCCGCGCTGCTCGTCGACTACATGATGACGGTCACCGTTTCCATCGTCGCCGGGGTGTTCGCCATCGGCTCGGCCTTCCCGTTGGCGAACGACCATCGCGTGCTCCTGTCCATCGGCTTCGTGTGGTTCGTCACGGTCGCGAACCTACGCGGCACCCGCGAGTCCGGGCTGCTGTTCGCGATCCCGACCTACGGCTTCGTCCTCTCGATCCTGACGATGATCGGCGTCGGCCTGGTCAGGTGCGTCGGTGGGTGCCCTGCCACCGAGGCCGTGGAGCCGATCCAGGCCATCGCGACGACGGCCGGCCCGGTCACGCTGTTCATCATCCTGCGCGCGTTCGCCTCGGGGGCGACCGCTCTCACCGGAGTGGAGGCCATCGCAGACGGGGTCCCCGCGTTCCGCCGCCCCCAGGCTCGCAACGCGGCCCAGACCCTCGCGATCATGGCGACGATCGGGATCACGATGTTCCTCGGGATCTCGTGGCTCGCGACCCACATCCCCGGGACGACCGCCAGCGAGGTCCGCTCGGTCCCGGCCCAGATCGCCGGCGCGGTCTTCGGAGGCGGGATCGGCTTCTACATCGTCCAGATCTTCAGCGCCGCGATCTTGATCCTTGCCGCCAACACCGCGTTCCAGGACTTCCCGCGGCTCTCCTCGATCCTCGCGCGCGATCGATTCATGCCGCGGCAGTTCATGAACCGTGGCGACCGCCTGGTCTTCTCGAACGGGATCGTCGTCCTCGCGGCGGTGTCCTCGCTGATGATCTACGCGTTCGATGCCAGCCTCACCAGGCTGATCCAGATGTACGTCATCGGTGTGTTCACGTCGTTCACCCTCTCCCAGAGCGGGATGGTCCTCCACTGGTTGAAGGAGCGTCGCAAGGGTCCCGACGCGCCCAAGGATTGGAAACGCTCGATCGTCAACAACGTCTTGGGGGCGACGACGACCGGGATCGTGCTGCTGGTCGTCACGTACACGAAGTTCCACGACGGCGGCTGGCTCTCGATAGCCTTCATGGCGCTCCTGCTGCCGGTGTTCCTTTCCGTCCACCGTCACTACTCGTCGATCATCGACGAGCTGCGCCGAGGGCGGGTCACCGTCGGTGGCACGGGCGTGAACCACGTCGTTCTGCTCGTCACCCAGCTCGACGAGGCGACGTCCGAGGCGGTTGGGTACGTGCGCTCGATCAGGCCCAGGGACCTGCGCGCGGTCTATCCGACCGCCAGCGGTGTGGTCCCCCTCGATCTCCAGGAGCGGTGGCGGCGGTTCGCGGTCGGCGCGCCGGACCTGGAGCCGCTCCCGGTCGAGGGAGGCGACCTCCTCGCGGGCACGCGGGCGTTCGTCCACGGGATCGAGTGCCGGCATCGGGACTTCATCACCGTCGTCATCCCAGAGGTCTTGCGAGAGCAAGGACTCCTCGCCTACCTGCTGCGGAACCGCTCGCTCGTGCGGCTGAAGGCGGGCCTGCTCCGCGAGCCGAACGTCGTCGTCGCCGACGTGCCGTTCCCAAGCGGTGGGAAGGTCGCGGTCGGAGCCGACGGTCGCGCGCTCATCCCGCAACGCACCGTGGCGCTGGTGTTCGTCTCGGCGATCCACGACGCGACCGTCCGGGCCGTGAACTACGCGCAGTCGCTCGGAGCGAGCGAGACGCGCGCGATCTACTTCGACATGGACCCCGATCAGGAGTACCGGATCGAGCGCGAGTGGGCGGAGAAGGGGCTGCAGATCCCGCTGGACATCGTCGAGGCGGCCTTCCGCGACCTGACGGGACCGATGCTCGACGAGGTCCGGCGCTTCACCGAGCGTCCCGACACGCTCGTCATGGTCGTGATCCCCGAGCTCGTGGTGTCGAAGTGGCGGCACCTGTTGCTGCACAACCAGAACGCCCTGTTCGTGAAGCGGCTGATGCTGTTCGAGCCGAAGGTCGTGCTGGCGTCGGTGCCGTTCTCGCTCGAGACCGACACGTGATGGATCGGCGGACCGCCCTCGAGCTCTGCCGTGCGAAGACGCTGAAGGAGACGACCGTGCGGCACCTCGTGTCGGTCGAGGGCGTCATGCGGGCCCTCGCACGCCGGTTCGGGGAGGACGTGGACCTGTGGGGGCTCACGGGGATGTTCCACGACCTCGACCAGGACGTGACGGGGGAGGACGGCGTCGGCCACGCGGAGGTCGCCGCCGGCTGGCTCCGGGAGGCGGGGGTCGACGAGCAGGTGGTGAACGGCGTGCTCGCGCACGCGTACCCCGAGTACCGCACCGACCTCATGTCGAGGGCGGTCGTGCACGCCGACGCGGTCGCGGGCCTCCTCGTGGCAGCTGCGCTCGTCCGGCCCGAGCTCGCGGTGGGGATGAAGGTCTCGAGCGTGAAGAAGAAGCTGAAGGAGAAGGCCTTCGCGCCCGGCGTGAACCGCGACGAGGTGCTCGGGGTCACCGAGGGGATCGGCCTGCCGCTCGAGGAGTTCCTCGCCGTCGCGATCGAAGGCCTGCAGGAGGTCGCGCCGGAGATCGGCCTCACGCCCGAGGCGTGATGAGCTCGATCGGCAGCAGCTCCACGGCGTAGGCGTCGAGCATCGCGTTCTCGACCGGTCGCACCCCGAGCGCGTCTCCCACCGCGCTCGGCTGGTCGGCGTGGCGCTCGCACAGGGGCAGGAGGTCACCACCGCGGTCGAGCACGCGGGCGGGGACGCCCGGGAGCTCGGCCCGCCACAGGCACCACGAACAGACGAGGCGCAGCCGCGCGGGGTAGGCGAACTCGGCCCGGTAGCCCTTCGTGTGCTCGATGACGCGGCCCCACATCGAGATCGTGCCGATCACGCCGGCCGCCCGGTTCGCGTGCCGGAGCCGCTCCGGATCCTTCATCGCGTGGATGCCGCACGTGCAGCCGGGCTCGGGGCTCCGGTGGAACTCTGCGAGCTCGGGGTTGTAGATCATGTACTCGCGCGTGTGCGAGCCCGAGCACGTCGCGTGGATCGGCACTCCGGGCTCCCAGTCCGAGCGCGGCGTCGTCGGCGCGATCCGCAGCGCCCCGTTCGAGCGCCGGTGCAGCCGCCAGGCGCGCCAGCCCTCGATCGGCTCGGTCGAGCGCTCGTGCGGGTAGGAGCCGAAGAACGCGCGCAGGGCCATGTCACCAGCGTACGCCGAGGCTCGGGAAGCGGGCACGGCGACTCGCGCCTATCATCGCGGCGTGCCGTACCGGTTCCGGACGATCATCGAGCCGTTCCGCATCCACTCGGTCGAGCCGCTCCGGTTCCTCACCGAGGACGAGCGGCGGGCGAAGGTCCGCGAGGCCGGCTACAACCTGTTCAACCTCCACGCCGACGACGTCCTCATCGACCTGCTCACCGACTCGGGTACCGGCGCGATGAGCCGGGACCAGTGGGCGGCGATCCAGCGCGGCGACGAGAGCTACGCGGGCTCGCCCTCGTGGTTCGCGTTCCTCGAGGCCGTGCAGGAGCTGTTCCCGTTCCGTCACGTGATCCCTACGCACCAGGGGCGAGCGGCCGAGAAGATCCTGTTCAGCGCGATCGCCGGTCCCGGCAAGGTCGTCCCGAACAACACGCACTTCGACACGACGCGCGCCAACGTCGAGTTCACGGGCGCCGAGGCGCTCGACCTCGTGATCTCCGAGGGCCGCGAGCCGCAGACGATCCACCCGTTCAAGGGCAACATGGACCTCGGCGCGCTCGAGCGGTTGCTCGAAGAGCGTGCCGCCGACGTGCCGGTCGTGTTCGTCACGATCACGAACAACTCCGGCGGCGGGCAGCCGGTCTCACTCGAGAACCTCCGCGGTGTCCGAGCGCTCTGTGACCGGTTCGGCGTGCCGCTGTTCCTGGACGCCTGCCGGTTCGCCGAGAACGCCTGGTTCATCAAGCTCCGCGAGGCCGGTCAGGCACGAGCGCCCGATCCCCGACATCGTCCGCGAGATCGCAGGCCTCGCCGACGGCATGACGATGAGTGCGAAGAAGGACCCGCTCGCGAACATCGGCGGCTGGCT
The DNA here is from genome assembly GCA_963708985.1 of uncultured Actinomycetes bacterium. GTDB lineage: Bacteria > Actinomycetota > UBA4738 > UBA4738 > HRBIN12 > HRBIN12. The sequence continues at coordinate 434,905 of CAVPUQ010000001.1, forward strand.
CGCGATGAACGACGACGCTCTCGCGGAGCAGTGCCGCAACCTGCTGATCCTCACCGAGGGCTTCGTGACGTACGGCGGTCTCGCGGGTCGCGACCTGGAGGCTATCGCCCAGGGCCTGCGCGAGTGCGTCGACGAGCACTACCTGCGGTACCGGATCCGCTCGACCGAGTACCTGGCCGAGGCGCTGGACCGCGCCGGCGTGCCGATCGTGAAGCCGGCCGGAGGGCACGCCGTGTACCTGGACGCCCGAGCGCTCCTGCCGCACATCCCGCCGCTCGAGTACCCGGGCCAGGCGCTCGCGGTCGCGCTCTACGAGGCCGGCGGCATCCGCGCGTGCGAGATCGGCACGGTGATGTTCGGCCGCCACCCCGATGGGACCGAGGAGCCGGCCGCGATGGACCTCGTCCGCATGGCGATCCCTCGCCGCACGTACACGCAGAGTCACGTCGACTACGTGATCGAGGTCGTCACGGCCGTCGCCGAGCGCGCCTCGGAGCTCCGCGGCTACCAGATCGTCGAGCAGCCGCCGCAGCTCCGGCACTTCACCGCCCGGTTCGAGCCGCTCGGCTAGGGAGCCGAGATGCCGGCGCCCTCCGCGCGCTGCTCGCGCAGCAGGGCTGAGAGCTCAGCCCCCACCAGGTAGAGCGACGCGGCCACCCGCAGGAACAGCAGGAGACCGAAGACAGCCCCGATCGTTCCGTAGAGCGCGCTCGAGCGGTTCACGACGGACACGACGAGCAGCCCGCCGACGATCTTGAGGGTGGTCCACCCCACGGTCATGACGATCGCGCCCGGCAGGTGCTCCCGGAGCGCGGGGCCGTCCCCCGGCGTGAGCACGGCGTACGTGCCGGCGAAGAACGCGAGCTCCAGCCCGGCGACGGCGGTGAGCGTGAGCGCTCGAACGGGGAGCAACCACCAGCCGTCGGCGTGGATCGCGGCGATCGCGCCGCTCGCGAGGAGTCCGGCGAACAGCGCGGCGCCCAGGATGAGCATCGCGACGATCGACCGTGCGCGCCGGCGGATCACGCTCTTCCCGGGCACGCGGAAGATGCGACCGAGCGCAGCTGGACGCCCGACCCGTCAGGCCGGAGGCCGCCCACGCCACACCGACGAGCGCGATGAGGCCGAGCCCGCTCGCGCGCCCGGACCACGGCGTCGAGGTTCTGGTCCAGGAGCGGGCCGATCCCGGGCATCGCGTCGAAGAAGCGGCGGAGCGACTCGGCGGGATGGCCGCCGAGCAGGAAGCCGGCGACCGAGAGTGCGAGCAGCATGAGCGGGAACAAGCGACAGGAAGGCCTGGAACGCGAGCGCGGCTGCCATCGTGCCGAGGTCGTCGGCTCGGAACCGCTCGCGCGCTGCCAGCAGGCGCCGCCCGAGCCCCGACTGCGCTAGGGTTCGTCGCATCCAGTGCGACTCTTCCACACGGAGGGCACCGTGAACATCCGACCGGCGACCGCTGAGGATGTGGACTTCCTGAAGAAGATGCTCTACAAGGCCGCGGCCTGGAACCCGGACTGGCCGCTCGAGCAGGTCATCGAGGCACTCGCGAGCCCCATGGTCGGGCGCTACCACGCGGGCTGGCCCCGGCCCGGCGACGCGGGCGTTATCGCCGAGGTCGATGACGAGCCCGTGGGAGCCGCCTGGTATCGGCTCTTCACGGGCGCCGAGCCCGGCTATGGGTTCGTGGACGAGGAGACGCCCGAGATCGGCATCGCCGTCGAGCCGCTGCACCGGCGCAAGGGCATCGGCGAGACGCTGCTGCGGGCGCTCATCTCCGAGGCGCGACAGGAGGGGTTCCATGCACTCTGTCTGTCGGTCGCACCCCACAACCGCTCGCGGATGATGTACGAGCGGGCAGGATTCAAGAAGGTCGGCGAGTCCGGCGGAAGCTGGACGATGGTGCTCTCGCTCGACTAGCGCGTCCGCTCCTCGGTCCGGTCCGCGTCGGCCTCGGCGGCGCGCTCCGCTTCCTCGGCTCGGATCGTGCGCAAGCGGTGCCAGACGAACCACACGATCGACAGGGCGACGGCCACCGCGATCGCCCACGCGAAGGGCCGGATGAACCGCTCGACCTCGTCCCAGCGCTCGCCGAGCTGGTAGCCGAGCCACGTCAGCAGCAGGGACCACGGCAGGCAGCCGAGCAACGTGTACACCGTGAACCTGCCAGGTCCCATGCGAACGACCCCGGCCGGCAGGCTGATGAAGGTGCGGATGACCGGCAGGAGCCGGCCGAAGAAGACGGTGGCCTGACCGTAGCGCTCGAACCAGTCGTGCGCCCGGTCGACCTCGTGCGGGCGGATCAGGAGGTAGCGACCCCACCGGTCGACGAGCGGTCGCCCGCCCGCGTACCCGGCCCAGTAGGCGAGCCACGAGCCCACCAGGTTGCCGCCCGTCCCGGCGGCCACGACGAGCCACAGGTCGAGCTGCTGATGAGCCGCGAGGAACGGAGCCGTGACGAGCGCGCCGCCGAAGAGCATCGTGACCTCGCTCGGGATCGGGACGCAGGCCGACTCGAGCACCATGAGGAGGAAGATCGCCAGGTAGCCGTAGGCGGCGATCTCCCGGGTGACGAAGTCCGTGAACAGCGCGAGCAGGTCGAGCTCCAGGGCGGCGGGGTCCGATGGAGGGTATCACCGGGCTCTCGAGCCCCCGTACGGGGGCGGCTCTCGCTGCGTGGTCGGCTCCCGGCCCGTAATCCCGGGGTTGACCGAGAGGGCTGGTACCCTGCGGCGCTGGGGGCTCGCCGGGCGTGTGGGCCGCCGTTCCCCTCCGAACGCAGAGGCAGGCCGCAGTCATGGCGAAGACCCTGGTGGTCGTCGAGTCGCCCGCGAAGGCGAAGACGATCGAGAAGTACCTGGGGCCGGACTTCGCGGTCCGGGCCTCCTACGGCCACATCCGCGACCTGCCGAAGAGCGACCTCGGCGTCGACGTCGATCGACGACTTCCGGGTGACCTACGAGGTCCCCGACGACTCGAAGAAGCACGTCGCCGAGCTGAAGAAGGCCCTCAAGCAGGCCGATGAGCTGGTCCTCGCGACCGACTACGACCGCGAGGGCGAGGCGATCGCGTTCCACGTCGCCTCGCTCCTCGGCGTGGATCCCGGCCAGGCCAAGCGCGTGACGTTCACCGAGATCACCCGGGACGCGATCCTCGAGTCCTTCGCCCACCCGCGCGAGATCGACCTGAAGCTCTTCGACGCGCAGGAGGCCCGACGGGTGCTCGATCGGCTGGTGGGCTACAAGATCAGCCCGATCCTTTGGCGCCGGGTCCGCCCGGGCCTGTCGGCCGGCCGCGTCCAGTCGGTCGCCGTACGCATGATCGTCGAGCGCGAGCGCGACATCCGCGCGTTCGTGCCCGTCGAGTATTGGAGCGTCGACGTGCGCCTCGCGCCCGACGGCGACGAGCACGCGTTCCTCGCTCGGCTCACCCGGATCCCCGAGGGCAAGCTCGCGACCTCGCCCGACAGGAAGGGCATCGTGCTGCCGGCCGAGCCCGAGGCCGCCACCCACGTCGAGCGCCTGGGCCGCGCCGCCTACCGCGTCGCGAACGTCGAGCGCAAGGAGCGCAAGCGCTCGCCGGCGCCGCCGTTCACGACCTCGACGCTCCAGCAGGAGGCCGCTCGCAAGCTCGGGTTCGGCGCGCGCAAGACGATGTCGGTCGCCCAGCGCCTGTACGAGGGCATCACGCTCCCCGGCGAGGGCAGCGTCGGTCTCATCACCTATATGCGAACCGACTCGGTGAACCTGGCCGAGTCGGCCCTGCGCGAGATCGCCGAGGTCGTGCGCACCGAGTTCGGCAGCGAGTACACGCTCGCCGAGCCGCGGCGCTACCGCACGCGCTCGAGGAACGCCCAGGAGGCCCACGAGGCTGTCCGCCCGACATCGGTGCTCCGGCACCCGGCGCGCGTCGCCAGCTCGCTCGACCGCGACCAGCTGCGCCTGTACACGATGATCTGGCAGCGCACGGTCGCGAGCCAGATGGCCGAGGCGCGTTTCAACCAGGTCGGTGTGGACGTCGAGGGCTCGGTCGACGGGCTCGCCTACGGCCTGCGCGCGACCGGCCAGACGCTGCTGTTCGACGGCTTCATCCGCGTCTACACCGAAGGCCGCGACGAGGGCCCCGACGAGGACGCCGAGGCTCGCCTGCCCGATCTCACGGTCGACCAGCTCCTGCGCATGCTCGAGGTCCTGCCCGAGCAGCACTTCACCCAGCCGCCGCCCCGGTTCACGGAGGCCACGCTCGTGAAGACCCTCGAGGAGCTCGGCATCGGGCGGCCGTCGACGTACGCCTCGATCATCTCGACGATCCAGGACCGCGGGTACGTGCGCCTGCAGGACAAGCGCTTCTTCCCCGAGGACGTGGCCGAGGTCGTCACCGACAAGCTCGTCGAGCACTTCCCCGAGATCGTGAACGTGAACTTCACCGCGAAGATGGAGGAGGAGCTCGACCTGATCGCCGAGGGCGGGGTCCGCGTACCCGCGTGCTCGGGGAGTTCTGGACCCCCTTCAGCGAGGACCTCGGGCGCGCCGAGGAGAAGTTCGAGCGGTACGTCGAGGAGGTCGACGAGGACTGCCCCCGGTGCATCGAGGAAGGGCGCACCCCCCCCGGCCGCCTCCAGATCCGGCTCGGCCGGTACGGGCGGTTCATCGGGTGCTCGCGGTACGCGGACGACGACGGTGGCTGCAAGTACATCCGTAACCTGGACGGCGAGGAGCGCCCCGAGCCCGAGCTGCTCGATGAGACCTGTCCCGAGTGCGGACGGCCGCTCGCGCGCAAGGTCGGTCGGTACGGGCCGTTCGTCGGGTGCTCGGGATACCCCGAGTGCAGGTACATCAAGAAGGAGCCCCCGAAGTCGATAGGCATCACCTGTCCGCAGTGCAACCACGGAGAGATCGTCGAGAAGCGCACGCGGTTCGGCATCATGTACGGCTGCGGCCGCTACCCGGAGTGCGACTTCGCGGTGAACAACCTGCCCGTCGCCGACCACCCCTGCCCCGAGTGCGGCTCCCTGCTGGTGCGCCGGCCGAAGTCGTACCGTTGCTGGAACTGCGGCGCCGAGCTCGACCAGGCCTTCGAGGTCACGAAGCCCGGCGACCGGGTGGCTGAGGCCGAGGCGAGAGCAGCCAAGGCCGCGGCTCGAGCGGTGCGCGCGGCAGCGAAGCAGAAGAACCCCGCGAAGAAGAGGACCGCCACGAGGAAGAAGAAGGGCTAGTTGTCCACGATCGCCGACGAGGTCGCAGCGCTCCGAGGCACGAAGCCGGCGACCTTCAAGGACCTCCTCACCCACCCCGCGTTCTCGAAGCTCCTCGCGGCCCAGACCATCTCGTCGCTCGGCGACTGGGTGGGGTTCGTCGCGGTCGCCGCGATGGTGAACCGGCTGGGTGGCAACGTCGGTGCGTACGCCGTGGCTGGTGTGATGGTCGCCCGGATGCTGCCGGCGATCCTCTTCGGTCCGATCGCCGGCGCCCTCGTCGACCGGATGGACCGCAAGCGGATGATGATGACCGCGGACCTGTTCCGGGGCGCGCTCTACGCCACGATGCCGTTCCTCGGCAAGCTCTGGCTCATCTTCCTGGTGTCGTTCGTGATCGAGTGCTTCTCGCTCCTTTGGAGCCCCTCGCGCGACGCGAGCCTTCCGAACCTGGTCCCGCGCCGTCAGCTCGCGAACGCGAACTCGCTCGGCCTGGTGACCACCTACGGAACCCTTCCACTGGGCGGCCTGATCTTCGCGTTCCTCGCCGGCGGGTCAGGCCTGATCCCGACGCTCAGCCACAACCCGGAGGCGGTACCCCTCCTGCTCGACGGCAGCACGTTCCTGTTCTCTGCGTTCATGCTCAGCCGCATCCAGTTCCCGCCGCCGACCGCACACAAGGTCGAGCGGCTCGACATGTCGCGCGTCGGCCGAGACATCGTCGAGGGCGTCCGATTCCTGCGCGAAGACTCCCTCGCATCGGCGATGACGCTCGGCATCGTGGTCGCGTTCACGTCTGTCGGGGCGGTGCTGGCGATCGGTCCGATCTTCACCACCGACACGCTCGGCGCCGACAGCACCGGGTGGGGGATCCTCGTCACGTCGTTCGGCGTCGGGATGGGCATCGGCATGGGGCTGTCGAACAAGGCGGTGGACTTCGTCGATCGCGAGCACGTGTTCGTCTGGTCGCTCATCGCCGCGGCGGCGACCCTGTTCCTGCTCGCGGCGATGCCGAACATCCAGCTCGCCGCGATCGTCACCGTGGTGCTCGGCGTGTTCTGCGGATCGGCGTGGGTGAGCGGGTACGTGCTGCTGCAGGAGAACGTCGAGGACGAGTTCCGGGGTCGGACCTTCGGAGCGCTCACGGTGCTCTCGCGCCTCGGCCTGTTCCTGTCGCTCGCCGCCTTCCCTGTCCTGGCGGGTATCGTGAGCGCGCGTGAGGTCTTCATCGGGGATCAGCGGATCGACCTGTCCGGCACGCGCGTCGCGCTGTGGGTCGCCGGCGCGATGGTCGTCGGCGCCACCCTGTTCACCCGCCGTGGTCTCTCGCGGTACCGGATCGGCCGTCCCCAACCCCTCGCGCTCGTGCCGAAGCTGAAGCGCGCGCCGTCGAACGGGGTCTTCGTCGCCTTCGAGGGCGTCGAGGGCTCCGGCAAGGGCACCCAGATCCGCCTGGCCAAGGAGTACCTCGAGTCGCAGGGGATCGGCGTGCTCGTGACGCGGGAACCGGGGGGCACGGTGCTCGGCGAGAAGCTGCGCGAGATGCTGCTCGACCACGAGACGGGTGTCGTCGAGGCTCGAACCGAGGCGCTCCTGTTCGCGGCGAGCCGGTCCCAGCACGTGACCTCGGTGATCCGGCCTGCGCTGGCCGAGGGCAAGGTCGTGATCTGCGACCGCTACATCGACTCGAGCCTCGCGTACCAGGGGTGGGCGCGGGGCGTGGGCGAACAGGACGTGCTCACGCTGAACGTGTGGGCCACGCAGGGCCTGTTCCCCGACCTCACGGTCCTGCTGCACCTCGAGCCCGAGGCCGGCCTGCTGCGCTCCCTCGAGGAGCCGGACCGGATCGAGATGGAGGGCGGCGAGTTCCACGCGAAGGTCGCCGACGCCTACCTGAAGATCGCCGAGGAGCATCCCGAGCGTTTCATCGTGATCGACGCCGACGACACGCCCGAGCGCGTCCACGAGCAGGTCGTCGAGGCCCTGAAGCGCGTGCTCAAGGAGCGGGAGGACAACGGCGACGACGGCTGAGGTGCTCGACCGCGTGCCGGGGCAGGAGCAGGCGATGGCCTTCCTGCGGCAGGCGGCGGTGCGTCCGCACCACGCGTATCTCCTCGCCGGTCCTGAGGGCGGTGGCAAGTCGCTCGCGGCTCGGGCGTTCGCGGCGGCGATCCTGTGCGAGCGGGGCGGCTGCGGCGAGTGCCGCTCATGCCGCCTCGCGCTCGAGGACAAGCACCCGAACGAGTTCGTCGTCGAACCCGAGGGCCGCGACATCCACGTCGAGACCGTGAAGCAGGAGATCTGGCACCCCGCCTACCGCACCGCGCCCGAGCCCGGCCGAAAGGTGTTCGTGATCCGCGAGGCCGATCGCCTGAACCCCTCGGCCGCCGACGCGCTCCTGAAGGTGCTCGAGGAGCCCCCGGCCGACGCGGTCTTCCTGCTGCTCTCGGCCCGCCCGCACGAGCTGCCCGAGACCGTGCTGTCACGCTGCCACGTCGTCTCGTTCGCGCCGCTGTCGGAGTCCTTCGTCGCGCAGGCCCTCACCGCCGAGGGCGCCAGCCCTGAACGCGCCGCACTCGCGGCCCGACTCTCGGGCGGGAACCTCGGGCGGGCCCGGCGCCTCGCGATGGATCCCGAAGGACTCGCGTTCCGGGACGTCGCCCGTCGCGCGCTCGAGCGCTCAGCCGCGGGACCGTCGGGAGCGCTCGAGGCCGCCGAGAGCGTGCTCGTCGCCGCCGAGCGCTACCGCAAGGGCCTGACCGAGTCGCTGAAGGACGAGCTCGCGCCGTTCCTCGACGAGCGTGGCCGGCCCGAGGAGGCCTACCGCGGCGCGGTCCGCCGTCTCGAGGAGCGACACAAGCGGCGCGTCCGCCGCGCCGAGCGCGACTACGTCGACTGGGTGCTGCTCGCGGCCTCGTCCCTGCTCCGTGACCGGGTCGCGGCTGCGGTGGGCGGCGGTGGCGAGCTGCTCATGAACCCGGACATCACGCCGCTCGCCGAGCCGATCCCGGCCGCGACCCGCGGGCTGGCCACGATGGAGGAGGCTCGCGCCGCACTCGCCGAGGAGCTGAACCTCAACGTCCGGCTCGTGCTCGAGCAGGCGTTCTTGCGACTCGGCGCCGCATAGCCCGCCCGACGCAGCGCGTCGCGGGTCCCCCGAACCACCCATCCGGAAGTGGTGCTGGCATCACTGCCGTCGGGGGTCGCGCGTGTCAGGCTGGACGTGGAGGTTCAGGACATGCCCGTGCGTGTGCTCATCGTGGACGACCAGGAACCGTTCCGGATGGCGGCTCGGATGGTCGTTCAGGCGACCGACGGCTTCGAGGTCGTCGGCGAGGCCGAGAGCGGCGAGGACTCGGTCGTCATGGCTCGCGACCTCGCGCCCGACCTCGTCCTCATGGACGTGAACCTGCCGGGGATCAACGGGCTCGACGCCACCCGGCAGATCCTCGCCGAGGGCAGCGGCTCGGTCGTCGTGCTCCTGCTCTCAACCTACGAGGAGGAGGAGTACGCGCCTCGCGCCGCCGAGTGCGGTGCCGCGGCGTACGTCCCGAAGGCGGTGTTCGGCCCGGATCGTCTCGAGCAGGCCTGGGCGGCCGCGATCTCGAGCTGACCGGTCAGCGCACCGGGACGCGTCCGAGAACGGCTGTGCCCTGCCCGGGCTCGGAGCGCACCTCGAGCGATCCGCCCAGCGCGTCGAGCCGGTCCGCCATCCCCTGCAGGCCAGTGCCGCCCGTCGTGGTCCGGCGGTCGAACCCGACCCCGTCGTCCGACACGATGAACGTGAGTCCAGAGCCCTCGTCACGCAGGTCGATGTCGACGCGTGAGGCCTCGGCGTACTTCGTGACGTTCTGCAGCGCCTCGAGCACGCAGAAGTAGACGGCAGCCTCGACCTCCTGGTGGTAGCGACCCACCCCGTCCGGGTGGACCTGGACGGGGGTCGTGACCTTGCGGGCCTGCGCCTGGAGCGCGGCCGTGAGGCCCTCGTCGGCGAGCAACGGAGGGTAGATGCCTCGGGCCAGGTCGCGCAGGTCCTCGAGGGTCTCGCCCGCCTGCGTCTGAAGCTGGGCGAGCACCTCGCGCGCCTTCGCCGGGTCGCGCTCGACCACTTGGTCCGCGAGGCGGAGCTTCACCGCGAGAGCGACCAGCTGCTGCTGCGCCCCGTCGTGGATGTTGCGCTCGAGCTTGCGGGCGCGCTCGTCCTGGGCGGCCACGATCCGGCGTCGGGACTCCTGGAGCTCCTCGATCAGGCGGACGTTGCGGAGCATCAACCCCGCCTGGCCCGCGAGATCGGAGACGAGCTTCTCGCCGTCCTTCGAGAGCGGTTCTGCGGCGGGCATCGCCACGGTGAGCACGCCCAGGAGCTCGCCGCGGTCGCGCACCGGGAAGGTCCGGAGCCCGTCGATCTCGGGGACCTCGTCCGGGGCGGTCTCGATCGCGGCCACCGCCGGGGGGTGGCTCGGAGCGGAGGCCACCGGCCGGATCTCGCGGCCGACGTGGAGCCACACCCGGGCCACGTCGGCGCCGGTCGAGGCCCGTACGATCTCCGCCATCCTGGGGAGCACGTCCTCGGTCGAGTACGCGTCGCCTAGACGCTCGGAGAACTGGGCCATCGCCTCGTAGCGGGTCGCTCGCCGACCGTACACGAGTCGTCTCGCGAGCCGTTTCACCGGGCGGAACGTGAAGACGAGCATGAGGGCGAACACCGCCGCCCCGGTCACGATCCGAGCCGCGATGATCTCACCCCGCGCGGAGCCGCCCGTCCCTTCGGCTCCGATGACCGCGAGGGGCGAGAGCATCAGGCTCAGCAGGCCGAGCAGGATCACGAAGAAGATCACCAGCACGGCGTAGACGACGGTCTTCTTCATCACCACGCCGACGTCGTAGAGGCCATACGTGAGGACGGCCGCCGCGGTGGCGACGGGGATCCCCACGAAGACCCCGAACGCGTCGACGAGGGCGGCCAGCACGACAGGGATCCACGACCAATCCGCGGCACCGGACCCGAGCGCAGCCACGATGGCGATCGCCGTGGCGACCGCCATCGCCCCGATCATCACGACGAGCAGTCGGAGGGATTGTCGTCCCTCATCGGTCGCCGACCGGAAGCGCAGCACGAGAGCTCCGAGGCCGGCGAACGCGGCTCCACCCACGAGGGCCAGTCCGAGTGCGAACGCGCTGCCGATCCCCGGGAGGCGGGCGGCCCATCCCGGCGGATCGATCCCCGTGGTGCCCGAGAACTGGTCGATGGTCCCGACCGCGCCGAGGAGCATGAGCGCGGCGCCCAGGCCCAGGACGGCGACCGCGACGCGCCACCGCCGCGATCGGAGATGACCGTCGGGGAAGAGCAGGAGGAAGGGCGGGAGCGATACGGGCAGGACGAGGAGCGAGCTGAGGGTGCCGATCCAGGCGGCCGCGGCGGCACCCGGCAGCGATCCGAGGCCTGGACCGCCGCCGAGCCCCGCTTGCGCGTACGCCATCCCGGACAGCCACAGGACGAGCGAGAGCCCCACCACGCAGAAGAGCCATCCGATCGGGTTGCGGGGGAGCCGGCGGGCGACGAGGCCACCGAGGATCGTGTAGATCGCCGCGGGCACCCCGAGCAGGACCACGGCGGCGTCAGACGGCCGGTCGATCAGGACGATGGTCAGGGAGCCCACCCAGAGCAGGCTCATCGTGATCCACAGGCCCCCGATGAGCCGACCCACTCGCCCGATCCCCCACCGAGCCATGCGGGGCATGGTGACACCATCGGGACCGTCGTCCAAGGGAGTCGACCTGCGGGTCTGCGGGCGGGAACCCCACCGTGACGGGTGTGCAGGCACCCCTCGACGCTTGTGGTGGCGGCCGGGTCGCTCCCCGGGCCCTCGCCTCCTACGGTGGGTCCGAGAAGAACGAGGGAGGCTCGAGATGAACAAGATCCTCGTCGGAACCGACACCTCGGGATCGGCGGACCTGGCCGTGCGCGCTGCAGTCGGGCTGGCCGAGGCGACCGACGCCGAGCTCCTGGTCCTGCACGTCCGATCGCCGAACGGCGGACACGACGCGGTCGACCCGCGCAAGGCCCCCGACCCCGGCGCGTACCTGTCGGCGATGTCCGCGCGGTTCCCGGCGGTGCGACTGCGGGCTTGGAGCGAGCCGGGCGACGCCGCCGAGCGTCTGGTCGAGGTCGCGGAGACCGAGCGCGTGGACACGATCGTGGTCGGGAACAGGGGCGTGCACGGCCCGAGGTGGCGCGTCCGCGACAGCGTGCCGACGATGGTCGTGCGCCACGCCCCGTGCTCGGTGCTGATCGTGGATACGCGGGCGGCGCAGTGACGCTCGGAAGGTCAGGCGCCGCGCTCGCGGAGGAACGCGAGCACCGCCATCACCCGACGGTGGACCTCGGGCTCCTCGGAGAGCGCGAGCTTGTGGAACAGCGAGTTGATGTGCTTCTCGACCGCTCGCTCCGTGAGGAACAGCGACCTCGCGATGGCGGCGTTGTTCTTGCCCTGCGCCATCTGCTCGAGCACCTCGCGCTCGCGATCGGTGAGCTGCGCGAGCGGCGAGTGCGCCATCCGGTCCTTCGCCGAGACGAGCGCCTCGACGACCTTGGGATCGAGGACCGAGCCGCCGCCCGCGACCTCGCGGAGCGCCCGCACGAGTTCGCCCGACGTCGGCGACCCGCTCCTTCAGCAGGTACCCGAGCCCCGCCGCCCCGTCCTTGAGCAGCTCGTACGCGTACTCCTCCTCGGCGAACTGCGACAGGACGACGACGCCGATCTCCGGGTGCTCGCCCCGGACCTTCCTCGCCGCGTCGATGCCCTCGGTCGTGTTGGTCGGCGGCATGCGGATGTCGGTGAGCACGGCCTCGGGGCGGAGCTCGTCCACGGCCAAGAGCAGCTCCTCGAGGTTCGTCGCGGTGCCGACCAGATCGACCTCGTCCGAGTTGGTCAACAGGGCGGCCGTCCCCTCGCGAACGAGGTAGTTGTCCTCGGCGAACACGACACGGATCACGGCGGCATGCTACACACACCACCGGTGGGGGACGCGGGTTGACGATCAGGGTCGTGCTGGGAGAGGACAACGTCCTCGTGCGCGAGGGCGTCCGTGCCCTCCTGGACTCCTACGACGACATGCAGGTCGTCGGCGTGGCCGCCGACGCGCCGTCCCTGCTCTCGACCGCCGCCGAGCACGCCCCCGACGTCGTCGTGACCGACATCAAGATGCCCCCGAACTTCCAGCTCGAGGGCATCGACTGCGCCCACGCCATCCGCGCCTCGCAGCCCGGCACCGGAGTCGTGGTCCTGTCGGCCCACGACGACGAGGCGTACGCGATCGCGCTCCTCGGCCAGGGGCAGAGCGGGCTCGCGTACCTGCTGAAGGACCGCATCGCGCAGGGCGACGAGCTCGTGCGCGCGATCCGCGAGGTCGCCGCCGGGGGCAGCGCGGTGGACCCGATGATCGCCGAGCGCCTCTCCGGCCGCCGCGAGACCGCCGAGGCGGACCGGGAGATCCTGGACATGATGGCGCAGGGCCTCGGCTACGAGCAGATGGCCGAGCGACTCGGCACGACGCAGGAGTCCGTCGACCGCCGGGTCACCGAGCTGTTCCGCCGGATGGCGATCCAGGCCGAGGGCGGCTCGGCCGCCGCGGTGGACGAGCTGAAGCGTCTGCACGCCGCGGTCGTGCAGAAGGAAACGACCGCGTCCTCGCTCCGTTCGTACGTTCCGTCGCAGGTCGCCGACCGGCTCGCGACGGGCGAGGTGGGACAGCAGGAGCTGGAGGTCACCGTGTCTGTTCAGCGACATCCGCGGCTTCTCGACGATCGCCGAGCGGCTGTCCGCCCGCCAGATCTCCGAGATCGTCGGTCGGCACCTGCTCGGCGATGGCCGAGGTCGTGGCGGAGCACGGCGGAACGATCGACAAGTTCCAGGGCGACGCGGTGATGGCGGTCTTCGGCGCGCCGGACCCGCTGCCCGACCACGCCGAGCGCGCCCTGCGGTGCGCGATCGCGATGCAGGCTCGCCAGGCCGCGCTGAACGCCGAGGGCTGGGGGACCGACGCCATCGACGGCCTGCAGGTCGGGATCGGGGTCAACACCGGCCAGGTGATCGCGGGCGCCGTCGGTGGGGGCGGCAGGCTCGAGTACACGGTCGTCGGCGATGCCGTGAACGTCGCCTCGAGGCTGCAGTCGGAGGCCGACGGCGGCGAGATCGTGACGACCGCCTCGACGATGGCCGCCGCTCCGAGCGTCAGAGCCGAATCAGTCGGTCCGCGCGTCGTGAAGGGTCGCGAGGAGCCGGTCGAGGTGTTCCGCGTGCGCGTCGAGACCGGGGAGCGCTCGACGTGAGTGCCGCGTCGGCAGCCCGCATGCGTGCGCGGCCCGTCCGCTGGCCCTGGCTCGCGGTCATCTGGTTCATCGTCGTCGCCACCGCGGGCTTCGCGCTCGTCGTCGAGAACGGCGAGTCCGTCCTCGAGCAGGTCCCGTTCACGGTCGCGTTCGCCCTGTTCGGCGTCGTCGGAGCGCTCATCGTCAGCCGGGCGAGGAACCGGATCGGCGCCCTCCTGCTCTGGGGTTCGGCGTCGACCGCGCTCTCCTTCGTAGCGGGCGAGGCCACGACCGCGCTCGTGCGGCGTGGCACGACGACGGGACCGGTGGCCGTCGGCGCGGCAGCGTTCGCGAGCCTGGGATGGGTGATCGGGATCCTGCCCGTGTTCCTCCTGCTGCCCTTGCTCTTCCCGGACGGCCGACTCCCCTCGAGGCGTTGGCGGCCGCTCGCCTGGCTCTGCGTCGCTTTCCTCGTCCTCCTGGGGGTCGGTAGCCTGCTCACCCAACCGATCCTGACCGGATCCGTCGAGAGCGCCGGGGTCCCGAACCCGCTCTTCATCCCCTCGCTCGGCGAGATCGGGATCTCCGAAGCCTTCTTGAACGTCGGGCTCCTCGTGTTTCTCGTCGGCTCCGTGGGCTCCCTGATCGTTCGGTTCCGACGGGCTCGGGGGGTGGAGCGCCAGCAGATCAAGTGGGTCGCGGCCACCTCCGTCCTCTTGCTCGTGTCCTTCGTCCTCTCCGCTCTCGCGAGCGCCGTTGGGTTGGGTGGCTTCGTCGACGCCTTCGTCGTGGGGCCGGCGTTCGTGCTCCTCCCCGTTTCGATCGGGATCGGGGTGTTGCAGTATCGCCTCTACGACCTCGACGTCGTCGTGAAGAAGGCGCTCATCGCAGGCACGCTCGTCGTGTCCGGGATCGCGGTGTACGGCGGCGTCGTGTGGGTCGCGGGATCGATCGCCTCGGATCGTGCCAGCTCGGTATCCCTCTTCGTGATCGCGCTCATCCTCGGGATGGCGTTCCGCCCGGTGGTCCGGTTCGCTCGGCGGGTCGCCGACCGGCTCGTGTACGGGCGCCGAGCTACCCCGTATGAGGTCTTGACCGAGTTCTCCGGCCGCGTCGGCGAGGCGTACGCGACGGAGGACGTCCTCGGGCGGATGGCGCGGATCCTGGGCGAGGGCGTCGGCGCGGAGGAGGCCCGCGTCTGGCTGCTGGTCGCCGGCGAGCTGCGGCCGGAGGGCGCCTGGCCCGCCGGCGCCGAGGCGGGTCACCCGCGCCCGGTGCGCGGCGATGCGCTCCCCGGGCTGGCCGGTGAGATGGCCGTCGAGGTGCGCGATCGCGGCGAGCTCCTCGGGGCGCTCTCGGTTCGGATGTCCGCCAACGACCCGATGACCCCGCCCAAGGAGCGGCTCGTCCGGGACCTCGCGTCGCAGGCGGGGCTGGTTCTGCGCAACGTCCGGCTCGTCGAGGAGCTCCGCGCCTCGCAGCGTCGCCTCGTGGCCGCGCAGGACGAGGAGCGTCGGCGGATCGAACGCAACATCCACGACGGCGCACAGCAGCAGCTCGTCGCGCTCGCCGTCAAGCTCCGACTCGCGCAGGGGCTCGCGTCGAAGGACCCGAGCAGGACCGAGGCCATGCTGCTGCGACCTGCAGGAGGAGACGCAGTCGGCCCTGGAGGACCTGCGCGACCTCGCTCGAGGGATCTACCCACCGCTGCTCGCCGACAAGGGCCTCGCGGCCGCGCTCGAGGCGCAGGCCCGCAAGACCCCGATCCCGGTGCGAGGTCGACGCCCGACGGCATCGGCCGCTACCCGCAGGAGGCGGAGGCGGCGGCCTACTTCTGTGTGCTCGAGGCGCTCCAGAACGTCTCGAAGTACGCGGACGCCACCAGGGCCATGGTCCGCCTCGGCCACGACGAGGGGCACCTGACCTTCGAGGTCCAGGATGACGGTGCCGGGTTCGACGCCGCGTCGACCGGCTACGGCACGGGACTGCGAGGGATGGCGGACCGGCTCGGAGCGCTCGATGGCGAGATCGCCGTGGAGAGCGCGCCCGGACGCGGCACCACCGTGCAAGGGCGGATCCCGGTTGAGGTCGAAGAGCGGCAGGCGTCTGGGTCGGGCTCGGTGCGGGTCACGGAGGAGCGAGGGTCGGAGGCGGAGGGCTGATGGCCGGGCGCGCGCCGGCGAGGAAGAAGCGCTCCGTGTTCCGGCGCGTCGAGCGCTGGATGGTCGGCCTCGCCATGGGTGTGATGGCGTTCGTGCTCGAGCGCGTCGTGATGCGCTCGGTCCGCAAGAGGGGGAAGCGAGACCCCGCCCCCAAGCCCACGACGCTCTCGTCGAAAGGCGGGGACGTCGACCTTCCCGAGCAGCGCTAGGGCGACGGCTTCCGGTCGCGGAACAGGTCCGCGAGCAGCCCCATCGTGAACACCAGCCCGACGGCTCCGAGCGTGATCGGGATCCAGTCCGCCACCCTGGCCGAGGTCGCCGTGATCGCCGTGCCGAGCAGCGAGGCGGCCGCCACGACACCGAGGGCGAGCCGTCGGCCCGCCCGGCGCACCGTCTGTTCCAGGGAGGCCGCGCGGAAGTTGACCTCGAGCTTCTGGCCGGGGCGAGCACCGATCAGCCGCTCGACGGCCTCGACGACGCGCAGGAAGCGGACCTTCAGTCGTCTGCGACTGGTAGAAGAGCGTCTTCGGGTCGAACTTCGCGCCCATCTCCGTGATCAAGGCACGCATGAGGAACCTGCCGGCCACGTCGAACGGGTCGAGCGTGGGGTCCAGCTGCGCGGCGGCGAGCTGCATCTGTGCCAGCGCCTTCGCCGTCAGCGTGAGCGAGGCCGGCAGCGGGACGTTGTGGCGCAGCGAGATCTCCGTCATCTCCTGCAGGACCGGTCCGAGCTGGATGTCCTTGCAGCGAAGCGCCGTGGTACTTGGCCATCAGCTCGCCGATCTCGCCCGAGAACGCCTGCGTGTCCAGGTCGCTGCGGTCGATCGCGCCGGCCAGCATGAGCGTGACGTCGGTGAGGAACCCGACGTCCTGCTGCCAGAACGCCATGAGCAGGAGCAGCATCATGTGCTCGCGCATCTCGGGGCCGACCTCCCCGATCATGCCGAGGTCTAGGAGGAAGATCCGCTCGGTCGACGGCTGCCACATCAGGTTCCCGGGGTGCGGGTCGGCGTGGAAGAAGCCGTCGACGATGATCTGCTTGTAGAACGACTCGAGGAGCTGCCGCGCCGACTCCTTGCGCGCCGTCCCCTCGGGGGCATCGCTGATCGGGCCACCCTGCACGTCCTCCATCACGAGCAGCCGTGACGTCGAGAAGTCACCGAACACCGCCGGCACCTCGAGCCGCGAGAACTGCTCGATGACCTCGGCCATCCGTCGCATGTTGCTCGGCCTCCTGGCGGAAGTCGAGCTCGCGGTGGAGCGAGTCCGAAAGGTGCTCGAACACGGCCCCCATGTCGATGACCTGCTTCAGGGCTGGGCGGTCGCTGACCTTCTCGGCGAAGACCTCGAGCAGCGCCAGGTCCTGCTCGATCTGCTCGCGGGCGTCGGGGCGCTGCACCTTCACGACGACCGGCTCGCCGTTCGCGAGGATCGCACGATGGACCTCGGCGATCGTGCCGGCCGCGAGCGGGCTGTGGCTCGATGTGGTCGAACACGTCCTCCCACGGCACGCCGAGCTCCTGCTCCATGACCTTCACCACCTGCTCCTCGGTGAGGGGAGGGACGTGATCCTGGAGCGTGGCGAGCTCCTCGATGAACTCCGGCGGAAGCAGGTCGGGTCGCGTCGAGAGGATCTGCCCGAGCTTCGCGAACGTCGGCCCGAGCTCCTCGAGCGCCGAGCGAAGGCGCTTGGCCTGGCGCCGGCGCCCGATCGCGCCCTCCTCGTCCGGACGGCCGAACAGCTCCTTCAGCCCGTGCTTCGCGAAGACAGCCGCGATCTTCGAGCCGCGCGCCATCAGGTGCGGCTCGGCCTCCTTCTCCAGCACCGAGCTTCGGATCACCGTCGCCGAGCGTGGATCGCGTGTCACGACGTGGCCCTCGCTCCCCGCGGTGTTCACGATGATCACCGTGCATCGCGCGTTGTGGCTGATCCGGTTCGGCACGTTGCCGAGCAGGAACTCCTTGCGCCCGGCCATCCCGGCGTTGCCGACCACGAGCACGTCGATGTCGTGGTCCTCGGTCGCGTGCACGATCGCCATGGCCGGGTCGTCGTCGATCACGACGTGGGCCCGTCCCCGTTCGCCCGCCAGACGGACCGACTCGGCCTGGAGCTCGTCGGCGGCGGTTCGAGCCCGGGTGGCCTCGGCCGCGCCGTACTCGGTCGTCGCCGGGTTCGTGGGCATGACGACCTGGACCAGGTGCAGCTCGGCGCCGTAGCGCTCGGCGAACGCGCTCGCCCATCCGACCGCGCGCGTGGCGGTCTCGGAGCGGTCGGTCGCGACCATGACCCGCCCCACCCCGTTCCTGCCGACGTCCCTCACGTCCGCCATGGCCTCGCAGTCTGCTGGAGTTGTGGCTTCTCGGCAACGGGGCGCCCACCATGGCCGGTCGGGTGGTTGGACCACCGGTGGGGCGGGACACGCGGTTCGCTACACTCGCTGACGCCGCCGGGGTAGCTCAGTTGGCAGAGCAGCGGTTTCGTAAACCGCAGGTCAGGGGTTCGAGTCCCCTCCCCGGCTCCAGATGCCGGACGAACGGAACGGGGAGCGACCTTGCTAGAATCCGCGCCGATGCGTCTCCGGTCGGCTCCCGTGAAGTTGCTCGTCGCCCTCGCCGCGGGCATCTCCGCGCTCGTGGCGAGCGCCTCGGCCGCGGTGGCCCAGGTGGTCGTGAGCCCGGATGCACAAGCCGGAGCGCAACGACGGCGGCTGGATCTACTGGATCGCGATCGCCCTCGTCGTGCTCGGCGTGCTGCTCGCTCTCTCGATCGTCATCCGCTACATGCGCTACGCGCCGCGCTTCCAGCGGGAGGAAGGCACCCCCCGGACGGTGCGCGCGACCAGGATCCAACCGGGCCGCGAGGCTCCCCGCCGCCCCGTCAACATCACGGGAGCCCCGGTCGTCGTGCCGGCCCCCGCGGTCGCGATCGCCTCCCCCGCGGTCGCCGCCGCGGCGCCCGCAGCAACCGTCGCGACGGCAGCACCTCCGGTGGCCCCGGCGCCTGCTCCCGCACCATCCACCGCGCCGGCGCCATCCGCGGCAGCGGCGGCGAGCCCCGTCGTCGCGGAGCCCGCCCCCGCCGCCGAACGCAAGGAGGTCCCGATCGACCAGGAGACGTTCGACCGCGTGCTCGCCGAACTGCTCGAGCAGGGGACCACCCGCCGCGTCGCCGAGGGTCAGGCTCGGCGCGCCGCGATGATCGCCGCGCGGAAGAAGGCCGGGGCCTGAGGCCCCGCCGGGCCATGGGGGCCGCGGAGGTCGACTGGTCCATGGGCTCGAGGGCCGCGGCCCTCGTCGACTGGAACACCGCGCAGGACGCGGGACGACGGGTCGGTGGCCCGGGACCGCAGACCACGCCGGCCGACCGGGCGCGCCTTCGGGAGGACCTCGCCGAGCTCGTTCCGCGGGCCGGGGCGCTCGTGTCCGACTTCACGGCCCTGGGGGTCGACGGCCACCGCTCGCGCCCATGGGTGATGTCACGGGGGGAGTGGATCGGAGCCAACCTCGGCGGGCTGCAGCGCCTCCTCGAGCCCCTCGCCCGACGCTTGGTCCCCAAGGGCTCCGCTCGCTCGAACCTCCGGCGCAAGGCGCTCGGTGCCCAGATCGGGGGCCTGCTCGGCTATGTCTCGAAGAAGGTGCTCGGCCAGTACGACGCCTTCCTTCCGCCGGACGACGAGGGCTTGATCTATTTCGTCGGTCCGAACCTCGTCGAGGCCGAGCGCAGGTTCGGGCTCGCACCCAAGGACTTCCGCCTGTGGGTGGCGTTGCACGAGAGCACGCACCGGCTGCAGTTCGGCGCGACACCGTGGCTGCGCGGGTACCTGCAGGGCAGGATCGACGAGTACCTCGCCACGGTGCAGATCGATACTCGGCAGCTCCTGGAGCAGCTCCGGCGCGCCGTCGATGAGGCTCGAGCCGGCACGGCGCCGAAAGGCCTGAACGGGATCATGCTCTTGCTCACGCCCGAGCAGCGCGAGCTGTTCAAACGGATGCAGGCGATGATGTCGCTGCTCGAGGGGCACGCCTCCTGGGTCATGAACGAGGTCGGTGCCACGACGATCCGCGATCTCGACCGGATGCAACGGAGCCTGAAGCAGCGGCGGCAGGCGGGCGGGATGGAGAAGACGCTCCAGCGCGCGATCGGGTTCGACCAGAAGGTCCGGCAATACGACGCCGGCGAGGCGTTCGTGCGCGGCGTCGTGGCGCGGGTCGGCGTCGACGGGCTCAACCGGGTGTGGGAGCGCGAGGAGCACCTCCCCACGCTCGGCGAGATCGCGGAGCCCGACCGCTGGATCGCGAGGGTTCCGAGGGGCTGATGGCCCGACCGCCGGCCGTCGCCCGCGTGCTCGAGCGGGTCACGGCCGCCTCTCGCGCGCACGAGCTGTTCCTGCCGGGAGAGGTCGTGATCGTCGCGGTGTCGGGTGGGCCGGACTCCGTGTGCCTGCTCCACGCGCTCCACGAGCTCCGTCGGCTCCTGCGGATCCGGCTCGAGGTCGTGCACGTCGATCACCACCTCCGCGAGGGCTCGGTCGACGACGCCGCGTACGTGCGCCGACGCTGCGTTCAGCTGAAGGTGCCGTTCCATCTGCGCGAAGCCGAGGGGCGGCCGCCTCGAGGCGCGTCGGTCGAGGCCTGGGCCAGAGCCCAACGGCATCGGGCGTTCGACGATGTCCGGCGCGAGACCGGCGCTCGGCGGGTGGCGCTCGCCCACACGCTCGACGACCAGGCCGAGACCGTGCTGCTCGCCATCCTCACCGGTCGAGGACTCGACGCGGTGAGCGGGATGAAGCCGGTCGCGGGTCCGTTCGTTCGGCCCTTGCTCGACGTGACCCGTGCCGATACCGAAGCGTGCTGCCGCGCGCTCCACCTCCGGCCCCGGCTCGACCCGACGAACGCCGACCCGCGGTTCCTGCGGAACGCGCTGCGACTGCGTGGGATCCCGGCGCTCGAGCGCGCGCTTCGGCGCCCGGTGCGCGAGCCGCTCGCGCAGACGGCCGTGCTGCTGCGCGAGGACGCGGACGAGCTCGCACGCCGCGCGCTCGAAGCGCTGGGGGACGTCGTCGAGGAGACGGCGGCCGGCGTGGACCTCCGTGCCTCGAGGCTTGCTCGGGCTGCCGAGAGCGGTCGCCGGACGCGTGGTGCGGCTCGCCATGCTGCGCTGCAACGCGCTCGCGACCCGTGAGGATGTGGATGCGGTGCTCGACCTCGCGAAGGGCAGGCCGGGTCGCCGGCGCGACCTCTCGCGCGGTTTGAAGGCCGAGCGCGACAAGGAGTATGTTTCGCTCTCTCGCACTTCCCCCGAGAGCCGGGAGTGAAGGGGGGCGAGATGGAAGGCCGGTTCGCACTGTCCGAGCTCGACGAGGTTGCGGTCCACCCCTCGGTACCCGTGCTCGAACGTGACATCGAGCACGTTCTGATCACCGAGCACGAGATCCAGGACATGCTGCGACAGCTCGGCGATCAGATCACCCGGGACTACGAGGGTCGCGACCTCCTGCTCGTGGGCGTGCTGAAGGGCGCCTTCGTGATGATGGCCGACCTGTCCCGGTACGTCCGACTTCCGGTCGAGATGGACTTCATGGCCGTCGCATCGTACGGGGCGGCGACGAAGACCTCGGGCGTCGTGCGGATCTTGAAGGACCTGGATCACGACCTCGAGGGCCGCGACGTCCTGCTCGTCGAGGACATCGTGGACTCCGGCCTCACCCTGAACTACCTGCTGAAGAACCTTCGCGGTCGCCGGCCCGCGAGCCTCGAGGTGTGCGCCCTGCTCAAGAAGACCGGTATCCAGCGCGTCGAGATCGACGTCCGCTACTGCGGCTTCGAGATCCCGCCCGACTTCGTGGTCGGCTACGGCCTGGATTTCGCGGAGAAGTACCGGAACCTGCCGTACATCGGCACGCTGCGCCCGGAGGCCTACCGAGACGCCCACTGAGCCGGAACGCCGACCGGCTCCGACCTGTCGGACCGGCGTGCGGCGTCGCCTCCTCGTCCTCGTGCTCGGAAGCACCGTCCTGCTGCTCGCGGCGTGCGGCGAGGACGTCCCCGGCACCAGCATCGACGCCGGTGTCCGCGGTGTCGTGCTCGCCGGCCCGCAGTGCCCGGTCGTGCAGGAGGGCTCGCCCTGCCCCGACGAGCCGATGCCCGGCGTCAAGATCCGGGCGCTGCAGGATGGCGGGGTCGTGGGCTCCGCCCGGACCGACGCCGAGGGCCGGTTCGAGCTCCTGCTTCCACCGGGCGACTACGTGATCGAAGCGGTCCTGCCGAGCCCAGGCCCGCCAAGCGCCAAGCCGGTGAGCGTCTCCGTGCCCGAGGGCGGGTTCGCGCATGTCACGGTGCTCGTCGACACCGGCATCCGCTGATCGGCGCCCTGGTCGAGCTCGACCCCTGTGCTAGCATCGCCGAGGGCCCGGTGCGCGACCGTGCACCCCGGGCCCTGAAGCATCTCCGCAGGTCGGAACGCCGAAAGGAGCCCCGCTGACCCCGCCCGAGCCCCCGTACCGCCGGATCTTGCGCGGCCCGCTCCTCTACCTGCTCATCGTGCTCCTCGGGATCTGGTTGTTCCTCGCCGTCGCCGGGAACAAGCGGGCCGGGGTCGAGCTCACCTACAGCCAGTTCCAGGCCTCGCTCGACGAGAACGCCGTGTCGAGCGCTACCTTCCTCGAGGGCGATCAGAAGATCGAGGGGGAGCTGAAGGACGGCCGCGCCTACGTCACGAACTACCTCGACTCGTCGCAGGCGCAGGACAAGCTTACGCAGCAGATGAAGGAGCAGGGCGTCGAGATCGACGTGGACCCGCAGAAGGGGTCGGCGCTCGTCGGGTTCCTGTTCCAGCTGATCCCCGTGATCATCATCGTCGGGGCGTTCCTGTGGATCATGAATCAGTCGCAGGGCGGTGGCGGGCGCGTGATGCAGTTCGGCAAGGCGCGCGCCAAGCAGGTCACGAAGGATGAGCCGAAGACGACGTTCTCGGATGTCGCCGGGGTCGACGAGGCGATCGAGGAGTTGCAGGAGGTCAAGGAGTACCTCCAGAACCCGGCGAAGTTCCAGGCGATGGGCGCGAAGATCCCACGCGGCGTGCTGCTGTTCGGCCCACCGGGGACGGGCAAGACGCTCCTCGCGCGGGCGGTCGCCGGAGAGGCCGGGGTGCCCTTCTACTCGATCAGCGGCTCGGACTTCGTCGAGATGTTCGTCGGCGTCGGCGCCGCGCGGGTGCGAGACCTGTTCGAGCAGGCGAAGCAGAACGCGCCGGCGATCGTGTTCATCGACGAGATCGACGCCGTCGGTCGCCACCGCGGTGCCGGCCTCGGCGGTGGGCACGACGAGCGCGAGCAGACCCTGAACCAGCTCCTCGTCGAGATGGACGGGTTCGACCAGCGCACGACGGTGATCCTCATGGCCGCGACGAACCGGCCCGACATCTTGGACCCGGCGCTCCTTCGGCCCGGTCGCTTCGACCGCCACGTCACGATCGACCGCCCGGACCTGGAGGGCCGCAAGGCGATCCTGAAGGTGCACGCGAAGGGCAAGCCCTGGGACGAGGGCATCGACCTCGATGTGATCGCGCGGCGGACGCCGGGGTTCACGGGCGCCGACCTCGCGAACGTGATCAACGAGGGCGCACTCCTCGCGGCCCGATGGAGCAAGACAGCGATCGGGATGAAGGAGGTCGAGGAGGCGATCGACCGTGTGATGGCTGGTCCCGAACGCAAGACCCGCGCGATGAGCGAGCGCGAGAAGCGCATGATCGCCTACCACGAGGGGGGTCACGCGCTCGTCGCCCACGTGCTCCCGAACACCGACCCGGTGCACAAGATCAGCGTGATCCCGCGCGGCCGTGCCCTCGGCTACACGCTCACGCTCCCCGAGCAGGACAAGTTCCTCGCCACGCGTGAGGAGTTGATCGACGAGCTCGCGATGCTCCTTGGCGGGCGCGTGGCCGAGGAGCTCACGGTCGGCGACATCACGACCGGCGCTGCGAACGACATCGAGCGCGCCACGAAGGTCGCCAAGCAGATGGTCACCGAGTACGGGATGTCGGACATCATCGGGCCGCTCACGCTCGGGCAGAAGCAGCACGAGGTCTTCCTCGGGCGCGACTACACGGCACAGCCCGACTACTCGGATCAGGTCGCGTTCGAGATCGACCAGGAGATCCGACGCCTGATCGATGAGGCGCACGACGAGGCGCTCGAGATCCTCCAGGACCTCCGCGGCAAGCTCGACGAGCTCGCGCAGATCCTCGTCGAGCGCGAGACCATGGAGCGCGAGGACGTCGAGGCGTTCCTCGCGCAGATCCCGAAGCGTCCCCAGCGCGACCAGGCGGTGCGCGGCGCCGGCCTCGCGATCAGCCGGCGGGCCGTGCAGGCCCGACCGCGGTCCGCGTCCGGGGGCACGATCCCACCGAAGCCCGTCGGATAGGCTCTGCGCGCGATGACCGAGCGCTGGGCGACGTTCGACTGCTACGGAACCCTCATCGACTGGATGGGCGGGATCCGCTCGACGCTCGGCGACCTGTGGCCCGAGCACGACGCCGAGCTGCTCCTGTCCTCGTACCACGAGGTCGAGCCCGAGGTGCAGCGCGGTCGAGCCATCCCGTACCGCCAGGTCCTCGCCGAGTCCCTGATGCGTGTCGCGCACCGCGAGGGGCTCGAGCTCCAGGACGACGATCGCGAGGCCCTCGGCGACTCGCTGCCGACATGGCCGCCCTTCGCAGAGGTGCCGGGCGCGCTCGCGGAGCTCCGGACCCGAGGCTGGCGGCTCGCCATCTTGTCCAACACCGACCCCGACCTGCTCGACGCGTCCCTCGAGGCGATCGGGGTGCCCGTCGACCTGCGGATCACCGCGCGCGAGGCCGGCTCGTACAAGCCCGCGCGAGGCCACTGGGACCGTTTCTTCGAGCGGAGCGGCGCCGCGCGCGAGCGCCATGTGCACGTGGCCGCCTCGCTCTTCCACGACATCGCGCCGAGCCGCGAGCTCGCCATAACCGCCGTGTGGATCAATCGCCTCGGCGAGGTCTCGGACCTGCCTCGGGCCGCCGAGCTGCCCGACCTGTCTCGGCTGCCCGATACCCTCGAGGAGCTGGTTCCGGCATGAATGTGAACCGCGAGAAGGTCGAACAGGCCGTTCGCCTCCTCCTCGAGGGGATCGGCGAGGACCCCGACCGCGAGGGGGTCAAGGGCACGCCCCGGCGGGTAGCCGAGATGTACGAGGAGATCCTCGAAGGCATCGGCGTCGATCCCACGCCGATCGTCACGGTGGTGCCCGGCGCGGACTTCGACGAGATGATCATGGTGAAGGACATCCCGCTCACGGCGCTGTGCGAACACCACATGCTTCCGTTCAACGGGAAGGCCCACGTCGCGTACATCCCGAACAAGGATGGTCGGATCACGGGGCTCTCGAAGATCGCGCGGGTCGTCGACGTCCTCGCGAAACGGCTCCAGGTCCAGGAGCGACTCACGACGCAGATCGCCGACGTGATCGACAAGGCGCTCGAGCCGCGCGGCGTGTTCGTCGTCATCGAGGCCGAGCACCTGTGCATGACGATGCGCGGCGTGAAGAAGCCCGGCTCGCTGACCGTCACCTCGGCCGTCCGAGGCCTGTTCCGATCGGACGAGCGCACGCGCCAGGAGGCCATCAGCCTCATCGGCAGGTAGTCGCTTCCGTCGTCCCGGCGTCGATGGGCCGTTCGGACCTGCCCGCGCGCATGGCGGCGCTGCGACGCTCGCGGCAGACACCAGACGGGGAACGGAGGCCGCGTCATGCCGCGCCGACACGCGCTCACCTTGCTCTTCCTAGCCGCTCTGACGACCGGGACGACCCTGATGCTCGGCGGCTCGGCCGACGCCGATGTGACCGGTCCGTGCACCGCCACCATGAACGGCGTCGACGTCAACACGATCGATACCCCCAGCACAGCGCTGGAGGTTCCGTACGACGGGACCGCCTCGATCGACGTCGTGTCGTCGGCCGCGATCACGAGCCACACGGTGAAGCTCGAGCCGATCGGAGGCCTGGGCTTCACGGCGGACGAAGGGACCGACGAGGGCAACGGTTGGTCGGGGATCGTCGACGTCGCCGACTACGCGAAGTACGGCGTCGGTATCTACAAGGTGACGGGAACGGCTGAGGGACCGGGGGCATGCTCGGGTACGGCCTTCGTGAAGGTCACCGGCAAGAGCCCGCTCTCGACGGCGGCCGGAGCGGCAGGCGCCGGGATCGCCGCCGTGGGCGCGGTGGGGATCGTGGCAAGCGCGCTCTCCGCGCGCGGGAAGGTGCGCCACGACAGCGGCGTGATGTTCTCCATGGCATCCGGCTCTGCCGAGGAGCCCCTCACCCCAGAGGGGTTCACGAACCCACGGTTCTGCGCGGGCGCTGCGCTCTCGGCGCTCGGACTCACGCTCGCGTACATGGTCTCCGGAGCAGGCACACCGGGTGCGGGTGTCTTCCGCCCGATCCGCTTCCGACCGTACCTCTCGATCTCGAGCTCGATCTCGAGCCTCCTGTTCGGGCTCGGGACGATCGTGCTCGCGCAGCAGTTCGCGGTCCTGTATCCGACGCTCGTCATCGTGATCGCCTGGCTCGCGATCTGCGTGGCCCTCGGCGGGGCGTTGCTGCCATCGTTGATCCGGCTCTCGGGTGTCCGCGCCGTGAACGCGCGGCTTGGGCAGGTTGCCGCGACCGGACCTGCCCAGGTTGCCGCCGCGCCGGGGTGGGAGCCGACCCACCGGGTGCCGGCCGAGGGGCTCGACGCCTGGTCCGCACCGGATCCGGCCTCTGCCGGTCCTGTGCGTCTTGACCCCCGTCTCGAGCTCCGCGTCGAGCAGACCAGCGGCGACTGGGCGCAGGTCACCGCCTCGAACGGTTGGACGGGCTGGGTCGACGCTCGTCTCCTGGAGTCCCTCGCGTGACCGAGCACGCCTCGGCCGGATCGCGGTTCGCGCTGCGCTTCGTGCAGACGTACCGGGCCACCGCGGAGCACCAAGGCCTCCAGGTTCGATGCCGGTTCGAGCCCTCGTGCTCCGCCTACGCGCTCGAGGCGTACCGCCGGCACGGGTTCTGGCGGGCGACCGTCCGGACGCTTCGTCGGCTCTCGCGGTGCCGGCCCGGATACGATGGGTCGCTCGTCGACCCGCCATAGTCGCGAGGACCGCCGTCCAGCCCGTCGCACGCGGCTACGATGGGCGCGATGGCCGAAGCGCTGTGCTGGCACGCCGCGGGGCGGGTGCTCGACTGTTCCGCGCGCACGCTCGTGATGGGTGTCGTCAACGTCACGCCGGACTCCTTCTCCGACGGCGGGCGGTTCCTCGAGCCGGAGGCGGCGCTCGCCCACGCGCTCGGCCTCGTCGAGGACGGCGCCGACATCGTGGACGTCGGCGGCGAGTCCACGCGCCCGGGCTCGGAGCCGGTGTCGGCCGAGGAGGAGCAGGGTCGCGTGGTGCCGGTGATCCGGCGTCTCGCGGCCGCACATCCGGCGCTCGCGATCTCCATCGACACGCGGAAGCCTGAGGTCGCTGAGGCCGCCCTGGCGGCGGGGGCGTGCATCGTGAACGACGTCTCGGGCAGCCGCTCCGCAGGCATGTTCGAGGTCGTGCGCGACGCCGGCGCGGGCCTGGTCCTGATGCACATGCTCGGCGAGCCGAAGACGATGCAGGAGGCGCCCCAGTACGACGATGTCGTCGCCGAGGTGAAGGAGTACCTCCGCGAGCGGGTCGAGGCGGCCGAGTTCGCGGGCATCCCTCCCGAGGCGCTCTGCGTCGACCCCGGCATCGGGTTCGGGAAGAACCTCGAGCACAACCTCGCGCTCCTGCACGGGCTCGACGCGCTCGCGGACCTCGGGCGTCCGCTGCTCGTGGGGCCCTCGAGGAAGCGCTTCATCGGCACGATCCTCGACCTGCCCGAGGGCGATCGGGTCGAAGGGACCGCGGGTGCGGTCGCGTGGGCCGTCGCGCACGGCGCGAACCTCGTGCGCGTGCACGACGTGAGGCAGATCGTCCGGGTGGTCCGCGTGGTGGACGCGATCGTGCGGGCGGAGGCGTGAGCTACCGAGGAGAAGCACCGGTTCTCGACCTCGGCGGGCGAGCTCGCCTACCTCGAGCTCGGAGACCCCGACACCCCCCCCGTGGTCTTCCTCCACGGGTTCCCCACGTCCTCGTACCTGTGGCGGCACATCACGCCGCTGCTCGCCCCGTGGATGCGGGTGATCGTGCCCGACCTGCTCGGGGCCGGCGATTCCGACAAGCCCCCGGGCGCGTCGCTCGGGCTCGAGGCCCAGGCGGGCTACGTGCGCGAGCTGCTGGGCGGGCTCGGCGTGGCGTCGTTCGCCGTCGTCGGGCACGGGTTCGGCGGCGGCATCGCGCAGCTCCTCGCGCTCGAGGGCGGCGTCGGCGCGATGGTGCTCGTGGACCCGGCGGCGTTCGATGCATGGCCGGGTCCCCCGACGCGCGAGGAGCAGTCCCGGGCGCCGGCCTCGGGAGCGGCGCTCGCCGCCGCCATGATCCGCACCGCCCTCGAGCTCGGCATCCGCCACCGGGAGCGTCTGACCGAGGAGGATCTCGCGGAGTACGTTCGGCCCTACGCCGGTGAAGTCGGGAGCGCTGCCTGCTTCCGCGCCCTCCGCGCGCTCGACGGTGAAGGCCTCGTCGGCATCGAGCCCGAGCTCGAGCACCTCGAGATCCCGACCCTCGTCCTGTGGGGGGAGGAGGATCCCTTCCACCGGCCCGAGCTCGCCGAACGACTCGGGGACGCGCTGCCGATGGCCTCGGTCGCCCTGCTGCCCGGGTGCGCGCACTTCCTGCCCGAGGAGGCCCCGGAGACGATCGGGCCGCTCATCTACGAGTACCTGCGGTCTCGCTACCTCGGCGCGCCGCACACGCATGCGGGTGGCCCGGTCGTGGTCGATCTCGGCCGTCGCCCGCCGGAGAAGGAGGAGACGTGAGCACGAGGCTGTTCCTCACGGGGATCGGGTCGGTGGGTCGGCACGGCGCGAACCCGGGCGAGAAGGACGAGCCGCAGGACTTCGTGGTGGACCTCGACGTCGAGGTCGACGTCGAGGCCGACACGCTCGCCCAGACCGCGGACTACCGGGCGCTGGTCCGCTCGGCCCGCGAGACGGTCGAGCGCACCTCGTACGACCTGCTCGAGTCGCTCGCGGCCGCGGTCGCGCGATCGGTCGTCTCGCACGAGGGCGTCATGCGGGTGACGGCGATCGTGCACAAGCCGGCGGCCGCGCGCTCGAACGAGGTCCAGGGCATCGCCGCGGCCTTCACCGCGGAGGCCGAGCGCTGAGCGCTCGCGAACCGATGAGCACCGCCGCCTACGTCGCGCTTGGGTCGAACCTCGGGGATCGGCTCGCGAACCTCCAGCGGGCGGTCGACGCGCTCGGCACGCACCCGCGTCTCCGCATGGTGCGCTCGAGCCGGGTCTACGAGACCGAGCCGGTGGGCGGTCCCGAGCAGCCCGAGTTCCTGAACGCCGTCCTCGAGGTCGAGACGGACCTGACGCCGCGGGGCTTGCTCGATGCCTGTCTCGCCGTCGAGATCGACATGGGGCGGGTCCGGACCGAGCGCTGGGGCCCCCGTTCGATCGACATCGACCTTCTGACGTACGGGACCGAGACGATCGACCAGCCGGACCTCGTCGTCCCTCACCCTCGGATGCACGAGCGAGGCTTCGTCCTGGTCCCGCTCTCCGAGCTCGAAGCGGACCCGCCGCTCCCGAACGGGCGTCGGCTCGCGTCGCTGCGTCTTGGCCCGGGGGTGGTGCTCGGCGTCCGGCCGTTCGCGCCGCCGCTGCGCATGTCCTGACGCGGGATACTCGGGGGCGTGGACATCGCGGTCATCGGGGCGGGGCGGGTCGGTACCGCGATGGCGGTCTTGCTCGGTCGCGCCGGGCACACCATCCGGGCGGTCGCCGGGGGCGAGGGCACCCGCGAGCGAGCCGCGCGGTACCTCGCGCACGTCCCGATCCTTCAGCGCGAGGATGCCGCGCGCTCGGCCGAGCTCGTGCTGCTCGGCACGCCCGACGCCGCGATCGAGCCGGTCTGCACCGAGCTCGCGCGCGCCGGCGCGCTCGGGCCGGACCGGACCGTCGCCCACCTCTCGGGCGCGACCGGGCTCGACGCGCTCGGGACGGCCGAGGCCGGCGGCGCGGCGGTGCTCTGCGTCCACCCGCTCATGACCTGCCCCGACGTCGATGCTGCGATCGCGCGGATCCCCGGGAGCGCGTTCGGCGTGACGGCGCGCTCGCCGCTCGCGTTCCAGCTCGGCGAGCAGCTGGCGATCGACGTCGGAGGGCGGCCCTTCGGGCTCGAGGACGACATGAAGCCGCTGTACCACGCGGCCGCCGTGTTCGCCTCGAACTACGTGGTCACGCTCACCGCGCTCGCCCAGTCGCTCGAGGAAGCCGCGGGCGTACCGGAGCCGCTCGAGGCGCTCGCGCCGCTCCAGCGCGCGACCCTCGAGAACGTGGCGGCCGTCGGACCCGGCGCCGCACTCACCGGGCCGGCCGTGCGCGGCGACGACCTCACGGTCGAGCGCAACCTCCGCGCGCTCGCCGAGCACGCTCCCGAGGCCGTCCGCGCGTACGTGGCGCTCGCCGACCTCGCGCTCGACCTCGCGACGGCGTCGGGGAGGCTCGACGCCATGGGTCGCGCCGCCGTGGAGGAGGTGCTCGCCCGGTGGAGGTGACCCGGACGGTCGCCGGCGTACGGGTCGCGTGCCACGCGGCACGGGCCGAGGGTAAGGTCGTCGGGTTCGTCCCCACGATGGGCGCGTTCCATGACGGCCACCGCTCACTGATGAGGCGTGCCCGGGCCGAGCGCGACTTCGCCGTCGTCTCGATCTTCGTGAACCCCACGCAGTTCGGCGATCCGCACGACTTCGCCACGTATCCGCACGACGAGGAGCACGACCTCGGTGTGGCCGAGCGCCTGGGCGTCGATGTCGCGTTCGTGCCGAGCACCGAGGAGATGTACCCGCCGGGAGAGGCGGGGTCCCAGATCGCGGTGGACCCCGGCGAGCTCGGCGAGCGGCTCGAGGGCGCGAGCCGTCCCGGCCATTTGCGCGGCGTCGCCACCGTGGTGGCGAAGCTCTTGCACGCCGTCGGTCCCTGCAGCGCGTACTTCGGCGAGAAGGACGCGCAGCAACTCGCGATCGTTCGGCGGATGGCGGGGGACCTGCTGTTCCCCGTCCAGATCGTGGCTTGTCCGACCGTGCGCGAGCCCGACGGCCTGGCGATGTCCTCCCGGAACCGACGTCTCACGCCCGAGCAGCGGGCGGCCGCCGGCTGCCTGTTCCTCGCGCTCGTCGAGGCCGCCGAGCTCGCGCGGGCCGGCGAGCGCGACGCGCCGACGCTCGTCGCCGTGATGGCCCGCGAGATCGGTGCGACGCGCGAGGCCCGGCTCGACTACGCCGCCGTCGTGGACGAGGAGTCGTTCTCGGAGGTCCGCACGATCGAGCGCCCGGCCCGCTCGCTCGTCGCCGCCTGGTTCGGCGACGTCCGGCTCATCGACAACCTCCTGCTGCCGACACCCTGACCGGCGTGCCGGGGGCCGCCTACGTGTGCCACGATGGGCGCCGTGCTGCTCGCGGTGAACGTCGGGAACACGAACACGAGCCTCGGGGTGTTCCGCGGCTCCGAGCTCGCGCACCACTGGCGGCTCTCGTCTTCCACCCGGCGCACGGCCGACGAGATGGCGGTCGTCTTCGGAGCGCTGCTCGAGCAGGTGGAGCTGTCGTTCACGAACCAGATCACCGGCGTCGTGATCGCATCGGTGGTGCCCTCGGCGACGACGGCCCTGCGCGAGATGGTTCAGCGCTACTTCAGCTTCCCGCCCGTCGTCGTCGAGCCCGGCACCCGCACGGGCCTGCCGATCCTCACCGACAACCCGCGAGAGGTCGGCGCCGACCGGATCGTGAACGCGCTCGCCGCGTATCACCGCTACGGCGGGCCGGCGATCGTGATCGACTTCGGCACGGCGACGACGTTCGACGTCGTCTCGGAGAAGGGCGAGTTCCTCGGCGGCGTCATCGCGCCGGGCGTCCAGGTCTCGAACGCCGCGCTCTCGGCCTCGACCGCGCGGCTCCCGCAGGTCGAGCTCCACCCCCCGCGCTCGGTGATCGGCAAGAACACCGTCGAGTCGATCCAATCGGGGCTCGTCTACGGCGCGGCCGCCGAGGCCGACGGCATCGTCGACCGGATCCGCACGGAGCTCGGCAGCGACGCCGCGGTCGTGGCCACGGGGGGACTCGGTCCGCTCATCGTGCCGTCGTGCCACACCGTCGAGCACCACGACGAGTGGCTCACGCTCGAGGGCCTCCTGCTCGTGTTCGAGCGCAACATCGGACCGGACCATGACTGAGGATCCGCACGACCCGGCGCCGGATGTTCCCGCGGAGGTGGGTGCTCGCGAGCGGGAGGTCCTGAAGGCCCGCCGCGGAAGCCTCGAGCGCCTGCGCGCGAAGGGCATCGAGCCGTTCGCCTGGGGGTTCGACCCCGATGTCCACGCCGCCGACATCCGCGAGCGACACGTCGACCTGCCGCCCGCGACCCTGACCGAGGACCGCGTCGCCGTGGCCGGCCGCATCGTGCTCGCGCGGCGGTTCGGCAAGCTGGTGTTCTTCACCCTGCGCGATCGCACCGGCGACATCCAGCTGTTCTGCCCCCAGGAAGCGATGGACGCGGCGTCGTTCGGCCTCCTCGACGAGGTCGACCTCGGCGACATCGTCGGTGCGCGAGGGCCGGTCATGACGACCCGTAAGGGCGAGCTGTCCGTGCGCGTCGAGGAGCTCGCTGATGCTCTCGAAGTCCCTTCGCCCGCTGCCCGAGAAGTGGCACGGCCTGAAGGACGCCGACCTCCAGCAGCGGCAGCGCTACCTGCACCTCGCGACCGACCTTGAGTACCGGGGCGTGGTGCAGGCCAGGGCGAAGACCCTGAACGCCTTCCGCCGCGTGCTCGACGAGCGAGGGTTCGTCGAGGTCGAGACGCCGGTGCTCCAGCAGACCGCCGGCGGTGCGATCGCGCGGCCGTTCGTCACGCACCACGGTGCGCTCGGCATCGACCTGTACCTGCGGATCGCTCTCGAGCTGTACCTGAAGCGGCTCCTGGTCGGCGGCCTGGAGCGCGTGTACGAGATCGGCCGGAACTTCCGCAACGAGGGCATCGACCGGGACCACAACCCCGAGTTCACGATGCTCGAGCTCTACCAGGCCTACGGCGACTACTCCTCGATGATGGAGATCGGCCAGGCGCTGATCCGCGAGGCGGCCCTCGCCGTCCGCGGCTCGCTACGCTTCGAGTACGAGGGCCGCGACCTCGACCTGGGATCCGAGTGGCGCCGGGTGACGATGCTCGAGCTCGTCTCCGAGGCGACCGGCGAGGAGATCACGCTCGACCGGGGGGACCTCGCCGAGATCGCCGATCGGCACCACGTCGACGTCCATCCCACTTGGGGTCCCGGCAAGGTCGTGCTCGAGCTGTACGAGAAGCTCGTCGAGGAGCACCTGTGGAACCCGACGTGGGTGATGGACCTGCCGCGGGAGGTCTCGCCGCTCGCGCGCCCGCACCGCACAGCCCCCGGCGTGGTCGAGCACGCGGACCTGGTCATCGTCGGCATGGAGATCATCCCGGCGTACTCGGAGCTCTCGGACCCGACCAGCAGCGCAGGTCGTTCGAGATCCAAGCCGAGGCGCGAGCCAAGGGCGAAGACGAGACGCACCCGATGGACGAGGACTTCCTCGCCGCGCTCGAACACGGCATGCCCCCGGCCGGGGGTCTCGGGCTCGGTGTCGACCGCCTGTTGAAGATCCTCGCGGACCGATCGAGCATCAGAGATGTGATCTTGTTCCCGCACCGCCGCCCCGAGGGGTAGGCGCGCTCGGTCCTGTCCGGCCGCCGCCTCGTGGATCACGATGACGAGGTCCTCCAGCGCCGAGCCCTTCGCGAGGAACCCCGATGCGCCGGCTTGGCGCGCCTCCTTCTCTATGCCGGGGTCGGCGTGCGCCGTGAGGAAGACGATGGGCAGGTCAGGCTGGCGGCGGTGGATCTCCTTCATCGCGTCGATCCCCGAGATGTCGGGCATGGACAGGTCCATGATCACGAGGTCGGGCTCGACCACCGCCACCTTCTCGGTCGCGTCGCGCCCCCCGCCGGCCTCGCCGGCCACTTCGATGCTTTCCACCATGTTCAAGGCCGACGTGAGCGCACGCCGGAACGCCGGATGGTCGTCGACGACCAGTACCCGCAACGTCATCTTCTCCTCACGGGGAAGTTGCTCGGGGGGAAGGCACGGTCATGAAGCAGCACTCCCATCTTCGCCGAGCGTCGTGCAGGAGGACAACGCCCCATCCGGGGGAAACTCCTGTGGTCCGTTCGGGCCACATCCGGTCCTTCCGATGTAGGCCTCATCTCGAGGCGGCCGGCGTCCGAAGAACCATCGGAGGAGCGCGGACGTTGTCAAGGGCATGGGCATCGGGTCCGGAAACTTCCGCAACAGGGACCGGGGGTATACTTCCCGATGTGGGGCGCTTCGGGGGCGCGCGAAGGGCGCCCGGAGCGCCTGAACGTGCCTCGAGGGTAGGACGTGGTCCGCGGATCCTCGAGGCAGTTCGATAACAGAAGGGGCTTCGGCCCCGGGGGAGTGACATGTTCGAGCGGTTCACCGACCGAGCCAGACGGGTCGTGGTCCTCGCCCAGGAAGAGGCGAGGATGCTCAACCACAACTACATCGGAACCGAGCACATCCTCCTCGGCTTGATCCACGAGGGGGAGGGCGTCGCGGCGAAGGCCCTCGAGTCGATGAGCATCTCCCTGGAGGCCGTGCGGCAGCAGGTCGAGGAGATCATCGGGCAGGGTCAGGCCGCGCCGACCGGGCACATCCCGTTCACGCCGCGTGCGAAGAAGGTCCTCGAGCTATCGCTGCGTGAGGCGCTCCAGCTCGGACACAACTACATCGGAACCGAGCACATCCTCCTCGGCCTCATCCGCGAGGGCGAGGGCGTCGCCGCCCAGGTCCTCCAGAAGCTCGGTGCGGACCTGAACCGCGTCCGCCAGACCGTCATCCAGCTGCTCTCCGGCTACACGGGTGGCAAGGGCGAGCCGGCGTCGCCGGAGCAGGGCGGCCAGCAGGGCCAGGGCTCGATGGTCCTGGACCAGTTCGGACGCAACCTGACCTCGCTCGCCCGGGAGCAGAAGCTCGACCCGGTGATCGGCCGTGAGAAGGAGATCGAGCGGGTCATGCAGGTCCTGTCCCGCCGGACGAAGAACAACCCCGTGCTCATCGGGGAGCCCGGCGTCGGCAAGACCGCGATCGTCGAGGGACTCGCCCAGGACATCGTGAAGGGCGACGTGCCCGAGACCCTGAAGGGCAAGCAGATCTACACGCTCGACCTCGGGGCGCTCGTGGCCGGCTCACGCTACCGCGGCGACTTCGAGGAGCGGCTGAAGAAGGTCCTGAAGGAGATCCGTACCCGCGGCGACATCGTGCTGTTCATCGATGAGCTGCACACGCTCGTCGGCGCCGGCGCGGCCGAGGGTGCGATCGACGCCGCCAGCATCCTCAAGCCGATGCTCGCGCGAGGCGAGCTTCAGACGATCGGCGCGACCACGCGCGATGAGTACCGCAAGCACCTCGAGAAGGACGCGGCCCTCGAGCGCCGGTTCCAGCCGATCAGCGTCGAGGAGCCGTCCGTCGCTCACACGATCGAGATCTTGAAGGGACTGCGGGACCGGTACGAGGCCCACCACCGGGTGAGCTACACGGACGACGCGCTCGTCGCGGCCGCGAACCTGGCCGATCGCTACATCAGCGACCGGTTCTTGCCGGACAAGGCCATCGACCTCATCGACGAGGCCGGCAGCCGTATGCGGATCCGCCGCATGACCGCCCCGCCGGACGTCCGCGAGGTCGACGAGAAGATCGCCGACGTGCGCCTGAAGAAGGAGTCCGCGATCGATGCGCAGGACTTCGAGAAGGCCGCCGGCCTGCGCGACGAGGAGCGCCAGCTCATCGAGGAGCGTCAGCGCCGCGAGACGGAGTGGAAGTCCGGCGAGATGGACATCCTTTCCGAGGTCGACGAGGAGGAGATCGCCGAGGTCCTGTCGCTCTGGACCGGCATCCCGGTCTTCAAGCTCACCGAGGAGGAGACCGAGAAGCTCCTCCGCATGGAGGACGAGCTCCACGAGCGGATCGTCACCCAGAACGAGGCGATCTCGGCGGTCTCGCGCGCGATCCGCCGGACGCGCTCGGGCCTCAAGGACCCGCGGCGTCCCGCCGGATCGTTCATCTTCCTCGGACCCTCGGGCGTCGGGAAGACCGAGCTGTCCAAGGCGCTCGCCGAGTTCCTGTTCGGTGACGAGGCGGCGCTGATCCAGCTCGACATGTCCGAGTACATGGAGAAGCACACGGTCAGCCGCCTGATCGGCTCGCCTCCCGGCTACGTCGGGTACGAAGAGGGCGGGCAGCTCACGGAAGCCGTGCGCCGCAAGCCGTTCAGCGTGATCTTGTTCGACGAGATCGAGAAGGCCCACCCGGACGTGTTCAACACGCTTCTGCAGATCCTCGAGGACGGGCGCCTGACCGATTCGCAGGGTCACCAGGTGGACTTCAAGAACACGATCATCATCATGACGTCGAACCTTGGGACCCGGGACATCCAGAAGGGCCCGGGCATCGGGTTCGCGGCCCGGCCCGACGAGGAGATGACGTACGCGAAGATGCGGGACCGCGTCACCGATGAGCTGAAGAAGAGCTTCCGGCCCGAGTTCTTGAACCGTATCGACGAGGTCATCGTCTTCCGCAGCCTCACGCCCGAGGACGTGAAGGAGATCGTCGACCTGATGATGAAGCGGGTGCGCGAGCAGCTGAAGACGAAGGACCTCGACATCGAACTCACCGACTCGGCGAAGACCCTGCTCGCCGAGAAGGGCTATGACCTGGCGCTCGGAGCTCGGCCGCTGCGCCGGACCATCCAGCGCATGGTCGAGGATCCGCTCGCCGAGAAGCTCCTGTGGAAGGAGTTCCGAGCAGGTCAGGTGATCATCGTGGATGCTCGTGACGGCGAGATCGTGTTCGAGAGCGCAGAGGTCCCACCAGAGGTGCCCCCGGTCGAGCTCGCCGGCTCCAGCGAGAGCTGAACCGGGTGGACGCGCCACCCGGGTCGGTGAGCCCGGGCGGCCGCAAGACCGAGAGGCCCAGCAGCCGAGAGGTTGCTGGGCCTTCGGTATCCGCGGGGTTCCCGTAGCACGCAACCTACCGTAGCCTTCCTGGGTGGATGCACCACCCGAGGCCTGGGCCGTCGAGACATCCAAGGACGGCGAGCGCTGGCGCTTCTACGGCAAAGCGTGGAAGTGGCCCGACGAGCGCGTCCTCCTGCACGCGGCACCTCGATTCGTCCGGTTCCGGCAGGTGGTACCGGTCCAAGAGGCCGAGTGGTGCGAGCCGCTCGAGGGCAACGGTGGGACACCGATGACGCTCATCGGTATGGAGACGCGCGAGCGCGAGGACCTGTGGCCTGGGCAGGAGCACCTCGGGCTGCCGGTGCTCCTGCCCGGCGGTGAGGCCGGCCGCCTCCTGCACTTCGAGCGCGGAGCCGACGATGCCACCTGGACGTACACGCTCGAGTTCCAGGGGCCCTAGACGAAGCCGCGAAGCTCCTCGGGGACGAGGTCGGCGAACGTCCACGCCGTCCACAGGTCCTTCGCCAGTCGGGCGGGGCTCGATGGCACGCCGAATCGCTCGAAGTGCTCACAGATCCGGCGCACGTCGCGCTCGAGCAGGTGCTCAGCGTGACGGTTCTTCCTCGGGTCCACCGCCTGCGGGAGGTCGATGACGGTGGTCCGTCCCTCCCAGACCAGCACGTTGAACGGCGACAGGTCGCCGTGGATCACGTCGCGGTACAGGAATCGCTCGACCTGCCCCATCAGCTGTTCGAACAGGTCCTGCGCCTCGCCTGGCTCCGGCCGGTACCGGTGGAGCTGCGGTGCCGACGCCTCCTCGTCGCCGATGTAGGTCATGAGGATCGCGTCTTCGGTCGAGGCGATCGGCCTCGGCACGGCGGCGCCGGCTGCGGACAGGGTGCGCAGTGTCTCCCACTCACGGTGCACCCAGATCGCGCCCTGCACCTCTTTGCCGAACCGGGTCTTCTTCTCGAGCGCGACGCGGATCCGGCGTTCCTTGATCCACTCACCGTCCCGATAGACGGACTCGTCGCGGAAGTCCCGCCGGTCGAGCGGGTGGTAGAGCTTGAGAGCGGCGAGTTCCTCCCCGGTGGTCGAGGGGTTCGCCCGGCACAGGTGGACCGAGGCCTCCTTGCCGCTCTTGATCGGGCGCAGGACCTGTGTGATGAGCCCCTCACCCAGGAAGTGGTCGATGGTGCTCCCGTTCGTGTCTTCGGGTTCCAATCCGATGTCCCTTCGGTATCGATGACGTGTTCCCTCGAGCGGTGCAGGCAGGCTCAGGCATCGCGAACCCCTTTCCATGTGCGGAAAAGGAGGGAGCCGCCCCTCGGGCGGCTCGGGTGTACGGACCGGCTACGGTCGCGTCAGGAGCGCTCCGAGGGATGCGGCATCACGGCGGAAGCTTCGGCCATCGTGCATCCCTCCTTCCTGCGCTCGGTGTGCGGTGGCGGAGTCTGCCCGGGTCTCAGGCCGGCAGCGCGAGCACCTCGCGGGCCGAGAGCTTGCGCGTCGTCGGCGACAGGCGCAAGCCCGCCATCCGAACGGGTCCGGCGATCCAGGCACCCTCCTCGAGGAGCTCGACGCGGATCGCGCCGTCCTCGGCCAGGGAGATCCGAAGCGTCCTGCCCTGCGTCGTCCGGTAGACGTTGGAGGATCCCATGCACTCACCATACGCCATCCTGCGTAGTCGCGAGCGGGGGGTGTGTCGGAACCCCCTGCTACGGTCGCCAGGTGGGCAAGGTCCGGACGCTCCTCGCGTGCTCGTCGTGCGGGCAGCAGCTCGCGCAGTGGGCTGGGCGGTGCCCGGGCTGCGGCGCCTGGGGGACGATCGAGGAGCGGGCCGGCGGCACGGCGCCCTCGGCGGTTGCCCTCCAGACGCTCGAGCACGACGGCGCGGTCGAGCGCAGGGTCCCCACTGGGTTCCCCGGCATCGACCGGGTCCTCGGGGGCGGGCTCGTCCCCGCGTCCGTCGCCCTGCTCGCAGGCGAGCCCGGCATCGGCAAGTCGACCCTCCTCCTCCAGCTGGTGGCGAACCTGTCGGCTGCCGGGCTCTCATGCCTGCTCGCTTCCGGCGAGGAATCCCGGGCGCAGGTCGCGGCCCGGGCGAGGCGGCTCGGTGTGGCCGGGAACGCCGTGTCGTTCGTCTCCGGGCGGGAGCTCGGGGCCGTCGTGGAGGCGGCCGGCTCGTCCCGGCCGTTCCTGCTCGCGGTGGACTCGATCCAGACGCTCCGGGACCCCGATTCCGGCCAGGTCCCGGGCGGGCCCGGGCAGGTGCGGTCGTGCGCGGACGCTCTCATCGGGCTCGCGAAGGCGCGGGGCATCGCGGTGCTGCTCACCGGGCACGTGACGAAGGACGGGGACCTGGCCGGACCGCGCACGCTCGAGCACGCTGTGGACGTCGTCCTCACCTTCGACGGAGATCCGCGCTCGGGCCTGCGCATGCTGACGGGCGGCAAGAACCGGTTCGGGTCTGAGGGAGAGGTGGCCTGGTTCGAGATGGCCAGCAACGGGCTGGCCGAGATCGACCCGACCGCGCTCCTGGTCTCGGGTCAGGGTGAGCCCGGGGCGGCGACGGCGTTGCCCCAGGCAGGGAGACGGGCGCTCGCGGTCGAGGTCCAGGCACTCGTCGCTCCCACGGAAGGCCCGGTCCGGCGCCAGGTGACCGGCTTGGACGGCCGGCGGTTCCAGCTGGTCGCGGCCGTGCTCGAGCGGGCTGGTGTCCGTCTGGCACGCGCTGATCTGTTCGGGGCGACCTTGGGAGGGGTCATGGTCGACGATCCGGCCTGCGACCTGGCCGTCGCAGCCGCCCTCGCATCCGCGTCCACGGGTATCGCGCCGCCTCCGGCGACCGCCTTCGTCGGGGAAGTGAGCCTCACCGGCCTCGTCCGGTCGGCACCGGGCATGGGGCAGCGGCTGGCGGCTGCTCGAGCGGCGGGGATCCGGACCGTGTTCGGGCCTGCGAGCGGAGGGGATGAGGAGGGCATCAGGGTGGTCCCGGTGCGGCACGTCCGAGATGCCTTGACCTGGGCATCTCGGAGCGACAAGGGCCGTCCGACCTAGGACGCAAAGACCAGCTCAGGGTCCGAAATGGGCCTCTGACCAGGGGTTTCGGTTTGCGGGCCGGGGAGCTCGCGTGCTACCCTATCTAGTGGTTCAAGCCGCCAACCCACCGCATCGGAGGGGGTCTCGTGTTCCGCAAGGGCGACACGGTTGTGCATCCGGAGCATGGCGCCGCAGTCATCGAGGAGCTCTGCGAGCGCGAGTTCCTCGGGGAGAAGCGGAAGTACTTCAAGCTCCGGGTCTCCTATGGCGACCTCACCCTCATGATCCCGGTCGAGAGCACCGAGGAGGTCGGCCTCCGCCAGGTCGTGAGCAAGAACGAGGTGAAGAAGGTCATGAACGTCCTCCGCGAGGACGAGTCGAAGATGGCCGCCAACTGGAGCCGGCGCTTCAAGAACAACATCGAGAAGCTGCGCTCCGGGGACATCTACCAGGTCGCCGAGGTCGTCCGGAACCTCTCGATCCGCGAGCGCGAGCGCGGCCTGTCTGCAGGCGAGAAGCGCATGATCCAGAAGGCCCGTCAGATCCTCGTCTCCGAGCTCACCTATGCCACCGGGGGCACCGAGGAGAAGGCCGAGGCGATGATCGACAAGGTCCTGGACGAGTCGCACGGCGCCCGGGTGCTCCAGGGCGCCTGAGCTCGCCCACGAGTTCCCCCTAGCGCGAACCTCCCCGGTCAAGTTCCCGTACCTGCGCGTCGAGGCTTCTAAGCAGGATGCCTGTTCCCGAGCCCGACCCCGGGGCGGGGGGAGCCACCCCCCAGCCAGAGCGCGAGCGCTCACGACCGCCCAGCGGGCGCCTCGTCGAGTCCGTGCGACTGATCTTCGTACTGCTGTTCGCCGCGGCTGGCTACACGGTGGCGACGAAGATCGGCGACGCACGCACGTCGCGGACGCTCGTTGGGGTGGTCCTTGGGACCTCGACCGGGTTCGTGCTCGGCGGCGTGCTCGGCCGGCAGACCGTGTCGGCGGTGAGCTCCGCCGAGCAGCAGCTCCGCAGGGTTCCGGCCGCCGAGGTCGTCGCGGGGATGGGCGGGCTGATCGTGGGCCTGGCGATCGCCGCCCTCACGTCCGTGCCGATCTTCCGGCTCCCGCCGCTCGCGGCGTGGAGCAGCGTCGCGTTCATGTACATGACCCTCGGGTACGCCGGCTATCGGATCGGTCGCACGAAGAACGCGGAGCTGTTCGACCTGATCGGCTTGAAGCCGCGAGCCGCCGGGGTCGCTCGAGGAGAGGTGTCGGTCGTGGATACGAGCGCGCTCATCGACGGCCGGGTGGTCGACCTGGTCATGACGGGATTCCTCTCGGGTGACCTGCTGATCCATAGCGCCGTCCTGCGAGAGCTGCAAGCGATCGCCGATTCCTCCGACCCGAAGCGTCGCGGGCGCGGTCGCCGCGGCCTCGACGCCGTCGCGGAGCTCCAGCGCGCGAAGACGGTCGATGTGCACCTCGTGGAGGAGGACGGTGTCTTCGACGTCGACGCCGCACTCGTGCGGGTCGCGCGGGACCGAGGAGCGTCGCTCATCACCGCCGACCACAATCTGTCGAAGGTCGCGCAGGCGCTCTCGGTGCCTGTCCCGAACCTGAATCAACTCGCGGCGGCGTTCCGTACCCCGGTCGGCGTGGGGGACGAGCTCGTCGTGGAGCTCGTCAAGGACGGCCGTGAGCACGGTCAGGCCATCGGGTACCTCGAGGACGGCACGATGGTCGTCGTCGAGCAGGCGGGTGACCAGATCGGCGCCGAGGTGCCGGTCCAGGTCCGGAACGTGATCCAGACGCACACCGGTCGGATGGTGTTCGCGGTCCTGCGCTGACCGGTCGGCGCCCACCGCACCCCTCACCCGTCCCACGCCGAGCAAGTACGCTGCCCCCGTGCGGGACGCCGTCGCGATCGTGCTCGGCGCGGGCTCCGGGGAGCGGCTCGGCCTCGAGACGCCGAAGGCCTTCGTGCCGCTCGGTGGTCGGCCGATCCTGGCCCGGGCGGTGGAGTCTGCCTTCGAGTGCCCGAGGATCGGACTCGTCGTCGTCACAGCCCCGGCCGGAGCCGAGGATCTCGCGCACGCGATCGTCGAGCCCCTCGGCGCACACGCGGTGGTGACGGGCGGTCCGACCCGCCACGCCTCGGTGCGCACCGCGCTCTCGGTGGTTCCCGAGGAGGCGGCCGCCGTGCTCTGCCACGACGCCGCTCGCGCGCTCGCGACGCCGGAGCTCTTCTCGGCCGTGCTCGATGCTCTCGACGGCTGGGACGGTGTCGTTCCCGCGATCCCGATCCCCGACACCGTGAAGCGCGTTCGCGGTGAGGTCGTGCTCGCCACCGAGGCGCGCGAGGACCTCGCCCTCGCGCAGACCCCGCAAGCGTTCCGGGCGTCCGCGCTCCGGGATGCGCACGCGAAGGCGGTCGAGGCCGGACGCGCGTTCACCGACGATGCGGCAGCGCTCGAGTGGGCGGGATACCGGGTTCGTACCGTGCCGGGCGAGCCGGCGAACTTCAAGATCACGACGGCGGAGGACCTGGCGCGAGCCGAGCGTCTGCTCGAGGAGGCCATCCGTGGCTGAGCAACGGATCGGGCTCGGGTTCGACGTCCACCCTCGGGCCGTCGAGCCGCGCCCGCTGTTCCTCGGTGGCGCGGTGTTCGAGGGCGTGAACGGCCTCGCCGGCCACTCCGACGGCGACGTGGTGTGCCACGCGGTCGCGGACGCGCTGCTCGGCGCATCGGGCCTCGGCGACGTCGGGGAGCACTTCCCCG
The DNA here is from genome assembly GCA_963708985.1 of uncultured Actinomycetes bacterium. GTDB lineage: Bacteria > Actinomycetota > UBA4738 > UBA4738 > HRBIN12 > HRBIN12. Next base: position 477,553 of record CAVPUQ010000001.1, read on the forward strand.
AGGACGAACCGAGGATCGCGGGCATCCCGGGGCTCGAGCTGCTCGCGCGCACGGTGGCGAAGGTGCGCGTGCGCGGGATGAGCCCCGTCGCGGCCGACGTGACGATCATCGCGGAGCGTCCCCATGTCGCACCCCGCCGTGAGGAGATCCGACGACACCTGTCGGCGACGCTCGGCGTTGCGCTCGACCGTGTGTCCGTGAAGGCGACCCGTCCCGAGGGGCTCGGGCTGTCGGGTGACGGAGCGGACCTGCATCGCGCTCGCGGTCGTCACGGCGCCGGTGACCAGACGCTCGGACGTCGTGGCCGGGCGCCGAGCCGCGCTCGAGGCCGTGCGCTCGGGCCTGCGCCTCCGAGGTGCTCGTCGCGGCGGGCTGCACGGGGGACGCCAGCGATGCGCGAGTTGCTCGAGACCGCGGGCGAGACGGCCGTGCGCATCCGCGAGGTCCCGCGCGCCGAGCTCGACCGACTCGCGCCGGACCATCATGGGGTCGTGGCGCGCGTGAGCACGCCGCCGGAGCCGACCGAGCGCGAGCTCGCGACGTGGCCGTTCCCGGTGGATGCGCTCGTGGTGGTGCTCGATGGCGTGACCGACCCACAGAACCTCGGTGCAGCCGCCCGGTCGGCGGAGGCCGCCGGCGCCGTGATGCTCGTCTCGCGCATCCGGCGCGCGGCCGCGGTGACGCCGGCTGCCATCCGGGCGTCGGCGGGCGCGCTGCTCCACCTGCCGCATGCACGCGTGGCGAACATCACGAAGGCGATCGGGCGGCTGCAGCGGGCCGGCTTCTTCGTGGTTGGCCTCGATGCGGCCGCCCGGGTCACCGTGTACGAGGAGCCGTGTCCCGAGGGACGGGTCGCCCTCGTGGTCGGCAGCGAGGGGGAGGGGCTCTCGCGCCTGGTCCGCGGGTCGTGCGATGCGCTCGTCGCCCTACCCATGCGCCGGACGGGTGTCCTCGCTGAACGCCTCGGCGTCGCTTGCGGCTGTGCTCTATGCCTACGTGTTGCCCTCCCGGCGTGGGGCCCGGGCGTAGACTCGGCGTGCGCCGGCGTAGCTCAGTGGCAGAGCAGCTGTCTTGTAAACAGCAGGCCGTCGGTTCGAATCCGACCGCCGGCTCCAGATCCCGCATCAGGTCGCCGACCGCCGGAGGTCGATGGCACTCCCATGAGGCTCCGCTCCCTGCCCATCGTGATCCTCGCCGGCGCCCTCGCCGCCCCTGGCGTGCCGTCGGCGGCACGACGACAGGCCGCTGACCGTCCGGGCAGCCCGGCGGCGAGGCCTGTGCCGAAGGCCGAGTGCCGCCTGTTCCCCGCGAACAACATCTGGAACACGCGGGTGGACGCGCTCCCGGTCCACCCGATGTCCGACACGTGGTTGCGCTCGGCGAGCGCGGACTCGGCGCTCCTGCATCCCGACTTCGGTCCGCCCGACTACGGCCTGCCGTTCGACGTCGTCGGTCGCGCGCATGAGGAAGTCACCATCGACTTCCTGTACGCGGACGAGAGCGATCCGGGCCCGTACCCGTTCGACGGCAGCACACCGATCGAAGGGGGCTCTGACCGTCACGCGCTGATCGTCGAGAAGGACTCGTGCATCCTGTACGAGCTCTATGCGGCCGAGTGGAACGGCGGCGATCCCGACGCCGGCAGCGGGGCGATCTGGGATCTCGGCTCGAACCGTCTGCGGCCGGACGGGTGGACCTCCGCGGACGCGGCCGGCCTGCCGATCCTTCCGGGCCTCGTCCGGTGGGACGAGGTGAAGGCCGGGAGCATCCGGCACGCGGTCCGCTTCACCCTGGATTGCACGACCGATGCCTACATCTGGCCGGCGCGTCACGAGGCCGGAGTGAGAGACCCCGATTGCCCGCCGATGGGCGCGCGCTTCCGGCTGCGTTCCGACTTCGACACGTCCGCGTTCTCGCCGAGAGCGCGGACGATCCTGCGGGCGATGCAACGCTACGGGCTCGTGCTCGCGGACAACGGGTCGGATTGGTACTTCCAGGGCACGCGCGACGACCACTGGCGTAACCGGCTACTCGACGAGCTGAAGACGGTGCCGGCCTCCGGGTTCGAGGCGGTCGACGTCTCCGCGTGCATGGTGCGACCGAACAGCGGCAAGGCCGACTGCCCCGCGTGATGGCGGGAGCCGTCAGCGCTCGCCGCGACGCAGGGCGCGCCCGGCCCGCTCGCCGGCCGCGCCGTCCCACGCCACGCGCCCGTTCACGACGACGAGCTCGACCCCATCGGCGAAGGCGTGCGGAGCTTCGTACGTCGAGCGGTCGGCCACGGTCGTCGGGTCGAGCAGCGACCAGGTCCGCGAAGGCGCCTTCCGCGATACGGCCGCGACCGACAAGGCCGAACCGCTCGGCGGGCAGCGAGGTCATCTTCCGCACAGCGGCCTCGAGCGCGAGCAGGCCCTCCTCGCGCACGTACCGGCCGAGCACCCTGGCGAACGTGCCGTAGTAGCGCGGGTGCACGGCGAAGGCGCCGAGCGGTCCGTCGGGCGAGACCGCGAGCCCGTCGCTCGCGACGAACACGTCCTCGCGCGCGACGATGGTTCGCACGTCGTCCTCGTGCATGCCGTATCCGAGCATGCCGGCGAACCGGTCGGCCTGGAGCAGCTCCGCGATCGCCTCGTACGGCTCGACGCCGCTCTCTTGCGCGAGTGACGAGATGCTGCGACCGGTCAGGTCAGGCTCGGGTACGTACGAGCCGAGCATCACGCGATCCCACCCGACACCCGGGCCTACGCTCTCCCACCCGGGCTCGCCGTGCTCGATCGACGTGCGGAGGCGCTCGCGCCGGGCCGGATCGGCGAGGACATCGGCGAGCTCGGTGGGTGTTACCCACGGAGGGAGTGCCGAGGCGAGCTCGGTTTCCCAGGCCGTGTAGGGGTACTGGTCGACCGAGACGTCGGCGCCGCCCCGCGCGCTCGGCGTCGACGAGGGCGAGGAGCCGCTCCGCCGTGCCCCACATCGCGCTGCCCTCGACCTTCAGGTGGCTCACGTGCGACGGGATCCCGGCACGCCGACCGATCTCGATACACTCGGCGACCGCGTCGAACACCTGCGTGCCTTCGCCCCGTACGTGGCTCGCGTACAAGCCTCCGTGTCGCTCGACAGCGGTCGCGAGCTCGACGATCTCGTCGGTGGTCGCATGCAGTCCCGGCGCGTAGATCAGGCCGGTCGAGAGCCCGACCGCGCCCTCATCGAGCGCCGATGCCAGGAGGCGCTGCATCTCGATCATCTCAACTGCGGTCGGAGCGCGGCGTTGGTCGTCTCGGAGGACCGCTTCGCGAAGGGTGCCGTGGCCGACGAGGGCTGCGACGTTCAGGGCGGGCGAGCTCGCGTCGATGCGCTCCAGGTACTCCCCGAACGTGACCCAGGTCGCGCCGAGGACGTCGACGTCGACGCCGGCGAGCGCCGCCATCTCCGCGGCCCCCTGTGCTGGGAAGGCGGACCCGCCGCAGTTGCCGACGACGAGCGTCGTGACGCCTTGCCGGAGCATGCTGTCCATCCCCGGCTCGACGAACGGGGTGACGTCGGAATGGCTATGGGCGTCGACGAAGCCGGGGACGAGCGTTCGACCTCCGGCGTCGACCCGTCGGGCGGCGGGCATCTCGGGCTCGTCCGGCGCGAGGATCCGGACGATCCGGTCTCCTTGGACCGCGACCGAGCCGGGGAAGGCGGGCGCGCCGGAGCCGTCGACGATGCGGGCGTTCGCGACGAGGAGATCGATCACGCCCACAGCGTGGCAGGCGGGGGTGCACCCGTCAGCGCGTGAAGGGGCGGAGCCACAGGCCCGAGGTCAGCAAGAGCGCGGGCATCGCGAACAGCACGACGACGAACGTCCATAGGCGCCGGCTCGAGGCGACGAGCCAGTCGTTGAGGCCGAGGACCCCGCGCTTCATCGGCGCATAGGCGAGCGCGAGGTAGAGCACCGAGACGAGGGACACGGCGAGCGCCTGGGCCAGGACGATCTGGACCGCGCCGGCGTTGCGTAGCAGCATCGCCGCGACGAGCGTGTCGGCCAGGGTGGTGATGTTCGCGCCCATGATGTACGGGATCGACTGATCGCGCTTCACGTAGCCGCGGCTGGCGAGTGGCACGAGCACCACCAACGCCACGGAAACGGAGAGCGTGAGGGTCGCCACCAGGCATCCGAGCGCGAACATCGGCCACGGCCGCTTCAGCCACTCTGCCCGGCGGCCCGTGATCTGGGTGCCGCTCACCTGTGGGAGCACGCGGTCGAGGAGCTTGAACGACAGCAGGATGACACCGAGGCCCGCCGGCAGCAGCAGCCACCCGGGCAGGATGTCCGTGATGAGCCGCTGCGTCGGCCCCCAGATGAAGTCCACCACGCTGGTGACCTCGCCCGAGGTCTTCCACCGGATGCCGTCGAGCAACCCCCCCCGCAAGATCCCGTAGCCGATCGCCGTGCCCGGGACGTAGACGATCGCCGTGAGCGTGAGCGCGAGGATGCCCATGCCCACCGACTCCTCGCGGTTCGCGCCCCGGTTGCGGACCGAGTACAGGAACCCGACGAGCAGCACCACGAAGGAAGCTCCGAGCCGCGAGCCCGAGAGCATCGTGAAGGTCTGCAGCTGCGTGATGGCCCCGCCCGAGAACAGCCCTAGGGATACCGCGGCGATCGGAGAGCCCGATAGGACGAGGTAGGCGCCGAGCCATCCGGCGCCGAGCGTGGACGCCCCGTTGGAGAACAGCGGGCTGTCCCGGACGGTGGGCGCGATCGCGGCGGCACCGCTCTTCATCAACTGGAGCGAGAGCACGAGCAGGAACAGTGCGGCGAGGCCGCTCGCGACCTTGCCCGCGATGCGGAGGAGGTTGGTCCCGACGCGTCGCTCCTCGGCTGCGGTTGGCTCGGCATCGACGGAGGCTGACCCGCGCGCCAACCGGGGGGGGAGGGTCGGTCGTCAGCGCGGGCCTGTGGATCTCGGACCCAGCGGGCGGATCGTCGCGCACGTCGCTCTGATCGTCGGTCAAGGTGGGAACGGTAGCAGGCACCTGGCGAGGCGGCGGCCACCGTACCCGGCTCCGCCCCCCGGCAACCCAGAGGCGAGCGAACCCTCCGCTGGACCGATCGCTCCGATGCCGGCCAGAAGTCCCTGTTGGGGAGGGCGAAAGGACCCCTCGCGTGTCCGGTTTGCGTTGGCACCCTAAGGCCAGGACTGAACAAGGGGTGCGAGATGGACGACTCGACGCTTTCGCTGGTGCTGTTCTCGGGCACCGACGACAAGCTGAACGCTGCGGCCGTGCTCACGGCCGGTGCCGCCGCGATGGGGCGGAAGGTCAACATCTTCCTCCAGTACTGGGCACTCGACGCCTTCCGCGCCGACCGGGTCCTGAAGGACCACGGCGTCGCGCCGGAGGCGGGTCCTGAGGGCGCCGAGGCCTTCCAGCGCCACGGCGGCCAGCACTGGAGCGAGATCTTCCGCCAAGCGAAGGAGATCGGCGAGGTGGGCATCCATGCCTGCTCGTTGTCGATGGAGATGTTCGGCCTCACGGTCGAGGATCTCGATCCGCTCGTGGACGACCAACACGGGGTCGCGTCCTTCTTCATGGACGTCGACGGCCCGGTCACTTTCATCTAGGAGGTGGGGGAACGATGACGACCGTCAACATCGACCGTTCGATCGACGCTCGGGGCATGCCGTGCCCGGGCCCGCTCATGAGCCTCATCGGCGCGATCCGCGAGGGTGAGGTCGGGAACGTGATCGAGGTGCTCTCGAGCGACGAGGGCTCGAAGACCGACATCCCGGCTTGGATCGCGAAGGCCGGGCACGAGATGGTGGAGGTGGTGCCCGACGACGGGTTCATGCACTTCGTGGTCCGGAAGGCCCGGTGATCGACGGTGCCGGCCAAGGTCGTCGTCCTCGGTGGGGGCGTCGGCGGCACCCTGGCCGCGAATCTCCTCTCCAGGGAGTTGGGGCGCGACGGCAAGGTGACCGTCGTCGATCCAACCGGGATGCATCACTACCAGCCCGGGTACCTGTACCTCGCGCTCGGGCAGACGAACGGACGCTGGCTCGTCCGTGACGAGCGCACGCTGCTCCGCAAGGGCGTCGATCTCGTCGTCGAGAAGGCGACCAGGGTCGACGCCGAGGCCGGCGTCGTGCAGCTCGAGCGCGGCGGGGCGCTCGATTTCGACTACGCGGTGCTCGCGACCGGCGCGCGCCTGGTTCCCGAGCAGGTCCCCGGCCTGGTGGAGGGCTCGTACGAGTTCTACTCGCTCGAGGGCGCGCAGCGCCTGCGCGAGGCCCTCCGCCGCTTCAAGGGCGGTCGGATCCGGGTCGGGATCGCTGGGATCCCGTACAAGTGCCCGCCGGCGCCCGTGGAGTTCGTGTTCATGGTCGAGGAGTACCTGCGCGACCGCGGGATCCGGGACAAGAGCGAGATCACGCTCCTGTCGCCGCTGAACCGCGCGTTCACGATCGAGTCGGCGTCGAAGGTGATCCAGCCGATCCTGGAGCAGCGAGGGATCGAGCTCACGACGTTCTTCAACGTCGAAGAGGTCGATCCCTCTGCCGGAACGGTGTCCTCGCTCGAGGGTGAGAAGACCGAGTACGACCTGCTCGTGCTCGTGCCGCCGCACCGAGGACAGCAGCTCGTGATCGACTCCGGTTTCGGCGACGGCGCGGGGTGGCTGCCGACCGACAAGCACACGCTGCAGGTCGGTGAGCAGGACCGCATCTTCGCGATGGGGGACGCGACGAACCTGCCGATCAGCAAGAGCGGCTCGACCGCCCACTTCGAGGCCCCCGTCGTGGCGAGCAGGATCGCATCCCTCGTCCGTGGGACGGCGCCGAAGGAGAACTACGGCGGACGCGTGATGTGCTTCCTCGAGACCGGCAACCGCAAGTCCACGGTGCTGCGGTTCGACTACGAGCACCCGCCGGCGCCGCCGCAGCCGAGCACGCTTTGGCACTCGGCGAAGTGGATGTTCAACCGGATGTACTGGCAGACGGTCCCGCAGGGACGGCTCCCGGACAACCTGCCGCTGCCGATCCCCACCGGAAGGAGTGAGTCATGAGCATGCAGATCGCGAAGACGCTGGACCTGAAGGGTCTGTCCTGCCCGCTGCCGATCGTGAAGACGGCGCAGGGGATCAAGGAGGTCGCCTCGGGCGAGCTCATCGAGGCCCTCGCCACCGATCCGGGATCGGTCGCCGACTTCAACGCCTGGTGCAAGTCGACGGGCAACGAGCTCGTCGAGCAGGGCGAAGAGGGCGGCGTGTTCCGGTTCGTGATCCGGAAGAAGTGAGGAGGTCGATATGGCAGTGGAGGAAGAGACGCTCGCGGTCCCGGCGCATGAGCACGAGGAGCATCCGGGCCACCAGAAGCTCGTGATCATCGCGTGGAGCGGCGAGCTCGACAAGGTATGGCCCCAGATGATCCTGGCCACGACCGGCGCCGCCATGGGGATGGACACCACCATCTTCTTCACGTTCTGGGGGCTCTTCTCGCTGGTGAAGAACGAGAAGCACATCACGGGCGAGAACTGGATGCAGAAGATGGTCGCGATGATGGACCGGCCGGGTATGGAGCACCTGAAGCTCGGCAAGATGAACTTCGTGGGGGCAGGCCCCGCGATGATGAAGAAGCTCGCGAAGGAGCACAACGTCGCGAGCCCCGGTGAGCTCCTGCAGATGGCGGTGGACCTGGGCGTGAAGCTCGTGCCCTGCCAGATGACCATGGACCTCCTCGGGCTGAAGCGGGAGGACATGATCGACGGGCTCGGCGAGCCCGCCGGCGCCACCGCCATGCTCCTGGAGTCCCAGGACGCCATCACGCTCTTCATCTGAGCTGTCGGGAGAGTCCATCGCACCCCGACACCGAGGGCCGGGAGGATCAGTCCCCCACCGCCTCCCGGCCCTCACCTATCTCGCCGACTCGCCACCGACCACCCGTTCGCGCTAGCGTGAAGGGGAACGTCGGAAGGAGGGCACCGTGCCGAGCTTCATGGACAAGGTCAAGCAGGCGGCCGGCGGCGTCGCCGACGCAACGAAGAAGGGGGCCGCGACGGCCCAGACCAAGGCGAAGATCCACGGCCTGCGCGGTAAGGCGGACGAGGCGGCCCAGAAGCTCGGCTACCTGGTCCACCGCGAGCGCACGGGCGGAGAGGCGGTCGACGCCGACGCCGGTGAGCTCGTGAACGCAGATCTCCGAGCTCGAGTCGCAGATCGCCGAGCTGCAGGCGAGCCCGAAGAGGGCGGCGAGGACTCCGCAGACGACGAGACCCCCGCCACGTAGGGCGGCTCAGTCCTCGGGCAGGTAGACGCGGAACGAGGCCCCTCCGCCGGGCCGGTCCTCGACCCAGGCGGCGCCGCCGTGCAGCTCGGCGAAACGCGCGACGAGCGACAGACCGACTCCCACGCCGGGTGAGTGCTCGGACGGGCCGGGGCCCTGGCGGAAGGGCTCGAACACGGCCTCGCGGAGCTCGACCGGGACGCCGGGCCCCTCGTCTTCGACGACGAGGAGGACGCCGGCGTCCTCTCGGCGGGCGCTCACCCAGATGCGGCTGTTCGGCGGTGTGTGCCGCGCGGCGTTCGCGAGCAGGTTCTCGACGATGCGCTCGACCTTCGCGGCGTCCACGTTCACGATGAGCGGTTCCTGCAGGTCGATCTCCACCGAGCGTCCGCCGAGGAGATCCGACTCTTGCACGGCTTCCAGCACGAGCTCAGGGAGGTCGGTGGGCCGCCGCTGCGGCGAGATGATGCCGCGCTGCAGGCGGTCCAGGTCGAGGAGGTCCGAGAGCAGTCGCTCGAGCTTGCGGGCGTTCGAGGCGATCCTCCGGAGCAGGTCGAGGGCGTCATCCTGGGGTATCGACGAGCCCGCCTGCTCGAGCGTGAGCGCCGAGCCGAGGATGGAGGTGAGGGGGGTGCGCAGGTCGTGGGAGACCGCCTCGAGGAACGTGTTCTTCATGTCGTCGAGTGCCCGGAGCCTCTGCGTGGCCTCGCGTTCCCGCCGGAACGCCTCCGAGTACTTCTGCTCGCTCCGTCGCAGGGCCTGCTCGGCGCGCTTGCGCTCGGTGATGTCCACGATGAGCCCGCGGAGCATCGCGGAGCCGCGGGCGTCGTGGACGACGTGGACGAGGTCGTGGAGCCAGATCGTCTCACCCTCACGACCGAGCGCCCGGTACTCGAGGTCGTGGTCGCCGCCGTCTTCGATCGCCGCGCGCATCCGGATCCTGGCGGGCTCGCGGTCGTCCGGGTGGATCTGATCTCCCCACGTCCGCAAGGTGGGTCCACCGTCCTCGCGGGTACCGAACGATACTTCCGCCCGTTGCGACAGGAACGTGAACTCGAGCCCGTCGGGGTCCGCCTCCCAGAAGATCGCCTCGAGGCTCTCCACGAGTTCGTGGAAGCGCTCCAGCTCGTGGAACCGACGCGCGCTGCCGAGCGCGAGCGATGCGATGTCCGTGATCCCGCGGATCAGGTCGAGCGAGCGCCCCGGGACGTCTTCGGCGCCTGCGGCGGAGATCACGACGAGCGCTCCGAACCCATCGGGATCCCATCGCAGCGGCGCGACGACGGCGGCGCCCGGATCGTCCATCAGCACGAGCTCCTGCGGTACCTGCTCGACGACCTGCTTCGAGAGCGTGAACGGCTCGGTCGTCGATTCCAGGAAACGGGCGGCGATCTCGGCATCGATGAAGCTGCCAGCTCGCGCTCGCTCCGGATCTGCCCCCCGCTGGCGCGTGAGCCGGAACCCGCCGGTCTCCGGGTCTCGCAGGTACGCCGCGACCACGGCGGTCGGGACGATCGACGGTACGGCGGCGGTGACGCGCTCGAGCACGGTCTCGATGTCGTGCGCCCCGGTGAGGGCCTGGGAGAGCCCGAGCAGGGCCGAGGCCATCTCGGCGGCCTCACGCTCCTTCTGCAGTAGGCGCGCGTTCTCGAAAGCGACCGCCGCGTGCGAAGCGAGCACCTCGACGACGCGGATGTCCTGCTCGTCGAACTGGTCGACGCCGAGATTCGAGAGCACGATGGCTCCCGTTGTGCTCTCGCCGATCTTGAGCGGCACGGCGAGGATCGACTCGTCGATCTCTGAGGTCCCCGGGATCTGGACCCCGATGGGATCGTGGAGCGCGTCGCGTGCGTAGTACGTCTCGCCCAGCTCGACGGCGTGTCCCGTGAAGCCCTCGCCGATGTGTGTGACCAGCTCCTCGAAGGTCTCGCCCGCGTACTCCGTGAGCTCGCCGCGGAAGATGACGGGCGAGAGCGTCCATCCGTCATCGCCGAGGAGATAGATCCGGCAGTTGTGGTAGTCGATGAGGGTCTTCAGCTCGGTAGTGATCGCCTCAGCGATCGGGGCCGCGTCGTCGAGGCGGTTCAGCTGCAGCGCGAGGCTGTGGAGCATCTTGAGCTGTGCGACCGAGCGGAGCTCGGGTACGTCGTCCGCGCGCGACAGTCGTCTCTCGACTCGTGCCAAGAGTCCGTCCACCTTCCTCGTCGGGGTCGTCATCATCTCATCTCGGCACCGAGGCCCTGTGGATGAAGTCGCAGGTCATCGCGGCCGACGAGTTGGCCTGGCACCTCGCCGCGGTGACGGTGGCCATCCGGCAGATCCGCTCGGTGGCGCCCTGAGCTCACCGCCCGCCTTCCCGATGTCGGCGCTCGTTGCTAGCCTTGCCTCGATGGAAGGCAAGGTCCAGCGGCTCGATCCACGGCTCGGCGACGTGCTCGAGCTCGAGGCGTCGTGGTGGTCTCTCGGTCTGACGAAGGACCGCGCCGTTCGCGAGCGGCTCGGGCTGTCGTCCGCTCGATACCACCAGCTCCTCGACCGCGCGATCGACCGGCCCGAGGCGCTCGCTCGGTACCCGATGCTCGTGCTGCGCCTGCGTCGGTTACGGGAGGAGCGCCGGCGGGCTCGCTCCGCGGCGCCGCTTGGGCTGGGGGCGTAGCCCGGGGTAGGATGTCGGGAGAGCACGAGCCACCGAGCAAGAGGAGCTTCTACTTCTCCTTGGCCACCAGCACGCTGCGCGCCGCGATCGTCATCGCCCTCGTCGTGGGCGGGATCGTCGTCATCAACCAGGCCTTCCCCGGATCTGGCTCGGGCGGCGGCACCATCCCCGACGGTGGCGGGCTCCTCACGGGCGCGACTGGCGCGACTGGCGCGTCCGGCGCGTCCGGGGCGACCGGGGCCTCGGGTGCAACCGGGGCGAACGGCGGGCAGCAGGGTCCTGAGATCGTCGGCATGAACGTGGCCGTCCGCAACGGAACGGGCGTCTCGGGCCTCGCCGGCGACACCGCGGCGAGGCTCGAGGACAAGTACGGCGTGAACGCGATCCAGATCGACGACGCACCGTCCACGGTCTCGATCACGACGATCTACTACCGGAGCGCCAGCAGCCAGGACGAGGCTGAGCTCCTCGGCAGGCGGTTCTTCAAGAAGATCGAGCCGGAGATCGCCAAGCTCCAGGGCGGAAGCGGCGTCGATCGAGACGTCGAGATCGCCATCTACCTCGGCACCGACTACGCGGCATCCAAGGCCTGACCCGTCCGCCCTGCGGAACCTCGCGCCTGATGCCGGCGTCGTGCTCGACTTCGACGGCTCCCTCGCCGAGATCGTCGCGCGACCGGAGCTCGCCCGCGCCGTCGAGGGCGCCCATGAGGCGCTCACGGCCCTCGTCGAGCGCTACCGCGTCGTCGCCGTCGTGACCGGGCGGCGCTCCGAGGAGATCGGCGGGATCCTCCGGGTGCCCGGCCTTCGCCTCCTCGGTGTGTACGGGCTCGAGGGTCGGGGGCACACGCCGCTCCCCCCGTCGCTGCTCGAGGAGGCCCGCGCCGCAGCCGCTGTCGTCCCGGTGGCGTGGGTCGAGGACAAGGGCGCGACCGCGGCGGTCCACTTCCGGCAGGCCCCGGATCCCGCCGCCGCGCGGGAGGCCCTGCTCCGCGCGCTCGCGCCCGTCGCCGAGGCAGGGGATCTCGAGCTCGTCGAGGGCAAGATGGTGGTGGAGCTCATGCCCGACCGCCCTCGCAAGGGCGGGGCCGTGCTTCGCCTGGCCGAGGAGGGGGACCTGCGAGGCGTGTTGTTCGCGGGCGACGACGTCGCCGATCTCGAGGCGTTCGAGGCGCTCGACCGCCTCGAGGCCCGGGGCGTCCTCGCGGTGCGGGTCGCGGTCCGCGGCCCCGAGACGCCCGCCGAGCTCGTGTCGGCCGCCGACGTGGTGGTCGACGGGCCGGCGGGCCTCGTCGAGTTCCTCCGTCGGCTCGCCTAGCCGGCCGGGCCGGGCGTCTTGCGTCGGACGCGTGCCCGCTCGAGGTCCTCGAGCTGGAGTCCGCACCCAGCGCTCCGGGCGGGTTCGACCAGACGAGGCGCGACAAGCCCCTCGCCCGCCGCGCGCGCTCCTCGCGAGGCATCTCGAGCGCGTGCGAAGAGGGCGTCGGCGGTCTCGCGCACGTCGAACGGGTTCACCGCGAGGGCGTGCTTGCTCGATCCGCCAGTACGCGCCCGCGTTGCGCGAGAGCACGAGCACGCCGCCGCGCCGATTGAGCAGCGGGCCTTCCATCGCCACGAGGTTCATCCCGTCGAAGATCGGGTTCACCAGCAGCACGTCGTACAGCGCCGTAGGCCGCGAGCGCTCCCGAGTAGTCGTCCTTGACACGGACCTCCATCGGCTGCCAGTCCTCGTCGCCGAACTCGCGGTTCACCTGCTCGGCCTCGGCGATACATTCCCTGCCGTACGCGCGGTACTCGGGCAGGTCCATCCGCGAGGGTGAGAGCATCGCGAGGAACCGGACGCGCCGGTGCCATTCGGGATGGGTACGCAGGAACAGCGCGTAGGCCTGGAACCCCCGCACGATGTTCTTCGACAGCTCCAGTCGGTCGACGCGCAGGATGAGCCGGTTGTCGCCGCGCCAGCGGTTCACGTCCTTGCGCAGCGCGGTGACCTCCTGGGTCGCGGCGGCGGCGCGCATCGCCGGCGGCGTCGATCGAGATCGGGTGGATCCGGACCGCGACCTCGCGGCCGTCCACGGAGAGCCGCCCACGAGCCAGGTCGGCGCGCACCCCCGACAACGAGCGCGCCGACATGAGGAAGTTCTCCGCCCACGCCTGCGAGTGGAAGCCCAGCACGTCGGCGCCGAGCATGCCCCGGAGCACACCCTCGCGGATCTTCACCGGGACGATCCGCAGGTACGTGAGGCCCGCGATGGCGGTGTGCGAGAAGTGGGCGATGTGCGCATCGGGGCGCAGCTCACGCAGGAAACTCGGGACCAGCGCGAGGTGATAGTCCTGCACGAAGAACGCCGGGGGGCGTGGCGGTTCGATCGGCTTCCTCGGCGAGGGCCTCGGCGAACTGACGGTTGACGGCGACGTAGTCGTTCCAGGCCTGCTCGGTCTCGTCGTCGAACACCGGTTGGCGCACCGTGTCCCACAGGTAGTGGTGGGCGAACCACAGGATGCCGTTGGAGATGCGGTTGTAGTACCCGTCGTAGCGTTCGGGTGGCACGTCGAGCATCCGCACCCGGTAGTCCCCTCCGAAGGCCGCGAGGTCGATGCGGCCGCCGTCCGGCCCGCCGGCGAGCTCGCGGTCGGCGTCCGAGATCGCGGCCGCCACCCACAGGCCGCCGACCACGCTGCATCGCGCCGAGCAGCGCCGTCACCAGGCCGCCGGCGCCCCGACGGGCCTCGAGCGAACCCCCTTCGCCACGCTCGAACGTGACGGGGCCGCGGTTGGAGGCGACGACGAGCGTCGCGTCGAGCAGGCCTATGTCACCGCCTCCATCAGTCGCAGGTAGTCCTCGACCTCGCGCAGCGAGAGGAAGCGCTCGCGCACGCGGTCGTGCGCCGCCGCCCCCATGCGCTCGCACAGGTCCGCGATCACGCAGGAGGTCGCCGATCCTCGCGGCGCACGACTCGACGTCGTCGACGAGGAAGCCGCTCTCTCCGTCGACGATCTGCAGGCGGATCCCGCCGACGTTGCCGCCCACGACCGGCTTGTGCTTCCACATCCCCTCGGCGACCACGAGGCCGAACCCCTCCCGCGTCGATTTCTGGACGACGACGTTCGAGGCCTGCTGGAACGCGCTGACCTGTAGGTCTCCGACGCCCTGCAGGTTCGTGAGCAGGTGGATATCCGGGATCGTCCTGTCGGTGCTCCTCGGTGAGGTCCAGGTACCGCATACCCTCCGGGTCGTCGCTCGCCAGCGACCCGGCCATGATCAGCTGGACGTCGGGGAACTCGCGCCGCACGGAGCGGTACGCGTCGATCACACCGAGCGGGTCCTTCCATGGATCGAACCGGGACACCTGCGTCACGATCGGTCGCGCGGGGTCGATCCCGTAGGCCTCGAGCACCTCGTGCGTCGTGTCTTCGCTAGACCGGGCGGTTCTTCACGGACAGTGGGTCGATCGAGGGTGGGATGAACGCCAGCTCAGGCCCCTGGACGCCGGGTTGCGCGAAGTCCTCCATCGTGAAGATCGCGGCGTCGTAGCGGTTGACGATCGGCTCGAAGAACTCCCATACGGGCGGGTGCGGCGTCGACAGGTCGATGTGGCAGCGCCAGAGCCACCTGCCGCGTCGCCGTCCCTCCTCCTCGAGCACGCGGATCACGGCGGCGGGCTGGGGGTCGTGGATCAGGTAGAAGTCGTAGTCGTCGGGGATCTCGGCGGCGTTCGCGACGATCCGGTCCCAGTACGTCGTCGCCATCTGGGCCGTCCACTCGATCGGCGCGCCCTGCAGCGCGTTGTGCACCGCCTTCGTCACGGCGTAGTACTCGTCGGAACCCTCGAGCACGGCCCATGTCGTCTGCACGCCCAGGTCGTTCAGGAGGGCGATCTGCGTGAAGAGGAGCTCGGCGACGCCGCCGCCGAACGCGGTGCTGTTCAGCTGCAGCAGCCGAGCGCCCTCGAGCGGGCGGGCCGCCTCGCGAAGGCGCTCGACGGCGTCGGCGCCGGCAGTCTGGACGTAATCCTGCAGGCGCTTCGCGGGAACGGGGACTGTCGCCAGCACGCCGGCAGTCTATCGGCCGAGCATGGAGCGGACGGCCTCGGCGAACCCGTCACCGTGTGCGTGCTCGGTCACGTGCGCATCCTCAGGGAGGAGCGTGCCATCGATCGCTCCGCGTCCGTTCGCGACCAGGAAGAAGCGTCCGACCTCCTCGGCAACCGCGAGGTCGGCCAACGAATCGCCGACGCCCGCGGTTGCCTCGCGCACGACACCTCGGATCTCCCGGTGCCGTCGCACGGCCGTGGCCTTCGAGACGCCGCGAGGGAGCAGGTGGTAGGCGCGAACCTCGGGAACGTCGAGCTCGGGCAGCACGCGCCGCAGCCGGCCGTTGTCCTGGAACGACAGCCAGTCGAAGCCGGCCTCGGACAGGACGGCCTCGACCTCGGCGACATCCACGAGGCCCTGGAACATCACCGAGACCTCCGTCCACGGCGCCACCGGTTCCAAGCGGCCGGGGAACCGCTCGAGGAGCAACCCCGCCACCCCAGAGCGCGCGAGCGCGTCCGCGATCGCTCCCGGGCCGGGGAACGCCCCGTGGTCTTCGATGACCTCGTCCTCGTCCAGCACTAGGAGCGCTCCGAGCTCGGCGATGTACGCCGTCGCCCCGAGGACGCGGGCCGCTTCGTGTAGCCCGCGCCGGGTCCGCCCCGACATGAGCACGAGCTCGACCCCCGCCTCCCGCAACGCGAGGAGTGCCGCCGCGGCCTCCCCCGTCGTACCCCCGTCGGCGGCCGAGAAGAGCGAGCCTCCGGGCCCCAGGAGCGTGCCGTCCAGGTCCGTGTACAGGACCTTCAGGCCGCCGCCGGCCGGCTGGGCCTGCGTTGACACCTCCATACCCCGACCCTACATTGACCGACAGGTGACTCCATCGTGCTGAAGATCTCTCAGAAGCTCGAGTACGCGATGCGCGCCATGATCGAGCTCTCGACGCGCCGGGACGGCGGTGCCCTCGTGCCTGCTCGCGAGATCGCGCAGGCGCAGCAGATCCCGCTCCGGTTCCTCGAGCAGCAGCTCGGTGCCCTGCACAAGGCCGGTCTGGTCGAGAGCTTCCGGGGCGCGGGCGGCGGGTGCCGCCTGGCGAAGGACCCGCGGGAGATCCGGGTCGCCGACATCGCCGAAGCGATCGAAGGCCAGTTGTTCCCGATGTTCTGCCTGGAGCCCTCCGACCACACGTGCTTCGCCGACTCGCAGTGCGGTCTCCAGGGGTTCTGGGGCGACGTCGCCAGGGCGATCCAGCGAGTGTTCGAGGAGACGACGGTCGCCGACCTCGTTGCCCGCCATCAGCGGAGCAACGGGCCGACGGTGTTCACGGCCGAGCAGCTGCTCTCGCAGCTCGGCTGAGGGCTCCGGAGGCCAGGCGCGAGGCCCGGCCGGCCGGGGCGGTCCCTCCTAGGCGGACTTGCCGAGGATCCGCATGACCTTCGTGCCGCACACCGGGCAGATGCCCTGGGCGGCCTTCCGGCCGTTCTTCAGCTCGACGACGGTGCCTTCGAACTCGCGCTTCGCGCGGCACTTCACGCAGTAGGCCTCGTACATGGCCATGACGGCCCTCCTTCCCCGACAACCTTCGAGGCCGCCCCATGGCGGCCTCGTACGCACGATGCTGGCCCCTCGCAGGCACGGATGCAAGCACCCGCGGGCACGGGGTCCATCGGCC
Source organism: uncultured Actinomycetes bacterium (assembly GCA_963708985.1). Lineage (GTDB taxonomy): Bacteria > Actinomycetota > UBA4738 > UBA4738 > HRBIN12 > HRBIN12. Next base: position 494,177 of record CAVPUQ010000001.1, read on the forward strand.
CCTCGGACGGCCTCCGGACGGCCCACCGCGGGCTCGTTCCCCGGTCCCCGCGGCCGATACGATTGCGGGCACCACCGCCAGACGGAGGATCGACCATGGTTGAGCCCCAGAAGAACATCTCATCGCTCCTCACAGAGCACCGCGTCTTCGAGCCTCCGGCCGAGTTCACGGCCAACGCCATCGTGAAGAACAAGGCCGTGTACGAGCAGGCCGAGACCGACTACCTGGGGTTCTGGGCCGAGCAGGCCGAGGGCCTGACCTGGTTCAAGAAGTGGGACACGGTCATGAACTGGACGCCGCCCACGGTGAAGTGGTTCGAGGGCGGCACGCTGAACGCCTCCTACAACTGCCTGGATCGCCACGTCGAGGCCGGAGGCGGCGACAAGGTCGCCTACCACTGGGAGGGCGAACCGGGCGAGCAACGCACGATCACGTACGCGGACCTGCTCGACGAGGTAGGGCGCCTCGCGAACGCCCTGAAGGCGCTCGGGGTGGGCAAGGGCGACCGGGTCGCGATCTACCTCGGGATGATCCCCGAGCTGCCGGTCGCGATGCTCGCGTGCGCGCGGATCGGCGCGATGCACTCGGTGGTGTTCGGCGGCTTCTCGGCCGAATCACTGAAGGACCGCATCCTGGATGCGGAGGCGAAGGTCCTCATCACGCAGGACGGCGGGTACCGGCGCGGCGCGGTGGTGGAGCTGAAAGCGGCCGCCGACGAGGCGCTCGTGGGTTGCCCCTCGATCGAGCACGTCATCACCGTTCGGCGAACGGGCGGTGACCACCCGTTCACGTCCGGCCGCGACCGTTGGTACCACGACCTCATCGCCGAGCAGTCCCCCGAGTGTCCCGCCGAGGAGATGGACGCCGAGGACCCGCTCTTCATGCTCTACACGAGTGGGACGACCGGCAAGCCGAAGGGGATCGTCCACACGACCGGCGGATTCCTCGCGCAGGTCGCCGCGACCCATCGGATGATCTTCGACATCCACGACGACGACGTGTTCTGGTGCTCTGCCGACATCGGGTGGGTGACCGGGCACTCGTACATCGTCTACGCGCCGCTCGCGAATCACACCACCAGCGTGATGTACGAGGGCGCGCCCGATTGGCCGGACAAGGACCGTTGGTGGCAGCTGATCGAGCACTACAAGGTCTCGATCCTCTACACGGCGCCGACCGCGATCCGTGCGTTCATGCGCTGGGGCACCGAGCACGTCGAGAAGCACGACCTGTCGTCGCTGCGGCTCCTCGGCTCGGTCGGCGAGCCGATCAATCCCGAGGCGTGGATCTGGTACCACACCGTCATCGGGGGCGAGCGATGCCCGGTCGTCGACACCTGGTGGCAGACGGAGACGGGCGCGATCTTGATCACCCCGCTCCCGGGCATCACGCCGACGAAGCCGGGTTCGGCCACGTTCCCGTTCCCCGGCATCCAGGCCGATGTCTTCGACGAGATGGGGAACTCGGTGCCGCTCGGCGGCGGAGGGTACCTCGTGCTGAAGCACCCCTGGCCGGGGATCGCACGGACGATCTGGGGCGACCCCGAGCGGTACGCGGCCACGTACTTCAGCCTCTTCGGCCCCGAGATCTACGTGGCCGGTGACGGTGCGCGGCGCGACGAGGACGGCTACTTCTGGCTGCTCGGGCGCATCGACGACGTGATGAACGTCGCCGGGCACCGGCTCTCGACGTTCGAGATCGAGAGCGCGCTCGTCGACAACCCGAAGGTCGCCGAGGCCGCGGTCGTGTCGAGGCCCGACGACGTGATCGGCGAAGCCATCGTCGCGTTCGTGACCCTCAAGCAGGGCATCGTCGGTGACGACTCGGTCGCGAAGGAGCTCCGCGCTCACGTGGGCGAGAAGATCGGCAAGATCGCCCGACCCCACGGGATCATCTTCACGGCGGATCTTCCGAAGACCCGCTCGGGCAAGATCATGCGGCGCCTGCTCCGTGACGTCGCGCAGGGTCGCGCGCTCGGCGACGTGACCACGCTCGCGAACGCCGAGATCGTCGAGGCGATCCACGGGATGGTGGAGCAGCAACCCTCCGAGGACCGATGAGGTCGCGGCTCACCGAGGCGGAGGCATCGTTCGTCCGCTGGGAACGGGTGGCGAGGTTCGCCACCGTCGATCCCGACGGCATGCCGCACGTCGTCCCCGTCTGCCCGGTGCTCGATGGAGCCGTCCTGGTCTTCGCGAGCGACCCCACCGCGAAGGTCCGTCACCTCCGGGGGAACCCTGGCTGCGCGATCGTGTTCGACGACTACGTGGAGGATTGGAACCTGAACCACCAGGTCCAGATCCGAGGGTCTGCGACGATCGTCGAGGACGGCCCCGAGTGGGACCGCGGCAAGGCGCTGCTGGACGAGAAGTACCGGCAGTACGAGCCGCTGTTCCCGATCCGGCCCGGCGAGAGCCTCATTGTCTACGTCGCGATCGAGCAGGTGACGAGCGAAGGCTTCTAGAGGCTGCGGCCGCCCACGGCGGCCTCCGAGCACCGCCCACCTGCCCGGGGCCTTGCCAGAACCGCGCCTTCCTCGGTACGATGCGTTAGCACTCGCAGGTCCTGAGTGCTAGCAGTCGGAAGCCAAGGCTGAGAGCCAAGGAGGTAGATGAGATGGCACCGAAGCTCATCTCGTACGACGAGGACGCGCGCCGGGCCCTCGAGCGCGGCATGGACATGCTCGCGAACGCCGTGAAGATCACGCTCGGGCCCAAGGGTCGCAACGTCGTCCTGGAGAAGAAGTGGGGCGCCCCCACGATCACGAACGACGGTGTCTCGATCGCGAAGGAGATCGAGCTCGAGGACCCCTTCGAGAAGATCGGGGCCGAGCTCGTGAAGGAGGTCGCGAAGAAGACCGATGACGTGGCCGGTGACGGTACGACGACGGCGACCGTCCTCGCCCAGGCCATGGTGAAGGAGGGCTTGCGCAACGTGGCGGCCGGCGCCAACCCGATGGCTCTCAAGCGTGGGATGGAGCGGGCGGTCGAGCTGGCCGTCGAGAGCATCAAGAACCAGTCGAAGGACATCGAGGCGAAGGACGAGATCGCTCACGTCGGCGCCATCTCGGCCGCGGACCCGGAGATCGGCGAGCAGATCGCCGAGGCTGTCGACAAGGTCGGCAAGGACGGCGTCATCACGGTCGAGGAGTCCAACACCTTCGGCATGGAGCTCGAGCTCGTCGAGGGCATGCGGTTCGACAAGGGGTACATCTCGCCCTACTTCATCACCGACGCCGAGCGCATGGAGGCGGTCCTCGAGGACCCCTACATCCTCATCGTGAACAAGAAGGTCTCCAGCGTGCAGGAGCTCCTGCCGGTCGTCGAGAAGGTCATGCAGACCGGAAAGCCCCTCGCGGTCATCGCCGAGGACGTCGAGGGCGAGGCCCTCGCGACCCTCGTCGTGAACAAGATCCGCGGCACGTTCCGCTCTGTCGCCGTCAAGGCCCCCGGCTTCGGCGACCGCCGCAAGGCGATGCTGCAGGACATCGCGATGCTGACGGGCGGGCAGGTCGTTTCCGAGGAGGTCGGCCTGAAGCTCGAGAACGCGACCCTGGACCTCCTGGGCCAGGCCCACAAGTTCGTGGTGACGAAGGACGACACCACGGTCGTCGAGGGCGCCGGCAAGGAAGAGGACATCAAGGGCCGTATCAACCAGATCAAGGGTGAGATCGAGAAGACCGACTCCGACTACGACCGCGAGAAGCTCCAGGAGCGCCTGGCCAAGCTCTCGGGTGGCGTCGCCGTCATCAAGGTCGGCGCGGCCACCGAGGTCGAGCTGAAGGAGAAGAAGCACCGCATCGAGGACGCCGTGCAGTCCACCAAGGCGGCCGTCGAAGAGGGCGTGGTGCCCGGCGGCGGCGTGGCCCTGCTGAACGCCCAGGTCGCGCTCGACAAGACCGATCTCGAGGGCGATGAGGCGACCGGTGCGGCGATCGTGCGCCGTGCGCTCGAGGAGCCCCTGAAGCAGATCGCCGCGAACGCCGGCCTCGAGGGCGGCGTGGTGATCGAGAAGGTGCGCGCCCTGGACACCGGACATGGCCTGAACGCGGCCATCGGCGAGTACCAGGACATGTTCAAGGTCGGCATCATCGACCCGACGAAGGTGACCCGCTCGGCGCTGCAGAACGCAGCCAGCATCGCGGCTCTGTTCCTCACCACCGAGGCAGTCGTGGCCGAGAAGCCGGAGAAGACACCGCCTCCGGCGATGCCGGGCGGCGGCGACATGGACTTCTGAACCGTCACCGGCGCGAGCCGTGACCGAAGGGGCCCTCTGAGCAGGGCCCCTTCGGCGTTCCCCGCTCCTTAACGGAACCGCCACAACTCGAGCAGAACCCCCACCCGCCCCTCGGCGAACACTGGGCAGAGGAGCCCCCCTCTCTCCGCGACGGGCCCCGGGCGCCAACCCCCCGGGGCCCGTTCGCATGGGGCAGGCGTGCGGGCTCGCGTGCGAGAATCGGGCCGATGACCAACGCGCGGTTCCACCTCACGTTCCCCGAGCACCTGATCTCCGAGCCGCTCGTCCATCGCGTGGGCAAGGACTTCGGGCTCGTCACGAACATCCGCCGCGCCAATATCGAAGAGGGTCACGGCTGGGTGATCCTCGAGGTGGACGGGACCGACGAGGCGATCGCCTCGGCGGTCGCCTGGCTCGCGTCCGAAGGCGTCCAGGTCGACCGCATCGAGGCGTGAGGGGCGCGTGCTCGAGCTCCGGCTACCGCTCCGCTGGCGCGACATGGATGCCTACGGGCACGTCAACAATGCCGTGTACCTGAACTTCCTCGAGGAAGCTCGGGATGCCTGGGTGGAGCGGGTGCTCGGCTCGGTCGCCGACGACGTATGGCACTTCGTGCTCGCGCGGGTAGCGATCGACTTCCGGAACGAGCTGAAGCAGGAAGACGGCGAGGTCGTCGTGCGGTGCGTCTTGGAGTCGATCGGGCGGTCGAGCGTCCGCACGCGCGAGGAGATCCGCAAGCTCGACGGGACGATCTCGGCGGAGGCCGCCTCGGTGATGGTGCCTCGCGACCCCGTCACGGGAACGTCGAGACCCCTCACCGACGAGGAGCGGGCGGCGCTGGAGCGCGAGCTCTCGAACGACTGAGCGGACCCAACCCTCAACCGAGGATCCGCCGGCCCTTCACGAAGTGGTCCTCGTACCAGTTGTCGGCGACGTACGTGAGCGTCACACCCGCGTTGCTGCTGCCCGAGTCGATCGCCCAGCCGTACCCGATGTACGTGTCCACGTGGTCGACGGTGCCGTCATCGTCGCCGTCGTAGAGCATCAGGTCGCCGGGCTTGAGGTCGTCCCACCGGACCCGGCCGCCGACCGCCGCCATCTGCGCCGAGCTGCGCTGCGGCAGGTCCCAGCCCCGGTACTCTCGCGGGGGGGTGTTGTCCCAGCCGGCGCTCGCCTGCTTCATCACCCACCACGTCACGCCGGAGCAGTCGAACCCGCCGATCGGCTGGTAGCCGCAGCAGTAGCCCGAGGGGCCGGGCTCGGCCCACTCGCCGCCCCAGACGTACGGGTAGCCGACGTACCGCACACCGAATTCGACCACCAGCAGCATCTTCGGGGACAGGTTCGGGAGCCGCATGTCGGCGTACGGGGCGAGCCACGACCCCATCCAGTCCGGCGCCGTGGCGGCCCGGTACAGCGACCACGCGACCTCGGCGCGGCTGAGCGCTGCGTCCGGCCCCGTCACGTCGAGCGTCTCGTCACCGTGGTTGAAGCGAAGACCGAGCTTCATACCGATCAGCGTCGTCCCGAAGTCCCTCGGCGTCTGGATCTCGGTGCCGTTGCGGAGGTGAAGGGCATCGGCGCCGGCGGCCAGGTCGCCGAGGCCGAGCGCGAGCACGAGCGCGCGGTGGACGTCCCGCATCGTCACCGGGTCGTCGGGCAGGAAGTTGCCGTCGGCGTCGGCCTCGAGCCAGCCCGAGGTCACGGCGATGTTGGCGGAGGCGAAGAAGCTGTCATCGTTCGGCAGGTCGCCGAAGCTCAGGTCGGGGTCGGGGACGGCCTCGGGAGCGAGCGCGAGCACGACCGACCGTGCGAACAGCTTGCGGGTCTCGAGCAGGTCGGGCTTGAACGGGTAGGTCTCGTCGGGCTCCTGCGCGAAGTCCCGCATCCAGTCGTTCGCGGCGGCGACGTAGTCGACGGCGTTGCGTGCCCAGTGCCCCTTGGGCATATCCGACCACTTGATGCCGTTCACGCGGGCGGCGACGCGCGGCGATGACCACTCGGGCGGGCCCGAGCCCGCCTCGCCCTCGAGCTTCGGTGAGCGGTCGGCTGCCGAGACCAAGGCCTGCGGAGCGAGCAGGCACGCGACGAACGTGAGAACGGCGACGAGGCGCCGCAGGGGCCGCGACGGATCCATCATGAGGAGCCTCGGCCCCCGGCCGGCGATCCTTGAGTCGGCCGCCCGGGGGCCCCTCAGCCTACCGACGGCTCCCGCGGCCGTCGAGGTCGGCCCTGCTCTGGCCTACCGGTGGGGGACCAGCGCGTCGATCGCCACCCAACCGGCGCCGCCGACCCAAGCGGCAACCGCCGCCGCGATCCAGAGCCTCACGGGGCGTGACCTCGCGGCGATCAGCACCCCGCCGAGGACGGCGACGACGAGGATCGCGCGCTTGACCACGATCCAGCTCGCAGGCTCCGATGTCGTCGGCGGGTGCATGCAGAGCTGGCAGGACCTCGTCGAGCCGACCTCGGGCACAGGTGAGCGAGGGGATCCGCGCGGCCACCAGGGCGAGCCCGGCCGAGAACATCAGGCTGAGCCCCCACACTGACCGGGAGCTCCCCTCCGGGTCCACGGGCCGACCGAGCACCTGGCGCCAGAGTGCGATCCCTCCCACGAGGCCGAACACGCACGCGATGGTCACGAGCCCGGCGGCGGCGGCCCGCTCGACGCAGCGATCCGCGGTCGCGCCACACCGCCGCCACAGCTCGTCCGACGAGAGGCCGATGAGGGCCACCGCGGTGCCGATGAGCACGAGCGCACAGGTTCGGGCGGCGAGCGCACCTTCAGGGCTGATCTCGTCCGGTTCGCGACCACCTCGCGGCAAGGGATGCGCCACTCGGCACATCGTCGCACGTCTTCCGCGACGAGCCCGTCTGCTCGGACCGCCGGCTGGTACCGTGCCCGCTGTGCTGGGCGAACGCGAGGCCGAGGTGCTCGAGGTCAAGCCGGTCGAGATCCACGGCGTGCCCTTCGCGGACGTCACGCTCGCGTATCCGGACGGGGTCGTTGCCTCGGCTCGACTGGGGCGCGAGAGTATCCCGGTCGACCTGGCAGCGGGGGAGCGGGTGCTCGTCCAGGCTGCACTGAGCGTGATCGTCGGGGTACGGAGGACGTGATGTTCGGCTGGACGCTGCTCGACGGCTCGGGGCAGGAGCTCGGCCACTCGCCGCGGTTCGCGGACGTCGAGTCCGCGGAGGCGTGGATCGGGACGAGCTGGCCAGACCTGCTCGAGAACGGCGTGGAGGAGGTCGTGTTGTACGACGACGACCGGGACCGCCGGCTCTACCGCATGGGGCTCGAGGCCGAGTAGGCCCCCGAGCCGAGCAGGGTGTCAGCCGCCCGGCACCTCGGCCGTCTTCAGCTCGTCGGTCCTTCCGAGCGCACCTTCTCGACGTGCGTGAGCGCGTCGCGGAGGTCCTTCAGCCACTCATCCTGACGATCGGCCACCAGGCGCACGCACCAGGCGAGCGCGTGGCTGCGCGAGCGCGCGACGCCGGCCTCGACGAGGGTGTCGAGCACGCGACGCTCGGGCATCCGCAGACGGGTCATCGCCGGTACCGACAGCGTCGTGAACAGGCTCTCGAGCTCGCCGCAGCGGGCGCCCCACGAGACCTTGCGATCGAAGCGGTGCTCGGCCTCCTGTGCGATGCGGATCCGGTGAGCCCGGGTGTCTTCCCGGAACCCGTCGATGCGAGAGGCTCTGGCGGCCGCGGCCGCCTCCCCGGATGCGTCCTTCGGGAGCTCCGGCTCGGCGAGGGTCCCGACCACCACGATCTCGTCGCGGTCGGTCGTAACGTCGACCGGTCCGCTGAACCAGTCGGTGGGCAGGCGCCCCGCGAACCAGCCGCGGAGCTCCTCAGGGGTGCGGTGTGGGTTCGTCATGCATGAAGATTACATCATTACTGACTTGCGTCAACACGTCCAATCGGCGATCGGGAGTGGCATGCGGCGGCCGGTGGGATAGGCGCACAACGTCGCCGCCGTCGACGCGTGGGGGGAGGTCGTCACGGCGTACCTGTCGCCCGATCACGAGTCCGTCTTCAGCCGCACCCCGGCTGCGACGAACCACCAGGGCTTCGTCGATCGGCCGGAGCAGGCGCGCGCCACTCGGACGCCCGAGCGCGAGCAGCACATCCTCGAGCTCTTGCATTCGCCCTCTGGCACGGCGGAAGGTTCCGCGGACGCCTTCCTTTCCCCACAGCTGTTCAGCAGGGCGTTCGAGCGTGGGTTCGGGACGCTCTACACCGCGGTCTACCGCCCGCGGGACGGGCGAGCCGAGCTCCGCTGGCCGGGCCACACGTGGCCGTTGTCGTTCGGCCTCTTCGCCCAGGGCGTCCACGAGGAGGTCCTCACCGAGGGGTCCGTGAGCGGCCTCGAGATGGGACCGGATCGTCAGCCCAGGTAGGACTGCGGATCCTCCTTGAAGTCCTCCATGCACCCCTTCGCGCAGAAGTAGTACCTCTTGCCCTCGTGGTCCCACGTCCACTCAGCGGTGGCCGGGTCGACCTCCATCCCGCAGACCGGGTCGATCTCCATGGGTCGTCCTTTCCGTCGGGATACGGCGCGAGCCAGGATACGCTCGACGCCGGGAACGGGAGATGTCAGACTCCCGGCGTCCTGAGAGAGGGGGAAGGATGGGGGAGTCTACGGCTGGCCGGTCCGCGCCCATCGGCGCGATCCTCGCGATCGCGGGAGGTGCATTGCTGGCCATCGGGTCGTTCCTCGCCTGGGCGGAGGTGTCCGGGGGCGGAACGAGCGTCACGGCGAAGGGCACCGACGGCTCCGACGGATGGATCACGTTCGTTGCGGGTCTGATCGTGCTCGCCGCCGGCGCGATGCTGATGAGGGGCGCAGGGAAGCGCGCGCTCGCGATCTTGGCGATCGTCGCCGCGCTCGTCGGCGGCGCCGTCGGTGTGTACGACGCGCTCACGGCGAAGGACCGCGTGCTCGACGACGCGGCCAAGGAGCTCGCGGGCCAGTTCGGTGGCACGGCCGCCGAGGTCCGGACGCTGCTCGATCAGGCGATCGACGCCGGCCAGCTCGGCATCTCGATCAGCTTCGGGCTCTACATGGTGATCGCCGGAGGAGTGCTGGGGGTCGTCGGCGGGTTCATGGGGATGCGAGGCTCGACCGCGGCACCCGCGATGCCGGCGATGGGCTCGATGCCCTCCGCGGCGCCTGCAGCCGCGCCGCCGCCTCCGATGGCTCCCCCGCCCTCGATGCCTGAGCCCCCGGAGACCGGTGGTCCGCCTCAAGGCGGCTCCTAGCCGCGCACGGATGCAAGCGATGGAGGAACGATCCTCGGCGACGACCGCGGCACCCGCGGTCGTGGTCGTCGGGGGGATCCTCGCCGTCGCCGGATCGTTGCTCGCGTGGGCCGAGACCTCCGTCGGCCCCGCGAGCTTCTCCGCGAAGGGCGTCGACCGGCGGAGGTGCGGGGCGTCCCCTCCGGCCCGGTCCTGACGATGCGCACGGCCGAGCTCGAGGTCGACACGGGCGGACGGCGGGTGATCGACGTCACGGCCCGCGTTCGTGCCTTCGCGTCCGAGGTCGGTGGGGTGGGCCTCCTGCACCTGTTCCTCCCGCACGCGACCGCGGGCCTCGCGCTCATGGAGACGGGCTCCGGCTCCGAGGGGGACCTCGAGGAGCTCCTCGAGCGGCTCCTGCCGCGCGACGGCCGCTACGCCCATCGTCACGGCTCGGTGGGTCACGGGGGCGACCACCTGCTGCCGGTCGTCGTGTCGTCCTCGCTCACGCTCGCGGTCGAGGATGGGGAGCTCGTGCTCGGGACCTGGCAGTCCGTCGTGGTCGTGGATCCGAACCGCGAGAACGACGTGCGGCGGCTCCGCCTATCGTTCTTGGAGGGCTGAGCCGCTAGAGGTACTGGCCCGGCTGCTGATCCTTGCCGTCCGGGACGGTCATCACCGCTTGGACGTCGCGCTCGCGCAGGAGCAGGAAGTCCTCGCCGTTCAGCTCCACCTCGAGACCGGCCTGCGGCAGGAACAAGACCCGGTCGCCCATCTTGACGGCTCGGACGTCGGGCCCCACGAGCACCACGTCGCCCCACAGGCACCGCTTCGGCGCGGGAACGGCGGTCGCGGGGATCAGCAGACCGCCACGGGACTTGCGCTCGCCACTCTCGGGATGCTCGACGACGATCCGATCTCCCGTGAGCCGGATCTCATCTCGTTGCGACTTCTTGCGGGGCCTCGACGCGGCGGCGGACTTGGTCATACGCGCCTATCCTACGGGCCGCCGCGCTTCGCCGGTCGCGCGGGTAGGATGCGTGCGCCGTGAACGCTGCCGATGTCCTCGCACGCGCCGTTGCGACGCTGAAGGCGTCGCCGAACATCGACCATTGGCAGAAGGACCGCGAGGAGATCGAGACGGACGACCTGCTCTGCTTCGCGCTCGGCGTCGACGACGTCGAGCCGGGAGAGGAGGTCTCGCCCGCGGTCCGCCGCCGGTTCGACCGGATGGTCGACGCGCCGGGCGACCGGCGAGCCCGTGCAGCTCATCAAGGGGTTCGCGGTGTTCCGCGGGCTCGAGATCCTCGCGCGGCCGGGTGTGTTCGTGCCGCGCGACTCGACCGAGTTCCTAGCCGAGCAGGCGATCCGTCGGCTCCGGCGCCGTCGCGATGCGGTGGCGGTCGATCTGGCGTGCGGCGGCGGCACGGTCGGGCTCGCGATCGCCGACGAGGTCCCCTCGTCCCGTGTGTACGGCACCGACATCTCGGCCGAGGCGATCCGGGTCGCGCGCCGCAACGCGCGCCGTCTGGAGCTGCCGAACGCCACCTTCCTCACCGGCGACTTGTTCGGGGCGCTGCCCCCGCGCCTGCGCGGCTCGATCGACGTCATCACGCTGCACCCGCCGTACGTCGCCAAGCGCGAGCTGCTCAAGCTCCCCGAGGAGATCCGGCGGTTCGAGCCGGCCCACACGCTGACCGATCACAGTACCGATGGGCTCGGCCTGATCGGGCGCGCGGCAGCCGAGTCCGGAGCGTGGCTGAAGTCGGGCGGCTGGTTGCTGATCGAGGTGAGCCCGGATCGGGCTCGTGCCGTCGCGAGGGTGATGCGGGAGCACGGGTTCCGCGATGTGCGCTCGACCGTCGACGCCGGCTTCAAGGTGACCCGCGTCCTCGTTGGGCGGTGGTGAGGTGGCGGAGCCGACCATCCTGCCGCACGGCACCTGGCCCTCGCCGATCCAGGCCTCACGGATCGCCGAAGCCGGCGTTCGCCTGACCGAGCCCTTCGTCGAAGGCGACACCACGTACTGGATCGAGTCGCGTCCGGCCGAGGATGGCCGTTCGGTCGTCTGCCGCGCCGAGCCCTGGGGCTCACCCGTCGACGTGACCCCACCGGGTTTCAACGCTCGCGACAAGGTCCACGAATACGGCGGCGGCTCGTACGCGGTACGCGGGGGTGTCGTGTTCTTCACGGACTTCCGTGACCAGCGCCTGTATCGGTTGGACCCCGGGGCGGTGCCCGTCCCGATCACCCCCGCCCCGCCCGAGCCCGGGGCGCACCGGCACGCCGACATGTGCATCTCGCCCGACGGCCGCTTCGTCCTCTGCGTGCGGGAGCGCCACGCGGGCGAGGGCTTGCCGGCCAACGAGCTCGCGATGATCCCGGCCGACGGTTCTTCCGAGCCGTGGATCGTCGCCGAAGGCCGCGACTTCTACGCCGCACCGCGCTTCTCGCCCGACGGAACACGGCTGGCGTGGCTCGAGTGGGATATGCCGCAGATGCCGTGGGATGGCACCGAGCTCATGGTGGCCCAGGTGCGCGAGGATGGGCGCCTCGGCCAGCCGCGGTTCGTGGCGGGCGGTCCCGCGGAGTCGATCTTCCAGCCGGCGTGGAGCCCCCAGGGTCGCCTGCATCTCGTCTCGGACCGGAGCGGCTGGTGGAACCTGTACCGCGAGGAGGCCAACGGCGCGCAGACGAACCTCGCGCCGCGCGGAGCCGAGTTCGGGGTGCCGCTGTGGGAGTTCCGGTACTCGACCTACGCCTTCCTCGCCGACGGGAGGATCGCATGTGTCTGGCGCGACCGCGGTGTGCACCGCCTCGGGATGCTCGACGCGGCGACGTCCGAGCTGATCGAGCTCGATCTGCCGTACACGTGCTTCGATCCCCCGTACGTGAGCGCCGACGGCACGAGGGTGGCGTTCGTCGCGTCCTCGCCGACCGAGCCGCCGCAGGTGGTCACGCTCGACTTCGCGACCCGCGCCGTGGACGTGCTCCGTGTCGCCGAGGAGGTCGATGTCGACCGTAGCTACCTCTCCGTCCCCGAGCCGATCGTGTTCCCGACGGAAGGAGGCGTGGCGTATGCCTACCATTACCCGCCGGCCAGCCGCGACGTCATCGGACCGTCTGGGGAGCGCCCGCCGCTCATCGTGCACAGCCACGGCGGGCCGACGGCCGAGACGGTGCCTGAGCTGGACCTCGAGATCCAGTACTTCACGAGCCGCGGGTTCGCGTACGTGGACGTGAACTACGGCGGGAGCACCGGATACGGGCGCTCGTACCGAGAGCGCTTGTACGGGCAGTGGGGCATCGTGGATGTCGCGGATTGCATCGGAGCGGCGCGCTTCCTGGTCGAGCGCGGGGACGCGGACCCGGACCGGCTCGTCGTGACCGGTGGCAGCGCGGGCGGGTGGACGACGCTCTGCGCGCTGACCTTCCATGACGTGTTCGCCTGCGGAACCAGCTACTACGGCGTCTCCGACCTCGAGCCGTTCACGGCCGTCACCCACAAGTTCGAGTTCAAGTACATCGACCAGCTCGTAGGCCCGTGGCCCGAGACGGCGGCGACGTGGTTCGAGCGCTCCCCCGTCCGTCACGCCGAGCGGCTCTCGCGGCCGGTGCTGCTCCTCCAGGGCCTCGACGATGCGGTGGTGCCGCCCTCGCAGTCCCAGATCGTCGTCGACGCCCTCGAGGCGAAGGGGATCCCGCATGCCTATCTCGCGTTCGAGGGCGAGCAGCACGGCTTCCGCAAGGCCGAGACGATCGTGCGGGCCCTCGAGGCCGAGCTGGCCTTCTACGGCAAGATCCTCGGCTTCGAGCCGGCGGATGATCTCCCACCGCTCGAGATCCGCCACCTCCAGGCCTGATCGGCCGCGCCGGCGCTCCGGCACGTCTGGCCGCCCCGACCGATGGGGGCCGAACGACCTTCCCGATGCCTCCTGCCCGCCGCCGACCATAGGTGGGCATGGGAGGACGCAGGACGGCGTACATCGCGTTCCGGCTCGCCTGCAGGCTGGCCCCCGCCGGGATCTTCCTGTGGGCAGGGCTCGCGAAGGCGTTCGCGCGGCAGGACTCGATCCTGGCCGTGCACGCCTACGATGTGCTGCCCGAGCGCCTCGTCGAGCCGGTCGCGATCGTGCTCCCGTGGGTGGAGATCGGGCTCGCGCTGCTGCTGACGTTCGGCCTGTTCGTGCGGGCGGCGGGGATCGGCACGGTCCTGCTCTCCGGGGTGTTCATCGCCGGCCTGGCCCAGGCGAAGGCGCGAGGCCTACAGATCGACTGCGGGTGCTTCGGCGGCGGTGGCCCGGGCGCCGGCGTCGCGTGGTGGGACATCGTGCGAGACGTCCCACTCGTCCTGGTGGGAGCGTATCTGGTGATCCGACCCCGAGGACCCTTGCAGATGGACGAACTCTTCCTCGGCGGCGCGGACGCTGAGGACGTCGACGGACCGGAGGATGGAGATGACGAACGGGGACGCTGAGCGACAGAACAAGCGGGACCGAACGCGCGCTCGCGCCGAAGCGAGACGACAGGTGGAGCGCCGCGCCAAGCAGCGGCGGACCCTCGGCATCGCGCTGGGTGGCGTCGCGCTCATCGCGGTGGTGGTGGTGTTCGTCGTCGTGCTCATGGGAGGCGACGGGAACGGGGGCGGTCCCTCGACGACGGACGAGGTCACGGTCGAGGGCTCCCCGCGGTCCGCACCGCTCCAACCCGGCGAGTCGGTGCCCGAGTTCTCCGCGCCCGAGCTCTCGGGCGGCACGATCGACTGGAAGGACTACGCCGGCAAGCCGGTCGTGCTCTCGGTCTGGGCCTCGTGGTGTCCGCACTGCCAGGCCGAGCTGCCGGTCGTCGACCATGTGATGAAGGACTACGCGGGCGTCGGGTGGGTCACGATCGTCACCTCGATCGGCGACCAGCCCGGTCCCACGCCGGAGGAGTACATGCTCGACAATGAACTCGACTTCCCCACGGCCGTAGACGACCAGGCCCAGACCCTTGCCGCGGCGTTCGGGATCCAACAGTTCCCCACTCTGTACTTCGTGAACTCCGACGGGACGGTCGCGCTCGAGCTCGAGGGCGAGGTCGACGAGGCCACGCTCCGTTCGGCCATCGAGTCGCTCACCTGAGGTAGGCGGTCGGGCAGCGGCGGGGAAGGGGGCGCGGGGAGCCGGCTACTTGTCCCGCTCCCCGCCGAAGGGGGCGCACTTCCTTCGTTGGCGCCGACCGTATCGGGGCCGTGTGGCCGGGCGGCGGCGCATGTGCGACGAGGAGATGAATGCCCGGCGGAGGCTCAGCCCTTGACCTGACCCGGACGCGATCCGGCCGGCCCGAGGGCCGGCCGGGGGGTACAAGCGGAGCGACGTCAGCTCGCCCGGATGACGCTGGGGCTGGGCCGCTGGATCGGCCTGACGGCGGGCCTGCCCTTGGCGAACACGGCCGCGACGACGGCGCCGAGGCTTCGACGGCGGGTTCGCCCGGTCTCGCTGGTCCTCGAGGCCCGGTAGACGTCGGCCTGTTGGATCTGCTGCCGGGTCCGCATGCGAGCCGCCTCCTGGATCACGATGGTGGGGGTCATCATCTCGGTCCCTCCTTCCGTCTCTGGGTGGATCGTCGCCCAGGTGGACCCATCGGCTCCGTGACCCCGCGCACCGATCCGAGGTGACGTCCGTCACGTTGCATCAGGCGGGAGCGGGGCCGATGATTCGCCGCGTGAGGCTGCGAGGCGCGTTCGTGATCGGCCTGGCGGGTGCCGTGATGGTCTTCGTACCTGTTCACGCTCGCGCCCAGACACCCTCGCCGAGCGCTCCGCCGGTCCCGCAGATCGAGGGTGAGGTCTCGGGCAGCCTCCAGCCGGGTGGCACGCTCAGCTTCCGATCGGACGTGACGATGTCCGGGGGTTGGCAGGGCCTGCACTTCATCGAGGTCGTCGTGCTCTCGGCCGGCCGCGAGATCGAGCGTATGACGTACGAGGTCGAGAGCAGCCGGCTCCAGATCGGAGATGACAAGGTCCTCGTGGGTACCGGCGCCGAGGGCTCGGGGGCGTACCTGGGCGTGCGCGGGCCTCGGGTGATCGTGACGACCGGCGGGCCGTACCTGTCGATCCAGATCCACGCGGACGTCCTGCGGGCGGTGCCGCCGGGAGCTCGGTTCCGCCTGTCCGCCACCGGGGATGCGGGCACGACCGCCGAGGTGACCCGGACGCTCGCGACCGCCGAGGACGACGGCGGGTTCGGCTGGGACGTCGTGCTCGGGGCCGTTGCCGCCGCGCTCCTCGCCGGCGCCTTCGCCGGGAACCTCGTCGCCTCGCGCCGCCAGCCGCCGCCCCGGCTGTCGGTCTACGGCGCGATCCAGCAGCGTCTCGATGCCGACCCCCCGGCGACCGGGCACGGGCGGTGACGAGCGCGTCCCAGCCCGCCGGCGTCTACGGGCAGATCGCTCGCGCCCCCGCCTCCAGCGTCGATGGCCTCGGCCTCTGGGGGGAGCTGGCCGTCCGCGTCGATCCCGCGGAGTGGCGCCCGGCCCTCGCGCCGGACATCGAGGTGAAGCGGTTCCGCCTGCGCTGGGGCAACGACTACGCGATGATCGCGAACCCGCGCGAGTTGATCCACTACCGGCTCGAGCCGTACGAGGTCGATCTCCTGCCGCTCATGGACGGCGAGCACACCGTGAAGCAGATCCTCGTCGAGCGGTTCCAGGGTTCCGGTGATATCGAGCTGTCCGGCCTCGCCGACCTCGTGGAGCAGCTCCGCACGGGAGGATTCCTCGCCGCGCCATACGTGGACGTCACGGACGCCGTTCGCCGGGGCCTGGACCCCGTTTCGACCGCCCGGCTCAAGGCACGGCAGTTCGCGACATCGCTGTCGGTGGACTGGCGAGGAGCCCACCGGATGGTCGCCTTTCTGTACCGGCACGCGGTCCGCTGGTTCTTCACGCCGTGGGTCGCGATCGCGATGGGTCTCGCGGCGTTCGTCGGGTTCCTCGCCTTCCTCGACGTCCCGAACACCGGTCGGTTCGACCTGTCCGGAGGCGACGCGGCGGTGGCCTCGCTCGTGCTGCTCGCCATGAACTACCTGCTGACGTTCGTCCACGAGCTCGCGCACGCCTCGGCGCTCGTTCACTACGGGCGCCGGGTGAAGAGCGCCGGGTTCATGATCTACTTCGGGTCGCCCGCGTTCTTCATCGAGTCGTCGGACGGGTTGATGCTCGAACGCGGGCAGCGCATCGTCCAGTCGGCCGCCGGACCGTACGCCGAACTCGTCATCGCCGGGGCGGCCGCGATCGTCGCCTGGGCGGTCCCGGACGCGGGGATCGCGCCCATCCTGTACAAGTTCGCGCTCCTGAACTACTTCGTGATCTTCCTGAACCTCGTACCCCTGCTCGAGCTCGACGGCTACTGGATCTTGTCGGACCTCATCCAGGTGCCCGACCTTCGGCCTCGGAGCCTGCAGTTCATCCGGTACGACCTGTGGCGCAAGCTCGGCAGCCGGGAGCGTTTCACGAAGCAGGAGGTCGGGCTCGCGCTGTACGGCACGCTCGGAGTCATGTTCACGATCTTCGCCGTCTTCACCTCCGTGTACTTCTGGGAGGAGGTCTTCGGCGGGCTCGTTCGGCAGCTGTGGAACGGCGGTCTCGTCTCCCGAGTGCTCCTCGTCGGGGTCGGGCTGTTCGTGGCCGGTCCCGTGCTCCGCGGCCTGATCGCTCTCTCCCGCGCGCTCGTCCGGCGGGTACTCGCACTTGCGCGGTCCGTCCGATTCCGGCTACAGACGAAGTGGCGGGTCGAGGCAGCCCAGCTCATCGACGCGCTCCCCCTGCTCGAGGACCTGCCCGAGGACGTGCTCTCGGATCTCGCGGGCCGCGTGAGGCTCGTCGGGTTCGCGGCGGGCAGGCCGGTCTTCCGACAGGGCGATCCGCCCGACGCCTTCTACGTGATCCGCAGCGGAACGTTCCACGTGATCGAGGAGGACCACGAGACAGGTAAGGAGCGCGTGCTCCGCGTGCTCGGCCGCGGCGAGTCCTTCGGTGAGCTCGGGTTGATCGACCGGACCCACCGGGCCGCGACGGTTCGGGCCCTCGAAGACGGGGAGCTGTTCGAGGTGGACAAGGGTACGTTCGACCGCCTGCTCGCGCAGATGGCGACCGTTCCCAACTTCGCCCCCACGCTCCAAGCGGTAGCCGAGCTCCGGCACCTCCCAGCGTTCGCGACCCTCGGCAGCGACGACCTGGCGGAGGTGCTCGAGCATGGGGCGTGGGTGAACGTGCCGCCGGGGCAGGTGCTCATCGAGCAGGGCGCCGAGGGAGACGCGTTCTACGCGATCCGCTCAGGTCGGGTCGATGTGCTCACGGACGGGCGCTTCGTGGGGACGCTCGGCCCGGGCGCGCACGTGGGCGAGATCGCGCTGCTCGAGGACGTCCCTCGCACCGCGACGGTCGTCGCGCGGACCCCCGTCCGCGTGTTCCGCCTGGACCGCGAGGGGTTCGAGCGGGTCATCGCCGGGGCGTTCCATCGAGGGACCCTGAACCCGGCGGCGCGCATCGGCCGGACCTGGCAGCATTAGCGCACGACCTGGCGAGGAGGGGCGATGGATTGCTGGCACTGCCGCAGGAGCGCGGTGGGCGTGTGCCGGTTCTGCGGCCGCGGCGTCTGCGAGGACCACGCCGAGACGCTGCCGTACGTGCTCGAGCTGTTCCGCAGCGGGGACGTCACCCGAGCGCTCGTGGTTGAGGACGCCCTGTTCTGCGGCACCTGTCATCCGCGACCGGACCCCCTCGACCTGCCGGAGCTCGACGACGGAACGTGACAGGCGTCACATCACTCCCGGTGACGCACGTCACATGGGGTTCGGTGACAGGCGACACAGCCGCCCACCCCATCGAGCGTCACGATGCTCGCGTCGGACCGCCCCAGTGGGGCTCGGAGAACCGAGGGAGGTGAACCGAGGTGGCGGAGAAGAAGATCTCGCCGAAGGCCGCCGCGTCCAAGGAGACCAAGGGCACGAGCAAGGCCGCGACGCGTGTGACGAAGAAGGTCGCGCGCAAGGTGACGGCGAAGAAGATGAGGAAGCAGTAGCACCGGCGGCAGATCCATCGATCTCGCACAGCGGGCCCGGTCGGGCCCGCTGTGGCGCGTCCCAGGACTATCCGGCCTTGACCCGCTTGACTAAGGTTGCGTCGATGATCCCGAAGTCGGATCACGCCGACACCGTGGCGCGGATGGCGCGTACACCCTTGTTCGAGGGCGTCGCGTCCCACACCATCGACCGGCTCGCGGAGCAGGGGGCCGTCCGGCGGTACCGACGAAGCACCTACCTCTTCCATCAGGGCGACCCGTCTCCGGACGTGTACTTCCTGTGCACCGGGCGCATCCAGATCAGCTCGGACTCGGTCACCGGTAACCGGCAGCTCCACACGATCCTCGAGGAGCCGCAGTTCTTCGGCGAGCTCGGGGTGCTCGGCGAGATGAGGCGCACGGCGACCGCCCTCGCGCTCGAGGACTCCACGGTGTGGGCCGTCGGGGGGGATCTGTTCGTAGCGTTCCTGGCCGGTGAGCCCGAGACCTCCCGCTCGCTCCTGCGGGCGCTCGCGCGCCAGGTGCAGTCGCACGAGGCGTTCGTCGAGGACCTGCTCCACCTGGACCTGAAGGGCCGGGTGGCCAAACGGTTGCTCCAGCTCGTCGCGCCGAGCCTGGACCGGCTGCCCGAGGACGGCGCCATCCTGCCGTCGATCGTCACGCACGCCGACCTCGCGAGCCTGTGCGGAGGGAGCCGCGAGAACGTCACCCGGATCCTGTCCGACCTCCAGCGCCGGGGGCTGGTCGAGCGCGACGGGAGACGCTTCGTCCTGAAGAGGATCGCCGGGCTCGCGAAGCTGGCCGGTGTGCAGCGCTCGGCGGGCTGAGGTCGGAGGGCGCTCAGCCGCCGATCGACGACATGCTGCGCTCGGGCTGGACGAAGTCCGGGTGGTTGATCCGGTGCCCCGACCACTTGCGCCGCACGTTCCCGCGGATGAGCTCTTCGAGGTGGGCGTCGCTGGCCCCGGCGCGGAGCGGCCCACGCAGGTCGGTCTCCTCGAGCGCGAACAGGCAGGCCCGCATCTCGCCCTCGGCGGTGAGACGTAGGCGGTTGCAGGTGTCGCAGAAGGGTTCGGTGACGCTCGAGATCACACCGATCCCGCCGGGCTCGCCGTCGGCGAACCGGTAGCTCGTGGCGGGCTCGTGATCGGGACCCACAGGCTCGAGCGGGTAGACGGCGTGGATCGTCTCGAGGAGCCGGGCCGAGGGGACGACCTTCGCCCGCTCCCAGGCGTGATGGGCGTCCAGGGGCATGTACTCGATGAAGCGCACCGTGTGCCCGGTCTCGCGCGACCAGCGGGCGAAGTCCACCATCTCGCCGTCGTTCGTGCCGCCGATCACGACGCAGTTGACCTTCACTGGTGTGAGCCCGTGCTCCTCGGCGGCGCGGATCCCCGCGAACACGCGCTCGAGCGCATCGCGCCGGGTCATCTCCTCGAACCGGTGACGGAGCAGCGAGTCGAGGCTCACGGTCACACGGTCGAGTCCGGCCTCGGCCAGCGGCGCCGCAAGGCGGTCGAGCAGCACGCCGTTCGTCGTCATCGAGACGTCGGCCTCGGGTGCGACCTCGCGGAGCATGCGTATGAGGACCGGCAGATCGGCACGCACCGTGGGCTCGCCACCGGTGACCTTCAGCGATCGCACCCCGAGGTCCACGAAGAGACGGACGACCCGCGCCAGCTCCTCGAACGTGAGGAGCTCGCCCTTCGGCAGCCACGTGAGGCCCTCGGCCGGCATGCAGTACGTGCACCGGAAGTTGCATCGATCCGTGACCGAAACGCGCAGATCGTCGGCGACGCGTCCGAAGGCGTCGACGAGGGGCTCGGCGAGGGTGCGGTGGCTGATGTCCATCGGGGTATCGAGCAAGGGTATCCCCCTTGAGCCCTTCCGTTACCCGGCCGGTACCTCGGGCATGGTGCCGCGCAAGGTCTCGAGGGTGGAAGGCAGGACCTCGGCCCGCCCCTCACCCGCGGCCAGTCGACGCCCGACCGCGGCGCCGAGCAGGAAGGTGGACAGTGGCGTGATCTTGCGCTCGACGCCGTGTGCGACGTCGCGCGCGACGCCGAGGAGCGTGTCGACCTCCTGTGGCGAGAGCGGCTCCTCGCCGAGCGCGTGGGCAAGGTCGTCGATCCAGGTCTCCATATGCGTCCCTCCTCGGGCCTCGTCGGGCACACACGCTAGTACGCCCTGCCCTGCTCGCGCAGTCTAACGTGTAGTGACAAACTATACGTGGAGGTGTATCGTCCGCGTTGACGTCCGCCGCCCGAGGGGGTCGAGGTGCTCGAGGAAGAGGTCTCGGTCGCGAGATGAGCCCGATCAGCAGGCGGGGGTTCCTGAAGGTCGCCGGCGGCGCCGCGGTGGGCGTCGCGTCACTCGGCCAGGCGGGGATGGCGCTCCGCCGGCTCTCGGTCGTGAGCGTGGCGAACCCGCTCGAGGACTATCCCGCGCGCGACTGGGAGAAGGTCTACCGCGACCAGTACCGCTACGACAGCTCGTTCACCTGCGTCTGCTCGCCGAACGACACCCACGCATGCCGCCTGCGCGCCTTCGTGCGCAACGGCGTCGTCATGCGGATCGAGCAGAACTACGACGCCGGACACATCGCGGATGCGCTACGGGAACACGGCCACCGCGCACTGGAACCCGCGCGGCTGCGCCAAGGGCTACACGCTTCACCGGCGCATCTACGGGCCCTACCGGCTCACGCTACCCGATGGTCCGCGCAGGGCTGGAAGGAGTGGGCCGACGACGGCTTCCCGGACCTGACCGCCGAGCTCCGCGACCGAGTACAAGTTCGACCTCGCGCGGAACCGACACGTTCGTCCGGGTCGCCGTGGGACGAGGCCTCCCGGCTACATCGCCGGCGCGATCGTCGCCATCGCCAAGCACTACAGCGGCGAAGGAGGCGCCAGCGGCTCCTCGCCGAGGGCTACCAGCCGGAGATGATCGAGGCGCTGGACGGCGCCGGCACGCGCACCATCAAGATGCGCGGCGGCATGGGCCTGCTCGGCGTCATCGGCAAGTACGGCATGTACCGCTTCAGCAACATGCTGGCGCTGCTCGACGCGCACGTCCGCGGCGTGCCGCCCGAGGAGGCCACGGGCGGCCGCAACTGGTCGAACTACACCTGGCACGGCGACCAGGCGCCCGGCCATCCCGTTCGTCCACGGCCTGCAGACCTCCGACGTGCGACTTCAACGACCTGCGCAACTCGCAGCTGCACATCAGGACGGCAAGAACCTCGTCGAGAACAAGATGGCCGACTCGCACTGGTTCATCGAGATGCATGGAGCGCGGCGGCAAGATCGTCGTCATCACGCCCGAGTACGGCGCCGCCCGCCACCAAGGCCGACTACTGGATCCCGGTCCGCCCGCAGACCGACGCCGCGCTCTTCCTCGGCATCACGCGGCTGATGATCGACCGCAAGCTGGTACGACGCGGACTTCGTGAAGCGCTTCACCGACTTCCCGCTGCTCGTCCGCACCGACACGCTCAAGCGGCTGCGACGCCGCCGACGTCTTCCCGGGCTACCAGACGCGGCCTGCGCCCGGACGGCCCGAGCTTCGACGATGCAGGGCCTCACGCACGAGCAGCTACGACCGAAGCTCGGCGACTTCGTCGGTCTGGGACGCGAAGGCAGGCGCCGCAGGCCCGTCACGCGCGACGACGTCGGCGCGACGCATGGCCAGAGCGGGCTCGATCCCGACGCTGGAGGGACGCTGCACGGTCACGCTCGCTCGACGGCACGAGGTCGAGGTCGCGACGCTCTTGCGAGCTCTACCAGCATGCACCTGAAGGACTACGACCTCGACACGGTGGCCGAGATCACGCAGCTCCCCGAAGGAGCTGATCGAGCGGCTCGCGGAGGACATCGCGACCATCAAGCCGGTCGCGATCCACCAGGGCGAGGGCATCAACCACTGGTTCCACGCCACCGAGGCGAACCGCGCGGCCTACCTGCCGCTGATGCTCACCGGCAACATCGGCAAGCCCGGCGCCGGCTGCCACACCTGGGCCGGCAACTACAAGGCCGCGCTCTTCCAGGGCTCGCCGTGGACCGGCCCCGGCTTCAAGGGCTGGGTCGCCGAGGATCCGTTCGACCCGAACCTCGACCCGAAGCGGCGTCGCCGGCAAGGACATCACGCTCACGACCTACACGAAGGACGAGGAGCCCGCCTACTGGAACCACGGCGACCAGGCCGCTCATCGTCGACACGCCCGAAGTACGGCCGCAAGGTCTTCACCGGCAAGACCCACATGCCGACGCCGACCAAGGTCGCTCTGGTTCACCAACGTGAACCTGATCAACAACGCCAAGTGGGCCTACGACATGATCAAGAACGTCAACCCGAAGATCGACATGATCGTCTCGCAGGACATCGAGATGACGGCGTCCGTGCGAGTACGCCGACTTCGCGCTGCCCGCCAACTCCTGGCTCGAGTTCGAGGACCTCGAGGTCACCGCCTCCTGCTCGAACCCGTTCCTGCAGATCTGGAAGGGCGGCATCAAGCCGGTCTTCGACACGCAAGGACGACCTGACGATCCTGGCCGGCATCGCCAGGCGCGCTCGGCCGACGAGACCGGCGACCAGCGCTTCGCCGACTACTGGCAAGTTCGAGCTCGAGGGCAAGCGCGAGCGTCTACATCCAGCGGCTGCTCGACGCCTCGACGACGACCGCCGGCTACAAGCTCGACGACATCATGGCCGGCAAGTACGGCGCGCCCGGCGGCGCGCTCATGCTGTTCCGCACCTACCCGCGCATCCCGTTCTACGAGCAGGTCCACGACAACGAGCCGTTCTACACCGACACCGGCCGCCTGCAACGCCTACTGCGACATCCCCGAGGCGATCGAGTACGGCGAGAACTTCATCGTCCACCGCGAGGGCCCCGAGGCGACGCCGTACCTGCCGAACGTGATCGTCAGCACGAACCCGCTCGATCCGGCCCGACGACTACGGCATCCCGCGCGACGCCGAGCACTGGGACGAGCGCACCGTCCGCAACGTCAAGATGCCCTGGGCGCGAGGTCAAGAAGACGAAGAACTTCCTCTGGGAGAAGGGCTTCCAGTTCTACTGCCTGACGCCCGAAGACGCGCCACCGCGTCCACTCGCAGCTGGTCGCAACGTCGACTGGCACATGCATCTGCGACTCGCAACTTCGGCGACCCGTACCGGCTCGACAAGCGCGCGCCCGGGCGTCGGCGAGCACCAGCTCCACATGAACCCGCAGGCGGCGCGCGACCTCGGCATCGAACGACGGCGACTACGTCTACGTCGACGCCAACCCGGCCGACCGGCCCTACCTCGGGCGCGAAGCCGGACGATCCGCTTCTACAAGGTCGCGCGCTGCATGCTGCGCGTGAAGTACAACCCCGCCTACCCGTACGACATCGTGATGATGAAGCACGCGCCGTTCATCGCCACCGAGAAGACCGTGCACGGCGCACGAGACGCGCCCCGACGGCCGCGCGCTGTCCGCGGACACCGGCTACCAGGCGAACTTCCGCTACGGCTCGCAGCAGTCCGTCACGCGCAACTGGCACATGCCGATGCACCAGACCGACACGCTGTTCCACAAGGCCAAGGCACTCGATGGCGCTTCATCTTCGGCGGCGAGGCCGACAACCACGCCGTCAACACCGTGCCGAAGGAGACGCTGGTGCGCGATCACCAAGGCCGAGGACGGCGGCCTCGGCGGCAAGGGCGCTGTGGACGCCCGGCCACCACCGGGCTGCACGCCCGGGCAACGAGAAGCGAGTTCATGAGTCGACTACCTGCGCGGGCGACTTCGTGATCGAGCAGGAAGGCGTCGATGAGCGCCGCTGCGACGATCCCGATGCCGACGGACCCGCTCGAGCTCGTCGGCGTCGTGCTGGACCGGCCGATCGACGCGCAGGGCCTCGACGACGATGGCCCGCGACGCTTCGTCGAGGAGTTCGCGCTGATGGGCTGGCCGCCGCGCCGGATCCTCGCGCATGTTCCGACGGCCCTTCTACGCGGGCGGCGCACGACGCGTACGCAGGCGCTCGGCGAGGAGCGCGTGATGCGAGTCGCGTCATCGGCCGAGACGTTCGGACCCGAGCGAGGAGATGGGCCGATGCCTGAGGTCTACAACTGGCAGCTCGGCCGCGAGATGGAGTACCCCTACGACGAGGCGCTATCCCGAGCGGCAGTTCGCCTTCGTCTTCAACATCAACCGCTGCATCGCCTGCCAGACCTGCACGATGGCCTGCAAGTCCACCTGGACCTTCTCGCAAGGGCCAGGAGCAGATGTGGTGGAACAACGTCGAGACCAAGCCCTACGGCGGCTACCCGCAGCACTGGGACGTGAAGCTGCTCGACGCTGCTCGAGCAGGCCAACCCCGGCGGCCAGACCTGGGACGCGCGAGCGCGCGGCGAGCCGACGCGCCCCTACGGCGAGTTCGAGGGCAAGACGATCTTCGAGGCGGCGCAGGCGCCTAGGCCGGGCAGCGCGCAGGCGCTCGGGCTACCTGCCCGACCGACGAGGAGTGGAGCTCGCCGAACATCTACGAGGACACGCCGACGGGCCCGAAGGGCGGCCCGGCGAGTACGCTCGAGGGCGGCGAGCTGCCCGAGCACACGACCTGGTTCTTCTACCTCGCGCGCATCTGCAACCACTGCACCTACCCCGCCTGCCTGGCGGCCTGCCCGCGCAACGCGATCTACAAGCGGCCCGAGGACGGCATCGTGCTCATCGACCAGGAGCGCTGCCGCGGCTACCGCAAGTGCGTCGAGGCCTGCCCGTACAAGAAGTCGATGTACCGGGCGACCACGCGGACGTCCGAGAAGTGCATCGGCTGCTACCCGCGCGTCGAGGGCACGGACCCGCTCGACCGACGGCCTGCCGATGGAGACGCGCTGCATGGCGGCCTGCATCGGCAAGATCCGCCTGCAGGGCCTGGTCAAGATCGACGAGGACGGGCACGTGGGCGGAGGACCCGGCAGAACCCGCTCTACTACCTGGTCCACGAGCGCGAAGGTCGCGCTGCCGCTCTACCCGCAGTTCGGCACCGAGCCCAACGGCTACTACATCCCGCCGCGCTGGGTGCCGCGCGCCTACCTGCAGCAGATGTTCGGCCCGGGCGTGGACGAGGCGATCGAGAGCTACGCGGCGCCGACCGCGAGCTGCTCGCCGTGCTGCAGCTCTTCCGGACGACGCAGACGATCATCTTCAAGTTCCGGATCGAGAAGGGGCCGAAGGTCCGAGACGCGGTGATCGACGGGCGCAGATGGTCGATGTACGACGACACCGCGATCGGCTACGACCGCAACGGCAGCGAGGTCGTCCGACTCTCGGTGCTCGAGCCCTTCTACGAGCGCCCCCGCCAGTACCTGAACTCGATCTGAGGAGCAGCACGATGCGACTGGACACGGATCCGGCGGTCGAGGCGAGCGGCGCGCTCGCGCGGAGCGCGGTGCTCGGCCTGCTCTCGCAGGCGCTCGCGTACCCGACGGCGCTCGCCGTCGACGATCTGCTCGAGGAGGACCTCCCCTTCTCGCTCGCGCTCGCGTCCCGACTCCCACAGGAGGTGGCGGAGGCGCTCCGCGCGCTCGCGGGCGCGCTCGAGGGCGTTCGGGCGGAGGCGCTCGAGGCCACGTACCGCGACCGGCTCTCGCACGTGCACTCGCAGGACTGCCCGCTGTACGAGACCGATCACGCCGCGCGTGCGGTCTGGCGGCAGGCGCAGGATCTGGCCGACCTGGGCGGGTTCTACCGCGCCTTCGGGCTCGAGGAGACGGGCGAGCGCGTGGACCACGTCTCGGTCGAGCTCGAGTTCCTCCACTTCCTCGCCTACAAACTCGCGTGGGCGCTCGAGCGCGGCGAGACCGAGCACGCCGAGGTCTGCAGCCTGGCGGAGGAGGCGTTCCTCCGCGACCACGTGCTCCGGTGGATGCCCGACGTCGCGGAGCGCCTGGCCGCCCTCGGCGAGGGCACCCCGTACGAGGTGGTCGCCGACCTCCTCGGGGTGTTCCTGCGCGCCGAGTCCGATCGCACCGGCGTGCCGATCGCGCTCCGGGAGCTCCATCGAGCCGGTCGAGGGCCCCGAGGAGATCGCGCTCTGCGAGGAGCCCTCGTGACCGTGCCGTCCGTGCTCGCGACCGGCCGGGGCGGAGCCTCGCGCTGCTAGGCGCGGTGATGGTGCTCGCGATGGTGTTGACGGTCACCGGGACGCGCCTCGCGGCTTCGCAGGAGCCGGTGCTCGTGGCGATGCACACCGACGCCGAAGTCCCGGTCCGAGAGCCCTGGGACCCGTTCTGGGACCAGGTGCCGCAGGTGGACGTCGCGCTCTCGGCCCAGCAGACCGTGCCGCCGATGGGCGGGCGCCGGCTCACGATCACCGCTCGAGCGGTGAACGACGGCGAGAACGTGTACGTCCAGGTCGAGTGGGCCGACCCGCAGCCCGACCGCTCGGTCGGGGCGACCGAGGACTTCACGGACGCCGTCGCGATCCAGTTCCCGGCCTCGGGCGCCACGCAGGTGCCGGCGTTCTGCATGGGCGACCCCACGGCCGGCGTGAACATCTGGCAGTGGCGCGCCGCGTGGCAGGCCGACGTCGCGCGAGGGTTCCAGGGTCACGGGTCCACCCTGCATCCGAACGGCTACGTGGACATGTACCCGTTCGAGGGCGACGACACGTTCGCGTCGGGCCGCGCGGCCGGCAACCCGTTCTCGGTGCTCCGCCGGACCTCGCCCGTGGACAACCTGATCGCTTCCGGCTTCGGCTCGCTCACCGCCGACCCCACGCCGCTCGTGACGGGCTGGGGCGCTTGGCGTGATGGCACCTGGCGCGTCGTGTTCGAGCGTCCGCTCTCGGTCGGGCGTGAGGGGAACGTCAGCCTCGCCCCCGACGACTACACCGACGTGGCGTTCGCCGTCTGGGACGGCGCGGCCGAGGAGCGCAACGGCCGCAAGTCGGTCGCGAGCTTCATGGCGCTCGACGTCTCGCCCGACCCGCTCGGGCGACGAGGGGGGCCAGGCCCTCTGGCCGTTCGTGTACCTCGCGATCGTGGTCCTGTGGGGAGCGTTCCTCTGGGTGGTCGTCGACGGGTTCCGGAGGCAGCGCGGATGATCGCCCGCGAGCGCCTCGGCGCGGTGCCGCTCGCCTCCCCGCCCGCACGTGTCGCGAGTGAGCGCTCGGTCTGGGGGCCGCTCGCGAGCGTGCTCGCGCTCCTGCCCGTGGCCGCGCTGACCGAGCTCCTGTTGATCCGCACCTTCTACCGGGTCGGCATCTACATCCCGAAGGAGGGCGCGTTCCGCACGGTCTACTCGGTGCTCACCGAGGCCGGGTCGTTCGCGCTGAACCTGTCGTCGGTGCTCGCGCTCGTCGCGCTCGCGCTCCTCGCGTGGCGGGCCTGGGACGGTCCGGCACGCGGTAGCCATCGCGCTTGGGGCGGTCGCCGCGCTCGCGATGCTGCTGCCGCTCGCCGGCGTCCTCGAGCTCGGGCCGACGGCTCGACTCGCGTTCGTGCTCGGCGTCGCGGCGGTGGTGCGCCCTGCGCTCGCGAGCGTCGACCCACTGCATCGACTCGCTCTGCTCGGCGCGGCGGCGGTCGCGCTCCTGTCCTCGTACGCGGGCTTCGCTGCCGATGCGGGCCTGCTCGCTCCGTCGAGGACCGTGCCCGGCGGTGCCGTGTGGGCGCAGCTCGCCGCCGAGGCGCTCTCCGTGCTCACGGCATTCATCGTGTTCGCGAGCGCGGTGCGCTCGGACGGACTGCAGCTGCGCGCGGCCGGCCTCGGGGCGGTGCCGGCGGTGGCGCTCGCGGGCGCGTGGGTGGCGAACGGCGCGATCACCGGGATTCTCGTGATCTGGACCGCCGGCTTGCGGATGTACCTGCCGGCTGGCTCTACGTGCTCGCGCTCTGGGCGTTCGCGACGGCAGCGGCGGTGTGGCGGCCGCGCCGCCCCTGGCGCGCCGTGGGCATCGTGCTCCTGCTCGTGGCCGGCGTCTCGCTCGGCACGACGTACCAGCAGGCGCTCGCGCTCGTTGGGCTCGTGCTGCTCGGCGACGGCATGGCCGTCGGCGGGCTTCCCTGCGTACCCCGGTCGCGACCGGTCGACCGAGCCGGCCTCGGCCTAGGCGCGCGCGCCCGTTCGAGCTCGCGAGTCCGCTTGGTAGCGAACGCCCGCAGCTCCTCCTCGACCGCGGGATCCATCCCCGGGTCCTCGTAGCGGTCGAGCCACTCGCGCCAGCCGAGCGGCTCCGTCCCCTGGCGGTCCGCCGCTTCACGGAAGTGCCGGAGGGTGTGTGCCGCGCCGAGGAACGTGCCGCCGGGTCCGACCTCGCGGAATGCCTCGAGCGACAAGGCCTCGTCGTCGACGGGGATCTCGGCCGCGAGCAATCGCTCGAACACCTCGAGCGCCGCGACGTCCTGCGCCATCTTCTCGATGGAGGTCGCGAGCGAGCCCTCGACCCACCCCGCCGCGTGGAGGATCACGTTCGGGCCGGACAGGAGCGCGGGCCACAGTGCCATGAGTGACTCCTGCATCGCGCGCACGTCGGGCGTGGCCGAGGACGTGAACCCGCCGCCGCCGCGGAACGGGAGCCGGTACCGGCGTGCCATCTGACCGCTCGCGAGCATCGCGAGCCCGTGATGCGCGGTCGCGTACCTGGGCTGGCCGTCGTGGAGGTTCAGCTCGGAGACGGACGATCCCATCACGACGGGGTTGCCGGGACGCACGAGCTGCACGAGGCAGAGGCCGGCGAGGACCTCGGCGGCCATCTGCGCGACGGCGCCCGCAAGGCCGAGCGGCGCCGTGCCGCCGGCGAACACGAAGGGCATGAACACCACCGGTTGACCGCCCTCCGCGAACGCCATGGCCGAACCCGCCATGCGCTCGTCGTAGAACAGCGGGCTGATCGGGTTCACGATGCCGAGCATCACCGGACGCTCGGCGATCGCGTCGCGCCCGCCGAACACGGTCGCCGCGAGGTCGACCGAATCGCGTGAGCTCTCGTAGGTCGCGCCAACGGGGAAGTACGGCTTGTCCGACCAGCGGAGCACATCGAGGTCCATGTCGAGGTGCCGCGTCGGCACCGGGCAGGTCGTCGGGCTCGACGATCCCGCTCTCGTTCAGGTCGAAGATGGGAACGGCGTGGGTGAACTGCACGAACGTCGCGTGGTCGTCGGCGGTCGGGGAGCGACGGCCGCGCTCGGGGTCCAGCGACGAACGGTGCTCCGCCGGTCGGCGCGAGCGCGAGGTGCTCGCCGCCGACCTCGATCGAGCGCTCGGGGTCCCGCGCGTGCACCGTGAAGGCGCTCGGCGCCTTCGCCAGCTGATCGGCCACGAAGCCGCGGTCGAGGTGAACGAGGTCGTCCTCGACCGTGAGGCCGGCCTGACGGAAACTTTGCAGCGCAGGTACGTACGCGAAGCGTACGCCGATCTCCTCGAGAAGCGTCAGCGCGGCGCCGTGGACGCGCTCGGCCTGCTCCTCGGAGAGGACGTCAAGACGCGGCAGGCGGTTCGTCCACAAGCTCGCTCAACCTCCGTTCCAGATCTCCCAGGCCGACGTCGCGAATCTCGAGCGGCAGGCCGAGCTCCTCGGCGATCGAGTGCGCCCTCTCCTCGAGCGAGTGCTCGGGAGACTGCCGCAGGTAGAGCACGTCGGTGCAGTGATCGAAGTACGTGTTGCGCAGGAACGGGAAACGTCCGATACCGAGACCGTCGACGACGGCGCGCTGCCAGTTCCGCACGAGCCAGTCGGTGAGGAAGAACGTGCCGATCCGCTGCTCGGTCTCGGCGGCGAGCCGCTCACCTCCGTACATCTCGTAGCAGTGCGGCCCGCCGGTGCGGACGGCGTCGAAGCGCTCGAGCACGCGATCGAGCGCGCCGAACGTGCCGCAGTCGCCGTACGCGACGACGATCCGCTCGTACCGGCCGTCGAGCCCCTCGAGCTCGCGCTCGACGTCGGCCACGATCTTCTTCGGAGAGAGGTGGTCGAGCGCGGGTACGGTCACGAGGTCGGCGTCCCACTCGTGACGGGCGGCGATCTCGCGCACCTCGCGCGCGAGGGCACCGCAGACGACGATCGCGAGCGGTCGCCTGGATGCGCTCACGTCGTCACGTCCTTCAGGTCCGGGAAGCCGACGGCCGTCAGGAAGGCCTCGTTGAAGCCTGGCCGGCCCGAGAGCTCGACGTACTCGACCCGGTTGGAGAGGCCGAACGCCATCTCGCGCTCGCGGAACGACAGCAGGGCCATCTTCGCTCCCTCGCCAGCGGCGTTGCCGGCCGCGACGATGCGCTCGACGGCGACGGGGGGCACGAGCCCGATCACCCGGGCGCTCTGCGGATCGATGTACGTACCGAACGAGCCGGCGAGCAGCACCTGCTCGAGGTCGTCGACGGTCACGTCCATCAGCTCCATGAGCGAGGAGATCCCGGTCGCGATCGCCCCCTTCGCGGACTGGAGCTCGCGCACGTCGCGCTGGGTGAGCGTGATGCCCTCGGCAAGCACGAACGCGCGGATGTCGCCCTCTTCGATCAGGCGCTCGGCGAGCGGGTGGTCGGGGACGTCGTCTCGACCGGCGAGCCGGCCGGTCGTGTCGAGGAGCCCGGCGACCCGCAGCTGTGCGGCGGCGTCGATGAGCCCCGAGCCGCAGATCCCGATGGGTGCGACGTCGCCGATGACCTGGAGCCGAACCTGCGCGCCGTCGAGGACCACGCCCTCGATCGCGCCGTCGGCCGCGCGCATGCCGCGCTTCACGTGCCCGCCCTCGAAGGTGGGACCGGCTGGCGCGGCGCTCGCGAGCACGCGCTCGGCGTTGCCCAGGACGATCTCCCCATTCGTCCCGACGTCCACGAACAGGCGGAGCTCGGGATCGCGCGTGAGGCCGGTCGCCTGGATCCCGGCGACGATGTCCGCGCCGACGTACGCTCCCAGCGAGGGCAGGATCTGGATCCGACCCTCGGGGTGGATGTCCACACCGAGCGACGCCGCCGGCAGGTCGAGCGGCTCGCGGAAGGCCGGGATGAACGGCGCCACGCTGATCGCGTGCGCGTCGACGCCGAGCAGCAGATGCAGCATCGTCATGTTGCCCGCGACGACCATCTCGTAGACGTTCGTGCTCGAGACGCCGGCCGTGGCGTAGACCTCGGCGAGCAGGCCGTCGATCGTCTCGACCACGGTGCGCTGGAGCTCGGCCGCGGCGGTCTCCTCCATCCGGGTCCGCGCGATCCGCGAGATCACGTCGGCGCCGAACGGCGCCTGGCCGTTCAGGTTCGAGGCCACAGCGGCCGCCGCGCCGTTCCGCAGGTCCATCAGGGTGGCGACGACGGTCGTCGTGCCCACGTCCACGGCGACGCCGTACGCGACATCGGTCGTGTCGCCGGGCTCCACCGCGACGAGGTGCTCGCCGCACAGCACGGCGGTCACGTCGTACCGCGCCGTCCGCAGCGCGATCGGCAGGTGGCGGAGCGCACGGAGGTCGGTGATGAGCCCGTAGCCCTCGGCGTCGAGGGCCTCGCGCAGCCGCTCGACGTCAGAGCGCACGTCGTCGAGGGTGGGCTCGGGCAGCACGAGGTGGATCTTGTGGACGTTCGGCTCGAGCAGGACGAACCGCGAGAGCCCCATCGTGGCGGCCTTCGGCACGCGCATCAGCGCGGGGACGTGGCACTCGGCGTCGGCGTAGAGCGTTGCCTCGCAGGCGAGGCGCCAGCCCTCGGCGAGCTCGGTCTCCGAGAACCAGCGGCGGTCGGCCGGGGCGATCTCGACGTCGCCGGACAGCATCCGCACCTTGCATTTGCCGCACGTGCCGCGGCCGCCGCAGGTGGACTCGATCGGCAGGCCGATCCAGTGCGCGGCGTTGAACAGCGTCGTGCCCTCGGGGACGCGCGTCACCTTGTCGAACGGGCGGAAGGCGACCTCGAGCTTCCGCACCGTCGGCCTCCTACGCGCCCGGCGGGGCGGCCTTCTCCGCTCGGATCGCCTTCAGCCAGTTGGCGG
Source organism: uncultured Actinomycetes bacterium (assembly GCA_963708985.1). Lineage (GTDB taxonomy): Bacteria > Actinomycetota > UBA4738 > UBA4738 > HRBIN12 > HRBIN12. The sequence continues at coordinate 526,692 of CAVPUQ010000001.1, forward strand.
CGTAGCGGTCCACGCCGAGCAGCACGTCGCTCCCGAGCGCTGCCATCCGCATCTCGCGCGAGAGCGGGTTCGCGATCGCGCACGTGAGGCCGTGCATCCGGGACATCGAGACGAACGTCGCGGTCAGCTCGGCGCGGCCGGGCATGCCGAAGGATACGTTCGAGGCACCGCAGATCAGGTTCGAGCCCATCTCGTCGCGGACCAGTCGCATGGCCTCGAGCACGACCGCGCCCGAGTCCGGGTCGGCGCCGACGGTCATCGCCATCGGGTCGACGATCACGTCCTCGGCGGGGATGCCGTGGTCTGCCGCGCGTTGCACGATCTTGCGCGCGATCGCCAGGCGCTCGGCCGGGTCGGGGAGCGGGCCGCGCTCGTCGCTCGCGAGACCGATCACCGCGGCGCCGTGTCGCTTCACGACCGGCAGGATGCGCTCGAGCTTGTCCTCCTCGCCGGTGACCGAGTTCACGAGGGCCTTCCCGTCGTAGGCATCGAGCGCGGCCTCGAGCGCCGCGTCGGTCGAGGAGTCGATGCACAGCGGCACGTCGACGGCCTCGCTCACCAGCCCGACCATCCGCACGAGCAGGTCGGCCTCGTCGATACCGGGGATGCCCGCGTTCACGTCGAGCACCGGCGCCCCGGCCGCCACCTGCGCGAGCGCCTCCCCGCGGACGGCGTCGAGGTTCCCGCCGGCGATCGTGTCGGCGAACGCCTTCCGGCCGGTCGGGTTGATGCGCTCGCCGACGAGCACGAAGGGCCACCCGGGCCCGATCGTGACCTCCTTCGCAGGCGACGCGAGGACGGTCTCCATCACTCCACCGGGCGCTCGCTGCCGGCCAGTTGGAGCGCGAGCTTCACGGCCTCGGGCGCGTTCGGCGCGTAGCCGTCGGCACCGATCTGGGTCGCCCAGTCCGCGGTGACCGGCGCTCCGCCGACCATGATCTTCACGCCGCGGCGAAGGCCCGCCTCCTCGAGCGCCTGGATGACCACTCGCTGCTCGGGGACGGTGGTGGTGAGGAGCGAGGACAGGCCGACGATCGTCGGCTCCATCTCGCGCACCGCTTCGACGATCGACTCTGTCGGCACGTCCTTCCCGAGGTCCTGCACCTGGAACCCGGCGGTCTTCAGCATCGCGCCGACCATGTTCTTGCCGAGGTCGTGGAGGTCGCCCTTCACCGTGGCCATGAGCACCTTGTGGCCGAGCATTTGCCCACCGGCCGCGATGAGCGCGGGCTCGATGATCGCGTTGCACTGCTTGAAGATCTCGGCCGCGGCCACGACCTCCGGCAGGAACACGTCGCCGGCGTTCCACCGCCGGCCGATCTCGAGCATCGCCTCCGCGAGACCCTGCTGCAGCACCTGCTGCGGTCCGACGCCGGCGTCGATCAGCCCCTGCGTGAGCGTCACGGCTCGGGGACCGTCGAGCGCGTACAGCGACTCGCGCAGGGCCGCGATCTTGTCGTCCATCAGTTCGCTCCTTCCGCCTTCCGCTCGTGCTCGGCGATCACCTCGAGGATCCGGTCCTCCACCCCGTCCGGGAGCGGCGCCGGCACGTGCTCCTCGAGGATACGGAGCAGGCGTTCTCGGGCCCGCTCCCGCGGCTCGGGCTTGCCGGCCGCCTCCCACTCCTCCCACATCTCGCGTCCGAAGTACCGAGGCTGCCACATCCGGCGCATGTTCCGCAGCGTGTGCGGCTGCGCGAGGTAGTGCCCGCCGGGTCCGACCTGCTCGATCACCTCCACTCCAAGATCTTCGTCGTTCATCGTGAACCCCTCGGCCATCGAGCGCACGAGGCCGAACAGCTCGGTGTCCAGGAGTAGCTCGACGGCCGAGTAGACCCGCGCCCCATACAGGAGCCCCGCGCCGCAGAGCATCTCGGCCCCGCCGAGCCAGGAGGCGATGACCGAGAGGCCGTTCTCGGCGCCCGCCTGCCAGTCCGGCAACTTCGCTCCCGTCGCGAACGTGCCGATGTTCGACGGCACGCCGTACCGTCGCGCGAGCTGCGCGGAGGCGAGCTGGAAGAGCAGGTCCTCTGGCCCGCCGCACGTTGCGGCACCCGAGCGGAGATCCATCACCGTGCCGCACGCCCCGTAGAACGTCGGGGCCCCCGGCACGAGGACTTGGAGCGAGACGATGCCCGCGAGGACCTCGGCGTTCGACTGCACGAGCGCGGCCGCCCGGGTGCTCGGTGCGGTGGCGCAGGAGATCGGCATCGCGACGAACCCGCACGGGACGCCGGCGGCGCCGTAGACCGCGGCGGCCTCGAGCGGCGGGCCGTCGTAGGTGAGCGGCGACAGGCTGGTCTGGAAGGCCGACAGGAGCGGGCGCTCGCGGAGCGCGTCCTCGCCGCCGGCGACGAGCTGCGCGATCGCGACCGCCCCCTCTGCCTGCTGTGGTAGGGCGGCCGTCATGAGCTGCAGGTGCTTCGTGGTGCTCGTGAACTGCGCGTGGAGCTCATGCAGCGGCTGCGCGACGAGCGGCGTGTCGCGCGCAGCCACGGCCTGCCACTGGAACCCGATCTCGGGCAGGGCGTCGGCGACGCGGGTGATCGTCGCGAGGTCGGCCTTCGTGGAAGGCCGGCGCTCATCCGTGTCGTGGTCCAGGATCTCGGCCGCGTTCCCGTCGACCGCGAGGTACCCGTTCGCGCCGTCGAGCACGAGATCGCATTCGGGGTCGCGCGCGGCGAACCGCAGGTCCCGCGGGGGCAGGACGAGTGCCTCCTCGACGACCGCGCGCGGAAACCGGACGCGTCGAGCTCCGTGATCGGCTCGGGCGCCCGCGCGCTCGAGCCGCGTGACCATCTCGGCCGACCGCACCTCGATCCCGACGCGCTCGAGCACCGTGAGCGTCGCGTCGTGGATGCGCTCAACCGCGCTCGGCCGAAGGACCTCGAGGCGATGGGTGAGTGGCAGCGGGAGGATGCGGGCATCGGCCCCGGGGGTCGAGGCGGAGGATGCGGGCACGTGACCTGGAGTCATCGTTGAACCTCGGGATGGACCCTGCTCCTCGCCGAGGGTACCGGCCGGCGTCCTTCCCTCACAAGCCGCCTGGCGTGACCTCCGGTCAACGCTCAGTGGGTGCCGGCCGAGGGGCCACCCGGCCCCAGCGCCGTTGGGACTCCTTTCCGAAGGAGGCGTCGGCCTCCTCAGGGTAGGTGTCCGGACTACCGGGGCGAGTGTGGTCGTCAGCGATCCAGGGCGTCGTCCGCGAACGCGACGACCGTGTCGATCAGACGAGGTGCTTCAGTGGGTGCCGGCCGAGGCCGCGTCCGGCACCATGCGGTCGATCGCGAACCGGCCGGGCGAGAAGGGGGCGACGAGCGGGTGCACGCGGCCGGTCGCGATCTCCTGCGCGGCCGCCACGCCGAAGATCGGCGCGCCCTTGAAGCCCCACGTGCCCATCCCGCCGGCCATGAAGAAGCGGTCGACCTCGGTCGGGCCGAGGATCGGCGAGGAGTCCGGGGTCATGTCGCAAAGGCCCGCCCACTGGCGCATCGCGCGCGCCTTCGCCATCACGGGCAGGATCATGATCGAGCGCTTCGAGGCTTCGGCGAGGAAGTCGAACGTCGAGCGCTGCGAGTAGGTGTTGTAGGGCAGGATCTCGGCGCCGACGAGCAGCTCGCCGCGCGCGGTCTGCGAGATGTAGACGTACAGGTCCATCGAGGAAACGAGCCCGTCGAGCACGCGCTTGTAGGGCTCGGTCACGAAGGCCTGGAGCGGGTGCGTGCTGATCGGGAGCTTCAGTCCGGCCATCGCGGCGACGATGCTGCTCCACCCGGCGACCGCCGAGACGACCGTCCCCGCCGCCACCGGTCCGGCCGAGGTCTGCACGCCGCGGCATCCGCCGTCGACGACGTCCACGCCGGTGACCTCGACGCCCTCGTGCACGTGGACACCGAGGCGCTGCGCGGCGACGGCGTACGCCCACACGACCGAGTCGTGGCGCGCGAACGAGCCGGGAGGATGGAACGACGCGCCGACGACCGGCAACTCGCCGCCGGCCGTGAGGTCGACGTGCGGGCAGTGCGTCGAGGACCTCGTCGGGCGTGAGGATCTCCATCGGCACGCCGTACGCGGTGTCGAGGAGCGCCTTGTCGCGCTCGGTCTCGAGCGCGTCGAAGCTGTGGACCAGGTCGAGCTCGCCCTGCGTCGAGAACTGGATGTTGAAGTCGAGCTCCTGGCTGAGCGTGCGCCAGATCGCGAGGCTCTCCTTGTAGAGCGGCACGGTCTCGGGCGTGTTGTAGTTCGCGCGTACCACCTGCGTGTTGCGGCCCGAGGCGCCCGAGCCGATGTAGGCACGCTCGAACACGCCGACCTTGGTGATGCCGTGCTTGGCCGCGAGGTTGTACGCGATCGCGAGGCCGACGACGCCGCCGCCGACGATCACGACGTCGTAGCGCGGCTCGACCGCGGTCTGCTTCAGGAACGTCGTCCGACGCAGGAGGCCGGTCATGTCGCCCGTACCTTCGGCGCCGCCCACGCGCGCGGTTCGGCGTTCTCGGCGACACTCGAGCGCGAGTCCGACGATCCGCTCGTGCAGGTAGTCCGCCCACGACGAGGGCACCGCGAGGTGCAGGCGCGCGCCGTCAACGACGACCTTCACCGGCAAGCGCGCGACGTCGCCCTGCACGATCCCGGCCTCGGGAGCGCGAGCATCGACAGCCGCTCGAACGCGTCGTGCACGTCCGTGCCGCCGAGCGTCCAGATCGTCCAGCCGTCGGTCACGTCCATCACGAGCGCGTCGTCGTCGATTCCGTGCGTCGTCTTCGCGGCCGCCGCCGCCACCCGGACCGCCGAGCCGGGAGCGCCGATCAGCAGCAGCTCGTCGGGCGCGACGCGAACCGTCCGCCACGGTCTTCGGCACGTGCACCGCGTCGAGCGCCTCGGGCGACGCCATGCAACTCACGACGGCGGCCTCGGTCCGCGCGAGCTCAAGCACGGATCCTTGCTCCCTCGGGGTCGTAGAAGGGTCGCGGCACGACGGTCGCGGGAACGTCGCCGGCGCGGACGCGCTCGGGGAAGGCGCCGTCGATCGCGCGGAGCCAGCCGAGCCCGATCGCGTAGCCGAGCGCCGGCGAGACGGCGCACGAGGTCACCCGCCCCACGATGCGCTCGCCTGCGTACACCGGCGCGCCTCGCTGCGGCGTGGCATCGAAGCGGAAGCCGACGAGCTTGCGCTCGAGCGGGAACGCCGCCATGCGCTCGAGCGCGACCTTGCCGATGAACGCCGGCTTGTCCATCGAAACCGCCCACTCGAGCCCGAGCTTCGTCGGGTGATCGTCGGGGAGGGTGTCCTGCGCGAGGTAGAAGTGCCCCTTCTCCAGGCGCAGCACGTCGAGCGCGTCGAGCCCGTGCGGCCGGATGCCGAGGTCGTTCCCGGCCTCGAGCAACGCGTCCCACAGCTCGACGCCGCGCGAGCGCGGGTGGTGGAGCTCGAACGAGAGCTCGCCGACGAACCCCGAGCGGATCGCGTGGCACGGGACACCGGCGACCGTGATGCGCGCGTGCCCCGGGTACGGGATCGCGTCGCGGTCGACGGCGTCATCGCTCAGGCGCTCGAGCAGGTCGCGCGCGTGAGGGCCGGCGACGTTGATCGCGCCGAGCATCGCCGTCTGGTTCACGAGATGCACGTGCAGTCCCCAGCGATCGATCCAGTTGCGGAGCCCGGCCTCCATCCGGTCCGAGCCGCCCGAGGTCGAGGTGATCGAGTAGGTGCCGTCGGGGTTCGCGCAGAGCAGGCCGTCGTCCATCGCGTACCCGGCCTCGTCGAGCGCGATGACGTATCGGGAGCGGCCGGGCCCGAGGTGCTCGACGTCGCATGGGAACACGCGGTCGACGAGCGCCCGCGCATCGCGCCCCGCGACGAGGAACTTGCCGAGCGTGCCGACGTCCATCAGGCTCACGCGCTCGCGCACGGCGCGGTGTTCCTCGCGCCAGCCGCCGTACCGGTACGGCCGGATCCACGAGCCCGAGCGGTCGAGATGTGCACCCATCTCCAGGTGCCGGCCGTGGAGCGAGGTGCGCTTCGTGCCGGTCTCGTGCACGCCGGCCGCGAGGACCTCGAGCGGGACGGTGCGCGCCGGCGGCCGGGCCGTCGTTCGTGAGCCGGCAGGCTTCGGCCCGGCGTTCGCGGCCGCGAACGAGGCGAACACGCGGCCGCAGACCACGCCCTGGCACGGCCCCATCGTCGCGGTCGTGTAGCGCTTCAGGATCTCGGAGGAGTGCCACCCCTCGGCCCACGCGTCGCGGAGGTCGCCGATCGAGACGTCCTCGCACAGGCACACGATGCCGCGGCTGCCGACCATGACGCCCCCGAGCAGCCGCGGCTCCACGGGCTCGCCGCGTCCGGCCGAGCGGCCGCTCGCCTCGGCCTCCTCGAGCGAGCAGCCCGGCCACACGACGTCGCCGGCGCTGATCACGGGCTCGGCGACGGCCATCCGCAGGAGCGCGTCGCGCGGCGTGAGGCCGAGCGAGAGGACGAGCGTGTCGCACTCGACGCGCTCGCGGACCCCACCGGCCGAGATCACGACGGCGCGCACGCCCTTGGAGCCCTCGGCAGCGACGACACGTCCGTCACGGAACACACGGGCGCCACTCGGCGCGCGGCTCGCGAGCGCGGCCGGCGCGACGATGGCCGCGATCTCGACGCCCTCGGCGCGCAGCACATCGAGGTGCTCGAACACCTCTTCGGTCGCGGCGACGAGCACTGCGCGAGCGCCGGGGCGCACATGGTGCACGCCGGCCATCCGAGCCGCCCCCCGACCGAGCCACACACCGGGGACGTCGTTGCCGCCGAACACGCCGTGGGTCTCGACCGCGCCGGTCGCGACCACGATGCGCTTTGGGTGGACGCGGAGGAGCTCGTCCTCGGCCGCGAGCGGCACCATCGGTCCCTCGTAGATCCCGACCGCCGTATGGCGCTCGAGCAGCGTGATCGTGTCGTTCGCGCGCACCTCGGCCGCAAGGATCTCGAGCCGGTCGCGCGCCCGACCTGGCGCGAGCTTGTCGCCTAGGCGCCCCTCGTCGGCCACGAGCACGTGCTCGTCCTGTTCAGCCGCGGCGAGCGCGGCCGCGAGGCCGGCGATCCCGCCGCCGATCACGAGGACGTCCGCGTGGACGTTGCGGACGTCGACGCGCCGGGGAGTGCGGCCGGTGGGGAGCGTGCCGACGCCGGTCACGCGGCGGATGACCTTCTCGGCCGTCTCCCATGCGAAGCGCGGGCGGATGAACGTCTTCGAGTAGAAGCCGACCGGCATGAGCGGGCCGGCGAGCTCGGTCACCGAGAGCGCGTCCGTGTCCGCCGAGGGCCAGCCGGTCTCGCGCTCGACGTGCATGCCGTCACGCGCCTCGGTCACGCATGCACGCGTGCCGGGCTCGCCGTCGACGGTGCACAGGCAGTTGGGGCAGTCGCCGGTGAGGCAGTACAGGCCGCGGCGGCGATGGTGCTTCAGCGAACGGTTGAACGTGCGGACGCCGGCGCGGAACAGTGCCGAGGCCAGGGTGTCGCCGTCTTCGAGCGGGACCTCTCGTCCCTCGAAGTCAAGGGTCGCCATCGACGATCACGTTCCGCACGGTGTCGCGTGTGAGGGTGAGCCAGCGGCGGCAGCCGTAGGCGTGGAACCAGCGCTCGGGCTGCGGGCCGGGCGTGTTCTCGCGCAGGTAGACGCGGCGGAAGTCGGCCTCGGGATCGGGGGACTCGACGTCCCGGAGCTCGCCCCCGAACGTGAACTCCGTGTACTCGCGGGGCCCGCAAAGCGGGCAGGCGATTATCAGACCCACGCCAACCCCCCTCTGACCTGCTGGCACACTACCAACGGCGCGTTCGCCACCTTCCTGCGGATGGTGACCTGGAGTCACGACCCAACGAGCGGACCTGGCCGCCCATCATGTCCGCCGCGGCGCGAGAACCGTGACCACCGGCTCGTCGCCGTCCGCCGGGATCTCCACCTGGGTGATCGGCCTTGTCTCGCAGGGGGTTCCGGCCTTGGCCCACAACATGCGCGATCCGGCCTCGACGACCACCAGACCGCCGGACCAGGCGCCATCCATCGGATGCCAGCAGACCATGTGGCCGGCGGGGTCCGCCTGATGGTCCGAGTACAGGTCGAAGACATCGAGAGGCTCGATCTCGCCCCGATCTCTCGCGAGCTCCAGCAGGCGCCTCACGCGGTAGGCGCTGCTCGGGAACGGCTGCTGCAGCCCGGAGAGCTCCGGCTGCTCGAAGTGCTGGGCGCTCGCGAACAGCCCTCGACCCAGTCGGAGCGTCGCCGACGTGTCGCCTGCGACGCACGCCTCGACCGCACCCCCGGCATCCGAGATCAGGAAATGACAGCCGGCCGTGTTCGTCACGGAGGTGACCGACCGTTGCGCATCGGAAGCGCCTGAGGCCCGCAGGATCATCCGTGCCAGGAAGGGATAGGGGAGTCCCGGCGGACCTTCCAGCGTGGGCACGCTCGTGTGGACGCTCGCGAGCGCTGCTGCGTTCACGCCGGGACCGCCGGTCCACCCGGGATCCGCGACGAACGCCGAGCGACCCGCCTCGTCATCGACGAGCGTGATACACGGGTCTTCCGCCCAGACGGGCGTGTCCCAGGTCTGGGCGAGCAGGAAGCGACCGGTCGCGGAGCGGTCGGGAGGGACCGCGAGACCGAGACAGCGCCCGTGAAGATCCTCGCTCCCGAGCATCATCGACAGGTCGCCGATCTCCTGACCGAAGGCGTGAGCCCACGCGATATCGATGTCGACCTGCGCGCCCTCGGCGATCCCACGGATCTCCGCCGCGAGGACCGGATTCAGCGTGGCCGCCACGTCGGCGCGCTCGCGGACCCATCCTCGAAGCTCGTCGGGTGTCATGGGTCGCGCCGCTCGATCGCCGACGTCCCTGCACATCTGCTCCCAGTAGCCGAGGACGGGATCGCGCACGGCAGCACCGAGCGACAGCCCGCGATCGTGCGGTTCACCCTCGAGCCTCAACACCCGCATCGGTCCGCCCTTGGCCGCGTCATGCTCGGACATCTACCCTCCCTCCTTCCTACGCCGGCTCTTGCCCGGTCGGGATGGCTCTCGCCCCTGGGGTGTGCCGGTGGCGAGCGTACTTCCGCACGGCGGGGGCGGCTGGCCCGGATGGCGCCGACGCGAGCCGATACCCTGCTGGCTGACGTGCGACCTCGCACCACGAACCATGTGTACATGCTCGCGGCGCGGCTGTGGCTCACCCTCGCCGGCCTCTCCCTCGTCCTGCCCGAGGGCGACCGCATCGGCGTGTGGCTGCCGTTGCACCTCGCCTTGGCCGGCGCGGTCTCGGCGGCGATCTCCGGCGCGATGCAGAACTTCATGCTCGCGCTCACGGCCACGCCGGCGCCGCCGACGGGCGTCGTCCTCGCCCAGTTCGGGCTGGTGACGGTGGGGGCCGGGGCCATCGCGCTCGAGCGGGTGCTCGGACACGAGCTCGGGATCGCGATCGGCGGCACGCTGTTCTTGCTCGGCATCGCGCTCCTCGGCTGGATCGTCCTTCGCGCTCGGCGCCGCTCGCTCCACAAGCGACACTCACTGCCGATCGCGATGTACCTCTCGGCGATCGTCGCGATGCTCGTCGGGGGGACCTTCGGCGCGCTGGTGGGCGGCGGCGCCGTCGAGGGCCAGACCTGGCTCGGCCTACGCCAGGCGCACATGACCTTGAACGTGCTCGGATGGGTCTCGCTCACGATCGCCGGGACGCTCGTCACCTTCCTGCCGACGGTCCTTCGGATCCGGATGCCGGCGTGGCACGGTTGGGCGACGGTCGGGTCGCTCGTCGGCGGGCTCGCCGCGATCGCGACCGGTCTCGCGACCCGCATCGAGCTGCTCGCGGGCCTCGGTGGGGTCACGTACGCGGCGGGCGCGCTCGGCGTGGCCTGGCTCGTGGCGAAGGTGCTGCGCACGCCGAGGACGTGGCCGGTTCCGGTCGCCGCGAAGCACCTGCTCCTCGCCGTCGTGTGGTTCGAGGTCGGCGCGATCGCCCTCGCCGTGGCGCTCGCTCGAGGGCTCGACGCGTTCGCCGCGTTCCGCGAGCCCGCGCTGGCGATCTTCGTGCTCGGGTGGGCGATCCAGACGCTGCTCGGAGCGTGGCAGTACCTGCTCCCGATGGCTCGACCCGGCCATCCCGACGAGCGGCGCCGCCAGCTCGCCGCGATCGAGCTCGGCGGCGGGGTCCAGCTCCTCGCGCTGAACGCCGGGGTGCTCCTGCTGGCGCTCGCCGGCGCGGGGTGGGCCTCCGGGACCGTCGGCGCCATCGGCGCCGGGCTCGCGCTCGGCGGCGGCGGCCTCGCGCTCCTGAAGGCGTGGGCTTTCGCGGGTCTGGCCAAGCTCCCGGTGCTCACGCGCCGGCACCTCGACGTCTGGGGCGCCTGAGCGCCGAACGGGGGCGCCCGCCCGCCCGTATGGCAGGATGGGCCGCGTGGGTGAGCCCTTCCGCGCAGGCATCGTCACCGTCTCCGACGGCGTCACGCAGGGCACGCGTGACGACGAGTCCGGGGACGTCGCCGCGGCGCTCCTCGAGACCGCCGGGTTCGCGGTCGCGGAGCGTTCGGTCGTGCCCGACGAGCGCCCCGCGATCGAGGCCCGCCTGCGCGAGCTCGCCGATCGAGGTCTCGCGCTCGTCGTGACGACCGGGGGGACAGGCTTGGGGCCCCGCGACGTCACGCCCGAAGCCACCCGGGCCGTGCTCGATCGCGAGGCACCCGGCCTGGCCGAGCTCATGCGCGCCGCCGGCCTCGCGAAGACGCCGATGGCCGCGCTCTCCCGCGCGGTCGCCGGGACGGTCGGATCGACGCTCGTGCTGAACCTGCCCGGCAGCCCGAAGGGCGTCCGCGAGGGCCTCGAGGCCGTCCTGCCCGTCGTCCCCCACGCGCTCGAGCTGCTCGCCGGCGCGACCGGCGCGCACCCGACCGGTCATGTTTCGGCATCGGCCGATCCGGCGGGCGACCGGCTCACCGCGAAGGTCGGGTTCGTGCGCGCCACGGCGGTGAAGATCCACGGGTCGCCGCCGTGTGCCCTCGGCAGCCGGGTCGAGATCGTGCCGGACGGCCCGTTCGGCGGCACCCTCGGGTGCGCCGAGTTCGACGAGGCGGCCGTCGCGGTCGCGCCCGAGGTGCTCGCGGCCGGCGAGCCGCAGCTCCGCACGCTCACCCACGACCTCGGCGAGGTCGAGGTGCTCTTCGAGCCCGTGCTCGAGCCGGCCCTGCTCGTCATCGTCTCGGCCACCGACGTCGCGCGCGAGCTCCAGGCGCTCGCTGGACGGCTCGGCCTCGTTGCGGCGCTGGTCGAGCCGCGTGTCGAGCGCATCCGTCCGAGCGACCGCGCGCTCGGCTGGGAGGTGACGGGCTCGATCGAGGAGCTCGCGCTCGACGAGCGCTCGGCCGTGGTGTTCACCGATCACGACGCGCCGGGACTCGCGACGACGCTCGCGCACGTGCTGCGCTCGCAGGCAGGCTTCGTCGGGGTCATGGGGAGCCGCCGGCACGTCGGCCCGTACCTCGACGAGCTCCGCGGCATGGGTCTCGGCGAGGAGGACCTCGAACGGATCCGCTCGCCCCTCGGCCTGGATCTCGGCGGCCGGACGCCCGAGGAGATCGCGCTCTCGATCGCCGCCGGTCTGGTCGCCGCCCGCCACGGCCGCGAGGGCGGCTGGCTCCACGCCCGCCCATGACTCGGTCTGCCCGCCACGTCCGGAAGAACCGCCGGTACTGGGAGGGCGCGAGCGACGAGTACCAGTCCCTCCATGGGCGGCAGCTCAACCGGTTCGACCGTGCCGCATGGGGGGTGTGGGGGATACCCGAGTCCAAGGTCCGCGCGCTCGGCGACGTCCACGATCTCGACGTGCTCGAGTACGGCTGCGGAGCCGCTCAGTGGTCGATCTGGCTCGCGCGGCGGGGAGCTCGGCCGGTCGGGCTCGACCTTTCGGCGCGGCAGCTCGAGCACGCGGCGACCCTCATGGCCCGGGCCGGGACGCGGTTCCCCCTCGTGAACGCGAACGCGGAGCAGACCCCGTTCGCGGACGCGACGTTCGACCTCGTGGTCTGCGACCACGGGGCGATGACGTTCGCCGATCCCCGCCGGACGGTGCCCGAGGTCGCCCGCCTGCTCCGCGCCGGTGGGCGCTTCGTGTTCAACATGTCGAGCGCGTTCCACTACCTGTGCTGGGAGGACGACGCCGATGCTCCCGGGGAGCACCTGCAGCGCGACTACTTCGGGATGCGGATGTGGGATGAGGACTCGGTGGACTTCCAGTTGCCGTACGGTGAGTGGATCCGCCTGTTCCGGGCGAACGGCCTCCAGATCGAAGACCTGATCGAGCTCCGTCCACCGGCGAACGCCCGGACGTCCTATGCGTGGTTCGCGCCGCTCGAGTGGGCGAGGCGGTTCCCGGCCGAGAACGTCTGGAAGGTCTCCAAGCGTGGCTGAGGTGCGTGCTCGCGTCTTGGTGGTGGTCGCCGTCGTCGCGGTGCTGTCGGGAGCCGTCTTCCTGCCGAGCGTCTCCCCGCGCGAGGACTCGACGCGGATGAACGTGGTCGTCATCGTGACCGACGACCAGACCTACGATTCGATCCCGCGTCCGATCCCGGTGATGCCGTACCTGCAGCAGCGTGTCCTCGATCCCGCCGATCACTGGGTGGTGTTCTCGAACGGGTTCGTCAACACGCCGCTGTGTTGCCCGGCCCGCACGACGATGCTGACCGGCCAGTACGCCCACCACACGGGGGTCCAGGACAACGCGGACGGGCCGCTGATCGACGAGGGGGCGACGCTCGCTGCCTGGCTCGACGGCGCCGGGTACCACACGGGGCTCGTCGGCAAGTACCTGAACCTGTACCCGTTCGGCCGCGGCCCGTACATCCCCGAGGGCTGGGACCGCTGGTGGGGCAAGATGCAGGGGACCTCGGAGAGCCTCTACTACGACTTCACGCTGGTCGAGCAGGGTCAGCAGGTCCACTACGGGCATGCCGAGAGCGACTACTCGACCGACGTCTACGCGGAGAAGGCGCTCGAGTTCCTCCGCGACGCGCCGAGCGACGCGCCGTTCTTCCTGTGGTTCGCGCCGACGGCGCCTCATCCGCCGGTCGTCCCGGCGGCGCGGCACACTGGGCGATACGCCGACCTGGTCGTGCCGACGGCGCCCTCGCTCGGCGAGGCGGACGTCAGCGACAAGCCGGCGTGGGTGCAGGACCTCCCCGCCTTCAACGCCGAGGACGACGCCTACATGCGCGATTCGCGGCGAGCGTCGTACGAGGCGCTGCTCGGCGTCGACGAGGCGGTCCGCGGGATCATCGGGGAGCTGCGTGCACGTGGTGAGCTCGACGAGACGCTCATCGTGTACGTCTCGGACAACGGCTTCTCCTTCGGCGAGCACCGTTGGATCAAGAAGATCTGCCCCTACGAGGAGTGCATCCGGGTTCCGTTCCTCGTGCGGCTCCCCGACGTCGCCCACCGTGTCGAGCCGGCGATGGTCTCCTTCGTGGATATCGCACCGACGATCGCCGGGCTCGCCGGCATCCGTCCCGATACCGCGTTCGACGGCTCGAGCCTCGTCCCGCTCCTGCGCGAACACTCACATGAAGGTCGTCCCGGGGAGGTGTTCGGCGAGTGGGTTGGCGACGATAGGATCCCGCCCTGGTGGGAGCTCCGTCGGCCCGCGTGGACCTACATCGAGCTCGCGACGGGCGAGCGCGAGCTGTACGACATGCGGCGCGACCCCTTCGAGCTCGTGAACCTCGCGGCGGACCCGAGGCAGGCTGAGCGGGTGGAGCGGATGTCCGCCGCGCTCAGCGTGTACCGCGACGCGTGAGGCCGCTCGCCCGAGCCATCCTGGCGGTCCTCGTCTGCTCGAGCCTCGCGCCCGCCCGCGCGCTCGCTCAGGAGACGTCGGCGACCCCGCCGAACATCGTCGTGATCGTGACCGACGACCAGCGCTTCGACTCGCTGTGGGCGATGCCGGTCGTCGAGCGCGAGCTAGTCTCGCGCGGCGCGAGCTTCCCGGATGCCTTCGTCGTGAACCCGATCTGCTGTCCAAGCCGCGTGAGCATCCTGACCGGCGCCTACTCGCACACGACCGGGGTGTACCGACAGGCGCCGCCGTTCGGACGGTTCGAGTGGTTCGACGACGCCTCGACCCTCGCGACGTGGCTCGACGACGCCGGGTACACGACGGGGTTGTTCGGCAAGTACATCGACGGGTATCAGCACCCGGGGCTCACGGGCTACGTGCCGCCCGGATGGGATCGGTGGGAGGGGTTCGTGCACGCCGGCTACCTGGACTACAAGCTCAGCGTCGACGGTGACATCCGGTCGTTCGGCGATGGACCGCAGGAGTACTCGACCGACGTGCTCGCGCACGATGCCGAGGCCTTCGTCCGCGACGCGCAGGGCCCGCTGTTCCTCTACCTGGCCCCCGCGGCGCCTCACGGTCCTGCGATCGCCGCGCCCGGCGACGAGGACGCGTTCCCCGACCTCGGGCCGTGGCGCCCGCCGAACTACGACGAGGCCGACGTCTCGGACAAGCCGGCGTGGGTCCGGGCGCTCCCGCCGCTCGACGCCGCCGAGCGCGAGCGCGTCGACACCCTGCGTGCGAACCAGTACCGGACGCTCCTCGCCGTCGACCGTGCCGTCGAGGGCGTTCTCCAGGCGCTCCGCGACACCGGACGCCTCGAGGACACGCTGATCGTCTACACATCCGACAACGGCCTCGCATGGGGCGAGCATCGCTGGTCGAAGAAGGAGGCGCCGTACGAGGAGGTCATCCGTGTGCCGCTCGTCGTGCGCTGGGATGTGGGCGGGATCGTCCCCGGGGCCACGCCGGCGGCGCTCGCGCTGAACGTGGACATCGCGCCCACGATCGCCGAGGCCGCGGGCATCCCGGCGCCCGGGGCCGAGGGCCGGAGCCTGTTGCCGGTGCTCCGCGGGGAGACTGAGGGATCGCCTCGTGAGGACCTCCTCGTCGAGCACCTCGCTGGGACGAACCCCGTGCCGACGTACTGCGCCGTCCGATCGCGCGAGTGGATGTACGTCCGCTACACGGACGGCGAGCAGGAGCTCTACGACCTGCGCTCGGATCCCTGGGAGCTCGAGAACCTCGCGGGTGACCTGTCGGTGGGCTCGGTGCTCGCCGAGCGTCGAGAGCGCCTCGAGGCCCTGTGCGACCCGCCTCCGCCCGGGTTCGGGGAGTCGGGACTCGACGCGCGGGTCGCGCTCGCGATCGGGGCGCTGCTCGTGTTGTTCCTGCTCGGGGCGCTCGGTTCGCGCGCCTCGGCGGACCATGCCTCTCTGGACTGAGACACCGCAGCCCGTGGGATACTCGCGGCGGTGTCGTACACGCCTGGACCCGGTTCGCGGCTGCCCGTGCCTCGCGGGCAGGGGCGCCTCGCCCGCCGTCGAGCGGCTCGACGCCGGGGGTTCTTCGCGTTCGTCGGCGTGCTCGTCCTGCTCATCCTCGTCGCCGCGTGGGCGATGGGCGGCGGCGACGAAGGCGAGCAGACCCAGCCCGATGGACAGACGACCGGTGCGACGGGGGGCGACGGGAACGGGAACGGGGCCTCGCCCACCCCGAGCGTCACGATCGTCCCCGGGGAGAACCCCATCGAGCACGTCGTGTTCATCGTCAAGGAGAACCGCACCTTCAACAACTACTTCGCGACGTATCCGGGCGCCGAGGGGGCGACCGAGGGCGGCACGATCGAGTGCTCGGAGAACGGCTGCACGGACGGGCCGATCGTCCAGCTCACCCACGGCCCCGACGTGTATGACCACGACCTGACGCATTGCTTCCGCTGCGGTCTCGTCGCGATCAACGGCGGGAAGATGAACGGCTACAACTGGATGAACGGCGTCATCCCGACCGACGCTGAGAAGGCCCCGCTCTACGGCCACGACATGCAGGGGTACTCGTACCTCGAGCGCGAGGACATCCCGAACTACTGGGCCTACGCCGACCGGTTCGTGTTGG
This sequence comes from uncultured Actinomycetes bacterium, assembly GCA_963708985.1. Taxonomy (GTDB): domain Bacteria; phylum Actinomycetota; class UBA4738; order UBA4738; family HRBIN12; genus HRBIN12. Next base: position 542,664 of record CAVPUQ010000001.1, read on the forward strand.
CGGACCACTTCTTCACCCCGATGTACGGGCCGACCTTGCCCGAGCACCTGTACGCCGTCGCTGCGCAGTCGAACGGCATCGTCGACAACAAGTCGACGACCGATCACGAGGGCAGCTACTGCGACGATCCCACGGAGAACGCCACCCGCTTCCAGCCTCACCTGTCGGCGGGGGAACTGCGGCACATCATGCAGCTCGAGGAGGAGATCACCGAGAACGGCGACAACTCGTACGGGATCGGGAACTACTGGGACAGCATCCGCCTGTGCTTCGACATCCAGGTCCTGCCGGATCAGCTCGAGGACGCCGGCATCTCGTGGAAGTACTACGCGACCGAGAACGCCTGGATGAACGTGCTCCAGATGATCAAGCACGTTCGCTACGGCCCGATGTGGGACAAGGTGCAGGAGCCCGACCGCTTCGTCCAGGACGTGCGCCGCGGTGACATGCCGCAGGTCTCCTGGATCATCCCTCCCGAGTCCTACAACGAGCACCCCGGGGCCGGGAAGAGCACCTGCGCCGGCGAGAACTGGACCGTGAACCAGGTCAACGCGATCATGAAGAGCGAGTACTGGGAGTCCTCGCTCATCGTGGTCGTCTGGGATGACTTCGGCGGCTTCTACGACCCGGTCGTCCCGCCCCACGACGACATCATGGGCCTGGGGCCGCGGACGCCGGCCCTCATCATCTCCCCGTACACGCGGCAGGGTGACAACCCCGACGGCGGCTACGTCGACAGCACCGTCTACGAGTTCTCGTCGGTGCTCGCCTTCATCGAACAGCTCTTCGGCCTGGATCCGATGACCGAGCGCGACGCGGCGGCGAGCCCACTCGCGGGCGCGCTCGACTTCGAGCACCCGAACTTCGAGAAGATGATCCTCGACCTCCGGCAGGACTGTCCGTACGGGACCTCGCTCGCGCAGTTCCGCTCCGAGCTGGCCCTTCCTGCGGACCATCGGGTCGCCCTTCGACTGACCCGTGAGGGTCGATCCGGGTGACGGTCGGGCTAGTCCTGGTAGCGGCCCGGCTCCGGGAACGCCTCACCCACGCAATCGGTGCGGAGCGGGAGCGGATCGGGCGGCCGCGGCTCCTGCTCGAAGTCGAACGCCGACATGAGCGGAGTCGCGTCTCGGTCCCGATGCGTGAGCTGCGAGAGCCCCCAGTTGTCCTCGACGAACCGCAGGACGCTCGAGAACTCGCCGAGCTCGGAGGTCACGAAGCCATCTTTCGCGTAGGGCGAGATGATGAGCAGCGGCACGCGGATCCCGAAACCGAAGCCGTCCACCTGCGGCGGCGGGACGTGATCGTAGAACCCGCCGTAGTCGTCCCAGGTGACGAAGATCGCGGTGTCCTGCCATTGGGGTCCCTCCATCACCGCGTTCACGATCTCGGTCGTCCAGTTCTCGCCTTGGCACATGCTGTACTCAGGGTGGTCGGACAGCTCGAACCGCGGCGTGACCCATGTCACCGGCGGCAGGAGGCCCGCCTTCGCCTGTTCGACGAAGTCATCCACCGGGAAGATGTGGCGTTGCCAGACCTCGGGATCGTTCCGGATGTGCTCGACCGCGTCGTACGCGGACCAGATGTAGCCGTTCTGCCACTGCGTGGCCGCGTAGTACGCCCACGGGATGCCGGCCTCGGTCAGCAGGTCGCCCTCGGTGAGGAAGTCGAAGCACGGTGCCACCTTCTTCGCCACGCCCTCGCTATCGAACACGTTGATCCACGCGCTCGGGAGTGAGTCGCATCCCCACGCCTTGAACAGACCGGTCTCCTGGTGGTGCTCGCGGAGCAGGTCCTCGCCCTGCGGTGGGTTCTCGTGCGCGCCGCCCGACTGCGCCGCGATCGTGTAGAGGTGGTTGGGGAACGAGGGGCCCTGCGCGCTCGCGAAGAAGTTGTCGCCGAGCACGTACTCGGAGGCCCAGCGCCAGTAGTTGGGCAGATCGCCCGGCGAGTACTGCACGTAGGCGTGCTGGTCGGCCGCCTCGCTTATCGTCGCGAAGCCATCCATCTTCCCCTCGTTCCACGCCTGCAACGAGCACGCGTAGCAGTGCTTGATGTCCGTCGGCAGCCGGTCGGGTGCCTGCGTGAGGGGTCGGGGCTCCCCCTGATCCATCCCGACGGTCACCCCGTTCGCACCGGGGAACCGGCCGAACATGTTGTCGAACGTGCGGTTCTCCTTGATGACGAAGACCACGTGCTTGATCGGCGTCGTGGTCCGCAGGGCGGCGCCGTCGAACGGCTCGGGTGCGGTCCCGTACTCGAGGGGGGGACGGGGGTCCACTCGGGCAGGTCGTCGCCGCACGCTACGGCGATGAGCGCGGAGATCGAGACCAGGGCGACCAGACGGAGACGTGTGCACGGCCCCGCAACGGTACCCGAGCGCGGAGCGCTCGGCAGGATTTCAGTGGCTCGGCCGTGGCGGCCGAGTTGCGCGGAACACGGCCGGCGGGGCGTCCCGGGCGTGCTCGAGCACATCAGCACACAGTGAGGTCGAGGGCGGCGCCGTCGGCCCCTCCCACGCGGACCGAGCGCCCGTCGCTCGAGGTCCGAGTCGCGGTCCACGGGTCCTCGCCGTTCCCCGGGTCCAGGAGGTAACGCGGGAAGTCGCTCGCGGCGAGCTCGAGGCGCAGGCGATGTCCGGGCTGGAGCCGGTAGCCGGTGTGACCCAGGTCGACCTCGACGCGTCCGCCACCTGCCGGCACCCGCGAGATCCCTTGGAGGATCCGCCGGGCGCGACCGTTCGGGAACACGTCGACGAGTTTGGCCGCCAGGTGCGCATGGGCGCTCGTCGCACCGACGGTAGCCGTCATGCGCGTCGGCCCCGCGAGGTCCAGAGGCCGGTTCTCGGGCTCCGCTGTGAAGGTGAGGACGTCGTTGCGGGCCTCGACCTCGCGCTCGTCGGGCAGGCCGAGCAGCGGGCGCCACCCGTCAAGGATCAGGTCGGGGACGGGCGATGCGGGGTCGTGGGTCCAGCGCGCCTCCGTGGGGGCGGTGTCCGGGCGCTCGGCGAGACCCCCGCCCTCGACGCCCGTGAGGCCACGGTCCCCGTCTACGAGATGGAGTCGCCGCACGCGCGCCCCCGGCGGTGGCCATGTCGTGGCCTCGCGCCAGCCGTCGTTCGCCACGTGCCAGCGCACCGCGGCGAGCGGTTCGGGCTCGAGCCCGCGCAGGTGGCGATCGAAGAACGCGAGCACGGGCTTCATCGAGGCGGGAAGGTACCGCGCGAGCGCTTCGTCGTCCTCCTCGATGTCGAACACCGGCTCGCCGTCGGGCACGAGGGGGTCGTCGAAATGATCGGCCGAATCCATCACCAGATGCTGCGCAGGTGCGCCTGCGGCCGTCGCGGTCAGGAAGTCGGCGACCTGGCCGCGCTGGAAGACGTCCCACCACCCGCCCCAGTGCAGCGCAGGGATCCGAAGGTGCGCGGCGGGGTCAGCGTTCGCGAAGATGCCGGTACCCCAGAACCGATCGTCCGGGGGAGTGCGGATCCAGCGGTCGAAGCTCGGGGAGCGACGCCCGGCGTGCTCGGCCGCGACGAGCTCGGCCAGCGGTCGGGCGGTGAAGGACGGTCGGAAGTCGTACAGGTCGGCGCCGACCCAGGCCGTGGTCGCCCACTCACCCATCGTGTGCAGGCAGAAGACCCCCTGGTGGTACATCCAGTCGTCGCCGACGCGCGAGGTCGTGAACCGCGGCACGATCGCGCGGAGCGAAGGATGTCCGGTCGAGGCGGCGGCCCACTGCGTGAACCCGTAGTACGAGTCCCCGAACATCCCGACCGCGCCGTCGGACCAGCGCTGCGCGGCGATCCAGTCCAGCGTGTCGCCGCCGTCCGCGGCCTCGTGCACGAAGGCTATCGCCTCGCCTTCGCTGCGGAACTTGCCGCGGACGTCCTGAACGACGAAGGCGTACCCGTGCTCGAGCACGATGGTCGCGATCTGCGGCATGAAGCTGAAGCGCTCGCTCTTGCCGTACGGCAGGCGCACGAGCACGGTGGGGAACGGACCCGCCCCGTCGGGGAGGTAGACATCGGTCGCGAGTCGCACACCGTCGCGGGTCCGGATCCGGACCTCCTCCGCCCGGCGGTCGGCGTCCGCCATCGGCAACGGCTCCGGTGTGCGGTCCAGGCCGGCCCCGTCCGGGTCGCGCACGACCTCCAGGCGCGGCGCCTCCCGCGCGAACGCTGAGAGGTCGCACCCGGTCGCGAGCGCGGCGTACGAGAGCACCAGCCGCTCGGCCTCTGCGACCGAATCGAGGTACCCGAGCAGCACGCCGAGCCCGTGCTGGTCCTCGAGCGCGAGGAGGTTCCAGGCGATCGTCCGGATCTCGTGCGCGGGCGCGAAGTGTCCCTGAGCGACGCCGAGCTCGAGGATCGACGCATACAGGTCGGCCTTGCGGGCCGCGGAAACCCGATCGAAGTCGGCAAGTGCGGCATTGGTGCGCTCGAACGGGATGGCTTCCCAGAGCAGCAGCAGCTCGGCGTCTGCCGGCCCGGTCGGCATACCGGCACGCACGGCGCCGACCAGGCGGCCGCGCGCATCCTCGGTTCCCTCGACGAGCTCGCGCCTACGCTCGAAGGAGCGCTCTATCGCGTGACGGAACGCCTCGGCGAGAAGCTCCCCGAGCTCTGGGTAGTAGTAGAGGACCGAGGCGGGCGTGAGACCGGCTTCCTCGGCGATGTCGCGCAGTTTCAGATCGTAGAGCCCGCGCGCGGCAAGCACCCGTAGCGTCGCCTTCATGATCTGCTGGCGACGGAGCCCCTGATCCTTCCTCCGCGGCACGCAGCCTCCTCTGGGGGGTGTTCCCTGAACATACATCAAAGAACGATTCCGATCCTCTCGCTTCTGGGTTTGACATGCACGCTCCGTTCGGATGAGGATTCGTTGAAGGACGTTCGAGGTATCGTCGACGGGAGGTCGGGGATCATGGCGTTCATGGATCTCGATCGGTGGATGCACGCTCCGGTGACGCGACGCAGCTTCCTCCATGGGGCCGGCAAAGGAGGAGTGGGCCTGTCGCTCGCGGCACTGCTGGCCGCTTGCGGTGGGGACGAGCCGCCGGCATCCCGGTCGGCGTCCCCGGAGACCCCAACGATCGAGCCGCTCCCGCCGATCGCCGGTGAGCTGACGGTAGCCCAGTGGCCCCTCTACATCGACCGGGCGAAAGGGGGAGCTAGACCGACGCTGGAGGCGTTCGAGGCCGAGACGGGTATCGATGTGGACTACCGAGAGACCATCAACGACAACCAGGCGTGGTTCGCGAAGATGTACCCCCAGCTCACGCTCGGCCAGCCGACGGGGTGGGATCTGATGTGCAACGCCGACTGGCTCGTACACCAGTTCTGGCAGCTCGGGTTCATCGAGCCGCTCCGCTGGGAGGCGCTGCCAACGGCCGACCGCAACATGCTGAGCGCCTTCCGCGATCCCTCGTACGACCCGGGTAACGCACACAGCGTGCCATGGCAGGGAGGCGTCACCGGGATCGCCTACTACCCGGACCTGGCCGGCGACATCTCGGGCATGGCCGACCTGTGGAACCCCGCACTCGAGGGCAAGGTTGGCATGCTGACGGAGATGGTTGACACGATGACCCTCACGCTCCTCATGCTGGGCGTCGATCCGCAGACGGCGACGATCGACGACGCGATGCGCGCGCAGGAGAAGCTCAGGCAACAGAGGGACGCCAACATCGTGCGCCAGTACTACGGGCAGGAATACGTGCAGGATCTCGTGAACAAGAACGTGTACGCGTCCCTCGCATGGTCGGGCGACGTCTTCTACTGGAAGTACATCGGGGGGGCTCCAGACCTGGAGTTCATCGTTCCCGAGGAGGGCGGTGTGCTGTGGGCGAGCGCGAGCATGATCCCCATCGAGGCGGAACACCCGGCGGACGCGCACGCATTCATGGACTTCTACTTCCGCCCCGAGGTCGCCGTCCAGGTCACCGACTGGGTCCTGTACATGACCCCGGTGGATGGGGTGCAGGACCTGATGCGGGAGAAGGCGAGCGAGGCCAAGGGGGCCGACCGCCAGTACTACGAGACGCTCTCGGAGAGCCCCCTGCTCTTCCCGCCCGAGGATCCCAGCGCGGCGAACCTGTACGAGTACAAGGCCTTCTCCGGCGACGAGTTCGAGCACTGGGCCGAGATCTTCAACGACGTCATCCACGCCTGAGGCACGGAGCCGGACTCCGCCCCTCGACCGGTACGGTCCTTAGGTCAGGCCGGCTGGAGCTCGCGCGCGCCCTGCGAGCGCATCTGCTCGCGCCAGTACTCCTGGCCCTCCTCGGGCAGGGTGTAGACCGGGTCGTAGTACGGGTACTCGCGCGTGAGCGCCTCGGGGTCGTCGTACTCGATCCCCGTACGGTAGTTCTTGCGCCAGTAGGTGATCCCCTTCACTCGGTCGTAGTTGCTGATCATGTGCACCCAGCGCTTGCCGACGAACGGCACGTCGCACACGAAACGCGGCGTTGCGAACCCCGGCAGGTACCCCATGATCGCCATCTGGAGGTCCTGCGCCTCCCAGACCGCCAGGCGCCAGTGCTCGGCGTTCGGGATCATGTCGCACATGTAGAAGTAGTAGGGGATCACGTTCGCGTGGTCGATGAGCATGAACGCGAGCTCGAGGAGCTGCGTGGGCTCGTGTTGACGCCGCGCAGGAGCACCCCCTGGTTCCGGACGTCGCGGTAGCCCATGTCGAGGAGCTTCCCGACGGCCTTCGCGAAGAGGGGCGTCACCTGCTGCGCGCTGTTCACGTGGGTGTGCACCGCGATCTCGACGCCGCGCTCGTGCGCCCGCTTCACGATCGCCTCATAGCCGGCGAGCACCTCGTCTTGAAGGAAGTGCTGCGGGAGCCCCATGAGGCCCTTGGTCGCCAGACGGACGTCGCGGATGTTCGGGATCTCGAACAGCTTGAACAGCCACTCCTGGAGCCGCGCGACGGGCACGTTCGCCACGTCGCCGCCTGAGACGACGACGTCGCGAACGGACGGCGTTCGTTGCAGGTAGTCGAGCATCGCCTCCCAGCGGTCCTGCTGCTTCATCTCGAACTTGTACTTCAGGACCTGGAGCGTGTCGTTGCCGACGAGGTCCATCCGCGTGCAGTGGCCGCAGTACTGAGGGCACGTGGGGATCATCTCGGCGAGGACCTTCGTGGGGTAGCGGTGCGTGAGGCCCTCGACCGCCCACATGTCGGCCTCGTGCAGCGAGTCGCTGGAGGCCATCGGGTGGCTCGGGAACTCCGCCTCGCGGTCGCCGAGCGCCGGCGCCATGTAGCGGCGCACCGGGTCGCCCCACAGGTCGTCGGTGTTCATCGTGTTGACCATCTGGGGCGGGATGAGCATCGACATCGTCGCCCGCTCCTGCTGGTCACGCTCGATGTCCGCATACAGGTCGTCGGGCAGCAGGTCACCGAGCGCCCCCTTGAGCTCGACGAGGTTCTTGACGGTGTGCGAGCGCTGCCACTGCGCGGAACCCCACTGCTCCGCGGTGACGTCCTTGAAGCCGGGCAGGCGCGTCCAGTCCGGCTCGACGAACTCGCGCTTCAGTGGGTACTCGAAGGGCTGATCGGAGGCGTGCGCCTTGCCGGTCTCGCGCTTGGGACGGACCCTGTTCGGTGTCGCCGAGGCGCCGGTCTCGCGGATCTCATCGCTCATCACGGACTCCCTGCGGTGATCGCGCCGAAGCTACGGCGCACGAACGTCATCCAGCCGAAACCTCAGTATACGGCGCAAGTGTCCGGCAAGATGACCGCTCGGCCGAAGGATATTCGGTGAGGCTGACCTCGGGTTCCGAGCGTTCGTCAGCGACGCGGGCCGCCGCGACCGCCACCGCGACCGCCGTCCCGTCCCTGGCCCCGGGGCCGCCGCTCGAACCGGAACTGTTCCTTCTCCGGCCGAGGCAGCCGCGACTTCAGCGGCGGGTGCCCGGTGCGCTCGAACCGCGCGCGGATGTGGTCCACCTCTTGCGAGCGCTCCATCTCTCGCCAGCCATCGGCGAGGAGATGCCGGACCTGGCCCGCGGCGCTCTTGCGCAACTTGTCGGTGTTCGGCACCTTCAGGTAGAGGCGCTCGACGCGGACCTCTTTGTACTCAGCCATGCGGAGAAGGGTACCAGTGCCCCCGTCGCGGCATCCGGGCGCCCTTCCCGTATCCTCGGGGCGCCGTCGGGAAGCGAGGTCGTGGGATGGACAGGGTCACCTTCTGGAACGAGCTGGCCGCGCAATTCTCGATCGACGGGATCCGCGCTTCCACGGCGGCGGGTTCGGGCCATCCCACCTCGTCCATGTCCGCTGCACATCTCCTCGCGGTGCTCTACGCGGATCACCTGCGGTTCGACGTCGGTGACCCGAAGGCCCCCGGGAACGACCGGTTCGTACTGTCGAAGGGGCATGCTTCACCGCTGATGTTCTCGGTTCTGAAGGCGATCGGGGCGATCGACGACACGGCGCTGATGTCCTTCCGCAAGATGGGCAGCCCGATCCAGGGGCACCCGGTACCGCTGCCCGACATGCCCTACGTGGACGTGGCGACGGGCTCGCTCGGCCAGGGCCTGCCGATCGGACTCGGCATGGCACTCGCGATGCGTCTGGACGGCAACCCCGCTCGCGTCTGGGTTCTGATGGGGGACTCCGAGATGGCGGAGGGCTCCGTATGGGAGGCCATGGGGAACGCCTCGCATCATGGCGCGGCGAACCTCGTCGGCATCTGCGACATGAACCGGCTCGGACAGCGCGGGCCGACGATGCTGGAGTGGGACGGGGCAGCGTACGTCGCGCGAGCCCGGGCCTTCGGGTGGGACGCCCTCGAGATCGACGGCCACGACGTCGCAGCGATCGACGAGGCGTACCGGCAGGCCGAGGCGGCCGACCGCCCGACTCTGCTGGTGGCCCGCACGCGCAAGGGCAACGGCGTCTCGTTCCTCGAGGATGCCGAGGGTTGGCACGGCAAGCCCCTCTCCCCGGCCGAGGCCGAGGCCGCGATCGCGGAGCTCGGCGGGGAGCGTGCACTGACGTTCATGCCGCCCGCGCCCACCCCGTGGGCCCCACCGGCCGCCTCCCCGGCGGCCGCGATCCTCCCGACGTACGCCGAGCCCGTCGCCACCCGCAAAGCGTTCGGCGAAACGCTCGCCGCGCTTGCCACACGTCCCGACGTGGTCGTGCTCGACGGTGAGGTCTCGAACTCCACGTACACGGAGGACTTCCAGAAGGTGGCGCCCGAGCGATTCATCGAGCTCTACATCGCCGAGCAGTGCATGGCCGGCGTCGCGGTGGGGCTTCAGGCGCTCGGCAAGATCGTCTACGCGGCGACCTTCGGGGCGTTCCTCACGCGCGCGTACGACTTCGTTCGCATGGCGGCGGTGAGCCGTGCCAGCCTGCGGCTGTGCGGCTCGCATGCCGGCGTATCGATCGGTGAGGACGGACCGTCACAGATGGCGCTCGAGGACCTGGCGATGATGCGGGCGGTGCACGGCTCGACCGTCCTGTACCCGGCCGACGGGAGCTCGGCTGCCCATCTCACGGCCGCGATGGCCGACGTGCACGGCGTCTCGTACATCCGGACGACCCGCGAGAAGACCCCGGTCCTGTATGGCCCAGACGAGGCATTCGAGATCGGCGGCAGCAAGACCCTTCGGGCGAGCGCGGCGGACGAGGCGACGATCGTCGCTGCGGGCATCACCGTCTTCGAGGCGTTGAAGGCCGCCGACCAGTTGGAGGTGACGAAGCACCGCATCCGCGTGATCGATGCCTACTCGGTCAAGCCGATCGACGCCGACACGCTGATCCAGGCGATGGAGGAGACGGGGCTGCTCGTCGTCGTCGAGGACCACTGGCTCGAGGGCGGCCTGGGTGAGGCTGCCCTCTCGGCGCTCGCGCACGCGCCCGCGCTCTCGGGCCGGATCGTCAAGCTCGGCGTGGGCGCGATGCCGAGCTCGGGCACCCCCGAGGAGCTCAGGGAGCGGGCCGGCATCAGCGCCCGTGCGATCGCCGAGCGCATCGAGGGCGAGCTCGCCCTGCGCGCCGAGCGCGCCTGAGCCGGCGATGGCCACGCCGGATGGCCCCGACTCGACCTCGGCGTCCCAAGGATCGGTCAGCCGGCCTCCCGGTAGCATCGAGCGGATGAGCGGGCCGCCCGGATCCGCGAAGCCGCGCTGGCGTGGCCGGATCCACCAGGTTGCGTTCTTCGTCTCGATCCCTGCCGCGATCGCGCTCGTTGCCCTCGCCGAGAGCTGGGTAGCCCGCTTCGCAACGTCCGTCTACGCGCTCAGCCTCATGTCGGTCTTCGGCGCGAGCGCCGCCTACCACCGTGGCGAATGGTCGCCGAAAGCGCTGCGGCGGATGAAGCGCCTCGACCACTCGATGATCTTCGTCCTGATCGCCGGTAGCTACACCCCGATCGCGCTCCTGATGCTCCACGGTCCGTGGTCGATCGTGATCCTGTCGGCGGTGTGGGCCGGAGCAGTGGCGGGGATCACGCTCAAGCTCATCAGGATCGACGGCTTCTCCGTCCTCACGGCGGCGCTGTACATGGTGATGGGCTGGCTCGCGCTCATCGCGCTCCCGCAGCTCGTCCACGAGATGCCTACGCCAGCGCTCGTGCTCACCGTCGCCGGCGGCCTCCTCTACACGGCGGGGGCGATCATCTTCGCGATCCGCCGGCCGGACCCGGCCCCCACCGTGTTCGGCTACCACGAGATCTGGCACGCCTTCATGGTGGCGGCCGCCTCGTGCCACTTCGCGATGGTCACGATCGTAGTGCGTGCGTAGCGCATCACGGCGGACGAGGCGCGCCCTCTGGTAGCCTTGTGTCACAAGGACGGCGTCGTCGTCCTGTGAGGTTTCGCTTCCTCGTTCCTCCTTCCGGCGGTCTCGGGGGTCCAGGCAGAACCTCCCCGAACCGAGCCGCGGCTCATGCCGCGGAGGAGAAGGAGTCGATATGACCACGCGGTCATTCCTCGACCTCGGCGTATCGAACGCCGTGGTCGACGCTCTCGGGGGACGCGGCATCGTCGCGCCCTTCGAGATCCAGTCCCTCGTGATGCGCGATGCGCTCGCGGGGAACGATGTGCTCGCCCGTTCGCAGACGGGCTCGGGCAAGACGCTCGCGTTCGCGATCCCGATCGTCGAACGCCTTCCCAAGGGGGGCGCGACGCCCTCGGCGCTCGTCCTCGTGCCGACGCGCGAGCTGGCGCAGCAGGTCGCGGACGACTTCGCCGACATCGCGAAGGCCAAGGGCCTGCGTGTTGGCGTCGCGTACGGCGGCACGAACCTGCGCGAGCAGAGCCGCGGGGCGGCTCGCGCCGACGTGCTCATCGCCACGCCGGGTCGCCTCGAGGACATCGCCGAACGGGGGATCGTGCGCCTCGGCGGCGTGCGGATCCTCATCCTCGACGAGGCCGACCGGATGCTCGACATGGGGTTCCAGCCGCAGGTCGACCGGATCGTCCGCCGCCTGCCCAAGGAGCGCCAGACGATGTTCTTCTCGGCCACGTTGGACGGCGCGGTGGGACACCTCGCCCGCGCCTACACGCGCGACGCGGTGCTGCACGAGGTGGAGTACTCGACGAAGACCGTCGAGGAGATCGAGCACCACTTCATCCCGGTCTCGGCGCACGGCAAGGTCGAGGCGCTCGTCGAGCTGCTCGAGAAGGACCGCGAGCTCACGCTCGTGTTCGTTCGCACCAAGCGCGGCGCCGAGCGACTCGTCCACAAGCTGAAGGCACGTGGGATCCGGGTCGAGAGCCTGCACGGCGACATGACCCAACCGGCGCGCCAGAAGGCGCTCCAGCGTTTCGAGACCGGCAAGGTGGACGTGCTCGTGGCGACCGACGTCGCGGCGCGAGGCCTGGACCTCGAGCGGATCAGCCACGTCGTGAACTACGACCCGCCCGAGGACGACAAGGGCTACGTGCACCGCATGGGACGCACCGCGCGCGCGGGTCGCAGCGGCACGGGCATCACGCTCGTCACGGCGGAGCAGCAGGGTGACGTGAGTCGCATGGCCGCCCGACTGGATCTCCACCAGGAGTTCCAGGAGGAGGGCATGAAGATCGCCGCGCCGCGCGTGGTCTTCTCGGGTGCGAGGGGCAGGCGTCGCTCGTCGCTTGCGAGCACCTCACGACGCCGCTTCTAGCGCTTCGAGCAGGAGATCGGAGGGCGGGACGCGGGCGGTCCCGACCCATCCGGTGTGCCGGCGCTACTCGACGGTGAAGCCGAGGCGCATGCCTTCCTGGTAGTGCGACTCCTGTTCCTCGGCCGTGTAGATGTTGCAGATCAGTACGTAGCTCCCCGGTCGGAGGTTGAGCGTCAGGCTCTGCGTCTGCGCCGACGTCGAACTCCGGGATCTCGTCGATCGCCGTGACGCCCTCGCCCCCCTCGTTCACCGAGCCGTCCGGGTTGGTCGGCAGCGCATCGGGCGCGAGGTCCGTCTTGACCACCACCAGCTCATGCTGGTCCGCGGGGCCGTTGTTCACGGCCTCGAAGGTGACATCTCCCGCCGGGACCGACGCCGGGTTCGCCGCGACGGCGAACTCCTGCAAGGTGATCGCCACGGAGGTTCCTCCAGCATCCCCACCGTCGCCCGAGGTACCCTCGTCGCTGCTGCACGCCGACGCCGCGAGCGCGAGCGTCATGACGAGCACCAACCCTACGTTCCGGATCGTTCCGTCCAATGGCCTCTCCTCCCCCCGCCGATGGAACCCCGCCGATGGAACATGGCGGGGAGCATAGAGCCATCGAGGCCGGGAGGGGAACCCCTTCCGTGAGGGTCAGCACCCGTGCTCGTCGGGCAGGAGCGGGCGGAGGATCAGGCGGTACTCGGCGCCACCGCTCGACCAGGGCGTGAGCTCGTTCGCTCCCTGCATCGCCGGCATCAGGGATCCGAGGTCGGCACCGCTCATCACGCCACATCGAGCGTCCTGGAGCCCGCTCCCCTCGGCCGCGTCACCGAAGGCGTCGAGCCCTGTTGCGAGTGGCCACTCGGCCGCCTCCTGCGGCAGGTCCGGCTGACCCTGGTAGGACATCACGTAGATGCGGACCGCGTCGAAGACGTATGGCTCCTCGGCGCCGATCGAGCCCTGAGGCAGGAAGCTCGCTAGGTCGCCGAGCTTGGCCTGGAACTCGTGGAGCTTCTGCCGGGCCTCGTCGTCCACGTTCGGGCACGAGCCACCCATCGCGTCGCCGAGCGCGTAGGCCGTCACGACGCTGGTCGACCCGCCCGCGTTCGTCGTGAACACGGTGTCCGCGGCGTCGGCCACGCAGGGGTATGTGTAGGTCGCGTCCCCTTCCATCAGCCCCGCGGCCTTCGCGGCCTCGAGGATCGCCTGTACGCCGTCCTCGGACACCCGCGTGACGAGCAGGTTGGGCAGGGCCGGGCCCGGGTAGATCTCGATCGTCGGGCCCTCGACGATCAGACGGCCGTCGCCGTACAGCGACCAGCTCGGCAGGCGCTTGAGCATGTACTCGTAGGCGACGAAGCCACCCTGGTACTCCCAGCGCAGGACGAGCTCGTCGGCGCCGGTGGGATGGGCGATCCCGCTACCGCCCCCACTGCCGCCGTTCCCCTCGTCCTTCAGACCGCCACACGCGGCGAGGGCGAGCGCCATCACGCTCGCCACCGCGATCGTCCGGATGCACCTCATGGTGGTCCTCCGTTCATCGGGGTCATCCTCGCATCGCTCGAGCTTGGACGGGGCCGCTCGGTTCGGAGGTTCCGGGTCGGCGAGGCGTGGGTCTGGCACCGGGTCGGGTCGGGTAGGCTGCCCTCGATGAGCGGGACCATGCGGGCCCTCCGCAAGACCCTCGCCGGACCCGGGGCCGAGCTCGGCCGGGTTCCCGTGCCTCAGCCCGGCGAAGACGAGGTCCTCGTCCGCGTGCACGCGGCGTCGATCTGCGGTACCGACCTGCACATCCACGACTGGAACGAGTGGGCCGAAGGCCGCATCCGCGCGGATCCCGATGACCTTCGGGCACGAGGTGGCCGGCACCGTCGAGGCCGTCGGGTCCGAGGTGCACCACATCAAGCCCGGCGCATTCGTCGCCGCCGAAACCCACATCGCGTGCGGCCACTGCGCGACGTGCCGAACCGGGCGGGCGCACATCTGTCAGAACCTGCGGATCCTCGGCGTCGACACCGACGGCGCGTTCGCCGAGTTCGTGGTGATCCCCGCAGAGAACGCTTGGATCGTCGGCGAGGGCATCCACCCTGATGTCGCGTCGATCATGGAGCCGTTCGGGAACGCCGTGCACGCCGCGTTCGGGACCGAAGGCGGCGAGGACCTGCTCACGAACCCCGTCGCGGTGATCGGCTGTGGGCCGATCGGCCTGTTCGCGGTCGGCATCGCGCGTGCGCTCGGCGCGTGGAAGGTGTTCGCGATCGAGCCGAACGACGAGCGCCGGGCGCTCGCGGCGGCGATGGGGGCCGACCTGCTGGTCGACCCGAAGGCCGAGGACCCCGTCGAGGTCGTCCTGCGCGAGACGGGCGGCGTCGGCGCCGAGGTCGTGCTCGAGATGTCGGGCAACGCGCGGGCGATCGACCAGGGCACGCGGATGCTCGCGCGGGGCGGGCGGATGTCGCTGCTCGGCCTGCCCGACGGGCCGGTCACGCTCGACCTGAACGACCAGGTCATCTTCAAGGAGGCCAGGATCCTCGGGATCACCGGGCGCGAGATGTTCCGGACGTGGCAGCAGACGACGACGCTGCTCTCGACAGGACGGGTGGACGTCACGCCCGTCATCACGCACCGCTTCGCGCTCGAGGACTTCGAGGAGGCGTTCGCGACGGCGGCCTCGGGTCACGCCGCGAAGGTCATCATGTTCCCCGGCGGCTAGAGGTAGCCGCCCACGCGGTGCTCGACCGGCGCCGGCGCCGGCGGCGTCTGGACGCGGAAGGAGAGTCGCTCTCGCTCCTGCCCGTCCACCGCGAGCACGAACGCGTAGCCACCGGGCTCCTCGAACACGAGCCCGTCGAGGTTCAGCGCGAACGTGGCGGTCGCCTCGACCTCCGTCGACTGGACGGAGAACGGCGCGTCGAGCTCGGCGAGCTCGCTGCCGTCAGGACGGCGCCCGAGCGGGCGCGCCGCGCCGGTCGGACCGAGCAGCCGTACCGTGAGGTGGTGCGATCCGGTCGCCTCCTCCGGCGGGATCCGCAGGACGATGCCGAGCGCGATCCGATCATGACGAGCGGGGAACCGCGGCGCCGACAGCGTGCTCCAGCCGATGCCGAGCGCGGACAGCTTGCCCCCGACGGCCTGCACCGCATCGGCGAGGAACGCCTCGACCCGCACGCCTGCCATCGTAGACGCCGGCGGTAGGGTGGGGGTGGCTTGCACGGGAGGGGCATCATGAGCGGTGCGCTCGACTACCTGAAGGACAGGCTCAACGAGCTCGAGGAGCAGGGGCTCGCGCTCCATCCGCGGACCCTCGAGGGGCCTACCGGGGCCCGCGCGAGGTTCGACGGGCGGGACGTCATCAACCTCGCATCGAACAACTACTTGGGCCTCGCGAACCACCCGAGGATGAACGCGGCGGCATCCAGAGCCGCGGCCGAACTGGGCGCGGGCAGCGGCGCGGTTCGCACGATCGCCGGAACGATGGCGATGCACCGCGAGCTCGAGCGCCGGTTCGCCGAGTTCAAGCAGGCTGAGGAGGCCCTGATGTTCCAGTCGGGGTTCACGGCGAACGCGGGCACGGTCGCCGCGATCTTGGACAAGGAGGACGTGCTCGTCAGCGACCGGCTCAACCATGCCTCGATCATCGATGGAGCCCGCCTGTCCCGTGCCGAGATCAAGGTGTTCGAGCACAAGGACGCGGAGCACGCGGACGCGCTCCTCGCCGAGTCTGCCCGCCCCGGTCGTCGTCAGCTGCTGATCACCGACGGTGTCTTCTCGATGGACGGGGATATCGCACCGCTGCCCGCGCTCGTCGAGGTCGCGGAGAAGCACCGCGCGATCATGATGATCGACGACGCACACGCCTCGGGCGTGCTGGGCGAGGGCGGCGCCGGCACGGTCGACCATTTCGGCCTCCACGGGCGCGTGGACATCCAGGTCGGGACGCTCTCGAAGGCGATCGGCGTGCTCGGTGGCTTCATCGCGGGACCCCATCACCTGATCGAGTGGCTCGTCAATCGCGGCCGGCCGTACCTGTTCTCGACGAGCACCCCGCCCGCCGTGACGGCCGCGTGCCTCGAGGCCCTCGCGATCTTGCACGACGAGCCCGAGCGGCTCGAGCGGCTCCGGAGCAACACGGCGATGTTCAAGGCCGGGCTCCACGACCTCGGGTTCGACACCGGCATGAGCGAGACACCGATCACCCCCGTCATCACCGGCGACGAGGAGAAGACGCAGGCCTTCGCGCGACGGTTGTTCGAGGAGGGGGTGTTCACGCCGGCGATCGTGTTCCCGACGGTCGCGAAGGGGAAGGCCCGCGTGCGCACGATCGTGACCGCGGATCACACGGCGGCGGACCTGGGCGAGGCGCTCGAGGTGTTCGGTCGCGTGGGACTCGAGCTCGGCCTGGCTTGAGATCAGCTCGAGGCGGCGATCTTCGCCTGGAGGCCGCGGATCATGAGGTCGAGCCCGTACTCGAAGGCCTGGTCGAAGTCGCACCGGAACAGATGCGGGAGCGAGGCCACGAGGTTGGGGAGCTCGCCTGCCGGGATCATCGTCGAGACGTCCCCCGAACCCACGGGGACGTCATCACCTCCGAACATGTTCGCGATCTCGGCGAGCACGAACCCCTGGATGTAGCCGCCGAACGCCCGGAAGGCCTTCACGGCCTCATCGTCCGAAAGGCCCGCCGAGCGCAGGATGCCGATCGCGTGGTCCGTCGGTCGGAGCGCTCGGAGCGTGGTCACGGGTTTGCGCTGCTCGGACATCAGCGTGATGACGTTCGGGTGCGCCTTGAGGAGCCGCCGCCACGCGCGAGCGACCTCGCGGCCGCGCTCGGCCCAGCTTCCTCCGGATCCCTCGGGGAACTCGAACTCGGCCATGACCTCGTCGACCACGCCGGATAGGATGTCCTCCTTGTCCTGCACGTGGTTGTACAGGGACATCGCCTCGACACCGAGCTCACGGCCGACCCGTCGCATCGTGACGGCCTCGAGGCCCTCCGCGTCCATAACGCGCAGAGCGGCCTCCACGATGCGCTCCCGGGTGAGCGGCTCGCGCCTCGGCGGGGCCTTCCCAGTCGCTCGTACCTTGGCTGTCGCGCGGGACCTGGCCATGTCTCGATCCTCGAGGTTGACGACTTACATCGTACGCATATACTACCGTACGCCGTAAGCACGTGGAAGGGTCGCCCGGCTGCGCCGGGCCGAGGGGCAGGAGACGAAGATGCGCTTGAATCCTGAGTCGCTCGCGCGGTCGAGCAGCCGTCACCCCTGGCGGGTGATCGTGGTGTGGGTCCTGGTCGTGGTCGGGGCGGGCGTCGCCTCGTCGACGTTCCTGTCCGACGCGCTGACGACGGACATCGACTTCACCAACCGTCCCGAGTCCAAGCAGGCGCTGCAGCTGATCGAGAAGAACATCACGGGCGAGCAGCAGGACACCGAGTTCCTCATCGTCACGAACCAGGTCCTGCCGGTCGCTGACCCGACGTTCGAGGCGTACGTCCGCAAGGTTCAGCAGGACGTCATGGGGCTCGGGGACACGGTCGTGGCCGGCGACGTCGCGACCGTGTACGACGTGCTCGAGACGGCAGGCTTGTACACGTTGCGGACCACCGATCCTGCCGGAGTGCTGGTCTCGATCCAGCTCGCAGGGCACGCGGATGCCGCGACGGTGCAAGCCCTCGGGCAGGCGGCTGCGACGGCGATCCCCCCGGAGCACGCGGCGGCGTTCCAGGTCGAGGTGCTCCAGCCGCAGGAGCTCTCTGCAAGGGGCATCCTCGATCCTGACGCGCTCAAGGTGGATCCACCTGAGCTCGTGGCATCCATCACGTCGTCGACCGTGGCGATCGACGACCCGGATCCTGCCGGAGGCTTCAGTTTCAGCAGCGCCACGGAGACCATCCGCGGCGCGATCGCGGCCGCGGCGGGCGATGCGCTGGTCAAGCCGCCGATCACGTACTTCGACGTCGCGGGTCTCATCTCGACCGACGGCCGGAGCACGCTCATCCCGGTCCCGATCGTCAACGCCGAGATCGCGACCATCGATGAGCTCAAGACGGTTTCGGAGGGCAACGGCGAGGCGGGGTTCCGCCTACTGCTCGCGGGCCCGGCGACACTGAACGCTGACACCACGAAGATCGCCGAGGAGGACCTCCGCAAGAGCGAGATGATCGGCATCGCGATCGCGCTCGTCGTGCTGATCGTCGTGTTCGCTGCCATCATCGCCGCGCTCTTGCCGTTGGCGATCGCGCTCGTCGCGATCCCGATCTCGTTCGGAGGGATCGCGTTGATCGCGGCCGCCTTCGGCGTGCACTTCAGCGTGTTCACCACCAACATCGCATCCTCGATCGGCCTGGCGGTCGGGATCGACTACTCGCTGTTCATCGTCGCGAGGTACCGCGAGGAGCGGCGGAAGGGGTTCGAGCCCCTCGACGCGATCGTGGCGGCCGGCGCCACCGCGAGTCGCGCGGTGCTCTTCAGCGGCCTCACCGTCGTGTTCGCGCTCCTGGGCATGCTCATCTTCCCCGCGACCATCTTCAAGAGCATGGCGGCCGGCGCGATCCTCGTCGTCATCGCCTCGATCGCCGCGTCCCTGACGCTGCTCCCGGCCCTCGTGGGGCTGCTGAAGGACCGGGTCAACTGGCCGCGGCTCTCGAAGCGCGCGCGGGTCGAGGGAGAGCACGACCCCAGAGGCGGCTTCTGGGACCGGACGACGAGGGCTGTCATGGCTCGACCCGTGGTCTTCCTCGTGGCCTCGATCGCGATCCTCGGCAGCCTGGGGGCTCTCTACTTCACGATCGACAAGGGCACGACGCAGAGCGCCGCGACGCTGCCCGACGATGTGGAGTCCAAGCAGGCCTTCATCCTCCTGTCGGAGGACTTCTCGGCCGGCGGCCGGACCGACCCCGTCCAGATCTACGTGAGCGAGGCGTCGTCTCCGGCCGTTCGGGCCGCGATCGTCGAGCTCCAACAGGCGATCGCCGACGATCCCGCATTCGCGAGCGAGGTGCCGGTGACCCCGGCCGCCGACGGCAACTCCGTGATGGTGGCGGCGATCCCGACAGGAGACGCGTTCGGGAACACGACGTTCGACGCGGTGCGACGCTTGCGGAGCGACATCATCCCGTCGATCTTCCAGGGCACCCACAGCGAGGTGCTCGTGGGCGGCATGCCGGCGATCTTCACCGACTTCATCGCCCAGACCGACACCTACCAGCCGATCGTCCTCGTGTTCGTGCTCGGCCTCTCGTTCCTGTTGCTGATGATCGTGTTCCGCTCGGTCATCGTGCCCCTGAAGGCCGTGCTCATGAACCTGCTCTCGGTCGGCGCCGCGTACGGCGCGATCGTCCTGGTGTTCCAGCACCAGTCGAACGGCGTCCTGAACACGATCCACAACTGGGCGATCGACTTCTTCAACCTGATCGGGTTCCAGTTCCAGGAGGTCGAGTCGATCGAGGCGTGGCTGCCGCTGCTCCTGTTCTCGATCCTGTTCGGTCTCTCGATGGACTATCACGTGTTCCTGCTGAGCCGGATCCGTGAGGAGTACGACAAGACCGGTGACAACAGCGAGGCGGTCGCGTACGGGCTGCGCACGACAGCAGGCATCATCACCGGTGCCGCGATCATCATGGTGGCGGTCTTCACGGCGTTCGCGGCCGGGCGCCTCGTACCGCTGCAGCAGATGGGTTTCGGCCTCGCGGTGGCGGTCTTCATGGACGCCACGATCGTTCGCTCGATCCTCGTGCCCTCGAGCATGAAGCTGCTCGGCAACCTGAACTGGTACCTGCCGAAGTGGCTCGAGTGGCTCCCGACGTGTCAACGTGGAGGGGCACGAGCCGGAGCGCGCGACGGTCGTGGCGCGTGAGGCGGAGGAGGTCGGCGTCGGCGACGAGCGCTGAGTGCGAACCCCGTCGGGGTTGCGTCGGAGGGGGCTTCGGCCCCCTCCGACGTGTCTGGTAGGGTCCGCTGGGTATGGAGGAGCAGCTCGGCGGCGGCATGCGCGAGGAGCGCGAGGCGCTCCGCTCGGCGCTCGGGCGGGTCGGGGTCTGGAGCTTCACGCTCGAAGCGCAGACGGCCACCGAGGAGCGCGATGCGGTTGCGGAGATCGAGTCGGTCGGCTTCCCCGCCATCTGGTTCCCCGAGAGCGTGACGAGCCGCGAGGTGTTCAGCCATGCGTCGTGGCTCCTCGCCTCGACGGAGCGGACGATCATCGCGAGCGGGATCGCGAACGTGTGGGCCCGAGATCCCGTCGCGATGGCGAACGGGTGGCGGATGCTCACGGACGCCTACCCCGACCGGTTCCTGCTCGGCCTGGGTGTCAGCCATTCCCCGTCGGTCGCGCGCCGCGGAGGGCAGTACGAGCGGCCGTGGGGCAAGATGCGGGACTACCTCGACGCGATGGATCGCGCGGCTTCCTCGGCGCTCGAGCCCGAGGCGGAGCCCAGGCGGGTGCTCGCCGCGCTCGGGCCTCGGATGCTCGAGCTGGCCGCGGAGCGAGCGCTCGGCGCTCACTCGTACTTCGTGCCGGTCGAGCACACGGCGTTCGCGCGCCGTCGCCTCGGCCCCGAGCCTGTGCTCGCGGTCGAGCAGACGGTCGTCCTGCGGACGGACCCCTCCGATGCCCGGCGGCAGGCGCGGCGGTTCGCCGTCCACTACATGCAGACGACGAACTACGCGAACAACCTGAAACGGATGGGCTGGTCGGATGCCGACATCGCCGGGCAGGGGAGCGACGCGGTGATCGACGCGGTCGTCGCCTGGGGCGATCCCGACAAGATCGCGAACCGTGTTCGCGCGCATCTGGACGCCGGCGCGGACCACGTGTGTGTCCAGGTCGTGTCCGACGACGAGAACGACGTGTGCCTGCCGCAGCTCCGAGAGCTCGCGCCGGCGCTCCTCGCGCTCTAGCCGGCTCGAGCCGCCAAGCGTTCACGTACCGCGTCACTCGTCAGCTCACGAAGCACGTCCCGGCCGATC
Source organism: uncultured Actinomycetes bacterium (assembly GCA_963708985.1). GTDB lineage: Bacteria > Actinomycetota > UBA4738 > UBA4738 > HRBIN12 > HRBIN12. The sequence goes on from CAVPUQ010000001.1 coordinate 563,742, forward strand.
CATCGTGCGGCTCGCGAGTCGACGCGCTGGATCTCCTCGGCGGTCCCGATCGAGGCTCGGTGCAGCATCGGGCTGCGTTTGCCGATCTGGCGGAGCGCCCACGAGACGGCCTTCTTCACGTAGTTGCGATCATCGGTCGCCTGTGCGCGGATGATCGGCAGGAACGCCGCGAACCGTTCGTCCTCGACGTCCTTGCGGTGCACGGCGGTCCATGCCATGAGCGCGAACCCGGCACGTTTGACGAACTCCTCGTCCCGCGCGCTCCACTCGATAGCCTTGTTGAACGCGAACGGGGTCCGGTCGAGCAGGTTACCGCACAGCCCGTCGCAGAGGTCCCACGAGGAGAGGTCGCGGACCCACGCCTCCGCCTGCGCCTCCGTCACGCGTGAGGGGTCGTCGATCAGGGTCGCGAGCATCCTCGCCTCGTGGATCTGCGTCCCCCACAGCGCGGCGGCCAGGTCGTGATCGCGCCCGATCGTCCGCGCGAGAACCCGGAGCTCCGTCACGGTGATGCCGAGCGCTCGGTCCGTTCCGATCCCGTACCGGGCCATGCCGGGGAGGCGCGATGGGTCGGCCATGCCGTTGAGTTGCTGCACGATCTCGTCGACGCGCTCCATGCGATCAGCGCTCGATCGCGACGAGCTCGAGGCCCATGTCGCGTATGCCGCGGATGATCCGCGGAAGTGCGCGGACGGTCGCCGACTGGTTCCCCCCTCCGTCGTGGAGCAGGACGATCGAGCCCGGCCGGATCGAGTGCAAGACCGCCGCCGCGAGGCCGCCGGGGCTGGTGGTGCCGCGGTAGTCGGCCGGGTCCACGCTCCACTGCACGAGGCGCATACCCGCCTCGCGCGCCGTGCGGATCACCGCGGTGTCGTAGCTGCCGCCGGGTGCGCGGAAGAGCGTCGGCGTGATGCCGAAGCGGTGGCGGAGCAGGTCGGCCGGACGCTCGATCTCGGTCTCGATCCTGTGGGGCGTGAGATCGACGAACGGAGTGCGGTAGGGGTGGGCCCACGAGTGCGTGCCGATCGTCATGCCCGCGCGCTCGACGCGTCGGACGATCCCCGGATAGCGCTCGATCAGGTAGCCGACCATGAAGAAGGTGGCCTTCGCATGCATGTGTTCGAGGACTTGGAGCACCTGTCGGGTGCTCCCGGGCCAGGGTCCATCGTCGAAGGTGAGCGCGACGGCAGCCGGGCGCCGCGATCCACCGATCTGCTGGAACCGGACATCGAGGACGATGCCGGAGATGCGGCCCACCGTCGAGATCTTGCGCATGCGCGAGGTCGCGAGGGTGTACATGGGGTTCTCGAGCTGGCGTCCGGGGAGGCGCTCCACGACGCGCCTGGTGCCTTCGGTCCGGTCGGTCCCGGGTTGGACGACGATCGCATCGCCGGGCTCGAGAGGTGTCGACCGCGGAGAGACGTCGCCGTTCAGCCAGATCGCCCCGATGTCGGCCTTCCGGTCGAGCACGCCGCCCTCGACGTCGAGCAAGCGGCCGGCCGGCGCCCGGAGCGAGAGCTCCCGGATGGCGTCGCCGAAGGTCGTCTCGTGGTCCACCACGACCGCGCTTCCATCCACCGAGATCGTGATCGGCGGCGGCCGGTCCTGGAGCTCGGCGGCCACGAGCAGCGGTGCCGGAAGCACGATCGCGAGGACGGCCGCGCGGAACGCGGGCCGGCGGGGAAGTCGACGACTCACGCCCCCATGGTGCCGTCTGCTGCGCTGGTCGTCCACCATCTCCTCCACCGACGCGCACCGAACGGCCGGGGTTCCGTCTGGGAGGATGGGGACGTGCCCCGCCCGGCGGCTGGCCCGTCCTCGCGCGCTGCGGCCGCGGTCGATGCGGTCGCGCTCGTTGCGTTCGTCATCATCGGGGTGTCACAGCATCACGCGAGGTTCCTCCCGGGCCTGCTCCGTACCGGCATCCCGCTCCTCGTGGCGTGGTTCCTGATCGGGCTCCTGGTGGGCACGTATCGGCGGGTGGGCTGGATCACGATGGTCGCGACCTGGGTCGTCGCGACACCCCTCGCGCTCCTCGCGCGGTCGGTGGTCCGCGGCGGACCGTGGGGTCGCGAGCTGCTCGAGTTCGGCGCGATCGCGATGGGGTTCACCCTGCTGTTCCTGATCGGCGGCCGAGTCCTGCTGCTCGGCGTCGCGCTCCTTCGTCGCCCGCGACCGTCGCCCGACGCGCATCAACCCGTCGGATGAGTCGCGCCATCGACGTCCCGCAGCCAGGCCTGGACCGTGGGTTCTGGCTGGAGGAGGCCCTCGCGCACGACCCCGGGGTTCCGTGCCCGCCGCTGCATGGCCGCGTGGCGGCGGACGTCTGCATCGTCGGTGGCGGGTTCGCCGGGCTCTGGACAGCGGTCGAGCTCGCCGAGCGCGAGCCGGGGATGCGCATCGCGCTGGTCGAGGCGGATATCTGCGGCGGCGGCGCGAGCGGCCGCAACGGCGGCTTCCTCTCGTCGTCGTGGCACGACCTGCCGGCGATCGTCGACCTGTTCGGCCGGGACGAGGGTGTGCGCTACGCGCTCGCGCTCGCCGAGGAGGTGTCCGAGGCCGAGCGCTGGTGCACGGCGAACGGTGCCGACGTCTGGTTCCACCGGGAGGGTGTCCTCGGTGTGAGGACCGGTACCTGGCAGGAGGGCTTCGGTTCCGCTCGAGCGATCGAGCTGTGTGCGGAGCTCGGAGTGGGCGAGCGCATCGTGCCGCTCGACGCCGAACGCTGCCGGAGCTACATCGACGCGCTCCGGGTCGTCGACGGGACGTTCACGGCCGACAACGCGACGGTGCAACCGGCCAGGTTGGCTCGCGAGCTGCGGCGGGTCGTCCTCGAGCGCGGGGTGCACGTGTTCGAGGGCACCCCGGCGCGTCGCGTCGAGCCGGGGGCCTCACCCATCGTCGCGACCGAGGGTGGCGCCGTCCGAGCCGAGCACGTCGTGCTCACGCATGGGTCCTGGGCGGCATCGTGGCCCGGGTTCCGTCGGAGCTTCGGCGTGATCGCCGACTTCATGGTCGCGACCGAGCCGATCCCGAACCGTCTCGAGGAGATCGGCTGGACCTCGCACGTCGGGCTCGCGGACGGGCGGGAGATGCTCCTGTACCTGCGTCGGACCGAGGACCAGCGGGTCGCCATCGGCGGCGGCGCCTGCGGCGTGGTCTACGGCGGGAAGGTCGGACGGCGCGCCACCCACGACCGTCGTGTCGCCGAGGTCGCTGCGCACGGATTGCTCGGGTTGTTCCCGCAGCTCGAGGGCGTGCGGTTCACCCACGCGTGGGGCGGTCCGATCGACCACACCACCTCGTTCCTCCCGTTCTTCCGCACCCTCCCGTCGGGCACCGTGCATGCGGGCCTCGGGTTCTCGGGGCACGGGCTCGCGCAGACCAAGCTCGGCGGGAGGATCTTGGCCTCGATCGTGCTCGGGGCTCGGGACGAGTGGAGCTCGATGCCGGTGGTCGGGCCCGAGATCGGCAAGTCCCCGCCCGAGCCGCTGCGGTTCCCCCTCGTCCGGCTCGCCGCGTGGGGGCTCGAGTCTGGGGATCGGCGCGAGGAAGGCGGTCGGTCTCGGGGTGCGCTCCGCCGTTCGATCGGGGACGCGCCGGGCCGAAATCGCGAACGGCTGGTACGGGGAAGGGCGCGCTAACCGGATCCCCCGCCATCGAGTCGGTTCGGCTTGTCGTCCGCCTCGTTCACCACGTGGCGGACGTCGACCGCGCGCCGACGCCGATCCATCTCCTGCCGTCGGCGATCGACTTCGCGCTCGAACGCACGGACCCGGTGCTTGAGCCAGAGCCACCCGCCCCAGGCGATCACGACCACGGTGAGCACGATGCCGAGGACGAGGACGAGCGCGACCTTGAGCACCGCGCCGAGCACACCCAACAGGGCGGCCAGCAACAGCAGGATCAGGACGAACGTGAACACCCCTCCATCGTACGGGCGAGAAGAGGATGCGTGGCGCTCGCGAGGGTCGCTTCGACTGCGCCGGCGACCCGCGAGGCGACCGCCCTCGGGCGCTGCAGCGGCAAGCCCGCCGAGTCCGGCCACCCGGAGCCGAGCGCACCCCCAGCACACCGGTCGGGACGCGGGCCCGTTCCACGGACGCCGAGCCCATCGCGCTCCGTGCCCGACCGGCGTATGCTCACGGCTTCGTGCTGGAGCCCGCAGAGGAGGAGAGGCCGTGTACGGAACCGTCGCACGCATGAAGATCCAGCGGGAGAAGGTCGATGAGCTCCGAGCGCTGATGGCGACCGTGGAGGCCCGCCATGTGGAGGGGCACCGCAGCACGCACATCCTGATCCCGGACGACGGCCGAGACGAAGTCGTCTTGGTCGTCTACTTCGACGACAAGGCCTCGTACACCAAGAACGCGGACGACCCGGCGATGCACGAGGACTACCTGAAGTACCGTGCCCTGCTCGACGCCGACCCCGAGTGGACGGACGGCGAGTGGGAGGTGTACGAGCCGTAGGCACGGGATCCCTGCGACGGGTCCCTGGTAGTACCCTCCCCCGATACTCCGACGCCTCCCTGGAGGGGATCGCCGTGGCCGACGCGTTGCAGAACTTCATCGACGGCACGTGGGCGGACGCCGCCGACGGCAGCCGCCTGGACGTGTTCAACCCGGCGACGGGCGAGGTGATCGCGACGGCGCCGGACTCGAAGCCCGAGGACGTCGGACACGCGATCGATGCCGCGCGTCGCGCCTTCGACGCAGGGACCTGGTGGCCTGGGACCTCCGAGCGTGAGCGCGGCCGCATCCTGCTGCGAGCCGCCCAGATCGTGGACCGCGAGCTCGAGCGCCTCGCGCGGATGGAGGCGCTCGACAGCGGCAAGCCGCTCGCCGAGGCCCGCGGCGATATCGCCGAGGTCGCCTACATCTTCGAGTACTACGGGGGCTGGGCCACGAAGATCCATGGAGACGTGCCACCCATCGGGCCGGAGGCGATCTCGCTCGTGCTCAAGGAGCCGGTGGGCGTCGCCGCCGGGATCACGCCGTGGAACTACCCGATGATCCAGGCCGTGCAGAAGATCGCCCCGGCGCTCGCGGCTGGATGCACCTTCGTGCTGAAGCCGCCCGAGCAGACCCCGCTCACGTGCCTGGAGATCCCGAGGATCTTGGAGGAGGCCGGGCTGCCCGCCGGCGTGCTGAACGTGGTCACCGGCCACGGCGAGACCGCCGGCTCCCCGCTCGTCGCGAGCCCGAAGGTGGACAAGATCTCGTTCACCGGCTCGAAGGAGGTCGGGCAGCTGATCATGCGGGGCGGCGCCGACACGCTGAAGCGCGTGACGCTCGAGCTCGGCGGCAAGTCACCGAACATCGTGTTCGCCGACGCCGACTTCGCGACCGCCGTCGAGGGCTCGTGCAACGGCGTGTTCTGGAACCAGGGCGAGATATGCTCGGCCGGCTCCCGCGTGTTCGTCGAGCGCTCGATCTACGACGATGCGCTCGCCGCGATGGTCGAGCATGCCGGGCGGGTGCGGCTCGGCGACCAGCTCGAAGAGGCGACGACGATGGGGCCGCTGATCTCGAAGGAGCAGCAGGAGCGCGTGGAGCGCTACATCGAGATCGGGATGGGGGAGGCGAGGCTCGCGATCCAGGGCGCCCGCCCGTCGGATCCGCGGCTCGCGGGTGGCTATTGGGTGCCGCCCACGATCTTCGCCGATGCGACGAACGACGTGGTGATCGCTCGCGAGGAGATCTTCGGGCCGGTCATGACCGTGATCCCCTTCTCGGACCTGGACGAGGTCGTCCGGATGTCGAACGACAACGAGTACGGTCTGGCCGCCGCGGTGTGGACGAACGACATCAAGAAGGCCCTGACGACGGCCCGTGCGCTTCGGGTCGGTACCGTGTGGATCAACGGCACACAGGCAGCCCCGACCGAGGCGCCCTGGGGCGGGTACAAGCACTCGGGCATCGGGCGTGAGCTCGGGATGAGCGGCATCGAGGACTACCTCGAGACCAAGCAGGTCTACATCCAGCTGACCTAGGTCGGCTCCGGTCGCGTCGACATGCAAGGCGGAAGCCGGGTGCGCTATCCTGCCGCCTGCATGGCTGGCGGAGAGGTCGTCCTCGTCGATCTGGTGAAGCGGTTCGCCCAAGTCACGGCGGTCGCGGGCATCAACCTGGACATGCCCCCAGGTGAGTTCTTCTCGCTGCTCGGACCCTCAGGCTGCGGCAAGACGACGACGTTGCGCTGTATCGCCGGCTTCGAGCGCCCCGATGAGGGCCAGATCCTGCTCGACGGGGTCGATATGGCCCAGACCCCGCCCCACAAGCGCAACGTGAACACGGTCTTCCAGAACTACGCGCTCTTCCCGCATCTCTCGGTGGCCGACAACGTCGGGTTCGGGCTCCGCTACAAGGACGTCTCGAAGGCCGACGCGAAGAAGAAGATCTCCGATGCGCTCGCGCTCGTGCGGCTGGAGGGGTACGAGAAGCGCCGTCCGTCGCAGCTGTCCGGCGGGCAGCAGCAGCGGGTCGCGCTCGCTCGGGCCCTCATCCTGAACCCGGAGGTGCTGCTGCTGGACGAGCCACTCGGAGCCCTGGACGCCAAGCTCCGCAAGGCTCTGCAGATCGAGCTGAAGTCTCTCCAGCAGGAGGTCGGCATCACGTTCATCTACGTGACCCACGACCAGGAGGAGGCGCTCACGATGTCCGACCGCCTCGCCGTGATGAGCAACGGCCGGATCGAGCAGGTCGGCACGCCGAGCGAGGTCTACGAGGAGCCGGCCACCGCGTACGTCGCCGACTTCCTGGGTGTCTCCAACCTGATGGACGCGACGGCGGTCGGTGGGGGCACCGACGGGCGGGCACACGTGCGGCTCGGGGACTTCGACCTCGTGGCGACCAAGGGCGACGTGGACGTCCGGGGCGACGTGAAGATCACGATCCGGCCCGAGCGCGTCCGGCTGGAGGAGCACGGGGCGACCGGGGAGAACCGGATCCCCGGCATGATCGAGCGGGTCGTCTACGTCGGCTCGACGCTCCAGGTCATCGTTCACCTCGCGCCCGGCCAGACGCTCCAGGCCTGGATGCAGAACGAGGGCGAAGGCATCCCCTTCGAACAGGGGACGCCGATCACCGTGCACCTGCCGACCGAGGCCTTGCGGGTGCTCATCGACACCGGTTCGCTCGAGGAGCTCCACCAGACGGAGGAGCCGCTCCCCGCTCCATAGATGTGCGGTCGCCTCCGGCGAACGCGCCGACGACTTCAGGGCGAGACGGCGGTAGACCCCGGGGTCCCCTCAGAGTTCGGCGATCGCCGCAAGCTCCTCGCCCTCCTGGCCCATGACTCGCCGGTAGATGAACCAGACGACGCCGATCGCGCCCAGGGTGGCGACGAGCATGACGGTGGCGGCGGCATTCACGGCAGGGGTGGGTGAGGCGCGAGCCGCCGTGTAGATCTTCACCGAGAGGGGCTCGGTCGGCGCCTGTCCGGACAGGTACCGCACGGTCACGAAGTTGTCGACCGAGTCCGCGAAGACGAGCGCGACGCTGGCGAGGATCGCCGGGCCGAGGAGCGGGACGAGCACACGCCGGAGCGCCTGGCTCGGTGTCGAGCCGAGGTCCATCGCAGCCTCCTCGTATTCGGGACCGATCGACAGGAGCCGAGCCCGAACGATGATGAACGGATACGACATCTGATACGTGACGAGACCGAAGACCTGCGCCGTCGTACCGAGCTGGACCGCACCCTCGAGGAGGTTCTGAATAGCAGGAAGAGCGAAGTCCCGAGGATGATCTCGGGGATCACGAACGAGAAGAGCATGACGAAGTTGGCTGACCCGGCCGGCCGACCCCGCCAGCGGTCGATCCCGATCGCGAACAGCGTCCCGAGCGGGACCGCGATGAGGACGGTGATGGATCGAGAGCTTGAACGTCTGGATCATCGCCGATCGCAGCGTCTCGTCGTTCCAGAGGGAGTTGAACTCGATCCCGGTACCACCAGCGCATCGAGAAGCCCTGCCACGTGCTCCGCGATCGCCCCGAGTTGAAGGAGAAGACGACCGCGATCGCCACGGGCACGATCGACCATGCGAGGTAGAGCCGAGTGTGATCGGCCTGCAGGACCCGCGGCTTGCGCCACGGGTTCCGTGAACCAGCCGGTCGAGCCCCGGGCCGCCCTGCCGCGCCGCGGTGTCGCCCGGCCGATCGTCGCCTGGCTCATGTTCGCCCCCGTCGCGCGGCGCGTCTCACGCAGGTAGTAGATCATCGGGATCATCGACGAGCAGGATCAGGATGAGCACCAGCGAGCCGGCCTCGGGTCCGCGTCCGGCCTCGTAGACGGAGGAGTCCAGTAGGTTCCCGATACATCGAGGTCGTCTCGGAGCCCGAGCAGGTCGTTCGTGTAGTAGTCGCCGAACATCGGCAGCGACACGATCACGAGCCCCGCCAGGATGCCGGGCTTGGAGAGCGGCAGCGTCACGCGCCGGAACGTCTGGATCGGGCTCGCGCCCGAGGTCGCGGCCGGCCTCGAGCAGGTTCTGGTCGATCCGGTCGAGGAAGCCGAACAGCGGCAGGATCATGAACGGGATGTACCCGTAGACGAGCCCGAGGATGACCGTGATGGGCTTGCCGGCGAGCCAGTCGAAGCGCTCCGAAGCCGATGGAGGACTGACGCAGGTCGTTGATGTAGCCGTCGGGCTGCGAGCAGGCTCTGCCACGCGTAGATCCGCATCAGGTAGCTGATCCAGAACGGCGCGATCAGCAGCATCAGGATCAGCACCTTGCGCGCTCCCGGCGTGTCGGGCCGCGAAGTAGGCGACCGCGTAGCCGATGCACGAGGCAGATCAGGCTCGACGCGACGACGTAGACGAGCGTTCGGAGCAGGGGGCTCAGGTAGATCGCGTCCGGCCGTAGAACTTGCTCCAGCGTCTCCCTGAAGGTCGCGAAGTCCCACCACCAGGGCTGGTAGACGGGCAGCGGGGTGCGGAACAGGTGCTCGACGGTGCCGAACGCGACGGAGAGCACGACGTAGAAGGGGAGCAGATGAAGAACAGCGCCAGCCAGATGAGCCCGGGGCCGTGAACGACGGCCAGTACCACCGCGGGTACCAGACCCCTGACCGTGGCGCGCTCCGCGCCGGCGCCGACTCCCGGCGGGGAGCGCCGCGCCTCGGCGGGTGGCTGCTAGCCACCCGCCTGGATCTCGGCCCAGGCGTCGAGCCAGAGCTTCGTCGGCCTCGGCCGTGAGCTCACCCTGGACGTACGCCGTCTGCGAACATCTCCTCGGACACGACGGCACCGGGGAGCGTCTCCGGCACGACGCCCTCGCTGATCAGGCGTCGGGGTCGATCGAGGTGATCGGCGGCTGGTAGCCGTTCCAGTCGCGGAAGTTGATCGTAGCCCGTACTTCTCGTCGAGCATGAAGTTCAGGAACTCGTGAGCCAGGCGCGGGTTCTCCGCCGTCGCCGGGATCGTGATGCATGTCGTTGCCGATCAGGCCTGCGTTGTCCTGGCGGGTACCAGTAGCCGAGGACGTCCGCAGTTCCGCGTCCCCTTCGGCAGGTACCACTGGGCGCCGACGATGTCTCCCGACCATGCTTGGTGCACGCTGAAGTCGCCGTCGGGCAGCTTCGACGTACATGCCGTTGATCGTGAGTCGCGCGTCGTTCTCGTTGATCATCTGGAGGATGGCTCCTTCGCGGCCGTCGATCGCTGCTGGATCGTCCGTGTTCAGTGTCGGTGCCCCCGTTGCGGAGCAGCACCATCCGCGATCGCGTCGCGCGTACGAGTCGTAGAAGCTGACCTCGCCCTGAAACTCGGGGTTCCAGAAGAGCTCCTACCCCTGCGCGCGCCCGCCTCGTCGTCGCTGATGCGGTCGCGGCGGTAGGCGACGCCCGTCGTGTAGATCGTGTACGGGAACCGTGTACCGCCACTCCGGTCGTAGTAGGGGCCCGGGTCCCAGAACGTCGGCCAGCAGTTGGCCTCCATGTTCGGGATCAGCTCGTGGTTGAGGGGCTGGAGGAGGTCGCTCGTCCACGAGAGCGGGAGACGTAGTCGGTCGTCGGGAAGAACACGTCGGCCTGCGACCTGACCGGCGACCATCTTCTGGATGCCTCCTCCATGTTGTTGAAGGTGGTGACTCGACCTCGACGCCGTACTCTGCCTCGGAGAAGGCCTTGTCACCTTCTTGTAGAGGTAGTCGGCCCAGTTGTAGATCGCGCAGGGCGCCCGACTCGATGGGCGTGTCGTCGGCGATCGGGATCGTCGTGGACGGGAGCGTGACCGGGTTGTCGAGCTCGCAGTGGGGATCCCTCGCCGTCGCCGGTGCCGGCCGGTGTTGCCCGCCGTTGCCGCCGCCGGACTCATCCGGGCTTCGCACATGCAGCGAGGATCGCGGACAGGCTGGGGAGGGTGATCGGCGGCGCCCGCCGACCGCCTGCAGGAAGTGCACGTCGGCTGAGTCGGGCGGTCGGTCCGCTTCGCCTCGCGGGTGCTCACGCGGCTCATGCGCCCTCCTCGCGACGATCCCGAGTCTGAGCGGCTGTACGGAGGCTTTGAATAACACTCAGGCGAAGCGGGTGCAACCCAAGATGTCCCCGGCGCAGCGCGATACCGGCGGTAGTCGTCGCCCGGATGCCGACCGTGACTGAAGGGCCGTTCAAGGCCGCGTGTAAGATTCGGCCAGCCCGACGCAGGAAGAGGGATACCCATGAGCGAGCGAAGCCGCCGAGCCCGTGCTGCTCGTCGAGGACGTGGGCCCCGTCCGCCGACTCACCATGAACCGGCCGAGGTCGCTGAACGCGCTGAACGGCGCGTTGGTGGAGGCCCTCATGGGCGCGCTCGACGAGGCGGCGGCCGCCGAGACGGTCTCGGTCGTCGTGCTGCGGGGGGAGGGCCGAGCCTTCAGCGCCGGGTACGACCTCAACGAAGACGCGAGCGCAGGCGTGCTCGACTCCTCGAGCTGGCACGCAGAGCTCGAGCACTCGACCGCGCAGATGCTGCGGATCCTCGACCACCCGAAGCCCGTGATCGCGAGCGTGCACGGCTACTGCCTGGCCGGCGGGACGGATCTCATGCTCGCGTGCGACCTGGCGGTCGCGGCCGACGACGCGATCTTCGGCTACGTCGACATCCGGTTCGGTTCGGGCGTCGTCTCGATGTTCCTCCCGTGGGTCGTCGGCGTCCGCAGGGCGAAGGAGCTGCTGTTCACCGGCGCGGACCGGGTCTCGGCCGACGAGGCGTTCCGGATCGGCCTGGTGAACCGGATCGTGCCGCGGGACGAGCTCGACGACGCCACGATGGCGCTCGCGAACGAGATCGCGAAGAACGAGCCGTTCGTGGTGCAGACGACCAAGCGCGCGGTGAACCGGGTCTGGGACGTGGCCGGCTTCCGAGCGGCGATGGCGGCGAACAGCGAGCTCGATACCATCATCGAGACGGCCAACCTGCCCGCTCGCGCGGAGTTCCGGCGGATCACCGAGGAGCAGGGCCTGAAGGCCGCGATCGCCTGGCGCGACGCGCGGTACCGGGGGGACCCGGTGTGACGCGGATGGACCTCCGCCCGCTCGTCGCCCCCCGCTCGATCGCGATCGTCGGTGCCTCCGAGTCCCCCGACTCGTGGGCACCCGAGATCGAGCGCTCGCTCCGGCACGTGGGCTTCGGCGGTGAGCTGTACCCGATCAACCCGAAGTACGACGAGGTGTGGGGGCGGCGGTGCCTGCACTCGCCGCTCGAGCTGCCGAGAGGCGTCGACCTGCTGGTCTTCGTCGTGCCGGCACGTGTGGTCGTTCGGATGCTCGACGACGTCGCGAAGGCCGGCGTCCGAGCGGTCATGGTCGTCTCCTCCGGCTTCGCCGAAGCGGGTGGGGAAGGACGAGCGCTGCAGCAAGTGCTGCGGGATGCAGCGCTCGCGCACGGGCTACCGGTCCTCGGCCCCAACGTCGAGGGGTTCGTGAACTACGTCGAGAGGGTCGCGCCGTACGGCACCACGCCGCCGCCCGATCCCGTCCCGGGCGGGATCAGCGTGATCAGCCAGTCGGGGACCGTCGCCTGGACGATGAGCCAGATGGCCTCGGACCGTGGTGTGGGGCTGCGGATCATCCTCGGCGTGGGGAACGAGGCGGTGATCGGCCTCGGCGACATGTTCGCCTGGGCGGCAGAGGACCCGCACACGAAGGTCGTCACGACCTACATCGAGACGATGCGCGACGTCGAAGGCATCCAGCGTGGGCTCGACGCGCTGCGAGAGGCCCGCAAGCCGATCCTCGTGTGCGCGCCAGAGGGTCGCAGCGAGGCCGCCCGGCGCTCGATCGTCGCGCACACCGGGGCGCTGGCCGGCAACACGGCGCTCCGCGACGCGTGGCTGCAGGGCCATGGCGCGATCCTCGTCGAGGACCCGGTCACGATGTTCGAGACAGCCGTGCTGCTCCAGCACCACCGGAAGCTGCGCTCGACCGGCGTCGCGGCCGCGCTCCAGTCCGGCGGCGCGTGCACGCTGTTCGCCGAGGCCGCCGGGGCCCAGGGACTCACGCTCCCGGAGTTCGAGACGTCGACGAAGGCGAAGCTGAAGGAGGTGCTTGCCGCACTTCGCCTCGCAGAACAACCCGCTCGACGTCACGGGCCAGGCCGCCGTCGAGACCGAGATGTTCGAGGGCGCGCTCGAGGCGCTCGCCGCCGATCCGTCCGTCGGGTTCGTCGCGTTCGACGCCTTCCCTCCGCGCCTAGAGAACGAGGTCGTGTGGGCCGAGCATCTCCTCCAGCGGGTGCGCGAGCTCCAGAAGGAGACCGGTGTTGCCTTCGCCTCGGTCTCGATGAGTCCCCTCGCCTACATCCCGCGCGCCAAGACCTGGACCCGCGAGGAGAAGCTGCCGTTCCTCCAGGGCCATCACGCCGCGACGGGCGCGATCCGCGCGCTCGATCGAGCTCCAGACGGCGCGCGAGCGCTCGATCGCGGACCTCGGGTCGCACCCGAACCGAGACGCGGCCCGTCGGCTGCTCCGAGGGCTCTCCGGCCCGCTGGACGAGGCGCAGGGGGCGAGGTTGCTCGAGCTCTATGGCGTGCGCCGCCCGAAGGAGGCCATGGTCGCGACGCCCGAGGCCGCCGCGACGGCGGCCCGGCGCATCGGCTTCCCCGTCGCGGTGAAGGCGCTCGCCCCCGAGATCCCGCACAAGGCGAAGCTCGGTGGGGTGCGGCTCGGCCTGCGGAACCCCGACGGACGTCGAGGTGGCCGCGGCCGAGGTGCTGCAGGCGGCGTCCCGCGCCGGCGCGAAGGCGCCGAAGGTGCTCGTCCAGGAGATGGCGCACGGCCGCGAGGTGCTCGTCGGTGCCGTGGTGGACGAGCGCTTCGGGGCGTGCATCACGATCCGGCCGGGCGGCGCTCTCGCCGAGACGGGGGATGCGACGTTCGTGGCAGCGCCGCTCACGCCCCGGCAGGCGCGCGCGTACGTGACGTCGCAGGCGCCGCGATGCGGCCTCGACCCCATGGAGCACGACCTGCGCGCGCTCGCGAAGGCGGTCGAGAGCGTCGCCCGCGCGGCGCACGACCTGCGGGACCGACTCACCTCCCTCGAGGCCAACCCGCTGCTGGTATCGGAGCGCGGTGCGATCGCGGTCGACGCGCTCGCCGAGGCCCGGTCGCCCGCGTGATCTTCGGTCTCGGCGCCGCGGTCGCGTGGGGGATCGCGGACGTCGGCGCCGCGGTCATCGGTCGCAGGCTGGGGAGCCTGACCGCCCTCGTCCTGGCGCAGATCGTCGAGCCTGGCGCTGATCCTGACGTGGTACCTCGTGGAACTGCCGGCCTGGTCGGGGACGGTCGGCGACGTCGGCATCCTGGCATCCAACGGCGCGATCGCGGCGATCGCCTACGTCGCTCCTCTACCGAGGACTCGAGCTCGGACCGATCGCGCTCGTCTCGCCGATCGTGGCGGCCTACGCCGTCCCGGCGATCGCGCTCGCGGTGATCCTGCTCGACGAGTCGCTCGGAGGTGTCGTGCTCGCCGGGATCGTCGTGACCCTGGGCGGGGTCGTGCTCACCTCGACGGACCTGCGCGGGGCCGGGCGCATGTCGCGCGCCGGTGTGCCGGTCGCGCTGCTGTCCATGCTGCTGTTCGGGCTCGCGACGTACGTGCTCGGGCTGGAGGCGCAGCAGCTCGGGTGGCTCACCGCCGCGGTGATCGGGCGGGCGTTCTCGGTTCTGTCGCTCCTCGTGCTCGCGCTGGTGCGGCGACCGAGGTTGCTCGCCGCCGGGCTCGCGGGGATCGGCGGCGCGGCGCTCGTCGGCGTGGCCGACATCGCCGGGGTGGTCCTCTACTCGATCGGCAGCGAGCGCGGCCTCATCTCGATCGTCACGGCGGCCTCGGCGACCTTCATCCTCATCCCGGTCGCCGCGGGCATGCTGTGGCTCGAGGAGCGCCCGTCGGCGAACCAGCTCGCGGGCGTCGCGCTCGTCCTCGGCGGGCTCGTGCTCCTCGGCATCGGCTGACCTGCGGGCCGCGCGAAGGCTTGGCACGGGTTCGAACGGCCGGGTCGAGGTCGGCCACCGTGCCCGTCTGAACCACCGTTCAATCCGGCGTATGCTCGCGCCCGGAGGTGTGGGCGGATGGGCACGTACCCCATGACCGAGGACGACCGGCAGATCCAGGAAACGGCTCGGCGGTTCGTGGACGAGGACCTGATCCCATGGGAGACGCACGCCGAGGAGCACGGAGGGCGGATCCCCGACGACGTGCGGGAGGGTCACCACCGCAAGGCGGTCGAGCTCGGCCTGTTCGCGATGAACATGCCGAGGGATCTCGGCGGCGGCGGCTTCACGATGCTCCAGCAGGTCCTGGTCTCCGAGCAGATCGGCCGGGTGACGAACGCGCTCGGTTGGTGCGTGCACACCCCGCCGGCGTGGGCGCCCGAGGTCGTCTCGCCCGAGCAGCTCGAGACGCTGGATCGTGCCGATCGATCCGCGGCGAGCGGCACGAGTGCTACGCGATCACCGAGGCCGGCGCCGGGTCCGACGTCGACGCGATCGAGGCGACCGCCCGCCGCGAGGGCGACGGGTACGTGCTGAACGGCACGAAGATGCACGTGACCTCGTACAACACGGCCGACTACATCTTCTTCCAGGCCAAGATCGAGGGTGGGGCGCACGCCGGCGAGCACGCGATGTTCTTCGTCGACAAGGACACGCCGGGCGTGCGACCTGGTGCGCGAGCCCGCCTACTCGCACACGTTCCCGGACAGCCACGCGATCGTCGCGTTCGAGGAGGTCCGGGTCCCGGCCGTCGAACATGATCGGCGAGGAGGGCGACGGCCTGGGCTTCACGTACGCGTGGTTCCGCTACGAGCGCCTGATGATCGCGGCCCGCTGCTGCGGGGCGGCCGAGCGGCTCATCGAGGAGGCGACCGCGTTCGCGAAGGAGCGGGTGCAGTTCGGTGAGCCGATCATCGCGCTTCCAGGCGATCCAGCACATGCTCGCGGACTCGGTGACCGAGCTGTGGGCGGCGCGCCTGATGACCTACGAGCTCGCGAAGAACATCGACCGTGGTGTCGACGTGAAGATCCAGCACGCGCAGTGCTCGATGGCCAAGCTCTACGCGAGCGAGATGGCGAACCGGGTCGCCGACCGCGCGGTCCAGATCTTCGGCGGCCGCGGCTACATGCGCGAGAACGTCGCCGAGCGCTTCTACCGCGAGGTCCGCGTGGACCGTATCTGGGAGGGCACCTCGGAGATCCAGCGCAACATCGTGGCGGACCAGCTCGCGAAGCGCGGCGTCCGGCTGCTGGCAGGCTGAAAGGGGCTGAGCATGGACAAGGACATCCTGACCGCTCGCGAGGCGGCGGCATGGGCCGAGTTCCGCGCCGAGGTCGACCGTCTGACGCCGGAGCAGCGCGAGCGGCCCGATGCGAATGCCGACGGCTGGAGTATGAAGGACGTGCTCTGGCACATCGCGCACTGGTGGAGCGACCTGGCCCGCATGCTCGAGGAGGTGAACGCCGGAACCGCCTTCGTGGAGCCTGCCGACGACGACGAGGCGACGAACACCGAGAACGCGCAGATCCTGCAGGCGTCTCGGCAGATGTCGATCGATGCGGTGGAGCGCGGCGTTGAGGTCGCTCGCGCGCGCCTGCTCGAGGCGTGGTCCCAGGCCTCCGAGGTCGATGAGGCCCTCGAGCGCTGGTTCGTCTGGGAGACGATCGAGCACTACGAGGAGCACCTCGGCGATGCCCGGATCTTCGCGGAGGAGATGGGCCGGCGGGGCTGAACCGAGCCGTCCGAGCCGTCAGCCCGCGGCTGGCTCCAGCTCGAAGCCGAGCTCGCGAGCGGCGACCTCGATGCATGTCTGGTGCATGTGGTCGGCCGAGACCTGCGAGTCGTTCATGATGACCTGGATCGCGAGCCCGTCGATGAGCGTCGCGACCCGAAGGGCGAGCTCCTCCGCGGACTCGGCCGAGGAGAACTCGCCCGACGCCTGCCCGCCGCGGATGATGTCCGCGATCTGGCTCCGCCAGCGCTGATCCAAGATCTCGCGATCCTTCGCCATCTCGGGATCGCGGAGCGCGCGCACCCAGACCTCGATCCACAGCGCCCACTCGTCGAGGCGCCCGAACTCGGGCAGGAAGCCGGGGACCGAGAGGTCCACGAGCCGCCGCAGCTGGTCCCGGGCCGAGTCGATCCTGCGGACCTCACGCGACATGCGGAGGTAGAACTGGTCGTTCGCGTAGGTGAGGGCCTCGGACAACAGACGATCCTTCGACTCGAAGTAGTAGAGGATCAACCCCGGCGAGACGCCGGCGCGCTCGGCGATGTCCGAGATGCGGGTCTCGGCCAGACCTCGGTCGGTGATGACCCTGGCCGCAGCATCGAGGATCTCCTGACGGCGGTCTTTGCTCTTCGGCGTGTTGGCGCTCATCCCCGTCCCTCCGGCGTTCGAACGCCACTCAGTCCGGCGCCCGGAACCGGCTCGGCTTGAACCGAGGGTCAAGGCACTCTAGCCGCTGGACCAGGGTTGTCAACCGGCGCACCGGGGGCGGTCGGCTTGACTCGCCGTTCAAACTCGGTGGATGATTCGGCCCGAGGTCGCCCGAAGGAGTGATCGACAATGGCGAACGTCTACGACGCGATCATCATCGGCGGCGGGCACAACGGGCTCACCGCCGGCGCGTACTTCGCGAGGGCCGGTGCCCGCGCCGTCGTGCTCGAGTCTCGGCACAAGACCGGCGGTGCCGCCGACACCAGCGCCCCCTTCCCGGACCACCCGGAGATCAAGGTCACGACCTACTCGTACGTGATGTCGCTCATGCCCCCGACGATCATCAAGGAGCTCCAGCTCAAGCGGTTCGGGTACGACGTCACGCCGTTCGGACCGTACTACCAGGCGTTCCCCGACGGGCGCTCGATCAAGGTCTACGCGGACGACGCCGCCAAGTCCTACGAGTCGATCGCGCAGTTCTCGAAGAAGGACGCCGAGATCCTGCCGAAGTGGGAGGAGTGGTTGAAGGGCGTCGCCGACGTGCTCGGCCCGCTGCTGCTGCGCGTGCCGCCGAAGATGGGCTCGATGTCGCTCGGCGATCTGCTCTCGACGGCGGAGACCGCGTGGAAGATGCGCAAGCTCGGCGTCCGCGGCGTGGGCAGCGTCACGAAGCTGTTCACGATGAGCGTCACCGACCTGCTGAACGAGTGGTTCGAGTCGGACCCGATCAAGGGCATGCTCGCGGTGAACGGAGTGATCGGCACCTGGGCCGGTCCCGACGAGCCGGGCACCGCGTACGTCATGCTCCACCACTCGATCGGTGACGTCGGCGACGGGCACCTGGGCTCGTGGGGGTTCCAGCAGGGCGGCATGGGCGCCGTGTCGGACTCGATCCACCGCTCCGCCGAGTCGTTCGGCTGTGAGATCCGCCTGAACGCGAAGGTCTCGAAGATCCTCGTGCGGAACGGTCGGTTCGTCGGCGTCGCGCTCGAGGACGGCGAGGAGCTGCGTGCCCCGGTCGGCGTCACGACGGTCCACCCGAAGATCGCGTTCCTCGACCTCATCGACCGCTACGACCTGCCCGCCGACTTCGTGTGGGACATCGAGCGGTGGCGGACGCGCTCGGGCGTCGTGAAGGTCAACGTCGCGCTCTCGGAGCTGCCGGACTTCACCGCCGACCCGGGCAAGGAGCTCCAGGACCACCACACGGGCTCGGTCGAGCTGTGCTTCTCGACCGAGTACGCCGAGCGCGCGTTCCAGGACGCGCACATGGACCACAAGGCGGCCGACCGGCCCTTCGTCGACGGCACGATCCCGACCTCGCTCGACAAGCAGCTGTGCCCCGAGGGCATCCACATCTTCTCGATGTACAGCCAGTGGTGCCCGCACGAGTGGAACACCGAGCCGCACCGCGAGGAGCTCGAGGCCTACGCCGACCGCTGCATCGACGAGTACAACGACCTCGCGCCGAACTTCAAGTCGGCCGTGATCGACCGCCAGGTCATCGGTCCGTACGACATGGAGCAGGACCTCGGCATGATCGGCGGGAACATCTTCCACGGCGAGCTCGCGGTGGATCAGCTGTTCCACATGCGGCCGGCGCCCGGCTACGCGGACTTCCGCACGCCGGTGAAGGGGCTCTACCACGGCTCGTGCGCGACGCACGGCGGCGGCGGCGTGAACGGCATCCCTGGCTGGCAGGCCTTCAAGATGGCCGTGAAGGACAAGGCCGTCGCGAAGAAGAAGTAGCGTCGGGCGCGTGACGGCTCCGGAGGTGGGCACCGACGCGGGTCGGTCCGCGCTCGAGCGCATGCTCGAGGCGCGCTCGGTCGCGGTCATCGGCGCGAGCGCACGCGAGGGCTCGGTCGGCCACGAGACCCTGCGGCAGCTCGTCGAGCTCGGCGGCTTCGACGGTGCGGTCTACCCCATCAACCCCCGGTACGAGGAGCTGTCCGGGCTTCGGTGCTACGGGTCCATCGCCGAGGTGCCCGAGCCCGTCGACCTCGCCGTGATCGCGCTCGCGAACGCGCAGCTCGAGGACACGCTGACCGCGTGCGCGCAGGCGGGCGTCCGCTCGGCGGTCATCTACGCCAGCGGGTTCGAGGAGCCGCGCGGAGGACGCCCCACCACTCACCGAGCGCCTCGCCGCCGTCGCGCGCGAGGCCCGCATGGCGATCTGCGGTGGCAACTGCATGGGCTTCGTGAACGTCGAGCGCGGTCTGCGCGTCACCGGCTGGGAGGAGCCAGCCGAGCTCCCGTCGGGCGGGATCGCCTTCATCAGCCACTCGGGTTCAGCGTTCGCGGCCTTCATGCACAACGACCGCGACCTGCGCTTCAACCTCCTGGTGTCTTCCGGCCAGGAGTTCGTCACGACCACCTCGGACTACCTGCGGTACGCGCTCGGCCTGCCGAGCACGAAGGCCGTCGGCCTGTTCATCGAGGCGATCCGCGATCCGGAGGGTTTCCGCGCCGCGATGCGCGTCGCGAACGAGCGCGACGTCCCGGTCGTGGCCCTGAAGGTCGGGCGCGAGGCGTTCACGCGCGAGATGGTCTCGGCGCACTCGGGCGCCCTCGCCGGGGAGGACGGTGCGTACGAGGCGCTCTTCGAGGCCGACGGTGTGCACCGCGTCGAGTCGCTCGACGAGATGGCCGACACGCTCGCGCTGTTCGTCGCGGGACGGCGGGCGGGTCCCGGGGCGCTCGCGACCGCGCACGACTCGGGCGGCGAGCGGGCGATGATGGTCGATGCCGCCGCGGCGGTGGGGGTGTCACTCGCGACGCTCGGGCCGGAGGCGACCGGCAAGCTCGAGGAGCTCCTCGATGAGGGCCTGCTCCCGATCAACCCGCTCGACTTCTGGGGGACGGGGCGAGACGCGGGCGAGGTCATCACCGGTTCCCTCCGCGCGCTCGTGCAGGACCCGAGCGTGGCGGCCCTCGCGTTCGCCGTCGACCTCGTGACCGACGACGCGGACGAGGAGGGCTACTTCTCCTGCTTCCTGAACGTGTGGCCCGAGACCGACAAGCCGATGGCCATGCTCAGCAACTTCGCCGGCGGCATCGACCGGAGCGACGTCCGCCGGCTGTACGAGGTCGGCGCGCCCGCGCTGGAGGGCACGCTCACGGGGCTCGCCGCGTTCCGCCACCTGTTCGACCATCGCGACCACCGCTCGCTCTCGCCGGTCGGAGGCCACTCGCCCGCGACCGATGAGATGCGAGCGCGCTGGCGCGCACGCCTGTCGAGCGGTGAGCCGTTCGACGAGCTCGAGGGGCTCGCGCTCCTCGCGGACTACGGCATCCCGGTCGTCGCGAGCCGGCGCGCGGACACCCTCGAGGACGCGATCTCGGCCGCCGAGCGCATCGGCTTCCCCGTCGCCGTGAAGACGGCCGCGCCCGACGTGCAGCACAAGTCGGATGTCGGTGGCGTGCGCCTCGGGATCGACGACTCCCCGTCGCTCGAGGAGGCGTACGACGACCTCGAGCGGCACCTCGGGCCACAGGTCACGGTCTCGAAGATGGCGCCGAAGGGCGTCGAGGTCGCGCTCGGCGTCGTGCGCGATCCCCAGTTCGGACCTCTCGTGCTCGTCGCGGCGGGCGGCGTGCTCGTCGAGGTGCTGAAGGATCGCCGGCTGGCGCTGCCGCCGGTCGACGCGGCGCGGGCGGTGCGGATGATCGACCGCCTGGAGATCCGCCCGCTGCTCGAGGGCGTGCGCGGCGCGCCGGCCTCCGACGTCGGCGCGCTCTCGCGGGCGCTCGCCGGTCTGTCGTGGCTCGCGCACGACCTCGGCGAGCACCTCGAGGCGCTCGACGCGAACCCGGTGATCTGCGGTCCCGGCGGGTGCGTCGGCGGTCGACGCGCTCGTGATCCCGCGCTCGAGCTGACGATCTACCTGCAGAAGGTCCGCACGGCGTGCTCGACGAGCCGGGCGACCTGCACGGTCTCGCCGATCGAGACCCACTCGTCGGGGGCGTGGAAGTTCCCCCCGAGCGGCCCGAGCATGAGTGTCGGGATGTCGGCCCCCTGCAACAGCCCCGAGTCGGCCCAGGCGTTCATGCCGACGGGTTCGAGCGGGCGGCCGAGCACCTCGCGCGCTCCCGCGTCGAGCGCGTCCCACAGGGCCTCGTGCCCCGCGGCGCGGAAGGGCTCCCGCTCGACCTTCACGTCCACCTCGCCTCGGAAGTCGGGGTAGAGAAGACGGACCTCGGCGAAGATCTCCTCGATCTCACGGACGCGGTCGGCGAGGTGCTCGCCCGGCTGCGTGCCGATCTCGATGCCGAGCGTGCAGCGGCTCGGATAGGTCGCGTAGTCGGTGCCGCCCGCGATCGTGCCGGTGTGGAAGACCGTGCGCCCGTTCATCGGATCGGGGTTCGGGACGAACGTCTCGCGGTCGAGCTTCGCGAGCCGCGTGATGACCTCGGCCATGTGCACGATCGCGTCGATGCCCTCGTCCGGCGTCGAGCCGTGGGCGGCCTTGCCGTGCACGACGACGTCGACCCAACCGAAGCCCTGGTGCTCGACGACGCACCGCGGCAGCGCGTCGGGCTCGAGCACGAGCACGGCGTCGATCTCGCCCCGGTGACGCTCGACGAGGTCGAAGGTGCCGATCGACGCACCCTCCTCGTCGGCGACGCACGTGACCAGGAGGTCGCCGCGAAGCGCCGACCCCGAGGCCGCGATCTCGCGCAGGACGAGGAGCGCGATCGCGCAGCCGGCCTTGTCGTCGGCCGCACCGAGTCCGATCAGCCGGTCGCCGTCGCGCCGGGGCTCGAGCGCGCGATCGCGCCAGCTCTCGAAGCCGACCGTGTCCGCGTGCGCGTTCAGGCAGACCGTGGGCCCGCCCCCGGTGCCGCGGAGCCGCGCGAGCAGGTTCGGTCGTCCGGGCTCGACCTCCTCGAGGGCGACCTCCGCGCCGGAGCCCTCGAGCCATCCCCGCATGAAGCGAACGATCTCGGCCTCACCGGCTCCATCCGAGATCAGCCAGGGCGTCACGGACTCGATGCGGATCAGGTCCGAGAGCAGCTCCTCAACATCACGGTCATCGATGGTCATGGGTGACTCCTTCCTCGGCTTCCTCCGCGAAGTGACAGGCGGCGAGGTGCGTCGACGAGCCCTCGTCGCGGAGCGCGGGGTCGATGGTCGTGCACTCCTGCGGGTCGCCCCGCTCGCGCCGGAGCCAGCAGCGGGACGCGAACCGGCAGCCCGGCGGGATCGACGTGGGCGAGGGCGTCTCGCCGACGAGCAGGATCTGGTCCTCGGCGGCGCCGGCCTCGGGCACGGGGACGACGGACACGAGGGCTCGCGTGTAGGGGTGTCGGGGGCGGGCGATCACGTCGGCTGCCGGGCCGATCTCGACGACGCGGCCGAGGTAGACCACCGCGATCCGATCGGCGACGACCCACGCGAGGGAAAGGTCGTGCGTGATGAACAGGTAGGCGAGGTCGCGCCGCTCGCGCAGCTCGAGCATGAGCTTCAAGATCCCCGCACGGAGCGACACGTCGAGCATCGAGACGGGCTCGTCGGCCACGACGAGCGTAGGGTCGAGCACCATCGCGGCTGCGATCGCTACCCGCTGTCGCTGGCCTCCCGAGAGGTGGTGTGGGTACCGCGGGGCGATCTCTTCGGGCGGGTGCAGGCCCGCCCGCTCGAGCGCTCGGTGGACCAGCTCCCGGCGCCCGCTCGCGTCGCGGCCGCGCCCGTGGATCAGGAGCGGCTCCGACACGGTCTCGAACACCGTTTGGCGTGGATCCAGGGACTCGTAGGGGTCCTGGAACACCATCTGGAAGCGTTGCCGGAGCTCGCGAAGGCCGCGACCCCGCAGATGGGTGACGTCCCGTCCTCGGAAGACGACGCGACCCGCTGTGGGCTCCACCAGGCGCATCACGGCACGGGCGATGGTGGTCTTGCCGCAGCCGGACTCGCCCACGAGGGCGAGCACCTCGCCCGGCCGCACGTCGAACGACACGCCGTCGACGGCGCGGACCACACCACGAGCGCCGAACACCCCCGAGCCCCGGCGCACGGGGTAGTGGACGGAGAGGTCCTCGACGCGCAGCACGGGCTCGCCGGGCGGGAGCACCGGCTCCGCCGGCCGAGATGCGCGCTCGACGCTCATCGGTCCTCCTCGGCCAGGTGACACGCGGCGGCGTGCTCGTCGCCGAGAGCTCGGAGCAACGGGGTCTCGCTGCGGCACCGGTCGATCGCCCTCGGGCAACGACCGGCGAATCGACATCCGGGTGGAGGAGCCGACAGGTCCGGCGGGTACCCCGGGATCCCCTCGACGAAGGTCCGCTGGCGGTGGATGTTCGGGAAGGCCCCGAGCAGTGCCTGCGTGTACGGGTGCGCGGGACGCGCGGGGCGCTCCCGGGTGCCGAACAGGATCGCGGCCGGCGCCTGCTCGGCGATCCGACCCGCGTACATGATGGCGACGCGGTCGCAGGTCTCGGCGATCACCGACAGGTCGTGTGAGATCAGGATCATCGCGATACCGAGCTGGCGTCGGAGGTCCCTGAGCAGGCTGAGGATCTGGGCCTGCGTCATCACGTCGAGCGCCGTGACCGGCTCGTCGGCGATCACCAGCTTCGGGCGGCACGCGAGCGCCATCGCGATCATCACGCGCTGTCGCATGCCGCCCGAGAACTCGTGCGGGTACTCGCCGCCTCTGGCCGCCGGGATACCGACCTGTTCGAGCAGCTCGGCCACCCGTGCCTTCGCTCGTGCGGAGGAGGTGCCCGGTTCGTGGAAGCGGATCGGCTCGAGGATCTGTGCGCCGATGGTCTGCACCGGGTTCAGCGCGTTCATGGCGCCCTGGAAGACCATCGAGACCCGCGACCAACGCGTTCGCTCCATCTCGGACTCGGGGACCGTCAGGAGGTCGAGCCCGTCCATCCGGACCTGGCCCGAGGTGACGGCGGCGTTGTCGGGAAGGAGCCGCGGGATCGCGAGCGCAACCGTCGTCTTCCCGCAAGCAGACTCACCCGCGAGGCCGACCATCTCGCCCTCGCCGACCGTGAGGTCCACGTCCTCCACCGCCTGGACCACGCCGGTCTTGGTCGTGTACCGGATCCCGAGTCCGCTGATCTCGAGGAGGCTCATCAGCGCTCCCGCAGCCGTGGGTTGAGGATCCGGTCGAGGGTGTGCCCGATCAGCGTGAAGCCGAGCACGACCACCACGATGCCGATCCCCGGCGGCAGGAAGTACCACCAGGCGCCTCGGCCGGTCGCGCCGGTGACGAACGCGAAGTGCAGCATCGTGCCCCACGACACGTGCACCGGGTCGCCGAGCCCGAGGAACGCGAGGGTGGCTTCGGACAGGATCGAGCCCGCGATGACGAGCACCGTGTTCGCGAAGATCAGCGGAAGGACGTTCGGCAGGATGTGCACACCGACGATCCGCAGATCGGTCGCACCGAACGAGCGGATCCGAGCGACGAACTGCCGCTCGCGGAGCGACAGGACCTGGGAGCGCACGATCCGAGCCGTCCCCGGCCATCCGGTGAGGCCGATGACCAGGATGATGATCCCCAGGCTCTGACCGAAGATCGCCGCGAGGGCGATCACGAGCGGCAGGGTCGGGATCACGAGGAAGAAGTCGGTGAAGCGCATCATCACCGCGTCGAGCTTGCCGGCCGCGTAGCCCGACACGAGCCCGATCAGCGAGCCGACGAGCATGGAGATCGCCGTCGCGACGAGACCGACCAGCAGCGAGATCCGCGCGCCGGCCAGCACCTGCCGGAAGACATCGCGTCCGAGCTCGTCCGTGCCGAGCCAGTGCTGCGCGGAGGGCCTGCGGAAGATGTCCGACGAGGTCGTGCCCACCGCCTTGGGGTCGAACGGGAACAGCAGCGGGCCGACGACGGCCACCACGGCGACGAGGAGCAGCAGCAGGACCCCGATCCGGCCGAGCCCGTCACCCCAGAGCTCGCGCCACGCCCTGCGCATCGCGCTTGCCCGCTCGAGGTCCTCGTCGGCGCGAACGGGCTGCTCGACATGGACGGGATCGGCCATCACGCCTCCCGCACCCTCGGATCGAGGACCTGATAGAGGAGGTCGCTCGCGAAGTTCGCGAGGATCACCGTCACCGCGAAGATCAGGAAGCATGCCTCGAGGATCGGGTAGTCGCGCCGCAGCACGGCGTCGTAGATCAGCCGCCCTATCCCCGGGTAGGAGAAGACCGTCTCGACCTGGATCGCACCGCCGACCACGAGACTGATGTAGAGGGCCGAGGCCGTGATCACCGGCAGCAACGCGTTCCGGAACCCGTGCCGCCAGATCACCCGACGACGTGGGAGACCCTTCGCCTTCGCGGTCAGGATGAAGTCCTCGGTGAGGACGTCCACGAGCGAGCTCCGGGTGATGAGGACGAACTGCGCGATATCGACGAGCGCGAGCGTGATGGTCGGCAGGAACAGGTGGCTCACGATGTCGGACCATCGGTCGAGGGTGCCGCTGTAGACGGCCCCCGGCGTGGTCATGCCGGAGATCGGGAAGGCGTGGAGCCACACGCCGAGGAGGAACACGAGGATCATCCCCGTCCAGAACGTCGGGAAGCTCCAGAACACGAGCGAGCTGACGACGAGGCCCGAGTCCACCTTGGAGTCGCGCCGAGCGGCGGCGAGGATCCCGAGCCCGACCCCGAGCACCACGATCAGGACCGTTGCCGCCCCCAGGAGGATCATCGTGTTGGTCATGCGCTCGGCGACGATGCTGTTGACCGAGCGCCCATACGTGTACGAGAAGCCGAAGTCCCCCGCGAACAGCCGGCGCAGGTAGTACCAGTACTGGACCGGGAGCGGCCGATCCAGTCCGAACGCCGCTCGGAGCTGGTCGGCCGCCTCCGGACTCAGGTGTCCGGCCCGGGCGATCAGCTGCACGGGATCGCCGGGCAACACGCGGAACAGCAGGAAGTTGAAGGTGATCACCGCGAACAGCGTGATGGCGAGCTGCCCCGCCTTGCGCAGGAGGTAGCCCGCCCTGAACACACCCATCGCGGCCTGCCGATCCTTCAGTCCCGGCTCACGCCACCGGGGTCGCGTTCAGGTAGTTGTCTCGGGTGAAGTTGAAGACGATCCCTCCGGGGGTCTCGGTCCAGCCCTCCCACGTGTCCGTCCGGTAGGCCTGGAGCTTGTCCTGGTACCACATCACGATGTACACACCGGACTCGTAGAACATGCGCTGCATCTCATGCACGATCGGTAGCCGGGCGGCCTCGTCGACCGTCGTCGCCTGCTGATCGTAGAGGTCGTCGTACTTCTGATCGCAGTAGAAGACGTCGTTGTTGCCGCCGATCTGGCTGCAGAGCACGATGCCGAGCATGTAGTCGGGATCGGCCACGCCTGAGTCCCAACCCCACACGAAGATGTCCCAGTCGGGGTCCTTGAGGTTGTAGACGATGTCGCCGAGCGTGTTCTCGTCCATCGTCTGCAGGTCGAGCCGGATCCCGACCTCGGATGCGGCGTCCCGGAACAGCTCGGCGGCTCGGACGTCGACCGTCGTGGACTCGATCGCGATGAGGCGGAACTCGAGCGGGTCGCCGTCGGGGCTCTCGCGGATCCCGTCACCGTTCGTGTCCGTATAGCCCGCGTCCTCGAGCAGCGCCTTGGCCGCGTCGGGGTTCGCGTTCATCTCCTCCTCGGGCGTCACCTGGTACTGCCAGTCACCGAAGGCCGGTGGCAGTAGCACGCTCCCGGGCTGGCCGTGGCCGGCCAGCGCGAGCTCGACGAGCTGGTTCCGGTCGATCGCGTCGTTGAGCGCCTGCCGGATCACCGGGTCCCGGAGCAGCGGGTTGCCCTTCGAGGCCGGATCGGTGTCGACGTTGAAGCCGATGTGGTGGAACGAGAACGAGGGGAGCGAGACCGCCTTCACGTTCTCGGCGCCGACGAGCCCGTCGAAGATCGTCGGCGGCACCTCGGTCAGGATGTCGACCTCCCCGGCGCGGAGCGCCTGGGCCATGACGTCCTCGTTGCCGTACAGGACGAACACGATGCGCTTGGCCGACGGCGCGTCTCCCCACCAGTCGGGGTTCCGCTCGAGGGTGACCGTCTCGCCCTGCTTCCACTCCACGAACCGGTACGGTCCCGTGCCGATCGGGGCGTCGTTCGGGAACTTCTTGAGCTCGTCCGGAGCGATCGTCGACCAGATGTGCTCGGGCACGATCGGGATCGCGAGTCCCGGATCGAACGCCTGCGGCGCGTCGAAGGACACGACGACGGTCTGGTCGTCCGGCGTCTCCACCCCGGTCATCCCCGTGAGCCACTGCGCGTAGGCGCCGAGGTTCCCGTCCTTGATGAGCTCGTAGGTGAACTTCACGTCGGCCGAGGTGAACGGCTCCCCGTCGTGCCACATGACGCCCGGCCGCAGGTGATACGTGATCGACAGCCCGTCGCTCGAGTACTCGAAGGTCTCGGCGAGTTGGTTCTCGGTCTTCAGGTTCTCGTCGTAGCCGAGCAGGTTGTCGTAGACGAGGGCGAGGACCTCGTACGCCTCGGAGCTCCAGGACGTGAGCGGGTTCATCTTGTCGGGTTCCGAGGACCAGCCCACGCGGAGCGTGGTCCGTGTCGTGCCGCCCTCGTCTCGCGTACACGCCGTCGCGAAGGACGTCACCAACAGGAGCGCCCCGATCGTTGCGGCGATGACCCTGTGTGTCCGCATCTGCCTAACCCCCCTCCATCACGACGCGAGCTCGCCCGCCGTCGCGTCCACCGCTCCCTCGAAAGCCGAGAGCGTTGCATCGACGTCCTCTTCGGTGTGGACCGTCGACACGAACCAGAGCTCGATGTTGCTCGGGTGCACCATCACGCCCCGCTGGTGCAAGGCGTGGGCCAGGGCCGCGTACTTCGGCGAGTTCAGGTGCGGGGCCGCATCCCGGTAGTCCTGGATCGGCGTCTCGCTGAACCAGATCTGGAACATCGGCCCGACGCCCTGCACCTGCACGGGGATACCGCGCGCCTCGAAGATGCCGCGGAACCCCGCCATCAGCTGCTCGGCGCGCTCGAAGAGCCGGTCGTGCGTACCGGGCTCCGAGAGCAGGTCGATCGAGGCGCACACCGCCGCCATCGCGAGCGCGCTCGCGTTGTAGGTACCGGCGTGGAGCACCTCACCCTCGGCGACGAGCTCCATGAGGTCCCGGCGTCCCACGATCGCCGATACCGGGAAGCCGCCACCGAGGGCCTTCGCCATCGTGGTCAGGTCCGGCGTCACGCCGTACTTGGCTTGCGCGCCGCCGAGCGCGACCCGGAACCCGGTGATGACCTCGTCGAAGATGAGGAGCGCACCGTGCTCGGTCGCGATGCGGCGGAGCGCCTCGAGGTAGCCGGGCTTCGGCGGGATCACGCCCGTGTTCCCCATGATCGGCTCGGTGAGGATCGCAGCCACCTCGCTCCCGCGCTCGCGCATGAAGGCCTCGACGACCTCGGCGTCGTTCCACGGCATGACAGCGAGCGTGGGACCGATTGCGGCCGGGATCCCCTTCGAACCGGGGATCGCGTGCGGACGCTCGTGAGGGCCGGCGGCATCGAGCGGCGGATGGTGGCTCCACTCGAGCTGGTCCGCCCACCCGTGGTACTGACCCTCGAACCGCACGACGACGTCGCGGCCGGTCGCGGCGCGAGCCATCCTCGTCGCGTGGAGCACGGCCTCGGTGCCCGAGTTCGAGAACCGAACGAGCTCGGCCGAGGGCACCACCGCGGTGATCCTTCGGGCGGCCTCCGCTTCGAGCTCGTACGGGAGCGCGAACATCGTGCCGATGTCTCGGATCGCGGTCGTGACCGCCTCGGTCATGTGTGGGTGCGCGTGGCCGTGGATCATCGGACCGAGCGCCAACAGGTAGTCGATGTACCGGTTCCCGTCGACGTCCCACAGGTACGGCCCGGAGCCGTGATCGACGACCGGTGGTCCCGGGACCCATCCGGCCGCCGGGCCGCGGACACCGCTGTTCACGCCGCCGGCGATCACCTTCTGGGCCTCCGCGTAGAGCGACTGCGAGCGTGCCGTTCGCAGGTCGGTCATGGATACCTCCTCCTTCCTAGACGAGATCGAGCGCTCCGATGCGTCGGGGGTGGGGTTGTGGGGTCGAGGCACCGTCCCGAGCGGCGAGACGGTGCTTGGCGATGCTCAGCGCGAGGACGGCAGCCCCTCGGGTGACCGCGTCGTCCCCGAGCGCGGATCGGACCAACCTCGGTGGGTAGGGGACGGAGTTGCGGAGCCGGTCCTCGAGCGGCCCCACGAAGTCGCGGGCGCCGCGGGTGAGGCCACCGCCGATCACGATGACCTCGGGGTCCAGGAGTGCCGCGACGTTGACCACCAGGTCGCCGAGCGCGTCCAGGACGTCGCGGACGACGGCCTCCGCGACGGCATCCCCCTGAGCGGCTCGCCGGAGCACCTCCTCGGCGTCGATCTTGGTCGTCGGCCGGAGCCCATCGGGGGATCGGCGCTGGGCGACCCGATCGAGGTAACGCGTCGGGATCACCCGGCCGGACGCGCGGTTCTCCATGCGGCCTGGCGCGAGGAACGCGATCGCGCCCGCCGACGAGCTCGAGCCGCGAACGGGCCTGCCACCCACGATGAGCCCGGCGCCGAGCCCGTAGCCGAGGGACAGGAAGACGACGTCGGAGCACCCCTCCGCCGCACCGAACGCCGCCTCACCCAGCGCAGCGAGGAGGTCGTCGTTGTCGATCTCCGTCGGTACACCCACGAGGGCCTCGAGCCGGCTCGCGAGCATGTCTCCCTCGAGGCCGGGCAGGTCGGGAGACAGGAGCACCCGACCCGAGGCCCGGTCCACGATGCCGGACACGCCGGCGGCCGCCGCGAGCACGGGCCGCGGACCCACCTGCGCGCGAGCTTGCCCCGCGGTGAGGGCGATCGTCTCCACGATCGACGTCGCATCGTCGGTCCGGCGCACGAGGCTGCTCGCCGACGCCCGGATCCCGCCCTCGAGGTCGGTGACGACCGCCCGGATGCGCGAGCTGCCGGCGTCGATGCCGAGCACGAGCGCAGCATCCGTCCGGAGCCGCACGATGCGGGGCGGACGACCGAGCGCCGCGGGGTCGCCGGGCCGCTCATCGACGAGCCCGTCCCGCCGGAGCTTGGCGATGGCTCGACTGATGGTCGCGGCCGACAGGCCGGTGAGCTCGGCGAGATCGCCCCTGGATGCCTCCACCCGCTGACGGAGCACCTCGAGGATCGTGACCGCGTGATCCACGGCAGGCTTCCTTTCAGACCGAAAGGAAGTATCCGTCGGGCACGGCCGCCGGTCAAGTTCGGCCTCGGGTGGCTGACTGCTACACGAACTGGGTGGGGTCGGGCGTGGTCTCGGCAGGCCAGCCGGGATAGTCGGCCCCGGGGAACTCCCACGGGGTGCCGTAGCAGGAGCCGTGCCTGGCGAGCGGCTCCACGTCCTTGCGGGGGTTGTGCTCGAAGTCGAAGACGTGCTCGAAGTTGTGGGTGCGCTCGATCCGCGAGGTGAGGTACGGCAGCCCCCAGTTGTCCTCGATGAACTTGAGTGGCGTCGAGAACTCGGCCTCGGCGTCGTCGACGTAGCCCTTCTTCGCGTACGGGCTGATGACGATCGTCGGCACGCGGAACCCGAGCCC
Source organism: uncultured Actinomycetes bacterium (assembly GCA_963708985.1). Classification (GTDB taxonomy): domain Bacteria; phylum Actinomycetota; class UBA4738; order UBA4738; family HRBIN12; genus HRBIN12. The sequence goes on from CAVPUQ010000001.1 coordinate 594,238, forward strand.
GATGTCGTCGACCTCAGGCGGAGGGACGTGGTCGTAGAAGCCGCCCCACTCGTCCCACGTCACGAACAGCGCGGTGTGCTCCCATCCGTCGGAGGTCATCACCGCGTTCACGACGTCGGTGAGCCAGTCGTGCGCGAAGCAGGTGCTCTCGGGTGGGTGGTCCGAGAGCTCGAACCGCGGCGTGACCCACGTGACCGAGGGCAACCGTCCCGCCCTGATGTCCTCCGGGAGCTTGTCGACCGCGCGGATGCGCTCGGGGCGCCACAGGTCCGTGTGGTACACGCCCGAGACGCCGTTCAGCGCGTTCCAGAAGTAGCCGGTCTGGTACTTGCCGGCCGAGTAGTACGCCCACGAGACGCCGGCTTCCTCGAGTTGCTCGGGCACGGTCGGGAAGTTGAAGCACGTGTCGTGCTTGGTGAGGTTGCCCTGCTCGTCCTTCACGAGCACGAAGACGTTCTCGCCGACGGCGTCGCACCCCCACGACTTGAACTTCTTGTTCCCCTCGTCGAAGCGGACCTCGATGTTCTCCGGGTTGTCCAGCGCGCCGCCCGACTGCCCGGCGACGAAGAAGAAGTGGTTGGGGAACGACGGCCCCCCGACCGACGCGAAGAAGTTGTCGCAGAGAA
>CAVPUQ010000002.1:0-503239 GCA_963708985.1 uncultured Actinomycetes bacterium
GAACACGCTCGTCACGTTCGGGCCGGTGTTCTCGAGCGAGTGGAAGGAGCGCAAGGCCGACCAGCTGTACGAGCGCCGTCGGCGCGCCGGCGGACGGCCGTAGCGCTACCCGGCGGCGGGGTGACCCACCGGGATCAGGTACAGGGGCTCGTGGTCCTCGGGCAGGTCCAGCGCCCGCTGGACGGCCGCGTCCGAGAACGCGCCCACCGGAACACCGCCGAGCCCGATCGCCACGGCTTGGAGCAGGACGTTCTGGGCGGCGTGTCCCGCCTCCAGGTGGATGTACCTCGCCGCGCGCTCCCCGTACTTGATCTCCGTCCGCGCGTACACGGCGGTCACGACGAGCACCGCCGGCGCCTCGCGGACCGCGGCCTGCCCGAGCGCGGCGTCGGCGAGGGACGCACGTACGTCCTCGGTGGTGAGGATCTCGGCCCGGTGCCCCTCGGGCAGGTAGTGGTACAGGCCATCCGGCGTGACGACGTAGATCTCCAACGGATACAGGGCACCGGCAGAGGGCGCGGTGCGGCCTCCCCACTCGGCGGTCACTCCTTGGGCGGCCCAGAGCAGCTGGGAGAGCTCCTCGAGCGTCAGGCGCTCGTCCGTGAAGTCGCGCACGGAACGGCGATCCGCGAGGGTCTGCTCGAGCGGGACGTCGCCTCGGGTCTGCGGCACGGGCAGGTCGATCGTCGAGGGCGCCGTCGGGGCGGGCTCAGACCCCGTGTCGCACGCCCCGCGCCGAACGCGAGGACGACGAGGCTGGCGAGGAGAGCGGAAGGTCGCATGGCGTGGATCTCCGGTAGGTCGCGGCAACGATCATCGCCGGACGCCGGGAACGACGATTGGGTCGAACGCCCCGCAAGGCGCGGGACACGACGGCCTCACATCACGCATCGGCGCTGCCCGAGCGCGCAGCAGGACCGAAGGGCGCCCTCAAACGGTCGACCTGCGGGAGCGAGCCCGCACGCACGGCACTTGCGCGCGCGCCTGGGAAGGAGTAGTCAACGTGGCGTCGGGCTTGGTCCGGACGATCAGGGTGTGCCCAGCGAACCACGTCACCCGAGCCGGAAGGAGGCCGCGGATACCGGGCGCCTCGTTCGAGCCATCACCGTAGGCAGGAGCCGTCCCGTTGCGCGCGCCGACGAGGTGGGGCGCCGCGCCTCCGCAACGGCAGCAACGCGAGAGGGGGCGTGGCATGCACCGACGCATCACGGCGATCGCGCTGTTCGCAGCAGCGGTGCTGCTGTTCGCAGCATGCGGGGAAGACACGAAGGAGCCTGAGGCGACCGGGCCGACCGCAGAGGAGTCGCCGGCCCAGGAGCTCGTCGCGGAGGTGCCGTCGGACGAGCTCGTCCGGCCCGGCAGGCTCGTCGCCTGCATGGACATGCCGTACCCGCCGTTCCAGTTCTTCGACGAGCAGGGCGAGCCGATCGGCATCGACGTCGAGCTCTTCACCGAGACCGCGAACAGGCTGGGGCTCGAGCCGGTCTTCCAGAACTCGGTGTACGACACGATCATCGCGGCGCTGAAGACGGACAAGTGCGACGTGATCTGGGCCGACCAGCTCATCACGCCGGAGCGCGAGGCCGAGCTCACGATGATCCCCTACTGGAAGAGCGCCGAGGTGTTCGTCGTCCAGAAGGGGAACCCCGCCGGCCTGCTGAGCGAGGCCGATCTGTGCGGCAAGTCCGCCGGCGGTCAGACGGGCGCACTCGAGATCACCGCGCTCGAGGACTTCAGCAAGCAGTGCGAGGCCGACGGCGATGAGCCGATCGACATCCAGCAGTTCCCGAAGAGCCCGGACGCCCTGCAGGCCCTGCAGTCCGGGCACGTCGACGTCTACGTGACGAGCATCGGGACGGGCTCGTACATGGTCAAGGAGAGCTCCGACCAGTTCGAGATCTCGTACACGTGGGACATCACGGAGCAGAACATCGTCGGGGTCAGCGTGATGCCGGAGAACACCGGGCTCGCCTCGGCGATCGAGGCTGCGCTCCAGTCGATGGTCGACGACGGGACGTACATCCAGGTCTTCACGGAGTGGGAGTTCGCGGGCGCGAGCATCTTCGACTAGCCGTCATCGAACCTGAGGCCAGAAGCGGAGCGAGCGCATCGTGAGCCCGACCGTTGCCGCGTACCCGTTCGACTGGGAGGCGTTCCTCGACTACCTGTTCCGGCCGAACAGCGTGGTGCTGCACGGGATCCGCCTCACGATCATCATCGCCATGGTCTCCGAGACCCTGGGGTGCATCGGCGGGGTCGTCCTCTCGCTGGCGCGGATGTCGCACTCGCGGGCGCTCCGGTACGCCTCGGCGGTCTACATCTGGTTCTTCCGTGGAACGCCGCTCCTGGTCCAGATCGCCCTGGTCTACTTCGGCGGGTTCCCGTTCTTCGGCCTGTCGATCTTCGGCGGCTACATGTGGGGCGACGTCAACGTGTTCGGGTGGCTGATCCCCGGACGCATCCTCGCCGGGATCTTCGCCCTGTCGGCGAACGAAGCCGCCTACATGGCGGAGATCGTCAGGGCGGGGATCACCGGCGTGGAGTCGGGTCAGCTGGAGGCGGCGCGATCCGTCGGGATGACGCGCGGACGCGCGATGCGGCGGATCGTGCTGCCTCAGGCGGCCCGGCTGATCGTGCCGCCGCTCGGCAACCAGTTCAACATGATGCTGAAGACGACGTCGCTGCTGTCGGTGATCTCGGTGGTCGAGCTCTACACCGCCGCGAGCTACATCCAGGGGCAGGAGTTCAAGCCGTTCGAGGTCTTCTTCGCCGCGTCCATCTACTACCTGATCATGACGTCGGTCTGGATGGTCATCCAGATGCAGATCGAGAACCGGCTGGGCAGAGGGTGGGCCGAGGAGCGCGCCGTACACGAGCGTCTGACGTTCCGACGACGGCTCTTCGGCTACGCCGACGCGACGCAGGGCCCGCTCGAAGGCCCGGGTCGATGAGCGAGGCCGTCGCACCCGAGATCGTGTCCGGGGACCAGACGATCGTCCAGGCCACCGACGTGCACAAGTACTTCGGCCGATTGCACGTGCTCCGCGGGCTGTCGCTGACCGTGCGGCGGGGCGAGGCGGTCGTGATCCTGGGGCCGTCGGGCTCCGGCAAGTCGACGTTCCTGCGCTGCGTGAACCACCTGGAGAAGATCCAGAAGGGCCGGATCCTCGTGAACGGCCACCTGATCGGCTACAAGGAGTCGCACGACGGGCGCCTCGTCGAGGACAAGGAGCGGAACATCGCCCGGCAGCGCGCCGAGATCGGGATGGTGTTCCAGAACTTCAACCTGTTCCCGCACAAGACGGCCCTGGAGAACATCGTCGAGGGCCCCACGCAGGTGCGGAACACCCCACGCGATGAGGCGGCCGAGAGCGCGATGGGCCTGCTCGAGCGCGTGGGGCTCAAGGACAAGGCGAGCGCCTACCCGCGCAAGCTGTCCGGCGGGCAGCAGCAGCGGGTCGCGATCGCGAGGGCGCTCGCGATGAAGCCGGCGCTGATGCTCTTCGACGAGCCGACGAGCGCGCTCGACCCCGAGATGATCGGCGAGGTCCTGGCCGTGATGAAGGAGCTGGCGGCCGAGCACATGACGATGATCGTCGTGACCCACGAGATGGGGTTCGCGAAGGGGGCGGCCTCCCGCATCGCGATGATGGCCGACGGCGAGATCATCGAGGAGGGGCATCCGGACGCGTTCTTCGGCGCGCCGCAGCACGACCGGACGAAGACCTTCCTCGCGCAGATCCTGTAGCGGCGGGCCCATCGCGAGCGGCGAGCGCAGGTGTGCTGGTCGGGTCGACCGGCCGCCTCGATCACGTCCTGAAGATCCGGCCGCCCCTCGTGTTCGGACCCGAGCACATCGATCCCGTGGTAACGGCGCTCGCCGACTCGCTCACCGGCTCCGAGCCCGCCACCGAGTGATCGACCTCCGCAGTGGCGCTTGGGGAGCCTCGATCAGCTCGCCAGGTACTTCTGCAGCGCCTCACGGGCGACCTCACTCACGGTCCGTCCCCCGGAGCTGCCTTGGAGAGCTTCGTGCCCTTCTTGGTCTTCAGATCCGCCATCTCTTCGCCTCCTCGTACTGCGGTCGGTATCGTTCCCTGAGGGCCGATCGCGTGGATCACGTAGAGGACTCCGCTTTGGAGTTCGACGGCCATCACCTCGAGCGCAGCGCCATCCTGGTCTCGGAGTGGATGACCCCCGACCCGACGACCGTCGATCCCCTCACGGACGCCGACGATGCCGCCGACGTGATGCTCAGCAACGGGTTCCGGCACCTGCCCGTCCTGGAGGGGAGCACCCTCGCCGGCATCGTGAGCCTGCGCGACATCCTGGCGATGCGGATCGGTTGCCCGCGGTAGGACCCGTGCGCGCCGGGGCGTGCCGTTGGACGGGGTATCGATCCGACCCGCCGCGGAGTGGCAGACTGCCTCCATGGACGACGAGGGTTTGCGCATCCGGCTGAAGGGGAGCGCCGGCAGGTCGCTGGAGGAGCTGCTCGAGGCGGCGGGCGATCTTCGGCCGGACAGCCTCGAGGAGAAGATGGCGGAGGCCGAGCGCGGGCGCAACCCCTCGTTGGACGACCTGATGAGCAAGGAGCCGAAGCCCAAGCGTGACTGGCCCTCCTGATGGGGCACCCCTTGGATCGGCCGGGCCGTTGACGAAGCGCGTGCTCTCGGGCCTCGTCCTGTTCCTCGCCGCCGTGATGGTGGCTCCGGTCCCCGCCGGTGGTGAACCGGAGCCCTCCGAGCGTCCATGCGGTGGGCGCGACCGGGCCGTGTGCGGGACCGTCGAGGTGCCGCTCGATCGAGCCGATCCGTTGGCCGGCTCGATCCGCATCGGCTACGAGCTCTACCGCCACACGGACGCGTCGCGGCCGGCCCGAGAGCCGATCGTCGCGATCGAGGGCGGCCCCGGGTACGCGACCACGGCATCGCGCGGCTACTACCTCCCGCTGTTCCGGCCGATGATGGACCGCCACGACCTGCTGCTCGTGGACCTCCGCGGGACCGGGACGTCCGAGCCGATCGATTGCCGGCCGCTCCAGGACCTGCGGCTGCCCGACTACGACCGCTGGCCGCAGGCCGTGGGGCGCTGCGGCCGGCAGCTCGGGAGCGCCTCCGACGTCTACGGCACGGCGAGCGCTGCCGACGACCTGGCCGATGTGCTGGACGCGCTGGCGATCGACACGATCGACCTGTACGGGGACTCGTACGGCACGTTCTTCTCGCAGACCTTCGCCGTCCGTCATCCCGACCGCCTGCGCGCGTTGATCCTGGACGCGGCCTACCCGGTCGAGGGCGCCGATCCGTGGTGGCGCGACCTGGCCCGGGCGGCGGCCGACGGCGTGCGCCTGGTCTGCGAGCGCGACCCGGGCTGCGCCGCGGTCGGCGGTGATCCCGTCCGCCGGCTCGCGCGGCTGGACCGGCGGCTGGCGGACGACCCGATCACCGGCGTCGCGCCGAACGCCGACGGCAAGCTCCGGCGCGTGACCCTCGACCCCGGCATCCTGATCTACGTGTACACGGGAGCCGGCTACTCGCCGACGGTGTACCGGGAGCTGGACGCCGCGGTCCGGGCGGCGCTTGCCCCACGGCCGGACCCGATGCCGCTGTTGCGGCTCGCCCGGGAGAACGTGTGGTTGGGCGGGGGCGGCGCCCCCCGCTACTACTCGCAGGGACTCGCGAACGCCGTCTCGTGCAACGACTACCCGCAGCTCTACGACATGCTCGCCCCGCCGTCCCGGCGACCCGGGCAGTACCTCGAGGCCATCCGGCTGCTCGAGCGCGAGGACCCGAAGGCGTTCGCGCCGTTCACGGTGCAGGAGTGGATCTCCTCGCCGGTCGAGGACCTCGACTCGTGCCTGCGGTGGCCCGTCCCCGACCGTCCGTTGCCGCCGCTGCCGGACCCGCACGCGTACCCGGACGTTCCCACGCTGGTGCTCGTCGGCGACCTGGACTCCGTGACCTCGCCCGAGGGGGCCGAGCAGGTGGCCTCGAGCTTCCCGAACGCGACCTTCGTGCCGGTGGCGAACCGCACGCACGTCACGGCCCTCGGCGACCAGCACCGGTGTGCGTCCCGGATCGTGCTCCGGTTCTTGCGGAGGCTCGACGCCGGTGACACGTCGTGCGCCAGGGAGTACGCGGAGATCCGAGCGGTCGACGCGTTCGCCGTGCGGGCGGCACAGGTCCAGGGCCCCCCGGCCCGCCGAGCTGCGACCGTGGCCGCCGCGACCGTCGCCGACGTGATCGCCCGCTGGTGGGGCATGTGGGGATCCGAGGGCGTTGGTCTTCGGGGAGGTTCGTTCACCACGAGCGGATACCGGTTGGTCTCGTGGACCCTGGACGACGTGCGCTGGGTCCGCGACGTCGCGGTGAGCGGGACGGCGTGGTGGGACCGGCGCACGGGCGCGATCGGGGCCCGCGTGAGCCTCGAGGGGCCCGGCGCGCCCGAGGGCCACCTGCGGTTCCGCTGGAACGACCTCGAACCCCTCGCGACGGCCCACGTTCGCGGCGTGCTCGAGGGCCGGGCGATCGAGCTCGCGATCCCTGCCCCATGAGCGCGCGTCGCCTCGCGGTTGCGGTTGTCGCCCTGGCGGTGGTCTCGGTCGCCATCACGCCGGGGCCGTCCGGCGAGGCGGCGGCTTCGGGCGCGGGCGACGCTCGCATCGAGCCGTGCTCGGGTGCGCCACGCGACCTGTGCGGCACGATCGACGTACCGCTGTTCTGGGACCGGCCCGACGAAGGCGACCCACTCTCGGTCCGCTTCCGTGTCTTCGCGAACTCGGACGCGAGCGCCCCGGCCGGGGTGCCGATCGTGGCGTTCGAGGGCGGGCCGGGCTACGGCTCCATCGGATCCGCAGGTAGCTATCGGTTCCTGTTCGAGCCGTTGCTCCGCGACCGCGACCTGATCCTCATGGACCAGCGTGGGACGGGCGGGTCGGGAGCGATCGACTGTCCGGCGCTGCAGGACGGGATCGGCGACTACGCGAGGGCGGTGGGCGAGTGTGCGGAGCAGCTCGGCGAAGCCGCGAACGCGTACGGCTCGGCGGCCGCCGCGGACGACCTCGCGGCGATCCTGGGGGCGCTCGGAGTTCCGAAGGTCGTCGTGTACGGCGACTCGTACGGCACGTACCTCGCGCAGGTGTTCGCCATCCGCCACCCCGACCTCACCGAGGCCGTCGTGCTTGACGCGGCGTACGACGACTCGTACGACCCGTTCGCCCGTGACGCGGCGGCCGCATTGAAGCGGTCGTGGGCGACGCTATGTCGTCGGGCCGGGACCTGCCGTGGGATCGTCGACGACGTCGCGCGCGCCGCGCGGCGGCTGGAACGCCGGCCGCTCGTGGGCACCGGCATCGACTCGTCGGGTGCCGCGTACCGGGTGCGGCTGACGGGGGCCACGCTCGCGCAGCTGCTGTACGACGCGGCCTACGTGTTCACCATCTACCGGGACTTCCCCGCGGCGCTCGAGGCGTTCCGGGCGGGGGACCCGACGGCGCTGCTGCGCCTGGCGGCCGAGGACCTGGTGTCGCTGGGCGGCGGAGGCAACCCGCGCGCGTATTCGGAGGGCGCGTACGCCGCGATCGCCTGTCGCCGACTACCCGACGATCTGGGACCGGTCGGCCGCCGTGCCCGAGGACGGCGCCGGCAGCTCGACGACGCGATCGGGGCGCTTGCTCCCGACGCGTTCGCCCCGTTCCCCAACGAGGTGTGGCTCCGGTCGGTCTACGAGGACCAGCTGGTGCGCGGTTGCCTGCGGTGGCCCGAGCTCGGCCCGGGCGATCGGCCGACGCCCACGATCGGTCCCCACTCCGACGTGCCCGTCCTCGTGGTGAACGGTGAGCTGACGACGTGACCACACCGCTGGTGAACGCGAGCGACGCCGCCGCGGCGTGGCCGAACGCGACGTTCGTCCCCGTCGCGAACGAGATCCACGTCTCGGCGCTGTACGACTACGAGCGATGCGCCTCCCGGATCGTGCGCCGCTTCGTCCGGACGCTGGATGCGGGCGACACTTCCTGCGCCTCGCAGACGCCGACCATCAACGTCGTCGAGTCGTTCCCGGCGCGGGTGGCGGACGCTCCCCAAGCTCGGCGGGCGGGACCGGCGGACGGGTCGACGGCGGGCGACCGCCGGGTCGCGTGGGTCGTCGTCGAGACGATCGCCGATGCCTTCAACCGGTGGTGGAACGTGCTCTACGGTGGGAGCGGCGTGGGACTCCGGGGCGGCTCCTACCAGATCCGCGGCCCGTACCTGAGCTTCGAGCGCCCGCTGGTGCTGACGTTCCGACAGGCGCGGTTCGTGGCCGACGTCGCGGTGTCGGGCAAGGTCGTGTGGCTCCGGCGCGCAGCGGTCGCGAACGGTAGGTTGCGGGTCGAGGCACCGGGCGTCTCCGGGACCCTGCACGTCGTCTTCGACACCGACCGCGCCAGCGACGTGACGATCATCCGAGGGCATCTCGACGGGCGGCGGATCGTGCTACGGGCGGCGCGGGCCTGGACCCCATAGCGGCGGCTTCGACAGGCGGTCGTGTCCGCGGTCTCAGGAGATCAGCAAGGCGAAGGCGAGCGGGGTCGTCGCCGCGAAGTCGATCGCGGGCTCCGAGGTCGGCCACGAACGCGCGTCGTCCCACCAGCGGCGTTCATCCCGTCGAAGCGCGCGAACCGGTCCGACCCGTCGGGTGGACAGGGACGTCCGCCCTCCGGCAGCCGAGCCACCTGAACTGGTTCGTCCGGTTCGTGCCGTTCACGGCGGCGCCCAGCAGGACCGGCGGCGAGCCGTCGAGCGTGCCGACGATGTTGGCTACCTGGTGGTGGACGCAACGGGGGAAGGTGGTACCGGCGCCCACGAGGAGGACGTGCCCCAGGCGTTGGCGCCCAGGATCACGTCGAGCTGCCGCCGTCCGAAGGCGTCCCAGGCGTCGTCGCCCGTGAGCTCCCCGTACAGGCTGGCGGTGATCGCCAGCCCCTGGGCGTGGGACGTGCCGTCGTACTCGGCGTAGGGGAAGCCGAAGCCGAACGGATCGCCCGCCGCTCGCTCGGCCGCGCCCTCGAGCTGGCGCTCGAGGTCGGCGATCAGCTCGCCGCGAGCGACCGCGAGGTCCGGCGCGGGACCGGCGGCGTCGATGGCCCGCGCGAGCTCGGCGTGAGCGAGCGCGCTCACGTCGTACAGGTTCAGCGTGTCGCCCATCGTCGCCGTGCAGGTACGCGTTGGCCCAGGACGCCGCCCGGTCGAGGTAGTAGGCCAGGTCGGGGTGCGGGAGCCCGGCCGGCAGGCCCGCGGCCTGCGTCGCGCGGTGGAGTCTCGACGGCCCCGAGCTCGAGGTCCGAGTGCCGACTCGGTCTCCGGGTAGTAGTCCCAGGGCGAGAAGGTCAGCAGGCGGCCGGGGTCCGTGTCGGCGAGATCGAAGACGTGCTGTCCCGCGAGCAGGCACCGGTCCGCGAACGCCGGGTCGGCGTCGCGGAAGACCTGCGAGCACAGGCCGAAAGCCGCCGCCAGGCGTCCGGCCAGGTTCGGGCTCACCGGCGATCCCGGCGGCCCGGCCCGGAAGACCGGCCGGTGACGGATGAACCGGTAGCGAGGCTCCCTGCCGCCGTAGGTGTCGTCCTCCTGCGGCAGCCGCCAGAGGTCGTGGTCGCCGCGTACCGCTCGCTCCCGTCCCGAAACCGACCTGGTAGTGCAGCGTCAGCGACCGGTCGTCCCACATCTTCAGCAGCCAGTCGAGCTCGAACCGCAGCTCGGCGGTGAGGTCGGCCTCCGAGCCCGGACCCAGGAGGCCGGGGAAGTCCCGGCGGGCGACGAGCAGCATCGCCGCCGCGTAGCTCTCGGTCTGGATCCCCTTGATGTAGTCGCCCGCGTCGAACCAGCCGCCCGAGACGTCGAGCCGCGGCGCGCCCGGCACCGGCACCGGATCGACGATCGTGTACTCGGAGGTGTAGCGGGCGCGCCGGAAGACGCGGGCCCGCCGGTCGTGCAGGTGCGCCCCTGCCGATTCAGGACGGCGCCGATCGCGTCGGGGCCGTCCCGCTGCGCCTGGAAGAAGCGCAGGGCATTGCCGAGCAGGGGAGCGAACAGGTCGGACGGGTCTCCGACCGCGAACGGGGGCGAGACGGCCCGGTCGTCCGTTTCCGCGCGGATCTTGTAGACGCCGGGCGCGGTCACGGTGGAGACGTCGATCGCGTGCACGTGCGGGAACCGCTCGCTCCACGCGGCCGAGGTCCTCCCCGACCTCGCCGAGGCGACGACCGTCCCCGCGGCGTCGAGGACCTCGAACGGCGTCCCGGTCTCGTCCGCGCCGGCGAGGAGGAAGGCGTGCTTGGGCTCGTCCGCGAGGTAGCCGACCTGGTTCACCCGCACGAACGCCCGGGCCGAGGGCTTGGCGTCGAGCGAGGCCTCGCGGGTCGCCGTCGCTCCGCTCGGGCCGCACGCCGCAGCCACGAGCACCAGGATCGCGAGGCAGGAGATCACCCCGGGCCGCCGAGGGCGAACCATCATGGCACCCGCATCCTAGAGCGCCGCAGGGCCGCGAGAGATCGCGGGGCTCCCTTCCTCTGACTTGAACGTTGGGCACTGACTGGCCCACACTGCCCGGGTGAACGCGTACGTCGGCGTGACCGACGGCGACTGGTACCGGTTCCTGGCGAGCCTCAACGGGGTGGACGAGGTCAACTTCTGGCAGCCGGGCCCGCATGGCTTCAAGGCGCTGCAGCCAGGTGAGGTGTTCCTCTTCAAGCTGCACTACCCGAACCACTTCATCGTGGGAGGCGGGTTCTTCGCGGGCTACAGCGTGCTGCCCTGCGGCCTGGCCTGGGACGCCTTCGGTACGAAGAACGGTGCAAAGACGCTTGCTGACATGCTGCGCCGGATCGAGACACTACCGGAGCCAGCGGGCCGATCCCGAGACCGAGATCGGCTGCGTTCTGCTCGAGCAGCCGTTCTTCTTCCCCCGCGACGAATGGATCCCAGGGCCAGCCGATTGGGCGAAGAACATCGTGTCGGGCAAGACGTACAACCTCGTCGAGTACCCGGACCTATGGGAAGCGATCCAGTACCGACTGATCGCGCTCAGTCCCGAGACGGCCGAGGCCGACGCCCGGGAGATGTTCACGGAAGGATGGGTACGTCAGCGACTCGGTCAAGGGTCGTTCCGAGCCCTCGTCACCGAGACGTACGAGCGCCGTTGTGCGATCACACGGGAGAAGATCCTGCCGGTCCTGCAGGCGGCGCACATCCGGCCGGTCACCGCGGGTGGAGAGCACCGGGTCGACAATGGCCTGCTGTTGCGCTCGGACGTGCATACCCTCTTCGACCGAGGATTCCTCACCGTGACGCCCCGGTACCAACTGAGGGTGAGCCGCCGCCTCCGCGAGGACTACGACAACGGTGAGTACTACTACGCGATGAATGGACTGGAGATCTGGGTCCCCTCTCGCGCCGACGACCGTCCGAGCACCGAACTCCTCCAGTGGCATGGGGATACGGTGTACCGGGGGTGATGACGTCCGTGACCGAACCGCGCGACGAGTTCAACATCACGGTCATCCAACAGCGACTCCGTAGCTTCGCTGCGGCCCGTGAGTGGGAACAGTTCCACTCCCCGAAGAACCTCGCGATGGCGCTCGCGGCTGAGGCTGGGGAGCTGCTCGAGATCTTCCAGTGGCTCACGGAAGCAGCGAATCCCGGGACCTGAGCGAACCCGAGCGGGGACGCGTTTCAGCGGAGCTAGCGGACGTCCAGATCTACCTTCTGCGCATCGCCGATGTGCTCGCATATCGATCTGGCCGCGAGCGGTCGATTCGAAGATCCACGAGAACGAGGAACGTACCCGTCGAGCTGTCGAAGGGGAACGCGACAAGTACTCGCGGAGAGGGAGCGAGTAGTTGCACCTCTACAGCGGCGTGACGGTGGACTTCGTCGCGGACGCGACGCACAACCGCATCGCGGAGAAGCTGAAGACGGCTTTCTTCGACTACTTCCGGTACGAACCGGCGCCCAGCGAGGTGAACTCCTGGCAGAACTCGCTGCGAGCGATGTCGGACGCGATCCAGGTTGCGATCGCTCGAGGACCACGGCATCGTGGTCGAGCTGCAGCTCCCGCTCTCGTCGAAGCGTCTGGACTGCATGCTCACGGGCCAGGATGCGAGGGATCGACCGCCAGGCGGTCATCGTCGAGCTCAAGCAGTGGGAGCGAAGTCGAGCCTTCACCGATCGAGGACTGCGTCACGGTCTTCATCGGCGGGCGATCCGGGACGTCCTCCACCCGTCGGCGCAGGTGGGTGGCTACGAGCGATACCTCAGGGACGTGCACACGACGTTCTCCGACGGATCGGTCGGAATGTCGTCCTGTGCCTATGCACACAACGCACGTTCGATCCCGATGAGGAGCTATGGGCGGAAGCACACGGCCGCTCCTGGACCGCTGGCCCCTCTTCGCGGGAGATCAGGTCGACGCATTCGCTGACTTCCTGAACATCAGCTTGTGGCCGGAGACGGGCGGCCGGTGCTGGAGGATGTGCTCAAGGGGCGGTACCGGCCTCACAAGCGATTGCTGGAGCACACCGCCCGCGTGATCCGGCGTGAGCCGGCCTACGTGCTGCTCGATGAACAGCAGGTCGCCTTCAACCACATCCTAGGAGGGTCCGCGACCGCCAGGCGAGCACCGAGCAGAGCGTCTTCCTCATCAAGGGGGGCCGGGGACCGGGAAGTCCGTGATCGCCGTGAACCTCCTCGCGGAATTGTCGGGAGAGGGGCTTCGTCACGCAGCACGCGACCGGGTCGAAGGCATTCACCGGAGAACCTCCGGAAGGTCGTCGGGTCAAGGGCGAAGGCGCAGTTCAACTACTTCAACAGCTTCGCCGGGCGGAGCCCCAACTCCTCGATGCCGTCATCTGCGACGAGGCCCACCGGATCCGCGAGTCCAGCAACAACCGATTCATGCGGAAGGATGCACGCTCCGATCTGCCCCAGGTCGAGGAGCTGATGAAGGCAGCGAAGGTGAGCGTCTTCTTCATCGACGACCGTCAGGTGGTGCGTCCGGGTGAGGTTGGCAGCTCGAGCTGATCCGGGACACCGCGAACGCTGGAGATCCCGGTGTTCGAGCACGAGCTGGAGACGCAGTTCCGTTGCGGCGGTTCCGATGCCTTCGTCGGCTGGGTCGACAACTCGCTGGAGATCGACGCGACGCCCTTACGTCCTGTGGGATCCGAAGGAGGAGTTCGACTTCGAGATCGTGGACACGCCGCAGGAGCTCGAGGCGATGATTCGGAACAAGGCCGACGAAGGCTACTCTGCCCGGCTCACGGCTGGGTTCTGTTGGCCATGGTCCGACCCGGAACGATGACGGAACCCTCGTGCGTGATGTCTTCGTCGATGATTGGTCGATGCCATGGAACGCTAAGGCTGACGTCACGCCGACTCGCGCCCGGCATCCCGAAGTCCAACTATTGGGCAAGCGATCCGGGCGGTCTCGAGCAGGTCGGCTGCGTCTACACCGCGCAGGGCTTCGAGTACGACTTCGCCGGCGTCATCTTCGGCCGCGACCTCGTGTGGCGCCCGGCAGGGATGGGTGGGTCAGCCGGAGTACTCGCACGACAACATCGTCAAGCGCGGCGCAAAGGCGGACTTGCGCTCCTTCACAGCGCTTGTGAAGAACACCTACCGCGTGCTGCTGACGCGAGGACTTCAGGGCTGCTACGTGTACTTCGAGGACGATCAGACCCGCGACTTCTTCTTGTCGCGAGTCACTTGGCCGGAGGACTAGCGCCCGACTGGGTATGAGGCGCCGGATGCTCGCTTCGAGTCGCGGATGTCCCTCTATGAGGCCGAGGATCCGCGGTCTTGCACCCGATGGGATAGGAGATAGGGCACTCCGGAACGGCACCCCCTGCGTCCCTGGCAGCGGGGTCCCAATCTGCGCCAAGGCGTGAGGCTAGGTGTTCGCTCGGCGTCGGCGTCGGTGCCGAAGAATCGACCGCTCTCGTTCGCAGACTCCGACGAACAGGTTCAGGAGTTGTCCTTCCGTCCATTGAAGAAGGTTCGTGATGACCGGGAGTGCCTCGGCTCCATCCGGAAGATGGATCTGAAACCCCCCTTCAGATGTCGTCCCCAACGCATGCTCTCGCTGACGACGCCCCGATGACCTGCGAGATTGCGCAGCCATTCGAGGCGTTTCCACTCCTCTGCTGCAATCGTCTCGGCCACGCGTCGGGCGATTTCCGGTGGAACCTTCGATTGGCCGGCGATTGACTTGAACGATGCGCGATCTGCTTGCGGCGTCTCGAACTTGTGAGCGACCGCGCAGCTGAAGGTGTCGAAGGCCGCGAACGCTTCGAAGACCGCGCCGTCTGCGTGCCCATGGAACGGCGCGTACCTCACATCAGGAAAGTCGCTGCTCACGGCGGCGAGCTCCCCCTTGACAAGCCTCTCGAACTCCGCCAGATGGAACCTGGCGACCTCAAGCTTGTGGCTTACGAGCGTGCAGTACTGCTCCGCCACCATGCCGCATGTCATGAACGACTTTGTATCACGGGTAGAGAGACAGCCCGGGCACGCATCCCCGTCTCCACGGGCTCAGCCGATCTGCTAGGCCCGGCCGGGCTACAGCTGGTGGTCACGTCCACGCGGCAGACACTCGGCGAAGGAAGGATTGAAGCCATCGTGGAGTGTCTAGCTGGCCTTCGACTAGGGCGCCTCGGAACGGCACCCCCACCGGTCCTGGCGTTCGGCCGTGCCATGGACGCCCCGGAACGGCACCCCTTGTCCCGCCCAGGGAAGAGGAGGGCGGTCGTTCCGAAGGTCCAAGCACGCGGATGGGTGCAATGGGTTCTGGGTTGCACGACTCCAGACGGACCTGCGTCGCTCGGACGACACGCGCGAGTGGGTCATGATCGATTGCCTGATGCGGGGGTAGAGCCTACGCTTCCTGCATGCCCCGGCGCCTCCACTCAGTTGCCACGCGACTCATCACGCAGTCCCAAGACGCCGCCCTGACAGGAGTGCAGGTCTTCAACAACCCCCTTGTCCAGTTCAAGTCGGAAACCTTCATCGTCCTCATGAATATCGCGTGGACGTATCTCTTGCACGCGTACTATCGGCGCACGGGGGTCGAGTATCGTTACTACCGACGCGAAGGGGTGCGCCGGCGCTTCGACCGGACCGACGATGGCGGCTTCAGGTATTGGGATTTGAAGCGGTGCCTCACCGCGAGAGAGTGCCCACTCGACAATCCGACGAAGAAGAACCTGTTGTTCCTTATCGGGTTGCGCGACGAGATTACGCATCATATGAGTCCAGCCCTTGACCAGTATGTGAGTGCGCGCTATCAGGCCTGTTGTCTGAACTACAACCGCTACGTCAAGGAGTTCTTTGGCAAGGGGCACGGAATCGATCGATTCCTGGGCTACAGCCTCCAGTTCCAGAGCATCTCGCGAGAGCAGCTCAGTAGTCCCACCGAGGCTGACCTACCGCCACAAGTGCGCTCTTACATCGCTCGGTTCGACAGCGAGTTGACGGCTGATGAGCTCAATAGCGAGCGCTTCGCCTTCAGGATGCTGTTCGTTCCTAAGCTGGTCGGGAAGCCTGGGCAGGCCGATGAGGTTATCGAGTTCCTCAAGCCCGACTCGGAGATTGCCCGGTCGGTGAACCGCGACTATGTGACCTTCAAGGAGGTCGAGCGACCCAAGTTTCGGCCGGGGCAGATTGTGCGGATGATGCAGGAAGAGGGCTATCGGCGGTTCTCGATGCACTGGCACACTGAACTCTGGCACTCCCTCGACGCGAAGAATCCCGGCAGAGGGTTGGGAGTCGAGGTGGCGGGAACCTGGTACTGGTATTCGAGCTGGATCGAGGTGGTTCGCAGTCATTGCGAGGACAGCGCCGCCATCTACACGTCGGCAGAATCCCACGGGCCGCGCGGCAGCTGAGTGCCCCCAAGTGCCTTGGGTTCCCGGATGCGGGGCGAAGGGGTGGCGGCAAGAGGTCGGTGCAAGGCCTCAGTTGTGCAACGTTCGACTGCCGGATGTGAGACACGGTCGGGTGCGCCGGAACTCGGACGCGGCCCATCCGCGCGGCTTCAGCCAGTGTGGGCTGGGCCTGTTCCCCCCGTCCGGCACGGCATGGAGGACCTTGCGGCGCGGGTGGCCCAGTTGCCCGCTTCGCCCGTCGAGGCCTCAGCATCGCGTCTCGTAGCCTCCGCCTCCCGGCTCCTGGCAAATGCACAAGGCGTTCTCGAGATCCCGCCACGGTGGTGACGAGCGTTCGCGGCGCTCTGTGGCCTCTTGTCGTCCCAAGCGGCGCACCGGCACTTCGGGGTGTTCGAGAAGGCCCTTCACGATAGCGAGGCGGAGATCACTACCCTTGATGGTGAACGGATCGATCACCCGGATTTCCGTGTCGGTCCCACCGGTGTGATCGACACAGAGGAGCGCTCGGAGGATCACCTCTCGAGGTTGACGATCGCTGGCTGCGGGATGGTCGCCGCGCGCCTCTCGCACCCGGCCGCGCACGGGCCCTCGCATGGGGAGACTCCCTCACCAGGCCTACCTGGTCCACGTGGTTGAGCCCACCTTGCGGGCGCTCTCTGAGTACGTCTGATCCTCATGGCCCGGGAGCGGAGTCGGCACTTCCGACGGGCCCCGAACTAACTGCCCCGCTGCCCCTCTGCGACTCCCAGATACTCCAGTCGAGCACCCGGGCCTGCACCCCTAGACGCGTGGCGACGGCTTCGAGCGACGACACGGCCTCGTCCTCCGAGACTGACCGCCCCACGGCGCTGCCCACGAACCGGAGGATGTGGGTGTCGGGCTTGATGGTCTCAACGCCAGCCCGCATGACCAGCCACCGGTACACGGCGGGGCCGAGCCCCTTGATGTGGCCGAGGAAGTCCTCAGGCCTAGATCCCGCCGCCCACCGCCGCAGCGAGGCCAGGTCGATGACGTCACGCTCACGGAAGTAGGCGACCAGTCCGCGGAGTTCGTGTGCTCGACGCCAGTGACGGTTCCCCCAGAGGTACGTCGCGAGTTCCCGATCGCCGTCCTGGTCGTCGGGGAAACGCACCAGCGCGCGTTCGAGGTCGTCGAGCGACCAGATCTCGTCGAAGTGGTTGGCGGTGAAGTGCTCGCCCGCCTTGCGGATGGTCTCGACGTGGTTCTGGTAGTCGAGGACGGTATCGAAGAGAGCCATGACGAAGTCTGTGGCCACGTACTCGCTGGACGTGAGTGGAACCGCCCGGCAGCGCTCCTCCAACGTTGCCAGCTCCGACTCGCTCAACATGACCGCACCTCCAAACGCCGCTCAAGAACGGATGGTAGCCCCCGCCTCCGACATCTCGCCCAATCGAGGCTCCGTGGGTCAGTCCAACGCCCGACGCGTGCCGATACCCAGACGAGATGTCAGATCGGGCCGAGGGTCAGTACTTCGTCGAGGTCCCGCGGACCCTGGCCGGCAGGCCGGCCGGAGGCGGGGCCGCGGACATGGCGCGGAAGGCGCGGGCGGCGAGCCCGCTACGCACGCTCGGACCACTACTCCTTCGCCAGCACACCGACGAACGCGCGTGGCGTCGTGGGGCGCATGGCGAGATCTTCGTCGGGTGGCTGCTCGGCCGACTCCCGGACGGCTGGTACCTGTTGAACGACGTTCCAGTCGGCGAGCGAGGCGCCAACATCGATCACCTGGTGGTGGGTCCGGGCGGCGTCTTCACGATCAACACGAAGAACCTGACCGGCAAGGCATGGGTCGGTCCGCGCTCCCTGCTCGTCAACGGACACAAGACCGATTACCTGCCGAAGGCCGCGGCCGAGGCTCGTCGTGCCTCGAGACTGCTGAGCGCCGCCCTCGGTCGGCCGGTCGAGGTCCGTGGAGCGCTCGCGCTCATCGTCGACGAGCTGACGATCAAGGAGATGCCGGCGGACGTGTACGTCGGTCCAGCTCGGGGCGTGAAGCGCTGGCTGCTCGACCAGCCGGCGATCCTGCGCGATCGCGAGGTGCTCGAGATCGCGGGCGCCGCGCACAAGCCCGAGACCTGGACATCGACGCCATCGAAGATGACGTCCAGGATGCTCGGTCCGCGCAGAGTGAACCCACGAGTTCCGGAGAGGCCTGTCTTTGTGGCGGCGAGATCGTGGATCGCACCCGGCGATCGGACGGCACGCGCTTCCTGGGATGCTCGCTTCCCGAAGTGCCGGCGCACGTGGCCGGGTCGAAGCCTGGGAGAGCCTTGACGGTCCGCCCGCGGGGATCTCCGATTCACTCGCGGGGAGTAGGTGGCCGATGCTCGGCAGCGACCTTGGTCCTTCGGAATAGGAGGACGAGATGAAGGCAGTCGTGTGGAACATGGCCCACAAGGTCCGGAACTGGAGCGTACTGGACGAGCTCGGTGCGGACATCGCCCTCGTGAACGAGGCGCCGCCGGCCCCGACTGGGCTCGAGGCCGTCTCCAACGGGCGCACCGTCGGGCGTGACGGCTATAGGCGACCCTGGTCGGCAGCCGTCGTCTCGCATCACCCGATCTTGCGCACTGCGCCACCGGTGCGGCGGACACAGCCCGTACGCTAGGTGCGAGACTGCCCTCGCGGGGTCAACCTCGGGGTGGAGTTCTTCCTTCAGGGCGGCAGTACCGAATTGGACAACCCAGCGAAGCCTGTCTTGGACACGCTGTTCGCGCCTCGCAGCAACCCAAACCAAGAGGGTTTCGAGGCGATCTCCGGCATCGTGTTCGACGTGGATGACTCTGCCGTCGTGCAGCTGAACCTCCGCAAGACGATGGTCACCGATCCGGAACTGGTTGGCGCGACGATCGTTGCCTCCTGGGTTCTGGCCTAGCCACCTGCGGCGGCGCTTTCGCAATCACGGTGGACGCCTGGTCCATGTATCCCGGATAAGGGTGGGGAGGGTGCCTGTGTCGGTGGCCGGCCGTACGATTCGGCCGGTACGCCTTCACATCGAGGGGCCTGGCATGAGGGTCCGGATCCATCGCGGCGCACATGAGATCGGTGGGAGCTGCGTTGAAGTCGAGGCGTCCTCTGGTGAACGGATCGTCCTCGATCTGGGGATGCCCCTCGAGCCTCTCGAGCCTGGGGAGCACGCGCGCGCCCGGATCCCCGACGTCAAAGGACTCACGACCCCGGATGCCGACCTCCTCGGGATCCTGATCTCCCACGCGCATCAGGATCACTGGGGTCTTGTTCCCTCGGTGCGCGCGGAAGTGCCGGTGTTCTGCGGGAGGCGACCCAGCGGATCCTCGGCAGGAGCGTCCTTCTGGACCCGAGGGACCGAGCTGACGCCCTCCGACCAGTTCCATCATCGTCAGACGTTGCGATCGGTCCCTTCCACGTCACGCCGTACCTGAACGACCACAGCGCGTTCGATGCCTACTCGCTGCTCGTAGAGGCGGACGGCAGGAAGCTCTTCTACACGGGCGACATCCGCGGTCACGGGAGGAAGCGCGCGATCTTCGAGGAGCTGCTGCGGGTGCCCCCGTCGATGTCGACGTGCTGCTGATGGAGGGGACGCAGGTGGGACCTGATGGCAGGTCAGGACGGCAACCCCACCGAGGAAGCAGTCGAGGACGCGTGCGTCGGCACGATCGCCACCGAGGGCATGGTGCTGGCCGTCTACTCCGCCGCAGAACATCGACCGGATGGTGAGGTTGTTCCGCGCGACCAAGCGGACGGGTCGCTCGTTCGTGATGACTCTCTACGGGGCGACCATCGCGAGGGCCACGGGGAACCCGAACATCCCGCCAGGCCCACTGGCAGCAGGTCCAGGTGTTCGTCCCGGCGTGGCAACAACGCGCGTCAAGGACGCCGGAGCTTTCGAGCTCGTCGACGAGATCGCCGTGCATCGGATCTTCGAGGAGGACCTCGCGAAGGAACGTGGTCGCTACGTGATGTCGTTCCGCCCATGGCGTCGGCTCCTCGATCGAGAAGGCCGGCGCGCTCGAGGGCGCCCGAGCCGATCTGGTCGCTGTGGTCCGGCTACCTGGAGGAGCCGTCCGGCAAGCGTCTGATCGCCTTCCTGGATGCGCATGGGATTCCGATGGTCCAGCACCACACATCCGGACACGCCTCGATCGCCGACCTGCAACGGCTGGCCAGAGCGCTCGACCCGATGCGCTTGGTGCCGATCCACACGTTCGGCTCGGAGCGCTTCGGCGACTACTTCGACGACACGGAGGAGCAACCAGATGGCGTTTGGTGGGAGGTCTGACCATGGATGAGGAACCCGCCTGGCAGCCAGGTGAGTTCCAGCAGCGTTTCGGCGAGACGGCCGACGACATGCTCGCGGGCGTTGTCGATAGGAACATCCGCGAAGCCGCGTCGTGGCGCCTCGTGGCGGAGCTGGTCCGCCGATACGCCGAGGAACTGCTCGTCGCGCAGAGCGTTCCGATTACGGGCGTCGTCTACGACTGCCTGAGGGTCGTCCGACTGGACGGCGCCGGCTACATCGACGTCAACCGAGCTGGGACCGGGAGCGGTCGGCGAAGTGTCTCGGGCCTGGAGGATGTTTGGTCCGCGATGCTCATGGAGTGGCTGTCGATCGAAGACCGGCGCGGGTTCATCCGGTACGTTTCGGACTGGCTCGGGATGCCACCTGTCACGAAGCTCCCTGCGACGACCGCCCGCACGCTTGTGTGTCGCACGATCGCCGGGTTCCTGGAAGCCCACGGACTGGATCTGGAGCAGTGGCGATGTGAGTGCGCGTTGATCCTTGACGACCTGGATCGGCCTAGCCTCCGAAAGGACCTCATCGCCGGCTTCGTCGGCCTCGACTTCCTGGACCTCCCGACCGGATCGGGACCCAGTTCGCTTGCGTCGAACGACGCCGCGAACGCATGGTTGCTCACGCGCGACGGCGAGCCTGTGGCGGTCTTCCTCACGGACGGGACCGTTGCCGTTCAGCAAGTGGACGAGACGATCGACCTCATGGCGATGTACGGGACCGACAGGACAGTGGATTCGACCGTCGCTGCCGTGGCGCATCTGCTGGCAGCCAGGTGAAGGGTTAGGAGGCATTGATGGTCTGTCCGATCTGCGGCCAAGAAGCCAAGACCCCGCGGGGGCTCCGCAAACACATGATGGGAACTCGGCCGTACGGAGGTCATGAGCTCACAGTGTCCGAGGCGACATTCGCCGCTGCGACCGTCTCGGCTCAGCCCGACCTGTCACACGGTGACGCCGATGCCTACCTGGCGGAAGCCCTCCAGAGGCTGGTGGCGAACAAGCAGCTCCCGAAGTACGAGTTCGAGCGGGCTGTCGACGCCTTCCTGGGTGTCTTCCTCCCGGACATCGTCAGCTGGGCGCTTGGTGAAGGCGGATCGGTTCAGCTCGTTGCCCAGGAGTTCCCGCTGAAGAAGAAGGAGAGCAACCAAAGCACCAACGTCGACTATGTGCTCCACAGTTCGGCACCGGGCGATCGCCCCTGGGTGTTCCTCGAGCTGAAGACAGACACGTCTTCTGCCAACGACGCCCAAGCCCGCATCTACGCGGAGCGCCTCGATGACACGACGATGGAGGAGCTCCTCACAGAGGTCGTGGCGATCCAGGGTGTCAGCAAGAAGAGCGAGAAGTACGCGGCTCTGCTCGAGCGCTTCGAGCCGCATCGGCCCATCGTCGGACTGGTCAGGGTCGTGTATCTAACTCCGAAGCCTCAGGACGCGAGCTCGCTTCTGCCGAAATCGAGTCCGCCCGAGCTCGTGGAGAAGTTCGGCCACATGCTGACGTGCAGATCGTTCCCGGAGTTGCTGACCGTCGACCTCACGACCCACCCGCAGGCGTGGGCGCTGTTCCGAGGAGGTGCTCGCGCAGAGCGCTGGCTGGTGAGTCCCGGACTCGGTGGACTTCGCCGGCTGCGAGGGCTCGCCGAGGACGCGATCGTCTCGGCTTGGGTTTCTCGGCTCCACAGATGCAGTTAGGCCGCTACGAGTCGGTCTCGACTGGCCTTCCTTCCAGGCTCGTGATCGCGATCGGGGCCATGTCGAAGTCAAGGATCAGCGGCGCGTGGTCGCTCAGGGCGAGTACCGTTGCCGTCTCGGCTGCGGCCCGCGGCTTTCCGAGGAGTCTGCCGAGTTCCCGGTCGCAGAAGGCGTGATCGTTCTGCTTGAGGGAGCTCCCCTTCCTGAAGAACGTCTGCAACTCCCCGCCGGTCTTGTCCCACACGCAGTCGTACCAGCCTCGCGCGTGCGCTCGCTCGAAGAACTCCGACCCTGCCTTCCGGCCGCGCTGTGAGCGCTGCCCACGGGCGGTGTTCCAGTCTCCTGCGACGATGAAGCGATCACCCACGAGCCCTTCCAGGCCGGCGAAGGCGACGTCGTTGACCCGTACGCCCTGCGCGGACGGACGCCTCACCTCGGTGCGGGTGAGGCTGCCCAGCTGAGCCTCGGTAGCCCCGCCGTCCCGGGCGTGAACGCTGGCAACGAAGGCCTCGGTGCCGTCCGGGAGCGACGCCGTTGCGAACGCGAGGTAACTGCCGAGTGCGCGCAGGTTGCTCTCCTGCGGAATGCGGAACCGTTCGAGCGGGTACCGGGGGCTGAAGATCACCGATCCCCACCGCTTGAACGGACCATGGATCAGGGTTCCCTCGCTGCGGGTCCAGGCAGGGGGCAGCGTCTCCTGGAGGAACGCGAGGTCGGGGCCGAGCCCGAGGAGGTAGTGCCACGCCTGGTCGTGAAGGTCCGGCTTGCGGACCCCCACGCTCCCCAAGCCCATGTTCCAGCTCACGACCCTCACGCGCCCATTCTGTTCGATGGATCGCTGGGGGTCGAGCTCAGACTGCGGACTTGATCGCTCGCTGTCGGAGTCACGCGGTAGAACGCTCCTGACGTGGTCACGAACGTATACGTGGACGCCTTCAACCTCTACTACGGTGCTTTGAAAGGGACCGCCTACAAGTGGCTCGATCTGGGGCGACTCTGCCGACTCCTGCTACCCGGCTACTCGGTCCACCGGATCAGGTACTTCACCGCCGTCGTCGAAGCGAGGCCGGGGGACCCGGGACAGCAGCAGCGTCAACAGGCGTACATCCGCGCCCTTGGCACGATCCCGCAGCTGTCGGTTCACTACGGCTCGTTCCTGACCAACCGGGTCCGGCTTCCCCTCGCCACGCCCGTACCCGGCGGTCCGCGGACCATGGAGGTGCTCAGAACGGAGGAGAAGGGGTCCGACGTCAACCTCGCCACCCACCTGCTCATCGATGGCTTCCACGGCGACTGCGAGGCGGCGGTCGTCGTCTCGAACGACTCGGATCTCCGGGCGCCCGTCGATGCGGTTCGGAACGAGCTCGGCCTGCCGGTCGGCATCGTGATCCCGAACCCGCGTGTCAAGCGGAGCGCCCTGCGCGGCGACTTCTACCGGCGCCTCAGGGCGGGCGTCTTGGCGGCGAGTCAGTTCCCTCCTCGCTTGGTGGACGCCCACGGCATGATCCGGCGGCCGCCGGAATGGTGAGCCCAAAGCAGAGGCCGCCCGGAGGCGGCCTCGCGCCCTGCCACCGAAGCAGCAGGGTGGGTACGGATGCAGCCTACTCGCTGCCTCCGACAGAGGTCAACGCTCTTGCGAGGCACACGGATTTCGAACACCAGTTCGTGTCAGACCCTCCGCGTACCGTTGCAGCAGAAGCGGTGTGGTTGCGGCCCCCTCCTTGACCACCACCCTCCGGGCGGTGCTCGCGCTCCTCGCGGGCGGACGGGGCCACGGCCCCGCCGAGGACCAGGAGGGTCGGATGTTCGGGTCATGGCGAGAGCTGCGCGACGCACGACGCAAGGGACGGCGTGACGGCAGGGCCGGCGTGCCCGCCGTCCGGGACGAGGCGATCCCGTTCGACCTGCGCGAGATCCTGGCGCGGGCCGAGGAGCGCAAGCACCGGCTCGTCCAGCGCTGGAAGCGGGACGACGGCACGCTCGCGGTCGAGCTGACCGACCTCGAGCAGCGCGCCGCGGACGCCGCCGAGCGCCTGGCCGAGGCGAGGCCGGCGCGACGCCGCGCGCGAGGACCACGAGCGTCGCCAGGCAGACGAGGACGAGCGCCTCGCGCGCCTGCAGGCGCAGCCGATGCAGATCGAGGGCATCGAGCGCTTCTCGACGCGCTTGGCGGATCGGATCAGAGCTCGGCGACGATCGCTCGCGCGATCTCGACCGCGACCGCAGCTTCATCACCCTCCGGCGCGAACACGGTGATCCGCAAGGCCGTGTCGCCGGCGAGCACGAAGGCCTCGCTCGTCGTCGCGAAGGCGTCGTCCCCGAGTCCCTGGACCGACCGGAAGCCCTCGTTGTCGGCGGCGTCGGCGCGGATGGCCTCGTACTCCGCTGCTGCGCCGGGGCCGCGGGTCATCCGTAACGTCACGTTCGTGGGTCCGTCGACCGCATGGAACCCGCACCC
This sequence comes from uncultured Actinomycetes bacterium, assembly GCA_963708985.1. GTDB lineage: Bacteria > Actinomycetota > UBA4738 > UBA4738 > HRBIN12 > HRBIN12. The sequence goes on from CAVPUQ010000002.1 coordinate 24,365, forward strand.
GCTGTGCTGTTCGTCGGAGATCTCGTCGTCGCCGTACACGAGGTCCACGCCGAGGATCGGCTCGGCGAGCGCCTCCGTGAGGAGCTGACAGGAGGGGTTGTCCGGGTCGGGCGCGGGGGGCGGCAGGCGCGAGACGACGAGGCTGGCGATCTCCAGGCCCGCGTCCCGATCGTTGGCCTCGTCGGCGATCGTCGTGGCGATGGCGAGCACGACGGTATCGCCAACGCGGGTGATGATGCTGCCGTCGACCTCGAAGCCGTCATCGCCGGGTCCACCGATCGCGACGCCGCGCTCGCCCTGCGCCAGGTACTCCTCCTCGGTGATCGAGCCGGGAGGCAGGATGGCCACCGCGGCGAACCGCGATCCGTCGTCGGGGGTCGGCCGGTAGTAGCAGACGTCGGTCCCCGCGGGGACCGCAGCCGCCGTGACCAGGCCCTGCTCGACGGGGTCCGCGACGCGCTCGACGGGCCCCCCGAACAGCGCCTCGGCGTCCTGCTGGGTGAAGAGGTCGCACGCGGCCGAGGCGCCGGCGGCCGCCGCGCTCGGGCTCGGCGATGCCGAGGCGGCGGTGGTGCCCGGCTCGGCCTCCGAGGTGCATGCGGCGAGGGCCAGTCCGGCGGCCACCGCCACCGTCCGCCACCGCGCCCCCACGCTCACGGGCGCACAGTAGTCCATCTCCCGCGTCGGGCTCCGAGCAGCCGGGTGACCGCCGGTCCCGGTGACCTCACATCGGGCTCATGAGCTGGAAGTTGTACGGCTCTTGGACCACCGTCGCTCCCGCGGACTTGAACCGCTCGAACTCCGCCTTCACGTCGGGCGTTTCGATGTTCCAGATCACCCTGCCGGGGTGCGTGTTCTTGCCCGTGACCTGGTCGTGCGGCCCGACGGAGAGCCATCCGCTCCCGATCTGCCATCCCGTGTAGCCGCCGTCCTCCATCGCGGGCTTCCCGAAGAGCGCTCAGCCTCGCCGCTACGGCTCGGCGAACGGGTCCCGCACCTCGATCGAGGGGAACCGGCGGAAGTCCCGGTCGTGCGAGACGATCGTCCGCACGCCGTTCTCGGCCATCAGCGCCACGAGGTGTGCGTCCCCGACCAGGTTCCCGCGGGCGTCCGCCTCCTCCGCCACGCTCCGGAACGCTTCCCAGAAGCGCTCGGACTCACCGGGACACTGGATGTGCGGGCGGCGCAGGAGCCGTTCGATGTTCTGGGTCGCGTCCGTGAGCGAGAGCGGGCGCTCGAACACGGACGGGTGCGTCGACAGCCGCAGGTACGCCATCACCGGCGGGCCAGAACAGGTACACGATGCCAGGCCCTTCGCTGAGCTCCGCGAGCGCGCGCTTCGCCCGGTCGTGGAACGGGCTCGCCTCGTCGGTCGCGTACAGAAGGACGTTCGCGTCGACCGTGACGCTCACGGTTCGCCCGTTGCCCTGCGGACGGCTTCCTTGTCCTCGAGATCGACCATCGCCCGCATCGTGCTGGTCGCCCACGTGAACGGGGCGGGGGAGGGCTCCTCGGCCCGCTCGAGGGCGTCGGCGAGCAGCTCGGACATCAGCCGGCCGAGCGTCTTGCCCTCGCGGGTGGCGCGCCGCTTGAGTCCGCGGAGCACCGAGGCGTCGATGTCGACCGTGGTCCGTGCCATGATGCGTGATGATAAGGCCGCGCGCATCAGATGTCCATCCGCGCATCTGTCAGAACACCAGCAGCACCTGAGCCAACACGATCTTCGCGATCGTCGCGACCGGGTACACCGACGCGTACCCGGTGTTCGGGAGGTCGTCGCCGGTCTGCTCCACGGCGAACGCGAGGACGGCCGGCTGGGTCTGCATCCCGGCGACCATGCCGCAGAGGACGTCGACGGGTACCCGCAGCACCACGCGACCGATCGCGAGCAACAGCACGGCCGCGAGGAAGGTCACGGCCGCGCCGGTGAGGAGCATGTCCACGCCGTCGCCGGAGCTGACCGTCTCGGCGAACGCGTAGCCCGAGCGCACGCCGACGCCGCCGAGGAACAGGACGGCGCCGAGCTGGCGGAGCGTCAGGTTCGCCTGGTACGGCAGCTGCCACGTGATCGGGCCGGTGCGCTCGAGCGCGCCGAGCGCGAGACCGACGACGAGCGGGCCGCCGGCCATCCCGAGCCGGAACGTGCCGCCGCCCGGCAGCGGCAGGGGGACGAGCCCGAGGAGGAGCCCGGCGACGAGCCCGATGCTGAAGGACGCGACGTCGATCTCGGACAGCGTGCGGTAGGAGTCGCCGAAGAAGCGGGTGACCTCGGGCATGCGGTCGCGCGCGGCGACCACGCGGACGCGGTCGCCGGGCTCGAGGACGGTGTCGGGGCGCGCGAGGCGGTCGGTGTCGCCGCGGCGGACGCGCGTGACGATCGCGCCGAAACGCTCGGGTAGGCGCAGGTCGGCGATCCGCTGGCCGACGGGCTCGGTCGCCGAGACGAACATCCGCCGCATGTCGAGCTCGGTGCGGTCCAGGGGGAGCTCGTCGCCGGCACGCGCGCCGAGCGTGCGCACCATCGCCTCGGCCTCGCGGATCGGGCCGACGACGACGACGAGGTCGCCCTCGCGCAGCACGAAGCCGACCTGCGGGACCTCGGCCTCGTCGCCCCGGCGCACCCGCGACAGGACGACGGTCCACCCGTGCTCGCGGACCAGCTCCGAGGTGGTCCTGCCGGCGGCGCCGCCCGCGGTGACGAGGGCGGTGAGGTTCACGAGCTCGTCGTCCGCCTCGGCGCCGGCGTCCTCGCGCCGCCCCCACCGGCGGTGCGCGGCCCAGACCGCGACGAGCATGCCGAGGACGCCGAACGGATACGCCACCGTGTACCCGAGCACCGGGTCGGTGAGCGCTCGCTCGCGCTCGGCATGCTGCTCGGACTGATGCTGGAGGACGGCCGCGAGCGCCGGCGTGTTCGTGGTCGCGCCGGTGTAGATCCCCGCGGTCGCCGCGCGCGACATCCCCAGCGAGCGCCCCAGCACGCCGGCGAGCAACGCGGAGGCGGTGAGCACGAGCACCACCGCGACGTTCGCGCCGAGCGCTCGCCGACGAAGCGTCCCGAGGAACCCGGGCCCGGCCGACACCCCCACCGTGTAGACGAACATGACCAATCCGAGCTGGTACACGAACTCAGGGAGCGTGATCCGGGGCGAGAGCGCGCCGAAGGCGAGCCCGACGAACAGCACCGCCGACACCCCGAGTCCGAACCCCCCGACCCGCACCTTGCCGAGCAGGTAGCCGACGCCGAGCACCAGGAACAGCAGGACGAACGGGTTGTCGACGAGGAAGTCGGTCATCGCGCTCAACTGTATGTCGGGGCCAGGCACACTTGTACGCTGGGGGGATGAAGGGCAGCCCGGGGGACGGTGTCCGGCTCGCAGAGCTGGTGGCCGCGCTGTCGCTCGCGACGGATCTCGGGCTGGGCCAACCGCAGCAGCACATCATCCGCCAGACCGTCATCGCGATGCGGATGGCGGAGCTCGAGGACGTGTCCGAGGAGGAGCGGGCCGCGATCTTCTACGTGTCGCTCCTCGCGTGGGTCGGCTGCGTGGCGGACGCGTACGAGATGGGCAAGTGGTTCGGCGACGACCGGACCGTGCGCGCCGACAGCTATCTGGTCGACATGACCGGTCTGGCGATGATGCGCTTCATGATCGGCCACGTCGCCAGCGGGAGCCCTCCGATCCAGCGGCTCACGATGATCGGTCGGTTCCTGGCGGGCGGGTCGAAGGAGGTCAAGCGGTCGATGGCCGCCCACTGCGAGGCCTCGGGCGACCTCTCGCTGCGGCTCGGACTCGGTCCGGAGGTCCGCGACCCGCTCCAGCAGGCGTTCGAGCGCTGGGATGGCAAGGGCGCCCCCGCCAGGCTGTCGGGAGGGCAGATCTCCCGCATCATGCGGATCGTCCATGTGGCCAACGACGTGGAGGCGTTGCATCGGATCGGCGGCGTGGACGCAGCGGTCGAGATGCTTCGCTCCCGACGGGGCACGGAGTTCGATCCCGAGCTCGTCGACCACTTCTGCGCCCATGCCGAGCAGCTGCTCGCCTCGATCGACGAGCTCGACGGATGGGAGGCGCTCATCGGCGGCCACGGCGAGTTGGGACGCGAGCTCGGCGGGGAGGATCTCGATCGCGCGTTGGAGGCCTTCGCCGACTACGCGGACGTCAAGTCGCCGTCCCGGCTCGGGCACTCGCGAGCGGTCGCGCAGCTCGCCGCGACGGCTGCCGCCACGGTCGGCCTCCCGAGCGACGACATCGCGCTCGTTCGCCGAGCCGCGCTCGTGAGCGACGTCGGCGCGATCGGTGTGTCCTCCGGCATCTTGGACAAGGCCGGGCCGCTGACCGACGCCGAACGAGAGCGGATCCGCACCCACCCCTATCTCACGGCGCGGACGTTCTCCAAGCCTGCGGCGCTGGCCGCGATCGGGCAGCTCGCCGCGAAGCACCACGAGCGGATGGACGGATCCGGCTACCCGTCGGGCCTCAGGGCCGAGAGCCTCCCGATGACCGCCCGCCTGATCGCGGCCGCCGACGTGTACCAGGCGCTGCTCGAGCCGCGGCCGCACCGCGCCCCGCGGGCGCGGGACGCAGCCCAGCAGGTGCTCACGGCAGAGGTGACCGGCGGCCGCCTGGACGGCGACGCGGTCCGGGCGGTGTTGGACGCGGCCGGGCATCGGGTGCGCCGTCACGCGGGCCACCCGGGCGGGCTCACCACCCGCGAGGTCGAGGTGCTCGTGCTGCTCTCCCGGGGGATGACCAGGAAGCAGATCGCGCACGAGCTGACCATCTCGGCCAAGACGGTCGGCAACCACGAGGAGCACATCTACGCCAAGCTCGGCGTCAGCACCCGGGGCGCTGCCGCGATGTACGCGATGCGGCACGGGTTGACCTCTCTGGACGGGGTTGCCGAGTAGCACCAGGCGTCATCGAGGAGCTTGGACCCGAAGATGAGGCAGATGCCTCATGACGGGCGGGCGCCGTCCTCCTACCTTCGGCTGCATGACCGTCGGAGCGACCAACACGGACCCGCAGCCCTCCGGCTCCCTTCCGGATCCCGGGTCCGGGCTCGGGGAGGAGGGGACCCATCGGTTCGACGCGGGCACCCTCGGGTGCGCCGACGGCCTGGCAGGGGAGTTCCGGGGGCGGATCGGAGGCATCCCGATCGGCGACGTCCTCGTGGTGACCGCGCGTGACCCCGCGGCGAAGGAGGATCTGCCCGCGTTGGCCCGGATGATGGGCCACGCGGTTCGTTCGATCGAGACGCCGGGTGACGGGCGCCTCCTGGTGACGGTGGAGAGGAGACGATGATGAGCGAGCGGCTGATCTTCAACTGCACGCACGGCAAGGAGGACCCCGAACGGGCCACGCTTCCGTTCGTCGCGGCGAACATCGCCGCCACGGCCGGGCAGGACGCGGTGGTCCTGTGCACGATCGAGGCGGTGTGGCTCGGCACCGAGGGCGGAACGGAGGGCATCGCCCAGCCGGGACTGCCGGCGTTGGACGACCTGTACCAGGAGTTCGTGGACAACGGTGGCCAGGTCTGGCTCTGCGGAGCCTGCACGAAGCCCCGGGGCATCGACGAGGGCCAGGTGCGGAAGGGCTCGGCGATCGTCGGCGCGGCCAAGGTGGTCGAGGAGGTCGTGGCGGGGGCCAGGACCGTGGCGTTCGCGTGAGGGAGGCGGCTCGATGACCGAGGTGCGGTGGGACGGAGGGCCGACGTACGAGATGATCCTCGATGCGCGCTGCGCTGCATCTCCTTCGGCCGTGTACGACGAGCTGGCCGACCTGTCGACGCACGTGGACTGGGCCGGCAGGCGGCAGTACCCAGGCTTCCGGCTGCTCTCGCTGCGCGGCACCGGGCCGGTGGAGACCGGGACCCGGTTCACGAGCGTCGGTTCGATCCCCATGGCCCGGTCGAGGTGGGAGAACCACAACGAGGTCGTCCAGGCGCGGCGCCCGGAGGTCCTGGAGTTCCACACCGACGGCCTCATCGTGTGGCGGAGCGGCAAGCGGACCGAAGCGCGGTACGAGCACCGATACGAGATCACGTCGGATGGGACTGGGTCGCGGGTCGCCTACCGACTCCGCCAGACGGCGCTCGCGAACCCGCCCCTTCGGATGCGCCTGCCGCTGATGCGCACCCTCACGCACCGGGTGATGATCCCGCGATTCTGCCGACGCGGGTTCGCGAACCTGCTGCGCTCGGCCAAGCGTCGGGCCTCGATGAGCGAGGTGGTGTAGACACCGAGGCTCGCCTGCTCCGCGTAGCGCCCGCACGACATGCGGCACACGGAGGCAGGACCTTCGTCCCGTGCGCAGCGTTGGGTGGGTGCACTCTCGGCACTCAGAGAACCCGCGCGAGGAACTCCTTGGTCCGGGGGTGTTCGGGACCCGTGAGCACGCGCTCGGGAGGACCGGACTCGACGATGATCCCCTCGTCCATGAAGACGACCCGGTCGGCAACCTCTCGGGCGAAGCCCATCTCGTGGGTGACGACCATCATGGTCATCCCGCCCTGCGCGAGGTCCTGCATCACGCCGAGGACCTCGCCGACGAGCTCGGGGTCGAGCGCCGAGGTGACCTCGTCGAACAGCATCACCTCGGGGCCGACGGCGAGCGCTCGGGCGATCGCGACGCGCTGCTGCTGACCGCCCGAAAGGTTCCCGGGGTACTCGTCCGCCTTGTCGGCGAGGCCGACCCGCTCGAGCAGCGACCGCGCGCGCTCGCGAGCCTCGCCCTCGGGGAGGTCGAGCGCCTTGCGCGGTCCGACCATCACGTTGCGGATCGCGGTGAGGTGGGGGAACAGGTTGAACTGCTGGAACACCATCCCGACGCGCTTGCGATGATCGTCGAGCTCGCGGTCCGAGGTGACGGCGGTGATCTCGATGTCGCCGACGAAGATCCGGCCGGCCGTCGGCTCCTCCAGCCGGTTCACGCACCGCAGCATCGTGGACTTGCCGCTGCCCGAGGGACCGATGATGCACACGACCTCGCCGGCGCTCACGACGAGGTCGATGCCCTGGAGCACCTTCACGTCCTTGAAGTGCTTGTGGAGCCCCTCGATCCGGACCGTTGCGCTCATCGTCCCGCCCTCATGTGACCACGAGGGGCTCTGGGTGGCGAAGCGCGCTTCGACGCTGACGCTCGGCCTCGAGCCAGCTGAGCGATCCGCGGCGGACCAGGCGCCTCTCGAGCCGGCGCGCGAGGTAGGTGAGCGGAAGCGTGATCGACAGGTACACGGCCGCGACGACCGTGTACATCGACGCGTTGAACGTCGCGCCGGTCGCGATCTGCGCGACCCGCAGCAGCTCGGACACGCCGATGACCGCGACGAGCGAGGAGTCCTTCACCAGCGTGACGAGCTCGTTCGTGAGCGGGGGCACGACCCGGCGGAACGCCTGCGGCAGCACCGCGACCCGCATCGTGGCTCGGTAGGACAGCCCGAGCGACCGAGCGCCTTCGACCTGTCCGCGTTCGACGGACTCGATCCCGGCCCGGAAGATCTCGGCGGTGAAGGCCGCGGACTGCAGGCACAGCGCGAGCGAACCCGAGACGAACGGCTCGAACCGGATCCCGATCAACGGGAACGAGAAGTGGATGAACAAGATCGCGACGAGGAGGGGGATGCCACGCCAGAACTCGATGTACGTGCGGAACATCCCCCGGACCCACGTTCGATGGGAGATCGAGCCGAGGGCCACCACGAGACCGAGCACGATCCCGACCACGAACGAGATCGAGGCGATCAGCAGCGTGTTCTTGAGCGCCGCAGGGAGCAGATGCGCCCATTCCCGAACGATGTCGACATTGAAGAACCGGTCGATGAGCCGCTCGATGCTGAACTGCGAGAAGTCGATCTCCATCGTTCCCCCTCGCGCCCGGCGGGCGTGTTGCCGGACATCTTCCCTCGGCCAGCCGGAGTCCGGGCTGACCGTCCGCCTTGCCCAGGGTCGTAGGATTGTCCTACAATCCTAACGCCAGATGATAGACCGCCAGACGGCGGTCTGCAGAGAGGGGGAAGCAGCGATGACGCGCTCTCGGGCCGTCCTGTTGTCCCTGCTCCTGCCCTTCGCGCTCGTCACCGCCGCCTGCGGCGGGGACGATGGCGACGGGGGCGGCCAGGGATCTGACCTGCCCGTCAAGGAGCAAGGGGTGTTGACCGTCGGGTCGAACGTTGCGTTCGCGCCCTTCGAGTATCTGGATGCCGGCGACCCGGTCGGCTTCGACATCGACCTCGCGCAGGAGATCGCGGACCGGATGGGCCTCGAGCTCAAGGTCGTGGACAACCCGTCGTTCGACGCGCTCATCCCGGCGCTGCAGGACGGGCAGTACGACATCGTGATCGCGGCCGTGACGATCTTGCCCGAACGAGAAGAGGTCATCGACTTCAGCGAGCCGTACATCGACGCCGATCAGGGCCTCGTCATCAACCTAGAGCAGACCCCGGATGTCGCCTCGTCCGCGGATCTCACCTCCGACATGGTCCTCGGAGCCCAGCGCAACACGACCTCCTCGTCGTACGCGGAGGAGAACTTCGCCGACAAGGTCGCCGAGATCCGCCTGTTCGACCAGACCCCCGAAGCCCTGGCGGATCTCGCGGTGGGCCGGATCCAGGTCGTCGTCGCGGACTTCCCGGCGGCCGCGTTCGCGACGCAGACCGAGTACAAGGACCAGCTCGCGGTCGTCGAGCGGCTCGCGACGGGTGAGCAGTACGGGATCGCGGTCTCGCAGGACGAGCCAGCGATCTTGGACGAGGTGAACCGGATCCTGGCCGAGATGAAGTCTGACGGGACCTACGACGAGATCTTCGCGAAGTGGTTCGGCGAGGCGCCATAGGCGAAGATGCGTTCGCGAAGAGGGTGGATGTGGTGATGGCCGGCCAAGACGAGCCTCGGTTCCTGTCGGACCCGCGCATCGAGCGGGTCAGCACGCCCGAGCAGGTCGCGAACATCCTCCGGCGGAACATCCTGGAGGGCACCCTCCGGCCCGGGATGCCGGTGCCGGAGCAGCAGGTCGCGACCGAGCTCGGCGTGTCCAGGAACAGCGTCAGGGAGGCGACCCGGATGCTGATCCCGGAGGGCTTGCTCCAGCACCACATGCACCGTGGCGTGATCGTGACCGAGGTCGGGCCGGAGGAAGTCGCGTCGATCTACCAGATCCGCACGCTCGTCGAGTGCGCGGCGGTCGAGGCCGCCGCTGGGCTCGGCGAAGCGGCCTTCGAGGAGCTCGCCGAGGCGGCGGAAGGTATGCGCCGCGCCGCCGAACAAGGCAGCGAGCAGGCTGCGCTCGAGAACGACATGGCGTTCCACCTGGCGCTCGTCGGCCTGCTCGACAACCGTCGGCTGCAGGCGTTCCACGCCGGCCTCCAGGGGGAGCTCCGCCTCGGGATGTGGCTGGTCACGAACGTCCTCGACGATCTGGTCCAGCTCGCCGCGGATCACCAGACGATCCTTCGACTGCTCGTCGACGGCCGCCGCGACGAGTGCCTGGCAGCCGTCCGCGTCCACATGGACGACGCGAGGACGCGACTCACCACGCTGCTCAACGATCCCGCGCGCAGAGCGAAACGACCATCGCAGAACTAGGCGGATCGTCGCCGGACGCGACCGCGTCCGGCGACGACTGCCGGCAGGACCGCAGGCGCGGTCGAGCGAAGCCTACGAAGGAGGATGACCGACGTGGAGTCTCTGGCACCTCGAGAGCACTTCCCGATCTTGGAAGACAACGTCTACCTGAACGCGGCATCGATCTCGCTCGTACCGGGGCCCGTGCGGCAGGAGGTGAACGATTTCGACGAGGCGGTGAGCTACGCGGGGACGGTCAACTTCGACGACGCCGCCGAGAACCGGGTCTACGAGGGCGTCCGGGAGGCCGCGGGCCGGCTGATCGGCGCCGATCCGGTCGACATCGCCGTCATGACGAGCGCGACCGAGGCGCTGTGCTCGCTCGCATGGTGGCTCCGCCCGGGCGAGGGCTCGAACGTCGTCTCGATCGACCTCGAGTTCCCGAGCGTGACCTACCCGTGGCTGCGGATCGCTCAGGAGTTCGGGAGCGAGGTCCGGCTCGTGCCCGCGAGGGACGACCCAGCGTCGCTGTCGATCGACGCGCTCGCTCGCGCCGTCGATGACCGGACCGCGGTGCTTTGCGTGAGCCACGTGGAGTACGCGTCCGGGCACCGGTTCGACATCGGCCAACTGTCCGAGATCGCGAGGGCGCACGACGCCTTCCTTATCGTCGACGCGACGCAATCCGCCGGCGTCGCGCCGATCGACCTGCGGCAGTACGACGTCGACGTGCTGCTCTCGAGCTCGTACAAGTGGCTCTGCGGTCTGTGCGGGGCGGCGTTCTGCTACATGAAGCCCGAGGTCTCCGAGCGGTTCCAGCCGCCACTCGTCGGGTGGAGGACGACGGGGGAGGGTGCGCTGTCGTTCGACGCGACGTCGATCACGCTCTCGCCGGGCGGACGCCGGATGGAGTACGGGACCGTGGCGTATGGGGCGGGCATCTCGCTCGGCGCCGCGATCCGGTACCTGCTCGGTTTCGGCATCGAGCGCATCCTCGAGCACAACCAGACCCTCGGCGACCGCATCATCCAGGGCGTGGACGCGCTCGGCGGGCGGCTCATCACGCCGCGCGAGCGTGACCGTCGCGCCGGGATCGTCTCGGCGGCCTTCGCCGGTCACACCGCCGAGGACCTGGCCGCCCGGCTCGCCGAGGAGAAGGTGCACGTGGCTTCGCGCCTGGGAGGCTTGCGGTTCGCGCCGCACCTGTTCTCGAACAGCGATGACGTCGATCGCGCCCTCGATGCGCTCGAGCGCGCGCTGAAGGGGTGAGGACGATGCTCGTCGTCCACGAGGACGAGATCCGCGCGTCGGTTCCGATGGCCGACGCGATCGATGCCGTCGGGCACGCGTTCGTGGCGCTCACGCGCGGCGAGGCCCGGCTGCCCGACGTGATCTACATGGACTTCACCGAGTTCGACGGCGAGACGCACATGAAGGGGGCGCACATGAAGGGCGCGCCGTACTTCGTGGCGAAGGTCGCCTCGGGTTTCTACCGGAACCCCGAGAAGGGACTTCCCGTCGGCAGCGGGCTCGTGCTCGTGTTCGACGCATCGACGGGTGTGCCACAGGCGATCCTGCTCGACAACGGCTACCTCACCGACCTGCGCACCGGCGCGGCCGGCGCCGTCGCCGCGGAGCACCTCGCGCGGGCGACCCTCTCGAAGGTCGCGATGATCGGGTCGGGCCTGGAGGCGGGGTTCCAGCTCCGCGCGCTCGCGGAGGTCCGCGAGGTTCCAACGGTGTTCGCGTGGAGCCGGACCCGCGAACGCGCCGAGGGGCTCGCCGCCCAGATGAAGGAGGAGCTCGGCCTCGACGTGCGGATCAGCGACACCGTCGAGGACGCGGTGCGCGGGGCCGACCTGGTGATCACCGCGACGCCGAGCCGCGAGCCGATCGTCAAGGCCGAGTGGATCTCGCCCGGCGCGCACGTGACCTCGCTCGGGTCGGACGGGCCGGACAAGCAGGAGCTCGAGGCGGAGCTGCTCGCGAAGGCGGACGTGGTCGTCGCGGACCACCTCGAGCAGTGCGCGAAGAAGGGGGAGATCCACCACGCGCTCGAGGCTGGGGTGTTCGCGCTTGGCGACGTGACGGGGGAGCTCGGCGCGGTGATCGACGGGACGGTCGTCGGTCGGACCACCGACGACCAGATCACGATCTGCGACCTGACCGGCGTCGGGGTGCAGGACGCGGCGGTCGGGGGGCTGGCGTTCGAGCGCGCGAGCGCGGCCGGCCTCGGATCGACCCTCGAGCTCTGAAGGGAGGCCTCATGACCGGCCCACTGGTCCCTCGGTCGGACTTCCCCGCCGCCGACGAGGTGACGTACCTGAACGCCGCCTCGATCGCGCTGTCCCCGCAGGTGGTGCGCGAGCGCGTCCAGGAGTTCGAGCGCACCGTCGGCGGCCGCGGAACCGTCGGCTTCGACGACGAGGCCGAGGCCCGCGCGTACGAGGGCGCGCGCGCCGCCGGTGCACGGCTGTTCGGGTGCACCGCGGCCGACGTCGCGGTCACGACGAGCGCGACGGAGGCGCTGAACCAGATCGCGTGGTGGCTCCGGCCCAGCGAGGGGGACAACGTCGTCTCGATCGACATCGACTTCCCGAGCGTCACGTACGTGTGGAAGCGGCTCGCGCAGGACACCGGCGTCGAGGTCCGACTCACCGACGTCCTCGACGACCCGGGCTCACTCGCGTTCGGTTCGATCGCGGCGCTCGTCGACGAGCGCACCCGCGTGATCTGCGTGAGCCACGTCCAGTACGGCACCGGGTTCGCGTTCGACCTGCACGAGCTGGCGGACCTCACGCACGCTCACGGGGCCGTGCTCGTGATCGACGCCACGCAGTCGGCGGGCATGCTCCCGCTCGACGTCGCGCGCGACGACGTCGACGTGATGGTCGCCGGCAGCTACAAGTGGCTGTGTGCTGCGTTCGGCGCCGCGCTCTGCTACGTACGCCCGGAGATCGCCGAGCGCTTCCTCCCGCCCTTCGTGGGCTGGCGCAGCACCGTGGATCCGCCGAACTTCGACGCGGTGAACATGCCGCTCGCGCCCGGGGTCCGTGCGATGGAGTACTCGACCGTCGCCTATGGGTCGGGCATGGCGCTCGGCGGGGCCATCGAGTACCTCCTCGACGTCGGCGTCGAGCGGATCCTCGAGCACGACCTCCGGCTGACCGGCCGTCTCGTCGACGGCTTGCGCGAGATGGGCGCGCGGTTCATCTCGCCGCTCCAGGACGGCCCCAGCACGGCCATCGTCGGTGCCCGCTTCCCCGGCGTAGATGCCCGTGAGCTGCATCGGGGCCTCAGCGCGGCCGACGTGTTCACGTCGCTGCGGCTCGACGCGGTGCGTTTCTCGCCGCATCTGTACAACGACGAGAGGGACGTCGATCGTGCGCTCGAGATCACGGAGCGACTCGTCGCGTCGATCGAGAAGACCTAAGGAAGCCTCAGCCACCGGACCGCGGGCGATCTCGGCTATGTCAGACGCGACGACCGGCTCTAGGCTCATGATCGTGGCGATCGGGGCGGAACGACGGCCGCCGTGGCTGGCGCGGCCTCGAGCGGTCGTGCTGCTGCTCGGAGGCGCCGCGGTCGCGGTCGCGGCCGTGCGGCATCTGCGGGGGTCCGGCACGGGGCGACGGGTGCCGGGAGGGATCGTCATCGCCGACGCCGCCGTCTACGACGTGCTGACCGGGATCGGCCTCGGCTCGTTCTTCGCGGGCGTCGCCGCCGACGTCGCGAGGCTCGTGCCGGACGGGGCCCGCGTGCTCGAGGTGGGGTGCGGCCCCGGCCGCCTGTCGATCCTGCTGGCTCGAGAGCACGGCCTCGACGTCACCGGGCTCGACCTCGACCGCGCCATGATCGAGCGCGCCCGAGCCAACGCCCGCCGTTCGGCGAACCGGGACGAGCGGCGGCCCTCGTTCCTCGTCGGGGACGTGGCGTCGTTGGCGTTCCCCGACGCATCGTTCGACCTCGTGGTGAGCACCTTGTCGATGCACCACTGGGACGACCCGAGCGCGGCCCTGACCGAGATCGGCCGCGTGCTGCGCCCGGGTGCTCGGGCGCTCGTCTGGGACCTGCGTCCCGGCGTGGTCCCGTTCCACGCCCACATGCCCGATCCGGTCGACCAGACCGAGGGCTCAGCGCTGCGGCTCGTAAGCGCGACGCGGTGGCGGTGGCCCTGGAGGTTCAGCCTCACGCAGCGGATCGAGCTCGTTCGCGCCGACGAGCCGATCGCTCCCTGACCGCTCGAGCGTTTCTCGGACGCGCAGCGCGAGGCTCGAGCCCACGACCGCGGGGTGTGGGGACGCTGCGTGGACGAGGACGCCGAGCGGTCCTGCGATCCGTCCTACCCGGGCGTGTGCATCCCGCCTCCACCGCCGGACCCCCACCACTTCGACGCCGACGGCAACGGGATCGGCTGCGGGTCCTGAGCTCGCACGGACGGGCGGGCGAGCGCATCCGGAGCTGTCTACAGGGGACGCAGTCCGGGGGGCCTCGACCGTAGTATCTGTCGATCCGTCCGGGCGTCGGACGGCCGTGCACGAGGAGGTGCTCCATGTTCGTCACGATCGTGGAAGGCGTGGTCGAGGCCGCTCGGGAGGAATACCTGCGTTCGGCCTGGGAGGACGAGACGGCCGTGCTCCCCGCCGGTCTCATCGAGTCGTCCCTGTTGCGGGCCGAGGACGGCACCTGGCGGATCGTCACGGTCTGGGAGTCGAAGGAAGCCGTGATGGCGATGCGGGCATCGGGCGAGACCCCCGCCGCCCTGCTCATGTTCGAACGGGCCGGCTCCAAGCCATCGGTCTCCATGTGGACGGTCGAGGGGCGCGTCAGCGCGACCTGAACCGGTCGCCTCGCCGACCCGCACATGAGCGGGGCTCGCCCACTCGGAGCCGGCGTACCGCCCACCTTCTTCCCCGGAGTGATGGTCGCTTGAGGTCGAGCACCTTACCCCGAGGGCGGAGGTGACACGGTCGCGCCTGACACGGCCTCGGGCGACTACCCTTCTCGCGATGCCCACCTGCTCGAACTGCCACGCTGAGGCGCCGGCCGGAGCAGGCTTCTGCTCGGTCTGCGGAGCGCCGCTCTCGGAGACCTGCGGGTCCTGTGGCTCGGCGCTGCCGGAGGGGGCCGCGTTCTGTCCCGTGTGCGGGGCCGCCGCGACCTCCGAGGAGGGCGGGCCCGCCGGCGAGCGCAAGCTCGTCACGGTCCTGTTCGCCGACGTGACCGGCTCAACGTCGCTCGGGGAGCAGCTCGACCCGGAGCGTTTCAGCGAGATCCTGCGCGTCTACTTCGACGCGATGCGGGAGGAGATCGAGGCGGAGGGCGGCACGGTCGAGAAGTTCATCGGCGACGCGGTCATGGCCGCGTTCGGCGTCCCGGTCGCGCACGAGGACGATCCCGCTCGGGCGCTCCGGGCCGCCGCCCGGATGCTCAGGCGGCTCGAGGTCGTGAACGAGGATCTGTCCGCCCGCCACGACGTGCGGCTCCAGATACGGATCGGCGTGAACACGGGCGAGGTGCTCGCGACGACCGCGTCCCGGCCGGGCGAGGCGATGGTGACCGGGGACGCCGTGAACGCGGCCGCGCGGCTGCAGTCCGCGGCCGAGCCGGGAACCGTGGTGCTCGGCGAGCGGACGGCCCGATCGGTCCCGGACGCGCCCCTGGTCGATCTCGGGCCGCTCGAGCTGAAGGGCAAGACCGAGGCGGTCCACGGCTTCCTGCTGGACGGTGACGTCGCGCCCGAGGTCGCGCGCGGCATGCCCGGTCTGCAGGCGCCGATGGTGGGGCGCGATGCGGACCTGGGGGTCCTGCGGTCCGTCTACGCCCGAGTGGTCGCCGAAGGGCGGCCGGGCCTCATCACGATCTACGGGGACGCCGGGGTCGGCAAGAGCCGGCTGACCCGGGAGTTCCTGACGGCGACCGAGCGCTCGGACCCGGCGCCGACCGTGCTCCGGGGGCGTTGCCTGCCGTATGGCGACGGGATCGCGTACTGGCCGCTGGCCGAGATCCTGAAGGGACACGCCGGCATCCTCGACAGCGACGACCCCGACCTGGCGATCGAGAAGGTCCGCAAGGTCGGTCGTGAGCTCCTGACCGACGAGGTGGCGGCGGATCCTTCTATGGCGACCGCGGCCCTTGCCTACACGATCGGCGTCGCCGACCCCGACGGGCGATTCGACGACATGGAGCCCCGGGAGATCCGGGACCACCTGAACGCGGCGTGGCGCTCGTTCTTCACGGCCCTCGCACGGCACGCGCCGGCGGTCATCGTGATCGAGGACATCCACTGGGCCGACCCGGCGCTCCTCGACCTACTGGAGCTCCTCGCCGATCGGGTCGAAGGGCCCGCCCTCATCATCTGCTCGTCGCGCCCCGACCTCACGGCTCGGCGCCCGACCTGGGGCGGCGGGCGGCGGGCGATGTCGGCGATCGCGCTGGACCCGCTCACCGCCGACGAGTCGCGGCGCCTGATCGAGATGCTGCTCACCGTCGACGACCTGCCCGCCTCCGTCCACGCCACGATCGTCGAGCGCGCCGAGGGCAACCCCTTCTTCCTGGAGGAGATCATCCGCCGGCTGATCGACGACGGCTCCCTGGCCAGGGAGGGTGATCGGTGGCGTGCGACGGCGACGATCGCCGAGGTCAAGATCCCGGACACGGTGCAGGCCGTCCTCGCCTCGAGGATCGACCTGTTGGATCTGGCCGACAAGCGAGCCCTCCAGGCCGCGGCGGTGGTGGGGCGGGTGTTCTGGGAGGGACCCGTCGCCGATCTGACCGGCATCGCCGCTCGCGACCTCGACGACGCGCTCGTGCGCCTGGAGGCCCGAGAGCTGATCCTGTCGCGCCCGGGCTCCACGATGGCGGGCCAGCGCGAGTACCTGTTCAAGCACATCCTCACCCGGGACGTCGCCTACGAGTCCCTACCGCGCCGCGAGCGGGCGGGCGCGCATCGCGCGGTGGCCGCGTGGCTCGAGGCGACCGAGGGCGAGCGAGCCGGCGAGTTCGCGGAGCTGCTCGCCTACCACACGACGACGGCGGTTCGGATCGGGCTGGAGGTCGGCGACGAGCCCGACGATGCCCTGCGTCGCTCGGCGCTCCGCTGGTGCCTGCGCGCGTCGAGGGAGGCCCTGCAGCGGCTCGTCCTCGGCAAGTCCGAGCGGCTCGCGGAGGACGCGCTGACGCTCGCGGCCGACGACCTGGAGCGAACGGACGCGCTCGAAGCGCTCGCGAAGGCCGCCTTCGCCCGCACCTACGGCGATCTGGCCTGGCGCTACTTCCGGGAGGCGGCCCTCACCCGTCACCGGGCGGACCCACCCGACGGCGGTCGGGTCGCCTACCTGTGTGCCTGTGCGTGCGAGATCCCCCAGCGGTGGCCCGGCTCCCTGCGCAGCGAGCCGCCGGCGGAGGACGAGGTGAGAGAGCTCCTGGATCTGGGCTTCGCATCCCTTCCCCCCGGCGACAGCCGCGAGCGCATCCGGCTGCTCGGCGTGCGCGCGGGATGGCCGTACGCGTTCGCGCAGGCCGGTGCGACGGACGCGGAGCTCGAGGCCTTCGAGTCCGCGGGGTTCGAGGCTGCGGACATCGCCATGCGGATGGGCCTGCCCAACCTGGCCTCGCAGGCGTTGGATCAGGCGAACGCTGCCTGGATCTCCATCGGCCTGTACGGGCGGGTCCGGCGTTCGTGGGAGCGCCGGGCGGAGATCATCCCCAAGGTCACGGACGCCATGGAGATCGGGGACTTCTACGCGATGGGGGCGTGGCTGCACCACGCGACCGGCGAGTACCAACGCGCACTCTCGCTCGCCGCCGAAGGGCTCGAGCGCGTCCAAGGGCGGGGCATGAACGTGTGGCTCCACGTCGGCGCGTGGAAGACCATCGTGGCCGGCCGGTTGGGTCTGTGGGACGAGGCGCTCGAGACCTTCGCGCAGATGCGCTCGGCGCTGGGGGAACGCTGGGACGATCCCGCGTACTTCGTGTCGGCCGCTTACGCCGCCGTCGGCACGATCCACGCGAGACGCGGCGAGCGGGTCGAGGCCGACCGATTGGCGGACGTGGTCGGTCGTCTCCCACCGGAGCAGGGGGCGATGCTGTACCCGTACGCGCTGCAGCTCCTGCTGGCGCGCGGCGAGATCGACGCCGCCCGGCGACGCCCCCGTCCCGGTGCCTGGAGGACGTTCACGGGGGAGGCGCTGGAGGCCGAGGCTGAGCTCATCGAGGCACGGCGGGCTTGGGACGAGGCACCGGAGGCGGTCCGTGAGATGCGCGAGTACGCTGCCAACTCGCCGGCGCCTGCGGCCGAGGCAGCGGCGGACCGACTCGAGGGCCGGGCTGCGCTCGAGGCCGGTGACCGGGAGCGCGGGCTGAGGCTGCTCGCCGCCGCGAGCGCGTCCTACGACGCGTTGGGGTGCGTGTGGGACCGGGCCGTCACCGACCTCGTGATCGCCCAGGCGGGCGGAGACCCCTCGGGGGAGCGTGCCGCAGCCGCGACCGCGGTGTTCGAGACCCTTGGGGTCCGGACGCTTCCGCCCGAACCTTCCTCGCCGACCGGATAGGTCGATTCATGCGATCGTCGATCCTTCCCCGACGGTGGCTGGCAGCAAGCACGTGGATGGTCCCTCCAACGTGATGCGATCGGGCCGGGCCCGAGTGGGCCCGGCCCGATCGGTGACCTATCGCCTCACGAGCACTTCGGCCTGGCGAGGCTTCGTCCGGTAGACCAGCCGGAACCCGCGAGGTCGGTGAGCTGGTTGGATTCTGCCGGTCTCCCGGCGAACGGGCGGGGTGGTGGCCCCGGCCCGCGAGGGATGGCTCAGCAGCCAGTCACCTCGAGGGTCTCCTGCGGTTCATGCAGTTGGACCACCTCCTTCCTCTCGTGCCGCCCATGGTGCGGCACGCGCCGCGGGAAGGCAACAAGGCAGCTCGATGCCGTCTGCTCGAGGGCCTCGCGGTGGTGGTCAGCCTCGGGCCGTCTCCGACCAGATCCTGCGGAGGACCGGCAGGACCAGGCGGTCCTTCTCGCGCCCCGCCGCTTCCTTCGAGCGGATCACGTCGGCGAGGCACGCGACGTCGACCTCGGCGCCCAGGATGGTCAGGTGGACGGCATCCCGCGCGAGGTCGGCGTAGCCGGCCGTACCGCTCGGGGCGAAGGTCAGATCCAGGCGCCCGTGGTCGGTCACGAGGTTCCAGACCCGAACGGCGCCCAGCGATGCCGCGTCGTGGTCGAAGTCGATGCCCTGCGGATGGTCCTCGGTCCACACCCGCGCGTGCAGCTCGTCGAGCGCGGCCGAGAGCCGCTCGAGGTTCGCCTTCGACGCGTCGGGAACGACGTCGATGTCGGTCGTGACGTAGGGCGACCCGTGGATCACGGCCGCGAAACCACCGATCAGGACGGCGCGCACGCCGTGACGCGCGAGCACCTTCAGCATGAGCTCGGGACGGAACTCAGGCTCGGGCATCGGCGAGCGCCTCCCGCCCGGCCTCGGCGAACCGCAGCGCCGCCTGATGGCGCAGGACCCGGGTCCCGGGGTCGACGAGCAGGTTGCCCGAGGCGACCGACCAGTCGGCGTCGTCGACGGGCAGGAGCTGGGGGACGAGCGCGAGCCCGCAGGCGCCCACCAGCTCGGCGACGCGCTCGAAGGTGGGCTCGGTGGCGCCGCGCTCCAGACGCGCGATCGCCGACTGGGTCGTCCCCACGCGCTCGGCCAGCTGTTGCTGGGTGAGGCCGCCGCGCCGCCGCGCCTCCCGAACCAGGTCCCCGCCGCGCATGCAGGCAGCATAGCAGAACTGCTATGTCACCCGAGGGTCGCGCGTGCCTAAGACGAGGGCTGCGACGCCTCGACCTTCGCCTTGAGCAGGCCCATCCGGGTCCGGAGGTCCTTCTTGCCGATCAACGGGAACAGCATCGGGACGGCGGATCGCGCCATGCCCTTCATGTTCACGAAGTCCAGACGGAACGTGACCTTCGTGCGCCCTCCGAGGGACTCGAGCGTGAAGACGTTGTCGTAGGTCCCGTCCTTGTCCTGCGATCGGAGCGCGAACCGCTCCGGTGCGCGGTTCTCGACGACCTCGCCCTCGTTCACGTGATGCCTGTCGCCGGGGACCCACCCCACGGAGCGGAACCGGCTCCCGACCGCGTTCGGTTCACCCTGGGTCCACTCGACCGTGTAGGTCTTCGGCGACCACTCGGCATGCTTGCCGAGATCCGCGACCCAGGGCCAGACCCGGTCCACCGGTGCGTCGATCGTCACGTCGAACACACCGCTCGTCATGGAAATCCCCCTCTGCGGGCGCTCGGACGGGAACGCCGCATCATGACATGTCTCGAGGCGTGACCGATCTCGCGGTCCGGATGCCCCGGCGGGCTAGGGTCTGGGTCCCGCCGATCGGGTCCATGCCGGGACCTGCCTCGCCCACGGGATCGAGGTCGTGGTCTCGGCGGACACGCCCGCGGGTCGAGTCCTCCGCCGCCTGACCTGGAGCAAGACCGACCGAGAGGGGGTCCATCCCGGCCGTCCGGACCGGTCGGCCGGGAGCCCCTGATGGCAGCCGGAGGCGCGTGTCAGACTGTCGCCGTGGACGACGAGGCGCTCCTGGCCCAGGCGGAGCAGGCCCTGACCGAGATCAAGGTCGAGCAGGGGCTGTCCGACCGCCACGCTTCGGTGCTGGCCGCGTTGCGCATCCGGCTGAAGGGGAGCGCGGGGAAGTCGCTGGACGAGTTGCTCGAGGCGGCGGGCGACCTCGCGCCGGACAGGCTCGAGGAGAAGCTGGCGGAGGTCGAGCGCACGCGCAAGCCCTCGTTGGACGATCTGGTGGCCAAGGAGCCGAAGCCCAAGCGGGACTGGCCCTCGTGATGCCCCGATACGTTCGGAGCGTCGCCGCTCTCGTCCTCGCCGTCGCTGTGCTCTCGGCGTGCACCTCGGGCGGGGGAGATGAGCCGCGGGCGCTCGCGCCCGGCGAGCCGATGCGCCTGGACGTGCTCGTCTACAACATCGAGTACAGCGGGGACGAGTCCACCGATGCGGTGATCCGCGAGCTCGACGCGGATATCGTCGGCGTCCTCGAGTCGTACAACCGGCTCCCCGAGATCGCCCAGAACACCGGCTACCCCTACTACAACGTCGGCCTGCAGATCCTGTCGAAGTACCCGATCCTCGAGCCGTCGGGCGCGGACGGCCTCTACGCGCTGATCGAGGTCCGTCCCGGCGAGGTCGTCGCGTCCTTCAACTACCACCTCGACTACGTGCGGTACGGGCCCCGTCTGCTCGACAAGGGCATGTCGGTCAGAGGACGTGATCGCCTCGGAGAACGAGGTGCGCACCTCGGCGCTCGAGGAGCCGCTGAGGGTGATGCGGCCGCTGATCGCGCAGGGCTACCCGATGTTCCTGACCGGCGACTTCAACGAGCCCTCGAGCCTGGACTACGGGCAGGACACGGTCGGGACGCGGCCGGGCATCGACGAGCCGGTCCCCTGGCCGGTGAGCGAGGTGCTCCTTGAGGCCGGGTTCCGCGACACCTATCGGGACGTCCACCCCGATCCGGTGGAGAACCCGGGGCTCACGCACGCCCGCTCGGGTGACCGCATCGACTACCTCTACGCCGCCGGCCCGTCGGAGACGCTCGACAGCCGGCTCGTGGGGAAGGAGGGCGACCCGGACGTCGCGATCGGGTTCGAGAACTGGAGCTCGGACCACTTCGCGGTGCTGTCGACGTTCGAGGTCACCCCGGCGTCGATGCCGACGATGGTCTCGGTCGACGCGGCGCTGAAGAGACAGGGCGACGCGCTCACCGTCTCCTACGACGCGCCGGGAGGCGACAACTCGGTCGCCATCGTCCCCGCGGGCGACGACCCGGGTCAGGCCGACGTGACCGAGGGTGCGACCGGGAGCTCCGGCGGTCTCACGCTCGACACCGCGGACCTGCAGCCCGGGGGGTACGACGTCGTGCTGCTCGATGCCGGCGGCGCCGAGCTCGCGCGCGTCGGGTTCTGGCTCCGGGGACGGGGCGCCGAGGTGAAGGTCTCGACCGACAAGCAGACCTACGAGGTCGGCGAGCCGATCGGCGTGAGCTGGACGGACGGGCCCGCCAACCGGTGGGACTGGATCGGCGTCTACGAGGCCGCGAAGTCAGATCCGAAGGTCGACTCCTACCTGCTCTGGGGCTACACGGGCCTGCATGCCTCGGGAACGCTGCCGCCCACGGTCACCGGTTCGATGACGATCGGCCGTGACTCCCAGGGCAGCCCCTGGCCGCTGCCGCCCGGCAAGTACGTCGTGCACTACCTGCTGACCGACCGGTACCGCTCGGCGGCGAGCGCGACCTTCGAGGTCACGAGCTCCGGTTCGCCGTGACCCGCCGGCGACGGGCCGGCCCGTGCTGGTTGCGGTCCTGATAGGGTGTCGTGCGAGGGCACCGATTCGCGGTTCGCTTCGAGCAGTTCCCTCCCCGGCATGCACCGGGCGCCGACGGGCAGCATCAAGGCTCGGAAGGCGGACGAAAGGAGGGGATTGCAGCATGGCGACAGGTACCGTGAAGTGGTTCAGTGCCGAGAAGGGCTTCGGCTTCATCACTCCGGACGATGGCAGCGCCGACGTATTCGTGCATTTCAGCGCGATCGCCGGCGATGGCTATCGGAACCTCGACGAAGGCGCGAAGGTCGAGTTCGAGGTCACTCAGGGCCCGAAGGGTCCGCAGGCCGCGAGCGTGAAGCTCGCCCCGTAGTACCAAGACGGTGCGCAAGGGAGACGCGAGAGCGTCTCCCTTGAACGCCGGGGTGCCGTCCGACACGTGAGATGCGACGGCGCTATCCGTGCTCGAGCGCTTCGTCCTCGTAGGCGGCGACGATGCGCGAGAGCTCCTGTGCCATCGCACCGTCGAGGGGTTCAGGTTCGTGCTCCGCGAGGAGCCGCCGCACCTCCGAGAGCGCGAGGTCGGGCGCGTCCGGCTCCCCGTCGGCCTCCCACTCCTCCCACGAGGAGCCGTCCATGTACCTCGCCCGCCAGAGCTCGCGCATGTGCTGGAGCGTGTGAGGCTCGGCCAGGAAGTGGCCCTCGGGTCCCACGCGCTGCGACCACGTCGAGACCGAGGTGGGCGTCATCGAAGGCGTAGCCCTCGGCCCACCGGACCACGGAGCCGAACAGCTCGCAGTCGAGCAGCAGCTGGGCCGGCGAGAACACGTTGGCGGAGTAGAGGCTGCCGGCGCCGTTGAACAGGTCGGCGGGCATGAAGGCGCCCTTGGCGGCCGTGAGCGCCGCCTGCGCTCCGGCCTGCCAGTTCGATCGCTTGGCGCCCGTGCCGAGCATGCCGCTCGCGCACGGAAGGTCGAGTGCGTGGAGCGCCTGCGTGCACGCCATCGCCGCGAACGAGTCGTCGGGTCCCGCCGCGAGGTTGAGCGCACCCGAGCGCAGGTCCATCGTCGAGGGGAACCCGGTGCCGATCGCTTTCGCGCCGGGCGCCATGGTCTGCAGGATGGCGAGCCCGGAGAGGATCTCGGCGATCGTCAACGTGAGCAGACCCGCCACGGTGCCGGGAGCGGTGGCGCATGCCATCGCCATGGACACGATCGAGATGGGGATGCCCGCCTCCGCGTAGATCTCGAACGCGTCGAGCGGTCCTTCGTCCCAGAACAGCGGGCTGATGATGCACTGGATGCTCGACAGGAGGGGGCGCGCGCGTAGCGCATCGGCGCCGCCGGCCACCGCCCGGCACAGCTCCACGACGCCGCGCGCGGTGAAGGCATCGGTTCCCGAACCCGTCTGCAGGTGCTTGGTGGTGTTGTTCAGCTGCACCTCGACCTCGTGCATCGAGCGCACCTCGGCCGGCGTGTCGCGCGCCGATACGGAGCGCCACAGGAACCCGATCTCGGGCAGCGCATCCGCGAGGCGCGTGATCTGCCCCAGATCGGCCTTCGTGGACGAGCGACGCTGCCCGGTGTCCAGGTCGATCACCTGCGGGGCGCAGCCGTCCGGCGAGAGGTACCCATGCGCCCCGTCGATCGCCAGGTCCCGGGCGGGGTGGCGGCCCGCCAGCGTGAAGTGCCGGGGGGCGAGGGCGCGCTTCTCCTCCACGAAGTCGGGAGCGAACCGGATGCGCTCGTTCTCGAAGTCGACGTCCTGGCCGTGGTCGGCCATGAGCTCGAGCAGCTTGGCGCTGCTGGTCGCGATGCCGGTTCGCTGCAGGATCTGCAGAGCGCCCTCATGGATGCGCTCGACCTGGTCGGGCGTGAGCACCTCGACGTGGTACCTGAGCGGGAGCGAGCGGATCGGCCCGGGTGTCTCGGTCGTCATCGGGCGTCTCCGGGCGGGACCATGCGACTGGCTCTACGCCTTCGACCGGCGGGGTCGCGCCTTCGCACCCATGCCCTCCGGCTTGTAGGTGGCCATCCACTCGTCGTGCGGCGGCGTCTCCTCGCCTACGACGTGGAGGAACCAGTACGCCCCCAGGTTGCCGAGGAACTTGAAGCGCTTCACCAGGTCTGCTTGCAGTTCGTCGTAGGTCGGGAAGGAGCGCAGGTACTTCTTGAAGGACCCGTGCGCTCGATCCAGCGCGAGCATGGTCTCGGCGTTCTGCACGGTGGCGTCGATCTTCGCCCGGTTGCGGATCGATCGGGTGTCCGCGACGAGCGCGTCGACGTCCGCCGGCGCCAGGTTCGCGACGTGTTCGGGATCGAACCCGCCGAACGCCTCGACGGTGCCGGGCCACTTCGCCTCCACCACCCGCCAGCTGATCCCGGACTGGAAGACCGCACGGGTGAGCACGTCGAGGTAGTCGGCCAGCCCCTTCGGCTCGATCCTCTCGGGCCCTTCGTCCGTCTGGGGCATGGAGCTCATCCTCTCATCCGGCGGATCGCCCACCGCCTCGGACGATAGCGCACCGCCGACGGCTCCTCGTCGCCGTGGCATGCTTCAAGTCGGTCCGTCGTCACATCGAGCGACCCGGGATCGGGCCTAACGCTTGGGAGCAGATCACAACGCCGCCACGACGCGTCGCCGGACGCGGCTGTCCACCAACCGAATGACTCGCCCGAGCCCCGGGTCGGTCCGCTCGATGTCACGGATCCGCCGAAGCACGTAGCGCCGGTCGATCCGGTCGAACCCTCCTGCCGCGACGGCAAGCGCCGAGCTCCACTCGAAGCTGCCCTCATCCAACGTCGCCGTCGCCTGCCGCAGACGGTCCACGTAGAGGTCATCGACTCCGATCACCGCGAAGGTCCCTCCGCGGATCCGGAAGCGCTCGATCCGGGCCTCGTCGCCGCCGATGCGGCTCTCCGGGAACTCGACGGCCACCTTCGAAGCGTCATGGAACCAGTGGCGCCCGCGCTTCCGGAAGCCGAGGGTGCGCAGCAGCTTCGGCTCGCCTTCCCGCAGCCACCCACACACGTCGAGGTCGGTCTCATGGTACGGCGCGCCCGAGTGGAACTCCTCGGCGGTCCCGCCGACCACGACGGGCTCGATCGCGAGCACTTCGCGGAGGGCGGCCGCGACGAGGAGATGCCGCCGAAGGCGGTCCCGCTCACCGGCGGCGAGCTCGAGCAGCGCCTCAGCGCGCGAAACGGTCACGGCTCAGGCCGTCGGCCAGCAGGCTATCGGCCTCGGCCGGCGTCGGGTCGCGTTCCCACGGGTCGAACTCATACTCGCCGAGCACTGCGCGGACACGCTCCCGGAGCTCGCGTCGGGAGGGGCGCCGCCGCGGCGCACCGAGCATCAGCGTGAGAGGGGCACCGGTGACCTCTGCGAGCCGTGCCAGCAGGTCGAGGCCGGGGAGCGTCCGCCCGGTCTCGATCTTGGAGACGGCCGCCTGCGTGGTCCCGAGCCGACCCGCGAGCTGGGCTTGCGTCAGCCCAGCCTCGCGCCGGCGCATCACCACGATCCTGCCGATGTCCGACGGGTCCATGACCACAGGATAGCTCCTGATATTGCTAATAAGCAATATCACGGGTTGGGTCGAAGCAGTGGTGTCCGGTAGCGCGAGGTCGGCGACGGCCCACCCGTGGTCGCCGTATCGGGGGTCGCCCAGCTGTCCCCTGTCGCTCCGAGGCAACCACGGCTAGGGTCGCTCGGATGGAGCCCTTCCCCCTCCGCGTCCTCGTGGCCGAGGACGGGTCCGACACCCTCGAGGTGCTGGTCGCCGGCCCGGATGGAGCAGGTATCGAGATCGTCGGCGTCGCCTCGGGCGCGACGGAAGCGGTCGAGGTGGCCAGGCGCACCGTCCCCGACGTCGCGCTGATCGACGTCCGAGTGCCCGGCGGAGGGGTCTCGGCGACCGAGGGGATCATCCGCAGCGTGGAAGGCTGTCACGTGCTCGCCCTGTCCGAGCACGAGAACCGGGGAGCGATCCTGCAGATGCTCCTGGCGGGCGCGGTGGGCTACGTCGTCAAAGGCACTCCGGGCGACGAGGTCAGGGCGATCGTGCGGCGCGCCTCGTTGGCCGAGGCCGGACTGTCGGTCGACGTCATGACGGGCCTGATGATGGATCTGCTCCGCGAGATCGCGGACCGCTCGGAGAGCGAGGCGGAGGCCCGACGGAGCGAGGAGAGGTTCCGCGGCCTGGTGGAGGCGGCTCCCGACGCCGTCGTCATCGTCGACCAACAGGGCCAGATCGTGCTCGTGAACGAGCAGACGGAGTTGATGTTCGGCTACGAGCGACGCGAGCTGCTCGGCAAACGCGTCGAGTTCCTCCTGCCCGAGCGGTTCCACAGGGAGCATCACCAACATCGGCTGAGGTACAGCTCGGCGCCGCGGACACGACGGATGGGCACGGTGCGCGATCTGACAGGTCGGCGGATGAACGGCAGGGAGTTCCCGGTCGACGTCAGCCTGAGCACCCTCGAGACCGACGAAGGGATCCTCGTCATCGCCTTCGTGCGCGACATGTCCGAACGCGAGCGGGCGGTGCACGCGGCCGGTGTCGCCGGAGAGGTCCGAGGGCGCGCCGAGGCCGATCACGCGGGATAGGATGCGCCGGTGGTCGGTCCGCTCCGCGTGACACGCTCCGTCGTCGTGCCCGAGCGCGAGCTGCGGTGGCGGTTCAGTCGATCTTCGGGGCCGGGCGGTCAGTCGGTCAACACGGCCGACTCACGGGTGGAGCTCGGCCTCGACGTGGCGCGCACGACCTCGCTCGGTCCGGTGCAGCGGGCGCGCGCGCTCGATCGGTTGGCCGACCGGCTCGTCGACGGCGTGCTCACGGTCAGGGCGTCGGAGCACCGGTCGCAGCTGCAGAACCGGGAGGCCGCGCTCGAGCGGCTCGCCCAGATCCTGGCGGCGGCCGTCGCGCCCCCGCCGCGGCAGCGACGACCCACGAGGCCGAGCCGCGGATCCGTCGAGCGCCGGCTGGCCGACAAGAAGCGGCGCGGGCGAACCAAGGAGCTCCGCCGAGCCGACGACGACTGAGGCCGGGTCCGGGCTCAGCCGGTCTTCGCGACGATCGCCCGGAACTCGTCCGCGTCGAACGCGTGGAGCGTTGTCGTCCGGATGTTGCCCAGGGCGCCGAGCTCGAGCAGGGCTGCCGTGGCGCTCTGCTCGTCCGCGAACTCGGAGACGACCACGAGGTCGTACGGACCGACGGTCCACCAGACGTGCGTGAGCTTGCCCCCGTGCTTGCCCATCAGCGCGTTGGCGGCGTCGGCGCGATCCGCGCTGACCCCGAAGTCCTTGATCCCCTGCTCGGTCCAGTTGACCAGGCTGATGAACGTGGCCATGGCCTCTCCTTCCGTCGACGGTACCTCTCATCCAACACCGGGTGGATGATCGAGAACAAGCGGGAAGCGGGGCTCGAGCTCGATGACCGGGATCGTGTGCGTGGTCGCGCGCGCGTACTCGGCGAAGGCGGGGCGGCGCTCGACCTGGCGGGCGTTGGGATGGGGCACCGTGTCTCCTCCCAGCCACTCACGCGCTGAGGTCGGCGATCGCGTCCTCGACCTCGAAGAGGAAGGCCTGCGCGTCGCACTCCACGAGCAGGCCCCGGGCGCGGTCGAACGTCGCCCGAGGATCCTCCCCGAGGCGCGCCATCGCACGGCCGAGGTCGACCAGCGCGCGCGCCGCATCGATCCGCAGGCCGAGCGCCTCGAGCGCCGCCGCGCCCTCCGCGAGGAGCCGCCGTGCCTCGGCAGGATCCTCCGTGAGGAGCCCCTCCACGAGGGCAGCGTTCGCGCGGGCGGCGGGGGAGCGCCCCTGCTCGGACAGGTCGCGGAAAGCCTGCGCCTCGCCCGCCCGCCCGGCCCGCAGGAGCGCGCGCACGAGGTCGGTGAAGGCCTCGGGGAGCGTCTCGACGTTGAAGCCGCGGAGCTCCTTGATCATCGCGATGAGGTGGTCGGCGGCCCGGCCGTCCTCGCGTCGCGCGAGCGCCAGATACCCCTCGAGCATCGGGATGTAGATCTGGCTCTGGGGTTCTGGGTTCTCGTTCAGCACGGGGATCGACTCGCGGAGGAGGGCCTCCGCCTCGTCGAGCATCCCGCGGAACAGCACCACGGCAGCGAGCCCCGTCAGGCGCATGCCGCGGAGCGGCTCGTCGCCCACCTGGATGGCGAGCTCGATCGCCTCGCGCTGGAGCTGATCGGCCTCCTCGAGCCTTCCGAGTCGGAACACGACGTCGCCGAGGCTCCCCCTCAACCACCCCTCGTGCGATCTGGCGCCGGACCGCTGCGCGAGCTCGAGCCCCTCGCGGAGGACGGTCTCGGCCCTCGGGGCATCGGAGGCGTAGTCGGCGAGGATGGAGGGCAGGTTGTTGTAGCACCGCATCAGGTTCGAGAACTCGCCGACCTCCTTGGCCAGGCGATAGGCCTCCTCCATCGCCTTCAACGACTCGGCCGAACGCCCCTTCTGAGCGAGGCACACGGCGAGCGTCTGCATCGACTCCGCATGGACCAGCGGTGCGTCCACCCGCACCGCGATCTCGACCGCGCGGCGGAGCAGGGGTTCCGCCTCTTCGCCCCGGCCTCGCCGCCACAGGTACCAGCCGAGTCGGTGGAGCGCGTCGGCCAGCTCCTCTCGCTCCCCGAGCGGCTCGAGCGTCTCGATCGCTCTCCGCCCCGCGGTCTCGGCCTCCTCGTCGCGGGCCTGCATGAGCAGCGGCACCACGAGATGCGCGTGCGCCCAGCCGACGCCCACGCGGTCGCCCAGCGCTTCGTACGCCTCGAGCGCACGGCGCACGACGCGCTCCGTCTCGACGATCGGGTCGGTCCCCCACGAGGCGTCGACGTGGGCGCGCACGAGCGCGATCCGTTCCTCGGGCGCGAGGTCGAGCTCGTCGGCCAGGCGCTCGGCCTCTCGGAGCCATCGCGTCGCCTCGGCCCGCAGCCACAGCGCGGACGTGCGCTCCCCGGCCGCCCGCGTCCACCGGAAGGCGCTGCGGCGCAAGTCGTCGCGCCGCTCGCCCACCTCGCCGAGCTCGTCGAGATACGCGAGGGCCTCGAGCAGGTGGGTCGCGATGAGCTCGGCGATCTCGTCGGCGCGGTCGCCGGCGCGCTGCTCGGCCCACCGGGCCACGCCCGCGTGCTTGTCGGCGCGGAGCGCCTTCGGAAGCGAGTCGTACGCGCCGTCGCGGATGAGGTTGTGGCGGAACGAGAACTCGTGCTCGTCCGAGAACGACGAGGGCTCGTGGGGCAGGACGAGCTCCTTCACCCGTAGGCGCCCGAGCGCGTCCCGGACCTCACCGGCGGTCCGCCCGGTGAGCTCGGCCACCGCGCCGACCCAGAACACGCGACCCACGACGGCCGCGTCCTGGAGCGCGACCTTCTCGTCCTCGGGCAGGCCGTCCAGCCGGACGGCGATCAGACCCTGCACCGAGCGCGGCAGCTCCACCTCCTCGACCGGGCGTGCCACCTCCCACCGGGAGGCCTCGGTCGCGCGGAGCACGCCGTCGTCGATCAGCTTGCGGACGATCTCCTCCACGTAGAGCGGGTTGCCCTCGCTCCGTTCGACGATCATCCGCCTGAGCTCGGGCGCGATCCGTCCCGGGAGGAGATCGTCGAGCATCGCCTCGCCCTCGGCCTCCGAGAGCGGGTCGAGGTAGATCGAGGCCGCGTTGCGCTTGCCGCCGCCCCACGTCGGGCGGGTGTCGAACAGCTCCGCGCGCGCCGTCGCGACGACCATGATCGGTCCCTGCGCCCAGTCGGCGACGTGCTCGACGAAGTCCAGGAGCCCCTCGTCGGCCCAGTGGATGTCGTCCAGCACGACGACGAGCGGGTACCGCGCCGCGAGGCGCTCGAGGAACCGGCGCCACGCCTCGAACAGGTCCTCGCGGCTCAACGCGCGGGCCTCGCCTGCGCCGACGAGTGCCCTGATCTGCGGGGCGACGCTCTCGTCGCCGAACAGCTCGCGCGTCGCGGCGTCGGCCTTCTTCGCCGCCACCTCGGCGGCGTCGTCCTCGAAGATCTCGCACTGCGCCTTGATCGCGTCGGCGAACGCGGAGTACGAGGTGTTCCCGTACGCGAGGCATCGGCCCCGGCGCCAGTACACGATCTCCGGCAGGCCCTCGACGTGGTGCTCGAGCTCGGCGACGAGCCGGGACTTCCCGACGCCGGCAGGCCCGACGATCGTCACCAGGGCGGGTCGCCCCTCGGTCTCCAGCCGGCGGAGGGTCTGCTTCAGCACCGCGAGCTCCTCGTCCCTGCCGACGAGGCGGGCCTCCAGGCCGAGCCTCGGCCGCTCTCCGCGCGTTCGGGCCCTGATGCGAAGCGTGCGCCACGCGGGGACCGGCTCCGCCTTGCCCTTCAGCGTGAGCGGCTCCATGTCGCGGTAGTCGATGACATCCTTCGTGCTCGCGTAGACGCCGGGCCCGACCACGATGTGGCCCGGCTCCGCCGCGGTCTGAAGCCGTGCTGCGGTGTTCACGGCGTCGCCGGTGAGCATCCGGTCGCGCGGGCCCGAGGCGCGTTCGACGTCCACGAGCACCTCGCCGGCCTCGACGCCGATACGCATGGCGAGCGTGGGCTTGCCCTCGGCCGCGAAGCCGCGGTTGAGCTCGGACAGGACGGCCTGCATCTCGAGGGCGGCGCGCACCGCGCGCTCGGGATCGTCCTCGTGGGCGCGGGGAACGCCGAACACGGCGAGCACGGCATCGCCCATGAACTTCTCGAGGAGGCCCTCGTAGCGGGCGATCTCCTCGGCGAGGCGGTCGAAGGTCCGCCCCACCACCGATTGGACGACCTCCGGGTCCTCCTGTTCGGCCAGCGTGGTCGAGCCGACGAGGTCGGCGAACAGCGCCGTCGCGTACTTGCGCTCCTTGCGACGCGGCTCGCTCTTGGCGAGCGGGTTCCCGCATCCGTTGCAGAACCTCGAGCCCTCGGGGTTCTCGGCGCCGCATGAGGGACAGGTGAGCATCGGGGGAAGACTACGCCCGGAGGCTCCCTCGGGGGAGTCCCCGTGCACGTCGGATGCGGCGCGGGAGCATGATGGTGGGGACACGGGACACCTGAGGAAGGAGACGCCGTGACGGACAGCATCTACCGCGTCACCGAGGTGATCGGCACCAGTCCCACCTCTTGGGAGGACGCCGCGAAGAATGCGGTCGAGACGGCCGCCCGCTCGCTGCGAGACCTGCGGGTCGGCGAGGTCGTGAAGCTCGATCTCACCATCGAGAACGGCCACGTGGCGCACTACCGCGCTCGGGTGAACATCTCCTTCAAGTACGAGGCGAGCTGAGCGCCTCCGCCGGGACTCGAGGCACGCGAAGGAAGAGCGACAAGAACGCGTTCTGGGTTTGACGGCCCCCGCGGCGGTCGCTATGTTCCGCGGTGAGGAGCCGCTGGAGCCTTCGGGCCCCGGCGGTTCCTCACTTGTGGGGTCTGGTTCGCCTCACGGGCAGGTCCCGTCGGTCCCCTCGACCACGCGCTCGTTCATCCCGAAGTGCCCACCCCTTCGGTCCTCGGTACCCTTCCTGCTCGATGCGTGTCGATGGGGGATCCGAGCCTCTCGTTACCGATCGCCTTCGCCTGCGCCGCTCGCGGCCCGAGGACGCCGAGGCGATCTCGGCCTACCGGCGCGACCCGCAGGTCCACCGGTTCCAGGGGTGGGAGCGGACCGATCCCGAGGGCATCCGCGCACAGATCGAGGAGATGGCCGGCAGAGCCCCCGGCGAGCCCGGCGGGTGGGTGCAGCTCTCGGTCGAAGAGCTCGAGGGCGGACGCCTGGTCGGCGACGTCGGGTTCAGCCGTGCGGACGGCGAGCCGGACGTGATCAAGATCGGCTACACGATGGCACCGGCCTTCCAGGGACGGGGATACGCCACCGAGGCCGTGGGCGCGCTCGTCGCCTATCTGTTCGAGGTGCTCGGCGTCGAGGTCGTGCGCGCGTACGCGAGCGCCGATAACGTGCCCTCGGTCCGCGTGGCCGAGAAGGTCGGTATGCGCCTGGTCGAGCGCTTCGAGCGCCGTTACGGCGACGAGGTCTGGCACGGCGTGCGGTACGAGCGCCGCCGCGAGCCGTCCGACGACTGAGCGCTATCCGGCAACGCCTCCGCCGTCGACCGCGAGCGCCGTACCCGTGATGAACGACGACTCGTCCGAGGCCAGGAACAGGACCGCCGTCGCGACCTCCTGCGGTTCGCCCATCCGCCCGAGAGGGCGCTCGGATGCACCCGCGACGTAGTCCTCCCAGGTCATGCCGCGGTGCGCGGCGTCCTCGTGCTCCATCGGGGTGACGGTGTCGCCCGGACAGACGCAGTTGACGCGGATGCCTTGCGGCCCGTGGTCGATCGCCATCGCCTTCGTCATGACGACCATGCCGCCCTTGGCCGCGCAATACGCGACGGCCTGGCCGCCCCCGACCAGGCCCCACCCGGAGCTGTTGTTGACGATGGAGCCACCACCCTGGGCGATCATCACCGGCAGGGCGTGCTTGGACATCAGGAACGTGCCCTTCAGACTGACGTCGACCTGGAGGTCCCACTCCTCCTCGCTGCAATCGACGGCGTCGTTCGCGATGAACACGCCCGCGTTGTTGAAGAGCACGTCGAGCCGGCCGAAGGCGGCGACCGTCTCGTCCACGGCACGGCGGCAGTCCTCGGCGACGCGGACGTCGGCGCGGATGAAGATCGCCCGTCCGCCGGCTCGCACGACCTCTTGGACCACCTCCCGGCCACGCTCCTCGCTCCGCCCGGTGATGGCGACGGCGGCTCCCTCGCGCGCGAACAGGTTCGCGGTCGCCCGTCCGATGCCGGACGTTCCACCCGTGATCAGGGTCACCTTCTCGGCGAGTCGCATCGTGGATCTCCTTCCGTGCAGCGTCGGCGGGGCTACGAGGCGGCCTCGAAGCTCTCGGCGAACTGGCTCTGGTACAGGTCGTGGTAGAAGCCGCGGCCCGCGAGCAGGCGCTCGTGGTCACCCTGCTCGATGAGGGCTCCGCGGTCCATCACCAAGATCGTGTGGGCGTCGCGGATCGTCGAGAGGCGGTGAGCGATCACGAAGCTCGTGCGGTCGCGCATCAGCTCGGCCATCGCGTCGCGGATCAGGACCTCGGTCCGCGTGTCGACCGAGCTCGTGGCCTCGTCGAGGATGAGGATCTGCGGGTCGGCCAGGAACGCGCGCGCGATCGTCAGCAGCTGCTTCTCTCCCTGCGAGACGTTCGTGGCGTCGTCGTCGATCACCGTCTCGTAGCCGTCGGGCAGGGTGTGGACGAAGTGGTCGACGCGGGCCGCGCGTGCCGCGGCCTCGATCTCGTCGGCCGTCGCGCCCTCGCGCCCGTACGCGATGTTCTCGCGGACGGTGCCCCGGAACAGCCACGGGTCCTGCAAGACCATCCCGAACAGCCTTCGGACGCCGCTGCGGGTCATCCGCCGCGTGTCGACGCCGTCGATCGAGATCGTGCCGCGGTCGATCTCGTAGAACCGCAGGAGCAGGTTCACGAGGGTCGTCTTCCCGGCGCCCGTCGGGCCGACGATCGCCACGGTCTCGCCGGCCGGAACCTCCAGGCTCATCGCGTCGATCAGCGGGATCTCCGGCAGGTACCGGAAGGAGACGTCCCGCATCGCGATGTGCCCCTCGGTCGTCCGGAGCTCGACCGCGTCGACCGGGTCGGGCTCCTCCTCGGCCTCGTCGAGCAGCTCGAACACGCGCTCGGCCGAGGCGACGGTGGACTGCAGGATGTTCGCGATCGACGCGACCTGCGTGATCGGCATCGTGAACTGACGCGTGTACTGGATGAAGGCGACGATGTCGCCGAGCGGGATCGCACCGCTCGCCACCCTCAGCCCGCCGACGACGCAGATCGCGACGTAGTTCAGGTTCGAGATGAACATCATCGAGGGCGGGATGATCCCCGAGATGAACTGCGCCCGGAAGCTCGCGCCGTAGAGCTCCTCGTTCTGTGCGTCGAACTCCTCGATCGCCCGGCGCTGCTTCCCGAAGACCTTCACGATCGTGTGTCCGGTGAACATCTCCTCGACGTAGCCGTCGACCCTTCCCGTGCGTTCCCACTGCGCGGCGAACTGACCCTGCGAGCGCTTCGCGATCTGCATCGTGACGACGAGCGACAGCGGCACGGCGATGAGCGAGATGAGCGCGAGCAGCGGGCTGATCGTGAGCATCATGATCAACACGCCGAGGATCGTGAGCACCGACGTGACGATCTGCGTCAAGCTCTGTTGCAGCGAGTTCGAGATGTTGTCGATGTCGTTCGTCACGCGGGACAACACGTCGCCGCGTGGGTGGTCGTCGAAGTAGCGCAGGGGCAGCCGGGCGAGCTTGAGGTCCACCTCCTCGCGCAGCCGGAACATCGTCCGCTGGGCGACGCCCGCCATCAGGTACTGCTGCGCCCACGAGAAGAGGGCGCTCGCGAGGTAGACGGCGGCGAGGGTCTCGAGGATGCGCGCGATGCGTCCGATGTCGACCCCGGCCCCGGGCGTGAAGCGCATCCCGGACAGCATCTCGGCGAGCTGGTCCTGCCCGTTCGCGCGCAACCCGGCGATCACCTGCTCCCGCGTGGCGCCGGCCGGCATCCGCTCGCTCATGACGCCCTCGAACAGGGCGTTCGTGGCGGTCCCGAGCATCTTCGGCCCGACGATCGCGAAGGTCACGCTCACGATCCCGAAGACGAGGACGGCGACGATCGCCATCCGCTCCGGACGGAGCCGTCCGGCCAGGCGGCGTGCCGCGCCGCGGAAGTCCTTCGGCTTCTCCGGGGGCGGCATCATCCCGATGTGCGCGAACCGGGGCCCGCCGCCGATCGGGCCGCGCGGACGGGCGTCACGCCGTTCGCTCACGCGACCTCCTCGGGCGAGAGCTGTGAGAAGACGATCTCGCGATAGGTCTCGCAGGTCTCGAGCAGCTCCTCGTGCGTGCCGAGACCGGCGACGGAGCCCTCGGCGAGCACGACGATGCGGTCCGCGTGCATGATCGTGCCGACGCGCTGCGCAACCACGACGACGGTAGCGTCGCGCGTCTCGCCGCGCAGGGCGGTGCGCAATCGCGCGTCCGTCGCGAAGTCCAGCGCCGAGAAGCTGTCGTCGAAGATCAGGATCTGAGGCCGCTTCACGATGGCGCGCGCGATCGCGAGCCGCTGCCGCTGCCCGCCCGAGACGTTCGTGCCGCCCTGCGTGATCTCGGCCTCGAGGCCTTCGGGCATCTCGGCGACGAAGTCCTTGGCCTGAGCGACCTCGAGCGCGTGCCACACCTCCTCGTCGGTCGCGCGCTCGTCCCCGTCGCGGACGTTGCTCGCGACCGTCCCGGCGAACAGGAACGCGCGCTGGGGGATGAGCCCGATCCGCGACCACAGGTCCTGCTGCTCCATCTCGCGGAC
This sequence comes from uncultured Actinomycetes bacterium, assembly GCA_963708985.1. Lineage (GTDB taxonomy): Bacteria > Actinomycetota > UBA4738 > UBA4738 > HRBIN12 > HRBIN12. The sequence continues at coordinate 59,654 of CAVPUQ010000002.1, forward strand.
GTCGACGCCGTCGACGAGCACATGCCCGCGCGTCACGTCGGACAGGCGAGGCACGAGCTGGACGAGCGTGGACTTGCCGCTGCCGGTGCTCCCGACGATCGCGGTGACCTCGCCGGGTCCGGCCGAGAACGAGATGCCGGACAGGACGGGCTCGTCGGCGCCCGGGTAGCGGAACTCGACGTCGCGGAACTCGAGCGTGCCGAGCCGGCCGGGCGACGGTGCCGGCGTGGCCGGGTCGTGGACGGTCGGCTCGACCTCGAGGACCTCCTGGATCCGGTCGGCCGAGGCCGCCGCGCGCGGCACCATCACGAACATGATCGAGGCCATGAGGACGGAGAACAGGATCTGCATCAGGTAGGTGAGGAAGGCGGTGAGGTCGCCGATCGACATCTGCGCGTCCGCGACCTGCTTGCTCCCGAACCACATCACCGCGACGGTGGACAGGTTCACGATCAGGAAGATCGTCGGCATCATGAGGGCGAACAGCCGTGTCACCCGGAGCGTGGTCGCGGTCAGGTCGTCGTTCGCCTCGGCGAACCGCTGCTCCTCGTGCTCCGTTCGGTCGAACGCTCGGATCACGCGGATCCCTGCGAGCGTCTCGCGCATCACCCGGTTGATCCGGTCGAGCTTGTCCTGCAGCCGGCGGAACATCGGTAGCGCCTTGCGCGTGATGAGCGTGATGACGACCGCCATCACCGGCAGGATCACCACGAGCAGCAGGGACAGGCGCACGTTCATCCGCAGCGCCATGAAGATCCCGCCGACCATCATGATCGGTGCCGAGATCAGCACCGTGAGGGCCATCAGCACGACCATCTGCACCTGCTGGACGTCGTTCGTGGCCCGCGTGATGAGCGTCGGGGTGCCGAAGCGGTTGACCTCCATCTGGGAGAACGTCTCGACCTTGCGGAAGAGGGCCGCCCGGATGTCGCGGCCGAAGCCCATCGAGGTCCGCGCCCCCCAGTAGACCGCGACGACCGCCGCGATACCGAGCAGGAACGTCACGCCGAGCATGAGCGCGCCGATCCTCACGATCGTGTGGGCGTCGCCCTTCGCGACGCCGTCGTTGATGATGTCCGCGTTCAGCGTCGGGAGGTAGAGGTTCGCGATCGCCTGGACGAGGAGCAGCGTGACGACGACGACGATCTGCCTCCGGTACGGGCGGAGGTAGGTCGACAGCAGCCGGATCATCGGCGGGTCGTCCGCGGCACGACGCACACGATACGACCCGGCCGAGGCCCGTTGCGGTGCGGGAGTACCCGCCGTCTGCGAGACTCCAGCCCTGGCCTGGGTGGAGGGTGGACGATGAGCGAGCATCGGACCGAGACCGACTCGATGGGCGCCATCGAGGTGCCCGCCGACCGTTACTGGGGCGCGCAGACGCAGCGATCGATCCACCACTTCTCGATCGGGTGGCCGGACGCCGACCGCATGCCCGTCGAGATCGTCCGGGCGATGGGGATCCTGAAGAAGGCGGCTGCTCTCACGAACGTCGAGAACGGCGGGCTGGGTCCCGAGCTCGGCGCGCTGATCGCACAGGCGGCGGACCGCGTGATCGCGGGCGAGCTCGACGAGCACTTCCCGCTCTACGTCTGGCAGACGGGCTCGGGCACGCAGTCGAACATGAACGCGAACGAGGTCATCTCGAACGTCGCGATCGCGGCGGCGGGCGGGCAGATGGGCTCGAAGACGCCGGTCCACCCGAACGACCACGTGAACCTGTCGCAGTCCTCGAACGACACCTTCCCGACCGCGATGCACGTCGCCGGCGCGACCATGATCGTGCGGGACCTGCTGCCCTCGCGTGCGTGAGCTCCGCGACGCGCTTGCGCGTCGCGGAGCCGGGTTCGCCGACATCGTGAAGATCGGGCGGACGCACCTGCAGGACGCGGTGCCGCTCACGCTCGGGCAGGAGTTCGGCGGGTACGCCGCGCAGCTCGACGCGTGCATCGAGCGCATCGAGGCGGCGCTGCCCGGGCTCTACGAGCTCGCGATCGGCGGGACCGCGGTCGGCACGGGGCTGAACGCGCCCGAGGGGTTCGGGCGGGCGTGCGCCGCGAAGATCGCCGAGCTGACCGGCCTGCCGTTCGTCGCCGCGCGGAACCCGTTCGCGGCGCTCGCCGCGCACGACGCGGTCGTGTTCATGAGCGGCGCGCTCGCCACGCTCGCCGCCGCGCTCATGAAGATGGCGAACGACGTGCGGTGGCTCGGCTCCGGCCCGCGCGCGGGCATCGGCGAGCTGAGACTGCCCGAGAACGAGCCCGGCTCCTCGATCATGCCCGGCAAGGTGAACCCCACGCAGTCCGAGGCGATGACGATGGTCGCGTGCCAGGTCCTCGGCAACGACACGGCGATCAAGATCGCGGGCTCGCAGGGCAACTTCGAGCTCAACGTCTTCAAGCCGGTGATGATCCGGAACCTGCTCCACTCGGCCCGGCTGCTCGCGGACACCTGCCGCTCGTTCCGGGAGTTCTGCATCGAGGGCCTGGAGCCGGACCGCGAGCGCATCGGCGAGCTCGTCGGCTCCTCGCTCATGCTCGTCACCGCGCTCAGCCCGAAGATCGGCTACGACAAGGCCGCCGAGATCGCGAAGAAGGCGCACCACGAGGGCACGAGCCTGAAGCAGGCCGCCCTCGCGCTCGGCTACCTCACCGCCGCCGAGTACGACGAGCTCGTCGTCCCCGGCGACATGGTCTGAGTGCTAGGGCACAACCGGCGAGTTGGTCTCCAGCCACACGCGGAGGTTCCCGACGTTCGAACGCGCCTCCGCGCTGTGCTCGCACGTGCCGGGGCGGCCGCACTGGGAGTTGCCCTCCATGGTCAGGAAGTTGAACCGGCAGTTCGGGCAGAAGACGTCGAGCTCCCCCGGCAGGTAGGGGCAGTCGCCCCACGAGCACCCGCGCTCACCGTCGCCCGTCGCGAGGTCGAACCCGCAGCCCGGGCACTGGCGGAAGCCCTCCCAGCCCACCGGGTCTCCTAGTTCCGGAAGTCGCCGGTGACGTTCAGCTCGAGCATCGACTGCGCCGTCGGCACCCTCGACGGGGACGTACACGCCCATGTCGTGCCAGCCGTCCATGCCCTCGTGCATCGCGAGCTCGAACGTGAGGACGGTGGACTCCCCGGGCGCGAGCGTCGTGGCACCCAGCGAGAACGGACCGGGGCAGCAGCCCTCGCGGATCTGCGCCTGGGGCTCGCCGAGCGTGACCCCGGTCGTCCCCGTGTTCGTCAGCGTCCAGAACGGTCGCACCGCGATGTCGAGCGGCACCTGGCCCATCGCCCACTCGGCGCCCTGGACCGTGATGCCGCCGGCCTGAGCCGAGCCGGATGCGTACCCCGGCGTCTCGTAGACCGGAAGGCCCATCGCGTTGACCTCTCCGGTCGGTGCGAGCGCGACGCTGCCGGCCGGTGCCGCCTGCTCGCCCGGGCCGCCGACCGGCGCGGGACCGCCGCCGCCCCCGCCCGAGGTGAGCAGGACCACCGTGACGCCGATCACGAACGACCACCGCCGCGACGACCGCGGCGATCGACCGCGAGGTCGCTCCGAGACCGCGTGTTCGAGCGCTTCCGCGTGGTCGTTGCCATGTCGTCCCCCTACCCGCTCGTGCCCATCATCGGGCCGCCGTACCTTGCGTCGATCCGGTCGCGCATCATCCCCGGACCCATGCCGCCGCCCATCATCCGCATGATCATCTGCGACTCGTCGATGCACACCTGGCACCCGGAGGCGTGCGACTCCCACGCGCCGTCCGGCGTCACGAAGCAGTCCTCGAGGTTGCGGTGCCCGAGCATGTCCTGGCACCCGCAGTAGCAGGGGATCTGCGCGTAGACGTCGGCGTTCGCCCTCGCGTGCTCGTAGTGCGCGACCATGTCCGCCGGCATGCCGTCGAGCTGGAACCCGGCCGCCGCGAGCTCGGAGCGGAGCTCGCGCCGCGATCCGGGCCGCCCCACGTGATCTGGTGGCCCCCGCCACGCATCGCCATCGTCACGCCGACGGCGCCGCCGGCCACGATCAGCAGCACGGCGATCCCGAGCGCCGCGAGCACGGTGAACCCCGTGTGCGCCGCGTCGGGCTCGGTCCCGCGCGCGGTGCCTTCTGGCGTCGGTCATCGTTCACCCACCTCCATGCCCCGATGCTCGGCCCGCGATGTGGAGGCCGTGTGGAGGTCCCGTGCCTGGGCGATGGAACGTTCGGGACCCTCGTGGCCGACCCGCGTACCATCGGCTCGGTCCGGCCGGGGGAGCCCGAGGTGGCGCAGACGATCCTGGTGGTGGAGGACGAGACGAAGATCCGCTCGCTGCTGCGCGGGTACCTCGAGCGGGCGGGGTTCTCGGTGCTCACGACCGGCAGCGGGGCCGAGGCGCTCACGCTCGCGGCCACGGCGATGCCGGACCTCGTCCTGCTCGACCTCGGGCTGCCCGACGTACCTGGCGAGACCGTCGCGCGCGAGATCCGCCGCGCGAGCCGCACGCCGATCCTGATGCTCACCGCCAAGGCCAGCGAGGAGGATCGGATCGCGGGTCTCGAGCTCGGGGCCGACGACTACGTGACGAAGCCGTTCAGCCCGCAGGAGGTCGTGCTGCGCGTGCAGGCGATCCTGCGGCGCGCGGACGAGGTCGGCGGGCGCTCGGCGCGTGCGGCTCGTTCGGCGACGGCGAGCTCACGATCGACGAGGACCGCCATGAGGCGTTCGTCCGCGGCCGACCGGTGGAGCTCACGCCGAGCGAGTGGTCGCTGCTCGTCGCGCTCGCCGGGGCGCCGGGACGCGTCTACTCGCGGACCGAGCTCATCAACCGCATCCGCGGATACGAGTTCGCCTCCGAGCGTGCGGTCGACAGCCACGTGAAGAACCTGCGGCGCAAGGTCGAGGAGGACCCGCACGAGCCGCGGATCGTCGAGACCGTGCTCGGCTCGGGCTACCGGCTGGGGCTGCGACGTGACGACTAGGGCGCGCCTGCTGCGCTCGCCGCTCGGGCTCCGGCTGGCGGCGGCGTTCGTCACGGTCGCGGTGGTGGCGGTCGGCGTCTACGCGGTGCTCACGATCACGGGGACGCGCGCCGAGCTCACCGACCTGATGCTCGAGGTCCATCACGAGGACGCCGCGGCGCCGCGGCGGCTGCCGCGGCGCGAGCCTACGAGGCGGCCGGGAACTGGGAGGACGCGGATCTCACGGGTGCGGTCGCGGTCGCGGCGCGCGGGCAGGCGACGATCGCGGTGCGCGATGCGGAGCGGGGCGGTGATCTCGGCGCCGGCCGAGGAGGCCGCCCAGATGCTCGAGGAGATGCACGGCGTCGCGATCGTCGACATCCCCCGGGGCGATCCGGTCGTCGCGCCGGTGATCGTCGGCCGGAGAGAAGGTCGGGAGCCTCGTGCTGCGGTTCCCGGCGAGCCACCTCCCGGCCCCCGAAGCCGCAGGTGCGCTCGGCGTTGTCCCGGACGGCCGTGTTCGGCGCCGCTGATCGCGGTCGCCGTGGCGATCGGCATCGCCCTGTTCGTCGCCACGCGCGTGAGCGGCCCGCTCGTCGCGCTCACCGACGCCGCGAGCGAGGTGGAGTCCGGACGCCGCGGGGTCCGGGTCGACCTCGAGCGACGCGCCGGGGGAGCTCGGCGTGCTCTCGGCCGCCTTCGACCGGATGTCCGAGTCGGTCGAGCGCGAGGACGCCCTGCGCCGACAGCTCGTCCGCGACGTCGCACACGAGGTCCGCACGCCGCTCGCGATCCTGCGCGGGACGACCGAAGGCCTGGTCGACGGCGTGCTCGAGCCCGACGCCGAGACCCTGCGCTCGCTCCACGACGAGGTGCTGCGGCTGACCGGCCTCGTCGGTGACCTCGAGACGCTCGCGGCGGCCGACGCGGCGGCGCTCCGCCTCGAGATGGGACCGGTCGATCTCGCCGAGGTGGCCGGCACGGCGGTCGCGCTCGCTCGCGGGGCGGCGGCGGATGCGGAGCTCGAGCTGGAGACCGCGCTCGAGCCCGCCCCTGCAGAGGGTGACCCCGAGCGCCTGCGCCAGGTCGTCGTGAACCTGTTCTCGAACGCCTTCCGCCACACGCCCGCGGGTGGTCGCATCGACGTGCGGACCGCGACCGATAGGGAGCACGCGCGCGCTCGAGGTGCTCGACACGGGCCCCGGCATCGCGCCCGAGGATCTCCCGCACGTGTTCGAGCGCTTCTACCGGGGCGCGGGCGCCGAGGCCGGCTCGGGCAGCGGGATAGGGCTGGCCGTCGCCGCCGAGCTCGTCGACGCCCACGGTGGCACCATCGAAGCCCGGAACCGTCCCGAGGGCGGCGCGGCGTTCATCGTCCGGTTGCCGTCGGCCTGACGCGACGGTCCCCCGCGGTTGACCTCGCCCGCCGCCATGCTGGACCATGCGCGGGTCCCGGAGGAGGAGGCGGCATGGTCGCGGCGAGCACCTTCATGATCGTGTTCCGGATCCTGCACATCGCGTCGGGTGTCGCGTGGGCGGGATCGGTGTTCCTGTTCGTGGTCCTCGTCCAGCCGAGCGCCGCGGCCATCGGCCCCGCCGCCGGCCCGTTCATGATGGAGCTGCTGGGCAAGCGCAAGCTGGTCTCGTGGCTCCTGTCGCTCGCCGGCACGACGGTCGTGGCCGGCCTCTTCCTGTACTGGAAGGACTGGCACGACTACGGAGGTCTCGGTGACTTCGTTTCGTCCCGGTTCGGACTCGCGCTCACGCTCGGCGCGGTGGCGGCGGTCGGCGCCTTCCTGATCGGGCTGTTCGGCACGAGGCCCAACGCCTCCCGGCTGCTCGAGCTGGCCGCCCGGGCGGCCAGCTCGGAGGGTGGGCCGCCACCTGAGGTCGCCCAGGAGATCCCGAAGGTGCAGGCGCGGCTCAAGGTGCTCGCGCGGGCCGCGCTGGCGCTCATCGCCGTCGCGGTGCTCGCGATGGCGACGGCGCGCTACTGGTAGCGCCCCGGCTGGGCGTCCCGGCCGGGATCGTGGTCCGGGTTGCGGTCGAGCCGCCCGGCCTGTGACGGTCGGGCCGACGTCCGAGTCGCACACGGCGGGCGGCCTCGCTAGCATCCGGCTCGAGCGCCGCCGTTCGAGGAGGCACGATGGACCCGAGCCACGCGATCTTGTTCGAGCCGGTGCGGATCGGGCCGAAGACGCTGAAGAACCGCTTCTACCAGGTCCCGCACTGCTCGGGGTTCGGGACCGAGAAGCCGTGGACGCAGGCCGCACACCGCGGGATGAAGGCGGAGGGCGGCTGGGCCGCGGTCTGCACCGAGTACGCGCCGTTCTCGCCCGACACCGACGAGGCGCCGCTCATCGCCGCGCGGTTCTGGGACGAGGACGACATGCGGGCGCTCCGGCTCATGACGGAGACCGCGCACCGGCACGGCGCGCTCGCCGGGCTCGAGCTGCACCACGCGGGCAACCACGCCGAGAACAACGTCACGCGCTACCCGTCGCTTGCGCCGAGCCAGACCGCCTCGGACCTGCACGCCCACGTGGTCGCGAAGGCGATGGAGCCGAGCGACATCGAACGCGTGCAGCACGACTGGGTCGAGGCCGCGAAGCGCGCTCGGGACTGCGGCTTCGACATCGTCTACGCGTACGGGGCGCACTCGTACCTGCTGATGCAGTTCCTCTCGCCCTTCTACAACCACCGCACCGACGGCTACGGCGGCTCGCTCGTGAACCGCGCGCGGTTCTGGCTCGAGACGCTCGAGCGGGGCAAGGAGGCGATCGGTGACGACTGCGCGATCGCGACCCGGATCGCCGTCGAGGGCCTCGGACCGAGCGGGATCCACGTCGAGGAGGCGCTCGAGTTCGTCGCGCTCGCCGACCCGTACGTGGACCTGTGGGACGTGAACGTCGGCTCCATCAGCTTGTGGAGCCACGACTCGGGCACCTCGCGCTACTTCGAGGAGGGCTACCAGCTCGAGTGGACCGGCCGCGTCCGCGAGGCGACGGGCAAGCCGATCGTCGGCGTCGCTCGCCTCACGAACCCCGACCTCATGGCGAAGATCGTGCGCTCGGGCGCGTGGGACCTGATCGGCTCGGCGCGGCCCTCGATCGCCGACCCGTTCCTGCCGCGGAAGGTCGCCGAGGGTCGCACCGACGAGATCCGCGAGTGCACCGGATCGAACGTCTGCATCATGAAGGTGGACGGGTTCGGACACCTCGGCTGCATCCAGAACCCCACCGCGGGCGAGGAGCACCGCCGCGGCTGGCACCCCGAGCGCATCGAGCCCGCCGCGGCCCCCGGCACGCCCGTGCTCGTCGTCGGCGGGGGGCCGGCGGGACTCGAGGCGGCGGTCACGCTCGGCCGGCGCGGCTTCGAGATGGTCCACCTCGTCGAGGCCGAGCCCGAGCTCGGCGGCAAGCTCCGGTGGATCCGCCGGCTCCCCACCCTGGGCGATTGGGGCCGGATCGTCGACCACCGCAGGGTGCTGCTCGACAAGCTCCCGAACGTCACGGTCGTCACGGGGAAGCGGCTCTCCGCGCGAGACGTGCTCGACTACGGGGCCGCGATCGTCGTGCTCGCGACGGGCTCGCGCTGGTCGGGCGAGGGGCTCCAGGCGAGCACGCACGAGCCGGTCAGCGGCGCGGACCCCTCGCTGCCGCACGTGCTCACGCCGGAGCAGGTGGCGGACGGCAAGCGCCCGCCGGGGACGCGGGTCGTCGTCTACGACGCCGAGGGCTACTTCACCGGGCCCGGCGTCGCCGAGCTCCTCGCGCGCGAGGGCCTCGAGGTCGATCTGGTGACGAGCCTCGAGGTCGTCTCGCCGATCTCGGACCTCACCGTCGAGGGACCACTGTTGCGCCAGGCCCTCCACGACGCCGGCGTCCGGATGCACCGCGGCGTCACGATCATGACGATCGAGGAACGGCGGGCGGGCGGCGAGGACGAGTTCGGGCAGCCGTGGTCGCTGCGAGACCGACGGCATCGTGCTCGTCACCCAGCAGGTGAGCGACGACGCGCTCTACCGGGAGCTCGCGGCCGACCCGCGGCTCTCGCCGATGCCGGCATCGAGCGCGTGCTCCGGATCGGCGACTGCGTGGCGCCAAGGATGATCTCGGAGGCCGTGTTCGAGGGCCACCGGCTGGCGCGCGAGATCGACCTGCCCGACCCGATGGCCGTCCGCGTCTTCGATCGCGAGCGTCGGATCCCCAACCTGGACGCGCGGACCCGCTAGCGACCGCGCCTGTCGGCACGCTTCAGGGCTTCGACATGGCCCGCACGAGGTCACGCATCGAGACCACGCCGACCACCGCGCCCTCATCCACCACGGGCAGGTGGCGGAACCCGCCGGAGAGCATCACGTCGAGCGCCTCACCCGCCGTGGCTTCGGAGCCGATCGTCGTCGGGTCGGGCGTCATCCATCGCTCGATGGGGGAGACCCTGCCCGCGTCGGCAGAGGACGAGGCCGAGAGCGCCCGCAGGATGTCTCGCTCGGTGAAGATACCGGCGAGCGAATCGCCGCGCATCACGAGCACGGATCCGGCGTGCGCGGTCGACATCGCCCGGGCAGCCTCGATCAGGTTCGTGGAGGGCCCGACGGCGACGAGCTCTCCGGTCATGACCTCGCGAACGGTCGTCATGGGTCCTCCCCGCGGTTTGACCAGCAACGCTACCCCTCTTGCCACCCCTGAGGGAAGGAGCCCCCTGTGCTCGCCGGGGGACCGCCTCCCGCTGTCAGGGGCGCTGTCATCGGCGTTGACAGATGGCGGCAACGCCCGTCAGGATGGCTGCGATGTCAAGCTCCGCTGCGCGGGAGCGCCCGAGGGACGGGGCGCGGAAGCAGGGCGTCGAGGCCGGCACCGGCCATCTGAGCAAGGGCGTCATCGTCGATGCCTGCATCGAGCTCGCCGACCGGGAGGGGCTCGGGGCCGTGACCCTCCGCCGGCTCGGGGCCGAGCTCGGCGCCGACCCGACGGCCGTGTACCGCCACTTCCGCGACAAGGGAGAGCTCCTCACGGCGGTCGCCGACCGGCTCCTCGGCAGCGTCCTCGCCGGGTACCGACCCTCGGGGAACTGGCGCCAGGATGTGCGCGAGGTGGTCCTCGGCGCCCGCCGCATGTACCTCGCCCACCCGGCGCTGGCGCACGTGGTCGCGACGTCACCCGCCCCGCTCACGAACAACCAACGACTCGCGGAGACCGTCTTCGGAGGGCTCCGATCCGCCGGGCTCGACGACCCCGTGGCAGCTCGCGCCGGCGAGGTGATCGAGAACTACGCGGCCGGGGCGTCGAGCCTGGACGCGGTGGTGGGTTCCGACGTGGATACCGCCTGGCGCACGAGCTTCGCGATGCTGCCGCCGGAGGAGTTCCCGAACGCCGTCGCGGTCGCCCCGCATCTGTATCGGGACGATGAGGCGTCCTTCACGTTCGGTCTCGAGCTGATCCTCGACGGGCTCGAGCGGCTCGCGAGCCGCCCCGAACCCCCGTCAGGTCCGACCACGGAGCAAGGAGGGAGACGATGAGGCAACGTTCGTCGTTCGTTCGGACGGCGTCCCTCGCGGCCGTTCTGGCGCTCGCCGCAGGCGTCCTGCAAACGACCGTCGCGGCGGCCCAGCCCGATCCGCTGCAACACCTCGACATGGCGTACGTCGAGGAGGTCACCCGCCACCTGGGCACGATCGGCTCCTCGCCGCTCGGGTTCCGGGCGATGGCGACCAAGGAGGATCAGGAGACGGCGCAGTACATCGCCGACGAGATGAGTGCGATCGGCCTCGAGGGCGTTGCCGTCGAGGAGTTCACCGGCGACGGGTGGCGGTACAAGGGCGGCTCGGTCGAGGTGAGCGGAGGTGGTCTGGACACGACGTTCACCGCGACCTCGAACGGCGGCGTTCCTGGGACGCGGGCCAAGGGCGTCTCCGGCCAGGTCGTGCCCGTCGGCTATGGCACCGCGCCCGAGTACCGAGGCCTCGACGTGAAGGGCAAGATCGTCTTCGCCTGGTGGGATTACGACTCGCTCGGCATCTGGCCCAACTACATCGCGTACGAGGCGAAGATCCACGGCGCCAAGGCCGTGATCATGGCGTCCGCGCCGGACCATGCCTGGTACTCGGCCGGTGGCGGGCGGGCCCTCGGCAGCAACGACGGTGAGTGCAGCACGACGCTGTGCGCACCCCTCGTGATCATCAGCAAGGTAGCGGCCGAGAGGCTCCTCCACGCGGTCGAACTCGGCCCGCTGATCGATCGCCCTGTTCGGGCGACGGTCACGCTGAACGCGAAGAACCTCCTCGATGCGACGGCGTACCAGTCGATCGGGCAGATCACGGGGTCGGTCCATCCCGAGCGCTCGATCGTGTTCACCGCCCATCACGACGCCTGGTTCACCTCGGCCGCGGACGATTCGGTCGCCGTCGGGATGGTGCTGGCGCTGGCGAAGGCGGTCGTCGAGAGCGGCTACCAGCCCGAGTACACGTGGATCTTCGCGCCGGTCACCGGGGAGGAGTACGGGCTGGCCGACGCCTACTACGACTGGCTCCAAGGCGCGTTCCACCGGATCACCGTGTCGCACACCGAGTGGCAGACGGACACGGTCGCGATCTTGAACTGGGAGCTCCACTCGCCTCCCTACCTCCTCGGCGCGAGCCTCCCGCGCGAGCTCCGGTCCTTCGTGGCCGGCTCGCTCGCGGCGAGCCAGGAGGACGGGCTGATCGACGGCTTCTCCCTCTCCGAGGTCTACGCCTGGCAGGACAACTTCACCTACACGGCCGAGGGCGCGCCCGCCGTGACCTTCGGGGCCTCGGGCTACGACTACTTCACGCGCTATCACACGGACTACGACTCGATCGGAACGCTGGACTTCGACTCGCTGCTCCCGGTGCTCCAAGCAGAGACGCGGGTCGCCCTCGATCTGGATGGCGAGCTCGCGCCGTACGACTTCGGGAAGCGCCGCCACCACATGCGGGACCACCTCGATGAGGAGAGCATGCGCGCGTACGGCGCCGATGCGGATGCGGTCCTCGCCGCGTTCGACCGATTCTCGGTGGCGTGGGACGCGCTCGACGGCATCGCGGCCTCGGCGTGCTCGTTCGATCACGAACGTGCGGCGTTGCGGACCTCGCTGGACCGGCTGACCGCGCTCTCGTTCCTGGACGACACGATCTACCCGCACGAGCAGTCGCAGTGGGACCTGTGGATGCTCGATGCCGCGATCGCGAGCGTGAAGGCTCGGGACCCGGCGGCCGCGCGGGAGGCCGTGATGTGGGTCGACCTCAACTCGCTCGCCACGATCCTCAGCCGGGAGGCGTTCCTGGTCGAACAGCTGCACCACGATCCGGGGTACGCGAACATCTCCTGGGGCGCGCAGGGCTCCCTGAGTGAGCCGCTGGACCTGTACGGGCTGGTCCACGCGCTCGGCAGGGCGGGGACCGGTGGGCCGGCGGACCGTGCCGCGTGGCTGTCGGAGCTGAAGAGCGCTCGTGCCTTCGCCCTGGGCGTCTACCGCGATCGCGTGGCGGGTCTCGCGACGACGCTCGACGCGGTCGCCGGAGAGCTCGAGGCTGCGGCGACCTGCTGAACCGGCTCGCGTACGGGGCGTCGCTTCGGTCGGCGCCCCGTACGCGGCGGTTGCGCTCCCCGTGCCGACAGGCCCAGACTGGGTTCCCGACACAAGGAGGGGGAGCCCATGCGGAAGGGGAGCGCCGGTCTCGTGGCGGCGTTGGTGATCGCCGCGACGGCGATCGCGATATCCATCACCTCGATCTCGTCGGCGGGCCCGCGGGTCACCAGGCTCAACCTGGTCGAGCATGCCACGACGGACACGCTCGTCGACCTCACGGCGAACGGAGACTCGACGGGCGACCTGTTGACGTTCCACAACGACGTCTACGACGCGTCGAACACCGACGTCGTCGGCCGCAGCCACGGCGAGTGCGTCCGCATCGAGGCCGGCGTGAGCTGGCAGTGCCGATGGACCACGACGCTGTCGAACGGTTCGATCTCCGTCGAGGGGCCGTTCCTGGACGCCGGGCCGTCGGTCCTTGCCGTCACCGGCGGCACGGGCGCCTACCGTGAGGCCCGCGGGAGCATGCGCCTGTCCCTGCACGACGAGTTCGGAACGGAGTTCAACTTCGTCTTCCGGCTGCTGCTCGACTGACGCTGCGGACGGCGCCTTCAAGGGCGCGCAGGGCCAGATGCGGCTGCACTGCTACATCGGCGACGACGCGGTCGGGCGCTGCGACTTCGCGTTCAAGATCATCCTGCCGTAGCTCGCCATCCGGCGAGGGCGCGACGGCGGGGAGCCGTGTAGCGTCGGACCCATGGGCCCGAGACAGCTCCCCGCCGAGCGCCGGCGCCGGATCCTCGACCTCCTTCGGGAAGGGGGGTCCGGCCGAGCCTCGGAGCTCGCCCTCGAGCTCGGTGTCTCCGAGGTCACCGTGCGCCGCGATCTGGAGGCCCTGGCCCGACGAGGGCTGCTCGAGCGCTCGCACGGTGGCGCCTCCCTGCCGGGAGGAGCGGTGCCCCCGATCCCGGTCCTCGAGCACGCGGCCTCGAAGCGCGCGATCGGCCGAGCCGCGGCCGCACTCGTCCAGCCCGGCGAGACCGTGTTCCTGAACGGGGGCTCGACGACGCTCGAGGTGTTCCGGCACCTGACCGTCTCGGCGACGATCGTCTCGAACAACGTGTTCACCGCGCTCGAGCCGGTGGTGCGCGACGTGGAGCTGATCCTGCTCGGCGGCCACGTCCGTCCGGACCCCCTCGAGCGCACGGTGGTCGGCCCGTTCGCGACCGAGTCCCTGCGGCGGACCTTCGCGAACCGGGCCGTGCTCGGCGTCGGCGGTGTCTCGGCCGACGCCGGGCTCACGACACCCGTGGCGGCGGAGGCCGAGATCGCCCGGCTCATGCTCGAGCAGACCCGGGGGCCGGTCGTCGTGGTGGCCGACGCGTCGAAGTTGGGCGCGGTCGCCGACTTCGCCGTGGGCGGGCTCGAGCGGGTCGACGTCCTGGTGTCCGACGCCGGTCCATCCGAGCCCGAGCGTGCCGCGCTCGCCCGGGCCGGGGTCGAGGTCGTTCTCGCCGGGGCTCGTTCCTGACCGGATATGCACGAACGAGCCTGGATAAGCTCGGTCGGGCGCCCTTGGATGCGCGTTGATGAGCGTTCGATGACATCTACCGGTTGACACGCCGTTCAACCGCCCTACACTGGGGAAACCATGTGGTCGAACGCGAGCGCGCGCAGGGCGAACCTGGCCCTCGTACTTATCGCGTAGGCGCGCCCTGGGCCCTGGAGGCCCGGGACGCGCCAGATGCCCCTCGGATCCCGAGGGGCTTTTCGTACCCCCGGTGACACCAAGCAGCGTGACGGAGAGCGGCCCGCACGGAAGGAGCAGGGAGATGCGGTACGAGTTCGAACGAGACGGCCACACCGTGGCGAGCGTCCTTTGGGAGGGCCCGGCCCAGGTGACCGTGGAGGTCGCCGACGCGGCCGACCGTCCGCAGTTCGAACGGTTCTTCGGCGAGGAGGTCGTCTATCTGGACCCGGGCGTCGAGTTCGGCGGTGGCTACTCGGATGAGGGCCTCACCTCGCGCCGTCGCGACTGGACCCCGTGGGAGTTCGAGCGCCAGGTCCGGAACCTCGCCCACAAGCTCGGCTGCACGGTCAAGCGCGTCGAGACGGGCCCGGTCGAGGACCGGCCTTGGGAGGTGGGCGCCCGGTGAAGGTGACCGGCGCGCAGGCCCTGTTCAGGTCGCTCGAGGCAGAGGGCGTCGACGTCGTCTTCGGTATCCCGGGCGGCGCGATCCTGCCAGCGTACGACCCGCTCTTGGACTCGAAGGTCCGCCACGTGCTCTGCCGGCACGAGCAGGGCGCCGGCCACGCGGCCGAGGGCTACGCCTGGGCGACCGGCAAGGTCGGGGTCGCGATCGCGACCTCGGGCCCCGGCGGCTGCAACCTGGTCACGCCGCTCGCCGACGCGAAGATGGACTCGGTGCCGATGGTCGCGATCACCGGCCAGGTCCCGACCCCGGTGGTCGGCAACGACGCCTTCCAGGAAGCCGACATCACGGGGATCACCCTGCCGGTGACCAAGCACAACTTCCTGGTCAAGGACGCGAACGAGCTGGCTGAGACCATCCGCGAGGCGTTCCACATCGCCTCGACGGGCCGCCCGGGCCCCGTGCTCGTGGACGTCCCGAAGGACGTCCAGCTGCAGGAGATCACGTGGCACTGGCCCGATGGCGTGGATCTCCCCGGCTACAAGCCGACGACCAAGGGCAACCTGAGGCAGGTGCGCGCGGCCGTGAAGATGATCATGGAGGCCAAGCGCCCGGTCCTGTACGTGGGCGGTGGCGTGATCAAGGCGAACGCCGCGAAGGAGCTGTACAAGCTCGCGGTCGACGGGCGCCTGCCGGTCGTCACCACGCTGATGGCTCGGGGCGCATTCCCAGACGACCACGAGCTCGCGCTCGGCATGCCGGGGATGCACGGGGGATACCCAGGGGTCACCGCCCTGCAGAAGGCGGACCTGCTCGTCGCGCTCGGAGCACGGTTCGACGACCGGGTGACCGGCCAGCTCTCGAGCTTCGCGCCCGAGGCCAGGGTGATCCACGTCGACATCGACCCGGCCGAGATCGGGAAGAACCGCGCGGTCGACGTGCCGATCGTGGGGGATGTGAAGGACGTCATCGTGAAGCTCCACGCCGAGCTGAGGCACCGGCAGGAGGAGGCCGGCGGCGTCCCCGAGCGCGGCCCGTGGCTGAAGACGGTGAAGGGCTGGAAGAAGGAGTTCCCGTACCGCTACGACCAGCCGGCCGACGGTCCCCTCAAGCCGCAGTTCGCCATCGAGCGCCTGTACGAGCACGCGAAGGACGCGATCGTGGTCTCGGGGGTAGGGCAGCACCAGATGTGGGCCGCGCAGTTCTGGCGCTTCTCGGAGCCGCGCACGTGGATCAACTCCGGAGGGCTCGGCACGATGGGCTTCGCGGTGCCAGCGGCACTCGGCGCGGCGGCGGGCAAGCCCGACCGTCGCGTGATCGCGATCGACGGTGACGGCTGCTTCCAGATGACCGCACAGGAGCTCGCGACCTCGACGACCGAGAACATCCCGTTCATCACCGCGATCATCAACAACGCCCACCTCGGCATGGTCCGGCAGTGGCAGGAGCTCTTCTACGGAGAGCGGTACTCGCAGGTCTACCTGTCTCACGACGTGCCGGACTACGCGAAGCTCGCCGAGGCCTACGGGTGCGTCGGTCTCCGGGCCGAGCACCCGGACGAGGTCGACGCCGTGATCGAGAAGGCGCTGTCGGTTACCGACCGCGGCGTGGTGATCGACTTCCGATGCGACCCCACCGAGATGGTGTTCCCGATGGTCCCGGCCGGCTCGAGCAACGACGACATCATCCTGGGTCCCGAGGGCCTGAAGCCCGTCAACGATCCCGCGGAGGCACCGGTCGCATGAGCCTGCACACCATCTCCGTTCTCGTCGAGGACAAGCCCGGCGTCCTCACGCGCGTGGCCGGGCTGTTCGCCGCGCGCGGATTCAACATCGACTCGCTCGCCGTGGGCCCCACCTCCGACGACGGCCTGTCACGCATGACGATCGTCGTCCAGGTGGAGAACAAGCCGCTCGAGCAGATCACGAAGCAGCTGAACAAGCTCATCAACGTCATCAAGATCCTCGAGCACGAGCCCGGTGAGGCGGTCGAGCGCGAGCTCATGCTCGTGAAGGTGAGGGGAGAGGGCGAGGTCCGCGCCCGCGTGCT
The DNA here is from genome assembly GCA_963708985.1 of uncultured Actinomycetes bacterium. Classification (GTDB taxonomy): domain Bacteria; phylum Actinomycetota; class UBA4738; order UBA4738; family HRBIN12; genus HRBIN12. Next base: position 76,334 of record CAVPUQ010000002.1, read on the forward strand.
CGAGATCTGCGACGTGTTCCGCGTCCGCGTGCTCGACGTGACTCACCAGACCCTGACGATCGAGGCCACCGGCACGCCCGAGAAGCTCGAGGCGCTGCTCGCGTTGGTGAAGGACTTCGGCATCGTCGAGCTCTCGCGCACCGGGCGGATCGCGCTCGCGCGAGGCGACGCCGGCATCAAGGAGCGCGGCCGTCGCATGCGCGTCGCCGCGGCAGGCGAGCAGGAGTGGACCGGCGGCGGCGTCTAGCGCCACGGACATCGGACCGGCTCGCCCGCGAGCCGGGTGAAAGGACGAACGATGGCGAAGATCTACCACGAGCAGGACACGGACCGGTCGGCCCTCGACGGCCAGAAGATCGCGGTCCTCGGTTTCGGCAGCCAGGGACACGCCCACGCGCAGAACCTGCAGGACTCGGGCTTCGACGTCCGGGTGGGCCTGCGCGAGGGCTCCTCCTCCTGGCCGAAGGCCGAAGGGGTCGGGCTGCGGGTGCTCCCGACCTCCCGGGCGGTCGCCGAGTCCGACGTCGCCATGGTGCTCCTGCCCGATACCTCGCACGCGGAGGTCTACGCGGGGGACGTGGCGCCGAACCTGAAGGCGGGCGACATGCTGATGTTCGCCCACGGCTTCTCGATCCACTTCGGTACCGTGTCACCGCCCGCGGACGTCGACGTGACGATGATCGCCCCCAAGGGTCCCGGCCATCTGGTTCGGCGCACCTACGAGCAGGGCATCGGTACGCCGGCGCTCGTTGCGGTGCAGCAGGATATGACCGGCACGGCGCTCGCGCGCGCGCTCGCGTACGGGGCGGGCATCGGCGCGGCGCGCGCCGGGATCATCCAGACCACGTTCCAGGAGGAGACCGAGACCGACCTCTTCGGCGAGCAGACCGTGCTCTGCGGCGGCATATCCGAGCTCGTCCAGGCGGGGTTCGGAACCCTCGTCGACGCCGGGTACCAGCCCGAGATCGCCTACTTCGAGTGCCTGCACGAGCTGAAGCTGATCATCGATCTGATCTACGAGGGCGGCCTGTCGTGGATGCGGTACTCGGTCTCCGACACCGCCGAGTGGGGTGACTACCAGAGCGGGCCGCGCGTGATCGACGCCTCGACCCGCGACCGGATGCGCCACGTGCTGCTCGAGATCCAGAGTGGCGCGTTCGCGAAGGAGTGGATCGGGGAGGCCGAGGCCGGCTTCCCCCACTTCCTCGCGCTGCGTCGCGAGGCCCGCGCCGCCCAGATCGAACGGGTGGGGCGCGACCTCCGCCGGATGATGCCCTGGCTGGAGTCCGAGACGAAGGTGGTCCCTGATGCCTGACGACGGAGTACGCATCTTCGACACGACGCTCCGGGATGGTGAACAGGCCCCCGGTATCGCGCTCACCAGATCCGAGAAGGTCGAGATCGCCGAACAGCTCGCGCGCCTGAACGTGGACATCATCGAGGCGGGCTTCCCGATCAGCGGCGAAGGCGAGTTCGAGGCCGTCCGCGAGATCGCCACGAGCGTCCGCGGTCCCGTGATCGCGGCCCTCGCACGCGTCACGCCGGGCGACATCGACCGCGCGGCCGAGGCCCTCGAGGGCGCCGAGCGCTGGCGGATCCATACGTTCATCTCCACGAGCGACATCCACATGACGGACATGCTCAGGATGAGCCACGCGCAGGTCCTGGACGCGATCCGCGAGGGCGTGAAGCTCGCGATCGGCTACACCGAAGACGTCGAGTTCAGCGCGCAAGACGCCACCCGCACCGAGCTCGACTTCCTGCTCGAGTGCTTCCGGGTCGCCGTGGACGCCGGTGCCACGACGATCAACGTTCCGGATACCGTGGGCTACGCGATGCCCCACGAGTTCGGCGAGCTCGTACGAACCGTGCGCGAGGCGGTGCCGGACCACGTGATCATCTCGACGCACTGCCACAACGACCTCGGGCTCGCGGTCGCGAACTCACTCGCGGGGATCGTGAACGGCGCCCGGCAGGTCGAGGTCGCCGTGAACGGCATCGGCGAGCGCGCCGGCAACTGCTCGCTCGAGGAGATCGCGATGATCGTGCGCACGCGCAGCCAGGCGCTCGGCGCGCAGCACGGGTTGAACATCAGGGAGATCACGCGGACCTCGCGCCTGGTCTCGAGCCTCACCGGCTACAGCGGTGCAGCCGAACAAGGCCGTCGTCGGCGCGAGCGCGTTCGCCCACGAGAGCGGGATCCACCAGCACGGCGTGCTCAGCAACGCAGCGACGTACGAGATCATGGATCCCCTCGAGATCGGCCTCGAGGGCAATCGACTCGTGCTCGGCAAGCACTCCGGGCGGCACGCGTTCGCCGACGCGCTCGAGAAGCTCGGCATCACGCTCGAGGGTGACCGGCTGAACCGGGCGTTCGCGCGGTTCAAGGAGCTCGCCGACCGCAAGATCCAGCTCACGGACCAGGACCTCGAGGCGATCGTGGCCGAGGAGCTCGGCACCGGCGACGAGGAGGCCTTCGTGCTCGAGTCGGTGGTGGTCGGCGGCGGCACGCACCTCGAGCCGCGCGCGACCGTCCACCTGCGCCGCGGCGAGGAGGTCGTGCAGGAGTCCGCGATGGGCGACGGGCTCATCGACGCGGCGATGGGCGCCATCCAGCGCGCGGCCGGCGTCGAGGCCACGCTCGTGTCCTTCAACGTGTCGAGCGTGACCGGGGGCTCGGACGCGCTCGGCGACGTCGTCGTGCAGCTCGACGTCGAGGGGCGGCGCGTCACCGGCCGTGGCGTCGCGACCGACGTGGTCGAGGCCAGCGCCCGGGCGTACCTGGCGGCGATCAACCGAGCGCTCCAGTTGACGAACGGGAACGGCGAGGACGTCGTGCCGTGACCGGTGGCGCGGGCGTGTCGGGTCGCGCGCACCGGATCGGGGTGCTGCCCGGCGATGGCACCGGCCCCGAGGTCGTCCGGGAGGGCCTGAAGGTGCTCGAGGCGGTGCGGCACGCCGAGGGATCCTCGGTGGAGCTCGAGGAGTTCGACCTGGGCGGGGAGCGGTACCTGCGAACCGGAGACGTCCTTCCCGACGAGGAGCTCGATCGGCTGCGGGGGATGGACGCGATCTTCCTCGGCGCGGTCGGCGACCCGCGGATCAGGCCGGGGATCCTCGAGCGCGAGCTGCTCCTGCGATTGCGGTTCGAGCTGGACCAGTACGTGAACCTGCGGCCGGTCGTGCGGTACCCGGGCGTGAAGACCCTCGTCCCGAGCCACACCGAGGACGACGTGAACCTCGTCGTCGTGCGAGAGAACTCGGAGGGCCTGTACGCGGGCGCGGGTGGGTTCCACCGCAAGGGCACGCCGCACGAGGTCGCCGATGCAGGAGTCGATCAACACGCGCCACGGGGTCGAGCGCATCGTCCGCTACGCGTTCGAGCTCGCGATGAAGCCCTCGCGCCGGCGCAAGGCTCACGCTCGTGCACAAGACCAACGTCCTCGACTTCGCCGGCGACCTGTACCAGCGTGTCGTGGACGAGGTCGCCAGCCGAGTACACGGACGTCGAGACCGACTACGTGCACGTCGACGCGGCGTGCATCTACTTCCTGGATCAGCCCGGCCGGTTCGACGTGATCGTCACCGACAACATGTTCGGCGACATCATCACGGACCTCGGCGCCATGATCCAGGGCGGCATGGGCATCGCCGCGGGCGGGAACATCAACCCGGACGGCGTCTCGATGTTCGAGCCGATCGGCGGCACGGCGCCCGAGCGACGACGGGCAAGGGCACGATCAACCCGCTCGCGGCGATCGGTGCGATCGCAGATGCTGCTCGACTCGCTCGGCGAGGACCGCAGCCGCACGTCGCGTCGACGCCGGCATCCGCCTGGCGTGCTCGAAGATGACCTCGATGCGCGCCGGCGAGATGGGGTACACGACGGCCGAGGTCGGCGACCTCGTCGTGGAGGGGGCGACCGCGTGACGCCCCGCTCGAGGTCGAGCTCTACGACACGACGCTCCGCGACGGCGCCCAGCGCGCCGGCCTCTCGTACTCGATCGAGGACCGCCTGCGGATCCTGCACAAGCTCGACCAGCTGGGCGTGCCGTACATCGAGGGCGGCTGGCCGGGCGCGAACCCGCGCGACACCGAGTTCTTCCGGCGTCGCGACGAAGGAGACGCTGAAGCACGCGACGCTGACCTCGTTCGGCATGACCCGCGGGCGGGGGAGCGCGCCGAGGACAGCGCGGTGCTGCGTGAGCTCCTGGACACCGGCACCGAGGTCGTGTGCCTGGTCGGGCAAGTCCTGGGACCTGCACGTGACCGAGCGCGCTCCGCACCGAGCTCGAGGAGGGCGTCGCGATGGTGCGCGACTCGATCGCGTTCCTGCGGCAGCAGGGTCGTCGCGTGTTCTTCGACGCCGAGCACTTCTTCGACGGGTACCGGAGCGAACCAGGGGTTCGCGCATGCGCGGCGCTCGGCCGCGGCGGAGGAGGCCGGGGCCGAGCGCCTGGTGCTGTGCGACACGAACGGCGGCATGCTGCCTGCGGACGTCGCGCGGGTCGTGGACGCGGTGCGCGGGCAGGTCGAGCGTGCCGCTCGGCGTCCACGTGCACAACGACGCGGGGTGCGCCGTCGCGAACTCGCTCGTCGCCGTCGAGCACGGCGCGCTTCCAGGTGCAGGGGACGATCAACGGCTACGGCGAGCGGACCGGCAACGCCGACCTGATCCCGATCGCGGCCAACCTCACGCTGAAGATGGGCGCCGAGTGCCTGCCCGAGGGCGCGGTCGAGCACCTCACCGAGGTGGCGCACTACGTGGCCGAGGTCGCGAACCTCACCCCCGACTCGCACCAGCCCTACGCGGGCCGGTACGCGTTCACGCACAAGGCCGGGCTGCACACGAGCGGCGTCGCGCGGTTCACGGAGGCCTACGAGCACGTGCCGCCGCGAGGCCGTCGGGAACCGCCGCGGCATCGTGGCCTCGGACCTCGGCGGCGGCGTCGACGCTGCGGATGAAGGCGACGGAGCTCGGCGTCGAGCTGCCCGAGGATGCCGCTCCCGCGCCTGGTGCAGGAGGTCAAGGACCGCGAGGCGCGCGGCTACACGTTCGAGGTCGCCGATGCCTCGCTCGAGCTGCTGATGCGCCGCGCCGACGGATGGTCGCAGCCCTTCTTCGAGATCGAGAGCTACCGCGTGCACGTCGAGGAGCACGTGGGCGACGACGAGCCGCCGCTCGCCGAGGCGACCGTGAAGGTCATGCACCCGGGGATCGCGCCACATCGAGAGCGGCCGAGGGCCAGGGCCCGGTCGGGCGCGCTCGACACCGCGCTGCGCAAGGCGCTCACGAACGACTACCCGGAGCTCGAGCACATCGAGCTCGAGGACTTCCGCGTGCGTGTGCTCGACGAGCACGCACGGGACCGGCGCGGTCGTGCGCGTGCTGATCGACACGTCGAACGGCGAGCGCGAGTGGACCACGGTCGGCGTCAGCGAGAACATCATCGAGGCGTCGTGGGAGGCGCTCGTCGACGGGTACCTCTTCGGACTGCTCCACCCTCGCGAAGACGACACCTGAGCCGCCGTGGGCGCGGTGAGCCAGGTATCCTCGCCCCCATGACCGTCCGGATCCGCGAGGCAGAGCCCAGGGATGCCGAGGCGATCGCGGGCATCCACGTCCGATCGTGGCAGGCGGCGTACCGAGGCCAGCTCACCGACGACTACCTGGACACCCTGGATGTGCAGGAGCGGCTCGAGATGCACCGGCAGATGCTGGAGTCCCCGGGCGAGCGCCGGACGTGGGTGGCCGAGGACGGGGGCCGCGTGGTGGGTTCGCGTGACCGGCCGCAGCCGAGGACGCGGACGCCGACGAGCGGACCGGCGAGGTGTACGCGATCTACCTCGAGCCCGATCGGTTCGGGGCCGGGATCGGCAAGCGGCTCTCGGACCATGCGGTCGACGACCTGCGCGAGCGTGGCTTCCGCACCGCGACCCTGTGGGTGCTCGCGACGAACGACGGCGCTCGCCGCTTCTACGAGCGCGAGGGCTGGGCACCCGACGGCCGCACGACGAGTGAGCGGGTCGACTGCGAGATGCGACCCACCGTGCGGTATCGCACCGACCTGACCAGTGGACCACGTTGCAGGAGGACCCGCGCCTTCGGCGCGAACCTCCACGCGGCCAGGCTCGAAGTCGGCCTAGGAGGAGAGCTCGGCGTCGCGATTCGCGAGCGTGCTGCGGGTGGTCATCAACTCGTCGATCCCGTCGATCGGGAGCGGTCTCGCGAAGTAGAAGCCCTGGCCGAAGTCGCAGTGCAGCTGCAGCAGCTGCTCGAGCTGGTCTGCCCGCTCGATGCCCTCCGCGACCGGTCGCAGCTCCAGATCCTCGGCGAGCTTGATGATCGTCGCGGTGAGCGCCGACTTGCGGGAGTCGGTGTTGAAGGCGTCGATGAACGACTTGTCGACCTTCAGGATGTCGACCGGGAACTGCTGGATGTAGTTCAGGCTCGAGTAGCCCGTGCCGAAGTCGTCGACCGCGAGCCGCACGCCGAGCTCCTTCAGCTCGGTGAGCCGCTGAAGCGACAGCTCGATGTCCTGCATCATGACGCTTTCGGTGATCTCGAGGACCAGGCCGTCGGCCGCGAGACCAGACTGCATCAGGGCCTCGGCGACGTCGGACACGATCTCGGGCCTCTGCAGCTGCCGGGCCGACAGGTTGACGGCCATGTGGAGCGGCGGCGTCATCGGGTAGCGCTCCTGGAGCAGCTTGCCCTGTCGTGTCGCCTCGTGGAGCACCCAGTTGCCGATCTGCACGATGAGACCGGTCTCCTCGGCGAGGGGGATGAAGTCGAGCGGCGGCACGAGGCCGCGGTGCGGGTGCTGCCACCGCAGCAGGGCCTCGACCCCGCTGATATCGCCCGTCTCGAGCTCGATCACCGGCTGGTAGTGCAGGACGAACTCGCCGTTGTCGAGCGCCCGCTGCAGGTCGGCCTTCAACTCGAGCCGCTTCAAGGCGGTGTCGTGCATCGCCGTCTCGAAGATCTGGTAGCGGTTCTTGCCCGACTCCTTCGCCATGTACATCGCGACGTCGGCGTTGCGCAGGAGCTCCTCGGCGCTGCCCGGGCCTTCGTGCTCGTTGTCGGCCGTGGCGATGCCGATGCTCGCGCGGCAGAAGATCTCCTTGTCCTCCAGGTGGAACGGGCCCTCGAGGGACTCGAGGATCCTGGCCGCGACGTCGGCGGCGCCGAGACCCTCGCCGCCATCCTCGAGCAGGATCGCGAACTCGTCGCCGCCCAGGCGCGCCGCCGTGTCGGCCGCGCGCAGGGAGTTCTTCAGGCGATCGCCGACCTCGGCGAGCATCCGGTCGCCGGCCGCATGGCCGAGCGAGTCGTTGATCGTCTTGAAGTCGTCCAGGTCCATGAACAGGACGGAGACCGGCCGGTCGTCGCGGATCTGGCGCTCGAGGGCGTGCTCGACACGGTCCTTGAACAGGGCGCGGTTCGCGAGGCCCGTGATGGAGTCGTGGAACGCTTGGTGCGACAGTTGCTCCTCGAACGCCTTGCGCTCTGACACGTCGCGGGTGTTGAGGACGAAGCCCCGCACGTTCGTGTCGTGAAGCAGGTTCGTGCGGAGGGTCTCGACGTGGAGCCAGAACCCCTCCTGGTGGCGCAAGCGGAACTCCGTGAGCGCCGGGTGCGCGTCGCCCTCCCGACCGCCGTTCATGATGAACTGGAGCACGCTGGCCTTGTCCTCCGGGTGCACGACCGCCGTGAGCTTGGTCCCGTCGAACTCGTGCTGCGCATAGCCGAGCACGCGCTCGACGGATGGGCTTGCCCACTGCACCGTCGAGTCGGCGTCGACGACCATGACCACGTCCGAGGAGTTCTGCACGAGCGAGGAGAACCTGGCCTCGCTCTGGCGGCGCAGCAGGTCCTCCGTGAGCGCCGCGCTCTCGAGCGCAAGGGCGACCTGGGAGGAGAGGGCCTCGAGACCGTCGCGGGTGGAGGCCGGCAGCTTCTCCGCACTCCCGACGACGAGCAGCCCGTTCAGCTCGCCGCGCAGGAAGATCGGGATCGTGAGGGCAGACAGCATGTCGGCGGGCATCCCGAGGACCGGTCGGAGCTCCTCGACGTCGAGCGCCTCGGTCGCGTGGTGCCCGAGGAGGGAAGCTCGGGCCTCCTCGGGGAGCGGCACGTCGACGAGCTCTCCGACGAGCTCGTCGACGCTCTCCGAGGCAGCGGCGACGATGTACTGGTCCGGCTGGTGCGAGTCGAAGTGCACGAGCAGGCGGGCGTGGGCCAGGCTCACGAGGGTCTCCACGGCCTCCATCGCGGCGCCGTAGATGCCCTCTCGGTTGGTGGCGGTCACGAGCGAGGCACCCGCCGTCCGCAGGGCCTTCTCTCGGCCGAACGAAAGCTCGAGCTTGTGGACCAGCCCGGACATGCGCAACACGACGAGGATGAACAGCGTGCTCGTCGTGAGCGTGATGACCCATAGGTCGGTCGCCTCGCCACGGATCAGCTGGATCGCGCGTACGGCCTGTGGGACCAGCGCAGCCGCGCCGACGAGCATGAGGCGACCTCGCGTGACCCGGACCTCTTGGTCGGGAGCGCGCTCGGACAGGGTTCGCATCGATGGATGCAGCGCCGCCGCGCCCCACAGGAGGTAGAAGATCCCCCAACCGGCTTCGAGGTAGCCCGACTGGTCGTACACGAGACCCTGGACCGAGATGTAGCTATAGACGAAGTCGGTGAGGAACAGTGCGACCGCCGCGGTGGGCAGCAGGTAGAAGGAGAAGCCGCGGCGACCGCCGCCGATCACGAGGCGGACGACCACGACGAGCAGGATGAGGTCCATGAAGGGGTAGCCCATGCTCACGAGCTTCTGCAGGAGCGTGGACTCGGTGTCCTTGGCGGTGGGCGCCATGAGGAACACCCACGAGATCACGCCGACACCGATCGCCACGATCAGGGAGTCGATGAGGCTCTCGCGGTCTCGGCCGGGGTTCCGCTTCCTGACGATGAGCAGGATGCCGGCGATCAGGGGCGGGTAGACCGATAGGTACAGGACGTCGCCGATCGACGGGAACGGCAGCTCCGCGCCGTTGAAGAACGCGTCGTAGTTGTACGTGATCACGTCTCCGGCCACGAAGAGTGCCTGACCGAGGGCGAACAGGTACCACGGCCACTTCACCGCCGGCTCCCACATCCGGACCGCGATCAGGATCACGATGGGCGATGAGACGGCGATGAGGTTGAAGAACCAACCTTGCCGGAACCCCGGCGCGAACTGGAACGCGAGGAGGGCGGACACGCCGCAAGACAGGTACAGGAGCCACGCACGCCGCCTCATGCGTTCCCTATCGGTCGCCACGAAGGGCGACCTTAGACGGGTTCCGTCGGGCGTCCGGGGGATGCGTGAGGGCGCAACTGAGTGGTCCGCTCGACCCATGCCGGTCGGCGTGCCGCGGTCTCGCCGGGTGAGCGGTGGAGAAGGTCGTTGGCCGCTCGGAGCTCGGCGAGCGCGCGGGTGTGGCGCCCGGTCACCGGTCGGCCGTCGAGGCTGGGTTGACCTCGGGCGCCGCCGCTACGTCGCGGACCCTCTGCGGGGTCGCCCGGACCTCCTCCGCGATCGCGGTCGAGCCGGGACACGCCCGCTCGACGTTCGGCAGGCGGGCCGCCACCACCGGCTCGACCACTGACTCGACCACCGGCTCGGGCTCGGTGGTGTCGGGCTCCGGGGTGAGGACCAGGCGGGTGTCCGACAGGATGCCGCTCCGCTCGATCACCCGCACTCCTGGAAGGAACAGGAATGCCAGCGTGACCGCCGCACCGATGAGGCCCGCGCCGACGAGCGTCGTGCGGGCGCCTATGGCCTCGGCCACCGGTCCTGTGAAGGCGTACGAGAGCGGGACGAGCCCGATCGAGATGAACCAGTCGAAGCTCGATACCCGGCCGAGCATCCCGCCCGGCACGAGCCGTTGCTTCGTCGTGATCCAGACGATGAGGCCGGCGCTCTCGAGCGCGTTGAACGCGAAGCAGAAGACCATGGCCTGCCACGGCAGCCGCGCGATGCCGTAGCCGGCGATCATGAGCGTCGAGACCGTCCAGACCAGGTACATGAAGGTCATGTTCCGGCGCGGCATCTCGCGGTTGCCCATCACCACGGCAGCGACCATCGCGCCGACGCCGCCCAGCGCGAGGATGAAGCCCAGGTCGCTCGCCGAGCGCCCCATGTCCTCCTTCACGACGAACGGGAGGAGCGCGTCCGCCGGACCCCAGAACACGAGGTACGCGAGCGTCGCCGCGAGGAACGTGCCCCACAACCAGGTCTGGGTGCGGACGTACCGGAACCCTTCCTTGATGTCGGTGAGCATCGAGGCTGCGGTCTCGTCCCCACGCGGGACCCGGTGGGGCCGCATGAGGACCAGGCACGCGACCGAGATCGCGAAGGTGAGACCGTCGATGATGAAGGCCTCGCCGGGCCGGCCACCGAACGCGGCGATCAGCCATCCGCCGACGGCCGGCCCTGCCATCCGGAACGCTGCCGGTCGCACGAACTGGTCGAGCGCGTTCGCTTGCGTCAGCTCGCTCGCGGGCACCAGGTCGGGGACGATCGCGTCGAAGGCGGGCCCGAAGAACGCGGTTCCCGAGCCGTAGAACGCGGCGATCACCATCATGTGCCAGATCTGGATATGACCGGACAGCGATAGGAGTCCAAGGCTCGTGACGGCGACCATCCGGACGAGGTCGGCCGCGAGCATCACCTTGCGACGATCGAACCGGTCGCTGACGGCACCGCCGACCAGCAGCAGCACCACCTGCGGAAGGGTCATCGAGAAGCCGATCACCGAGAACGCGGTTGGTAGGTTCGAGATCTCGTAGGCCTGCCAGGCGAGCGCGATCGTGGTGATGCCGTCCCCGAGCAGCGAGACGGTCATCCCCGTCCAGAGCAGCCTGAACTCGCGATGCCGCAGGGGGGTCAAGATCCGGACGCGCGAGAGCATCACGAGCCCCCCATCGGCAGCGAGCCGTCCGCGCTTGATGCGTGCTCGCCGAAGCGAGGCGGGGGGAACGCGAGTGCCTGTGCCCATCCCCCGGGCATGAGCTTTCAGCCGCGGGTGCGGCGGCTCTGGAGCAGCAGCTCGCGATGCCGGTCGTGCTGGAGCTCGAACCGGTCGTTGATCTCGCCGAGCACGTCGCAGAGCAGATCGATCTCGTCGTCGAAGTTGGCCGCCGTTACCTGGATCCGGAAGCCGACCTCGTCCTTCGGGACGAGCGGGTAGGCCGCCATCGTCACGTAGACGCCGCGGTCGAACAGGTACCGGCCGACGGGGTCGATGTCCTCGTGGTTCGCGAGTGGGATCTCGATGAGCGGGAACCCCGACTGGTTCGGCGTGTAGATGTCGAGCGCGTGGAGCCGGTCCATGACCCGCTTCGTCTTGCGGAACATCTCGTAGCGGTAGAGGTCTCCCCGCTTGTCGTTGACGTCCAGGCCGACGAGCGTGGTCGCGAGTGACGCGATCGGGGATGGGCCCGAGTACAGGTACGGAGGCGCGGCCACCTTCAGCACGTCCTTCAGCCTCGTCGGCAGAGCGATGAACGACAGCAACGACGAGTACGACTTCGAGAACCCCGCCACCAGCACGACGTTCTCGTACCCCTCGCCCTGGTGGCGGACCACGCCGTTGCCGCGCTTCCCCCATTCGCAGAGCTCGTCCGTGCCGCGCTCGCCGATCACCCCGAACCCGTGCGCGTCGTCCAGGTAGAGGAGCGCGTCGTGCTCGCGGGCCAGCCGGGCGAACTCGCGGACGTCGGGCGCGTTGCCGGTCATCGAGTTCACCCCGTCGATCGCGATGAGCCGCGGCGTCACGGTGCTGGCACGAAGCAGCTCCTCGAGGTGCTCGTGGTCGTTGTGGCGGAAGCGCTGGACCGTGGCACCGTGGCCTCGCGCGATCATGGCGCCGTCGTAGATCGTCTTGTGGGCCCGGCCGTCCAGGAAGATCACTCCGCTGCCGGCGAGCACCGGGATGACCGACATGTGGATGTGGGTGATCGTCGGGAGCAGGAGGGTGTCCTCGGAGCCCAGGAGCAGGGACACCTTGGCCTCGATCTGCTCGTAGAGGACGGGGCTGCCGAGCAGGCGCGACCAGCTGGGGTGCGTCCCCCACTTGGCCAGGTACGCGGGCACCGCATCGATGATCTCCTGGTCGAGATCGAAGCCGAGGTAGTTGCAGGACGCGAAGTCCGCGAGCCAATGGTCGCCGATCCGGATCCGGCGGCCCACCTGCTCGTCGATCACGGCATCGAGCATCGGGTGAGAGTTCTTCAGCCGCGCGAGATCGGCGACGGTCTCCATCCAGCGCTCCGCCCAACTGTCCGTCTCGCGCCGCATCGGCTTGTCCTTCACCGCATGTGGCGCGCCGACGTCGGCTTCTCGACGGCGCAGTTGGTCGGTCTTGCGTCGCGCGAGGCTCATCTCCTCGGCGACGCGGTCGGGCGTCGACATGCCTATCGCATCGGCGGGTTCGAGATGAGCCTTTAGTGCCTTCGGCCGACCCCCCTCGGCCATCCGTCCCTCGCTCGCTGAGGGTCGGGGGACGGGGCCGTTGGTCGGTTCACGAGGTCGAGGGGAGCCAGGTCGGGCGCGTTGCCTCGAAGGCCGCGACCGCCGGTTCGTGTCGCAGGGTGAGGCCGATGTCGTCGAGTCCTTCGAGCAGGCGCCAGCGCGTGAAGTCGTCCAACTCGAACGTCGCGTCGACGCCGGCGCCGGTCACCCTTCGCGCCTCGAGATCCACCGTGATCTGGGTGGCCGGATCCGCCGTCACCGCATCCATGAGCGCGCGGACGGTCTCGGCGGGCAGGGGGACCGGGAGTACCCCGACCTTCGTGCAGTTGTTGCGGAAGATGTCGGCGAAGCTCGGCGCCACGATCACGCGGAAGCCGTGGTCCTCGAGCGCCCACACCGCGTGCTCGCGACTGGACCCGCTGCCGAAGTTCGGGCCACCGAGCAGGATGGTCGCGCCCCGGGCCTCGGGACGGTTCAGGACGAAGTCGGGGTCCTTGCGCCACTCGGCGAACAGGAACGGGCCGAAGCCGGTGCGCTCGATCCGTTTGAGGTACTCGGCCGGGACGATCTGATCGGTGTCCACGTCGGCGCGATCCAGGACGACGGCGCGGCCCGTGTGGAGGCGGAACGCCTGCATCACAGATCCTCCGGCGTCGCGAACCGCCCCGCGATGGCGGTCGCCGCCGCCACGGCGGGCGAGACGAGATGCGTACGGCCGCCCTTGCCCTGGCGCCCCTCGAAGTTCCGGTTGCTCGTCGAGGCGCTCCGCTCGCCGGGCGCGAGCTGATCGGGGTTCATGCCGAGGCACATCGAGCAGCCGGCGTCACGCCACTCGAACCCGGCCGCGACGAGGATCCGGTCGAGCCCCTCCTCCTCGGCCTGACGCTTCACGAGCATCGAGCCCGGCACGACCATCGCTCGCATGCCCGGGCTCACCGTGCGGCCGCGGACGATGGCCGCGGCTTCCCGCAGGTCCGAGATGCGCGAGTTCGTGCACGAGCCGATGAAGACGGTGTCGGGACGGATCTCTCGGATCGGGGTGCCCGGCGAAAGCCCCATGTAGGCGAGGGCACGCTCGGCTGCCTCGTCGACGGGCTCGGGCACGGCGTCGTCGATCGTGACGGTCTGGCCGGGGTTCGTCCCCCACGAGACGTACGGGCGGAGCTCGGCGGCATCCATCCGCACCTCGCGGTCGAACGCTCGCGTCGTCATCGCCCCCGAGGGTGCGCCATCCCTCGAGGGCGCGCTCCCAGTCGGCGCCCTTCGGTGCGTGCGGGCGTCCCTCCAGGTAGGCGAAGGTCACGTCGTCCGGGGCGACCATGCCGGCCCGGGCGCCGGCCTCGATCGACATGTTGCAGACCGTCATCCGTCCCTCCATCGAGAGCGCTCGGATGGCGGAGCCCCGGTACTCGAGCACGTGACCGGCGCCGCCGTTCGTACCGATGCGGGCGATGATCCCCAAGATCACGTCCTTGGCCGACACGCCGTGCGGCAGGTCCCCCTCGACCGTGATCGCCATCGTGCCGGGACGCGCCTGGGGGAGCGTCTGGGTCGCGAGGACGTGCTCGACCTCCGAGGTCCCGATCCCGAACGCGAGCGCTCCGAAGGCGCCGTGCGTGCTGGTGTGGGAGTCGCCGCAGACGATGACGAGACCAGGTTGCGTGAGTCCCATCTGGGGACCGATGACGTGCACGATCCCTTGACCCGCGTGGCCCGTCGGGAACAGCCGGATCCCGAACTCCTCGCAGTTGCGACGGAGCGCGTCCATCTGGCGGACCGAAACCGGGTCCTCCGGGCCCGGCGCGGTCGGCACGTTGTGATCCATCGTGGCGAGCGTGAGGTCCGGTCGGCGAACGCGACGCCCCGCCGCCCGCAGGGCGTCGAACGCCTGGGGGCTCGTGACCTCGTGGACCAGGTGCAGATCGACGTACAGGAGATCGGGCTCACCCTCCGCACGGCGGACCAGGTGTCGCTCCCACACCTTCTCCGCGAGCGTCGCCGGCGCCATGGGACCCATCCTCGCAGGTCGTCTCGGCGGGTGTCCAACGATGTCCCATATATCGGGATGGCATGCCATCATATGGACATGTCCGCCGACACGAGCTCCCGGGGGCCACGCCGGATCGACACCGGTGTGGGGACGCTCGACCGTGCGCTCGCGCTGGTCGAGGCCGTGGAGCACGGCGCCCGAACGCTCGGTGCGGCCGCCGGCGCGACCGGTCTCCCACGCTCGACGGCGCACCGGCTGCTGAAGGCGCTCGAGGCCCACGGCGTCGTGGGGCTCGAGCGGGGGTCGGGGTACCGGCTCGGCGCGCGGTTGCTGCAGCTCGCCGCCACGGCTCGGCGCGACGCGCCTCTGCGAGACCTGGCCCATCCGGCGCTCGAGCGCCTCGCCCGCGAGACCGGCGAGAGCGCGCAGCTGTACGTGCGCTCGGGCGACGCACGAGTGTGTGTCGACGCGGTCGAGTCGGAGCGCGAGCTTCGAACGATCGTCCCGGTCGGGGCCTCCCTCCCGCTCTCCGCCGGCTCGGCGGCGAAGGTGTTCCTCGCCTGGGATCCGCACCGCGTGCGCCAGATCCGGCGAGCGGCCGATCCCGACCGGTTCGCGCGCGACGTCGAGCTGGTCCGGAGTCGCGGGTGGGCCTCGAGCTCCGGCGAGCGTGAGGCAGGGGTCGGCTCGGTGAGCGCGCCGGTCGTCGGCCCGGACGGGGCGCTCTCGGCGGTCGTCTCGGTCTCCGGCCCGGCCGGTCGGATGGGGCGGGTGAGCGGACGCCGAGCCGTGCCCGCGGTGCAGCGAGCCGCTGCGGAGATCGAGGTGGCGCTCGGCGTGCCGGCCTAGACGGGGTACTCGTCGGGTAGGAGTACGTGGAACGACGCGCCTCCGCCGGGGCGGTCCTCGACCCACGCGCGGCCGCCGTGGAGCTCCGCGAAGCGCGCGACGAGCGACAGGCCGATCCCGCTCCCCGGCATCGTCTGGGTGTCGGGGCCGCGCCGGAAGGCCTCGAAGATGCCCTCCTTCAACGCATCCGGGACCCCG
Organism: uncultured Actinomycetes bacterium; assembly: GCA_963708985.1. Taxonomy (GTDB): domain Bacteria; phylum Actinomycetota; class UBA4738; order UBA4738; family HRBIN12; genus HRBIN12. Next base: position 91,883 of record CAVPUQ010000002.1, read on the forward strand.
GGCCCCTCGTCCTCGACGACGATCGACGAGCCGCCGTCGACCGGCCCCACGCGGAGCCAGATGCGGGTGCCGTTCGGCGTGTGTCGCGCCGCGTTCGACAGGAGGTTCTCGAGCATCCGCTCGACCTTCGTCCCGTCGATGTTCGCCAAGCAATGGGTCGTCTGGAGCTCGACGGGGCGGCCCCGGAGCACGTTCGTCTTCGCCACGAGGCCGGTCGCAAGCTCGCCGAGGTCCACGGGGAAGCGCCGCGGCTCGATGATCCCGCGGTCGAGTCGGTCCAGATCGAGCAGGTCGGTGAGGAGCGTGTTCATCCCCCGCGTCCGCGCTCCGAGCGTCCGAAGCAGGTCGAGGCGTTCGTCCTCGGGCAGCTCGCGGTCGAGGCGCTCGAGGGTGCTCGCCGCCCCGAGGATCGCCGTGAGCGGCTCCTTGAGGTCGTGCGAGAGCGTGTGCAGCAGCGTGTTCTTCAATCGGTCGAGCGCGAGCAGGCGCTCCTCGGCGCGCTTGCGGTCGGTGATGTCGTACATGATCCCCTGCATGCACAGGGCCCGACCCTCCGCATCTCGGACGACGGTTGCCTCGTCCGAGATCCAGACCCAGTGCCCGTCCTTGGCCCGCATCCGGTACTCGGCGCGGAACGGCTCACCGCTCGCCAGCGAGGCCTCCTCAGCGGCGCGCGCGGCGGGAAGGTCGTCGGGATGGGTGAAGGTGCCCATCGGGGCCGGATGCGCGAGCCACTCATGCGGCGTGTAGCCGAGCACGTGCTCGAGGCGCGGGCTGATGTACAGCCAATCGCCGTCCTCGCCGTACTCGCCGAGGTAGACGATCGCCGGAAGCTGCTCGACGAGGTTGCGGTACTTCGCCTCGGTGGTCGCGCCCTCCTCGAGCAGGCGCTTCTGCTCGGTGACGTCGAGCATCACGCCCTGCCAGAAGGACAGGCCGCTCGTCGGGTCCTCGACGAGGGCGGCCTCGTCGCGGAACCACACGATCCGGCCGTCGCGCGCGATCATCCGGTACTCGCGCTGGAACGGGCTCGCGGTGGAGGCCGCATGCCGATCCTCGTCGATCACGCGCTCGCGATCCTCCGGATGGGTAAGGGTGACCCACAACGTGGGGTCGGCCTGCCATTCCTCGGGGGTGTAGCCGAGGATCGTCATCGTCTGCGGGCTGATGTAGATGTCCCGGAAGCCCGTCGGGCTCTCGGGATCCTCGGCCTGCGTGTAGGTGATCGCGGGGATGCTCTCGACGAGCGCGCGGTACCGGATCTCGGCCTCGCGCATCTCCGCGTAGCGTGAGCGGGCGGTCGCTCGACCGTCCACGTCCGATGCCCGGACGACGACGAGCGGATCGGGCCCGCCGATCGTCTCGGCCCAGAATCGCACGAAGCGCGTCTCTCCGGCGGGGGTGAGGATCGAGGCGTCGAAGCTCTCGAGCACGCCTCGAGTCTCGAGCTGCTCGCGTGCCCGCTGGGTGCCGAGGCTGTCGAACAGCCCGAGCTCGAACACGGGGAGCTCGAGGAGGTCACCGATGCCGCGGCCGACCAGGTAGCAGAAGGCCTCGTTGGCCTCGAGGATCGCGCCGTCGCCCAGGCGGCAGACGGCCATGCCGAGCGTGGTCGCGTGGAACACGCGCACCGGCAAGCCCTCACCTCGACGGGCCGAGACCTCCGATCGGGACCCCATCGCTTCCCCCATCGGCTGGTTGGGGGACGGTCTTGACCGCCCTTCGCCACTCGACTGAACCCTTCGACCGGCCGGCGGGCCGGCGGCCTGCTCACCCGGCCGGCCGAGGTCTCATCGCGCCTGGTGCTGGACGATGCGGACGATGCGGTCCTCGAGCTCGGAGGCGGCGGACTTGTCCATGCCGCTGGACAGGATCGAGAACCCGGCCCAGGTCTGCTTCCGCTCGAGCCATACCCAACCCGACAGCCCCGAGATGTCCGTCAGGGTGCCGGTCTTGGCGCGGACCTCCACCCTCGCGAACCGGTGCCGGAGCGTGCCCTGGCCGCCCGAGGGCAGGGCGTCGAACAGGGCCCGGCCCCAGGGTGCCGCCTCCGCGGTCCACAGCAGTCGGACGATGCCCTCGGCATCGACGCGGTTGGCGTACGAGAGGCCCGAGCAGTCGAACAACTCGAAGTCCGTGACCCGATCGACCCAGGCCTCGAGTGCGGCCGCGCCCTTCGCGATCGTGCCCGGCGCCCCCGACTCGGCCACGCCGAGCCCCTTGCCGAGGACCTCCGCGTAGAAGTTGTTCGAAGGACGCAGGAGCTTGGCCAAGATCGCGTGGAGCGTCCTCGAGCGCACCGAGGCGAGGTGGGTCAGGTGCGCCGGGGGCCTGCCGGCGTCCGGCCCCCTCGTCACCTTCACGCCGAGGATCTCGAGCTCCTCCGTGAGGATCTCCGCCGCACGTCGCTCGGGGCTCCGAAGGTCCCGGCCGTGCCCGTCCAGGTTGTCTTCGTACACGAGGGCGGTCGGCCGCGCGACGTAGTCGCGGGCGACGTCGTTCCATCCGGTCGCGTCCCAGTCCCGGCGGAAGTAGGCTGTCGAGCCCATCACGTGCCCGTCGACCCGTGCGACGCCTGAGCCCGCGATGCGAGCCGCCAGGTCGGCCATCGTCCCGCGGTCCACCTCCGGATCGCCACGGCCCAAGATCCACAGGTCGCCTCGCGAGCACGCCGTCGACGGGCTCCTCGGTGGAGGCCGCCTGGGTACGGATCCGATGGTCGGGGCCGAAGGTGTCGAGCAGCGCCATCGCGAGCAGGAGCTTCTCGTTCGAGGCGGGTGTTCGGGGCGCCTGGGCGGCGTGGCCGTACAGGAAGGTCTGGTGCTCGCCTACCGAGACCGACATCGCTCGGCCGGCGACCAGATCCTCGATCCTCCGCATCCACGACGCGAGGTCGACCTGGAAGGGGAGCGTCGGACCGATCGCCGTCTCGTTCACCTCGTCCTGCGCGGGCCAGCGCATGCGGAGCCGAACGATGCCGACGTCCTCCCAGCCGAAGCAGGGGTGGGCAGTGGCGTGGGAGTCGCCGTCGAGGGCGAGCGTCTCGAGCGTGGTCCATCCGCCGCCCCGGCGCTGCTGGAGCTCCACCGACTGACCGGGCTTGGGCGGCGTGACGGTCGCGGCGATGTGGACACAGCCCCCCGCTTCGAGCGAGCCGGACAGGAGCGGGCTGTCGACGCGAGCCCGGACGCGAACGACCACGATGTCCGAGATGACCGGGTCGCAGGGGCCGTCGGCCGTCACCCTGACGCGGTACCGCCCGGTGTACTGCTGGACCTGCTCGAACGTGAAGGTGCCGTCCGTGCCCGTCGTCCCCTGCGCGAGGGCCGCGAACGCGGTCGGGTCCGCGGGGCGCCACTCCAGGAACAGCGCGCGTCCGTCGGTGCAGGTGGTGCTGGACGTCAGCGTCCCCGAGAGCGTCACGGTGCGGCCGAGATCCACGATCACCTCGGAGGGCACGAGTGTCACCGAGCCGGCGACGGCGAAGGCCGGTGGGACGATGAGCGCGATCATCGCGACGAGCGCACCGACGGACGCGACGAGGGCGCGCCCCATGGACCGGATAGGTCGGATGACGACTCCCCTCGGGCGGATGCGGGGCATCGTCCCATGCGGTGCGTGACGGCTCAAGGAAGCGGGGGCGGAGGTCCGGCCCCAGGGGCGCGTCTCAGGATCCGCCGGCCTGGGCCCCCGGGGCCTGTGCCCCCGGCAGGGAAATGCGGAAGGAGGCACCGCCGCCGCGGCGATCCTCGACCCACGCCCGCCCGCCGTGAAGCTCGGTGAAGCGCGCGACCAAGGAGAGTCCGAGCCCCGAGCCCTCGCCCTGGGGATCGGGGCCGCGGCAGAACGGCTCGAAGATGGCGTCCTTGTGCTCGTCGGGGACGCCGGGGCCGTCATCCTCGACGGCGATGAGCACGCCGCCGGCCTCCGGGATGACCCGCACCCACACATGGCTGTCGCTCGGCGTGTAGCGATCCGCGTTCGCGAGCAGGTTCTCGATGACGCGCTCGAGCTTCGGGGGGTCGACCGGCACGACGACCGGCCGCGCGACCAGGTCCACCTCGTGCCCCTGCAGCGCCTCCGACCCGTGGACGAGGTCCGAGACCAACTGGCCCACGTCCACCGGGAAGCATGTCGGCTCCATCATGCCCCTCCCCAGCCGCTCGAGGTCGAGGAGGTCGGTGAGGAGCTGGTCCATACGCTTCGCCCGTTGCGCCATGCCGGCGAGGAGCTCGGCGGCCTCCGTCTCGGACAGGTCGGGCCGTTGCAGGGTCGTCGCCGAGGTGAGGATGGCGGTCAGCGGACCCTTCAGGTCGTGTGACAGCGTTTGCAGGAGCGTGTTCTTCAACTCGTCCATCGATCGTAGGGCTTCGGCGCTCTCATGCTCGCGCGTGAGCGCGTCTTGCAGGGCGAGCTCGGCACCCTTCAGCGCGGTGATGTCGAGCAGGAATCCCTGCGAGTAGAGCGGCGTGCCCTCGTCGTCGTGGACGACCACGGCCACGTCACGGATCCACAGCGTCCGGCCGTCGCGGGCGATGATCCGATAGGTCTCGTCGTACTGCTCGGCGGTCTCGACGTGGCGGGTCTGGGCGGCGAGGCACCGATCCAGGTCATCGGGATGAAGGAGCTTCGTCCACAGGTCCGGGTCGTCGTTCCACTCCTGGGTCGTGTAGCCGATCAGCCGCTCGGACTGCGGGCTCGTGTAGACGTTCGAAGCGCGCGCGTCGAGTTCGTCCACGTACACGATCGCGGGCAGGGTCTCGACGAGGCTGCGATATCGGCGCTCGGCGCTCTGGGCCTGCTCCTCGGCGAGCTTCTCGGCGGTGATGTCGAACATCACGCCCTGCCAGAAGGTGCCGCCGGACACCGCTTCCTCGACGATGACCGCGTCGTCGCGGAACCACAGGAGCCTGCCGTCCCGCGTGACCATCCGGTACTCGGCGTGGAACGGCCGGCGGGTGATCTCTGCGGTGCGCTCGGCCGCGAGCACCTTCGGTCGGTCGGCCGGGTGGCGGAGCTTGCGCCACAGCTGCGGGTCGGCCAGGAAGTCCGCAGGCGCATGACCCAAGATCCGAGCCGCCTGCGGGGAGACGTACGTCGTGCGCTGGCCGGTCGGGCTCGACCGGTCGTGGACCTCCGTGTAGGTGATCGCCGGGATCTGCTCGACGAGCGTTCGGTAGTCGACCGATCCGGTGGGGACGGTGCCGCCATCGCCGACCGCGGGCGCGGGTGCGTCCGTCGTCGGCGTGGTGCGTTCGAGCTCAGGTACGGCCACCTCGTCCTCCCGACACCGGGGCCTGTCCCTAGGCCATCGGGACGCGAGGTCGCCGGCTTGACGTTGCTCCCCGGGCCAACGGGCCCGGGTGGACCGGTCAGCCGCCCTTGAGGGCGGGCAGGACTTCCTCGGCGAAGAGCTCGGTCGCGCGCGCGGCGGTCTCGAGGTCCATCCCCGGATAGTGGAGCCGTACGACGAGGTGGAACCCCGGCCGGTCCCCGAACGCGGACACCAAGGGCCGGAGGGCGCGAGCCACGTCTTCCGGGCCGCCCGCCGGGGTCCAGCGTCGGATCTCCGCCTCATCCGCGGCGGGCTCGAGCGAGTCGTGCTCGGGCGTGTCGTGTCCCGCGTCCCACGCCGCGTACGCGCCGATCTGGTGGATCGCTCCAGGACGCGCGATGTCCCACGCGTCGTCGCCTCGGGAGACGAACGCGTTCTGCAGCAGCGCGAGCTCGAGGGAGCGTGGGTCGCGGCCGGCGTCGCGGGCGCCCTGCTCGGCGATCCCGACGGTGCGACGGAGGGCATCGAGCCCGGCGTCGTCCGTGATGTAACCGTCCCCGAGCCGCCCGGCCCGGCGCACCGCCCTCTCGGCGTACCCGCCGAGGAAGATGCGAGGGCCGCCCGGCTGCGCTGCAGGTGGCGTGACGCGCACGCGGTCGTACCGGAACGACCGGCCCTCGAACGAGAACCGTCGGCCCGTCCAAGCGCGCCGCAGGATCTCGACGGTCTCGCTCGTTCGCTGGACGCGCTCGGCGAGCGGAACCCCGAACATCCGGAACTCCTCCTCACGCCAGCCGATCCCGAGCCCGAGGATCAGCCGCCCGCCCGAGAGCTGGTCGACGACCGCGGTGTCCTCGGCCAGGCGGAGCGGGTCGTGGAGCGGGGTGAGCACGACGCCGGTGCCGAGCGTGATCCGCTCGGTCGCGGCGGCGAACGCGGCGAGCATCGGCAGGAGCGAGGGCAGGTAGCCGTCGGAGGCGCCGTGATGCTCGCTCACCCAGACCGAGTCGAAGCCGAGCGCCTCGGCCAGGCGGACCAGCTCGAGCGTCTCCCGGTACTCGCGCTCGAACGTGCGGTCCGAGCCCGCCGGGATCTGCCCGGTGAACAGCCCGATGCCGACCTGGACGCTCACGCCCCCACGCTAGCCCGAGGTGGCGAGCGACTCAACAGCGCCGCATGATGGCAGCATGCAGCTCCGACTCGACCCGTCGTCGCGCGCCCCGCTCTCGGCGCAGCTGCGCGACACGCTCGCCGCGCGGATCGAGCGCGGACGCCTCGCGCCGGGGGAGCGGCTCCGCCGGTCCGTGACCTCGCGGCCGAGCTCTCGCTGGCGCCGAACACCGTGGCGCGTGCCTATCGCGAGCTCGAGGCCGCCGGCCTCGTGGTCGGGCGCGGCCGCCACGGTACGTTCGTGACCGAGCACCTTCCGGCGAGCCCGAGCGACGTCGAGGCGCGACTCGCGGAGGCGGCGAAGGTGTACGCGCGCAGGGCCGGTCAGCTCGGTGCGACCCCCGAGGATGCGGAGCGAGCCGTCCGCCGAGCCCTCGACCGCCGACGCGTTTGACGCGACCCATCGCCCGCCGTACGCTGCCGGGCACGATATGGGAATCATTCTCATTCTCAGACGAAGGCTCACCCGCGGGAGGAGGTTGCGCGCCCTTCGGCTCGCCGCGCTCGCGGTCGTCGTGGCGCTCCTCGCGAGCGCCTGCGGCTCGAACGGCGGAAGCGAGGACGACGGACGGCTCCGCGTGGTGGCGAGCGCCTACCCGCTCGCCGAGGCCGCCGCGCGGGTGGGCGGCGATCTCGTCGAGGTCCGCAACCTCACGCCACCGGGCGTCGAGCCGCACGACCTCGAGCTCGCGCCCGACGACCTCGAGGCGCTCGCTGACCGCCGATGTCGTGCTCTACGCTGGGCGCGGGTTCCAGCCCGCGGTCGAGGACGCCGTCGCCGAGGCCGAGGGCACGGTCGTCGATGTCCTCGGTCGGTGTCGACACGCTCTCGCTCTCCGAGGACGGGGCGGGCACGGACGACGCCGTGGACCCGCACGTCTGGCTCGACCCCGGGCGGTTCGCGACCGATCGTCGCGAACCGTCGCGGACACGCTCGCCGAGCGCGACCCCGCGCATGCACGCGACCTTCCGCGCGAACGCGACCGCGTACGGGCGGAGCTCGCGACGCTCGACGCGGAGTTCCGCGACGGGCCTCGCGTCGTGCGTCGAGCCGGCTCCTCGTCGTGAGCCACGCGGCCTTCGGCTACCTCGCCGACGCCTACGACCTGACGCAGGTAGCCGATCGCGGGGATCTCGCCCGAGACCGAGCCGGACCCCGCTCGCCTCGCCGAGCTCGACGGCGCTCGTCGAGCGCGAGGGCGTGACCACGATCTTCACCGAGGAGCTCGCCTCGCCGAAGGTCGCGCAGACCCTGGCCGCCGAGGCCGGCGTCACCACCGCCGTGCTGAACCCGCTCGAGGGCCTGACGCAGGCGCAGCTCGGTGCCGGGACTGGACTACGGTTCGGTCATGCGTCGCAACCTCGAGACCCTGCGAGGTGCCCTTGGCTGCGCCTGAGCGGACCGGCTCGCCGCGGCGGGATGCCGGCGAGATCCTGCTCGAGGCCGACGGGCGTGACCTTCGGCTACGGCCGGACGCCGGTGCTCGAGGACGTCGACGCTCTCGCTGCGCGCCGGGGAGTTCGTCGCGCTCGTCGGGCCGAACGGCTCGGGCAAGTCCACGCTGCTCAAGGTGCTGCTGGGCTCGCTCGCCCCGTGGTCGGGGCTCGGTGCGCCTGTTCGGCGAGCCGCCCGGGCGTCGTCGACCGCGCACGCGCTCGGCTACGTCCCGCAGCGGCCGACGCTCGAGTCGGAGGTGCCGGCCACGGTCGAGGAGATCGTGCTCGCCGGGCGGCTGTCGCGCCGCGGCTGGTGGCGGCCGCTGCGGCGCGAGGACCGCGCGTTCGTCGCGCCACGCGCTCGAGTCGGTGGGGCTCGACGAGCTGCCGGCGCACGCCGCTGAACGAGCTCTCGGGCGGGCAGCAGCAGCGGGCGTTCATCGCGCGGGCGTTCGCGACCGAGCCCGACCTGCTCGTGCTCGACGAGCCGATCGCCGGCGTCGACGCCGAGTCGCAGCGGCGGTTCCGCGACTCGCTCGTGCACCTGATCGCGCGAGCACGGCGCCGGCGTGCTGCTCGTCTCGCACGAGCTCTCGGCGGTCGCGCACGGACCTCGACCGGGTCGTCGTGCTGAAGCGGCGCGTGGTGTTCGACGGGCCGCCGGTCGGAGCTCGCCGGCGTCCGGCGTGAGCCTCGGCGTGCACCGCGAGGACCTGCCGCTCTGGCTCGAGGGGCTGCTCGTGATGCCGTGGCTCGCTGCCGTACCCGTTCGAGCTCGCGTTCATGCAGCGCGCGCTCGATCGCGGGCGTCGTCGTGGGGGTGTTCGCGCCGATGATCGGCACGTTCCTCGTGCAGAAGCGGATGTCGCTGATCGGCGACGGGATCGGCCACGTCGCGTTCGCCGGCGTGGGTGCGGGGCTGCTCGCGGGCGTGTGGCCGCGTCTGTGGGCGCGCTCGCGTTCGCGGTCGTCGGCGCGCTCGGCGATCGAGTGGCTCCGCGCTCGACGCGGCGGCGTCCGGGGACCTCGCGCTCGCGCTCTTCTTCTACTCGGGCATCGCGCTGCGGCGTCGTGCTCGCGGAGCTCGGCGGCGGGCTGAACGCGAGCCTGCTCGTCTACCTGTTCGGGCAGCCGCTCACCGTGAACGACGAGGAGATCGCGGTCATCGTGGAGCTCGGCGTCGGCGATCGTCGTCGACGATGCTCGTGCTGCGCCGCGCGCTGTTCGCGGTCGTGACCGACGAGGACTGGTCGCGGGTCGCCGGCCTGCCGGTCGGGGTCGCTGAACACGGTGCTCGCGGTCTCGACCGCGGTGTCGGTCGTCGCGGCGATGCAGATCGTCGGCATCCTGCTGGTCGCCGCGATGATGGTGCTGCCGGTCGCGAGCGGACAGATGCTCGCGCGCTCGTTCCGCGGCGACGATGTGGTGGGCGTCGCGATCGGCGTCGGCTCGGTCGTCGCCGGCCTCGCGCTCTCGCGGATCTGGGGACTCGCGCCCGGCGGCACGATCGTGCTCGTGATCGCCGCGGGCGTGTTCGCGGTGGTGACCGTGCTGCGCCGCGGTCGCGCGCGTTCCGAGCGCGCCGGGACGGAGGCCGGAGCGGCTGTGACGCCCGACCTCCACGCGACGGTCGACCGAGCGGCTGCGCGAGGCCGGCCAGCGGTACACGCCGAAGCGACGCGAGCTCGTCGAGGCGCTCCGCCGCGCCGGACGCCCGTCTGTCGACGCCGGATCTCGTGCGCGGTCGCGACGGGATGCCGCAGAGCTCCGTCTACCGGAACCTCGCCGTGCTCGAGCAGGCCGGCGTCGTGCGCCGCGTGCATCACCGACGAGGGCTTCGCTCGGTACGAGCTCGCCGAGGATCTCACGCGCATCATCACCACCTGGTCTGCCGGTCTGCGGGACGGTCGAGGACGTCATGATCCGCCGCAGCCTCGAGACGACGATCGAGCGCACGCTCGCCGGGTCGCCAAGAGCGCCGGCTTCGCCAGAGTGACGGCCACCGGCTCGACCTGATCGGCATCTGTCGCCGATGCGCGCCGCGCGGGCGCTACGGCGTGAGGTAGGGGCGGCTCGGGCGCTCGACGCCGACGACGCTGGTCGCGTCGACGATGACCTCGCGACCGATCGGGTAGATAGCGCCGGTCACCTCGACCCAGTCGTTCGGCTCGAACGCGCCGGGCGGTGACGTTCGACCACGCGGACCTGCGCGATCGTCGCGTCGGCGACGCAGCACGTGACGACGTACCGGGTGAGCGAACAGCTCGTCGGCGGGCGTGTCGTCGTCCGGTGACGAAGCCCTCGATCGTGACGCGTCTCGCCGGCGCGCGCCGGCGAGAGCGGCCTCGCCCTCCGGCGTCGTCTGCCCGGCAGCGACGTCGACGAGGTCGAGCTGCGCCCGATCACGATGCGGCGCGCCGAGGTCGCGACGCCCGGCTCGCGAAGCTCGAGCGCCGGCCCGCCGAGGACGTCCGAGCGTGGCCGGCGGCAGCGCCAGCAGCAGCACGACCGGTAGCGACGATCGCGCCCAGCATCCAGGCCTCGCGGCGGCGCACGGGCTCCGGCGCGGTGGCGCGGGCCGAGGCCAGCCGGCCGATCGCCGCGAGCGTGAGCAACGTCGCGCCGATCGGCACGAGCCAGTGCGTCCGGCGTCGACAGGTAGAGCGACCTGACGACCGCTGAGCAGCAGGAACCAGAACAGCGCGGCCCACGCGGCGAGCACGAGCGCCGCCGCGCCACGCGGCCGGGCTGCACCTCGCTGGGCGTCTGGCCGGTGGGCGTCGTCAGCGCGTCGCTCATCCCCAGATCACCTGGATCCACATCGTCGCCACGAGCGTCGTCGCGCCCGACCGCGATGACGACGGTCCGCAGGAACCCTCGCGGATACGTGCCCGCGTAGAGCGCCGCCGAGCTTCAGGTCGACCATCGGTCCGAACACCAGGAACGCGAGCTGCGCGGACGGCCCGAACGCCACGAACGAGGCCGCGACGAAGGCGTCGGACTCCGAGCACAGCGACATCAGCGAACGCGAGCGCCATCATCGCGATCAGGCTGAGGATCGGCAGGCTCGCGACGCGGTCGACGATCGACGATGCGGCACGAACGTCTGGATCGCGCGCCGCGAGCGTCGCGCCCAGGATCAGGAACCGCGCCATGAACACGAAGTCGCCGGTGAGGTGCCCGAAGAACCGGCGCCACCGGGGCTCGGTCGGCCGGCTCGACCGGGTGTGCGTGCGGCTCCTCCGGGTTCGGCTTCAGCAGTCCCTGCCTTCGACACGGCCCGACCACCCAGCCCACGACGATCGCGACGAGCATGCCGAGCGGGAACCGACCGGCACCATCGTCCACAGCGTGTCGCGGCCCCGGTAGGCGACGAAGGTCGACGCGATCACGACCGGGTTCACGATCGGCGCCGCGAGCATGAACGTCACCGCCGCCGACGGCGCGAGCCCCTTCGCGGCGAGCCGTCGGGCGACCGGCACCGAGCCGCACTCGCAGACCGGGAACGCCACGCCCGGCGAGCGCGGCCGCCGGCAGCTGGAGCGGCTGCGGGAGGCGGGCCAGCCGCTCGAGCGTCGCCCGCCGGCACGAACACCTCGATCGCCGCCGAGACGAACGCGCCGACCAGCGATGAACGGCATCGCCTCGACCAGCAGCGACCCGAAGATGATGAACGCCGTCTGGACCCAGGCGAACCGCTGCGGGCCGGCGAGCTGCAGGATCAGCGCGATCGACACGAGCGAACCGAAGACCGCCGCCGCCGTGCGCGGCGTGGCGTTCCGGCTGGTGCTCGGTACGGCGATCTGCGCCATCGACAGCCCTTCGTCTCCCCGCCGACCGGTCCGGTGGCGCCGGTCAGCAGTATCGAGCGAACGAGACCGCGAACCCCTGGAACACGTCGGCGAACATCGTCTCACCCTCGGGCGCGTCGGCGGCGAGGAGGTGGTCGACGACCACCTGGCCGGTGATCTCCTGCGCGGTCAGCACCTCCTGGTCCAGGAACAGGCCGCCCGCAACGGTCTCGGCGACGACGGGGTGGCCGCCGGGGACGGCGTCCTCGATCCCGGGCGACGATCTCGGCCGAGGGCACGGCGGGCATGCTGCGTTCCCACGTGCCGGTCCCGGCGACGACCACGACCACGCTGCCGCCCGTGGCCTCGCGTGCAGAGGCGACGATCCGGTGCGTCCACCGGTCGAGCGAGCGGACGCGTCCCTGCAGCGCGACCCCGAGGACGTCCGTCACGTCGTCCCCGCCGTACCCGGTCGCCAGTTGCGTTCGTACCGCGAGCGGGGCGGCCGCTGCGTCGCCGAGGATGCGGTCGACCGGGTCTTGATCGGGGTACCAGCCGCCGCCGACCAGGCCGCGGTCCGACGCTTCGGTGCCGACGAGCCCGACGAGCGCTCGCGGGTCGGCCTCCTCGAGGTCGTCCGCGAGGGTCGCGATGACGTGGACCGGCGCGTCCGGACCGAACGCCTGCGTAACGGCGCCTTCGTCGTTCCGGACGAGCGTCCCCGTCACGCCGTGCTGCGAGGGCAGACCGCCCGTGCCGATCGTCGTCATCACCGCGGTCGGATCGAGCGGCAGCGATCCCGGCCGCGCCTCGAGCGTCCCCGCCCCATCGGCGACCAGCGAGGCGAGGAACGGCCAGTCGTGCGGCGAGCCCTCGAGGTCGGCGCTGCCGACCCCCTTCCAGGCGACGAGGAGCACGAGCCGCGGTCGGGCGGTCTCCCCGTTCGAGCTCGCCGTTCGCGCGACGCCGTCGATCGCCGTCCCCGAGCGCACCTCGGGGAACGGACGGTCGAGCGACACGAGGTCGGCGACGGTCGGCGCCACGCGATCCAGGGTCACGCCGCCGGGGAGCTGAGCGCCACGCTCGACGCGGGGACCGGCGAAGACGAGCGGCACCCGCGGATCCGTCGACGTCCCGGTGGCGGGCCAGGGCACGCGCAGTCCGTCGAGGTCCGTGTAGACGGCGGTGTCACGGGCGATCGCGAGCACGTCGGGCGAGCGCCCCTCGCGGAACCCGTTCGCGATCTGCGTTCGCAGGTCGGCCGGGAGCGAGCAGAACGGCACGCGCGTCGGCCCAGGGGTCCCGCGATCGCACGCGTTGCCGAGGCACAGGGCACGGAGCACGCCTGCCGGCACGGCGATGGCCGCGAGGACGAGGAGCAGGACGAGGAGACGTCGCCCGGACACGGTCACCCACGCTATCGCGCTCGCCGGCTGAGCGCCGGGCCGGCCGATGGGGCGCTGTTATCTTGTGGACTCGCCCGCAGTCGGGTTTCCTATGCGCTCCGTGACGTCCAACCGCATCCTCGGCCTCCTCGCGGCCCTCATCGTGCTCGCCTCGGCATGCTCGGGCTCCGGGTCCGCCGCTGGCACGGGCTCGCCGGCCTCGAGCGTCACGCCGGCCTCGAGCGCCGGGCCGCCGTCGACCGGGCCCTCGGGGGTCGGCGGCGCGCTCGTGAGCGGCGACCTCGCCGATCTCGCGTGCTCGCTCCCGCACGAGTGGCTCCTTCGCACCTGGCGCGGCAACCGAGACGACCGCAGCGCCGAGCTCCAGATCCTGCCGATCGAGCCGAACTACGTCGGCTCGGGCCTGCCGCACGTCGGGCCGTGGGACTACGCGCAGGACATCCCGATGTTCTGGTACGGCCCCGGTCACGTCGCTGCGGCCGGCGAGGTGGACCGTCCGGTGACCCTCGCCGGCATCGCGCCGACCCAGGGGGCGTTGCTCGGCTTCCCCTTCCGCGCGCCCGACGGCTCACCGATGACCGAAGCCGTCGCCGGCGACGGCACGCCACCGAAGCTCATCGTCACGATGGTATGGGACGCCGCCGGGATGAACGTGCTCCACCGGTGGCCCCACGACTGGCCGTACCTGCGCTCGCTCATCCCGAAGGGCACGTGGTTCACGCGCGCGACGGTGGGCAGCTCGCCAACCAGTACCGCCCAGACCCACGCAACCATCGGGACCGGCGCCTTCCCCGATCACAGTGGCATCGTGGCTCACCGGCTGCGGATCGGCTGGGAGCTCACCACCCCGTGGAAGTACGGGCCGGCCTACCTCATCGAGCCGACCCTCGCCGACCTGTACGACCACGCGATGGGCAACGAGCCGATCGTGGGCGAGCTCGGGACGGTCTCGATCCACCTGGGGATGCTCGGGCACGGCGCGATGTGGGGTGGCGGCGACCAGGACATCGCGGCGATCCGCGAGGTCGTCGGCGCCGAGACCCTCGGCCAGGAGGGGTTCGACTGGAACCTCACGCCGGTCCTGCAGCCCTACTACCGGTTCCCCGCATACCTGAACGATGTCCCCGGATTCGAGCAGGACGTCCGGACGATGGATGCCGCCGACGGGCAGCTCGACGGTCACTGGCGCACGAACGCGATCGACCAGCTGCTCCAGGGATTCGACACGCCCGCGCGGGTCCCGTACCAGACCCGCGTGCTCGAGACGATGATCGAGCGCGAGGGCTTCGGCACCGACGACGTCCCGGACCTGCTCTTCGTGAACTACAAGATGATCGACTACATCAGCCACGTCTGGACCGTGAACAGCCCCGAGATGCAGGACGCGGTACGCGCCCAGGACGAGTCGCTGCGCGGGTTCGTCCGGTTCCTCGACCGGCAGGTCGGCAAGGGCGAATGGGCCATGGTGCTCACGGCCGACCACGGCTCGATCCCGGACCCGAAGGTCTCGGGTGCGTTCGCGATCCCCTCGACCCCGCTCGTCTCGGGGATCAACAGCACGTTCGACACCGACGGCGACGCCACGAAGATCGTCGAGCTCGTCCAGCCGACACAGATCTTCCTGAACGAGGACGAGCTGCGTCAGAACGGGTTCACCGTCGACGACGTCGCGGAGTGGATCATGGGGCTCACGAAGGGCGACGTCTCGGCGACCACCCTGCCGCCCGATCAGGCCGACGACCCGATCTTCCAGGCCGCCTTCCCCTCGAGCCTCATGAAGGGTCTCCCCTGCCTGCCCGAGGCCCGAGCGTGAGGCGCGGGCCCGGGGGCACCGCGGCGGTCCTCGCACTCGCGCTCCTCGCTGCCGCCTGCACCTCGACCTCGGCCGAGCCCGAGCCGACGGGCCCGGGCGGCGAGGGGAGCGCCAGCCAGACCGCCGAGCCTCCGCCCGCCGCGCCCGGAGCGCTCGCGAAGGCCGCGTGCGCGATGCCGCACGACGAGCTCGTGCGCGTCTGGCGGGGGACGTACCCGGAGCGCTCGGGGCAGATCCTGCTGGTCCCCCAGGAGCCGAACTTCCTCGGCTCGAACTTCCCGCACTCCGGACCCTGGGACTACCTGCAGGACGTCCCGCTGCTCTGGTACGGCCCCGGGGTGATCCCCGCGCTCGGCGAGGTCGACCGGCCGGTGACGATCGCGGACATCGCGCCCACGCAGGCGACCCTCCTCGACTACGCGTTCCACAGGGTGGACGGCCGCCCGCTCCCCGAGATCGACACGCCACCCACGCCGCCGAAGCTCATCGTCACGCTGATCTGGGACGCGGGCGGGTTGAGCGTGCTCGACGCGTTCCCGAACGACTGGCCGCAGCTGAAAGCGCTGATCCCGGACGGCATCTGGTACGCGAACGCGGACGTCGGCTCGTCGCCCTCGATCACGCCCGCGACCCACGCGACGATCGGCACCGGTGATTTCCCGATGCACACGGGCCAGACCGATGCCGAGTTCTTCCTCGGGAAGGACATCGTGCGGGCGGGCGCGCTCGGCCCGGTGCTGATGATGGAGCCGACGCTCGGCGACCTCTACGACCGGGCGATGGGCAACGAGCCCCTCGTCGGCAACCTGTCGAGCGTGACCTGGCACCTCAACATGACGAGCCACGGCGCGCTGTGGGGCGGCGGAGACAAGGACATCGCGGTGCTGCGGACGCCTCTCCAAGCCGACAACGAGGGCGCCGAGGGCACGATCTGGAACCTCCAGGGCAAGAACCAACCCTTCTTCTCGTTCCCGGCCTACGTCAATGACCTGCCGCCGCTCTCCTCGTACACCGAGGCCGTCGACCGCGAGGACGGCGCGCTCGACGGCAAGTGGAGGGACAACTCCATCGAGCAGTTCGAGCAGGGCTGGGCGACGCCGGCCCGGATCCCGTATCAGGAGCGGATGGTCCAGGAGGTCATCACGCGAGAGGGCTTCGGCGCCGACGACGTGCCGGACCTCCTGTTCATCAACTACAAGGCCATCGACCACGTCAGCCACATCTGGAGCGTGAACAGCCCCGAGATGCAGGACACGCTCCGGTGGCAGGATGCGGCGCTCGGGACCTTCGTCCGATTCCTCGACCAACAGGTCGGGAAGGGCAACTACGTGCTCGTGCTCACGGCCGACCACGGTGCGCAGTTCGATCCCAAGGTCTCGGGCGCGTTCCAGGTCACACCGGGGCAGTTGCAGCAGGACCTCGAGGCCGCGTTCCCCTCATCGCCCGAGGGCTCGGTCTTCAAGGCCGTCCGCACCAGCCAGATCTACCTGGACGAGGACGCGATGCGGGCGAGCGGCTACACCGTCGACCAGATCGCGCAGTTCCTCCTGGACTACACGAAGGCGCAGGGCGCACCCGGCGGTCCGACCGACGTGCCCGAGGCCGAGCGAGACGACCGCTTCTTCTCCGCGGTGATCCCGACCTCGTTGCTTCCCGACCTGAAGTGCCTGCCCGAGGCGCGCGCGTGACGAGGAACAGGTTCGCATCGCTGCTCGTCGTCCTCGCGCTGCTCGCCGGAGCCTGCACGCCGGACGGTCCCACGGGCGGTGGAGCGGGCGGTGCGACGGGTGGCTCGAGCGAAATCGCGACCGATACGCCTCCCCCTGAGGCGAGCGCCCGAGTCCTCGGGAAGGTCGCATGCGCCAACACCTCGCACGAGGTTCTCCTGCGCACCTGGCGCGGCGTGCGCCTCGACCGCAGCGGTGACATCCAGATCATCCCGAAGGACCCGAACTTCGTGAACGGCGGCCTCACCCACGCCACGCCGTTCGACTACACGCAGGATGTGCCCCTGCTCCTGTACGGGCCCGGCTTCGTGCGGCCTGGCGAGTACGACGCGCCGATCACCCTCGCAGACCTCGCGCCGACGCTCGGCGCGCTGCTGAAGTTCCCGTTCGACACGACGGACGGCGACGCGCAGACCCAGGCGCTCCTGCCCGAGGCACAGCGCGACCTGCCGAGACTGGTCCTCACGGTGGTGTGGGACTCGGCCGGGATCGACGTGCTCGAGCGCTGGCCGAGCGACTGGCCCTACCTCGCGTCGCTCCGTCCGAGGGGAGCATGGTTCACGCGCGCGACCGTCGGTGCGTCGCCCTCGAACACGCCGATCGGGCACGCGACGATCGGGACCGGTACCTTCCCGATGCACAACGGCTTCGTCGACGAGTACATCCGCATCAACGGCCGGCTCCAGAAGCCGAACGAGAACGGCCCCGGGTTCCTGCTAGACCCCACGCTCGCGGACCTGTACGACCGGTCGATGGACAACGAACCCAAGGTCGGTGGGATCGCGACGCTCGCGGCCCACATCATGATGATGAGCCACGGCTCGCAGTGGGGCGGTGGCGACAGTGACATCGCGATCACGCGCGAGAAGGAGTTCGGCGAGACCGCGGGTGCCGAGAGCGTGAGCTGGAACCTCACGACCGACATGAAGCCGTTCTACAACCTCCCCTCCTACGTGAACGACCTACCACCGCTCTCCGACTACGTCGACGACGTCGACCGGGCGGACGGCGCGCTCGACGGCATGTGGCGGAACAACGACATCCAGCAGCTCTCCAACGGCTTCGACACGCCGGCCCGTACCCCGTTCCAGGAGACGCTCATCGAGACGGTGATCCAACGCGAGGGGTTCGGCGCCGACGACGTCCCCGACCTCCTGTTCCTGAACTACAAGGCGATCGACACGATCGGCCACCTGTTCAGCGCCGATGGCGTCGAGATGTCGGACGCGGTGAAGAC
The DNA here is from genome assembly GCA_963708985.1 of uncultured Actinomycetes bacterium. Taxonomy (GTDB): domain Bacteria; phylum Actinomycetota; class UBA4738; order UBA4738; family HRBIN12; genus HRBIN12. The sequence goes on from CAVPUQ010000002.1 coordinate 109,739, forward strand.
GCAGGACGAGACGCTGCGGCGGCTGGTGGACTTCCTGAACACGACGGTTGGGCAAGGCGAGTGGGTCATGGCCGTGACCGCCGACCACGGGACGCAGCGCGACCCCGACACCTCGGGCGCGTTCATGATCGACATCAACAAGCTCGACAGCGGCCTGACGGCGACCTTCGACGCCGACGACGACGCTATCCCGCTCGTGCAGAAGGTCCGGCCGACCGAGATCTGGGTCGATCGGGCCGAGCTCGCGGACAACGGCTTCACGCTCGCGCAGGTCTCGCAGTGGTTCCTCGACCTCACGCAGCAGGACACCTACAAGAACCAGAACCTCCCCAAGCCTGGGCACGAAGGCGACACGGTGTTCGCCGCCGCGCTGCCGTCGTCTATCCTTTCGAGGCTCCCGTGCCTGCCCGAGGCGCGCGCGAGCCAGGGTTGACCCAGGGGAGAGGCGAGCAGATGGCGCTCACGAAGGACCGGACCGGCGACGCCGTGCGCGTGCCCGAGGCACGCTCGAGCGCGCTCGGCAAGCCCGTGTTCCTCCTTCTCGCGATGGCGCTGGTGCTCGTCGCGTTCGGCTGGACGTTCCTGCAGGACCCCTCGATCAGCGCGCCGACGCGCGACCCCGCCTGGTACACGTGGCGCTCGAACCTGATGATGACCGGCAGTCCCGGTCTCATCGCCGGCGACTGGGGTCCGTTCCACATGTTCGGGGGCGGCTACCGCGTGGCCGTCCCGTTGTACGGCTCGATCCTCCAGCGCGTCGCTCAAATCGACCTGTACACCTTCAGCGCGTTCATGATGATCGGCGTGCCGGTGCTCACGGGCCTCGCGCTCGGCGTGTTCGTGACGCGCGAGCGCAAGGACCCCCTCCTGTTCCTCGTCACGATGCTCGCGACGGCGGCGCTGTTCATGACGACCCCGTACGTCGGCTACCTGGACAACATCACCGTGCTCTTCGTGCTGTCGCTCGTGCTCGCGTTCTACGTGCCGGGGCGAACGTCATGGGGGGCTCGCGTGGCATTGTTCCTGCTCGGCATGGTCGCGGCGTACGTGCACCCGACGACGTGCGTGATCTTCGGCTTCTCGCTCATGGCCGCGTTCGGCCTCCACGTGCTCACGAGCCGGTTCCGGTTCGGCGCCGCGCTCGACCGCGACGGGCCGAGCCTCATGTCCATCGGGTTCGGCATGATCTTCGGCCTCGGCACGTGGCTGCTCTCGCCGTGGGGGGTCGCGGGGTCGCTCGCGGACGCTGCGCTTCCGCCCCCGTACACGCAGGAGGTCTTCCAGAAGCGGCTGAGCGGCTGGGTGGACTCGCTCCAGCCGATGATCACCTTCCCGCTGATCCTGCTCGCGATCGGCTGGGTGATCTACCGCTCGCGTAAGGATCGGCAGCCGGCGGACACCGCCGGAACGCTCTCGGCGATGTGGCTGATCCCGCTGCTGGGCATGTTCGGCTGGGTCGCCGGCGCCGCGTACCCGTACTACCGGTTCATGAACGCGACGGCCGCGCTCATGGCCCTCCTCGGGATCGGCGCGTGGGTCGCGATCGCGTGGCTGCTGAGGCGACAGGGTGCCACGAGGCTCGTCGCGTGGGTGGGCGTCGTCGCGATCATCGCCTCACTCGGCTTCGTCTGGGTGAAGGGCCGCGAGGCCGCGCAATGGGCCAACGAAGACAACCAGTGGATCGATCAGCCGACGCGCACCGCGCTCGCCGCGGCCCGCGCGATCGTCGAGCGCGAGCCCGAAGACAGCCCGATCCTGTTCGTCGTGAACTTCGGCGACACCTACCAGTCGTACGGATGGTCGAAGACGTTCACCAACGTCTCGCGGACCGGCCTGCCTGGTGACGCCGTCGAGCGCTCGATGACCTACTTCGGCGACGTGAACGATCTCCTCGCCGGACAGCCCACCCAGCTCACCGACGAGACCTACAACAAGATGGCGCGAGGCTTCTTCCGCGAGGTGGAGGCCCTCCGTGAGGAGTATCCACAGCCCCCGATCGTCTTCCTCGTCCGCCAGTTCAACGAGGGCACCGCGAACGCGGACCTCCTCGACAGCGGTCGTGAGGACCTGGTCCCGCTCGGCACGGACATCGCGGTCGTCACCGGCGCGGGCCTCGCGACGCCATCGCTCGAGGCCGTGACGGCCGCGAAGGCCGCCGAGACCGAGGTCGCCACCTTCTACCTCGAGCACCCCAGCGTCTTCGACAACCTCACGCACACGCTGTGGGTGCTCATCGCACTCGCGTTGCTGCTCGTGGTGCCGGGGCTGCTCTCGGCGCGCTTCTTCGGCATCGAGGGCACCTGGGAGAAGATCGCGCTGATCCCCGGCATGTCCATCGCGCTCACCATCTTGTCAGGGGTCATCGTGGTCGCGGTCACCCGAGCGCCCTTCGGGGTCGCGCACGGATGGGCCACGCTCGCGCTCGCGACGGCGATCGGCGGCGGGCTCGCGCTGGGGCGCTCGAAGGTGCTGAGCGTGCTGGGCGGGTTCGGGAACTTCTTCAACACGATGTTCTCGGTCTTCCACAACCCGGACTTCTCGGCCCTGATGGGCGTGCAGTTCCTCGCGATGGCCGCCGACGGCGTGGTCCGCGGCTCGATCGCGAAGTCGATCGCGTTCGGCGGCACCGAGGGCTTCGACGTCACCACCGTACCGAGCGCCGGCTACCTGCTGAAGGTGGTCCTCGCGCTCTACATCCCGTACACGTTCATCAGCCCGTTCATCGGGGTCTTCATCGACCGCTTCGAGCGTCGACGCGTGCTGTCGGTCTCGAGCATCGTGACGGCGATCATCGTGACGCTCGTCGCAGCCGGGGCGCTGCTGCCGCTCGGCGACGACACGTCCGAGGGCAAGGTCGGGATCACGATCGCGCTCATCGTCGGCATGCTCGTGATGCAGGCGTGCGTTCGGATCGTGCTCGCGGCGAAGTCGGCCGCGATGCCCGACGTGCTCTCCGGCAAGGACCTCCTCCAGGGCAACGGCCTCTCGCAGGCGGGCGGCGCGCTCTTCCAGGTGCTCGGCGCCGGTGTCGCGTTCGGGTTCGGGGCCGTCTTCCCGGCCTGGCTCGTGGTCGCCGGCGGGGCCGGGGTGCTGATCGTTGCGGCATTCGTCGCCCGGCGCATCCATCGGATGGAGTCGGCGCCGCACGAGATGAGCTTCGGCCAGGAAGCCAAGCGCATCGTTCACGACATCCGCGCGGGGCTGAAGGAGGTCGCGGCTCGTCCGGCGGGCGCGCTCGGCCTGGCGAGCTTCCAGATGATCCGCTACCAGTTCTGGGGATTCACGCTGTTCGTGTTCGCGCTCTACGCGAAGAACCTCGTCGAGGGCGGCAAGGCGGACACCCTCGCGCTCGGTCTGGTCGGCGGCCTCGGGTTCGTCGGGGGCGCGCTCGGCCTGGTGCTCGCGCAGCGTTGGAAGGACACCATCCCGCCGGTGCGGCTGCTCCTCGGCTCGATGGCGCTGCTCGGCGCCGGGACGGTGGTGTTCGGGTGGCTCGTGTCGCTTGTCGGGTTCGCGGGGCTGCTGTTCAGCGGGTTCTTCTCGTTCTTCGTGGCGAAGATCTCGGCGGACACGATCATGCAGCAGGCCATGCCCGATGACTTCCGCGGGCGCGCGTTCGCGCTGTTCGACATCGCGTACAACGTCGGCTTCATCGTGCCCGCGCTCGTCCTTTCGTTCCTGTGGATCGAGGACGACCCCGGGCGCGTGCGGATCGTGCTGCTGGTCTCGGGTGTCGTGTTCCTGGGGCTGACCGCGCTGGTCGCGCGGTGGGCCTCGCGCATCCGCGACCAGTTCGCGCCGCAGGACGACCTGGTCACCGCGGACGAGTGATGCCGAGCTCGGACCCGGTCGCCGAGGCGTCGGTGGATCTGGCGGCGTCCGCCGTCCCTACAGGCCCTGGATCCGGCGCTCGAACTCGGGGAAGTAGCCGGCGATCTCCGAGACGTCGAACGCGGGAAGGATCGACTCCTTCGGCTCGCGCTCGAGGAGGAACCCGACGCACGCGCGGATGAACGACTCGGGTGTCTGATGGCGTGCGCCGAGGCGCTCGTGGTCGGCAGAGGACAACGTGACCGCGTGTCGCGTCGAGGTCCCGCCCTCGGCCACCGTCACCTCGAAGCGCGACAGCAGGTGCTCGACGTCTGCGCCACGGGTAACCGTGATCTCCGCCATGCTCGCGCCTCCCGGCAGTATCGTACCGACCCCACCGGAGGTATCGGATGCCACGGGTCAGGACCGAAGACGCGACGTTGTACATGGAGATCGATGGTGACGGTGCACCCGTCACGGTCGTCGCGCACGGCCTCACGAACAACCGCAACGAGCTTGCCGCGCTGACGCCGCTCGTCCCCGGCACGAAGGTTCGGTTCGACTTCCGGGGTCACGGCCGCTCGAGCGCGCCGGAGACCGGCTATGCGTTCGTGGACTTCGCCCGAGACCTCGATGCCGTCGCGAGCGCGTACGGCGCGACGCGCGCGATCGGCACCTCGCTCGGCTCCGGCGCGATCGCGAGCCTCCTGTACCGCGACCCTGATCGGTTCGAGCGTACGGTCTGGCTCCTGCCCTCGGCTCTGGATCTCCCCTTCCCGTTCGTGGAACGCTACGATCGGATGGCCGCCGAGCTCGAGGGCAAGACGCCGCAGGAAGCCCTCGACGCGATCCTCACGAACCCCGAGCGCGCGGCGCAGTACGTCCAGACACCGTGGAAGCTCGAGCTCGACCGCCTGATGTGGGACCACGATCATCCCGGCGGGGTGGCGCGTGCCATCCATGGCATCATCCGCGACTGGCCGGTGCCCGACCGCAACCTCCTCCGCGCGGTCGCTCGGCCGGTTCTGCTGGTCTGCATCGGCGGCGACGAGATCCATCCGCTCGAGCTGGGGCACACGCTGCACGAGCTGATGCCCAACAGCGAGATCGTCGAGTACGCGGACGAGACCGAGCTGTTCCTGGCGCTGCCCGAGGTCGTCCAGCGGGTGAGCGCCTTCCTCGTTCAGGAATGACCGCTCACGCACGCGGGTTGTGAGGTTCGCATGAGTGAGCTCGAGGACTTCCGCCGCCGCAAGGACGACTTCTTCGCCGGGCATCCGCGGTCGCCGCTCACCGAGGAGCAGCGCGAGCGCTTCACCGGCCTCGCGTACTTCCCCGAAGAGCCCGGGCTCGTCATCGAGGTTCCGCTCGAGACCGAGGGCGTCGACCGCGCGGAACCGATCGTGATGCAGACGACGACGGGTGGCGAGCAGGTCTACCGGCGGGCCGGCCGTGTGCGGTTCGCGGTGGATGGCCAGGAGGCGCGGTTGACCCTGTACGAGAGCGATCTCCAGCACGAGCTGTTCGTGCCGTTCCGCGACGCCACGAGCGGCGAGGAGACGTACGGTGCCGGTCGGTACCTCGAGGTCGAGCCGCCCGGCCCGGCCGGGCGCGTCGTCGTCGACTTCAACCTCGCGTACAACCCGTACTGCGCGTACAACCCGCACTGGTCGTGCCCGATCCCGCCCGGCGAGAACCGGCTCGCCGTGCCGCTGCGAGCTGGCGAGAAGATCTTCCCGGACCTCGGGTAGGCTCCAACGCATGACCGAAGAGCTGTACTCCACCGACGCCTACCTGCGCTCCTGCGAGGCGGCCGTCGTGGCGACATCCGAGGAGGGCGTCGTCCTGGATCGCACCGTCTTCTACGCTCGCGGCGGCGGCCAGCCGGGCGACACCGGCATCCTGCGCTGGGACGGCGGCGAGCGCGCGCGTCGCCGACGCCGTGAAGAAGGGCGGTGAGATCCTCCACGTGCTCGAGGGCTCGGCTCCGGAGGTCGGCGCGCTCGTGACCGCCGAGATCGACTGGGACCGGCGCCTCACGCTCATGCGAACGCATACGGCGCTGCACGCGCTCTCGGGCATCGTGTTCCGCGACTACGGTGCGAAGGTGACCGGCGGCAACATGGAGCCGGGCGTCGCGCGCATGGACTTCGAGCTCGAGGCCATCAGCCAGGAGTTCGGCCGCGAGGTCGAGGAGAAGCTGAACGCCGCGCTCGAGCAGGACCATGCGGTCCACGTGAGCTTCCTGGCGCGCGCCGAGGCCCTCGCGGACCCGGACCTCATCCGGACGAAGGTCAACCTCATCCCCGAGCACGTGGACCCGATCCGCGTGATCGACCTCGAGGGCCTCGACAAGCAGGCGGACGGCGGGACGCACGTGCGCTCGACCGCCGAGGTCGGCCGCGTGCGTGTCGTGAAGACCGAGAGCAAGGGCAAGGGTTTCAAGCGCATGCGGATCGAGCTCGTGTGAGCCGTCCCTCGCCGGCATGACCCCCCACGACCCGGGCCGCGAGGCGATCGGCGGCCTGCTCGTGGGGCTCGCGTCGCTCCTGTTCGGGGCGGTCGTGATCCTCGGCAAGTTCGCGCTCCGCGATGACACCCCGGTCTCGTCGCTGCTCGCGATCCGGTTCGGTATCGGTGCCGTGCTCATCGGCGGAGTGCTACTGGCGACCCGCCGGCCGATCCTCGCAGCGCGGGGCGAGCGCACGGGCCTGTCGGTGCTCGCGGTGTGTGGCTACGCCGTCGAGTCGTCGTTCTTCTTCGCCGCGCTCCAGCACGGCACCGCAGCGGCTGTGACGCTCCTGTTCTTCACGTATCCGGTGTTCGTGACGATCGGTGCGTGGGCGCTCGGACGAGGGGCGCCGGCACGGCTCACGGTGGTCGCGCTCGCGTCAGCGGTCGGTGGTGCGTTCCTCGTGGTCGCGACCGGCGGCGGTCTCGCGATCGAGGGCGTCGGCGTCGTGTTCGCGCTCGGATCGGCGCTCACGTACACGGGGTACCTGATCGGTGCGGATGCCGTACTGAAGGCGACGAACCCGATGACGAGCGCGATGTGGGTGAGCGGTGGTGCATCGGCCGGGCTCTTCGTCTCTTCGTTCGCGACGGGGCAGTGGGCTCCGCCGAGCGGCGGGGATGCGTGGTGGCCGATCCTCGGCATGGGCCTCGCGAGCGCCGGCGCGTTCGTGGCGCTCCTGGCCGGGCTCCAGCACCTCGGCCCGGTGCGGACCTCGATCGTGGCGGCGACCGAGCCTCTGGCGGCAGCCGTGCTCGGGTCCGTGTTCCTCGACGAGACGGTGACGGTCGGCCTCGTGCTGGGCGGCGCGCTCATCCTCACCGGGGCAGTCATCGCGAGCATCGCCCGAGCCGCTACCGTCAGGGAGCAGCAGATCCCCTAGCGCCTCGGATTCCCATGCCCGACTTGGAGCGGTACCGTGGAGCTGCGATGGCCCCTCCCGAACGTCTGACCCCGCTCGATGCGTCGTTCCTGTACCTGGAGCGGCCGGCGATGCACATGCACGTCGCCGCGCTGTCGATCTTCGACCCCTCGACGCGGCCGGACGGGCGCCTGCGGTTCGAGGACGTCGAGGCGAGCCTCGCGTCGCGGATCCATCTCGCGCCGCGGTTGCGACACAAGGTGCGCACCATCCCGCTGAACCTCGGCCTGCCGCTCTGGGTGGACGATCCCCACTTCGACCTGCACTTCCACGTCCGTCGCGCGGCCCTGCCGACGCCCGGCGGGCATCGCGAGCTCACCGAGTACGCACAGCGGATCTTGTCCCGTCCGCTGGACCGGACGCGCCCGCTGTGGGAGCTGTACGTGCTCGAGGGGCTCGAGGGCGGCCACGTCGCGACGCTCCTCAAGGTCCACCACGCGATGATCGACGGCATCTCGGGCATGCATCTGGCGGCCGCCCTGTGGGACCTCCAGCCCGAGGCTCCGCCCATCCCGCCTCCGCCCGCCTGGCTCCCCGAGCCCGAGCCCTCGACCGAGGGGCTCGTGCGTGACGCCTTCGAGGGTCTCGCGACGCATCCGGTCCGAGCGCTGACCGACGGCCTGGAGTTCGCCCGCCGCCAGCCCGCGCTCGCGGCGCTCAACGTGGGCTCGGTCGTGTCCGGCGTGCGGAGCATCCTCGACATGGGTGCGCGCCCCGAGAGCCCCTTCAACGTGGAGATCGGCCCGAACCGACGGTTCGCGATCGCCGACACCCCGCTCCAGCTGTTGAAGGACGTGAAGAGCACGCTGGGGGGGACGGTGAACGACGTCGTGCTCGCCGCCGTTGGCGGTGCACTCCATCGACTGCTGCGAGCCCGGAAGGAGCCCACCCGCGGGCGGACGCTCCGGGTGATGGTGCCGGTCTCGGTCCGAGCCTCGGGCGACCGGGCGATCGGCAACCGGATCGCGCCGGCGCTCGTGGACGTCCCGGTCGGTGCGATGGGAGCGAAGCGCCGCCTTGCCCAGGTCCGCGAGGGTACCGAGCACCTGAAGTCCTCGATGATGGCACTCTCGGCTGACACGATCATCGGTCTCGGGGCATACGCGCCCGGCGGGCTGCTCGCGGCCGCTGCCCGTGCCGCGTCGCTCGGGCCGTGGTTCAACCTCGTGGTTTCGAACATCCCCGGGCCGCAGCAGCCGATGTACCTCGCCGGCGCGAGGCTCGTCGCGTCGTATCCCTCGATGCCGCTGAATCGCAACTCGGCGCTATCGATCGCGTGCTCGTCCCTCGGCGGGACGATGGCGTTCGGGGTGACCGGTGACTGGGACGCGATGCCGGACGTCGAGCTGCTCGCACTCGGCATCGAGGAGGCGCTCGATGAGCTCGCGAAGGCGGCCGGCGCCTAGCGGCGCTTACCGTCGAGCTCGGACGCCAGCCAGTCGGCCACGTTCGCGAGCCAGCGATCCGGTGCCTCGAGCTGCGGCACGTGCCCGACGTCGGGGAGCACGCGGATCCACCACTCCGGGTGCGCCTCGGTGGCCGCCCAGGCGAACGCCGCCGGCACCAGCCGATCCTGCCGTCCGTGGATCGCGAGCACCGGGCACTTGACCTGATCCAAGATCGCCCGCCCGCGTTCCGGCGAGCGGCCGAGCGAGATGAGCGAGCGGGTGGCCTCGAGGAACGCGGGCGCGGTGTCCGGATCATCCACGCGCTCGAGCAGCAGATCGACGTGCGCGCGGATCACGTCCTCGGGGATCCGCCGGACGTCCACGGTCGCGAGGCGCAGGCTGAGACGCACCATCCGGTCGGCGTCGAGACGCTCGAAACGCTGGCGCATCACCCACTCGCCGACGCGCTTCATCCGGTACGCCGCGAACCCGCCGATGACGACCGGCGATGGGAACCCCCCGCGCGCCCACGGGTACACGGAGCACGTGAGTACGAGCCCCTCGACCGAGGACGGCTCGGTGGCGGCCTGCATCATGCAGATCCCACCGCCCATCGAGTTGCCGGCGAGCACGACGGGCCCGCCGACCACCTCCTCGATGAAGTGCGACAGCAGCGCACGGTTCGCGGTCAGCTTGCTGCTCCGCCCCACTCGGGGGGTCCGTCCGAACCCTGCCAGGTCGAGCGCGAGGACGCGTCCGTGCGCCGAGAGCCCTTCGCCCACGCGCACCCAGTTCAGATGGGCGCCGCCGAGTCCGTGGACGAGTACGAAGGTGCGCTCTCCCGCTCCCTCCCACTCGACGTAGTGCACCGGCCCGCCGAGGTCCGTGTACCGGCTCTCCGGAAGCTCGAACGAGCCCGTCATCCCGCCAGCCTACCGCCGAGTGCGTGCCACGTCGGAGTCGCGACGACCCGCCTGCGATCTCGAGGGAGCCCGGTCATGCGAAGCCTCTCGGGTGGGGCCCTAGGACGCTCGGCCGTTCGAGCGCACGACCCGGTCGTGCGTGGGGTCGAACCGCTCGGGTCCGCGTGGCGAACCCGGTTGGGAGGCCGGCCGCGACCGGTATCCCGGGAACTGAGGCATATGGGCCTGGAATACCGCCATTCGCCACGCGTTCTCCATGGTGAGGGCCTTTACAGGCTCAGCACGCTGCGAGTACCATGCGTCAGACCGGCCCGGCGGGGCCGCTTTCTTCGTGCCCCGCGGCCGCCACGAAGCAACGGGTCCCGAAGACCTCCTGGGCGCCGCTCGCACGCCCGCCGGGGAGGCTTCGGGGGTAGAGAGAAGGGATAGGATGCCAGAGCCCGCACGACCGCTCGGGACCGATGACGCCGACGATCTCCGGCTCTATCTGGAGGCCGCGGCGCGCGAGCCCCTCCTCACCAAGGAGGAGGAGGTCGAGCTCGCCATCCTCATCGAGCACGGCAAGGAGGCGGAGGACCGCCTCCGATCGGGACGCCTGCGCTCGGAGAAGTCGATCCTGAAGGCCCGCCAAGAGGTCCGCAAGGCCGAGGCGGCGCGCCAGCGGTTCATCATGGCGAACCTGCGCCTCGTCGTATCCGTCGCCCGCAAGTACCAGGGCCAGGGCCTTCCGCTCCTCGACCTGATCCAGGAGGGGAACATCGGCCTGATGCGAGCCGTCGAGCTGTTCGACTGGCGCCGGGGGTTCAAGTTCTCGACGTACGCGACCTGGTGGATCCGCCAGGGCATCACCCGGGCGATCGCCGATCGTTCGCGCTCGATCCGCCTTCCGGTCCACATCCACGACCGACTCCGCAAGTTGAACCGTACGCGGTTCCAGTTCGCGCAGACGATGGGGCGCGAGCCCACGCGCGAGGAGCTCGCGAAGGCGCTCGACACCACGATCGAGGAGATCGACGACCTCACGGAGATGGGCCGGCGCGAGCCGCTATCGCTGCAGTCGCCCGTCGGCGAGGACACCGAGCTCGGCGACCTGATCGAAGAGGTCGACTCGGAGTCGGCCTTCAACGAGGTCGAGGACGCGCTGCTCCGCGAGGAGATCGGCACGGCCGTCGACCGGGTGCTCGACGAGCGCGAGCGCCACGTGGTCGCGCTCCGCTACGGCCTGGAGAACGGGCAGCCGCTCAGCCTCCGCGAGACCGGCAAGGTGCTTGGCCTCTCGGGCGAGCGCGTTCGGCTGATCGAGCGCGAGGCGCTCCGCAAGCTCCGCGACTCGAACCTCATCTCCGCCGTCGCGGCGATGTAGCGCTCCCACCCGTATGGACACGGCCGGCCCGAGGGGCCGGCCGCTCCGGTGTCCGGGCCGCGCACTTGCGCCGAGCCGCCGCGCGCGCCACCATCGGTGTGGGGCCGCCCGCTCGGTGCGACGGCCCTGCTAGGGGAGGGGTGAGCGGTCTGCCGATCTTCCGCCGGCACGAGAAGGAGCCTGAGCCCGTGGTGGTGCACGAGCCGCCCGGGACCGTCCGTCGCTCGGTGCTCCTCAACGTCGATCCCGTCCGCCTGCCCGGCGACCTGGTGGTACCGGCGGAGGCGGTCGGCGTCGTGATCTTCGCCCATGGGAGCGGGAGCAGCCGGAAGAGCCCGCGGAACATGCAGGTCGCGCGTCGCCTGAACGAGGCCGGCATGGGAACCCTCCTGTTCGACCTCCTCACGCCAGCCGAGGCCGAGGATCGCGCGAACGTGTTCGACGTCGAACTCCTCGCCGATCGCCTGCAGAGCGCCGTTCGGTGGCTCCACCGCTGGCCGCAGGCGGGAACCGTTCCGGTCGCGTTCTTCGGCGCGAGCACGGGCGCGGCGGGTGCGCTCGTGGCGGCGGCCAAGCTCGGCATCAAGGTCGCAGCCGTGGTCTCGCGCGGCGGTCGACCGGACCTCGCGGGGGATGTGTTGCCGAGCGTCACGGCGCCCACCTTGCTGATCGTCGGTGGCGACGACATCGAGGTCCTCGGGATGAACCGGGAGGCCGATGCACGGATGCGGTGCGAGCGCCGCCTCGAGGTGATCCCCGGGGCGACCCACCTCTTCGAGGAGCCCGGCGCGCTCGAGCGGGTCGCCGACCTGGCGGCGCAGTGGTTCGCGAAGCACCTGACCGAGGCGGGCGAGGGTCGGCGCGCCACCTTCGCGTCGCTCTTCGGCTAGGCCGAGCACGTCAGGAGGCGCTCGACGCGGAACCGTGCGTCCCCGCTCTTCGCCCGCCCGAGCCCACCATCATCCGGCCACGACCATCGCGCGGGCAACCTCGACCTGATCCGCGATACCGCTCATCACCCGGTCCAGGAACCGACCGAGGTCGTCCGGGGATCCCGGCTCGCCGTTCGGCTCGATCGGCTCTCCGAACGCGAGGGCGAGCCGGGGTCGCCAGGGTCGCCGCCAGTGCAGCCCCGCGTGGGGCCATCGGTCCTGCGTGCCCCAGATGCCGACCGGGACGACGGGAGCGCCGGTCTCGAGCGCGATCCGCGCCACGCCGCTCTTGCCGGGTTGGAGCTCGGTGCCGGGGTTGACCTTGCCCTCCGGGTAGATCCCGGCGAGCGCCCCCGCCCGGACGGTGACGATGGCGGCCTGCAGGGCCGTCACGTCCCGCGTTCCCCGCCGGACGGGGATCTGCTTGAACCGACGGAGCGCCCAGCCGAACCAGTGATGGTCGAAGAACTCGGCGGCGACGAGGAACCGGGTGACCCGCTTGTGGCGCTCACTCACGGCCAGCCCGAGCACGACGCCGTCGAGCGCGCTCAGGTGGTTCCCGGCGACGATGGCGCGTCCGCGCGCCGGTACACGCGAGATCCCCGCGAACCGCATGCGGAAGCACAGCCGGAACACGGCGCCGACGAGCACCGTGACGAACCGGTACACGAGATCTCGCTCGTCGCGGGCCCGGCTCACCCGCGGATGCTACCCCGCCAGGTCGTCGGCAGCCGAACCCCTCGCGTCCGGGGATCCCCCTTGGGGGTGACGGCCCGAAGGTCGCCGATACCATGGGGCCGATCCGACCGAGCGAGGAGCGCACGATGACGCAGGGATGGGCCCGATGAACGGCACCGAGGCATGGCTCGAGACGCTGAAGGAGCTGACGGCTCGGCGGTACGACGACGTCGTCGAGGCGCTCGAGGAGCTGGTGAACATCGACTCCGGCTCGCACACGCCCGAGGGCGTGAACCTCGTCGTCGCCCTGTGCGAGGCTCGGTTCCGCTCCCACGGGTGGTCGGTCGAGCGCGTCCCGCACCGCCCCGCCGAGGGTGAGCGGCAGCTCGGAGACCTCCTCATCGGGCGGCTCGAGGGCTCGGGCGGCCCTCGGGTGCTCATGATCGGTCACACCGACACGGTCTTCGATCCCGGCACCGTCGCGGAGCGGCCGTTCCGGGTCGAGGGCGGGCGCGCGCTCGGTCCTGGGGTCTCGGACATGAAGGGGGGACTGCTCACCGGCTTCCTCGCCGTGGAGGTCCTCCAGGAGGCGGGGTTCGACGGCTTCGGCCGCATCACGTACGTGAACAACCCGGACGAGGAGATCGGCTCGCCGTTCTCGCGGGCCCACATCGCGGAGCTCGCGAAGGAGGCCGACGTGGCGCTCGTGCTCGAGGGCGCGCGGGAGAACGGCGACGTGGTCTCGGCGCGCAAGGGGGTCTCCGACTACACGATCGAGATCGTGGGACGAGCGGCCCACGCGGGCGTCGAGCCCGAGCGCGGGCGCAGCGCGATCCTCGAGGCCGCGCACAAGACCGTCGCGCTCCAGGCGCTCAACGGGCGCTGGCCCGGCGTGACGGTGAACGTAGGCGTCGTGCACGGGGGAACCCGCACGAACGTCGTCCCCGAGCGCTGCACGATCGAGGTCGACGTGCGCTCGCCGGCCGAGGACACCCTCGAGGCGGCCGAGGCGGAGGTCGAGCGGATCGCGAACGAGCACACCGTCCCGGACGTCGCGGTCGGCATCGGGGGCGGCGCCTGGCACCGGCCGATGGAGAAGAGTGGCAAGGGTGCGAAGCTCGCGAAGCTCGCCGTCGACATCGCGCACGATCTGGGCTTCGAGCTGCACGATGCGGCGACCGGAGGCGCGTCCGACGCGAACACGACCGCGGCGGCCGGGGTGCCGACCCTCGACGGGCTCGGGCCGGTCGGCGGCGATGACCACGGGCCGAAGGAGTGGATCGACCTCACGAGCGTGGTTCCTCGCATCTCGCTGCTCGCGGGGCTAGTGTCCAGGCTCGGAAGCCTGTAGCGGCCCCCCGAGCGAGATGGAGCCTCCCCGATGGAGATCTCGAGCGTCCGCTTCGACAAGCCCGACGACCTGAACGTCATCCTCGGCCAGTCGCACTTCATCAAGACCATCGAGGACCTGCACGAGGCGCTCGTCGGCTCCGCGCCGGGCCTGAGGTTCGGCGTCGCGTTCTGTGAGGCGAGCGGTCCGTGCCTCGTCCGCCGGAGCGGGAACGACCAGGAGCTCATCGACATCGCGGTGCGGGGCGCGCAGGCGATCGGGGCCGGCCACTCCTTCGTGATCGCCCTGCGCGAGGGGTTCCCGATCAACGTGCTGAACGCGGTGAAGGCGGTTCCCGAGGTCTGTCGCATCTTCTGTGCGACCGCGAACCCGCTCGAGGTCGTCGTCGGGCAGACCGAGCAAGGGCGCGCGATCCTCGGCGTCGTGGACGGGAGCTCTCCCCTCGGCGTGGAGACCGATGAGGACGTGGCGGTGCGCAAGGAGCTGCTCCGTCGCTTCGGGTACAAGCTGTGAGCCGCCGCATCGATCAGGTCCCGGTGACGCCCGGGTTCCTCCAGGGCCTCCAGGAGGCGGAAGAGAGCTACCGGCATCTCGTCGAGGGCATCCCGGCGATCCTGTACATCGACGCGGTCGACGACCTGTCCTCGAACATCTACACGAGCCCGCAGATCCTGGACCTGGTCGGGTTCACGCCGGAGCAGTGGCGCGACGAGCCGAACCTGTGGCTCGAGCGCCTGCACGAGGACGACCGGGAGCGCGTGATCGCCACGCACCGCGAGTCGAACGCGAGCGGCGGGCCGTTCCACTCCGAGTACCGCCTCGTCGCCGCCGACGGGCGTGAGGTCTGGTTCCGGGACGACGCGGTCCTCGTCCGCGACCCGGCCGGGGAGCCGTTGTTCTGGCGTGGGGTGCTGCTCGACCTCACCGACCAGAAGCGTGTGGAGGACAAGCTGCGCCGGAGCCTCGAGATCCTGCGACGCACGATGGAGGAGCGGCGGATGCTCGTCGCGCGGCTCGAGGAGGCGCAAGAGGAGGAGCGCCGCCGGATCGCGGCGGACATCCACGACGACTCGATCCAGGTGATCAGCGCCGCCGACCTACGTGCGCAGGCCCTCGCGCGGCGGATCGACGATCCCGACCTCCACGCCGAAGCGTTGGAGCTGCACGACACCCTGCGCGAGGCGGTCGAACGCCTGCGGCACCTGCTGTTCGAGCTCCGCCCACCGGTCCTGGACCGTGAGGGTCTCGCCGCGGCGCTCCGTCAGTACCTCGACCAACCCTCGGGGGGGCCGGCCTTCGAGATGGTCGTCCTCGACGAGCGGCTCGACGCCGAGCCGCCGCCGGAGGTGCGTGCGACCCTGTTCCGCATCGCGCAGGAGGCGATCACGAACGTCCGCAAGCACGCCGGCGCGACCCGCCTCGAGGTGCAGCTGGTCTCGAGCGGGGGCGGCGTCCTGCTCCGGGTGACCGACGACGGCCGAGGGCTCGAGGTGCTCGACGTCGCGCACCCGGAGCCCGGGCACCTCGGTGTGACGGCCATGGTCGAGCGCGCCGAGCTCGCGGGCGGCCGGTGCCGCATCGAGGGCGCCCCCGGACGGGGTGTCACCGTCGAGTGCTGGCTGCCGCTCGGGCCCTCCGTGGACCTCGCCGCCGACCCCGAAGGCTAGGGCGCCGCCGTCGCCGGGCTCCGCTCGCCGACCGCGAGCCCGCTCTCGGGATCGAAGAAGTGGAACCGCCCCGGGTCCACGGACAGCCGGATCGTGCTGCCGGGCCGGGCCTTCGTGCGGGCGTCGACGCGGGCGCAGAAGACCGCACGCTGCTGCCCGGGCTCGACCTGGAGCAGGAAGATCGCCTCCTCGGTCGGCTCGTCGACCGCGGCCATCGACTCCTCGACCGCGACCGGAGGAGCGTCGACGCCGAACAAGACGTTGACCTCGGAGCCGAGCTCCTCGGTGACGTCGGCCCGGACCTCGATCGAGGGCAGGTCGGCGTTGGACCATACGTCGGTGTCCTCCAGGTCCGAGGGACGGATCCCCAGGATCAGCGTCCGGCCTTCGTAGGCCGAGAGGTCCGTCGCCGGACCCAGAGGCAGTCGGAAGCCTGCGAAGGCCACCGAGCGGCCGTCGACCGTCGCCTCGACGAGGTTCATCGGCGGCGAGCCGATGAACGCCGCGACGAACAGGTTCGCGGGGTGCATGTAGAGGTTCTGCGGTGTGTCCACCTGCTGGAGCACGCCGTCGCGGAGCACCGCGACCCGCTGGCCGAGGGTCATCGCCTCGACCTGATCGTGCGTCACGTACACGGTGGTGGTTCGGAGGCGCTCATGCAGCTGGGCGAGCTGAGCGCGCATCTGTACGCGGAGCTTCGCGTCCAGGTTCGACAGCGGCTCGTCCATCAGGAAGGCGACCGGCTCGCGGACCATCGCGCGACCCATCGCGACACGCTGCCGCTGTCCACCGGACAATGCCGCCGGTTTGCGCTGGAGCAGGGTCTCGAGGCCGAGGATCGTAGCGGTCTTCCTCACCCGTTCGCTGATCTCGGCCTTCGGCATCCTGCGCAGCCGCAGGCCGAACCCGAGGTTCTGCTCGACGGACATGTGCGGGTACAGCGCGTAGTTCTGGAAGACCATCGCGACGTCGCGATCCTTCGGCGGTAGGTCGGTGACCTGCCGGTCCTCGATGAACGACCTCCCCGGCCGTGACCTCCTCGAGCCCCGCCAGGATCCGCAGGATCGTGGACTTGCCGCAGCCGGAGGGCCCGACGAGCACCATGAACTCGCCGTCGCCGATCTCGAGCGAGACGTCGTCGACCGCGACCACGTCGCCGCCGAAGACCTTCGTCACTCCCTCGAGGACGATCGTGGCCATCCCTATCCCTTCCTCGGACCTCGCCGAGCGTCCTTCGCGAGACGGTCGTGGGTCAAGTCGGCACGCGTCCGCGCCTTCGCGGGCCCCGACGCCCCGATGCGATCGAGCGCGAGCATGGCCGCCCCGACCACCGGCGGCGCGGACAGGACCGCGATCCTCGCGCGCTCGGCGACCTGGTGAAGTCCGGCCTCGATGCGCTCGAAGAACGGGGGGAAGCGGTTCCGGAAGATCCCGCCACCGAGCACCACGTCGACGTCGAGCGCCCGCATGCCGAGGCGCCGGATGGCGGCCTCGGCCATGAGCACGATCTCGTCCGCCTGACGATCGACCAGGCCGCGCGCGACCTCGTCCGTCGCGGCGTCGCGGAACAGGACCGGCGCGAGCTCGGCCAGCCGACCGCCCTCGAGGCGGCGGAAGTACAGGGCCTCCATCACCTGGCGCGGGGTCCGCAGGCCGAAGTGCTCGGGCACGCTCCTCGCGAGGCTCGTCCGCGGCCCCCGCCCGTCCCGAGCCCGGAGCGCGTGCCACAGCGCGTACTCGCCGAGCTCGGCCGCGCCGCCCCAGTCGCCCGAGATCCCGCCGATCGCCGGGAGCCGGTAGTGCCGCCCGTCTGGCGCGATGCCCGAGCAGTTCGTTCCGAACCCGCAGACGATGCCGACGCCCCAGGTCGCGCTCCGTCCCTGCGCGCAGCACCGCGAACGTGTCGTTGCGCAGCACGTCCTCGCTCGGTGAAGCCGCGCCGTCCGAAGCCCGCGGAGGATCCGCCGGTCGTCGACCGGGAGGTCCGCGCCGGCCAGGCAGTACACGCCCAGGTTCGCGACGGGCCGAGCCTGCGGGTCGAGCCCGGCATCGCGCGCCGCCGCCTCGAGCGCGGAGGCGATCGAGTCCAGGTGGAGCTCGTCCCCCGTGTCCTCCCACTTGGGATCGGGGACGCGCGCCGCGCCGAGCACGTGACCCGCCCGGTCCGAGGAGCGCCGCATCCACCTTCGAGCCTCCGCCGTCGATCGCGAGGACCGCCGGTCGTCTCACCACGACGGCTCCGGCTCGTCGAGGGCCACGAGCTCCGCGCCCCCGCCGTGCCAGCCCCTCGAGGATCGCCGGCAGGGCCTCGGCCGTCGGCTCGGGCCAGGTGTGCAGCAGGACGATGGCGCCGTCCCCGTGCTCGAGCGCGCCCGCCACGGCGTCGCGTGCGATGTCCTCGGCCGTGCGCCAGGGCTCCCAGTCCTCGAGCTCGACGTCCCAGTGCACGTTGCGGTACCCGAGCTCCTCGAGCGCGCCGAGCACTCGGGCGTCGTCACGTCCCTCGCCGAAGGGACAGCGGAACCACGGCCGTGGGTCGATGCCCACCACATCGCGGATCGCGTCCTCGCCCTCGGCGACGTCGGCGCGCAGTCCCTCGTCCGACAGGTAGGGCATCCGGACGTGGTAGTTCGAGTGGTGGCCGACGAGGTGACCGTCCTCGGCGATCCGGCGCGCGGTCGCGGGCTGTGAGCGCGCCCAGCGGCCCTGCACGAAGAACGTCGAGCGAACGCCGGCCTCGCGCAGGACGTCCAGGATCCGCTCGGCGTTGCCGGGCGGGCAGAGCGGGCGGTCGGGGTGCTCGGCGTCGAAGGTCAGCGCGACGCGAGGAGCACCCTCACTCACGGGTCGTCACCTTCGAGGCGCGCGTGTACGCACCCGGGGTACGGCCGGCCTCGGCGGCGAGCTTCCACGCGAGCAGCTGGACCGGCACGATCGAGACCGCCGACACGAGCGCGCGGTCCAGGTACCCCGTCGCCACGGCGTGGGCGCCCTTCGGCTGCTCCCCGTCGGGCGAGACGACGAGCACCGCGGCGCCGGCCTGCACCAGGTCCGCGGCGAGCGCCAGGTCCAGGCGCCGCGTCTCGGGCTCGGTGGCCATCACGATGGCCGACATCCCCGGCCCCGCCAGCTCGAGCGGGCCGTGGCGGAACATCGCGGACTCGAGCGACTCGGCCATCACGCCGGATTCCTTCAGGGTGAGGGCGCCCATCTCGGCCGCCGCCCGCGCGGGCCCGCGACCGAGCACGACCATCGCCTCGCGACCGCTGAGCTGCTCGGCGAGCCGGCCGGCGTAGGCCTCCGGGTCGTCGAGCAGGCGCTCCGCGGCGAGGGCGGCGCCCTCCGCGGCGGTGCGGGTCCGATCGATCGCGGTGCCGACGCCGTCCCCCGCGAGGAGCATCGCGAGCCCCGCGAGCGTCGTCATCGCCGCCGCGAACGTCTTCGTCGACGGGCCCGTCTCGACCCCCGCCCACGTGTCGAGCCGGATGTCGGCACGGCGTGCCAGGTCGTTGTCGAGCCCGTTCGTGATCGAGACCACGGAACGGACGCATCCGCTGCTTCGAGATCTCGGTGGCGAGGCGCGACGATCTCGGCGCTCTCGCCCGACTGGCTCACGATCACGACGAGCGTCTGCGCGTTGAGGATCGGCCGCCGGAAGTGGAGCAGCTCGGCCGAGTCCACGAGGAGCGAGGGCACCCCGCGGCCGGCGAGGTCGTTCACCGCGGGGTAGCAGGCGTCGTACGAGCTCCCCATCCCCGTGAACACGATCGTTCGGGAAGCCGAGGCCGCCTCGCGGATCCGGTCCAGGACGTCGCGCTGGTCGACCATCGCGGCGGCGGCACGGCGGATGGCGTCCGGTTGGGCGGCGATCTCGGCCAGGAATGGGTCAGGAAAGTTTCCTAACGATTTCATCGGTGCGAGTGTACGCTGTCGAGGCGATGG
Organism: uncultured Actinomycetes bacterium; assembly: GCA_963708985.1. GTDB lineage: Bacteria > Actinomycetota > UBA4738 > UBA4738 > HRBIN12 > HRBIN12. Next base: position 129,227 of record CAVPUQ010000002.1, read on the forward strand.
GTGTGAAGGTGGCGGTCGTCGGCGCCGGGAGCACGTACACACCCGAGCTCGTCGAGGGGTTCGCCCGTCGCGCCGACCGCTTCCCGATGGACGAGCTCGCGCTCTTCGACATCGATCCCGAGCGGCTCGAGGTCGTCGGCGCGCTCGCCGAGCGCATGCTCCGCAAGGTCGACTGGTCCGGGACGGTCTCGTGCGGACCGGCGACCGCGACGCGGCGCTCGAGGGCGCCGACTTCGTGATCGTGCAGCTGCGGGTCGGCGGCCAGCAGGCCCGCTACCTGGACGAGACGATCCCGCTGCGGTTCGGCTGCATCGGGCAGGAGACGACCGGGCCGGGCGGCTTCGCGAAGGCGCTGCGGACGGTGCCGGTCGTGCTCGAGCTGGCCGAGGAGACCGAGCGCCGCGGCGCACCCGGCGCGTGGTTCGTGGACTTCACCAACCCGACCGGGCCTCGTGACGCAGGCGCTCCTCGACGCCGGGCACCGCGCGCTCGGCCTGTGCAACGTGGCGATCGGGTTCCAGCGCGAGCTCGCGGCGCGCTTCGGCGTCGAGCCCGAGCGCGTCGAGCTCGAGCACGTCGGCCTGAACCACCTGTCGTGGGAGCGCGCGGTCCGGGTGGACGGCGTGGACCGCCTGCCCGAGATCCTCGACCATCTGGAGGCGTGGTCACCCGAGGACGGGTTCCCCGCTGACCTGGTTCGCTCGCTCGGAGCGCTCCCGAGCTACTACCTCCGCTACTACTACTTCACCGACCAGATCCTCGAGCACGAGCGCTCGGGCGCGAAGACGCGCGCCGAGGAGGTCATGGAGATCGAGGCCGGTCTGCTCGAGCTCTACAAGGACCCGGCGCTCGACGAGAAGCCGAAGCTGCTCGAGGAGCGCGGCGGCGCGTTCTACAGCGAGGCCGCGGCCCAGCTCGTCGCGTCGCTCCACGCCGGGACCGGCGACGTGCAGGTCGTGAACGTCCGGAACGACGGCGCGATCCCGAACCTCGCGGACGACGACGTCGTCGAGATCCCCGCCCGCATCGACCACGATGGCGCCCATCCGCTGCCGCTCGCGCCGCTCCCGCCCGAGATGCTCGGCCTCGTCCAGCACGCGAAGGCGTACGAGCGCCTCGCGATCGAAGCGGCCGTCACCGGGGATCCGGACGATCGCGCTGAAGGCGCTGCTCACGAACCCCCTCGGCCCCGACGCCGACCGCGCGCAAGATCTCCTCGACGCGCTGCTCGAGGAGAACCGCGCGAACCTCCCGCGCTTCTTCCCGGCCGGCTGACCGCAGGGCCGGCGGTCGCCAGACGTTCTCCTGCAGCCACGCGCGGTGGTCCATCCTCGAGGTGATGTTCGGATCCCAACTGGTCAGTGTCGAGGTCGACTCCGCGGAGCATCCCTCAGCACCGATCGCGAGGGAAGGGTCGGGGCCTCGGCGTCGATCAGGAGGTCATCGGTGTCGGCGGCTCGTACGCGGTACTACGTACGCCGGCTCGGTGGTAAGCGGCATCCTTCTGCGAGGCCCGATGTCCTAGATTGATGGGTATCCGCTCACAGGAGGGGCGTTGGTGGCGACGAAAGCGGACAGGATCGCGGACCACCTCCTCATGGGCATCGTGAGATGTCACATGCTGCTCGGGCGCGTGCTCGCCCGGAGGGTTCGGGAGGACGGTGCCGTGGCGGCCGAGTACGCCCTCATCCTGAGCCTCGTCGCTGTTGCGATCGTCGTCGCCGTGGCGGCCCTCGGGACCGCGGTCGTGTCCCTGTTCGAACGGACGAACGACTCGATCCCGTAGTCGCCCCACCGGATCCGCTCGTCCGCCGATGGCGATCGCCGCGATGGCTCCCACCGCCATCGAAGGCCTCGGCGAGGGCGGCTGAGTGTCCTCCCCACTTCTCCCGGTGGGGAGCGTGCGCCCTCCGATGCGAGCGAACAGCCCGACCCTCGCCCCCGCGCCGGCGCGTGGTCCCGACCGAACCGGGCCGTCCGTCCATGCCCGCGACTTGACCCTCCCCCGGGGGGAAGCTGCAGGATGGCCTGCGAGGAAGGAGGCGGGCATGGGGAACCTGGTGCCGATCGGGCGCTTCTCGAAGATGACGCGGCTGTCGGTGAAGGCGCTGCGCCACTACGACGAGCTCGGGCTGCTCGTGCCGGCCGTCGTGGACCCGTCGTCGGCCTACCGCTACTACACGTACGGGCAGGCCAACCGCGCGGAGGCGATCCGGGTCCTGCGGTCGCTCGACATGCCGCTCGAGGACGTGCGCGAGGCGCTCGAGGCCGATGACCCGCTCATCGCGGCGAAGGTCCTCGACCGGCACCGGGCTCGCCTGGAGGCCGAGCTCGGCCGCCACGAGCGGATGCTCACCTTCCTCGGCAAGCTGATCGAGCGGAAGGAGGGTGTGATGCCGTACGAGGTCGAGGTCAAGGAGGTCCCCGCGCAGCACGTCGCGGCGCTCCGCAAGCACGCGTCGATGGCGACGATCGGACAGGACGTCTCCGCCGGGTTCGCGACGGTGGGGGAGGCGGTCGGGCGTGCCGGCGTGCCGATGGCCGGCCCGCCGTTCCTGATCATGTTCGACGTGATCGACGAGGAGACCGATGGCGACATCGAGATCGCGTTCCCGCTCGCCACGCCGTTCTCGAGCGCCGGCGAGGTCGTGGGCAAGGAGCTGCCCGCGATGACGGTCGCATCGACGATGCACCGCGGCCCGTACGACGAGGTCGGTCCCGCCTACCACACGCTCACCGGGTGGATCCAGGAGCACGGCCACGAGATCGCCGGCCCCCCGCGCGAGATCTACCTCACCGACCCGTCGCAGACCCCGGACCCGGCGGACTACCTGACCGAGATCCAGTTCCCGATCAGGTAGCGGCGCCGAGCTCGGCGGCGTGCCGCTGGACCTTCGCGAGGGCCTCGACGAGGTGGTCGATGCCCTCGCGGCCGGCGCGGAACGTGTTCTCCATCAGGTAGACCGACTCGCGCTCGCCGGCGGCCTCGGCGACCGGGAAGGACATCCGGGCAGGGTTCAGACGCTCGGCGAACTCGACGGCGACCGGCAGGCGCGAGAGCGAGGGCTGGTACAGGTCGTAGCGGCTCATCGGCGGGTACTGCACCTCGGCCGGGATGCCCTCGGCCTCGAGCGCGGCGGCGACGACCTGGTTCGTCGCACCGGCGAACGCGTCGGGGTCGATCGCGAAGATGTAGTTGTAGAAGGACCAGCGCGTGATGCGCTCGTCCCTCGGCTTGATCGTCACGCCGGGGACCTGCGGCGCGAGCTCCTCGAACAGCTCGGCGTTGCCCTCGCGGTCGGAGCGCTGGGCCTCGAACCTCGCCATCTGCGTCACGAGGAGCGCGGCGTGCAGCTCGCCCAGGCGGTAGTTCGCGCCGAAGGTGTACTCCTTCTCCTCGGCGTCCTTCGGGCGGCCACAGTCGATGATCGAGTGCGCCCGCCGCGCCAGGTCGTCGTCGCTCGTGAGGAGCGTGCCGCCCTCGCCCGAGGTCAGGATCTTCGAGGACTGGTGGCTGAACGAGCCGAAGTCGCCGATGCACCCGGCCCCACGCCCGCTCCACATCTGGCCGTGGGCGTGGGCGCAGTCCTCGACGATGGCGAGCGCGTGCTTGTTGGCGATCTCCATCAGGCGGTCCATGTCCGCCATCTGCTGTCCGAGGTGCACGGGCATGATGGCCTTCGTCTTCGGGGTGATGGCAGCCTCGACCTGGTCGAGGTCGATCGTCCAGGTCCGCGGCTCGACGTCCACGATCACGGGGAGCGCGCCTGCCGCCATCGGTGCGTAGGCCGTCGCGACGAACGTGAGCGCCGGCAGGATGACCTCGTCGCCCCACCCGATCCCGAGCGCCTTGAGGGCGACCTCCATCGTGATCGTGCCGTTCACCATGAGGATCCCGTGACGGGCTCCCTGATAGGCGGCGAACGCCGTCTCGAACTCGGCGGCCTTGGGGCCGGGCTCGGGGAAGCCACCCCAGTTGCCGCTGCGCACCACCTCGGTCACCGCTTGCACCTCGGTCTCATCCCAGACCGGCCAGGCGGGGTACCCCTTCGGTCGAACGGGGGTCCCTCCGCGGATCGCGAGCTCGGCCATCGTCGTCGCTCCTTCCGGGCGCCGCTGCCTTGACCCGGCGCCGCCCGGCAGCGTAGCATCGGTCGGAATAGTTAGGAAAGTTTCCTACGCAACGTCGGACGGGGGAGCGGGGACCGAGACGGGCGTCGAGCAGATCTCCACGGCCGGCACGCCGAGCCTCCTGCGGGCGATCAACGAGCGCACGCTCCTCGAGCTCATCCGCCAGCTCGGACCCGTCTCCCGAGCTCAGCTCGCCCGCGACAGCGGCGTGTCGAAGCCCACGGTCTCGCAGGCGCTCCAGACCCTCACCCGCGCTCGCCTGGTGCGCGAGGCCGGGCGCTCGTCGGGCGGCAAGGGTCCGACGGCCGTCCTGTACGAGCTGAACCCTCGCGCGGGATGGATCGTAGGGATCGACGTCGGGCGCAGCTACCTGCGCGCCGCGATCGCCGACATCACCGGCGACATCCTCGCCCGCCGCGACGAGTCGGCGCGAGCGAAGAGCGCCGCCACCCTGATCCGTCAGATCGGGGACATCGCCCATGGGCTCGCGTCCGAGGCCGGGATCCGGTGGCGCCAGGTGACGTTCGCGGTCGTGGGGAGCCCCGGCGTGTTCGAGCCCTCCCGCGGGCAGGTCGCCCTCGCGCACAACCTACCGGGGTGGGGGCGCCAGGGGCTGGTCGAGGCGCTGCAGCACGAGCTCGGCACGAACGTCGGGTTCGAGAACGACGTGAACCTCGCCACGATCGGCGAGGGCTGGAAGGGCATCGGAAAGGACGTGGCGAACTTCGCGTATCTCCATGTCGGGACCGGCGTCGGCATGGGGCTCGTGCTGGGCGGGCATCTGTACCGGGGCTCGGTCGGGGCCGCCGGGGAGATCGGCTACCTGCCGCTCGCGGCGGCCGACCCGCACGACCCGGCGAACCGGCGGCGCGGCGCGCTCGAGTCGGCCATCGGTGCCACCGGCGTGGTGGCGACCGCGCGTCGCCTGGGGATGCGGCCGCCGCTCACTGCGAAGAAGGTGTTCGCCGCCGCCCGACGCGGCGACGCGACGGCCCGACTGGTCGTGGAAGCCGTTGCCGATGGCATCGCGCTCGCGATCGCGGCGGTCGTGCCGGTCGTGGATCCCGAGCTGGTGGTGATCGGCGGTGGCATCGGACGCAACGGCGACCTGCTGCTCGGGCCCATCGAGCGCGAGCTCCGGGCGCTCTCGCCCTTCTCGCCGAGGATCGAGGCCTCGCCGCTCGGGGACGAGGCGACCGTGCTCGGGGCGATCGCGATGGCCCGCGAGGCCGCGCAGGACCTGTTGTTCGAGCGTGGGTCGGCCGCCCGCGCGAGGGCGGGCTGATGGGAACACAGCACCGGAAGGAGGGGTGGTTATGAAGCGCACGCTGACCGTGCTGGCGGTGTTCGCGTTGATCGCGGCGGCCTGCACGGCGGGCGGTGGGGACGAGGAGTCGCCGCCGCCAACCGTGAACCCGAGCGAGTCTCACGCTCCCGTCACGATCGAGATCTGGGGTGCGTGGACGGGGCGCGAGCTCCGCCAGTTCAACTCGATCTTCGCGAACTTCACCGCGAAGTACCCGTGGATCACGGTGAAGAGCACCGGCGGCATCGGCGACCAGAAGATCATCCAGGCGATCAACTCGGGAACGCCACCGGACGCCGTTCTCTCGTTCGGGCTCGACAACGTCGGGAAGTTCTGCGAGTCGGGCGGCTGGCAAGACCTCAGCGCCCTTCATGACGCAGACGGACTTCGACACGAGCCAGTTCCCGGACTCCGTATTCCAGTACACGAGCTACGGCGGTAGTCAGTGCGCGCTGCCCTTCCTGACGGATGCGTACGGCCTCTACTACAACCAGGAGATGTTCGACGCGGCCGGCATCACCGAGCCCCCCAGGACGACGTCCGAGCTCATCGACGTCGCCAAGGAGCTGACCGTCCTCAACCCCGACGGCTCGATCAAGGTGGCCGGGCTCGTTCCGTGGAGCGGGTACTACGAGACGAACCCGCTCACGCTCAGCACGCCGTTCGGGTGCCCCTGGTACAACGCGGACGGGACGGAGTCGGCCTTCACCGACCCCTGCTGGGTCGACCTGTTCGACTGGCAGAAGGAGCTCATCGACTTCTACGGGCGCGAGAACCTCCAGAAGTTCGTCGCTGGCCAGGGCAACGAGTGGTCGTCCGAGCAGGACTTCCAGACCGGCCGCGTCGCGATGAACATCGATGGTGAGTGGCGGACCGCCTTCATCGCCGACGGGACCCCGGACCTCAACTACGGCACCGCGCCGCTGCCGGTCCCCGACGACGCCGCGGACACGTACGGCGTGGGTCAGATCGGCGGAACGATCATCGGCATCCCGCGCGGGTCACCTCACCCGGCCGAGGCATGGCTGCTCGTGTCCTGGATGGCTACGGACACGCCGACCCTGGTGTTCATGGCCAACTTCGTCCGGAACGTGCCGACGACGTTCGCGGCGCTCGAGTCGCCGGACCTGGAAGTGACGCCGCAGTTCCAGACGTTCCTCGACATCTTCGCGAACCCCGCATCACACTACAAGCCGACTACGCCGATCGGCGACGGTGATCAGACGGCGATCGGTCAGCAGCTCGCGGACTGGCAGGCAGGGAAGCTGGCCAACGTGCAGCAGGGACTCCAGCAGGCCGCCGACGAGGTGAACAACCTGCTCGCCGAGGCGCTCGGCTAGGAGGCGACGGTCCAGGCGACGACACGGCTCGGCACGACCGCCGTCGGGGTTCGGCAGATCACGCGCCGGCCCCGGCGGCGGAACGTGCGCAGGGGTCTGACGGTCCTGCTGTTCATGTCGCCGTGGATCGTCGGCTTCCTGGCTTTCATCCTCTATCCGATGCTCGCGACGTTCTACTTCTCCTTCACGAAGTACGACCTGCTCTCCAGCCCGGAACCGTACGGGATCCAGAACTACGTCTACATGTTCACGAAGGATCCGAGCTTCTGGGTCGCCGTGCGCAACACGATCTGGATCATCGTGTGGGGACTGCCACTGCAGATCGCGCTCTCGATCCTCACGGCGTGGATGCTGACGAAGCCTCGGAAGGGCGTGAAGACCTACCGGACGATCTTCTTCCTGCCATCGCTCGCACCGCCGGTCGCCGTGGCGCTCGCGTTCGTCTTCATCTTCAACCCCGCGACCGGGCCGATCAACACGATGCTCACGCACGTCGGATGGAAGAGCCCACCTCTGTGGTTCTACTCGCCGCAGTGGTCGAAGCCGGCGATGCTCGTCCTCGGTCTGTGGGGGATCGGCAGCACGATGATCATCTTCCTGGCGGGACTGCTCGACGTGCCGCAGCAGCTCTACGAGGCGGCTGACATCGAAGGCGCCACCGGCTGGCAGAAGTTCCGTCACGTCACGCTGCCGACGATCAGTCCCGTGATCTTCTTCTCGCTGGTCACCGGCGTGATCTACGGGTTCCAGTTCTTCACCCAGGCCTACGTTGCCAGCATCACGGTCTCGGGCACCACCACGACGCAGGCGGCGACGTCGGTCGGGGATCCGAACCAGTCGCTCATGTTCTACTCCGTGTACCTGTGGCAGCAGGGGTGGGGCGTCTTCCGGATGGGGTACGCGTCGGCGCTCGCCTGGATGCTCTTCATGGTCACGATGGTGTGCACGTTGATCCTCGTGCGGACCTCGAAGCGCTGGGTGCACTACGCGGGGGGCGGGTTCCGATGAGCTTCCGATCGTCGACGCAAGGCGGCGACCGGACCCTGAAGGGGGTCGGCACCGTGGCCGTGATGAACGTCATCCCGCGGCCGCTGCCCGCAGCCGAGAAGCGCCGACGGCTCCTGACCTCGCTGGCGACGCACTCGATGCTCATCGTCGCGTCGCTCATGTTCCTGCTGCCGTTCGTGTTCGTGGCGACGACGGCGCTCATGACCGACCATCAGTCGCTGACGCGGAACATCTGGCCGGATCCGTTCGTGTGGCGCAACTTCATCGACGTCTTCGAGCGGATCGACCTGTGGCGCTTCACGCTGAACACCACGCTGATCGCCGTGCTCTCGACGGTCGGGATCGTGCTGTCGTGCGTTCCGGTCGCATACGCGCTCTCGAGGATGAAGTGGCGGGGTAGGCAGGCCTCGTTCATCCTCGTGCTCGCGACGCTGATGCTGCCATTCCAGGTCACGGTCATCCCCCTCTACGTGATCTTCGTCCGCCTCGGCTGGATCAACACGCTCGCGCCGCTGATCGTGCCGAGCTTCTTCGGTGACGCCTTCTCGATCTTCCTGCTGCGGCAGTTCTTCCTCACGATCCCCGACGAGATGTCCGACGCCGCGCGTGTCGACGGCGCGAGCGAGTGGCAGATCATGACCCGCGTGATCGTCCCGCTCGCGAAACCGGCGATCGCGGCCGTCGCGCTTTTCAACTTCCTCTACAACTGGAACGACTTCTTCGGACCTCTGCTGTACGTGGTCGGCAACCCGAAGCTGTGGACGCTCGGCCTCGCGCTCTCGGAGTTCCGCACGATGCACCACGTCGAGTGGAACCTCACGATGGCGGCGGCGGTGTTGTTCATGCTGCCCGTGATCGTCCTGTTCTTCCTCGCGCAGCGGGTGTTCGTCGAGGGCGTGACGCTCACGGGGGTGAAGGGGTGAGCGCCTGGGCTTGCGAGCCCGAGGGCTGAGGGTCGTGTCCGGTGAGCTGGCACGATAGGGAGATGTCATACTCCGGAACGGAGGCCCGAGATGACGATCAGGGTGGCGTTGTTCGGCTCCGGCTGGATCCAGAAGATCCACGCTCAGGCGGTGGTCGAGCATCCCGCGGGCGAGCTCGTCGCAGCGACCAACTGGCGAGAGCCGTCACTCCGTGAGCTTGCCGACACCTTCCACATCCCGAAGGTGACGACGTCCTGGTACGACCTCGTGCACGACGAGGAGGTGGACGCGGTCGTCATCGCGACGCCGAACGCCCTGCACGCCGAGCAGGCGATCGCTTGCCTGCGCGGTGGCAAGCACGTCCTGGTCGAGAAGCCGATGGCGATGAGCGTCATCGAGTGTGACGCGATGCTCGCGGCGGCACGGGACTCGCAGCGCTCCCTGATGGTCGCGCACTGCTGGCGGTTCCATCCCAACGTCATCGACGTCCGCGAAGCCGTCCGGCGGGGGGACCTCGGGCAGGTCGTGAAGACGCATGGGTACGGGCTCCACAAGGAGTGGGGGCCTTCGGGATGGTTCACGCAGCCTGCGCTCGCGGGCGGTGGGGCGCTGATCGACATCGGTGTGCATGCGATCGACACCGCGCGGTTCGTGCTCGGGGACCCCGAGCCGGTGCGCGTGTGTGCGACCGTCGGCACCCGGTACAAGACCGACTACGACGTCGATGACGACGGGGTGCTGTTGATCTCGTGGTCCAACGGGGTGAACTCGATCGTCGAGTCCGGTTGGTGGCAGCCGCACTTGGGCGGCCAGGAAGCCGACACCGAGCTCTACGGGACGAAGGGCTACACACGCATCTTCTCCCCCCACGAGCCGCCGGAAGGCGAGGAGCACGCCCCGCAGTCGATGTACTCGGCCCAGATGGCTGAGTTCCTGGACGCGATCGCCGAGAACCGGCAGCCGCGGCCGTCGGGCGAGGACGGGCGGGTCGTGATGCACGTCGTCGAAGAGGCGTACCGCTCCGCCCGCGAGCTCGCGTGAACTTGATCCTGGGCGTCGAGGGGTCGGGTGTGGGCACGCACGCTCTCGTCGCCGACGCGGAAGGCACGGTGCTGGGCGCGGGGGACAGCGGCCCGTCGAATTGGGAGGTCGTGGGCGTCGGCGGCGCGGGAGCCGCCCTGCGGGTCGCCGTCGCCGGCGCGCTGAAGGCCGCCGAGCTTCGGCCCGACGACGTCGAGGCGAGCGTCTTCGGCCTCGGAGGCGTGGACTGGCCGTCGGACGCGGACCGCCTCGCCCACGCCATCGAGCCGCTCGGCCTCGCGGGTCCCAGCCAGGTGGTGAACGATGCCTTCGTCGCGCTCCGTGCCGGGGCGAGTCGGCCGTGGGGCGCGGTCGTCGTCGCAGGCACGGGCACGGTCGCGGCCGGCCGGAGCGCGAGCGGGGACACCTTCCGTACGCTCGGGCTTGGGACCCTCTACGGGGACTTCGGGGGCGAGAACGACGTGTCGGTGGAAGCGGTGCGTTCGGTGGCCGCCGCCTACACGGGACGAGGCCCCGGAACACGTCTGACCGAGGGGATGTGCCGGCACCTGGGGGTCTCGACGGCGAGCGAGTTGCTCGAGAAGGTCTCCAGGCGGGAACACGGCGGGCGGATCGAAGACGAGGTCGAGGGCTTCGCGCACGTCGTGATCGAAGCGGCGATGGCCGGTGACCTGGTCGCGCGCGACATCCTCGAACGGGCCGGCTTCGCGCTCGGCGAGGCCGGGCTGCTCGTGGCGCGCAAGCTCGGGTTCGCCGAACGCGATTTCGAGCTCGTTCTCGCCGGTTCCCTCATGACGGGCGCCACGCGGTTCGTGAGCGACCCGCTCGAGGCGGTCGTCCGCCGAGGGGCTCCAAGGGCGCTGATCGTCTCGCTGTCGGTGCCTGCGGTGGTCGGCGCCGCCCTCATGGCCCTCGAGCTCGCAGGCCGGGAGCCCGATCGCGAGGTCGCATCACGTCTCGCCGCCGGTGCCGTGGAGGCGTTGGGTCCGGCGTGAGTCTCGGGGCACGGCTCTACCGCGTTCGAGCACGCCGAAGCGGTCACGGGCGCCCGAGCGCTCGGATCAGGCGCACGTCACGCTCCGGGTACTGACGTCCGTGAAGCTCGATTGCCCCGCGGCGCCGAGCCACTCCCACGTGTACCCGTTGCGCAGCAAGGTCATCTTCAGGACGCCGAATGCCTCGTCCTGCGCGGTGACCAGGTGAGCGGGCGCAGATCCCGAGGGCAGGGCGTACAGGCTCTTGCCGCCCGTCCCGACGATGAGCTCCCGGATGCCACCTGCGCGGTCGAGGTTGCCGTCTGGGTCCTGCGGCTTCCACCGCTGGTAGTTGTGCGAGTGGCCGTTCAGGACGATGTCGGCATGGGCGTCGTAGAGCAGCTCCCAGAGCGGCTTCACCGCCTGGGTCGCGCCGCTCCCGGTCGAGAACGAGAACAACGGATGGTGCCAGTACGCGAGCGTGCACGGGTAGTCCGCGTTCGGATGCGCGGCGAGGTCGGCCTCGAGCCACGCGTACATCTGCTCGCCCGTGCCCGGGCTCGAAGGATCGTCGGCCGCGTCGCACCCGCCCGCCGCGAAGCACAGCTCCGACGACAGGGAGATCACGTGCCAGCAAGGTGCGTCGGGGCACGTCCCGATGTCGAAGCTGTAGTAGCCGAGCCCGTCCGGCCCCTTCACGTCGCGGCCGAAGTACCGGAAGTAGCCGCGTGGCCGCGAGCCAGGGTCCTGCGCGTACTCGTGGTTGCCGGGCGAGGGTGCGAGCCGACGGAACGCCTGGCCCCACGTCGGGTCGAACCAGGTCTCGTATGCGCTCAGGGCGCCCGTCTCGTACTGGTTGTCGCCGAGGAGCAGGATCTTCGTGAACCCCTGGCCGACCACGAGGTCTGCGGTGTCGTCGTAGCGGCACGAGGCCGGATCGGTGCCGAGATCTCCCTGGCACACGATGTCGCCGGCGGCAGCGATCGTGTACCGGGTCCGAGCGTTCGCGGGCGGCTCGAGGACGGCGGGACGGCCCGAGGCCGGGGGGATAGCCACGGCTGCGAGCGCGAGCGCAGCCGACGCCGCGAGCAGGGTTCGTCGGAGGCGGTCGGGAGGCAGGCACGGGGTGATGGTACCCGGCCTGGGGTTCTCCCTCTGGGGAACGGCCCGGGGTAGCATTGGCCCCCTCGACGAAAGGGGGACTTCTCGTGAAGCGTTCTCGCTCACGCTGGTTCGTCGCCGCGACCGCGGCGCTGCTCGTGATCGCGCTCGGCGTCCCGGCATCCGGCGACTCCGGACCGTGGACCCGTGCGCCGCGGACCGGTCGTGTCGACGCCGGCGCCCGACAGGGCAAACCGCTCCCCGCACCCGTTCGGGTGGAACGCGACTCGCTCACCCGGGCGCTCCAGCGTGGGCGTATCGGGGAGGCCACGTACGCGCTCGAGCGTGCCCGGGCGCTGTTCGATCTCGCAAGCGTCCGGGCCCGATACGGCAACGTCCGACGGGCAGGCCCACGCGCGGCGACGCTGATCCTGCGTGACCTCGTCGCGAGGCTCGACGGCCTGACGGCATCGCAGTTGCGGCAGGCGCGCGCGATCCTCGCGCGCCCGACCGACGGCGCCCTGGACGCCTTCGGTGACGGCTACACCGTGCCGGAGGCGACGCCGGTCTGCTCGACCAACGGGTGCGTCCATTACGTGACGAGCACGCTCGACGCCCCGTCCCTCACCGACGTCAGTCCCGCGAACGGCATCCCCGACTACGTCGACAGCGCGGTTGCGACCTTCGAGGAAGTCTGGACGACGGAGGTCACGACCTACGGTTACCGGGCACCGAAGTCCGACATCACGTCCGCGAACAACGGCGGCAGCGCGCTCATCGACGTCTACATCACGCAGCTCGGTGATCAGGGTCTGTACGGCTACTGCACGACGGACGATCCGAACACCGATCCGGCGAGCGGATACGCCTACTACGACTTCTCCGCCTATTGCGTGGTCGACAACGACTACGCGGAGTTCCCGCCGCCCTCGACGGGACTTCCGGGGCTCCAGGTAACGATGGCGCACGAGTTCTTCCACGCGGTCCAGTTCGCGTACGACGCGCTCGAGGACACCTGGTTCATGGAGTCGACGGCGACCTGGATGGAGGACGAGAACTACGACGCGGTGAACGACAACCTCCAGTACCTGTCGGACTCGCCGATCTCGACCCCCGATGTGCCGCTCGACTACAACGGCGGTTTCAACGTGTACGGCGACTGGATCTGGCCGAGGTTCCTCGTCGAGTCCTCGGGTCGCGACACTTCGATCGTGCGCCGAGCATGGGAGAACGCCGACGCCAGCCCCGGCGGCATCGACCAGTACGGGATCAAGGCCTACGCCACCGAGATCGAGGCGGTGGGCGCGAAGTTCCGCTGGGCCTTCGCCGACTTCGCGATGTACAACGACGTGCCGAGCGAGCTCTACGAGGAGGGCTCGTCCTATCCGATACCGCCCTACTCGCGCAAGGTCCGGGTCACGAGGGGCAACGGCGGCGCGACCGGCGCCGAGTTCCTCGATCATCTCACGAGCAGCTACACGTGGTTCATCCCCGGTCGGGGCGTGACGAACCGGGCCAAGCTCTGGGTCGTGATGGACGGCCCGGCGTACAGGACCGGACCCGAGGCCTCGATCGTCATCTTCTACGCGAGCGGCAATGTGCGGTTCTACCCGCTCTCTGTGAACAAGAAGGGCGTGGCCGAGATGGTGGTGCCGTTCAAGAAGGGTGTCGTGACCGAGGTCGACCTGGTGATGACCAACGCGAGCACGCGACTCGTGGATGGCGACTGCTGGGTCGACCCTGACTGGACGTACTCGTGCGCCGGCTTCCCCGCCGACGACGGGATGTTCTACGAGTACTCCGCGATCCTCCTCCAGTAGGGGAGACGCGCATCGGGGAAGGGGCGCGGGGGCCGGAGGGCTCCCGCGCCCGTTCCGTGTCCGGCCCTCGGCTCCGACGGCGCTCGAGCCGGTCAAGACCAGACGCGGAACATGCCCGGCTGTTGCTCGGAGCGGCGGCGGAAGCCGTACCGCTCGTAGAAGGGCTCGACACCGACGGCCGCCATGAGCCCGATGAACGCGCCGGGGCGCGCCGATCGCTCCAGGTAACCCATCAGCGTGTCCATCAGCCGAGTGCCCTCGCCTCGACCCTGGTGCTCGGGGAGCACGATCACGTCCTGGAGGTAGAAGTACAGGCCGCCGTCGCCCACGATCCGGGCGCACCCGACCGCCTCGCCCTCCAACTCGAGAACCACGGAGTACAGAGCGTTGGGGAGGCCCGCGGCGATCCCCTCGTCGGTCATCTCCCCCCAGCCCACCGCGCTCCGCAGCCGCTGGTACTCCTCGACCGTGGGGTCGCGCTCGACGAGCTCGAAAGCGCCCACGCTCGGGAGTCTACGGCCGGGAGCCTCGACCCCCGACGTCACGGGTGGCCGTCACGCGCCCTGGGTTCGCGTCGGACGGCGGCGACGATGTACGGTCGAGTCCCTGGATCCAGGAGGTGTCCGTGCGCCGCATCACGCTCGTGCTCGGCATGGCCCTGACGGTCGCGCTCGTCCCCACCCTGGCCGCTGCGCATCCGGCCGACATCGATGCGTGCCTCACGCGTGCAGACGTCGGCATCTGCGACGACACGTTCAGCTACCTGTACGGGGACACGGTGATCCTGAAGGGAAGGGTCTCGCCACGCCACGACGAAGCCGTCGTGCAGCGCAAGGCTCCCGGCGCGGACCGGTGGGAGCGGGTCGGCACGGTGAGCATCTCGGACGCCGGCAAGATGAGGTGGCGGTGGCGCACCCGGCGCGCCGACGCCGTTCAGGACGCGCCGTACCTGCTGCGGTTCAAGATCCCCGGCCACGGCAGGAGCGACGTGGTCGAGGCGTTCATCCTGTTCGGCGAGTAGCGCCGCTGACCGGTGCCCCGCGGCCCTAGCCACCCGCGACCGGGAGGCCGATCTTCGCGGTGGCCGCCGCGCCACCGCGGTCCCTGCGCGATGCGCCTCGGAGGGCGAGCCCGGCGACCGCGATCATGAGCGTCGAGGCGAACAGCGTGATCGTGGCGAGCGCGTTGAGCGAGGGCAGCGGTGCGGTGCGCGCGGTGGAGTAGATGAGGATCGGCACGGTCTGCGTGGACGCCCCGATCGAGAGGCGCTGGGAGATCACGAAGTTGTCGATCGAGGTGGCGAAGACGATCCCCACGCTCGCCACGATCGCCGGTGCCAGCAGCGGCAGCAGCACGCGCCGCAACGCCTGCATCGGCGATGCTCCGAGATCCATCGCCGCCTCCTCGTACTCCTTCCCGATCGAGAGCAGCCGTGCCTGCACGATGATGACCGGATAGGCCATCTCGTACATCGACAGCCCGAGGACCTGCGCCTTCAACCCGAGGCCGATCACGGTCGCGAGTTGGGCGAAGTACAGGAAGAGGGCCACAGCCACCGCGATCTCGGGCGTGATGAACGAGAAGAGCATGAGCATGTTCGCTCCGCGCGAAACGCGGCTACGCCACCGGTCGATGGCGAGCCCGAAGGCGATCCCGATCGGCACCGCGATCAACACCGTCAGGGCCGAGAGCTTCAGGCTCTGGAGGAGCGCCGAGCGGAGGGAGTCGTCCTGCCAGACCGAGCTCACGTCGTCCAGGTACCAGCGGGAGAGTGAGAACCCCTGCCAGGCCGTCTGGGACTTACCCGCATTGAAGGAGAACGCGACGGCGATCGCCACGGGCAAGAGGGACCAGGCCATGTACGAGAGCGCGATCGCCCAGAGGAACCGAGCCTTCGCCCACGGGTTCATCAACCAGCCCAGGAACCCCCGTGGGGCGGGTCTCGCCGTCGTCACCTGCGCGCTCACGAGGCGAGCTCCCTCGCTCGGGCGGTGCTGCGCACGTAGAACACCATCGGGATGATCAGCAGAGCGATCATGACGAGTACCAGCGAGGCGCCGGCGTTCACGAGGGAGCTCTCGAGCGAGCTGACGATGAGGTTGCCGAACATCGACGTCCCCCTCGTGCTCGCGAGCAGCGTCTGCGTGTAGTAGTCGCCGAACATCGGCAGGGTCACGATCATGCAGCCGGCGAAGATGGCCTGCTGTGACAGCGGGAGCGTTATGTGTCGGAACGTCTGGATCTGTCCCGCGCCCAGATCCCGCGCCGCCTCCAGGGTGGAGCGATCGATCCGATCCAGCATCGCGTAGAGCGGCAGGATCATGAACGGCACGTACCCATAGATCAGGCCGAACACGACGGTCGAAGGTTCGCCCTGCAGCCACAGGCGTGGTGACTGCAGCAGCCCGATGTTCACGAGGATCCGGTTCACGTACCCCTCCTCCTGCAGGAGGTTCACCCACGCGAACATCCGCATCATGTAGCTCATCCAGAACGGGGCGATGAACGCTACGAGGAACGCGGTCTTGAACCGGCCGGCGTGGCGCGCCATGAAGTACGCGACCGGATACCCGATCAGCAGGCATCCGATCGTCGCGAGGGTGACGTACGCGAGCGTTCGCAGGAACGTCTGCTGGTAGATGGACTCCCTCACGAACAGCTGCGACAGCACGTTCCCGAAGGAGCCGTACTGCCAGTCGAGCGGGTTGTACCTGGGTTTCGGCGTGAGGAAGACCGGGTCCAGGCCCCCGAACGCGATCGCCATGATCACGAAGAACGGAACCACGAAGAACGCCAGGAGCCAGAAGGTGGCGGGCGCTGCGAACGCCGGCCAGAACAGCCGGGGCCGGGAACCTCCCCGGCCCAGCCTGCTAGGCACCCCCGGTGATCTCCTGGTAGATCTCCTGGTACAGCTGGTTGACGGCCGGCTCGAGCTCGAGCTGTGAGACACCCAGGGCCATCGTCTCCGGCGTGATGATCGTGTGCGCCAGGCTCTCGGGGAGGTAGCCCTGCTCCACGGCGGTCGTCTCGTCGAGCGAGTTGATCGGCGGCTGATAGGCCTCGTACGTGTAGTTCTGCAACGCGACCTCGGGCTCGTACATGTAGTCGATCATCTGGTGCGCGAGGACCGGGTGCGCGGCGCCCGCCGGGATCGCGAAGAGGTCCTGCGCGATCAGACCCTTCTTCTTCGATGGGGTCGTCGGCGGCCACGCGTACGAGATCGCCGTGATGTCCACGCCCTTCGGCAGGTAGTACTGGTAGTACCCCATCGACCCGGACCAGGCGTTGTGGATCTGCCACTGGGAGGTGCTGAGCTCCGTGTAGTCGACGTGATCGTACTTCCAGTTCATGGTGTCGGCCCCCTCGAGCATCTGCTGCTTCACTTCCTCGAGGATCGCCGGATCGGACTCGCTCGGGTCGTAGCCATTGCGGAGGAGTCCGACGGACAGTGTGTCCCGGGCGCCGTTCAGCAGGTGCGTCTGTCCGGCGAACCGCGTGTCCCAGAACACGTCCCACGGGTTGTCCATGGCGGCGATGTCGTCCGAGATGAGGTCGTTGCGCCACGCGATCCCCGTCGAGTAGATCGTGTACGGGAGGGTGTACTGGTGCCCCACGTCGAAGAAGTCGGGGAGCTGGGGCCAGAGCTGGTCGGCCACGTTCGGCAGGTATGTCTTGTTGAACGGTTGGATCAGCTTGCCGGTGGCGAGCTTGCCCGCGTTCTCGATCGTGATCGTGACGATCAGGTCGAAGTCCGGTCCGTTCGACAGCATCTTCGCGACCATCTCCTCGGGCGTGTCGAACACGGTGTACTCGATGTCCCGCCCGGTCCTCTTCGTGAACCCGTTCAGCACCTTCTTCCAGATGTAGTCGCTGTACGCAAAGATCCGCAGCGGGCCGTCTTCCGCCGCCAGCCCATCGGGGATGGGCGGGTTGTCCTCGGTGATCGCGAGCGTGACGGGGTTCTCGGGGCTGGCGAGCTGCAGGACGCCGGAGCCGGTCTCACCGCCACCTCCGCCGCCCCCGCCCCCTCCCTCCGACGAGGAGCCACAGGCGGCGAGGATCGCTGCCGCGCTGGGGAGCGCGATCCCGGTCATCGCGGAACGCCTGAGGAATTCGCGGCGGGTGAGTCCGAGCGGCGGGCGCCGCGTCTTCGGGTGCTCGAACATCGTTCCTCCTCCGGGCGGTGGTGTCTTCGGGACAGTATCGGAACGTGGAGAGCATGGGAAATCGCGCGCTTGCGGCCCGCGAAGGGGCTCTCTACACTCCCGCTTCGGCGTCGTTGCATCGGGAGGAACCCTTGCCGTTCCACACGTGCTCGCAGGCAACGGTCCACTACGAGCAGTTCGGTGACGGGCCGGACATCGTCTGGGTCTCGGGCGGCGGCGACACCGGGAGCCGCTGGCACAAGTACCAGATCCCCTACTTCGAGTCGCGTTACCGCAACACGACGTTCGACAATCGCGGCATCGGTCGGACCACCTGCGACGAGCCGTGGCCGTGGCCGATGGAGGCCTTCGCCCGCGACACCGCCGACCTGATCGAGGCGGTATGCGAGCCTCCCGTCGCGGTCGTCGGGCTCTCGATGGGCGCCCTCATCACCCAGCAGATCGCTCTCGACCGACCGGATCTCGTTCGCTGCGCGATCGCGATGGGCACGGGCGCCAGCAGCACGGGCTGGGGCTGGGACTACCAGAAGGCCGAGATCGAGTTCCGGGCACAGGGTGGGAAGCTCGACGGGATGATGGGGGTCGCGCACTACGCGGCCATGCTGTACCCGGCGCGCGTCCTCGGCGACCCCGAGCAGTGGCCGAGGATCCGTGACGACCTGCTCGAGTGGATGGAGTCGGGGGAGAACGAGGAGTCGCTCCTCCCGCAGTGGGAAGCCTGTCTGAACTTCGATCAGACCGAGCAGCTCCGCACGTGCACGGTCCCCCTGCACGTCGTCGCGTTCGCCGAGGACGTCGAATCACCGCCGCAGGACGCCGAGGTCGTCGCCGGCCTCACCCCGACGGCCGAGCTGCACCTCTTCGACGGCATGGGCCACGGTTCGATCTACGGGCACGCGCACGACGTGTTGAACCCGTTCATCGAGGGACTCGTCGTGCGGCACCTCTGAGGATCGGTGCGTCGGCTCGATGGAGTGGTGGCGGCGTACCCGTCGCGCCGACGATCCTCTTGCAGGCGTGGGTCAGACCCGCTCGACCTGGACGAGGGCCGAGTGGAAGTTGCCTCCCCCGCCGAGGTCGGAAAGGCCGTCCGGGGTGAGGGCGTTCGCCGCTCGTCCGTTCGGCGACCTCGACGCCCACCATCCTGAGGGGACCGAGACCACGCCGGGCGGGACCCGGTCTCCGACCCGCGCCGGCAGGGCCAGCTCACCTCGGTCGTTGAAGACCCGCACGGTATCCCCGTCGGCGATCCCGCGCTGGACGGCGTCGTCGGGATGCACGTCCACGACCGGGCTCTTCTCCGCCTTGACGTGGCGCTCGACTCCCCCGTAGCTCGAGTTCAGGAAGTGGTGCGCCCCCTTGGCGGTGAGGAGCGCGAGCGGGAACCGGGCAGCGAGCTCTGCGTCGCCGGACGGGCTCTCGGCGGCCGGCTCGGATGTGGGGAGCGGGTCCATCCCCATCGCCTCCAGCCGCTCCGAGTACAGCTCGAGCTTGCCCGTCGGGGTGCGGAAGCCGCCCTCGGCGAACGGGACCGCGAGCGCGGCGTCGGTGTCCATCCGGATCCAGCCTCGCTCCCGCAGCTGATGGACGCGCTCGGTCCCGATAGGCGCGAGCGTGGCCTCGACCATCTCCTCGTCGCTCATCCGGAACCCGGGGTCGTCGAAGCCCATGTGTATCGCCAGACGCCGGAAGATCTCGGTGTTCGGCAGCGCCTCGCCGACCGCTTCGATCGCGGGCTCGTTCAACGAGAGGTATGTGTGCCCCCACGACCACATCACGTCGCGGTGCTCGACCTGGGTCGTAGCCGGCAGTACGTAGTCCGCGTAGAGAGCGGTGTCGGTGAGGAAGTGCTCGATCGACACCGTGAACAGATCCGCGCGACGCAACCCCTCCAGTACCAGGTTCTGGTTCGGGGCGATCGCCGCGGGGTTGGCGTTGTAGACGAGCAACGCCCGGATCGGCGGGTCGAGGGAGGTGAGGGCACGGCCGATCTGGACCATGTTCACCGAACGGGTCGAGCCTCCCGAGACAGCCTGCACACCGCACGACCAGTCGAGCTCCTCGAACAGATGGAACGTCATGTGCGCGAGACCGCCCCCCCGATCGCGCCAGGCGCCCACGATCGCAGGCAGGCACGAGATGGCGCGGAAGGCCATCGCGCCGCGCGCGTGATGCTCCATGCCCACGAGCATGCGGATCGCCGCCGGGCGGGTCGTCGCGTACGAGCGGGCGAGCCAACCGATCTCCTCCGACGGCAGGCCCGTGATGGCGGCGGTCCGGTCGGGCGGGTACTCCTCGAGCCGCCCCTTCAGCCGATCGAACCCGATCGTGTGTCGCTCGAGGTAGTCCTCGTCGTGCAGCCCTTCGGCCACGATCACGTGCATCATCCCGAGCGCGAGCGCGGCATCGGTGCCCGGCAGCGGCCGGACATGCCGGTCCGCGGCCTGGGCTGTCCGGGTCTTCAGCGGATCGACGACCACGACCGTCGCCCCGGCCTGCTTCGCCTCGCGGATGAACGGCCACAGGTGCAGGTTGGTCGAGACCGTGTTCGTACCCCAGAGCACGATGAAGCGTGCATGCGCGAGTTCCTCGGGAAGCATCCAGGGGCCCTCACCCATCGTGATCGCCTCGCCCGCAAGCCCGGCGGCGCCACACACGGAGCGGACGAGCCGCGTCGATCCCAGGCGCGCGAAGAACGGATCGCTCATCGCGTCGCTCTGCAGGAGCCCCTGGGTCCCCATGTAGCTGTAGGGGAGAACGGCCTCGCCGCCGTGAGCGCCGATGATCCTTCGCAGTCGCCCCGCGATGCCGTCGAGAGCCTCGTCCCAGGTCGTGCGCACGAACTCACCCGAGCCTTTCGGGCCGACACGCTTGAGTGGGTGGAGCACCCGGGCCGGGTTGTAGGTGCGATCTTCGAGGAAGTGGTTCACCTTCGCGCACAGCCCTCCGCGGGTGAACGGATGGTCGGGGTCGCCTCGAAGCTCGACCGCTCGGCCGTCGTGGACCGTCACCACCCACGCGCATGTGTCCGGGCAGTCGTGTGGGCATGCTCCCCGAACCACCTCGGCAGGAACGTCTCCGAGCGCCACGGTCGGGATGTGCGGGTCAGGCCTGCTTCGCGTAGTCGGTTGCGCCGTACCAGTCGACGACTACGGCGGGCTCGTCGCCGACCACCCAAGCGTCGTGTCCACTCGGCAACGAGGTGACGTCGCCGGGGGCCGCGACGAATTCCGTGCCATCGTCCATCCGGATCGCCAGCCGCCCGCTCACGTGGTACTGGAAATGTGGCGCCTCACAGCTGTCGGTTCCGGCGATGGGCTTCAGGTCGTTCGACCAGCGCCACCCAGGCTCGAACACGAGCCGCCCGATCTCACCATCGCCCATGTGGACGATCTCGGCCCGGCCGTTCGGGAACTCGCGCGTCTCGTCGGGCGCGCCGAAGCTCGAGTGTTCCATCCGCTGCATCAGAGGCTCCCTTCCCCGTCATCCGATGAGGTAGGATTCTGACCTACTGATAGGTAAGCAGTCAAGTCTCGATCTGGCGTGTGAGGATCCTGCGGATGACGGGGAAGCAACGACATGGCGGGTCGGGCGACACCGCGTCCGACATCCTGGATATCGCGGAGCGCCTGGTCCAGACGCGGGGATTCAACGCCTTCAGCTACGCGGACGTCGCCTCGGAGCTCTCCGTGTCGAAGGCGAGTCTCCACTACCACTTCTCCGGCAAGGCAGAGCTCGGAGAGGCGCTGATCATCCGGTACACGGTCCGCTTCGCCCAAGCGCTCGCCGAGGTCGACGCGACGGACGGCGAGCCCCGCGACAAGCTCGATGCCTACGCGGGTCTGTACGCGGACGTGCTGCGGGCCCAGCGGATGTGCCTCTGCGGCATGTTGGCGGCGGAGTACGAGACGCTGCCCGGGCCGATGAGGGAAGCGGTCGTCCGGTTCTTCGACGTGAACGAGGTGTGGTTGGGCAAGGTCCTCGCGCAGGGCCGACGGGAGGGCACGCTGACCTTCTCGGGGTCGGCGAGGGAGGCGGCCCGCCTCATCATCAGCGGCCTCGAGGGGGCGATGCTGGTCGCGCGCGCACAAGGTGACGTCGCGCGGTTCCGTGCGGCGGCGGAGCGTCTCGTCGGGAGCATCGCCGGCGCCTCCAGCAAGGCGGCCTCGTCGCGCGGCCGCCCGGGTCCGGTTCCGCGAGATCAGCGCACGCGGTCGTGAGGCGATGTCCCTCCTGTTCTTGCCTCGCGGAGGCGGACGGGGATCGGGTCGTTCGTGGACGAGCTTGCCGAAGAGCACGCCGTTCGACCCACGAACGGCGATGGGCGGGGCTCAGACGTCTGGAGGCGCGGGTTCACGTCTCGGGAACGACATAGTGCACGGCCTTGAACGGCCGGACCTGCTCGGCCACGTTGTCTCTGAGCACGTTCCCGGACACGTGCATCAACGTGTCGCCGAAGTCCTCGTCAACGCCCATGGCCGCCAGGCATGGATAGTGATGATGCAGGAGCCCCGCTTCCTGCTCGGCAGCGTCCGTTGAGACCCCCACCAGCTTCTCCGCGACGAAGCGTGCGTTGCCGCAGACGGAGTCGCGCTGGACCTCGACGTGGGTGATGGTTCGGGTCGAAGGGTCGACGGACAGAAGGAGCTCGGGTTTGCCGAACCGGCTGGCGAACTCGGAGATCCGGGCATCCTGGTACGGCACTCGCTCGCCGCGGCGCACGCCGTAGTGCGTCTCGGTGAGCGAGCACAACGGCTTGGGGGTGACGCACTCGATATCCATCTCCTGGAGCCAGCCACGCAACTGCTGGGCCAGCCCACGCGGCAACCAGGCTTCGTTGTCCACCCCGGCGATCACGGAGCGCGCTCCCGTGATGCGCACCACCGCGGGGATCAGGAGCGCGACCGCCGCCGATTCCGCGAACGACAGGATCAGGTCGGCGGGCGGCAGCACATCGGGAACGAACTCGTCCGGCTCATCGATCACGGGTGGAAGCACCCGCGGTGCTCGCCAGTCCGACACCGACCAGGTCGCCGGCCCATGACGAAGGATGTTGGCGACATGACGCTCCCCGTACTCGCCCGTGATGATGGCCAGGATCCGCAGCTCTTGGAGGCCGGGTGGGCGCGCCTCGTGGCCGCTCACAGGATCCTTCCCAGCATGTCGGCTACCGTCGTGTAGAGCGCCGAATCGACGCCCACCTCGACCAGCGGATGGCCGGTCAGCTCGTAGTCGGAGATCTCCGGGACCTCAGGGATGGTCCCGAGGAGCGGGAAGTCCAGCTGCGCGATCAGCCCGCCGAGCACGGACGGTACCTCCCCGCGCAGCCTGTTGATGATCAGGTGAGCCCGATTGATCCGAACGTCCAGTTCATGCCGCAGGGCGGCGATGCGTCCGGCAGCGACGATCCCCTGCCGGGTCGGATCGGACACGATCAGTAGGTGTTGCACATCACGGGTCGTCCGGCGGCTGAGGTGCTCCATGCCTGCCTCGTTGTCCACCACGACGTAGCGGTAGTTCTTGCTGATGGCCTCGATCACCTGCCGCACCGTGTGGTTGACGGCGCGATGGCATCCGGGACCCTCGGGACGTCCCATCGCGATGAGGTCGAAGTCCATGCCCTCCGACAGGGATGACCGGATCTCGTAGTCGAGGTACTCGCTCTTGGCGATCCCTACCGGGGACCCTCCTTCGGGGCTCCCGCCTTCGGGGATCCGTCCCTGACCCGAGCGAGCAGGCTCTCGCGGATGTCTCCCACCGTCGACCCCAGGTCGAGGCCGAGCAGCATGTTGAGGCTGCTGCTCGGATCGGCATCGATGGCCAGCACCGGCCCTTGGGTGCCCGCCAGATGCTTCACGACCATCGCTGACACCGTGGTCTTGCCGACGCCGCCCTTCCCCGCCACTGCGATCGTCGTGGTCATCGTTCGTCCCCTGCCGGTGGTTCCGTGCTCCCGACCTGCCGATCCAATGCATCGGCGATCTGAGCGGCTGCCCCGCGCAGCGACGGTGCCGCTGCGTAGATCGCTTCCCCGCGGCGATCGGCGTCGATGGCAGAAGGGTCATCGGGTAGATGCCCCAGGAGTTGCCCTCCCTTCGCTGCGCCCTCGAGGAATGCCAGGTCCTCGTCGTTCCGGACCTTGTTGCCCACGAGCCAGATGCGGGTCAGCCCGATGTCGCGTGCCATCTTCTCGATCTGGTCGGCTGCCGTGAGGCTCCGCCGTGTGGGGCCAACGACGATGACCATCGCGTCCACGAAGTCGACCGTCGCTCGGCCCAGGTGCTCGACGCCCGCGTACATGTCCAGCAGCAGCACGTCGTCCTGGCGGAACAGCAGGTGCGTGAACAGCGTGCGGAGCATGGCGCTCTCCGGGCAGATGCAGCCGGCACCCCCGGTTTCGACCCTCCCCATCTCCAGCAGGCGAACCCCGCGATGAAGGACGCTGAAGCGTTGGGGAAGGTCATCCACCCGCGGGTTCAGCGTGAAGTAGACGCCCGAGGCGCCCGGTTTGGCGCCGGTGCGTTCCTCTATCAGCTCGTCCATCTCCGAGATGGGGCGAAGCGTCGACCGGACGTCGCCCGGAACCGCCAGGGCCTCGGCCAGGGAGGGCGACGGATCCGTGTCCACCGCCAGCACGTCTCGGCCGCGTTCGGCGTACGTCTCGGCAAGCAGCGCGCACAGGGTCGTCTTGCCGACGCCACCTCTGCCGCTGATCGCGATCTTCATGCCCTCGTCCCCGAGTGGTCGGCGGCGATGTCATCGACCTGTGCGGTCGAGGCGCACGTCGTCGTCCTGCGACCCTGCCCGACGCGGTACCGTTCCTTCGGGAAGGAACCACGGCTCTTCGGGCCGCCGATACCGACGAAGGTGCCGCCCAGGCAGGGCCGAATGGCCGTTCCGGCCCGGACGCACCGGCGGATCCGCGATTCGCCGCCCGGCCGCCCGGCCTGCACACTACGGTTCGAGGAGGCGATCACCCGCGTGACGTCCGACCCCGAAACCCCCTTCGTCGAGACCCAGAAGGAGAAGGCCGAGGCGCTCCTGCAGCGCGCCGCCGGGATCTGGAGGCGGCTCGCAGGCAGGGACCCCGAGGTCCTCGCCGCCGATACCGGGGCCGGCTACACCCCCGGAGAGGACGGGGGCGAGCTGACCCTCCCGGTGTGGGGCCAGATGGTCCGCCTCACCGTTCCGGACTTCGCGGCCGAGGTCGAGGACACGGGCGAGCCCCTCGACCCGTTCACCACCCTCCTGCTCGCCTACTACTTCGATCGAGCGGACGGCACCCCGGGGTCGGGGAACCTGATCGCCTTCTCGGAACTGCCCGACGCCGCCTTCTACGCTCAGGCCTTCCAGGGCTACACGGGGGCCGAGCTGGAGCGGGCCTTCGGCAACGACATCGAGGCGTTCGCCAGCGCTGCGGTCGCGCTCGAGGGTCGCCCCGAGCCGATCGCCGACCGGGCCTTCTCGTTCGCGGTCCTGCCCCTGGTGCGGGTCACGGTGGCGTGCTGGCAGGGCGATGAGGACTTCCCCTCCTCATACCGGGTGCTGTTCGACGCCGCCCTGGCCCGGCAGTTGCCCACCGATGCCGGCGCGGTGCTCGGCAGCACGATCACCCAGCGCCTCATCGCCGCCCGTCGCGATCCCGCCTAGCGGGGACCCGTACGCCAAGGATCCGTGTTGCCCTAGGCGAGCACCCTCGCCACGTCGACCATCGCCTTCTGCAGGCCAAGCTGCTTGGCGCTCACGCCGAGTGCGTGGCCGACCATCTGCGAGAGGTAGAGGATCGGCATGTCGACCCACGCGCCGTCCGCCTTCTTGATCTCGCCTTGACGGCTGTCCAGGTTGACCTGGCAGAGCGGGCAGGCGCAGGCGATCGCTTCAGCGCCGCGCTCGCGGGCGTTGGTGATGATCCCCTTGACGAGCTTGTCGACGACATCCTGCTCGCAGAGCGCCAGGGCGGCGCCGCAGCAGTCGGTCTTCGAGTCCCAATCGACCGGTGTGCAGCCGATCGCCTCCACGACGGCGTCCATGTGCACGGGATACTCGGGATCTTCGGCCAGCGTGACCTTCGGCGGACGCGTGAGCAGGCAGCCGTAGTAGCAGGCGACCTTGAGGCCCTGGAAGGGCTTCACGACCTTGGCCTCGAGCGCCGCCAGGCCGACCTGGTCGTGGTAGACGTCGACCAGGTTGAGGACCTTGACGCCGCCGTCGTAGGGGCGCCCGACGACCTGAGCGATGTCGGCCGCCATGGCCTCGTCGCTGACCTCGTGGTTGGCGCTCTGGAAGCGGTTGTAGCAGGCGGCGCAAGGCACCGCGACCGCGTCGAGCTTCATGTCGTCCTTGACCTTGACGAGCTCGTTGGCCGG
Source organism: uncultured Actinomycetes bacterium (assembly GCA_963708985.1). GTDB lineage: Bacteria > Actinomycetota > UBA4738 > UBA4738 > HRBIN12 > HRBIN12. Next base: position 155,403 of record CAVPUQ010000002.1, read on the forward strand.
CAGGGCAGCCGCCAGCAGACGGTTGGCGGAGTGGCCGGCGGTGTTGCCGCAGCACTGCCAGCCGGGGATCTCGGCGAGGTCGACGTCGAGCTTGGCCATCGTGCCATCGAACGAGCTGTCGAGCTCCTTGGCGGTGCTGTGGAGCGAGCAACCGGGGTAGTAGGCGAGCTTGGTCATGACGTTCCGCCCACCTTCGGGGTTCCACCGGCAGCCGAGGCGCCGCTGGCGCCCGGCGCCTTCCCGGCCGCCGCGATCTTGGCCTCGACGCGCCGCCGGGCCTCGACGCGCTCGGCCGCCCGGGACATGCGCTTCATCTGCCTGCGATCGCCGATCGCCGGTAGCAGGCCGACCTTCCCCTTGGACAGCATCTTGATGCCGAGACCGGTGTAGCCGAGCGCGGCCTTGGGTCGCCTGAGCAGGTCGAGCACGACGAGCTCGAGCTCATACAGGCGGCCCCAGCGCCTGAACGACCTGTAGTTGATGTCGAGGCTGCGCGCGAACGGCATGTCCCTACGTACCCGACCATCGTGGCGGGCGATGATCCGCAGCTCGTCCATGATCGAGGCGACGTCGATGCCCTGGGGGCAACGCGTGGTGCACGTCTCGCAGCCGGTGCACAGCCAGATGAACCTGCTGCCGACCGACATGGCCTCGTCGCCGAGCTGCACGGCACGCATGACCTGAGCCGGATGGACGTCGGCGAACGGGGCCACCGGGCAGCCGGTGGAGCACTCCTTGCACTGGTAGCACAGGTAGGGGTTCTCGCCCGATCCGGAGCGGATCCGTGCAGCGAGGGCGCCCGACAGGGTCTGGGTCACGTCCTCCTCCACTCGGTCACGTTTCTCACTCCTTCTCAAGCGACCGCAGGGCGCGGCGTCAGTCCGGCGGCCTCGACGATCTCGGGAACGGCAGACTCCCACTCGATAGCCATGATGTGCACCCCTGCAACGCCCTCGACCTCGGCCAGCTCCTCGATCATCTCGACGGCGAGCTTCTTGCCTTCGGTCTGCTGCGCCTCACCCTTGTCCCTGCCGGCGATGCGGTCGATGATCTCCTGCGGCACGTCCATGCCGGGCACCGACTTCTTCATGTAGTTGGCCATGCCGGCGCTCTTGATGGGCGTGATGCCGGCGAGGATCTTGACCTCCTGGTGGAGTCCCAAGGCCCGCACCTCCTCCATCCACTGCTTGAACCTGGAGACGTTGAAGATGCACTGGGTCTGCACGAAGTCGGCGCCGGCTTCGACCTTCTTCTTGAGACGAAGGGCGCGGAACTCGAGCGGATCGCCGAAGGGGTTCTCTGCGCAGCCGATGAAGAGGGGAGGGGCAACGTCCATCTCCTCTCCGCACTGGAACCTCTTCTCATCGCGCATGTCCTTGTACATGCGGATCAGGCCGATCGAGTCAAGGTCGTGGACCCCCCGGGCCTTGGGGTGGTTCCCGAAGCTGATGTGGTCGCCCGTCAGGCAGAGGATGTTCTTCACGCCGAGCGTGGCGGCGCCGAGGATGTCGGCCTGCATGGCGAGCCGGTTGCGGTCGCGGCAGGTCATCTGCATGACCGCTTCGACGCCGCTCAGCTGCACCGTGTGAGCGGCGGCGAGCGAGCAGACGCGTACCACGGCCGTCTGGTTGTCCGTGACGTTGGCGGCATCGACGTAGCCCCGGAGGAGCTCGGCCTTCTCTTCTATGACGCGGCCGTCTGCGCTCTTCGGCGGGCCGCACTCGCCGGTGACGGCGAACGTGCCCGCCGAGAGGACCTTCTCGAGGTTGCTGCCCGCCTTCAGTGTCAGGAGATCGTCGCTCATACCGGCTTCGCTTCTTCGCGCACCATCTTCCGAGGACCACCGGAGCTGCTCTTGCTCCAGTCCTTGGGCGGACGGTACTGGAACATCAGCTCTTCACGGCCCTGCGCCTTCAGGCGCTCCCAGATCAGTGCCCAGGCGCACTCGATCTCCTCCCCGTCGGGGCCGACGACCTCGCAGAGTCCGGCGTGTGAGCCACCGCAGGGGCCGTTCATGAGGCTCTTGGAGCAGCGCACCACCGGGCAGATGCCGGCGGTGAGTCCGATCACACAGTCGCCGCACGCAACGCAGCGCTCGAGCCACACCGCATGCTCCTGGGGCATGCCGAGCATGTTGGTGTTGACGGCCGGCATGACCAGCTTGGGGGCGAACTTCTCGGCCAGGGCCTGGATGCCGATACCGCACGCCATGCTGAGCACGAGCGGGAACTCGCCGACCTTGTCGGCGATCGTGTCGAGGTACTCCCACTCGCACTGGCGGATGGCGGCCGTGTGCTCGACGGTGACCTCACGGCCTTCTTCCTTCGCCCTGATGCTGATCTCGGAGGCGAGGATCTCCGCCTCCTTCTCGCCCCCGGACATACAGATCGCGACACACGTGTCGCAGCCGGCGACCAGCACCCTGTCGTGCCCTTCGGTCATGGCGTAGATCTCGGCGAAGGGTTTGCGTTCCGCTGTGATCATCTCTTCGGTCCTTCCTGCACGGTGACCCCTGCGACGGACCCGCTGGGGGGTGTCGTCGGCACCCGCCGGGACGCCATCGGGCAGAGCGGCGTCACCCAGCCGGGCGCGCACGACCTCGGCCGGCTCGAAACCGTCCCGGGGCCGCACGGGGTTCGGCCCGAGGCGGCGGATGCGCTCGGTGAACTCGCGTGCCGTCCTGGCGAACTCCGGCCCCATGGCCGACGACATGTTGAACATCTCGACGCGCTGGGGATCCATGCCCACTTCCTCGAGCAGCCTCTGCACGTGCCCCATCCGCTTGCGCGCCCAGAGGTTGCCCTCGAGGTAGTGGCACTGGCCTTCGAGGCATCCGGCGGCGTAGACGCCGTCGGCGCCGGCCTCGAGCGCCTTGAGCACGTGGATGACCTCGAGCTTGCCGGTGCAGGGCAGCTTGATCATGCGGATGTTGGTCGGGTACTGCAGGCGCATGCTTCCGGCGAGGTCGGCGGCCGCGTAGGCGCAGTAGTGACAGGCGAAGACGATGATCTCGGGTTCGAAGCCCTCGTTCGCCGGCAGCGCCGATCCGGTCGCCGGGTCGGCGAGGGTCGTCGTCGCCTGCCGTGCGTCGTCGGTCATCACACGTGAGCTCCCATGGTCAGCGCCTCTTCCTTCGCGAAGATCTGCACGTCCGTGTAGTGGTGCAGCTCGATCGCCTTGGCAGGGCATTCGCTGGCGCAGATGCCGCAACCCTGACAGGCCGCCGCCTCGATCGTGGCCTTCTTGGTGTCGGGCTCGATGATCGGCACGCCGTAGGGGCAGATCCGCACGCAGGTGAGGCAGGCGGCGCACTTGTCCTGGTCGACCTCCGCGACGACGCCGCCGGCCGCGAGCGCCGGCTTGGCGAGGATCGCCGCGGCGCGACCGGCGGCGGCGTAGGCCTGCGAGATCGACTCCTCGATGCCCTTGGGATAGTGGGCCGAGCCGCACAGGAAGATGCCCTCGCTGGCGAAGTCGACCGGGCGCAGCTTGACGTGCGCCTCGAGGTAGAAGCCGTCGGCGGTGAGCGGCACCTTGAGCATCTTCGAGAGCTCCTCGTTCCCGTCGTTCGGGACCGTCGGGGTGGCCAGCACGAGCAGGTCGAGCGGCAGCCCGATGCGCTTGTTCAGGTACGGGTCTTTGAAGTCGACCTGGACGGAGCCGTTGGCGGTGACCAGCGGCCGGTCGCCGTTGTCGTAGCGCGTGAAGATGACGCCCAGCTCGCGGGCGCGGGTGTAGTACTCCTCGGTCAGGCCGGAGGTGCGGATCTCCTTGAACCACACGTAGACCGGTCGGTCGGGGTCCTGCTCCTTCAGGCGGATCGCGTTCTTGATGCTCTGCGCGCAGCAGGTCCGCGAGCAGTACGGCTTGTTCTCGTCGAGCGAGCCGGTGCACAGGATGAAGCCGACCGAGCCGGCCTGCTCGACCGCCGGGTCGTGGTCGGCGAGCAGCTTCTCGAGGTCCATGCCGGTGACGACCTTCTGGTTCGAGCCGAGACCGAAGAGCTCGGGGCGTTGCTCCTTCGCGCCGGTGGCGACGATCACGACGCCGTGCTCGACGAGCATCCGCCTGCCGTCGTCGTCTTCGATCACGCTGGAGAAGTTGCCGATGAAGCCGTGGAAGTCGGTCAACAAGGCGCGGAGGTGCACCGTGACGTTGGGGTTGTCGACGACGCGCTTCACGAGCGCGGCGACGAACCCGGCGGGATCGCTGCCCCGGATGGTCCGGTCGAGCTCGAGCGCCCGTCCACCCAGCGTGTCGGTGCACTCCACGAGGTGCACCTCGTAGCCCATCTCTCCGAGCGCGGCAGCGGCCGTCATGCCCGAGATGCCGCCGCCCACGACGACGGCGGAGTGGGTGAGCGGCACATCGGTCTTGTAGAGGGGCTCGAGCTCGCGCGCCCGCGCCACGCTCATGCGGATCAGGTCCTTGGCCTTCTCGGTTGCCTTCTCGGGCTCGTCGCGGTGCACCCACGACGCCTGGTCGCGGATGTTGGCCATCTCGAACAGGAACGGGTTGAGGCCGGCCTCGCGCAGGGTGTCCTGGAAGATCGGCTCGTGCGTGCGCGGCGTGCAGCTCGCGACCACGACCCGGTTCAGGTCGTGCTCTTCGATCTTCTCCTTGATCAGCTTGAGCGAGTCGGAGGAACACGTGTACATCGTGTCGTCGGCGCAGACGACGCCGGGGAGCCCCATCGCGTAGTCGGCGGCGCCCTCGACGTCGATCACGCTCGCGATGTTGGAGCCGCAGTGGCACACGAAGACACCGACGCGCGGCTCTGCTCCGACGACCTGCTTCTCTGCCGGGTAGCGCTTGTCGACCGTCAGCGTGCCGCGCGCGTCGGCGAGGCCGGTCATCACCCGCGCCGCGGCGGCCGAGGCCTGGGCGACGGAGTCGGGGATGTCCTTGGGCTCGCTGAAGGGGCCGGCCACGAAGACGCCGGGGCGTGAGGTGTCGAGCGGCTCGTACTCCTCGAGCTTGCAGAAGCCGTGGCGATTGAGCGCGATGCCCAGGGCGCCGGCGGCCTCCTGCGCCTTGCGCGAAGGCTCGAGGCCGACCGAGAGGACGACCATGTCGTATCGGTCGGTGTGCAGGGCGCCACCCGCGTCTTCCCAGGTGATCAGCGCATCGCCGGTCCCCGGGTCCTCCTTGATGGAGGAGGGCCGTGAACGCACGAACCTGACGCCCATGTCGAGGGCCCGCTGATAGAAGTCGTCGAACCCCTTGCCCATGGCACGCATGTCCATGAGGAAGACGGTCGGTTCGCAGTCGGGCTCGTGGTCGATGGTCAACATCGCCTGCTTGTTCGCGAACATGCAGCAGACGCTGGAGCAGTACTCGTGCTCTTGATCGCGCGAGCCGACGCACTGGATGAAGGCGATGCTCTTGGGATGGCGGCCGTCGGATGGCCGCTTGACCTCGCCCTGGTTGGGACCGGACGCCGAGAGCATCCTCTCGTACTCCAACGCCGAGAGGATGTTCGGGTACCGGCCGTAGCCGTACTCGCCCTGCCGGCTCGGGTCGTACGGGTCGAAGCCGGGGGCCAGCACGACGGCGCCCACATCGATCGTGATCTCTTCCTCTCGCTGGTCGAAAGCGATGGCATCGGCTTCGCAGACCACCTCGCAGACGCCGCACACGTCATGACTGAGACGTACGCAGGCGGCCGGGTCGATGACCGCAGTGTTGGGCACAGCCTGCGGGTAGGGGATGTAGACGGCCGGGCGGTCGTCGAGACCCAGGTTGTACTCGTTCGCAAGCGGGATCCGCTCGTTCGGCGAGCTGAGCGGCGACACCTTCTTGCCGACGGGGCACACCTGGTCGCAGGCGCCGCAGGTCCAGCAGGCCTCGTTGTGCCGGCCGAACGGCGGCTCGAGCTTCTTGTTGGAGCCCCTGCCAGAGAAGCCGATCGCCGATCTGCCCATGCGTTCCTCGCAGATGCGCACGCACAGACCGCAGTAGATGCAGTCATCGTTCTTCTTCGAGAAGCGCGGCTCCGTCACGCCGTATCCGGCCGCGATCCGCTGGATGACCTCCGAGTCGGGGCAGCGGGCCAGGAGGAGCTCGGATGTCACGCGCCGCGCTCGCATCACGCGGTCGCTGTCGGTGACCACGGTCATGCCGTCGAGCACCGGCACGGAACACGAGGCCAGGAGACCGGGTGCACGGCCGGCCGTGCTGACCTCGACGACGCACAGCCGGCACGCGCCATATGGCGTCAGGGCCTTGTGGTCGCAGAGGGTCGGGATCCGGATGCCTTGCTGCTGGAGGGCGCGCAGCAGGTGGATGCCCCCCTCGACCTCGACCGGAGCACCGTTGATCGTCAGGCTCACCATCAGCGGTCCTCGCCCTTCTCGGTCCGTCCTGCTCCCGCCGCGCCTCGGTCCTGTCTCCACTCAGCCGCCGGGATCGGGACGGGCAGGGATTCCCACTCCTCGGCCTCTCTGCCCGTCAGCTTCAGCACGGCATCCAGCCTTGGAGGGCACACCTCGAAGCACTCGCCGCACTTGGTGCACAGATCAGCGTCGATCACGTGGATCGACTTCCGTTCACCCCTGATGGCGCCGGCGGGGCACGCCTTGAGACAGAGACCGCAGCCCGGGCACCTGTCGGGGTCGATCGCGAACGTGAGGAGCGCCTTGCATGCCCTCGCAGGGCAGGCACCGTCGTTGATGTGGGCCTCATACTCATCGCGGAAGAAGCGGAGCGTTGAGAGCACGGGGTTGGGCAGCGTGGTGCCGAGTCCGCACATCGACGCGTCCTTGATCACCTCGCCGAGGTCCTCGAGCAGCTCGAGGTCGCCCGGTCGCCCCTCGCCTGCGGTGATCCGCGTGAGGACCTCGAGGAGGGCGTCGCTGCCGTCCCGACAGGTGGTGCACTTGCCGCAGGACTCGTCGTTGGTGAACTGGACGAAGTACTTGGAGACGTCGACCATGCACGTGTCTTCGTCCATGACGATCATGCCGCCTGAACCCATGATCGAGCCGGCTTCCCGGAGGCTCTCGTAGTCGACGGGCGAGTCGAAGTAGCTTGCCGGGATGCAGCCGCCGGACGGACCCCCGGTCTGGACGGCCTTGAACTCCTTGCCGTCCGGGATCCCGCCGCCGACGTCCTCGACGATCTCGCGAAGGGTCATGCCCATGGGGACCTCGATCAGCCCGGAGTTCTGGATCTTGCCCACGAGCGAGAAGATCTTGGTGCCCTTGCTGGTCTCAGTGCCCGTTTCCGCGAACCGGCCGGCGCCGCCCGTGATGATCACTGGGACGTTGGCGAGCGTCTCGACGTTGTTGATGACCGTCGGCTTCCCCCATAGGCCGGACTGCACCGGGTAGGGTGGTCTTTGCCGCGGCTCCGGCGACCTGCCTTCGATCGAGCGGATCAGAGAGGTCTCCTCACCGCAGACGAACGCGCCCGAACCCTCACGGATCTCGACGTCGAGGCAGAAGCCCGAGCCGAGGATGTCCTCGCCGAGCAGCCCGTGCTCGCGGGCCTGCTCGATCGCCTTCTGTAGACGGACGATAGCGAGCGGATACTCGGTCCTCACGTAGGCGTAGCCCCGCGAGGCTCCGATGGCGTATGCCGCGATGGCCATGCCCTCGAGGACCGCATGCGGGTCGGACTCGAGGAGGCTGCGGTCCATGTACGCGCCGGGGTCGCCCTCATCGCAGTTGGCGATGATGTACCTCGGCGTCGCCTCTTCGGCGCGGCACAGCTCCCACTTGATGGCCGTGGGGAACCCGGCGCCCCCACGTCCACGCAGACCCGCGCGGCGCACCTCGTCGATGACCTGTTCGGGCGTCATCGAGGTGACCGCCTTCGCGAGGCCTGCGTAGGCGTCACGGGCGAGCGCGTGCTCGAAGACCTCCGGGTCGATGAGGCCCTTGTTGCGGAGCACGACCAGTCGCTGCTTGCTGAAGAACGGCAGGTCGGCGACGAGTGGCATGGTCGTGGCAACCACTTCCTTCTTCTTCGCCGACGCGTCCGCAGTTGCGCCGGCGACGTCGCCGATGCCGAGGGCGAGATCTTCGACCGCTCGTCCGCCAACGACGTGGTCGGCCACGATCTTCCGGGCGTCGTCGGCCGCAAGACCACCGTAGAGCGTCGGTGCCTCGCCCGGGACCACGACCGTGACCATCGGTTCACGCGAGCACAGCCCGGCGCACCCGGTCGTGATGATCTCGACGCCGCCTACCCCCGTCTCAGAGAGCTCGTCGGTGATCGCTGCGAGAACCTCGTTGGCTCCGGCTGCGCTGCCGCACGTGCCCATGTGGACGATGACCCTGGCGCGTAGGTCTCGTCCTTCGAGGGCAACCTGCCGCACCGCCTCCTCGCGTCGCCGATAGAGCTCCCGCACGGTGAGGGCGGCCATCTCAATCGCTCCCCCTGCAGGTCGCGACGATCCCTGGGATGTCCCTGGCTGTCGCCTTCCCGCAGACCTTGCCGTCCACCATGATGGCCGGGGCCAGGCCGCAGCACCCGATGCAGCGCACGGGCTTCAGCGTGAACAGCCGGTCGTCGGTAGTCTCGTCGGGGTTCACCTCAAGGACATCGCTCAGCTTGTCCATCAGCCGCTGGCTCCCGCGCACGTAGCACGTGGTCCCCATGCAAACGCTGATCGTGTGCTTGCCACGCGGGGTGATGCTGAACGAGGTGTAGAAGGTGGCGATGCGGTACAGATCGGTGAGCGGCTGGCCCGTGCGCAGCGCTACGTAGACGAGGACGTTCTCTGGGAAGTAGTTGTACTCGCGGTTGATCTCCTGAAGGATCGGCATCAGCGAGCCGGTCTGGTTGCGGTGGCTCGCCAGGATCTCGTCGACCCTATCTCGAACGGCTGGGTCGAGCTCCGGCTCTGTCACGGGGTTGAGCTGCACCCTGTTGTGGGTTGGGCAGGAAGTGGTGCACACGCCGCAGCCGGTGCACCTGTCCTCGTCGACATAGCGCGGTCGCTTCCGAAGGGTGACCTTGAAGTTGCCGACCCCCCCTTCGATGCGCGTCACTTCGGCGCCTGTGATGACGTCGACGTCCTTGTGTCGGCCGACCTCGACCAGTTTGGGAGAGATCGTGCACATCGCGCAGTCGTTGGTGGGGAAGGTCTTGTCGAGTTGCGCCATATGGCCACCGAGGGCAGGCTGCTTCTCGACGAGGTAGACCTTGTACCCGCCCTCGGCGAGATCGAGTGCGCACTGGATACCCGCGACGCCGCCGCCGAGGACGAGCGCGGCCCCGGAGGGCTTGGCAGCGCCTTGCCGCCGTCCGGCCGGCGTCGGGGTCGGCATCATGCAGGTCCTTCCTGCCCGCCCGAGTGGAGGTACCCCTCGGCATAGATGACCTTGTTCAGCAGGATCTGCACGGTCTTCCACACCTCGAGCTGCTCGGCGTCGTCGAGGTCTACGTCGTCGATGGACGGCTCTTCCATGGCAGCGATGCGATCTGCGATCGCCACGTATAGCCTGCCGAGCGGCGTGGAGGCGTCGCGTGCCTCGACGACGCGGATCACCTCCATCAGCTCCTCCTCGAGGGGGTTGGCGATCATCATCTGCAGGCCCGCCCCCATGAGCATGGCGCAGTACACACGATTGATGAGCGGTCGGTCCGCGGAGGGAACCGCGTTCGAGACGTTGGACAGCCCCACCGAGATCGCCGGTGGCGGATCCCAGGCCACCGGGACCGTTCGCACGGCTTCGATCGCCTCGGGGCAGTACTCCTGGCATCCCGAGACCGTGAGGACGAGGGGGTCGATGATGAGATCCGACACCGGGAAGTCGATCTCGAGCATCCGGGGGATGAGCTTCTCGATGACGATGTTCACTCGCTCGTCGGCGGATACGGGGATCCCGCTCTTGCCCATCGTGAGGGCCACCAACCTGGCGTCGTAGCGCTTGGCGAGGAGGGGAACCTCCTCCAGGCGCTCCTCTTCGGCCGAGGTGGAGTTGATGATCGGCTGTGCCTTGGTGATCGCCCGCAGCCCGGCCTCGATGCCGCGGATGTTGGTGCTGTCCAGGCTCAAGGGGACATCGACGGCCGCCTCGACGGTCCGCACGATCCAGGGGAAGACCTCCTCCCAGTCCTTCTTGCGCGGTCCGAGGTTCAGGTCCAGCGCCTGGGCGCCCGCCTCGACCTGGGCGGCCGCGAGGTTCTGGAAGAAGGAAGCGTCGCGTTCCGCCAGTGCGGCCTTCACCTTCTCCGAAACGATGTGGATGTTCTCGCCGATCAGGTACATGGTCATGTCCTCCTAGGTGATCGACGCCTCCACGGAAGGGAACCGCGAGAGATCCGTGTGCGGCAGGAACAGTGCCGAGGTGAAGGCCTCGTAGAACGAGTTGTCGGCTGACAGCTCGATGTACGTCATCGCCGAGGCGATCCCGGCGACCGCGGCTCGCATCTCACGATCCAGCAGGGCGAGATACGCGCCCTTGACCGAGGTGTTCCCCAGGAACTCGAAACGCTCCCAGGGAAGATCGGGAAGCAGGCCGATGTCCACGGCCTTCTCGACGTTGATGTACTTGCCGAACGCCCCGCCGATCAGCACCCTTTCGACGGAGCCGAGCTCGACGCCCACTCGGTCGGCAAGGACGTTGAAGCCCGCGTAGACCGCGGCCTTGGCCCTCAGCAGGTTGTCGATGTCCACCGCCGTGATGGTGATGTCATCGCCGTCCGCCGTGTCCTTCCCCCAGGCCACGACGTACTCGGCCCCGTGCTCGCCGCGCCGGACCCGTGGCGTTGGCAGGGTCTGATCGATGTGCCCACCCTTGTCGACGATGCCGGTGAGGAACATCTCGGCGACGAGCGAGATCAACCCGCTCCCACAGATCCCGCGAGGCCGACCCTTCCCGATCACCCGACAGGTCGGCTCGTAGGTCCGACCGTCGATCCACACCTCCTCGACGGCTCCGCGGGCCGCCCGCATGCCGTGCACCACGCCCGAGCCCTCGAAAGCGGGCCCCGCCGAGCAGGCGCACGACACGAGCCAGCTCGAGGACCCCAGGACCATCTCCCCGTTGGTGCCGATGTCGATGAACAGCGTGGTCTCGTCGGAGGACCGCAGGCCTGAGGAGAGCACGCCGGCGCTGATATCCGCCCCTAGGTAGCTGGCGACCCCCGGCAGCAGGTCGACGGTTCCCTCCGGGCACATGCTGATGCCCACGTCCCGGGCGGACAGGCAGGGCGGGTGGTTGATGGACGTGATGAACGGCTCGAGACGGATGCTCTCCGGAGGGATGCCGAGCAACAGGTGCATCATCGTGCTGTTGCCGGCGACGACGGCCTTCACGATGGCGGTCGGCTCGACGTTCGCGCGGCGACACACCGCCTCGATCCGCTCGTTGATCGTCGCGAGGACGAGCTCCCTCAGCTCCTCGCCGCCGTCTCCCTTGGTGGCGTAGATGATGCGGGAGATGATGTCCTCGCCCCGGGCGATCTGCTGGTTGTACTCGGACGACTGGGCCATCACCTCCCCGGTGAGGAGATCCACCAGGCACACCGTGACCGTGGTCGTGCCGATGTCGATCGCGAGCCCACACAGCGGCTCCGAGGCTGCCGCCGCCGGGCCGATCGCGACGAGGCGAGCGGTGCCCGGCGGCTCGTCCGCGGTGTCGTAGGTGACAGCCACCTGCCAGTCGGAGGATCGGAGCATCCCGCCGAGCTCGCGGACCTGCGACAGCGACGCTCGGAGCCGGTCGGTGCCGGTCTCGCGGCGAAGCGCGGTGCACAGTCGCGCCCAGTCGTCGGTCTGGTCGTCCATCGACGGCCGGGGGAGGAGGAGAACGACCCTGCCGATCGTCTGCGCCTTGGCGGCGTCGTACCCGTCGGGCGCGACGATCTCCGGCGCGACGTGATCGGTCGTGAGCCGGCGCTCGATCTGCTCGACGGGCGGCACGACGACCGACACGTCACCCTCGACCACCGTCTGGCAGGCGAGGGCGTACCCGGCTTCCACGTCGGCCGCGGAGAGGCGGAGCACGCTCCGGCGCCGCACCCGACCCGATTCCACCCGCACGGCGCAACGCCCGCACCGTCCCTGCCCGCCGCAGGGTTGCTGGATGTCGAGCCCGAGCCGGCGAGCAGCTTCGACCAGCAGGGTCCCCGCCCGTACGGTGATGGGCTCGGCACGGTCGGCGAATCGGACGATGTGCTCGGCCACGGGGGCTCCTCAGATCACGGTCGATCCTCCACCAGCACGGTCTTCATGTAGGCAGGCAGATCCACCGCTTCGCGGGGACCGACCATCACGTGCCAATCGGGCAGCTCTTCTTCGAGCTCGCCAGACAGGACGGCGACGTGCCCGGGAAGCACGATCTGTCGTCGATCGACCTTGTCAGCCACCCCGAACTCCTTGACGGCCTTGGCTATCGACTCCGCATCGAACTTGCCGGCTGCCCACGCCGTCAGCACGCTCATCCCCTCGGCATCGGTGACGAGCAGCCATGCGGGAAGGCCGGAACCCTCCACCTCGTTGGCGACGCTGAAGTACGTGATGCTGAAGTTCGTCGTGACCAGGAGTGGATCGCTCGGCTTCGGACCGTTGATCTCGTAGAGGGCGGGTTGCACCTGGATCGGTTGCTGCGGATCCGTGTAGAGGTTCTCGCGCAGGACCAGGAGCGGATACACGAGTTCGGGCGCGAAGACATCCAGCACCACGAATCCCGCGTACTTCGCGATCGCTTGCGTGGCGACGACGGAGACCATGGCCCGATCGATGGACCCGTCGACGAACCCGATCGTCGGATAGCCGAGCGGCCGGAAGTTCTTCAAGGCCAGGCGCCGGATCTGTGTCTGCAGCGCCAACGAAGCACCCATCCCCGTCGCCATCGGGCGGAGGACGATGTCCTCCACGCCCTTGCCCTTCAGCTGCTCGCTGAGGTCGGCGAGCTCGTCCAGGGTGCTGCCTGCGACGCTCAGGGCAGCGCCATGCTCGAGCGCCAGATCGGCCATCCGCTCCCAGTTCTGCTGGTCCGCACCGACGAGGAGCGGCTTCTCCCCATCGAGGATCGCCAGGCCGGCTCGAGGACATCCGGGTCCTCACCCACCAGCACCATCGGGAGATCGCTGACCCGCCGCACCGTACCCACCGCTCCAGCGAACCTCGCGGGATCACCGGAAGTGGATCCCACGGCGAACCCGTCGATCCCGAGCTCGACGCCGACGTAGTCGACGGTGTAGGCGTCCGCCCGCTTGACCTGCTCCTCGATCGCCGCCTCCTCGAGCGTGTCGGCGACGTCGATGAGGACACCCGGGCGGTTGACGAACGTCTTCTCGTGTCGGAAGAGCACCGTTTCGTTGCCGGCCTTGACCTGACGGCCCCTCCCCACCAGCTCGATCAGCCGGATCGGCGGAGCGGCCGATGCGGCGAGCTCCGTCTTGGACTCGTCCGTCACGTAGGGGCAGTCGCCCAGGTCGACCTGTTTGGCCGCCAGCTTCATGGCGAACGCGAGGCAGGTGGGGAATCCGCATTCCTTGCAGTTGGTCTGCGGGAGGAGCTTGTAGATCTGGATCCCTGAGAGTGCCGTTGGCCGTCACCTACCCCACTGTCATCAACTGGTCGAGGGCGGCCCGCACGCGGGTGAGGCTCTCCGGGTGGCGGAGCACGACGACATCCGCGCCCGCTTCGATCAGCGCCACGGCGGTAACGGTCTCCCAGTTCACCGCCCGCTCTCCCCAGTCACCCCACGCGTCCGGCACGCCCTGACCGACCTTCGCCTCTTTGGTCTTCCAGGCCTCGTAGCCGGGGTTCACCACCATCGGGAGTTGGGTCATGGCATCCCCCTGGAGCGCGGCGAGCCGCAGTCGCTCCATGACCGAGTACCCGTACTCGATGCCGTAGCCGAGTGCGCCGGTGGTCGGATCCATCAGGATCCGCTCGCGCGGCAGGCCCATGTCGGTGATCAGGATGATGAGCTGCTTGGCCAGGTTGACGTCCATCGGGGTGCGGCCCATCACCAGGTGATCGTTGGCCATGGCGGCCGCGACGATGGTCCGGTAGTTGGTGTCTTCGCAGAGGCCCAGCACCAGCCGCTCACCCTTGGTGGCGTCGGCGACCGGGACGAGGAGCTCGTTGTCGACCTCCGCCTGCCCCGGTCCCACCACGATCAACGGGCAGCCCGGTGCTCTCGAGGACCTTCGTGACCGAGCGCACGGCGAGATCGGGGCTGACGGGATCGCCGCCGGCGTCCTCGAGACCCAGCACGAGGACGATGAGGTCGGCCCCGGCCATCCGGCGGCCGCCGCCCAGCTGCCGGGGTCCTCGGCGCACCTCACCCCAGGCCTCCAGCAGCACCGCCGACCAGTCGTTCGGTCGGAGGGAAGCGATCTCCAGCGCGATGACGGGACGGTGTGGAGGCGTCTCCTCGAAGTGCAGGAAGGGAAGGGTGCGTCTCGCCCCCGATCGTGACGGTCGAGGTTCGCGTCCCACCATCCTGCGCCGTCGCTCCCAGCGTGACGACCTTGACCGCACCCGGCCAGTCGTCCTTGGGGATCTCAATCGGCACGAAGGCCTCCTGCTGGTGCGGTCGCGCTCCGGTCCGGTCCGGCCGATCAGAAGATCGGCTCCATCGCGAGGGCCGGATGTTCGTGTTCCCCCGAGCCACGCCAGCAGCTCCTCGACCGTCGAGACCGACCGCTCGTCGGCGATACGATCGATCAGCACGGGATCGCCTTCGCGCTCGGCCACGGCCTTCAGCTCCTCGGCCATCGAGTCCTTCAGGAAGCTGCTCATCCAGACGACACGTCTGAAGCCGCCGTCGGCCGAGATGAACTTCGGGCTGGCCAGGTAGAACTTCCCGACGCCCATCACGCCGGGGGTCTGGATGCCGCCGCCGGCGAGTCCGGCCAGGGTGCTGAAGGTCATGCCCGCCGGGGTCATGCTGGTGTCCTCCCGGCTCACCACCATCACGCCGTTCGCCTCGGGGATCAGCATCACGATGCACTCGAAGCACCCGCATGCCGTCATCGGGTTCTCCATGATCGAGTACATCGCCACCTCGTCGACGACGCCGTGCGAGCCGACCTTGGCGTAGTCGTTGGTGCCCTCCCAGTAGCCCTTCGACGGGTCGAGCACCTTGCCGAGCTTGATCGGCTGGTTCGGCCCGGTCGGGTTGATGTTGAAGGAGGCCTTGCAGTCGAGCCAGTTGTAGGCCCCGCACAGGCCCAGCCGCTCCGGGCTGATGATGCAGACGTGGTTCGGCGCGAACGACTGGCACAGGGTGCATGAGTAGAACTCGTCCACCGCCGTGTCGGTGAGGTCGGCGAGACGCTTGTTGCGGAAGTCGTAGGCGTCTCGCGCCTCATCGAGGCAGCTCCTTGAGCTTGTGCCGGATCCGTGTGGATCGTCACCTGCACCTTGTCGACGATGGCACCGAAGTCGGAGTGGAAACGGGCGTGCAGGATCTTGCCGAAGTGCTCCAGGGCGAATCCGGCGTCGGCCGCTTTCGTCGATACGCCGGATCCACGCGATGTCGCGCTGACCGATGTGCTGGATACCCGGATGCGCCGTTCACGAAGTAGTGGATCTGGCGCTCGAGCACCGGCTCGAAGTCCTTCTCCATCTGGCGGCCGGCGACCTCGACGACGATGCCCAGGTCCATGCTCGCCCTGCGGCTCCACGTCCGAGAAGTCGGGACCGATCACCTCGATCTGGCCGTCCGTGACCTCGTCGAGCTTGGCCATGCGCAGGTACTCGAAGGCAGCGCGAGCTCTTGCCGCCGAACTCGACCCGCATGTCGGTCTTGCGGACGACCTCGCCTTCGAAGGCGGAGCCGTAGGGCACCGGCACCGGTACGTCGGCGATGTGGACCTTCACGCCGCGCACCTCGATGCACTTCTGGACGAGACGCTCCGCCCGCTCGAGGTCGTCGACCCCCTCGATCTCGTTGAACGGCATGCTCACGACGTGCTCGTAGGTCGTCACGCCGGTCGGGAGGATCTGCGGGATCACGGTGTCGGCGATGACCGGGAACCCGAAGTTGATGGCGCCGGCCGCGGCGGCGTACTTCAGGTCGTCGACCTCGCCGAGCGCGAGCACGAAGGCGAAGACGCGATCCTTGTTGTAGAGCAGGATGTCTCGCGCCTGCCCGCCCTTCAGGCCGCCGAACGTCAGCGCCGAGCGGGTGGCGAACCCCAGGGCGTAGATGGCGCTGATGGTGTCGGTGCCGAACGGGACGGTGTAGGTGTCGTAACCGAGCTCGACCCCCTCTTCCATGAGCTGATGGATGATGCTGCGCCCGTTGACGTTGCCCGACAGGAAGGTCAGGATGTTGCGTTTCTGCAGCTCACGCACGATCCGCACGGCGACCTCGTTCGACTTGGCACAGCCGACGATGGCGGCGAATCCGGGCATGCGCGCGATCGACGAGCTGGATGCCCCACGACCGAAGCTGGATGTCGTCGATGGCGCCGTTGAGGTGACCGTTCGAAGCCGCCTTCTCGGTCGCGTCGGCGTCGGGACTGGTGAAGGCGGTGCCGCCCGCCAGCTCGAAGCCGGGCAAGACCTCCGGCTGCAGTCCGTCGACGTAGCGGATCGCTTCGATGGTCTCCGCGGCGAGCAAGGTTGCCATACCGCTGTCGAGGGTCTCGCCCAGGTACGGGGTCCACTGATGATCGGCGGGGAGAGGGTGGAGCAGGTCGCGGGCGTGGGCCAGCACTTCGGGGAGCTGCCCGAGCGTCTCGACCTCGATGCCCGTCATGCCCAGGATCACCGGAAGGTGATAGGCGGTGTTGGGGAACGCGACCGGGGTCTCGGCTCCCTTCTCGCCGAGGGCTCTGTCCAGCATGGCCTCGGCTTCCGAAACCAACGCGTTGGCTCCCCGGATGGCACGTGTGGCGATGTACCTGGACATGAGCGGCGTGCCCTCCCTTATGTCACGGTCCCGTAGATCGCCGACCGTCGCTCCGGCAACGGGAGTGCCTCGAGCTCTCGGGTGCGCGCATCTCCGCTCTTGCCGAACCTGGTCGGGTCGTACGCGGGGAGCCCGAGCGCGGCTCGCTTGGCATCGATGTGCGCGAGGGTGCGAGCGATCATCTCGTCGGCGTCGGTGAGGAACTCGAGCTTGCCGCCGTAGAGCTCCTCCCAGCCACTGCTCATGTAGTCGGCGACCACCACGCTCTCGGGAACCTTCTCCGCCTTGCCTTCGACGGGGTTCGTGCCGCCCATGATCACGTAGGCCCCGGACGCCACGCAGTACGTGGCGATCGAGAGCGCCTTCTCGCTCATCCACTCCGGAGCGATGCCGACCGCCGGGATCTCGTCGATGTCGTCGCCCAAACCCCCCTCCGCCACCATCTGCGTGAGCACCGTCAGGATCCGCGTGTTGTCCACGCAGGACCCCATGTGGAGCACCGGCGGGATCCCCACCGTTTCGCAGACCTCGCGGAGGCCCGGACCGACCCTGTCCAGGCCGGCGTCACCGACCAGGAAGCCGGCCTTCGCGTTGGCGATGGCGCTGCAGCCGGTCTCGACCACCAGCACGTCCTGCTGGAGCAGTGCGGAGGTGATGGCGGTGTGCATGGAATCGTGCTGGATGCGGGGGTTGGTGCACCCGACGATGGCGGCCACGCCCCGGATCCGACCGGCGATGATGGCGTCGTTGAGCGGGCGGAAGGACGCCCGGTACGCTCCGCCGAGCATGTAGTTGATGTACTCGTGGGAGAAGCCGGGGGTGAGCGTGTTGCGGTAGTCCGGGATGCGGGTCTCGCCTCGGTTCTGATAGTTGTCGATCGCGAACCGCAGGATCTCCTTGGCGATGCTCATCGCGCGGTGTTCGTCGAACTCCATGTGGGTGGCACCCTTGATCCTGACCTTCGGCGAGGTGGTCACGATCTTGGTGTGGAAGCGCTCCGCCAGGCTCACCAGGGCCTGCATGATGCACTGCACGTCGACGACCATCGCTTCGATCGCTCCCGTGAGGATGGCCAGCTCCTGCTGCAGGAAGTTCCCGGCCGCGGGGATCCCCTGTCGCATGAGGATCTCGTTCGCCGTGCAGCAGATGCCGGCCAGGTTGATACCCTCGGCGCCCGCGGCCTTCGCGTACTCGACGATCTCCGGATCCTGGCTGGCGGCGACGATCATCTCGCTCAGGGTCGGCTCGTGGCCGTGGACGACGACGTTGACCATGTCGTCCTTGAGCACGCCGAGGTTGGCCTCTCCCAGGAGGGGGGCAGGCGTTCCGAACAGGATGTCGGAGACGTCGGTCGCGATCATGCTGCCACCCCAGCCGTCTGCCAGCGCGGTGCGTATCGCGTGGTGCAGGATGTGACTGGCGTCCTGGTCGTCGCCCATGTGGGTGCGATGCAGGGCTTCGACGACCTCGCGGTCGATGCCCCGTGGGATGACGCCGCGTTCTTCCCATAGCGTCCTGCGCTTCGGCGGGGCCAGCCGGATCGGTGCGATCTCGCCGCGCTGCTGCCCGAACTGCTCGAGGTAGAGGTCGGCGAGCTCGTCCGCGATCTCTTCGGGTGCACGCCCTTCGACGGCGATGCCGTACGCGCTCGCCACGGTGCGGAGCTTGGCGACGTCACGGATCGCGTACCCCTCCGTCTCTCCGTTGGCCACCGCCTTGAGCGTGAACGCCATGTCGCGCCCGTGGTCGGAGTGCGCCGCCGATCCTGCGGCCACGGATCGGATGAAGTTGCTCGACTGGATCGTGTCGATGGTCGCTCCGCAGATGCCCGTCGAGCCGTCCTTGGTCAGACGACAGGGGCCCATCCCACAGAGGCTGCAGCACATGCCAACCGCGCCGATACCGCAGGGAGTCAGGGCGTCCGCACGGCTGAAGGCCGTCGAAGCGCCGATCTCATCGGCGAAGGCCAGCATCACCTGGGCGGCAGGATCGACCGATGATTCCTGGGGACTGCGCCTTCCCTTCTGTGGGGAGGTCCCTTCCCGCTCGGCCATGGTGGCTCCCCCTCACTCCTCCGTCGTCTCGGTCGGCACCGTCCGGGGCGAGGCCGAAGCCTTCAGCTCTTGCCGGAAGGCGACAGCCGAACCGGACGGCGCGTTGCTCGTGGTGTGTCGTAGGTACCGTCCATCCGCGACCGTTCTGTCGGTCGCAGGTTCACCCGATTCCATCGGCACGGGTAGTGGGGAGAGGTATCCGGCCTCGTCGAGCTGCCGTCGGAGTTCCTCTGCCGACGTGTGCTCGGCGTCGAAGTCGATCTCGACGACACCGAAGGCGCTCGAGGCGTAGACGGCCTGCACCCCCGGCACGTCGTGAAGGATGCGCCGAACCTCCACCACGTGGTGGTCGGCATACATAGCCGGGACGTCGATGATGACCGACGTCAACTCATCTCCCGTCATCGACCGATCCAGGCCGAGGCACACGTCGTCGCCCTGCACCCTGCCCGACCCGGTTCCATTCCTACCCGGAAGGAACCACGTCTCCCTGTTCGCCCGGTACCGACGAAGGTGCCGGCCCGACAGGGCCGAATGGCCGTTCCGGCCCGGACCGCCCGGCGGATCACCGATCTTTCCAGAACGGACGGAGACTTCGTAGCCTGCGGGAGCAGGGCCGGGAGCGAGGGTTGGCAGGCTCGACCTTGGGGCGTCGGAAGGCGTCGGAACGCCCGTCCCATCCGGGTGTCATCTCGCGGAGGGGACGCTGGCAGGTCGTCCCTGCTCGACGACGGCACCTACTGAGCGGAGCCATGCTCCTTGGCTTCCACGGCCTCGACGATCCGCGCTTGCGGGCTCGAGATGACCTTGCCCTGGACGCGCTCCCAGACGATCCGCATGGCAGCCAGCAAGGCCTCGGCCTCGCCGGGGGTGTCGAACTCGAGATCGATCATGACGTATCCCGGGTCGTCGATCGCCCGCAGGATCTGGTAGCTGCGCACCCCCGACCTCTCGCGGCCGACGGGGTCGCTGTCGAACGCCTGCTTCCAGGCGTCGTAGTCGTGGACCGGGTGCTCTATGCGGAGGACGGCCATCTCGACTCCTCTCTGAACGCGGCTCGGCGAGCCCTCGGCGGCCTGCCATCGCCTATCCGATACAGTAAGACTGTAGCGGATAGGGTGGTACTGTAGCGGAATGTCGGAGGGTGTCAAGCGCCGCCCCTACGACTCGCCTCGTCGCCGCGACCAGGCGCGCGCGACCCGCCGCGCGATCCTGGAGACGGCCCGTGATCTGTTCGTGGAGGGCGGCTACGTCGCCACGACGGTCGAAACGATCGCGGCGCACGCGGGCGTCTCGGTCGAAACGGTCTACGCGACGTTCAGGAACAAGCGGTCGCTCCTCTCGGAGCTGATCGACGTGTCCCTGGCGGGAGACGACGCTCCCGTGCCTGTGCTCGAGCGCGCGTGGGTGCAGGAGATGCGCGACGAGCCAGACACGCTTCGGCGGGTGCAGGTCCTCGCGAGGAACGGGCGCCTGATCCTCGAGCGCACGACCCCCCTCTACGACGTCCTCAGAAGCGCCGCATCCGCGGATCCGGAGATCGCGTCGCTGTGGGAGTCGAACAAGGCGCAACGATTCGCGGGCCAGAGCGAGCTGGTGCGCATCCTTATCGGGGACACGGGGCTGCGCGAGGGGTGGACGCTGGAGACGGGCGCCGACGTCCTCTTCGCGATCGGCAGCCCGGAGACCTTCCGGTTGCTGGTTATCGACCGTGGCTGGTCCGCCGATCGGTTCGAGCGCTGGTACGCCGACACGCTGGCCTGCCTGTTGTTGGGGTGAAGGTCGGCAGAACGTAGCTCGCTGCGCATCTTCGCGGAGGCGGACGGGAATCGAACCCGCCTGCGAGCTCTCGCCCGCACACCGGTGTTGAAGACCGGGGGGCCCACCAGGCGCCCGGACGCCTCCGGACTCAGCCTACCCGCACCCACGTCGAGCCCGCGTCCAGCCGCCGCAGCCCGAGTGCGAATGCGAGCTCGACCGCTCGGGCGAGCTCTGATGCGAGCGGCCGCCGGGCGATCTCGGGGAAGTCGCCGTTGTGCACGAGGCCCGCGGGCCGGTACTGGCCCATGAGGTTCAGGTACGTGTCGGGCCCGAGCTCGGTCGCGATCCACTCCAGGATCCGCTCGGTCTCGTCGAGCAACCCCGGCATGACGAGGTGTCGAAGCAGGACGCCGCGCACCGCGATGCCGTTCGCGTCGAGCTCGAGCGCGCCGACCTGGCGATGCATCTCCAGGATGGAACGTCGCGCGACCTCCGGGTAGTCCGGCCGGCGCAGGTACCGACGGGCGCGCTCGCGGCTCCACAGCTTGAGGTCGGGCATGTAGATGTCCACCACGCCGTCGAGCTGCGCCAGACTCTCGGGCGCGTCGTACGCGCTCGTGTTGTAGACGATCGGAAGCCGCAGGCCGCCGGCGGCTGCGATCGCGAGGGCCTCGAGCAGCTGCGGCACCACGTGCTCGGGCGTGACCCAATTGACGTTGTGGCAGCCGCGGCTTTGGAGCTCAAGCATGAGCCCCGCCATCTCCTCGGCCGAGACCTCCACGCCCTCCACCTGCCAGGAGATGTCGAAGTTCTGGCAGAACACGCACCGCAGGTTGCACCCCGCGAGGAAGATCGTGCCGCTGCCGCGCCATCCCCGGAGCGGGTCCTCCTCGCCGCGGTGGGGGAAGTGCGAGGCGACGATCGCGCGACGCCCGATGTGACACACGGAGCGCTCGTCCAGGAGTCGATCGACGCGGCACGCACGAGGGCAGACCCGGCACGTCGGACCGAGGAGCCCGAGGGCGCGCTCGGCCCGGCGCTCGAGCTCCCCCGAGCGGTGGAGCGCCACATAGGAGGGCTCGCGCGCACGGCACTCACGGTCATCCGAGGCGACCATCGAGACTCCACGTCAAGGCTACGCTCATGATCCATCGCCTGGACCTGGCCGTCCCTTCAGGCGTCGCGTCCTTCTGAAGGTTGCCGCCTCGTGTGGCTCGGGCTAGGGTGTCTCTAGTCCGAGTCACACTAGTGTGGAGGTGCGCATGCACGTCTCGAAGGTCGACGTGGTGGTCCTCGGCCTGCTCGCCGAGGAGCCGCTCTACGGGTACGACCTGCTCGAGCGGTTCCGCACGCGCAGCATGGGGTTCTGGGTCGAGGTGGGCAAGGCGTCGGTGTACCAGGCTCTTCACCGACTCGAGGAGCACGGCCTCGCGAGCGGCCGGCCACAAGAGGGGACCGAGGGCCCCGACCGCCGTGTCTACCGGGTCACCGCGTCCGGGCGCGCTCGGCTGCGCGCGGGCCTGCGCGAGCGATGCGCGGACGCCCGCCCGTACGAGACCGACGCGGCGCTCGCGCTCGGCTTCGTGCACCTGCTTCCGCTCGACGACGCACGCCGAGCCGTGGGCGAGCGCGAGATGGCCCTGTACGAGTGGCGCTCGACGATCGCCGGCGAGCGCGAGCGCGCCGCCTCGAAGCCGGGCGCCGCGGGCGCCGTCGCCCGCCGCATGCTCGAGCTCCAGGATGCCCTGGCCGAGACCGAGCAGCGCTGGCTCCAGGCGTTCGGGGACGATCTGCCGAAGCTCCGCGGCTGAGCGCAGGAGCGCGAGAAGTCCCTGGTGAAAGGCGAGGTCGGGTCGGTGCCGTGGCCTACCATGGTCGGTGCGATGGAAGCTGCCTTCTTCGATCTGGACAAGACGATCATCTCGAAGTCCAGCTCGCTGGCCCTGTCCCGGCCGATGTACCGAGCCGGCATGGTCACTCGCGGGCAGCTGGTGCGCGGCGCGTACGCGCAGCTCGTCTACGCGCTCGTCGGCGCGGACGAGAAGAAGCTGGATCGGCTGAAGGAGGGCATGCTCGCGCTCACGAAGGGATGGGAGCGCGCCGAGGTCGAGCGCCTCGTCCGCGACGTGATCGTCGAGGTGATCGACCCGTACGTGTACCAGGAGGCCCTCGATCTGATGGCCCTGCACCGGCAGGAGCGGCGTCGGATCTACATCGTCAGCTCCTCGCCCGAGGAGGTGGTGCGCCCGCTCGCGCGTCACTTCGGCGTCTCGGGCGTGATCGCTACGCGCGCGAGGATCGAGGACGGCCGGTACACGGGTGAGCTCGAGTTCTACTGCGCCGGCGATGCCAAGGCCGACGCGATCCGTCAGCTCGCCGAGCGTGTAGGTGTCGATCTCCAGGGTTCCTACGCGTACTCGGACTCGATCAGCGATCTGCCGATGCTCGAGGCGGTCGGGCACCCCGTCGCGGTGAACCCCGACAAGGATCTCCGCAAGGAGGCCGAGACCCGCGAGTGGGATATCCGCGACTTCCGCCGCCCCGTGCGCCTGCGCACGCGCATCGCGCAGACGGCGACCCGGCCGAGGACCGTCACCGCCGGCGTCGTGGCCGCGACGGCCGCCGCCGGCATCCTGGCATGGGTGGTCGTCCGCTCGCGGCTCGGCCGGACGCCGCAGACGGCGTAGGTCGCCGACGCGGAGGAAGCCGGCGCGTCCCGTTCGCGCGGATCGGCGCACGGGGGTACGATCGAAGTGCAGCCTACGGGCTGCCGCGAAGGGGGCAGAAACCCACGCGCGTCCTGCCGCGGGAGGCATGCTCCGGGTTCGAAGGCCCTGCCCTCGACCCCGGGCAAAGTGCAGAGAGCGCATGTTCGCTGCTCCCTTCGCGCACGTCCGGCCCCGGGTGAGGCCTAAGCGGCGGGCGGCCGATGGTACTCGAAGTGCATGCCGTCGGGGCGCACGAAGGTGCCGCCCCATATGAACCCCCAGCGCTCGAAGACCTCGACCATCCGGGGATCTTGGTCCGGCGGGGCGCCGAACGGGTTGCTGGGGACGTTCAGGTCGAACGCGACGCCCCACGTGTGGTGGCTGATCGACTGCGTGGGGTCGCGGTTCGCGAAGCGTCGCGCGTAACACCCTGCGTACGAGTCGATCGTGTCCCCGAGGCCGAGTTCGAGGATCTCGCGGACGGCGCCTCGGAGCTGTGGGAAGAGCGCGACGTTGCACGTGACCTTGCCGAGGAGCGGCACTCGCTCGGTCGCGATGTGTGTGGTCTCCCAGTCCGGGTCGATCTCGAGGTAGCCGGGGCGGCCCTGCGCCGGCCGGGCCGCGAACTCGCCGAAGAGCGCCTTCAGCTCGATGGGGGGAAGGACCGCATCGCCCTGGCGGAAGTACGGCGTCTCGCCGGGCGAGCGGATCTGGACCGGTAGGTCGCGCGGCAGGGCCGAGCGCAACATCTTCGCCAACCGTCGCTCGGTCGGCTCACCCTCGGGTTGCACGAGCGCGTAGCGGTCGTGCGTGACGCCGAGCGTGCGTCCCACGTCTCGCGCGACGAGGAGCTCGTGCGCGCCGACCAGCTCGTCGGGCCAGACCGCCGCGACCTCGACCCGAACGTCGCCGAACTCGAGCATGGCCCCCGGACCGAGGCCGCGGAGGCGCGCGCTCGACTCGCCGAGCACGCCGAGCCCGTTCGCGAGGTCCGCGAGCGCCCCGCGCTCGGCGGGCGGTACGAACGGCTCGTACTCAGACGGATGCACCGCGGCCACCTCGAGCGGGATCGCGAACCCGCGGGGCGGGTCGTCGACGACCTCACCGGCGCTCGAGAGCGACCGAGTGAGCCACACGACGTCGCTCTTCACCACGACGGCGCGTCGGATGCCATCGAGCGCGGTCGATCGCGCTCGGAAGCCGCCGGGAAGCCCTCCGGGCGTCCACGCGAGGAAGGTTCCGGGCTCGGCGGGAGCGGTGAGGGGCACCGGGCCGCCACCCGGGAACGCCGGGCTCGTCTGCGCGGGGGCATCCGACAGGAGGGCGAGCGTCACGCTCGCACCGACCAGGAGGCCGCCGATACCTGCGGCGAGGATGACGACCGCCCGCGTGACGGCTTCGGTCCCGGCCTCGGCGGCAACCGCCGTGGAATGTCTCACGGCGTCGGACCCGGCACGGGGCCGAGCGATGTCGCGACCGCGACGAGATCCGTGAGCTCCAGCCCGGGGGCCTCCACGGAGACGTAGAGCCCGTCCTCGATCCACTCGAGACGTGCCGCCTCGCGCGTGTAGCGTGCCTGGACACCACGAACCTCGACGGTCTCCTGCGGCGTGGCGGTGGCGGGCGGCAGCTCCTCGGCTGGTTCGAGGTGCACGCGGATCGCGCCCCCGCCGAGCGCGATGTCTTCGTCCTGGAAGTACACGGTCACGCCGACGACGGAGCCCATGCGGAGCAGCTCGACCGCCGCGAGCGCCGAGCCCTCGGGGACCGACCGCGGCAGGAGGAGTTCGAAGGGGGCGGCCGCCGCAGCGTCCGCGAGCGTGACGCGCTCGACCGTACCCTCGGGCGTCTCCCGAACGCGCCAGGCGTCGGGGAGGGACAGGCCCGTCACGGGGAGCGAGGAGGCCACGCGGAGCAGGGCATCGCGCGACAGGTTGGTCTCGAGGTACATATCGGTGTCGTCGGTGTGGATCGACAGCCGCCGACCGTGGTCCTCGGTCGCCGGCTCGTAGTAGGCGACGCCGCCGCCCGCGAGCACGACCTCCTGCGGGTGCGGTCCGATCGGCCCGAGCAACGCGTGGCCCTGCCACGAGCGCGACTCGCCGACCTTCAGCCACTGCATGCCGCGCGTGTACGCGAGCACCGTGTCACCGGCCTTGCCTTCGGGCTCGGCGGGAAGGACGACCTGGTAGAGCGACAGCCCGTCCACCAGAGCGGGCTCGAGGGGCGCGTACCCTGCCTCGCGCTCCACCGCGTCGAAGGGGACGGCGGTCGCACCCTGGTCGAGCGGGCCCTCGGTCTGGGGCACGGCGAAGGCTGAGGCGGGAGGTGCGGACCCGCTCACGGCGAGCACCTCGACCTCGAAGATCGGGCGAGCGCGCGGCCGTTCGTCCGGCAGGCCGAAGCGGAGCTCCCACTGGTCGCGCTCGGGCCCACCGGCCGGGGAGACCGACCACTTCAACGGGGACCAGGTCGCGGCATCCAGCCACACCTCGACGCGGTCGTTCGGGAAGAACGGTCGCCACGTGCCGCCGAGATCCAGGAACGGGAACAGCGGCGTCGCGCGCTCGAAGGGCATCTCGAGCACGACCGCGTCTCGGCCCAACAGGGAGTCCGGTCCGACCACCCGGACGCCGTCGGTGGCCGAGAGCGTGGTGACCGGCAGCACCAGGTCCGTCGGTGCGGGTGCGCTCGAGGAGAAGGGCGTTCGGTTCGTGATGAGGGTCTCGGTGGGCGGGCAACCCGTCGTCGGGCATGGGGAGGGGGCCGAGTCGTACCAGGTGGAGCCGTCCACGACGAGCCGGAGGTCCGTCGGCGTGTACGCGTCCGATGGGTACATGGTGTGGTCGGTCACGTCGAGGCGGAAGCGCTCGGGCGCCCGGAACCACACCTCCATCGACAGGTCGCGGCGGGGGACGTCGGGCGCGAGGTTGCGTTCGACGATCGAGTAGGTGGCGCGATAGGCGTCTAGGTGCGCCGCCGCCGCCGCCACGCCCTCGGCAACGTCGAGGGCCGTCGCCGTGCGCTCGCGGTTCCACGGCCCGACCAGGACCGAGCCGACGATCACACCCACGACGCCGGCGGTGACGGCGGGCGCGAGACGCGGGATGAGTGCCCGGCGCGGGACCGGCGCGCGGAGCGCTCGCACGCGGGCAGGCATGGGTCGGGCCTCTGCCTCGACCGCGATCATGATCGGCTCGACCAGGTCGGGGACGGCCGGCGCGAGGCCGATCCGCGCGTGCTCGCGGAGGCGGTAGGCGCCGGCCTCGAACGCTCGGCAGGCGGCGCAGGTCTGGAGATGCTGGTCGAGCGCGTGCTCGACGTGGCGCGAGAGGTGCTCGCCGTCCATGCGCTCGGATAGCGCCCGGCGGACGCGATCACAGTTCACCGGCGTCCTCCTCCACGGCCAGGGCGCCCATCATCGCGGCGCGGGCTCGGTGCATGCGGCTCTTCACGGTGCCGACGCGCACGTGCAGGACATCGGCGGCCTCCTGATAGGACAGGCCGAAGACCTCGATGAGCAGGAAGGGCTCGCGATGGTCCTCGGACACGGCCGCGAGCGCGGTCTGGATCTCCAGGCGCGTGATCGGGTCGGGCGGTCCGATCGGCTCGGGCGCTCGGAGCGCGCGATCTTCCTGGCTCTTGCGGGAGCGGATGATGTCGAGCGCGCAGTTGCGCGCGATGCGGAACAGCCACGAGGTGAACCGTGAGTCGCCTCGGAAGGTGGGGAGGAAGCGGTAGGCGCGGATGAAGGCCTCCTGGGTCGCGTCCTCGGCGAGGGCCCGGTCACGGGTGTACGAGTAGGTGAACCGCCACAGGTCGGCTTGGTAGGTGCGGACGAGATCTTCGAACGCGCCCAGGTCGCCCTCGCGGGCGCGGGCGAGCGTGCGGGGGTCGGGGTCGTGCACCAGGTCCCTCTCGCTACGGCCGGCCAAGACCAAGCGTATCCCTGTGGCTCCGGGGAAGGGACCGGCCGAAGGGCTGGCAGGTTCCGCCTGGGCGGCCCGGCGGGCCGCCTGTTCTGGTGGCTCAGGCCCTGGTCAGGGCCCCGATGAGCTCGTCCCATGCCTCCAGGTAGGCGTCCACGTCGGCGTCGGTGCCGGGCACCGGCACGACCGGGCCGGCGCCGACGATCGCCTCCCAGACGCCCCGGTTCGCGAGCCAGATCCGGATCAGGCGCACGAGCGTCCCGTCGGAGCACGCGCGCGCCTCCTCCGCGTTTCGGACGGGCGTGGGCCGGAACGTGTAGCCGGAGCGTGGGCCCATGTGGTGGATGTGCCAGGACAGGCCGACGCGCTCGACGCCGGCGCGCATCTCCTCGGCCAGCCGGGCGCCGAGGCGCTGGGTGCTCGCGTAGGCGTCGGGGGTCAGGACCTCGAACATGACCGCACGGGCGGCGGCCATCGAGAGCGCGTTCGCGAACAGCGTGCCGCCCGTCGCGACGACGCCCACGCGGCCGCCCTCCTCGTCCCTGCCCTGCTCGAGCACCCGAGCGACCTCCGCGGTCATGCCCCACGCGCCGAAGGGCACCCCGCCGGCGATCGACTTGCCGATCGTGATGAGGTCGGGTTGCAGGCTCCACTGGCGCGTGAGGCCTCCGGCGCCGACGACCTGCGTGTGGGTCTCGTCCAGCGCGAGGAGCGTGCCGGTGTCGCGCGTGATCCGGCGCAGGGCCTCGTGGAAGCCGGGCTCGGGCAGGATCAGGCCGTTGTTGTTCGTGAGGGCGGGCTCGGTGAGGACCACCGCGACGTCGCGAGGCTCGAGCGCGGCCGCGAGCGCCTCGGGGTCGTTGAAGCGCACGACCTTGGTGCGGGTGGTGACGCCGGCCGGCAGGCCGGTCTCCTCGGGCACCAGGTTGCCGTCGGCGTCGAGCTCGACCAGCGCCTCGTCGAAGTGGCCGTGGTACTTGCCGTCGAACATGAGGACCTTGTCGCGTCCGGTGAACACGCGCGAGACGCGGATCGCCTCGGTGTTCGCCTGGCTGGCCGAGAGCGTGTACTGCCACATCGGCAGGCCGTAGCGACGGCCGAGCTCCTCGGAGACCGCGATCGCATCCTCGGTCGGCAGCAGGAACTGGTTGCCGGCGGCGATGCGCTCGGAGACCGCGCGCACGAGCGGCTCCGGCGCGTAGCCGCAGAACATCGACATGTCCGCGATGTTGAAGTCCGAGAAGGTCCGGCTGTCGGCGCATGTGAAGCGCGAGCCCGTGCCCTCGGCCGCCCAGAGCGGGTCGTGGTGGTACGAGCCGCGGAACCAGGACATCGGCACGCCGTTCGGCATGACGGCTGTGCCGCGCTGGCGCAGCTCGACGCAGCGGGGGTGCTCGGCGTGGAAGCGAGCGTCCTCGCGCTCCTTCAGCTCGAGCACGAGTGCGCGGTCGACGGTGGGGGA
The DNA here is from genome assembly GCA_963708985.1 of uncultured Actinomycetes bacterium. GTDB lineage: Bacteria > Actinomycetota > UBA4738 > UBA4738 > HRBIN12 > HRBIN12. The sequence goes on from CAVPUQ010000002.1 coordinate 184,146, forward strand.
GCCGGTCACGGCGCGAGTCTATCGGCGGGCGGGCCCGGCGGCGGGCGCTACTGGGCCCGCGCCGACGGGTGCTCGAGGCGCTCGGCGAGGCGCTCGGCACGCTCGGCGGCCTCGCTCGGCCGGCCCGCCGTGACGGCGCCCATGATCCCGAGCAGCTCGCTCTCGACGCGCGAGGAGATGCGCCCGGTGCCCCGCGCGACCAGCCCGTCGAGGCGCCGGATCGCCTGCTCGAGACGCCGCAGCGGCTGCTGGGCGACCTCGTCCTGGACCTCCCGCACGACCAGCCGGTGGTCCTGGCGCCACGCCTCGAGGTCGAGGATCCGTCCCACGCCTCGAATCGTAGACCGGGGGTCCGACACACCCGTGGAGGTTGGCCGAGGAACCGGATGGGTTCCGGTCGCGTCGTCCCCCGCGACGTGCTCCCGTGCCGCCGAGTGGCGGACCATGCCATCGGGCGGAGGCTTCCCCCGGTCCGAGCCAGAACCCGTCACTTCGGGGATGGTCTTGTCGAGGCCCTCCGCGTAGTGTCCGCCCCACGCGACGGTGACGTCGCACCCCCTCGTTCCTCTCCCCGACTTCCCCGGTCGTGTCGGCGCTTCCCCATGGCGTGGAGCGAGGTCCGGATGGAGATGGCGAGGATCGTGCTCGGGCTCGAGGAGCACGATGTCGCGGAGGAGGTCATGCACTTCCTCGACCGCACGGGTCGTGCCCGGGTCGTGGCAACGGCCGCCGACGACCAGCAACTCGTCCAGGCCGTGCGACAGCTCGATCCGGACGCGGTGGTCGCCTCGACGGGCCTCGTGACCGATCGCCTCGATGGGCGCCCCTTGCTGGCGCTCGAGACCGCCGAGTCGATCCGGAGCCTCCGTGTGGCGATCAGGTTCGGCGCTGCCGGGTACTTCATCTGGCCGCGCGAGCGCGAGGCGCTCGCGGCCGCCGCGTCCCGGTCGCGCCGAGCGGCGGATCTCGCGCCGGGAGCGCCGGTCGTCGCCGTGCTCGGCGCGACGGGTGGTGCGGGCGCGACCTTCGTCGCGATCCATCTCGCCGCGGCGATCGCCCGGCGGTCGATCGACGGTGCCCTCGTCGATCTGGACGTCGCGTTCGCGGGACTGACCGGCCCGCTCGGGGCGCCAACGACGGAGGTAAGGACGGCCGAGGACCTAGCGGCATCCGGGGGCGACCTCGCTCCCGAGCAGGTGCGCGAGTCGCTCTGGCGTCATCCCGAAGGCTTCGGGGCTCTGCTGTCGCCCGGGCGGGTCGATCTCGACCTCGGTCCCGTCGTGTACGGGCGTGCGATCGCGGCCTTGCGGCAGGCCGTGTCGTTCGTGGTGCTCCACGTCCCGCGTGAGATCGGGCCGCTCACGCGGATGGCCCTCACGGCCGCCGACCCTGTGCTGCTGGTGACGCGGCTCGACGTTGCGTCGTTCAGGGACGCCCGGCGCGTCATCGATGCGACCGGCGTGGAGGAACGGGTCCGGATCGTCGTGAATCGCGCCGCCCGCGCCGAGATCACACCCGCCGACGTCGAGCGCGTCTTCGGGCGACCCGCCCTCGCGGTGATCCCGTCGGACCGTCGCGTTCGTGGCGCGCAGGATCGAGGTGCGATCCTCCCTCGGCGCGGGAGGATCGGACGCGAGCTCGATCGGCTCGCGCGGGTACTCCTGGAGGGAGCTTCGTGAGGGCCGACGCACTCGCCGAGGTTCGTCGCGGTCTGCACGAGCGCCTGCTTCGACGCGTCGACGCCGACGAGCTCGCACGGGTCTCGCGCGCCGAGCGCCGTGTCCGGGTCCGCGAGGAGGCGCTCCAGATCCTTCGCGACGAGGGGCACATCCTTCCCCAAGGCGCGCTCACGCGGGTCGTGAATGACGTTTCGGATGCGGTCGTCGGGCTGGGGCCCATCGAGTTCCTGCTCAAGGACCCCGAGATCACCGAGGTGATGGTGAACGGGCCCGACGACGTCTACGTGGAGCGGAAGGGGCGGATCGAGAAGGTGGTGGGCCGTCTGTTTGAGGGGGAGGAGGCGGTCTTCCACGTGATCGAGCGCATCGTGGCCCCGCTCGGCCTTCGGGTCGATGGGTCGTCACCTTGGGTGGACGCGCGACTGCCGGATGGCTCGCGGGTGCATGCGATCGTTCCGCCCCTTTCGCTCTGCGGCCCAGTCCTCAACGTCCGCAAGTTCGCGGCCGTGGGGATCACGCCACAGGCTCTCGTTGCCAACGGCACGCTCGGCCCGCGCATGCTCGGGTTCCTCAGCGCGTGCGTGCGCGGGCGGGCGAACATCGTGATCTCGGGCGGCACGAGCTCGGGCAAGACGACCCTGCTCGGCGTCCTCACGTCGTTCGTGCCCACGGGCGAGAGGATCGTCACGATCGAGGATGCCGCGGAGCTCCGGATCGCCAAGCCGCACGTGATCGGTCTGGAGTCCCGGCCGCCGAACGTCGAGGGACGGGGCGAGGTCACGGTTCGAGACCTCGTGCGCAACGCGCTACGGATGCGCCCGGACCGGATCGTGGTCGGTGAGGTCCGAGGTGGAGAGGCGCTGGACATGCTCCAGGCGATGAACACCGGCCACGACGGCTCGCTGTCGACGGCGCACGCGAACTCGGCCCGCCACCTGCTCTGGCGGCTCGAGACGATGGCGCTGATGTCGGACGTCGTACTTCCGGTCGAGCATGTCCGAAAGCAGGTCGGGGCAGCGGTCGACGTCGTGGTGCACATGGCCAGGCTCCGAGACGGACGGCGGGTCGTCTTCGAGGTCGCCACGGTGGACGGGGTCCGTGACGGGGAGCCCGTCCTGACCGGCGTCTTCGGGTTCGTTCCACGACTCGGAACGGGCGGCAGGTTCATGTGCAGCGGTCAAGAGCCCGAGCTCGCGGCGACGCTCCGAGCGCGCGGCGAGCACGTTCCGGAGGCATGGTTCGCCTCCGGCCCCGATCTCGCGACATCGGCGGAGGGGGTGCGTCGGTGGCGGCTGAGGTCGCGGCCGTCTTGGCCACCGGTGCGGTCATGTTCGCGGGTCTCGCGGGCGGTTCCGAGCGCCGGCGTTCCGTGCTGGCCGCCATCGGTCTCACCGGTGCGGTCCAGACGGGGAACGTCACCGTCCGGAGGCGGTCGGCGGCGCGAAGTGCTCTCGACCGGGTCGCGCGCTGGCGAGCGGCCCGACGCACGGACCTGCTCGAGGGTCAGCTCGCCGACGCGATCTCGGCGATCGCGGCCGGTTCACGTGCGGGCATGTCCCTGCCGCAGGCGGTCGCGCTCGCGGCCGAGCAGGTGTCGGAGCCGTTGGGTGGCTCGCTCAGGGCAGTCGTCGACGGGGCACGGCTCGGGGTCGCCGCTCGAAGAGGCGCTCGATGGATGGGTGGCTGCGATCACGGTGCCGGATGTTCGTCTCGTGGCGGGTGTCCTCCGACTGCACCGCCGGGCCGGCGGCGCGCTGGCGCCGGTCCTCGAGGGCCTCGCGCGCACGCTCCGTGAGCGGCGGGCGGCCGTGCGAGAGGTTCGCTCGCTGACCGCGCAGGCTCGGTTGTCCGGCGCGATCCTCGGCCTGCTGCCGATCGGCTTCTTCGGGTTCCTTTGGCTCACCTCGAGCCGTGACATGGCGATCGCCGTCGGCTCCCCGCTCGGGCGAACCGCCATCGCAGGTGGGCTCGTGCTTCAAGCCGCCGCGTTCGTGTGGATCCGCCGACTCCTGCGGGTCGAGCCGTGACCCCGCCCGTGTCGGCGGCCCTCCTGGCCTCGGCGGCCGCCGTGTTCCTGGTCGCCGCGGCCGCCGGCGGCGTCGAACACGACCCGCTCGGCCAGATCGCTGCCCGAGGGCGAACCTCCGGCCCGCGCGTGTGGACCTTGGACAGGATCGGGTCCGTTCCTTGGCTGCGCAGGATGGCCGGTGCCGAACGCATCGAGAGCTTGCTCGCGGCCGCCGGCTGGGAGCGGACGGTCGCCGAGGTGGCGGGCCTCAAGTGGCTCGCGTTCGCCGCCGCTTTCGCCGGAGCCTTGGCACTGCCCGGCCCCGCGGTGCTGGGCCCCGCGCTCGGCGCCGCCGCGTTCCGGGGTCCGGACATCCTCCTCGCACGGGTCGCGAAGCGCCGACGCCTGCGGGCGGATCGCGAGCTCCCGCTGTTCCTCGACCTGCTCGCGGCCGCGTCGACCGCCGGCTGGACGGGCCAGCTCGCCGTGCGGCACGCGACCGATGCGACCGAAGGTCCGCTCGCCGAGGAACTCGCGACGGCGCTCCACCGGACGGATCTCGGTGGGCGGTGGAACGACGAGCTCGCCGCCGCCGCCGAGCGGCTGGATCTGCCGGACCTGCGGCGGATGGCCGCGCTGCTCGCGCGCAGCGGGGCGATCGGCTCTTCGCTTTCCGACACGTTGACGGACCTCGCCCGCGAGAGCCGTGAGGCGCGCCGGACGCTCGTCGCCGAGCGCGCTCGCAAGGCTCCCGTGAAGATGCTGTTCCCGCTCGTGTTCCTCGTCCTCCCCGCCTTCCTCCTCCTCACCGTGGTCCCGGTCCTCGTGACCACGCTGCGCTCGATCCGCTGAGAGGAGGTGAACCGGTGTTGCTTTCCTGGTACGTACGCTTACGTGTCCGTCTGACACAGGAGCTCGGGCAGACCACCGCCGAGTACGCGCTCGTGATCCTCGCGGCTGCTGCGGTCGCGGTGGTGCTCATCGCCTGGGCTCGCTCGTCGGGCAAGCTCCCGGCGTTCTTCGACAACATCATCGATCAGGTGGCGGGCAGTGCCGCGTAGGGCCGAGCGCGAGGACGGCTCCGCCGTCGTCGAGTTCGCGCTGCTCTTGCCGGTCCTGTTCCTCGTCCTGCTCGCGGCCGTTCAGGTCGGGCTGCTCGCGAGGGATCAGCTGCTGCTCACGCACGCCGCGCGCGCCGGGGCGCGCGAGGCTGCCGTCTCTGTGGACGATGAGCGGGTGCGGCAGGTCACGCTCGAGGCCGCGCCTGGACTCGATCCGGCTCGCGTGGACGTCGGTGTGGTGCGGGAGGGCGCTCAGGGAGCGCCGGTGACCGTCGACGTCCGCTACCGAGCCGTGACCGCCGGTCCGCTCGCGGGATGGCTGGTGCCCGAGGTGGTCGATCTTCGCGCGACCGCGTCCATGCGACAGGAGGTCGGGTGATCGATCCCCACCATGACGACGGGTCGGTTTCGCTCGTCGTCGTGGGCATCCTCGTCGCCGTGATGGTGCTCGCGCTCGGCGCGGCCGACCTCGCGCGCGTGCTCGTCGTGGCGGCGAAGGCGCAGACCGCGGCGGATGCTGCCGCGCTCGCCGCGGCACAGAGCCTCGCGATCACGAGCGACGTCGACCCATCGCAGGCCGCGAGCGATCTTGCCGTCCGGAACGGCGGACGGGTGCGCTCCTGCGTGTGCGAACCCGGGACGTTCGAGGCTCGGGTCGAGGTCGAGGCCCCGGTGGGACGGCTGTTCCTGTCGCCCGACGACCTCGTCGTGACGGCCCACGCGAGGGCGATCGTCGAGGTCCCCGCGCCCTGAGGGCCCGTTCCCGCTCAAGTCGGAGGCCAGGTGTACGATGCCTCAACCATGGCGACCGGTAGGGACAGCGGGATGAAGCCGAAGGGGCGGCGGGCGGTGCTCGCCACCGTCGACTACACGCTTGCCAAGCGCGCCCTCCTGAACGAGGTCCGTACCGGCATGACCTCGTGGACCGACGTGTGCGACGCGCACCCGGAGCTGATGCGCGCCGCGATCCACGTGGGGGAGTCCTCGCGCCGCGACTGCCCGGTCTGCTCGAAGACCAAGCTCCGCCTGGTCACCTACGTCTACGGCGACGGTCTGCGCGAGGAGAACGGCCGGGTCTGGCCTCTCGACGTGGGTCTGTCGATGGCTGCCGACCGCCCCGGCTCTTGGTGCTACGTGGTCGAGGTCTGCGTCGAGTGCCAGTGGAACCACCTGTCCGAGGCCTTCGTGGCCCGGGCCGTCTGACGCGTCTCCACGGGAACGCAACAGGTTCGTGCGCCGTCTTGCCTTGGGAAACCGCAGGTCACCGGTAGGATCGGAAGCGTCTTGGTGGTGAAGTCCGCAGCCCGCAGGCCCGCGAACCGTCGCAAGCACGCCGCCCGCAAGGATACGAAGCGCAAGCCCGGGATCAAGGGCTGGCTCAAGAGGTGGTGGTGGGCGTTCGTCGCCGTGCCCCTCCTCGGCGTCCTGGGCGTGCTCGGGACCCTCTACTACCTGTACACGCAGCTCGAGCTGCCCTCGACCCCGCCGCCGCTGCAGACCACCTACGTCTACGATCGTGACGGGAACCTCCTGACGACGCTGCACGCTAGCGTCGACCGCACGATCGTGCCGCTCGACCAGATGCCGAGGAGCCTGCGCAACGCGGTCATCGCGGCCGAGGACAAGGGCTTCTACGAGCATCCGGGCATCGACCCGCTCGGGATCGTTCGCGCCGCGTGGACCGACCTCATCGCGGGCGAGACCGTGCAGGGCGGCTCGACCATCACTCAGCAGGTCGTGAAGAACGTCTACGCGGGCACGTACCAAGCCGACCCCGAGACCGGGCAGCAGGTCTACACCGTCCCGCCGAGGACCTTCGGCCAGAAGATCCGCGAGTCGCTGCTGGCCATGAAGGTCGAGCAGGAGTTCACGAAGGACGAGATCCTCGCGACCTACCTGAACACCGTCTACTTCGGCCACGGCGCGTACGGCGTCCAGGCGGCCGCCCAGACCTACTGGAGCAAGGACTCGAGCGAGCTGACGGCCCTCGAGTCCGCCACCCTGGCCGGCCTGATCCCGAGCCCGAGCCTCTTCGACCCGATCGACTACCCGGAGGACGCGAAGACCCGTCGCAACTACGTGCTCGACCGCATGGTGGCGGCCGGCTACCTGCTGGCCGACCGCGCCGAGGTCCTGAAGGGCAAGGACGTCCGCACCGACCAGCTCGCGAACGCCGACGACTTCCCCCGCAAGCTCGGCTACTTCCTGGACTACACGCGTCGCTCGCTGATCGCTCAATGGGGCGAGGCGACCGTGTTCGGCGGGGGTCTCCAGGTGACGACGACCCTGGATCGCCAGATGCAGGCGTTCGCCCAGGAGGCCGTCGCGAACCGGTTGCCCGATCCGGCCGATCCGGAGGCCGCGCTCGTCGCGATCGACCCGAGGACGGGCGGCGTGCTCGCGATGGTGGGCGGTAGCAACTGGGACCGCTCGCAGGTGAACCTCGCGACCGGCGACGGGGGGACCGGCCGCCAGGCGGGCTCGGCGTTCAAGCCGTTCACGCTGGTCGCCGCGATGGAGGACAAGATCAGCCTGAACTCTCGGTGGAGCGGACCCGGGTCGATCACGATCCCCGACCGGCGCTGCTACACGGACGGCGCCCCGTGGGAGCTGTCGAACGCGAGCGATTCCGAGGCCGGAACCTTCACGCTCACGCAGGCGACCACGCACTCGGTGAACACGGTCTTCGCGCAGCTCGTGACGGTCGTCGGGCCTGAAGCGGTGGTCGACGTGGCGCACCGGATGGGGATCACCTCGGATCTCGACCCCGTGTGCTCGATCACGCTCGGCACGCAGGAGGTCACGCCGCTCGAGATGACCGACGCCTATGCGACGCTCGCCGCGCGAGGGTGGCGCCACCGTGCGACCCCGCTCGCCGAGGTCGCCGATCCGAGCGGTGAGGTCCGCCTTCGGATCAACGAGCGCGGTCGCCAGGTCCTCGCCCAGAACGATGCCGACCTCGCCACGTACGCGCTCCAGACGGTCGTGACGAGTGGGACCGGTACGAACGCGCAGATCGGGCGACCGGTCGCCGGCAAGACCGGGACCACGCAGCAGTACGTCGACGCCTGGTTCTGCGGGTACACGCCACAGCTCGCCGCCTGCGTCTGGGTCGGCTACCCCGAGGGCCAGATCCCGCTCGTGAACGTCGAGGGCTACTCGGCGGTCTTCGGCGGCACGATCCCCGCCCTGATCTGGCACGACTTCATGCTGAAGGCCATGGAGGGCAAGCCGATCCAGGACTTCCACGAGCCCTCGTTCGAGGGCTACACGGGCGGCCCGCCGACGCCGCCGCCCTCGACGCCCTCCCCCTCGCCCGAGCCGACCGGGCCCACCGGCCCCACCGCGCCGACCGGCCCCACCGCGCCGACGGGCCCCACCGCGCCGACCGGGCCTACGGGCCCGACCGGGCCCACCGGAGGCACGGGACCGCCGACCGGACCGACCGGCGGCACGGGGCCGCCAGTGCCCAAGCCCACGACACGGGTCGAACCGGCGAGCGGGTGAGGTCCTACGAGACCTCGGAGACCGAGAACTCGCGCGCGGCCGGCAGGGCGTCGAGCGGGAGCGTCGCCATCACGGTCGTGCCCTTGCCCAGCGTCGAGTGCACCATGAAGGTCCCGTTCGCGAGCTCGACGCGCTCGCGCATCGAGGCGAGGCCGACGCGACCCATCTGGAGGTACTCGCGAGCCTTCGCCGAGTCGAACCCCACGCCGTCGTCCGTGATCTCGAGCCGCAGCTGCCTGCCGACGGCTTCGACGGTGAGGGCCACGCGCGTCGCCTCGGCGTGCTTGCTGGAGTTCGAGAGCGCCTCCTGGACGATGCGGTAGGCGAGCGTCTCGAGGTCCTGCGGGATCTCGGCGGTGCCGATGCCGATGAACTCCGTCTCGACCCCGTAGTCGGTCCCGTACTTGGCGAGCGTCTCGCGGAGCGCCGGGGTGAGGCCGCGCTCCTCGAGCAGCGGCGGACGGAGCCCCGACATCAGGCGCCGGAGGTTGTCCGCCTCCTCCGAGAGCTCCCTGCGGACCTTCGAGAGGATCTCGGTCCCCTCCTCGAGCTCGCCGGCCCGGAGCATCAGCAGGACGGCCTCGAGCGACAACGACGCGGCTGAGACCCCCTGGACCGGTCCATCGTGGAGGTCGCGGGCGATGCGGTTGCGCTCGTTCTCGATCGCGGCGTTCGTCCGCCTCATGATCCGGGTGCGGTCCTCGTCGCGGTCCTGCAGGAACTTGAAGAGCGAGCGGATCGTCTGGTCGGCCACTCGAGAAGCCGTGACGTCGCGCACGAGGAGGAGGCGACGGGGCGGGTCGCTCGGGACGTCCGACGTCCTCGACTCGAGGTAGAACGCGTTGCTCTCGCGTCGCAGGGTCCCTTGACCGGCCTGCGGCATCGTCGCGAAGGATTCATCGGCGTCGATCGAGGCCGCGAGCGCCGCCCACGGTTGCCCCTCGACGATGCTGCGAGGCAGGTCGATCATGCGACAGAATGCCTCGTTCGCGCGGACGATCGTGTTCTTGTGGTCGAGCTCGACGATGCCGTCGACGGCGGACTCGAACACCGTGCGCAGACGCTCCTCGGACTCCTGCAAGGTCTCGTTCGCACGCTGTAGGCGAGCGAGCGCCTTGTCGGTCTCGCGCAGGGCGACCTCCTTCTGGTCGAGGGCATCTTGCGCTTCCCGCGTGGCGGTCGTCCCGCGCACCTGGTTCACGAGGATCCGAAGCGCGATCGCCACGGCGAGCACGGCGATCAACGCGGCGCCTTGGCTCGACCTGAGGTGTCCGGTGGTCTCGGCCCAGGCGACGAGTGCGAGTGCCGCGCACGCCGTCGTGACCGACAGCGTGGTGAGGAGCGCTCGCCCGTACCGGGTAGGCGATGTCGTCCGCTCGCCCACGCCGTGCCGGGGGATCACGTTCACGAGGAGCGCCAGCAGGAGCGGGGCCAGGACGAGCGGCAGTTCCGCGGAGGGGTTCCCCTGCTCGTAGACGCCCTCGACCGATCCCTCGGCGAAGACGAGGACCCCTGCCGCGAGGGCTCCGACCCCGAGCAGCTGGCCGACGTGCGCTTTCGTCGGGAGCCAGAGCGAGAGGGCGGCATAGGCGCCGAGGGCGGACGCGACCATGAGCGCGGCCACCCAGCTCCAGACCGCCTCCGAGGTGGTTGCGCCGACCGGTCGCAGGAACAGGTAGAGGGCACTGCCGACCGAGACCGAGATGAGCGCCACGTCCGCCACGATCTCGTGGCGGTCCGGGGCAGGCAGGTGCTCCCGGTACTCGATCCCCGCGGGGACGAGGAACAGGAAGCACACGAGCAAGAAGGCCTCGCCGTACGTGCCCGGCTTCGCCACGGGGTCGGCGACGTCGTGGTACCAGAAGAGGCCGGCGATCAAGCCCAATCCGAGGATCGCGATGGCGAGCCAGCGGGTGGAGCGCCATGCCTCGGGGTACCGCAGGCGGCTGAACGCCGCCACCGCCGAGAGCAGGGCCGAGCACGCCAGGACCGCGGAGCCGAGGCCGTTCGTCGAGCGCAGGACGTCGTCCCCGAGCAGATACGTGGCGACCGCCGCGGCCGCGGCGATCAAGAGCAGGGTCGGGACGAGGGGGGCGTGCTGGCGCTGGTGGGCGGCGGCCATCAGGCTCCCATCATGCCCGAGCGCCGGGGGTGACTCCATCACCCGGTCTGGGTCTGCATCGGGCACGTCGGCGTAGGCCGGCTGGGGGAGGCGGGGGAGGGAGTGCTGGGCTGGGAGGGCGGCTACTCGATGAGCCGGCGGCGGAGCGCCTCGGCCACCGCGGCGGTGCGATCGGACGCGCCGAGCTTCTCGAAGATGTGCTCGAGGTGCGTCTTCACGGTGTCCGGTGAGATGTACAGGCGCTCGGCGATGTCGCGGTTCGTGTGACCGAACGCGAGGAGCTGCAGCACCTCGATCTCGCGGGCGGTCAGGGTCTCGGCCTTGCGATCCTTCTCCTTCGCCTGGCTGAGCTCCTCGGCGAGAGCGACCACGAGCTGGGGGTCGATCACCATGTTGCCGCCGGCGACGAGGCGCACCGTCTGGATCAGGTGCTCGGCGTCCCGAGCCTTCAGCACGTATCCGCGGGCTCCCGAGCGCACGGCCTCGACGACGAACTGCCGGTCGTCATAGGCGGTGAGCATGATGACCCCGACCTTCGGGTACTGGTCTCGGATCAGCCTGGCGGCCTCGAGGCCATCCATCTCGGGCATCCGGATGTCCACGAGGGCGATCTCCGGATCCTCGGCAGCCACGAGGTCGAGCAGCTCCTTCCCGTTCGAAGCCTCGCCGACGACCTCGATGCCCTCGGCCATGTCGAGGTAGCGCCGGAGACCCTGCCGTACCAGGGAATGGTCGTCCGCGATGGCTACTCGGATCGTCACCCGTCGCTCCCTTACTCCGTGGGCCGCTGTGCGGAACCCATCCTATATGTCGGCGCGTAGGCGTCAGAAGATGTAGTACCAGTTCACGAAGAGGGGCACGAGCAGACCGAGCCCCGCCGCCCCCACCGCGGCCACCGCCCAGCGGGGGACGCGCCACCGTCCGAGCACCTCGGCCATCACCCAGAAGGCCGGGAACATGGGAAGGACGAACCTCGGCATCGACATCAGAGGTCGATCCTGGAAGATGAACGAGAGCGGCGTGAGGAGTCCGCTCCACAGGAAGACGCGGAAGGCCCACCGGTACCTGGTCAGGGCGAGCACCGAGGCCGCGAGCACCGGCAGGACGAGCAGCCAGTCGATCAGCCAGTACGAGCCGTTGGTGTTCCCGACGTAGCGGAAGGCCGCCTTGGTGCCCTGGACCAGCGTGCTCCACGGCCACGCGAACACGCGCTCCCAGTTCACCTGTTGGTGGATCGGCGCGAGCCAGTCGCCGGTCTTCGCCTGCCAGAACAGGAGGTACGCGAGCGTCCCAAGACCCGTCGCGAGCGCGGCCCAGATCCCGCGGAACGGTGGCCGGTCACCCTCGCGCCACTGCTGGATGGCCTCGACGAGGAGCGCCGCGCCAACGACGACGCCGATGTTGCGGGTGAGTGCCGCGCCGAAGCCCGCCGTGGCCGCGAGCGGCCACCGGCCACGTCGCGCAGCCCACAGTGCGGTGACGGCGAGCAGCAAGAAGACCGGCTCGCTGTAGGGCGCGAACCAGAAGAACGCCGTTGGGAACACGCAGAGCAGGATCACCGTTGTGCGCGCGACCGCATCCGAGATCTCCACGCGGGTGAGGTCGTACAGGACCGTGAGGGCGCCGAGCAGCGCCGCGTTCGAGACCAGCAGGGCCGCGGCCAAAGGCCGTCCGCCGAGCACGACCGACACGAACCTGGTGAGGAGCGGATACAGGGGGAAGAAGGCGGCGCTGCCGTCGGCGGCCCGGTAGCCCTGGTCGGCGATCCGTAGGAACCAGAGCGCGTCGAACCGCTCCCACACCGTGAACAGGTTGTGCCAGCCGGGGTCCGGGAGCGTGTGTGCCGGCCAGCCCGGCACCGAGACGGGGTCGAGCGGCGGGAACAGCCCCGGCGAGAGCAGTCCGAGCACGAAGAGCCCGACCCGCACGCCGAGGAACACCTTCACGGCGAAGACGAACCCCGTCCGGAGCGAGGAGCGCGTGCCCGGGCTCCGAGGTGTTTGCGCCCCCGAGGTCCCGGCGGCCGTGCTCACGCGGGGACCGGGTCGGCCTCGGCGGGGGAGGGCCGCAGGTCGCGCTGCGGCCTCCGCACCCACTCGACGAGGCACCACACGAGCACGGCGGCCCGGACGAGCACCGCGACCTGGAACGCGTCGATGGGCAGGCCGCCGAACCCGCCGAGTTGGCCGAACCACGAGAAACGGGTGACGAACACCGCGGTGTCGGCGACCGAGAAGGCGACGAACGCGCTTGGCGAGGGAAGGACGAGCGCGAACCAGGGCAGGAGCCACAGCCCGTACTGCGGCGAGTAGACCTTGTTCGTGAGCAGGAACAGCAGCAGGATCGGCAGTCCGAGCGTCCAGCGCGCGAAGTTGGGTTCGCGCCGGCGCTTGAGCCACCAGACGAACGCGCTCGACGCGACGAACAGGACGAGCGAGGCGACGTTGATGAGCCGGGTCGGCTCGCAGTGCAGCTCGCCGGTGATCCGGTGGCAGGCGATGAACCACAGGCTGTCCCAATCCGCGGGGCGCTCGGAGTTGAATGCGAAGAACCGCCACCATGACGAGGGCGCGGCGAGCGCGAAGGGAGCGTTGACGGCCAACCAGGTGCCGATCGACGCCCATGCAAGGTGGATGCCGCCGTCGGGGTCGCGCTCGCGGAACCGCCCCGCCACGAACGGGATGACGAGCAGCGCCGGATAGAGCTTCGCCGCGGCCCCGAGTCCGAGGAGCACGCCGGATGCGACGTGTTGTCGGCGAAGGTAGGCGAGCGTGGCGGCCGTGGCGAACGCGACCGCGACGAGGTCCCAGTTCATGAAGGCGTAGACCGCGAGTGTCGGCGCGAGCGCGAAGTACAGCGCCCGGGCACCGACGAGCAGGTAGAGGCAGAGAGCGGTCACGAACGCCGCGAGCGCCAGGAGCACGACGTTCGCGGCGAAGAAGCCGGCCACGCCGTCGGATACCCACGCCGCCACGCGCATGGTGTACATGGACAGGACGGGGTACTCGTCGCACTGACCGTCGCTCTCCACGCAGGCGTCGAGGTAGGGGAGTCGGTCGCCGGTCAGCTGCTCGGTCCCCAGGAGCGGGACGATGTCCGAGTAGCACAGTCGGGTGTACTGGCGGCCGTTGCCCCAGTCCCCGCTCGCGCAGGGTGCCTTCACCGCGAGGCCGAGGGCGAGCGTCGCCGTGAGGCACGTGAGGAGGACCCCGAGCCCGATCCGACGCCGCGCCTGTTCGCTCACCGGCCGGATTCTCGCATCGGCGGCGAGCGGAGCAGGGATGTCCGAGCACCGGTCACCCAACCTGGACGTGAAGCGGGGCCGCCGAGGGGGAGGCGGCCCCACCATCACCTCCCGGCGGCGGGCTCTCCGACCGCCTTCCGGGAAACGAGCGGTGCCGAGGCCCCGCCCGCTGTTCTCATGCCGTCCACCTACGTTTCGGTCCGAGGGGCGCGTGGCCTGAGCGGGCGGCGAGAAGATTCCGAGCCGCCTGCCCTTGGGTAGTCCCTCACTCGGGACGGGGTGGCAGGGTGATGCGGACGACGGTGCCGGGTCCGATGTCATCCTCGGTTCCTGGGCGATCCTCGATCTCGATCTCTCCGCCCTGACCGAGCACGTGAGCGCGCGCGACGAACAGCCCCACGCCCGCGCCGGGCGTCTTCTCGTAGCCGGGGGGGCGCCACGTGACGCCGCGCCGGACCACCTCGAGGCGACGGTCGAGGGGAACACCCGGACCCGTGGTCCGCGACCTCCACCACGGCCGAGCGGTCCTCGGCGCGGAACGCGCGCACCTCGATCGGCGCGTCGGGCGGGGAGAACCGCGACGCGTTGTCGACGATGGCCGCGAGCGCCTCGCCGAGCCGCAGGCGGTCGACGCGCACGTGGAGGTCGGGTTCGACTTCCACCCGGAGCGGATGCTCGCCGTGGGGGACCTGGGCCGCGGCCTCCTCGACGAGCGCCCCCAGGTCCTCATCGCGCAGGTCGTATCGGAGTCCGTCGGCCTCGATCCGGAGCGCCATCGAGATCTGCTCGACGGCACGGCGCAGCCGCGAAGACTCTTCGTCGATGAGCACGAAGAACGCCGCGCGGTCCTCGTCGGTCATCTCGGCTGCACCGCGCAGCCCGGACGCCGAGAGCGACCGGAGGGACAGGAGCGGGCCGCGGAGCTCCTCGGCGATGTGCTCGGCGGTCGCGGCGCGCTCGAGGGCCGGGTCGACGACCCTCCGCGAGACCGCCCACACCGCCCCCACGACCACGGTCAAACCGAAGCACGCCGCGGCGAGCAACACCCACGTGTCCACGCCACCGCCGCCGCTCGGGTCCGCCAGGGCGGCGCCGAGGAGGAGCGCCGTGGCCGACGCGGAGACGATCGTCATCACGATCGACCACCGCCGTAGCCGTGCGCGCTCGCCCACGGCCGGAGTCTATGGCCGTCGGCGTGCGGCGGGGCGGTCAGTCGTACGTGTGGTCGCCGTCGGGGAACGTGCCCGCCTGGACATCGGCGGCGAAGGCGCGGGCCGCCTCCGTGATGGTCCCGCGGAGGTCCGCGTATGCCCTCGCGAACTTGGGGAGGCGTTCGCTCACGCCGAGTAGGTCCGTGATGACGAGCACCTGCGCGTCGCACGCCGGGCCGGCGCCGATCCCGATCGTCGGGATCGGCATCGCCGCCGTGATCTCGCGCGCGAGCTCGGCGGGGACTCCCTCGAGCACGAGCGAGAACGCGCCCGCCTTGGCGATGGCGTGCGCCTGATCAGCGATCCGGCGCGCCGCCTCCTCGCCACGGCCTTGGACGCGGTAGCCACCCATCCCGTGGACCGACTGCGGGGTGAGACCGACGTGTCCCATGACCGGGATGCCGAGCTCGACGAGCCGGTTCGTGAGCTCGAGCTGCGGGCCCTCGAGCTTGACGGCGTGGGCGCCGCCCTCCTTGAGGAACCGCCCCGCGTTACGGATCCCCTCCTCGATCGAGACCTGGTACGAGAGGAAGGGCATGTCGCCGACCACCATGGCGGAGCGGGCGCCGCGGGCCACCGCCCGCGAGTGGTGGAGCATCTCCTCCATGGTCACGGGCAGCGTCGTCTCGTAGCCGAGGACGTTGTTGGCCAGGGAGTCGCCGACGAGCAGCACGGGGATACCCGCCTCGTCGAGGATCCGCGCGGTCGGGAAGTCGTACGCGGTGAGCATCGCGAAGCGCCTGCCCTCCGCCTTCCACGCGCGCAGGTCGTGGATCGTCACCGTCATGTCGCTCGCGCCTCCTTCATCGAGTGCACGGCAATACGCCCGAGCAGTCTACCCCGGAGCCTCGGATCGGCCGGCGACCGCGGTCGAGCCTGGTTCGGGTGCTCGGGTGTCGGACCCGGGTGCTAGGGTCGGCCTCGAGAGCAGCCGGTACACTCTGGAGGCCTACCCAGCATCCTGCTCCCCCTCGGAGGGGGGCCGTCCAGACCAGAGGAGGTGGGGAACTGAGGCTGTACGAGGTCATGCTCATCCTGCCCGCGGAGGCCGACGAGTCGGTCGTCGGGCAGGCGGTCGAGCGCATCACCAAGGTCGTGGCCGATGGCGGTGGCGCCGTCGGCAACATCGACCGGTGGGGGCGCAGGCGGCTCGCGTTCGAGATCGCCAAGCAGAACGAGGGCTACTACGTCGTGGTCGACTTCACGGCGGAGCCCGCGGTGATCAGGGAGCTCGAGCGCACGCTGCATCTCGCAGACGAGGTGTTGCGATTCAAGGTCGTCGTGAAGGGCGCGGCGGCCTAGGCAGCCTTCCCCCTTCCCGGGCTCACGCCATCACCCGGGAAGCGGCTTGCGATCGGAAGGTGATGGAAGTGGCGAGCGACAACCAGATCATCATCGTCGGCAACCTGACGGACGACCCCGAGCTGCGGTACACGCCGAACGGCGCGGCCGTGGTGAAGTTCCGCGTCGCCGTGAACCGTCGCTACAAGGACGAGGCGGGGAACTGGAAGGATGGAGAGACGTCCTACTTCACCGTCAACGGCTGGCGGAGCCTGGCCGAGAACGTCGCCGAGTCCCTCACGCGGGGAACGCGCGTCGTCGTGGCCGGCCGCCTCCAGATGCGTTCCTGGGAAACCCAAGAGGGCGACAAGCGGACGGTGGTCGAGATCGAGGCCGACGAGGTCGGACCCAGCCTGCGATGGGCTACCGCGAAGGTCGAGCGGCAGGGTCGCTCGAGCGAATGGTCCGCGCCGGCTACGGTTGGCGCCCCGATGGCAGACGAGGAGACACCACTGGATGCCAACTAAGGCGAAGAAGAGACCCGCCAAGAAGGAGAAGGAAGACAAGGCCTGGCAGAAGAAGACCAAGCGCAAGATCTGCATCTTCTGCAAGGACCGGGTCGAATCCGTGGATTACAAAGACATAGGGACGCTGCGCAAGTTCGTGTCCGAACGGGGTAAGATCCGCGCGCGCCGCGTCAGTGGCAACTGCTCGCAGCACCAGCGCGACGTGGCCACTGCTGTCAAGAACGCCCGCGAGATGGCGCTGCTACCCTTCTCGGCCCGATGAAGATCATCCTCCAGAAGTCCGTCGACAAGCTCGGTCACCCCGGCGATATCGTCGAGGTTGCCGATGGGTACGCGCGCAACTACCTGATGCCTCGAGGTCTGGCGGTCAAGGCGACGCGCGGCGGTGTGAAGCACATCGACAGTCTCAGGCGGGCGCACGCGGTGCGCGTGAACGCGGCGAAGGCGGAGGCTGAGCAGGTCGCCTCACGGCTCGCCTCCACGCCCATCAAGGTCGCGGCTCACGCCGGCGAGGAGGGCAAGCTCTTCGGCAGCGTGACCGCGAACGACATCGCCGAGGCGATCGACCGGCAGACCGGCGTGCGGGTGGACCGGCACGACGTTCACCTCGACGAGCCGATCCGCTCGGTCGGTGCCCACGAGGTTCGCGTGCACCTGTTCCCCGAGGTCGATCCGGTTCTCACGATCGAGGTCGAGCCCTCGGAGCGATAACCGCTCCAGCACCGGCCCCGGTCGCGCCGCGTGCGTGGCCGGGGCTGTCGTGTGTCCGCGGTGGTTCTGTGCGGGCCTTGCGTGGGCGCGCCGGAGGTCGGGCCCTCGCCCGAGCTGCTCGGTCCGCTTGGCTCGGTAGGCTCCGCGAGCGCTTTCCGCGGCCTCGACGACGCTCGGGCGAGACCCCTCCCCGCGCGCCACCCACGCTCCGCCCACCCCACCACCGGGCCGCTCCCACACCACTGCCCCTCGCACGACCCCCGCGCCTCGACGACCCGACCCACGGACACCCTCCGCCTGAATCACAGGCGTGTCATTCCCCCGTGATACACACGTTTCCACAGGGTTCTCCACATGGGGAGATCGCAGGTGGGAGGCGGTGTGACAAGGAATCTGAGCTCGCGACCTGCGGCGGAGGAAACCCACCGCGTTTTCCGATGCCGACGGACCATGCCGAGGTCTAGCGTTCCGACGCCGGGGGGATGGATAGAGGGGGTGGGGTTCGGTGGTGCGCGCGCCTGAGGAGGTCCGGCGGATCCGGCCGGATCGGGTGCCGCCCCACAACCTTGAGGCCGAGGAGTCGGTGCTCGGCTCGATGATGCTCTCGGCCGAGGCGATCGCCGACGTCGTCGAGCTCATCCGGCCGGAGGACTTCTACCGCTCGGCCAACGGCAAGATCTTCGAGACCCTCCGGTCGCTGTACGCGCGGGGTGACCCGGTCGATGCGATCACCGCGGTCGAGGAGCTCCGCCGGCGCGGGATGCTCGAGGAGGTCGGCGGGCACCTGTACATCCACGAGCTCGTCGAGCAGGTGCCGACCCCTGCCGCGGCGGGCAACTACGCGAAGATCGTCTCCGAGCACGCGCTGCTGCGGCGGTTGATCTCGGCGGCGGCCGACATCATGGAGATGGGCTACTCAGCGCCCGAGGACCCCGAGCATGTCGCCGACGAGGCCGAGCAGCGGATCTACGACGTGGCCCGCCGTGACGAGAAGGACCAGATCGCCACGCTCCGCGAGCTCGTCGACCAGGCGATCTTGGACCTCGAGCACATCCAGAACCGTGCATCGGCCTTCGCCGGCTTGCCCACCGGGTTCCGGGATGTCGACCAGTTGCTCTCGGGACTGCAGCCCGGGAACCTCATCGTGGTCGCGGCTCGTCCCGGCGTCGGCAAGTCCTCGTTCGTCACGAACCTCGCGCGCAACGTGGCGGTCGATCACGCCACCCCGGTCGGGATGTTCTCGCTCGAGATGTCGCGCTGGGAGATCGGCATGCGCCTGCTCTGCGCCGAGGCCCGCGTGCCGTGGGACGCGATCCGGAACAAGCGGGTCGGCGCCGAGCACTGGGCCAGCATCGCGCAGGCCGCCGAGGCGCTGCACGACGCACCCCTCACGATCGTGGACTCGGGCAACGTGACGATCGTGGACATCCGCGCGAAGGCCCGACGGCTCGCGACCAGGCGCAGTGGTCTCGGCCTGATCATCGTCGACTACCTCCAGCTGATGTCGCACCACCGCCGTGTCGACAACCGGCAGCAGGAGATCGCCGAGATCAGCCGGAGCCTGAAGCTGCTGGCCAAGGAGCTATCCATCCCGGTCATCGCGGTCTCTCAGCTGAACCGCGACCCGGAGCGCCGGCAGGACAAGCGGCCGCAGCTGTCGGACCTGCGCGAGTCCGGTGCGATCGAGCAGGACGCCGACGTGGTCATGTTCATCCACCGTGATGACACCGATCGCGAGAAGAAGGGCACCGCGGAGCTCATCGTCGCCAAGCACCGCAACGGCCCGACCGACAGCGTGCTTCTCACGTTCCTGCCGACCCTCACGCAGTTCCGCAACTACACGCCCCAGGCGGCCCCCTGAGGCTTCGGACCTACGGCGACGAGGCGGGTACGAGCACGTCCCGATCGAGCTCCGATCGCTTGAAGATGCCGATCGCGCCCCGCAGGCCGACCGTCATCACGATGTTGTAGAGGAACGCGGCGAGCGCAGCCAGGAGCAGCGCTCCCGAGATCCCCGCCAGGATCATGTACGGCAGGTACTCGCCGTCGGAGTAGATAGTCCGCCTGAGCATGCCCTGCAAGCCGGCCATCCCCATGAACGCTCCCATGCCGATGCCGCCGGTCAGGTGCGCCCAGAAGTGGAACGTCGCGAGCCGCTGGCTGTAGAGCTTCGCCCCGTTCGTGAGCATGGGCAGCATCAGGTAGACGGCCGAGTAGAGCGTCATCGTGAGTCCGATCAAGATCGCGACGTGCACGTGCGGTCCAACCACCCACTGCGTGTTGTGGAGGATCCGGTTCAGCCCGATGTCGGCCTGCAGGATTCCGGCCGGCACGGCGAGCGCGAACCCGAGCAGGCCGCCCAGCAGGAACTTCAGGGGATTCGTCATCTTCAGCGGCCGGACGCTCCACAGGGTCGCGAGCGTGATGAAGAACGCGAGGCCCTGCGTGATGAGCTCGAACGCGGTGACCATCTCGCCGGAGACGATCTTCAGCATCTCGGGCTGCGCCTGGTCCGAGAGCAAGTGGTGGGACCAGACCGTCCACGACACCACGAGCTCGACGGCCAGCGCCGCCCGGGCCCAGTTCTGCATGAAGACGGGCTTGCCCGTGATCAGGCTCGCGAGCAGGTACCAGGTGCCCGCGACGAACACCAAGACGAGGCCGTCGGCGATCAGGTCCAGGCCCCACCAGAACCAGTTCTTGTACAGGAGGGCGTCCACGGCCGAATCCCGCAGGCTGACGCCGAACAGCTCGGCCACCATGTAGACGAGGATGAGGACGCCCGTGAACAGGATGACCGTGGTGTTGAGAGCCATGTCCACGCTTCCCCTCGCGATGGCCGCGACCGGGAGGGGGACGAGGTGGTCCTTCCGGTCCTCGCGCCGGCGGAACAGGTTCGCGAGGCCGGTGAATCCCAGAGCCGATGCCAGCAGCCTCCCGGTGGGTTGGCGCTCCTGGCCGGGTGGCGTGTACGTGATCGTCTTGAAGACGTTCAGGACGAACATGGCGGTGCCCACCATCACGATCGCGATCCCTGAGATGAAGATCGCGCCGCCGAGCGGCCGGAACTGCGTGAAGTCGGCCGGCAGCGGCCAGTACAGCGTGTACAGCGGCGCGTAGTGCGTCAGGAAGCCGTCGGACCAGAAGACGAACGTGCCGATCGTGATGCACCAGAAGGTCCACGTCGCCACTCGGAAGCTCCAGAGCGGCTTCTTCATGAGGTACGGGACGAGGAACGAGAACGCGCCGATCACGAGCATGTACGTCGAACCGAAGATCCCGACGAGTGGGTGGGCCGTCAGGATCCCGAAGTACTGGCGGGTGCCGATGAACGAGATGGGCTCGATCGCGTAGATCCGCATGATCATGCCTTCGATCGCCGCGAAGCCGTAGTAGACGAGACCCACGACCACGAACCGGAGCGTGAGCTTCTGCATCGGCGTGAGGGTCCGCGGCTTGAAGGCGTCTTCATTCCCCCGGAGGAGGGTCTGGGAGAAGGTCATGGTTCGACGAGTCGCGACGCTCTGGGTGTCGGACATCTCGGTCATGCCTCCCCGGTGCATCCGGACACGCGGACGGCGTCCTCGACGACCATGTCGTAGCCCTCCGGCCCCGAGTACTCGGTCGAGCGGATCGAGTACGTGCCGTTCTCGCCGAACTCCCACAGAAGGTCGTTCCGGTGGCCTGGGATGACCTGCATCTGGAAGAGCATCGAATCGTTCTGGCGGAACAGACCGAACCCGTAGGTCAGGTCCGCGGACGAAACGTCGAACAGCACCTTGTCGTTGCAGTCGATCAGAAGCTGCTCCGTCGGCAGCCGGAACTCGTGGTCCGCGACGCCGATCTCGAAGACCTTGTCGGCCTGGGTGTCGGCGCGATGCAGGTCGAGCGGCGACCACGGGATCGTGTTGTAGGTGATGATGTGGAGCGATACCCCCGTGATCGCGAGGAAGCCTACGAACGCGTAGAAGACCCCCGGGCGCACGCGGGCCGGTCCCTCCTGCGTCACTCGATATGCGAACCAGGCGACGACGAGGATGATCACGAGCGCGTACAGGGTGTAGACGATCGTCTGTCCCCACAGGACGGTGTTGGAGTCGACCATCGCCAGACCTCACCCCCTTCAGGGTTGGCGATCCTCCCGGGCTGCCCGCCGCGGCCCGCTCTCCTGATGAGGAGCGTGCACCGTTCGGACTTCGAGCCGACGCTAGGGAAGGGCTTCGCCCGTCGGCAAGGCTGGAGGGCCCGAGGCTCAGGGTCCGAAGGCCCCCGCGGGGTCGGTCGGCGCACGTCGCGTACCCTGGCGGGCCGTGAGCACGGACCGCCGACGATTCCGCACGATCGCGCAGCGGCTGGAGCGTGCGTTCGGACCGCTCGAGGCTCCTCGCGCGACCGACCCCCTCGACGAGCTGATCTGGACGGTGCTGTCGCAGCACACCAGCGACCCGAACGCCGAGCGCGCCTTCCACGCGCTCCGCGCTGCCTTCCCGACCTGGGATCAGGTCGTCGCCGAGGATCCCGCGGCGGTGGCCGACGTGATCCGATCGGGAGGGCTCGCGAACACGAAGGCCGTCCGGATCCAGGGGATCCTGCGCGAGATCGCCGAGCGCGAGGGCGGGTACGACCTGTCCGCGCTCCGAGATCTCGATGACGCCGAGGCGCGCGGCTATCTCACGTCGCTCGCTGGTGTCGGACCGAAGACGGCCGCCGTCGTGCTGGCGTTCGCGCTCGGCCGCGATGCGATCCCCGTCGACACGCATGTACACCGGGTCTCGCGCCGCCTCGGGCTGATCCCGCCGAAGGCTTCGGCGGGCAAGGCCCACGACCTGCTCGCCGAGGCGGTGCCCGACGAGCTGAAGACCCCGCTGCACGTGGGGTTGATCCGGCTCGGGCGCGAGATCTGCAAGGCCCCGGCGCCGCGGTGCGAGGACTGCCCGCTCGCCGACCTGTGCCCGACGGCACACACGGTGCTCGGGTTCACCCCTCGGCGGGGGCGACGCTGATGGTGTCTGACGCCGAGCTCGCCGAGGCTGTTCGCGCCGACCTCGTGACGATGATGACGCTCCTGCACGGCCCCCCGATCGGCGAGGTGGAGGTTGGGACCGATGCGATCTGGTTCCGGACGGGGGAACCCTCTCCGTACTCGAACGGCGTCCTGCACGCCACTCTCCGCAGGAACGACCTGGACGCCGCGATCGAGCGCCGGCTCGAGCCCTTCAAAGCCCGAGACCTGCCCATGATGTGGTGGCGATTCGTGCCGCCGGAGAGCTCGGGCCTCGGCGTGGACGCGGCGCTTCGTCGGCACGGGCTCGCACTCGATGCTGACCGACCCGGCTTCGGGATGGAGCTCGTGGATCTGCGCGTGCCGGACGCGCCGGCCGAGGTCGCGGTTGCGCGGGTACGTGACACCGCGGCGTTCCCCGAATGGGTGCAGGTCGTCAGCAGCGCGTTCGATGATCCCGCATTCGCAGAGCGCCCATCCGTGGAGGCGTTCCGGTTGCTCGGTTTCGGCGACGACGCGCCGTTCCGCCACTTCGTGTGTCGCGTCGAGAGACTTGCCGTCGGCTCGGCCACGCTGTCTCTCGGCGCCGGCGCCGGCGTCGCGGGACTCGGGAACATCGCTGTCGTGCCCGCGTGGCGTCGCCGCGGGATCGGCGCGACCGTAGCCGCGACGGCGTTGCTCGAGGCTCGAGCGCTGGGTCTTCGCGTGGCGGCACTGTCGGCCGATCCGGCCGGGGAGGGGCTCTACATCAAGCTGGGGTTCCGAGAGGTCTCCCGCCACCGCACCTACATCTGGTCCCCAGAGCCCTGAAGGCGGCAGGCGGGCCGCCATCGAGACCGCCAACCCGGAGGCCGGGCACGACCTGCTGTGCGTGTCGGGCCTTGCTCCACGACCCACGACGGGTAGCGGATTTCCTACCAGCAGGGTATGGTTATTGCTTGCCCTTGGCAGGGTATGGCGGGGTGGGCGCTTGGTGCGATCTTCGGAAGCCCGCCGCAGTAGAAAGGGAGGGCGTATGAAGTTGCATCCCGTAGTGCGCGGAGGACCGCGTCGCGCGGTCGCCGCCGCAGGGGGTTCGATCCTGACCGTCGTGCTCGTGGTGGGCCTGATGGTCGTTCCGGCTTCCGCGACGACGTTCTCCAACACCGGTTCGATCGCGATCCCGGCGACGGGGACCAGCGGGATCGCCAACCCCTACCCGTCGGCGATCTCGGTCTCCGGGCTGAGCGGCACCATCACCGACGTGAACGTCACCTTGACCGGCTACTCGCACTCCTTCCCCTCGGACGTCGATGTGCTGCTGGCCGGTCCCGGGAACCAGACCACCGTGCTGATGGCCGACACGTGCGGAGGCGCCCCCGGCGTCCTCAACCGTACCCTCGTGTTCGACCAAGCCGCGAGCGGAGTGCTCCCGAACACCGCTGCCGGTTGCCTCTCGGGCACCTACAGGCCGACCATCCAACCCGGCGGCGCCTTCAGCGGGATCGGCCCTGCCCCTGCGGGTCCCTACGGCACGACCCTCTCGGTCTTCAACGGGACCTCGCCGAACGGCACGTGGAACCTGTGGGTGTTCGACGACGCCGGGGCAGATGTCGGTTCGATCAGCGGTGGCTGGAGCCTGGACATCACGACGAACGGGCCGACCATCACCTCGTTCGCGCCGACCAGCGGAGGTCCCGGCACGTCGGTCGTCATCACCGGCACGAACTTCGCCGCTCCGGCGACCGCCGCCTTCGGTGGGGTCGCGTCGACCTCGGTCGTCGTGGACTCCCCGACACAGATCACCGCGACCGTCCCGGCCAGCGCGATAACCGGGCCGATCACCGTGACCGTGCCGACCGGGACCGCGAGCAGCACGACCAGCTTCACGTTCATCGCACCAGCGCCGACGATCACCTCGTTCAGTCCCACCAGCGGGACCCCCGGCACCTCGGTGGCGATCATCGGGACCAACCTCAGCGGGCCGACGAACGTCGCGTTCGGCGGCGTGAACGCGACCCTGTTCACGCCGGTCTCCGCGACGCAGGTGAACGCGACGGTCCCGGACGGTGCCGTCACGGGTCCGATCTCGGTGGTGACGCCAGCGGGCACCGCGACCAGCGCGACCAGCTTCACGGTGATCGCGCCCGAGCACTCGAGGACCGTCACGCTCAACGTCAACGCCAAGGGGACGAAGGTGAAGGGCAAGGTGACGGTGGGCGACGGGTTCAGCGCATGTGCGTCGGCGGTCGCCGTCAAGGTCAAGAGACCAGGACCTGACGCCAACGTGACCACCAGTTCTGGAGGGAAATACTCTACGAGTGCCTCCGGGTCCGGCAAGTACGTGGCGATCGCGAAGCGGTTCACGCTCCCATCCGGGGATGTGTGTCTGAAGGCCAAGGCGAAGGTGCGCGTCTAGAAGCCGCGTAGAGAAGCTAGAGAGAGCGCGAAGAAGGGGAGCCGCCGCTCGGCGGCTCCCCTTCTCGTTGCCTGCCAAGGCCCCGTCTGTCGGGAACGGGGTTCCGGGGGAGAGGATCGACCCCTCGACCAATGGATCGACGGTCCCGGAGGAGACGTCCACGGACGTCTGCACACGTCCGCGCGGGGGACACCTCAGAGCGGGCGAGGGGAATCGGACCCCCGTTTCAAGCTTGGGAAGCTTGCGTTCTACCATTGAACCACGCCCGCGTGGCCCGGCCGCGGGGACGACCGGACCCACAGTCTAGCGAGCGACGCGTGTTCCGCGCATGCGGTCCGCTCCGTCCGACCTGTTAGCCTGCCGCTCCCATGGACCAGCACGATCTGTGGCCGCAGGTCCTGTCCCGGCTGGCTTCGCACGGGTCGCTCTCCGCCGACGAAGCGGCCGAGGTCATGCGGCGGATCATGACCGGGGACGCGACGCCCGGGCAGATCGGCGGGTTCCTCATGGCTCTTCGAACCAAGGGCGAGACCGTGGACGAGGTCGAGGGGCTCGTGCGGACGATGCTCGAGTTCGCGACGCCCGGTCCGCACCGCCCGAGCCCGTCGTCGACGTCGTCGGCACCGGCGGCGACCGAAGCGGGACCTTCAACATCTCGACGGTCTCGGCGATCGTGGTCGCGGGCGCCGGTGTCCCCGTCGCCAAGCACGGGAACCGCGCCGCCAGCTCGCGACTGCGGCTCGGCCGACGTGCTCGAGGCGCTCGGCGTGCGGATCGACCTCGACGCGGCGGGGGTCGAGCGGTGCCTGACGGAGGTCCGCATCGCGTTCCTGTTCGCTCCCGCGTTCCATCCGTCGATGGCGCATGCGGGGCCCGTTCGTCGCGAGCTGCGGGTACCGACGGTCTTCAACTTCCTCGGGCCCCTGTGCAATCCGGCGCAGCCGTTCGCGCAGGCGGTCGGAGTATCCGATGCCCGGATGCTGCCGCTCATGGCCGAGGTGCTCGCGCGGCGCCGGGTTCGCGCGAAGCTGTTCCGGGGGCAGGACGGTCTGGACGAGCTCACGACGACTGGCATCTCGGCCGTGTACGACGTCCGTGATGGCGAGGTGCGCGAGACGCACGTCGATCCCGCGGACCTTGGACTGTCGCGAGCCGAGCGTGGACGACCTACGGGGAGGGGATGCGAGGACGAGGCCGCGAGCATCGCGCGAGCGATCCTCGAGGGCGGGCGGGGTCCGCGACGCGACGTCGTTCTGCTGAACGCGGGCGCGGCGCTCGAGGTCGCCGGCGTGGCGAGCTCGATCGCCGAGGGCATGACGCTCGCCGCGCGTTCGATCGACGACGGGGCGGCCGCCGCCGTGCTCGAGCGTTGGATCGCGGTCTCGCGCGAAGGGGTGGCTCGCGGACGATGATCCTGTCGGACGCCACCATCCTCGAGGAGATCGCTGCGGGGCGCATCGTGATCGACCCCTTCGACGAGACGTGCGTCCAGCCGTCCTCCATCGACCTCCACGTCGACTCGCAGTTCCGCGTCTTCGCGAACTCTCGTTACCCGTATATCGACGTGCGGCGTGAGATGCCGGATCTCACCGAGCTCGTGGAGGTCGGGCCGGCGAGCCCTTCATCCTGCATCCCGGCGAGTTCGTGCTCGGCTCGACGCTCGAGCGCGTCGCGATCCCGGACGACATGGTCGCGCGGCTCGAGGGCAAGTCGATCGCTTGGATCGGCTCGGCCTGCTGATCCATTCAACCGCGGGCTACGTGGACCCCGGCTGGGACGGCTACCTGACGCTCGAGCTGTCGAACGTCGCGAACCTGCCCATCACGATCTACCCGGGTATGAAGATCGGGCAGATCTCGTTCTTCCGGCTCTCGAGCCCGGCCGCCCACCCCTACGGGTCGAGGGCGACCCACAGCAAGTACCAGGGACAGCGCGGACCTACGGCGAGTCGGTTCTTCGAGGAGTTCCTGCGCTCGGAGGGCAGCTAGTCTCAGGCGGAGGGGTCGTCGGGCCCGGGTGCGGGCTCTGGGTCTCCGAGGGTTGGAGCGCGCGCAGCCGCTCGAGCAGTTGACCCGCGCTCGTCTCCAGAGCTGGCGGCAGCGCTCGGTCCTTCTCGGCCTCGGCGCTGGCCTCGACGGGAACCCTGCCTCGAGCGGCGCGGGTCTCCTGGCGCCGCCGCTCCGACATCGCCTTCAGGCTCCGGTACCAGTTGTCCTCGTAGGCGCTCTCGTCGCTCGAGCGGACCCATCGGATTCGGACCGCTCGTCGTCCGTCCTGCGGAACATCGTCCTCTCCCCGCTAGCGCTTCGAGCCGGGCACGCTCGCGCGCCCCCCGAAGTCCAAGGTCGGAAGCCCAGGTCCGATCCCCATCGACACTGCGGCCATCGCCGCTTGCGTCCGGTTCGTGACACCCAACTTGCGGAAGATGGCCGCCAGGTGGGCTTTCACGGTCTTCTCCGACAGGAAGAGCGCTCGCGAGATGTCGCGGTTGCTCTTGCCCTCCGCGAGCAGCGCGAGGATGTCCGTCTCGCGCTGGGTGAGCGAGCTCGACGGACGGAGCGAGGCTCGCCCGTTCTCGGGTGCGCCGCCGTCGATCGACTCGAATAGGTTCTGGATCACGCGACGGGGACAGCACGTTGCCGCCGCCCGACATCGCGACCTTGATGGCCTGCTCGAGGTCTTCGGGCGTCGCGTCCTTCAGCATGTACCCTGCGGCGCCTTCAGCGAGGGCACGGCGCACGTAGTGGGCATGATCGAACGACGTCAGCATGATGACCGGGACGTCGGGCCAGCGCTGCTTCATCTCGTGTAGCAGCTCCAGGCCGTCCGAGTCGGGCATCCGGACGTCCACCAGGGCCACGTCGACCTCGGTCGAGTCCATCACGTGCAGCGCCTCGGAGGCATTGCCGGACTTCCAAGACCTCGGCCTGCGTGAAGCACTCCCGAACCACGTGACCCATCCCGCGGCGCACCAATGCGTGGTCGTCGACGATCAGGATCCTCACGGCTGTTCTCCTTGCTTGTGGACGGGCAGCCGGGCGACCACCCGCGTTCCCGATACCGGGCGCGGACTCGACGTCGAGCCTGCCGCCCTGTTCCGCCACTCGACGGCGCATCATCTCGAGGCCGAGATGTCCGTTCGACACGCAGGTGGAGGCCGGCTCGAAGCCTCGGCCATGATCCTCGACGCACACCTCGAGCGCTTCCTCCGTCGCGGCCACGCGCACCTGCACCGCGTGCGACGCTGAGTGCTTCGCAGCGTTCGCCACGCCCTCGCGGATCACGGCCGAGGCCGCCTCCAGCACGCGGTCCGGCACGGAATGCAGGTCGCCCTCGATCTCCCACGTAGCGGGCAGCTGCCAGCGCTCCATGACACCGCGAACCAGATCGTCGAGGCGATCGGCCCCGCGTGGTTCCTCCGGCGACATCGTTGCGAGCATGTCGCGGATCTCGTCGAGCGCCTTGCGGAGCTCTGCCGCGGCACGCTCGAGCACGTCCTTGGTCGCGGCCGGATCGGACTCGACCTGCCGTGCGAGCCACTCGAGCTCGAGGACGGATGCCGTGACGACCTGGGTGAGCCCATCGTGGACCGCGTACGCGAGACGGGTGCGCTCGAGGGCCACCGGATCCACGGGAGCAACCTCTCCGAGATCGGGCGGCTCGGTCAGCACGGTCATCGTCTCCACGCCTCGTCCTTCACGTCTCGTCCTTCGACACGCTGGCGTGTCGTCTGTCGCTTGGCCCGATTCCCGTCCGGTCGGCGTCGGCCGATGGTCGGTCCTGGGCCCGATCGGTCTAGTTCATCCTTTCGGTCGGTTCCCCGGTCGGCTTGAACTCAACGGGCCACGACATCGGCCGAAGGGCTGGATGCGACCCTCGAGCTTCGGAGACCTTCGTGCCGAGGAGCGGGGCTGGGTGCTAGCGGGTGGGCACGGCGGGCGGTCGGTCCGCCCCCACCGAGCGGGCAAGGATCTGGGCGACGTCGAGCACCTCGGTCGCGTCGCCGCGGGCCCGGTGGCCGTCGTCGAGCATGATCAGGCAGTACGGGCAGGCGACGCCGACCGTGTCTACCCCGGTCGAAGCTGCCTCGTCGGCCCGTTCCTGGTTGATCCGCTTGCCGATCCGCTCCTCCATCCACATCCGGGCACCACCCGCCCCGCAACACAGAGCGCGCTCACCGTGGCGGGGCATCTCGACCGTCCGGACGCCGGGAACGCGCTCGAGCAATGCCCGGGGTTCCCGGAAGATGCCGTTGTGTCGGCCGAGGTAGCAGGGGTCGTGGTACGCGAGCAGCGCGTCCGACCTGCTCCACGGGCTGCAGGCGCCCCTCCTGCACGAGCCGCGCCAGGAGCTCCGTGTGGTGCAGGACCTCGAAACCCCCACCGTACTGCGGGTACTCGTTGCGGAGCGTGTTGAAGCAGTGCGGGCAGTTCGCGACGATGGTGGTGACCCCGGCGCCGCTCAGGGTTGCGACGTTCTGCTCGGCGAGGGTCTGGAACAGGTACTCGTTGCCCATCCGCCGGGCAGGGTCTCCCGTGCAGAGCTCGCGCGGGCCGAGGATCGCGAACGAGACCCCCGCCGTCGCAAGGATCCTCGCGAGCGCTTGAGTGATCTTCTTGGCTCGGTCGTCGAAAGAGCCGGCGCATCCCACCCAATACAGGACCTCCGGTGGGTCGTCGCCTTCGGTGAGCACGCGGACGTCGAGCCCGTCGGCCCACGCGGCACGTGTCGACTGCGGCATCCCCCACGGGTTGTTCGTGTTCTCGAGATTGCGCAGCAACGCTCCCGCCTCTTGCGGGAAGCGCGACTCACCCATCACGAGGTTGCGACGCAGGTCAACGATCGTGTCGACGTGCTCGATGTCCACCGGGCACTCCTGCATGCAGGCCCCGCACGTCGTGCACGCCCACACGACCTCCTCTGCGACGACGTTCGGCACCAGCGGGGTCGCCTCGTAGGGCTCTCCGCGTCCCCGGGCGACCAAGATCGCCGGGCCCTCCGCGAAGAGCTGGTCGCGGAGGTCCATGACGAGCAGCTTGGGCGAGAGCGGCTTACCCGTGTTCCAGGCGGGGCACGCGCTCTGGCACCGCCCGCACTCGGTGCAGGAGTAGAGGTCGAGCAGCTCCTTGCGCGTGAGGTCGGTGATGGTCGCAGCCCCGAGGGATTGCTCCCCGGCCTCGAGGGCTTCCATGCTGATCGGCAGCGGCGTCAGGGCTCCTCGCGGCTTCGTGCTCGCGAAGAACACGTTGATGAAGCTCGTGGCGACGTGCAGGTGCTTCGAGTAGGTGAGGAACACGAGGAACCCGAAGACCAGCATCAGGTGTGCCCACAGGAACACCTGCTCGAGTGCGAATAGCCACGTCTCGGACATGTCCTCGAACGGCTGCGCGAACAGGTTCGACACCGGGGTCCATGCGACCGACGACTCGTTGATGCCCTGCGCGATCCGCATGCCGTTCGCGAGGAACAACGTGAGGACGACCCAGCCGATCCAAACCAAGATCCTGTACGCCTCGCGTGTGTGGCTCCCGACGAAGCGCTCGGGGCGCTGGATGAGCCGGATCCACAGGGCCATCGCGAGGCCGACCGCGACGAGCCCCGCGAAGAGGTCCTGGACGAGCCCAAGCCAGGCTGTGCGTCCCACCCAGGGGAGCGCGAAGTCCGGGGCGATGACCTGACCCGCCGCTTCCGCGATGGTGGTGAGCAGGACCAGGAAGCCCCAGAAGATCAAGGCGTGCATCAGCCCAGGCACGAAGCGCTGGAAGAGCTTGCGCTGGCCGAGCACGTGGGAGCCCTCACGGGCAAGGCGTCTCGGCAGGTCACCCGACCGGTCCACCGGCCGCCCGAGCGCGTTCAGCTGGCCGAGCAGCCGAGCGCGGCGGGCGAACAGGCCGCCGGTCAGCAGGACGATCACCGCCAGGGCGCCGGCACGCACGATCATCGGGCGCGAGTCTAGCCGGTCCCCTCGACCGGCGCTGCGAGGACGGAACGGGGGTCCGGGAGCCAGAGTTGATAGTCAGACACTCAAGTTTTATCCTGTCTCCAGACTGAGAGAGCGGGCCGGGTCCAGACTCGAGAGAGCGGGCCGGGTGGAGAGCGAGAGCTGAGGAGGAAGTCGATGGCACGAGCAGTAGGGATCGATCTGGGAACGACGAACTCCGTCGTGGCCATCCTGGAGGGCGGCGAACCCGCGGTCGTGCCGAACACGGAAGGCTCGCGCACGACCCCCTCCGTCGTCGGTTTCGCCAAGAACGGCGAGATCCTCGTGGGAGAGGTTGCGAAGCGTCAGGCCATCACGAACCCCGATCGCACCGTGCGGTCCATCAAGCGGCACATGGGCGTGAGGGACTGGAGCCTGGACGTCGACGGCAAAGGCTGGACGCCGCAGGAGATCTCGGCCCAGATCTTGGCCAAGCTGAAGCGGGACGCCGAGGCGTACGTCGGTGACGGCGTCACGCAGGCGGTCGTCACCGTCCCCGCGTACTTCGACGACTCGCAACGCCAGGCGACGAAGGAGGCCGGGCGGATCGCGGGTCTCGAGGTGCTCCGCATCATCAACGAGCCGACCGCCGCCGCGCTCGCCTACGGGCTTGACAAGCAGCACGACCAGACGATCCTCGTGTTCGACCTCGGTGGCGGCACGTTCGACGTGTCGCTTCTCGAGATCGGCGAGGGCGTCTTCGAGGTCAAGGCGACCCACGGCGACACGCAGCTCGGGGGCGACGACTGGGACCAGCGGATCATCGACTGGATGGTCAAAGGGTTCAAGGACGGTCACGGCGTCGACCTGTCGAACGACCGGATGGCGCTTCAGCGTCTGAAGGAAGCCGCCGAGAAGGCGAAGATCGAGCTGTCCCAGGTGACCGAGGCCCAGATCAACCTGCCGTTCGTGACCGCGACCGCCGAGGGCCCTCTACACCTGGAGATGAAGCTCACGCGCGCCGAGCTCGAGCGGATGACCGAGGATCTCGTGCAACGCTGCCGCGAGCCGTTCGATCTTGCGGTGAAGGACTGGGGCAAGGACGTCTCGGCGATCGACCACATCATCCTCGTCGGCGGCTCGACCCGCATGCCGATGATCCAGGAGCTCGTGCGCTCCCTCACCGGGGGCAAGGAGCCGCACAAGGGCGTCAATCCCGATGAGGTCGTCGCCGTCGGCGCCGCCATCCAAGCCGGCGTCCTGAAGGGCGACGTGAAGGACATCCTGCTCCTGGACGTCACACCGCTCACGCTCGGCGTCGAGACCAAGGGCGGCATCTTCACGAAGCTGATCGAGCGCAACACGACGATCCCGACGCGCAAGTCCGAGATCTTCACGACGGCCGACGACGGCCAGACCACGGTCGAGATCCACGTCGTTCAGGGCGAGGCAGAAACGGTCTACTCGCCCGGGGTTCGCTCGCTCGGCAAGTTCCACCTCATGGGGCTGCCGCCCGCACCTCGTGGCGTGCCGCAGATCGAGGTCGCGTTCGACATCGATGCGAACGGCATCGTGAACGTGAGCGCGAAGGACATGGCCACCGGCAAGGAGCAGCAGATGACCATCACCGGTGGCACGGCGCTATCGAAGGACGACATCGACCGGATGGTGCAGGACGCGGAGAAGTTCGCGGCCGAGGACCACCAGCGGCGCGAGGCGGCCGAGGCGCGGAACGCGGGCGACCAGCTGACCTACCAGGTCGACAAGTCCCTCGAGGAGTGGGGCGACAAGGTCCCCGAGGCCGACCGGGCGGAGCTGAAGTCGCTCTCTGACGAGCTCAAGGAGGCCCTGAAGGGCGAGGACATCGAGAAGATCAAGGCGGGTACCGACGCCCTCATGCGCAGGTTCCAGGGGGTCGGGCAGGCGATGTACGAGCAGGTTCAGGCCGGGGCTGCCCAGCAGGCCGCGGCCGCAGGCGGTGGTGAGGCGGGTTCGCCGGCCGGCGACGAGGACGTCGTCGAGGGCGAGATCGTCGACGAAGGAGGTGCACAGTGATGAGGGACACGATCGTTCGCTGGGATCCATTCCGTGACCTTGTCTCGATCCAGGACGAGCTGAACCGGCTCTTCGGCCGGACGTATGCCGGGGTCGAGCCCACCCGCCCGACGGCGACGGGCAGCTGGATGCCGTCGATGGACGTCTACGAGAGTGAGGACAAGATCGTCGCAACCGTCGATCTCCCGGGCATCGAGCCCGACCAGGTCGAGGTCGCCGTCGAGGACTCGACGCTCACGATCAGCGGTTCGCGTGAGTTCTCCTCCGAAGTGAAGGAGGAGAACTTCCACCGGGTCGAGCGGCGGTACGGCTCGTTCAGCCGCGCCATCTCCCTCCCGCAGACCGCGGATACCGACAAGGTCGAGGCCCACTTCGACAAGGGCGTCCTCGACCGTCGAGGTGCCGAAGGTCGAGAGGGCGAAGCCGAAGAAGATCCAGATCAAGGCGGAGGCATGACGGACAAGCACCCGCGCAAGGACCAGGAACCGCAGGCGCGGCCGAAGGTCCGGATCGTCGACAAGCGACGGTTCCGCGAGTCGGGCCCGTCCCCGGAGGGGGAGATCGCCCCCTCCGGGGAGCCCCGTCCCGAGCTGCCGCCGGAGACGACGGCCGACCTGGAGGACGAGCTCACGCAGGCGCAGCGCCAGGCCGAGGAGTACCGCGACCACCTCCAGCGTCTGCAGGCCGAGTTCGACAACTACCGGAAACGAGTGCTGAAGGAGCAGACCCGGGCGGTGGAGATGGCCGCCCAGCCGGCGGTGCTTCGGCTGCTCGAGGTCCTGGACGACTTCGACCTCGCGCTCATGGCGGCCGAGCAGCAACCCGACTTCGAGAAGTTCCACAAGGGCGTCGAGCTCGTGTACGCGAAGCTCGCCGACGCGCTGCGCGCCGAAGGCGTCGAGCGCATCGAGGCCGAGGGTAGGCCGTTCGACCCCATCGAGCACGAGGCCCTGATGCAGACCGGCGGCGGCGAGGGTGAGCCGCACGTCGCCGAGGTGTTCCGCCAGGGTTACCGCCTGAAAGGCAGCGTCATCCGCCCCGCCAGCGTCCGCGTCGAACGGTCGTAGGAGAGGGCGCGTGAACGGCGACGTCAAGCGCGAGTGGTTCGAGAAGGACTTCTACCAGATCCTCGGTGTGGCGAAGAACGCCACGCACGCCGAGATCAAGAAGGCCTACCGCAAGCTCGCGCAGAGGTATCACCCGGACGCGAACCCCGGGAGCAAGGAGGCCGAAGATCGGTTCAAGGAGATCTCGGCCGCCTACGACGTCGTCGGCGACGAGGAGAAGCGCAGGCGTTACGACCAGGTGCGTGACATGGCCGCATCGGGCTACGGCGGCGGGATGCAGGGCGGGGGGTTCCCAGGCGGCGCCCGGGTCCGGTTCGAGGACATGGGCGACATCGGCGACATCGGCGATCTGTTCGGCGGGTTGTTCGGCGGAGGTCGACGCGGGCGGACTCGCTCGAGCGTGCGCCGTGGCGCCGACCTCGAGACCGACGTGACCGTCACGTTCGAGGACGCGATGGCCGGTACCGCGGTACCAGTGAAGATCCAGGGACGGGCGCCGTGCTCGACATGCGGCGGCAGCGGCGCCGCACCCGGCTCGAGCCCTGTGACGTGCCCGCAGTGCGGCGGACGTGGCGAGATCAGCGTGAACCAGGGTTTCTTCCAGATGGAGCAGCCGTGTCCGCGCTGCAACGGGACCGGCCGTGCCGTCGAGCAGGCGTGCCCGACCTGTCGCGGGATGGGCTCGGAGCGCCGGACCCGTAGCTTCCAGGTCAAGATACCCGCCGGCGTGAAGGACGGCGCCCGGGTCAAGCTCGCGGGACGCGGCGAGCCCGGGCCGGCGGGCGCGCCTTCCGGTGACCTGTACGTGCGGGTGCACGTGCGATCGCATCCGTTCTTCGGGCGCAGAGGCAACGACCTGACCGTCCAGGTCCCGGTCACGTACACGGAAGCGGCGCTGGGCGCGAACATCGAGGTGCCGACGCTCGACGGTGCGATCACGATGAAGGTGCCGGCGGGGACCCCCTCGGGCAAGACGTTCCGCCTGAAGGGCAAGGGTGCGCCCCGCAAAGGCGGTGCCGGGGACATGCTCGTGACCGTCGGCGTGGAGGTCCCCACGAAGCTCTCGAAGGGGGAACGCGAGCTCTTGCGACAGCTGAAGGAGGCCGAGACCGCGGTCGCCCCGACGTCGTCTCGGCGTGGAGGCGTGAGGACGTGGACGAGCGACGAGACGCGAGCCGAGGAGCGGGCCGAGGAGACGGAGCTCGGGCTGGGGTTCCCCAGGAGGAGCGTGCGGTGTACATCATCAGCGTCGCCGCGGAGCTCGCCGGTGTGCATCCGCAAACGCTGCGTATCTACGAGCGCAAAGGGCTGGTCCGGCCCGAGCGCACCTCGGGCAACACCCGCCGGTACTCCGAGCTCGACATCCAGCGGCTCCGCGTGATCCAGGCGCTCACCCAGGAGGAGGGTGTGAACCTCGCCGGCGTGAAGCGGATCATGCAGATGCAGCGGGACCTCGAACGGATGCACCAACGGATCCGTGAGCTCGAGCATGAGCTATCGCGGCGTCCGATCGCGGCGCCGGGACGGCGCACGAGTACGGAGATCGTTCCGCTGCGGAGCGCGTTCGCCTTCAGGTGGGAAGAGACACCGTGACCACGCTTCGAGGTGGCCGTGTGACCCTTCGCCCGTTCCGAGAGGACGAGTTCGAGCTCGTGCTCGCGAGGGAGCCCTCTGAGGACGCCGAGCGCCGAGAGGTGCGCCGGCGCCGGCTGGCGCTCTCGGGCACGCGGACGACGTGGGAGATCCTGTTCGCGGTCGAGGCGGAGGGGCGGCTCCTCGGCGACGTCCAGGCCAGGTGCTCGGATCAGGCGATGCCGCCCGGCGTCTGGGAGATCGGCGTCGACCTGTGGGATGCCGCGGACCGTGGCCAGGGCCTGGGGACCGAAGCCGTGGGGCTGCTCACCCACCATCTGTTCGAGCACGAGAGCGCGCACCGCGTGCAAGCGACGACCGACGTGGAGAACGCGGCCATGCGTCGTTCGCTCGAGAAGTGCGGGTTCACGTTCGAGGGCGTCCTGCGGAGATTCATGCCGGTCGCCGACGGCCCCCCGAGGGACTACGCGATGTATGCCACCACGACGACGTGAGTGCAGGCAGACGATGGATCCCAACAAGCTGACCCTGAAGTCCCAGGCCGCCCTCGAGGCCGCGCGCGAGCAGGCGCTCGCGCGGAGCCACCAGTCGATCGAGCCCGAGCACGTGCTGTTCGCGCTGCTCTCCGACCCCGAGGGTGTCGTCTACCCGCTGCTGCACCACCTGGGCGTGGCACCGAAGCCGCTCCGCGACCGGGTCGACGCGGCCCTCGACCGACTGCCGAAGGTCTACGCGCCGGGCGCGCGAGGTCCGGATCTCGCCCGTCGACGGGCGGGCATGCTCGATACCGCCGTTCCGCGAGGCCGAGTCCGCTGACCGACGAGTACGTCTCGACCGAGCATCTGCTCCTCGCGCTGCTGTCCGGCCACACGGCTCGCCGCCGATCTGCTGCGCGAGGCCGGCCTGACCCGCGATGCCGTGCTCGCCGCGCTCGCCGAGGTCCGTGGCCGCCAGCGCGTGACGGATCAGACCCCCGAGGACAAGTACCAGGTCCTCGAGAAGTACGGGCGCGATCTCACCGAGCATGGCCCGCCGCGGCAGGCTCGACCCGGTGATCGGCCGCGACGAGGAGGTCCGCCGCGTGATCCAGGTCCTCTCCCGCCGGACGAAGAACAACCCGGTGCTGATCGGCGAGCCCGGCGTCGGCAAGACCGCGATCGTCGAGGGGCTCGCGCAGCGCATCGTCGCCGGCGATGTCCCCGAGTCGCTGAAGGGACAAGCGGGTGGTGGCGCTCGACCTCGGCGCGATGGTCGCCGGCTCGAAGTACCGCGGCGAGTTCGAGGAGCGCCTGAAGGCGGTGCTCCGCGAGATCGCCGAGAGCCAAGGGCGAGATCATCACCTTCATCGACGAGCTCCACACGATCGTCGGCGCCGGTGCTGCCGAGGGCGCGATGGACGCCGGCAACATGCTGAAGCCGATGCTCGCGCGCGGCGAGCTCCGGGCGATCGGCGCGACCACGCTCGACGAGTACCGCGAGCACATCGAGAAGGACCCCGCCCTCGAGCGCCGGTTCCAGCCGGTGCTGGTCGGACGAGCCGAGCGTCGAGGACACGATCGCGATCCTGCGCGGTCTGAAGGAGCGCTACGAGGTGCACCACGGCGTCCGGATCCAGGACCCCGCGCTCGTTGCGGCCGCGGTGCTCTCGCGACCGCTACGTCAGCGGACGGTTCCTG
The DNA here is from genome assembly GCA_963708985.1 of uncultured Actinomycetes bacterium. GTDB lineage: Bacteria > Actinomycetota > UBA4738 > UBA4738 > HRBIN12 > HRBIN12. Next base: position 221,208 of record CAVPUQ010000002.1, read on the forward strand.
CCCGACAAGGCGATCGACCTGATCGACGAGGCTGCGAGCCGACTGCGGATCGAGATCGATTCGATGCCGGTCGAGATCGACGAGGTCGAGCGTCGTATCAAGCAGCTCGAGATCGAGCGGGCGGCGCTGCGCAAGGAGACCGACGCCGCCTCGAAGGAGCGGCTCGAACGCCTCGAGACGCGAGCTCGCCGACCTGCAGGAGCGCTCGGCCGGCATGAAGGCGCACTGGCAGCAGGAGAAGGAGCGTATCGACCGCATCCGGACGCTGAAGTCGCAGATCGAGGAGGCGCGTGCGGAGGCTGAGCGCGCCGAGCGCGACGGCGATCTGGAGCGGGCCGCCGAGCTCCGATACGGCAGGATCGTCGAGCTCCAGAAGGAGATGGAGACTGAGAACGCTCGGCTGGCCGAGCTCCAGGCCGACGTGAAGATGCTGAAGGAAGAGGTCTCCGAGGAGGACGTCGCCGAGGTCGTCGCGCACTGGACCGGCATCCCGGTCAGTCGGCTGATGGAGGGTGAGATGCAGCAAGCTCGTCCACCTCGAGGAGGCACTGCATCGGCGTGTGGTCGGTCAGGACGAGGCCGTCGAGGCGGTCTCGAACGCGATCCGTCGTTCGCGGGCCGGACTCTCCGATCCGAACCGGCCGATCGGCTCCTTCCTGTTCCTCGGCCCGACGGGCGTCGGCAAGACCGAGCTCGCGCGGGCGCTGGCCGAGTACCTGTTCGACGACGAGCGCGCGATCGTGCGCGTCGACATGAGCGAGTATCAGGAGCGGCACACGGTGTCGCGGCTCGTCGGCGCGCCGCCCGGGTACGTCGGCTACGAGGAGGGCGGACAGCTCACCGAGGCGGTCCGCCGGCGTCCCTACTCAGTGGTCGTGCTGCTCGACGAGATGGAGAAGGCGCACGGCGACGTGTTCAACATCCTGCTGCAGCTGCTCGACGACGGACGGCTCACCGACGGTCACGGTCGCACGGTCGACTTCCGCAACGCGATCGTGATCATGACTTCGAACCTCGGAAGCTCGGTCTTCCACGACCCTTCGGTGCCGGTGGCCGAACGGCGGGACACGGTCCTCGAGGCGGTCCGGGCGACGTTCCGGCCCGAGTTCGTGAATCGGATCGACGAGATCGTCGTGTTCGACCCGCTCGGCCGCGAGCAGATCGAGGCGATCGTGGACATCCAGGTCGGGCAGCTGCGGCACCGGCTCGAGGAGCGCAAGCTCAGGCTCTCGCTGACGCGAGGAGGCGCGCGCCTAGCTCGCCGAACAAGGGGTACGAGCCCGCGTTCGGTGCTCGGCCGCTGAAGCGGCTGATCCAGCGGGAGATCCAGGACCCGCTCGCGCTGGGGATCCTCGCGGGCGAGGTTCGTGATGGCGACGAGGTCACGGTCGACGTCGAGGGCGACGCGCTCACATCCCGGGTCGCCGAGCGGTCGAGGGCCTAGGCTGCGTCCTCGGTCGCGGTTGGACGAGGTCCTCGGGGTCTCGGGTCGGAGCCTCTACACTCGCCCCGTGGGTCCGTGGGTTCGCCTGCTGGGGCTGTTCGCGGCCGTCGTGGTTGCCGCCCTTCTGCTGAAGGTCCTGCCGCCGCTCCTCGTGCTCGCGCTGCTCGTCGGTGCGATCGCGTACGCGAACCACGTCCTCACGGTGAAGCCGAAGCGCGAGCGGTCGAGGACCGCGGCCGAGCTCCTCGGCCTACGGGCGACGCCCGAGGCGCGGGCCGAGATCGCCTCCTACCCGTTCGCCCTGCTCGGTCGCTCGCAGGTGCAGGTGCGCGAGGTGATGACGGGCCCGTGGCGGGGGAGCGAGGTTCGGCTCTTCGACGTCGAGACCACATCGCTCACGCCGGTTCCAGGCTCGGACGGCATCCAGCGATGGAGCTGCGTGCTCGCGCCGATCCCGTTCGCGGCGCCGCACCTGGTCGTCGAGCCGCAGGCGTTCCTCACGCCCGACGGGGACCGGCCAGCACTACCGGTCCGCGCCCCTGGATCCGAGCGGATCGCGGCCGCGTTCGACGTTCGATGCGAAGATCCCGTGTTCGCGTCCTCGTTCCTGGGTGACGGCGTCGCCGAGTGGCTCCTCGAGCAAGAGGAGCGGATCGCGCTCGAGACCCGCGGGCCGGCTGCGCTGCTGTACGGCCCGCTCGTGCCGGCGAAGGACCGGGACCTGCTGCTCGAAGCGTTGCGCGGGTTCCTCGACGCGGTCGCGGCTCGTGGGAGTAGCGTGGAGCCATGACCGACGGATCCGGTGGTGGAACACGGGTCCTGCGGCGCAGCCATGACGACCGCGTCATCGGAGGGGTCTGCGCGGGCCTCGGACGGTACCTCGGCATCGATCCGGTGCTGCTGCGGATCGCCTTCGTCGTGCTCGCGATCGCCGGCGGCGGCGGTCTCATCCTGTACGTCGTGGGATGGATCTTGGTGCCCGAGGAGAAGCCGGGCGAGGTCCTCGGCTCCCGGCCGCCGTCGAGCGCCGAGACCCTGCGCCTGGTCGCAGGTGGCGTCCTCATCGCTGTCGGCGTCTTGCTGCTGCTCGACCTCAGCATCCCGAGGATCGGGAAGTACCTGTGGCCACTCGCGCTCATCGCGATCGGCATCGCGGTGATCGTCCAGGTCTCGACGCGACGATGAACGACCTGCCACCCGCGCCGGAACTCCCGCCCAAGCCGCTGCCTGTCGGGCGGCTGCTCGTCGGGGTGTTCCTCGTGCTGCTCGGCGTCGGTTGGTTGCTCGACGCCTCGGGCGCTGCGGACCTGGATTGGGACCTGATCCTGCCGATCGGCCTCATCCTCGTCGGAGCCGCGCTCGGCTACGCGGGCTGGCAGGGTCGAGGTCGGGGAGGTCTCATCGCCCTCGGCGTCGTTCTCACCGTCGTGCTCACGATCGGCACCATGGTGCGTATCCCCTTCGGGGGCGGTTTCGGAGACCGCACAGAGCGTCCTCGGACGCTCGAGGCCGTGAAGGACCGGTTCGAGCTCTCGATCGGCAAGCTCACCGTGGACCTGCGGGGTCTCAGCTTGCCAGGCGAGGTCCCCTCGGAGGTCCGTGTCGAGGGTTCCGTCGGCATCGGCCAGCTCGTGGTGCTCGTCGGCAAGGGCTTGCCCTGCGTGGCCACCCACGCGGCGGCCGGCCTCGGCGAGGTCGTCGTGTTCGGGGACCATCACGGCGGCATCACGCCCGAGTACCGCACCGAAGAGGTCTGCACAGCTGCGCCGCTCCTGAAGCTGGACGTTTCGGTCGGGCTCGGGCAGGTGGAGGTCCGGCGTGGCTGATCGATCGGTGGACCGGGTGGCGCTGGCGTTCGGTCTCGCTTTCGTCGTGGCCGGCGTGCTGTTCCTGCTCGACCGGCTCGATGTGTGGCAACTGCGGGTGTCCTACGTCCTGCCGGTCTTCCTCATCGCGCTCGGTGTCGGCATCCTCGTCGGCGGTCGGTCGAAGGAGCCCCCGGCGCGATGAGCCCGGCCTCGAGCGCGACGCCCGTACCCGCCTCGACGAGTTCGTGATGGCGGGCAGCATCGCCATCGTCGTCCTCATCGTCGCCGCCGCGATCGCGGGGGCGTGGATCTCGTTCTACCTCAAGCGGAAGCGGCGGCAAGAGCTCGCGTTCATGGCGCGTCAGCTCGGCCTCACCTTCTCCGTGGAGGACGTGCAGGGGTGCCTCGACCTGCCGTTCAGGCTGCTCGCGAAGGGGGACGGCCGCGGCACCGAGAACGTCATGTCCGGCGCCTGGCAGGGGATGCCGGTTCGTGAGTTCGACTACTGGTACTACGAGGAGTCAACCGACTCGAAGGGTCACCGCACGAAGACCTACTACCGGTTCTCCTGCGCGGTCACCGAGATCGACGCCGCGTGCTCGCCGATCACGATCGACCGGGAAGGGTTCCTCACCCGACTCGCCGACGCGATCGGCCTCGACGACATCCGCTTCGAGCTCGAGGAGTTCAACGACGCGTTCAACGTCAAGGCCAAGGATCGGAGGTTCGCGAACGACCTGGTGGATCAGCGGATGATGCGGTTCCTGCTCGGCACCGACCCGGCCTTCGAGTTCGAGGCCTGCGGGAAGTGGCTCCTGTGCTTCAGCAAGCGGCGCCGCCCCACGGACCTCATCCCGCTGCTCGGCACCCTCAGGTCCTTCGCCGAGCACGTGCCTCGGGTGGTCTTCGAGCTGTACGGGCCTGGCGGGAGCCGGTAGGCTCCACGGCGGATCAGCCGAGCGGAAGGAACGGATAGGACATGTGGGCTCTCTGGGTGGTGCTGGGCCTGGTGGCGCTCGTCGTCATCTTCGGCATCGTTTCGTACAACCGGTTCGTCTCGCAGCGACAACTGATCAAGGACGCGTGGGCGAACATCGACACCGAGCTTCGCCGACGCTACGACCTGATCCCGAACCTGATCGAGACCGTAAGGGGCTACGCCGCGCACGAGCGCACGGTCTTCGAGAACGTCACCCGTGCCCGGGCCGCGGCGGCCGCCGCGACCGGCAGCCCGGCCGAGCAGGCCGCGGCCGAGGGACCGTTCGTCGCGGCCCTGCGTCAGCTGTTCGCGGTCGTCGAGAACTACCCCGATCTGAAGGCGAACCAGAACTTCCTCGCGCTCCAGGGTGAGCTGACGAACACCGAGGACCGACTCCAGACTTCTCGGCGCTTCTACAACGCGAACGTCCGGGACTACAACCAGCGCGTGCAGCAGTTCCCCTCGATGATCGTGGCGCAGCATGTTCAACTTCAAGGAAGAGGAGTTCTTCGAGGTCGAGGAGGCGCTTCGCGAGGCGGGGGCGCCGCAGGTGAACTTCACGCAGCCGGGGCCGGCGGTTTCCTTCGCGCCGGCTATGGAGCCTCCGATGCCGGACGCGGGGGGATCGACACCCCCGATGCCGCCACCGCCGCCGGACGACGCCGGCCCGTAGGTCGATCAGGCGATCGCGTCGGGACCGGCCAGCTCGGCCTCGCCGGGGAGGCCGTAGCCGTTCCGCGCGGTCCTCCGACGAAGGTCGGTGGTCAGCAGCGTCCTCGCACAGGCATAGACGATCGCAGCCACGCCGAGACCAACCGCCGCGACGCGCTCGCCGAACGCGGTGGCCGCCCATGCGGTCACGAGGCTCGAGATCGTGAAGCTGAGGGTGATGAGCCCGTTGTCGAACGCGAAGATCCGCCCGCGGATCCGATCGGACACGACGCGCTGCAGCCCGTAGGACGACAGCGTCCACTGTGCCCCCCCGCCGAGGTGCGCGACCGCAACGACCGGGCCGTGAGGGCGAGCGAGGGCATGAACCCGAACGCCGCGTACCCCAGGCCGAAGACGGCGAGCGCGGCCCCGATCGCCCCGAACAGCCTCCGATCCCCTGGTCCAGCGGCGGCGCGTCCGAGGAATGGGCCGATGAGCGCCCCGACGCCGCGTGCCGCCATCAGCACACCGATGCCGATCGCCCCCGCCCCGAACACCTCCTCCGCGAACACGGAGATCAGCACGATGACGCCGGCGGTCAGGCCGAACCCGGCCTTCACCGACAACAGCGCCAGGTTCGGGAAGGCGGCGCTCGAGGCGGGGTCGAACGCCGCGCTGAACGAGGAGATCGACGCCAGGAGCACGTAGGCGATCCAGATCGTCGAGCCATCTCGGACGAGCAGGAAGCCCAGGCAGAGTGCCGCTCGGAGGATGTCACACAGCACCATCAGGCGCCGACGGTCGAGGCGGTCCACGAGCGCCCCCCGACGGGGGACATCAGGAAGAACGGGATCTCCTGCGCGACGATCAGCATCGCGACCGAGACCGCGGAGCCCGTGAGCTCCAGGGCGAGCGCGGAGAGTGCGACCAGCAGGAACCAGTCGCCCCCGAGGGAGATGAAGGAGGCGAGGTACAGTCGTCGGAAGTCGGGATCGCGGCGGAGCAGGGACGGGCTCGCCTGCAGGCCTCCAAGCGATCCCACCGGCTCGCGCGTCGACACGGTGATTTGTCAGACTACAGGGAACGATCCGCGTGAAAGGGGTGATCGACGGTGCTCGAGGGGCTGACCTGGTTCCGGCAGGCGGCGTTCCGCTGGAAGGGCGGCGGGCCGGTGGTCTACGTTGACCCATGGGGGGTGACCGACCCGGAGCCCGCCGATCTCATCTTGATCACGCACGCGCACTTCGATCACTTCCAGCCGAGCGAGATCGAGCGCCTGCGGACGCCCTCGACGAGGATCGTCGCGCCGAAGGATGTCGCGGCTGGGCTCTCCGGCGACATCACCGCCGTCGCGCCGGGCGAGTCGCACGAGGTCGGCGGTTTCCGCTTCGGGACGGTCCCCGCGTACAACGTCGCCGAGGAGCGACTCGACATGCACCCCCGGCGCAACGGGTGGGTCGGCTACGTGTTCGAGTACGAGGGGCGCCGCTACTACCACGGCGGGGACACGGACGCGCTCCCGGAGCTGGAGACGCTCTCGACCGACGTCGCGATGGTCCCGATCGGGGGTACCTACACGATGGACGCCAAGGAGGCTGCCGAGCTGGTCCGAGCGATGGCGCCGGGGCTCGCGGTACCCATGCACTACGGTTTCGTGGTGGGTTCCCCCTCGCACGCAGAGGAGTTCCGCACGCTGGCGGCCCCCGTCGCCGTGGAGATCCTCGAGCCGACGAACCCCTTCGAGCAGCCCTAGAACGCTACGGAAAGGAGCAGGGCGCGATGACACTCGGCTACGACAAGCCGCTCTACATCTTGGCCTTCGATCACCGAGGGTCGTTCCAGAAGAAGTTCTTCGGGGTCACCGGTGAGCCGAACGCGGAAGAGACCGCTCGGATCGCCGACGCGAAGAAGGTGATCTACGAGGGCTTGTTGCGTGCCCTCGACGAGGGCGTGCCCCGCGAGGCTGCCGGGGGGCTCGTCGACGAGCAGTTCGGCGCCGAGATCGCCCGCGACGCCCGGAGCAGGGGTCTCACGCTCGCGATGCCGGTCGAGAAGAGCGGTCAGGACGAGTTCGACTTCCAGTACGGCGCCGACTACGGCGCGCACATCCTGGACTTCGATCCGAGCTTCTCGAAGGTGCTCGTGCGCTGGAACCCCGAGGGCGACGCCGAGACGAACGCCCGGCAGGGCTCCCGGCTGAAGGAGCTCGGCGACTGGCTCCACGCGAACGGGCGCGTCTTCCTGTTCGAGCTCCTCGTCCCCGCCGAGCCCCATCAGCTCGAGGCCGTCGGCGGCGACGCGAAGAGGTGGGACAGCGAGGAGCGACCCAAGCTCATGCGCGGCGCGATCGAGCAGCTTCACGGAGGCGGCGTCGAGCCCGACATCTGGAAGATCGAGGGCATCGACCGGCGCGAGGACTGCGAGATCCTCGCGGCCGAGTGCCGCAAGGACGGACGCGACGGCGTGGCGTGCGTCGTGCTCGGCCGCGGGGCCGACGATGCTGCGGTCGACCACTGGCTCCGGACGGGCAGCGGCGTGCCCGGGTACATCGGGTTCGCGATCGGGCGCTCGATCTGGTGGGACCCGCTGAAGGCCTTCGTCGACGGCACGAGCGGTCGGGAGGTCTCGGCGGAGCAGATCGCGGCCAACTACCGCCGGTTCATCGAGGTCTACAACGGCGGCGAGGGGAGAGCCGGGTGAGCGTGATCAAGACGATCGACCTCGTCGGGGTCTCGACGCAGTCGTGGCGGGACGCCGCCGAGTCGGCGCTCGCCGAGGCCGCCAAGACCATCCGCCAGATCGAGCACATGGACATCCTGGGGACGAGCGCCGTCGTGAAGGACGGCAAGATCGACGAGTACCACACCGAGATCCGACTGAGCTTCCGGATCGAGCGCACCACCTGAGGCGGCGCGATGGGTGGGCCGGGGGGAGTGCCCGGCTCCGTCGTCGTTCCCGGGGCCGGGTGCGTCGGGTGGCCGGGATAGACTGAGCGCGTCATGCCGGCCTCCATCGTGATCGGAACCCAGTGGGGGGATGAGGGCAAGGGCAAGGCGACCGACTACCTGGCCGACCACATGGACTTCGTGGTGCGGTACCAAGGCGGGAACAACGCCGGCCACACCATCATCGCCGAGGGCCACGAGCTGAAGCTCCACCTGGTGCCCTCGGGCATCTTGTACCCGCACATCACCTCGATCATCGCCGATGGCGTCGTCGTGGACCCGCGCGTGCTGCTCGAGGAGATGGACACGCTCTCAGGGCTCGGGCTGGACGTGAGTCGGCTCCGCGTATCGAACAACGCGCACCTCATCATGCCGTACCACCTCGAGCTCGAGAAGGTGACCGAGCGGTTCCTCGGCAAGAACGCGCTCGGGACCACCAAGCGCGGGATCGGGCCCGCGTATGGGGACAAGGCCGCCCGGATCGGCCTGCGGATCCAGGACCTGTTCGACGAGAAGATCTTCCGTGAGAAGCTCGACGTGGTCCTGAAGGAGAAGAACCTCGTCCTCACGAAGGTCTACAACCGCCTGCCGCTCGCGGCCGAGCAGATCGTCGAGGACTACCGCGGCTACGCGGAGCGCCTCCACCCGCACGTCGCCGACACGTCGAAGCTCCTACACGAGGGCTTGCGCCAAGGCCGCAACATCCTGCTCGAGGGGGCCCAGGGAACGCTCCTTGACCTGGACAAGGGGACGTATCCGTTCGTGACGTCCTCGAACCCCGTGGCCGGGTACGCGCTCGCCTCGGCCGGCATCGGCCCGCGCGAGGTCGAGCGCGTGATCGGCGTCACGAAGGCATACGTCACCCGCGTCGGCGCCGGGCCGTTCCCGACCGAAGACCTGGGGGACGACGGCGACCGGTTGGGCGAGCGCGGCCACGAGTTCGGAACGACGACCGGCCGCAAGCGCCGGTGCGGGTGGTTCGACGCGGTGATCCTGCGCTACGCGGCCCGTGTGAACGGCCTTACCGAGCTGTTCCTGACGAAGCTCGACGTGCTCTCGGGGTTCTCGACCATCCGGATCTGTACCGCGTACCGTGCCGACGGTGAGGTCTTCGACGACTTCCCTCCGCATCAGTCGTTGTTCCATCGCGCCGAGCCCGTGTGGGAGGAGGTTGAGGGCTGGCGGGAGGAGCTCGCCGAGGCACGCTCGTTCGCCGACCTCCCTCCGGCCGCGCGGGCCTACGTCGCCCGGTTGAGCGAGCTCGTCGGGGTTGGGGTCCCGATGGTCTCCGTCGGCCCCGCCCGCGAGCAGAGCCTGGCCGCGGCATGAGGGTTCTCGTCGTGGGCGCCGGCGGGCGCGAGCACGCCCTCGCCTGGCGCCTCGCGCGAGATCCTGACGTCGCTGAGGTCCTCGCCGCTCCGGGCAACGCCGGTATCGAGCGCGAGGTCCGCTGCGTCTCGGTCGCCGCCGACGACGTCGCCGGCATCGCCACGCTCGTCGAGCGCGAGGGCGTCGACCTCGTGGTCATCGGTCCCGAGGCGCCGCTCGTCGCCGGCCTTGCCGACGAGCTCGGGTCCCGGCAGATCGCCGCGTTCGGCCCGACGAAGGCCGGCGCTCGGCTCGAGGGCTCGAAGGCATGGACGAAGGATCTGTGCGAGCGATACGGGATCCCCGCGGGGCGCTCGCGAGCGGTGGCCTCGGTGTCCGACGGCCTCGAAGCTCTCGACGTGTTCGGTCCGCCGTACGTGGTCAAGGCCGATGGGCTCGCGGCGGGCAAGGGGGTCGTGATCACCGAGGATCGCGCCGAAGCCATCGACGCGCTCGAGGCGTGCCTGCTGCGGGCTGCCTTCGGGGAGGCCGGAATGACAGCGCTGGTCGAGGAGCACCTCACCGGTCGCGAGGTCTCGGCGTTCGCGGTCACCGACGGCCGGCGGGTGGTCCCGCTCGCCATGGCACAGGACTTCAAGCGCATCGGTGACGGGGACTCGGGCCCCAACACCGGTGGCATGGGTGCGTACTCGCCCACCCCGTTCGTCGATGACACCACGGCCGAGCGCATCTGGGCCGATGTGCTGGCACGGACCGGAGACGCCCTGGACGCGGAAGGCATCGACTATCGCGGGGTGCTCTACGCCGGGCTGATGCTCACGGCCGATGGGCCGAAGCTCCTCGAATACAACTGCCGGTTCGGCGATCCGGAGACCCAGGTCCTGATGCCACGGGTCGCCTCGGGGCTCGCTCGGTTGCTCCTCGCCTGTGCCGAGGGCGATCTCGGCGGGGCGGGCGTGGGACTCTCACGAGAGGCTTGCGTGACGGTCGTCGCGGCGTCGGGAGGGTATCCGGGGGAGTTCGTCACCGGGGTTCCGATCGAGGGCCTCGCCGCCACCGCCCGGGTCCAGGGCGCGGTCGTGTTCCACGCTGGCACGTTCGAGCGACAGGGTAGAGTGGTCACGTCCGGCGGGCGGGTCTTGGCCGTGAGCGGCCTGGGCGGCACGATCGCGGACGCGAGGACAACCGCGTACGAGGCGTTATCCCGCATCACGTTCGAGGGTATGTACCACCGGCGAGACATCGCGGAGCGAGCGGCGGCGGAGGAGGGACTCGGGTGAGCGAGGGGGCACCGGTCGTCGGCGTGCTGGTGGCATCACCGGCCGAGCTTGCGGTCATGCAGCAAGCGGGAGCGATCCTCGAGAAGCTCGGCGTGGCTCACGAAACGCGCGTGATGTCCTCCTCGCGGAGCCCGGACGTGGTGGACGAGTACGCGCGCACCGCGTTCGAGCGCGGCCTGAAGGTCCTCGTCTGCACCACCGGGATCTCCGGTCACCTCGCTGCGGCGGTGGCTGCGCGAACCATCCTGCCGGTCGTCGGTGTGCCGATCGCATCCGATCAGATGGACGGCACGATGGCACTGTTCGTAGCCGCGCAGATGCCGCGCGGCGTCCCGGTGGCCACGGTGGGCGTCGACGCCTCGGTGAACGCAGCCATCCTGGCCGCGGAGATCGTCGGCACGGGGGAGCCGGAGATCCAGGCGCGGCTGTGGAAGTTCAAGGACGACTTGGCGGAGGGTCTCCGGCTGTGACGCGGGCTCCGGGCCGCACCTCGGAGATGGTCGCGTGATCCCGCGGTACTCGCTCCCGGAGATGGTGGCGGTCTGGTCGGAGGAAGCCCGCATGCGCCACTGGCTCCGGATCGAGGTCCTTGCGGTCGAGGCATGGGCGCGTCTCGGCAAGGTCCCGGAGGCCGATGCCCGGTCGGTGCGCGAGAGGGCGAGCTTCACGGTCGAGCGGGTGCTCGAGATCGAGCAGGTGACGCGCCACGACGTCGCGGCGTTCGTGCAGTGTCTCGGTGAGTCGGTCGGCCCCGCAGGTCGATGGATCCACTTCGGGATGACATCATCGGACGTGCTCGACACGGGGTTCGCGCTCCAGCTCCGTGAGGCCGCCGACCTGCTCCTTGGCCGTCTGGAGACGCTCCTCGTGGTGGTGAAGCGCCTGGCATTCGAGCATCGGGCGACGCCGACGATCGGGCGCTCGCACGGCGTGCACGCCGAGCCGACGAGCTTCGGTCACAAGGTGGCGATCTGGGCGTTCGAGCTCGACCGCGGCCGCGAGCGCCTGCGCCGTGCGCTCGAGATCGTGAGCGTCGGCAAGATCTCGGGCGCGGTGGGCAACGTACGCGCAGGTCGATCCCCGCGTCGAGGGGTGGGTCTGCGCGGAACTCGGTCTGCGGCCGGCCGAGGCTTCGAGCCAGGTCGTGCAGCGCGATCGTCACGCTGAGTACGTGTCGGCCCTTGCTCGCTTGCGTCGACGCTCGACAAGGTCGCGACGGAGATCCGGCATCTGGCACGAACCGAGGTCCGCGAGGTCCAGGAACCGTTCGGGCCGGGCCAGAAGGGGTCGAGCGCCATGCCCCACAAGCGGAACCCCGTCGTGTGCGAGCGGATCAGCGGTCTCGCGCGGGTGATCCGCGGGAACCTCCAAGCTGCGCTCGAGAACGTGGTTCTGTGGCACGAGCGGGACATCTCGCACTCGTCGGCCGAGCGAGTGATCTTCCCCGACTCGACGATGGCGCTCGACCTCATGTTGAAGGACCTCACGTGGGTGCTCGACGGACTCGTCGTGTTCCCCGAGCGGATGCGCCGGAACCTGGAGTTCGGAGGCGGGCTCGCGTACTCACAGACCGTGCTACTCGCGCTCATCGACGCCGGGCTCTCGCGTGACGACGCGTATGAGGTCGTGCAGGGCGCTTCGGCTGCGGCGTGGGACGCCGGTGTCCCGTTCCGCGAGACGATCGCGGCCGACCCTCGCGTGCAGGCGCTCATCACGACCGGATGAGCTCACGCTGCTGTTCGAGCCCGCCCGGTTCCAGCGGAACCTGGACGTGGTGTTCGAGCGGCTGGACCGGCTGATCGTGAGCGAGGACGCATGAGTGGCCGGTTGCGAGCGCAGGGCAAGGTCCGCGACATCTACGAGGTCGATGACGAGCGACTCCTGCTCGTCGCCACCGATCGCATCAGCGCGTTCGACGTGGTCCTGCCCGAACCCGATCCCGGACAAGGGACGGGTGCTCACGGGACTCACGCTCTTCTGGCTGGACGGAGACGCAGGGGCCTCGTCGGCAACCACATGCTCTCGGCGGATCGACGGGACTTCCCCGGCTCGTTCCGCGACGAGCCGGCGCTCGCAGGCCGCGCGATGCTCGTGAGGCGCGCCGAGGTCATCCCCGTCGAGTGCGTGGCGCGCGGCTACCTCACCGGATCTGGCCTCAAGCAGTACCGCACCGAGGGCCACGTCTGCGGCGTCTCGCTGCCGCCCGGTTTGGGCGAGGCGCACCGCCTTCCCGAGCCGATCTTCACCCCAACGACGAAGGCCGCCGAGGGCCACGACCTACCGCTCACGTTCGAAGAGACCGTCGACCTGCTGGGCAGGGGCCTGGCGGAGCGCCTGCGCGAGCTCACGATCGCGCTCTACGAGCGCGGCACGGAGGTCGCGGCCGACGCGCGGCATCATCGTTGCCGACACGAAGTTCGAGTTCGGGTTCGCGGATGGCGAGCTGATCCTGATCGACGAGGTCCTCACGCCGGATTCCTCTCGCTTCTGGTCGGTCGACGTCTACGAGCCGGGACGCTCACAGCCGTCGTTCGACAAGCAGTTCGTGCGGGACTGGTTGGACGCGACCGGCTGGGACCACGAACCACCAGCCCCCGAGCTGCCGGCCGAGGTGATCGGCAGGACGGCGCTGAAGTACCGGGAGGCGTACGAGCGGATCAGCGGCGAGAAGTTCGACTGGTACCGACACCGTATGGGTGTGAGGTCCGAGGACGATTGGGAGCGGTGCGCGGTGGACCTGGAGCGGTTACGGACGGAGAAGGCATGAAGCGTCGATTCGAGGTGGTGGTGTCGCTGCGACCGGGTCTGCTCGACCCCCAAGGCAAGGCGGTCGAGGGCTCGCTCCCGGCGATGGGGTGGACGAACGTGAGCGACGTGCGGGTCGGCAAGCACATCGTCCTCACGGTGGACGCGGATGTCGAGGACGCGGCGCGTGCGCAGGTCGAGGACATGGCGCGCCGTCTGCTCTCGAACCCCGTGATCGAGGACTTCCGGATCCTGGGCTCCGAGGACGTGGCGACGTGAGCGGCCGACCGAAGATCGGCGTCGTGACCTTCCCGGGTTCGCTCGACGACCGTGACGCGCTCCGTGCGATCGGGTTCATGGGCGGCGAGGGACTGCCGCTCTGGCACGCCGAACGCGACCTGCACGGGGTCGACGCCGTGATCTTGCCGGGTGGCTTCTCGTACGGCGACTACCTCCGGTGCGGTGCGATCGCGCGGTTCGCGCCGATCATGGAGCAGGTCGTCGCGTTCGCAGAGGGGGGCGGCCCGGTGGTCGGGATCTGCAACGGCTTCCAGATCCTGTGCGAGGCAGGCCTCCTGCCGGGCGCCCTGATCCGCAACCGCTCGCTCCGCTTCGTCTGCCGTGTCGTCGACATCCGTGTCGAGACCTCGCTCTCGCCACTCACCGATGGTCTCGTGGTCGGGGAGGTGCTCCAGGTCCCCGTCAAGCACGGGGAAGGCCAGTTCGTGGCGGGAGCGGATGAGCTCGCGCGGGTCGAGGATGAAGGACTCGTCGTCTTCCGCTACTGCGCGCCCGACGGGGCGGTCGACGAGGCGCACAACGTGAACGGCGCCGCGAACGCGATCGCCGGCGTCCGCAACCACGCGGGCAACGTGGTCGGTCTCATGCCCCATCCTGAGCACGCCGTCGACCCCGATCTGGGGCCGACCGGCGGTCAGTCGCTCCTCGCCTCGCCTCTTGGCCCGTGCCCTCGCGAGGGCGTGAGCGTCGTGACCGAGCCGCTGCACCGAGCCCTCGGCCTCACCGACGACGAGTACGACCGCATCGTCGAGACGCTCGGGCGCGAGCCGAACCGCAACGAGCTCGCGATGTACGGCGTGATGTGGTCCGAGCACTGCTCGTACAAGTCGAGCAAGGTGTACCTCCGGACGCTGCCGACCGAGGGGTCGGCCGTGCTCGTCGGGCCGGGCCAAGACGCGGGTGTCGTCGACGTGGGCGACGGACTCGCGGTCGCCTTCAAGATGGAGTCCCACTCGCACCCGAGCGCGATCGAGCCGTATCAGGGCGCCGCGACGGGCATCGGCGGCATCGTGCGCGACATCATCTCGATGGGGGCGCGGCCGATCGCGCTTGCTCGACCCTCTGTACTTCGGCCCGCTCACCGAGCACCGCAACCGCTGGCTCTTCGAGGGCGTCGTCGCGGGCATCGGTGGGTACGGCAACTGCATCGGGGTGCCCACCGTCGGCGGGGAAGTGGGGTTCGCCGAGCCTCATAGCCTGAACCCGACGATCAACGTGATGTGCGTGGGTATCGCGCCGGCCGAGCGGCTCGTGACCTCGGCCAGGCAGGTGCACGAGGGCTCGATCATGGTCCTGTTCGGCGCCGCGACCGGTCGCGATGGGATCGGGGGGGTGTCGGTGCTCGCCTCCCGGACGCTCGAGGAGGGCTCGGAGGCGAGCCGCCCGAGCGTCCAGATCGGCGACCCGTTCGCCGGCAAGCTGCTCATCGAGGCCAGTCTCGAGCTAGCCGAGCGCGACCTGCTCGAGGGCCTGCAGGACCTGGGCGGCGCGGGGCTCACCTGCGCGACCAGCGAGTCGGCCGCGCGCGCCCGGATGGGGGCGGAGCTGAACCTCGACGCCGTGCCGCTCCGTGCTCCCGACCTCGAGGTGTTCGAGATCCTCACGTCGGAGTCGCAGGAGCGCATGCTCGCGATCGTCGAGTCCGCCAAGGTCGACGAGGTCCGCGCCGTCTGCACGAAGTGGGGTCTCGCCTCGGCGGTGCTCGGACGGATGGTCCCGGGCGATGGGCTGCGGATCGTCATGGGCGGCGAGGTCGTGGCCGAGGTGCCGGCGCACTCGCTCGCCGACGACGGTCCCGTCTACGAGCGGCCCGTCGTCGAGCCCGCGTGGCTCGGCCGGCTCCAAGAGGACGACCCGACGTTCGCGACGGTGACCGCCGACCCGCGCACGGCATTCCTCGCTGTCCTTCGCTCGCCGAACGTCGCGTCGAAGCGCTGGGTGTGGGAGCAGTACGACTCACTCGTGCAGGGCGGGACCGTGCTCGGCCCGGGCGCCGACGCCGCGCTCGTGCGGATCGAGGGCACGATGAAGGCCCTCGCGCTGTCGACGGATGCGAAGGGACGCTTCGGGTGGTTCGATCCGTACCTCGGCGCCGCGCATGCGGTGGCCGAGGCCGCCCGGAACGTCGCGATGACGGGTGCGACGCCGCTAGCGATCACGAACTGCCTGAACTTCGGGAACCCAGAACGGCCCGAGGTCATGTGGCAGTTCGCCGAGTCGATCCGCGGGATGGGGGAGGCGTGTCGCGCGCTCGAGACGCCGGTGACCGGCGGGAACGTCAGCTTCTACAACGAGTCGGGGGATTCGGCGATCTGGCCCACGCCGACCATCGGGATGCTCGGTCTGCTCGAGGATCACCGCCTCGCGATCCGAACGGCGTTCCCGCCGGCGCGCTCGGTGTACCTGCTCGGCGAGACGTTCCCCGAGCTCGGGGGGTCGGAGTTCGCCGAGGTCGTGCTCGGCAAGGTGAGCGGCAGGCCGCCGGCCCTCGACCTCGAGCGTGAGCGCGCGCTCCACATCTTCGTCGCTGCAGCCGCGCGCGCCGATCTCCTGTCATCGGCCCATGACTGTGCGGACGGCGGGCTCGCGGTCGCCCTTGCCGAGAGCGCCATCTCCGGCGGAACCGGGTTCGCGATCGCGCTCCCCGGCGACGTGCCGTGGTACGTGACGCTGTTCTCCGAGTCGGCCTCCCGGGCCGTCGTTTCCGTGCGACCGGAGAACGCCCCAGCACTCGAGGGTCTGGCCGCCGAGTGCGGCGTCCCTTACGCACGCATCGGCGAGACCGGGGGACCGCGCATGGTTTTCGACACGCTGTTCGAGGTTGGGGTGGCCGAGGCGACGGGGACCTTCGAAGAAGCCCTGCCGCGGCTGTTGGCCGGCTGATCGGGCGGCCGCGGCGGACGCGGGTGCTACCATCCGGCCACACGTGGGAGCGGAGGGTCCGAGGGAAGAGTGCGGCCTCTTCGGGGTGTGGGCCCCGGGAGAGGACGTTGCCCGGCTGACGTACTTCGGGCTCTTCGCCCAGCAGCACCGTGGCCAGGAGTCCGCCGGCATGGCCGTTTCCGACGGCGAGCACCTCCTCGTCTACAAGGAGCTCGGGCTCGTCGCCCAGGTCTTCAACGAGGCGACGCTCGCCACCCTTGCGGGCGATCTCGCCGTCGGACACGTGCGGTACTCGACGACCGGCTCCACGACCTGGGAGAACGCGCAGCCGGCGTTCAAGACCGACGGGCACCGTTCGCTCGCCCTCGGGCACAACGGGAACCTCGTGAACACGCTCGACCTCGCGGAAGGCATGGAGCGAAGCGGTCGAGCCACGACGGATTCGGACCTCGTCGCCGCCCTCCTCGCCGAGCGCTTGGACCAGGGGCTCGAGACCGCCTGCCTGGAGATCCTTCCGACGCTCGAGGGCGCCTTCTGCTTCGTGATGATGGACGAGCGGAGCGTGTTCGCTGCGAGGGGGCCGCTCGGGCTGCGGCCGCTCTCGATCGGGCGCCTTCCCAACGGGTTCGTCATCGCCTCCGAGACGTGCGCCCTCGATATCGTGGGTGCCGCGTTCGTGCGCGACGTCGAGCCCGGAGAGCTCATCCGGATCGACGACCGCGGACTGCGCTCCACCCGGTACGCGCCGAGCCCTCGTCGCGCGCTCTGCGTCTTCGAATACGTCTACCTCGCGCGTCCGGACTCGCTCCTGCGAGGACACACCGTGCATGAGGTGCGCCGCGAGCTGGGTCGGCGCCTCGCGGTCGAGGCCCCCGCCGATGGCGACCTCGTCGTACCCGTGCCCGACACCGGGATGTCCGCCGCGCAGGGGTACTCCGAGGTCTCCGGCATCCCGTACGGCGAGGGCCTCATGAAGAACCGCTACGTCGGAAGGACCTTCATCCAGCCCACGCGATCGCTCCGCGAGCGGGGCGTGAAGCTCAAGCTCAATCCGATCCCCGAGACGATCCGTGGCAAGCGCCTCGTGGTGATCGACGACTCGATCGTCCGGGGGACGACGACACGCCAGATCGTCCAGGCCCTCCGCGAGGCCGGCGCCGCCGAGGTCCATACGCGGATCACCTGCCCGCCGATCAAGTGGCCCTGCTTCTACGGCATCGACATGTCCACGCGCGCCGAGCTCGTGGCCTCCGACCTGTCCGTCGACGAGATCCGGAGATACGTCGGTGCCGACTCGCTCGGCTACCTGTCGATGGAGGGGATGGTCGGGGCGACCGGCTCGCCCAAGGAGGAGCTATGTCGGGCGTGCTTCGACGGCGAGTACCCGATCCCGATCCCCGAGCAGGCCGGCAAGTTCCTGCTCGAGCATCCGGCCAAGTCGTGAGCGAGGCCTACCGCCGGGCCGGTGTCGACCTCGAGGCCGCCGCCGAGGCGGTCGGGCTGATCGGTGAGCTCGCGAAGGGAGCCACGCGTGCCGAGGTCGCTCAGGGTGTGGGTGGGTTCGCGGGCTTGTTCCACCTGGGCGATGGCCGTTCCCTCGCCGCAGCGACGGACGGCGTCGGCACGAAGCTCGAGATCGCGAGGCGGGCCGGGCGGCTCGACACCGTGGGGATCGACCTCGTGGCGATGTGCGCCGACGATATCGTGTGCACGGGAGCCGAGCCCCTGTTCTTCCTCGACTACCTCGCTGTCGGGCGGGTCGTGCCCGAGCGTGTCGCCGCGATCGTCGCGGGCGTGGCCGAGGGTTGCCGCCGAGCGGGATGTGCGCTCCTCGGTGGCGAGACGGCCGAGCACCCCGGCGTGATGGAAGAGGACGCGTTCGACCTGGCCGGCTTCTGCGTCGGCGTGGTCGAGGAGGCATCGATGCTCGGTCCACACCGGGTGGCCGAGGGCGACGCGCTCGTCGGTCTCGCGTCGAGCGGCCTGCACTCGAACGGCTACTCGCTGGTCCGACGCGCCCTGCTGGAGGAGAGCGGCTACCGGCTGGAGGACGAGCTGCCGCGGCTCGGCCGACCGCTCGTGGACGAGCTCCTCGAGCCCACGGCGATCTACGCGCGGCTCGTGCTCTCGCTCGGGAGGGACGGCCTCGTCCGGTCGGCCGCGCATGTGACCGGCGGCGGGCTCCCCGAGAACCTCCCGCGCGCTCTGCCGGTAGGACTCGGAGCGGAGGTCCGCGAGGACTCGTGGCCGGTCCCGCCCGTGTTCGACCTCGTCCGAGAGGCCGCCTCGGCGCCGAAGGAGGACATGCGGGCGACGTTCAACATGGGTCTCGGCATGATCTTGGTGGTCCCTCCAGATCGTGCCCCGGAGGTCGTCGATCGGGCGCGCGATGCAGGCACGGCTGCCTTCGAGGTTGGGCGCGTCTCGCGCCTCGACGGGGTCCGGTACCGCTGACCTGCCTGCCGTGGATGGGCCACGTGCGCGTGGTCCTCGCAGGCCCCGTCCGCGGGATCGGGGGAGTCCGTCTGCTCCCATGAAACCGTCCTTCGGGTGGATGCCGGTGGTCCACGTGATGCCGATACGCTCAACAGAGGATGGAGACCGCGACCGCGACCAGCGTGCTCGTCGTCGACGACGAGCCCCAAGTCGTCTGGATGCTCCGGTTCAGCCTGGAGGCCGAGGGTTACCAGACGTTCTCGGCACGCGACGGCCGGGCTGCCCTCGACGAGGTCCGTGAGCACCGGCCGAACGTGATGCTCCTCGACATCATGATGCCGGTCATGGACGGCTGGAGCGTGCTCGAGGAGCTGCGTTCCGTGCCCGATGAGGAGCGGCCGCGTGTCGTCGTGGTGTCGGCGCGCACGAGCCTCCGCGACCGCGCGAAGGCTGCGGAGCTCGGTGCGGACGCCTTCGTCCCGAAGCCCTTCAACGTGGACGAGCTGCTGCGGATCCTCCACGGCCTCGAGCGCGCCAGTTGACACGACTGGTTAGTGCTCGAACCGCTGGTGCTCCTTCGGCACGACCGTCGTCCCCACGGCCCGACAGGTGAGCACCGGCTCGTCGATGAACTCGGCCGCCGAGTCCGAGATCCGCGGAAGTGCGGCGCCGACCTTCCACACCTCGAACTCGCAGCGGCGTGAGGTGGTGCCGGCCGAGACGATCTTGCCCCTCGCCTCGATCCAGTCTCCGGCGTACAGGGGTGCGAGGAACTCCACCGACTCGTACGCGCGGAACAACCCCTCGTCGCCGTCGTAGCGCATCGCAGAGCTCGGTGATGAGGTCGCCGACGATCTTCAGCTGCGTGGCGCCGGCGACGAGGTTGCCGCCGTAGTGCGCATCCTCCGATCCGAGCCGAAGACGGATGAACGCGGTGGGTAGCGTTTCGCTCACGGATCCTCCCTGGGTGATGGTCCCGGCCGCTCAGCCGGGTACGAGCTTGCCGAACCGGACGCCACGCAGCGGTACCCGCGCGAGCCCGCCGTCCTTCTTCCGGACCATGAACGTCTGCGCGTCCGTGTCGTAGTACTCGAGCATGCCAACCACCTCGCCGACGAAGCCGTTCGGCAGCTCGAACTGGAACGACACGCGCCTGCCGATGTCGTCCGGCGTGACGACGTTGCGTCCGGTCATGGGCCCGTAGCCTATCCGACCGCTCAGCGCGGCAGCGCCGCGAGCCTCTCCGGGGCCTCGAGGAGCTCGACGAGCGCACCGAACGCCCGCCCGGCGGTCGCGCCGTCGAGGAGCCGGTGGTCGAACGTGAGGCTCATCGTGCACGCGGGTCGCGCCTGGACCTTCCCGTCCACCACGAGCGCGCGCGGCTCGATCACGCCGAGCGCGAGGATCGCTCCTTGCGGCGGGTTAAGGATCGGTGTCCCCGCCTCCGACCCGTACGACCCGGTGTTCGTGACGGTGATCGTCCCTCCCGCCATGTCCGCCGGCGCGAGCCCGCCCTCTCGCGCCAGGGCGGCGAGCCGCGCGATCTCCGTTGCCACCTCCGAGATCCCCAGCGCCCCCACGTCCCGCACCACCGGCACCACGAGTCCCCGCTCCGTGTCCGTCGCGATCGACACGTGGACCTTCCGATGCAGGTGGATCTCCCCTCGCGTCGCCAGGTATGACCCGTTCACCCACGGATGCTCCCGACACACCTCCGCGAGCGCCCTGACCACGACCGGCAGCGGCGACACTCCGAGCTCCGCGCGGAGCCCTTCCAGCGCCGAGCAATCCACCGTCCGCCATGTCGTGACGAGCGGCACCTCCCGCACCCGCGCGAGGTTCTCCGCGATCGCCCGGCGCACCGGAGAGATCCGAACGACCTCCACGTCCTCGCCCGCCGAAGCGGGCGGACCGACCCCGGCAGCCCGCTCCACGTCCTGCCGAGTCACGCGCCCCCCAGGGCCCGTGGCCGGCACGGTGGAGAGGTCCACGCCCAGAGTCTTCGCGAGCGCGCGAACCGCAGGTGCTGCACCGGTCACCGAGGCCGCCCCCGCGACCTCACCCCCCTCAGCGGAGATCGTCACGAGCGGTGCCCCGACCGCTACCGTCGCCCCCGCCGCGGCGTGCACCGAGACCACGCGGCCGGCGAACGGCGACGGGATCTCAACGACGGCCTTCGCCGTCTCGACCTCGATGAGCGGTTGGTTCAGCTCCACCTCGTCGCCCTCGGCCACGAGCCAGGCCGAGATCTCGGCCTCCTCGAGTCCCTCGCCCAGGTCGGGCAGGTTGAAGGTCCGCTCGGCCATCAGTACCCGACCACCTCTCGCACGGCGGCGGCGATCCGGTCGACGCTCGGCAGGTACGTCTGCTCGAGCGACGCCGGTGGGTATGGGACGTCCCACCCAGTGACGCGGCGCACCGGCGCCTCGAGGTGGTCGAACGCCTCCTCGACGATGCGTGCCACCACCTCGGCGCCCATGCCGAGTGTGAGCGGCGCCTCGTGCACGACGACCGCCCGACCCGTCGAGCGCACGACCTCGCCGAGCGCCTCGACGTCGAGCGGAGCGAGCGAGCGCAGGTCGAGCACCGAGCACTCGAAGCCCTCGGCAGAAAGGGAGGCGGCCGCTTCGAGACATCGCGCTACCATCGCGCCGTACGTGATCAGCGCGCAGGCCGAACCCTCGCGCAGGACCCGCGCCGTCCCGATGCCCGGGCCCTCGGCCGTTAGCTCGCCGGACTCCTTCGACCAGTAGCGGCTCTTCGGCTCCAGGAAGATGACGGGATCGGGATCCGCGATCGCCCTGCGCAGCAACGTATACGCGTCGAGTGGCGTCGAGGGCGACACCACCTTCAGGCCGGCCGTGTGGGCGTAGTAGGTCTCGGGGCTCTCACCGTGGTGCTCCTTGCCCTTGATGCCTCCGAAGGACGGGATCCGGATCGTCACCGGCATCGGGACCCTGCTGCGCGTTCGCTCGCGGTACTTCGCGACATGGCTGATGACCTGATCCAGGGCGGGATAGGAGAAGCCGTCGAACTGCATCTCGGCAACGGGGCGCCAACCCGCCATCGAGAGGCCGACGCACATCCCGGCGATGCCGGCCTCGGCGATCGGCGTGTTGAAGACCCGCTCCCGGCCGAACTCGCGCTGGAGACCCTCGGTCACGCGGAAGACACCGCCAAGATCGCCGACGTCCTCCCCGAACACGAGAACGCGAGCGTCTTCGGCAAGCGCGTCGCGGAGCGCGGAGTTCAGCGCGGTGACCATCGTGACCTCAGGCATCGCCGAGTACCTCCCGCCGCTGCCTCGCGAGGGTTGCCGGCGGCTCGGCGAAGACATGGTCGAAGATCTCGGCGGCGGACGGTGCGCCGAGCGTGATGAGCTCTGCCCGGACGGCGCCCACCCAGGTCTCGGCCTCGGCCTCGAAGCCGGCGGCGGAAGCGTCGTCCGCGATCCCCTCGCTCGCGAGGTACCGGCGGTACCGCTCGATGGGGTCGAACGCCCGCCAGCGCTCGACCTCGTCGTCGCCGCGGTACTTCGTCGCGTCGTCTGCGGTCGAATGCGGTCCGATGCGATAGGTCATCGCCTCGATGAGGGTGGGCCCGTCGCCGGCGCGCGCGCGCTCGACCGCGTCCTTCGTCGCGCTGTAGACGGCGAGCACGTCGTTGCCATCGACCCGGACGCCGGGGAAGCCATACCCGGCGGCCCGAGCCGCGATCGGGGCCGCGTACTGCTCCTCGGCGGGGACCGAGATGGCCCAGCCGTTGTTCTGACAGAAGAGGATCGCCGGGGCGCCGAGCACCGCCGCCAGGTTCGCGGCCTCGTGGAAGTCGCCCTCGGAGGTCGATCCGTCGCCGAAGTACGCCAGCGAGCACGACGATGACCCGTCGAGCTTCGCGCCGAGCGCCCATCCCACCGCGTGCACGATCTGGGTCGCCACCGGTACGCAGATCGGCGCGAACCCGTTCGCGATGGGGTCGTACGGACCGCCGTGCCAGATCCCTCGGTGGTACTGCAGGTACTCGACCACGTCGACCCCGCGCACGATCGCGGCCGCGAGCTCGCGGAACGACGGGGAATGCCATGTCGCCGGGCCCGAGCGCGAACGCGCTGCCGACCTGCGCCGCCTCCTGGCCCTCGAACGGCGGGTAGACGGTGAGCTCACCCTGACGCTGGAGCGCCATGCACTCGCGATCGAAGCGCCGCGCGAGCACCATCGAGCGCAGCAGCCCGCGGAGCTCCTCGTCGGTCAGCCCGACGTCCGTGTCCCCGGTGGGCGTTCCGTTCGGAGCCACGAGTCGGAGCGTCGGGAAGCCGTCGTCGGCGGGGTCGCGCGTACTCATCGGGTGGGCTGGAGGGAGGTCGGCGAGAGCATATACACTCCGGCGCCATGGTCCCCTCGGCCGAGCTCCGCGTGTTCCAGCCCCTCGAGTCCTTCCCGGCGAAGGAGCAAGCGCACTGGGAGCGGTACATCCTCGGTGGCGGGACGATCGTTCCTCCTCGACCGGTCTACCGCCAGCGGACGACGTCGCGGCGTCTGGGGTTCCTGGTGGCCGCCGCAGGAGAGGGCGCGCTCGTGAAGCTCGTCGAGGGCCGGTACTACCTCTGCCCGCTCCACACGGCGATGCGAGCCCTCGCGGGGCTGCTCGCGTTCCGAGAGGCAGCCCCGTTCGAGGGGAGTGAGGCATTCCTGTCGCGCGAGGAAGCGAAACGGGCGTCGAAGGAGCTCGGTCGGATGCGACGCCGGAACCCTGGTCACGTCGCCTGCTTGATGCAGAGCCCCTGGCACGTGCCGGTGCGATGGTTCGTGCTGTTCGACGACGAGGAGCGTCGCATCGCCGAGCGTGATGGTCGCCATCGCCTGTCGTACCTGACGACGGTACGCAAGGCGGTCCGTCGCACCGAGCGGGCGATCCCGGCGCTCCGACGCTCGGACCTCGGTCCGGTGGCCGAGATGATCGTGGAACTGCACCGATGGCTCTCGACGTTCGACCCGCACTCGCTCGTCGAGCTCGACTACGACGGGCTGTGCGACTTCATGACCTGGGACGAGCTCGACGACGACCGGAGCGCGCGCGATGTCCAGGACGCGGTGAAAGCCCTGTCCTCTGACGAGCTCCCCCGCTCGGCGGAGCTGTACCAGTCGGTGATCACCCGCTGGGCCGAGGTGCGGAACCACGAGAGCCTCAACTGAGCACAGGGGATCGGACGCCCGCGGTGAGGGCTCGGCGGGCGGGGTGTGGCCAGGGGCAGAATCGAACTGCCGACACCGCGGTTTTCAGCCGCGTGCTCTGCCATCTGAGCTACCTGGCCGGGACCGGTAGGGAACCTGGCAGGAATCACCGCCGAGGCCACCACCAGCGCGTTGAAGTGTAGCGAGTGGGAAGGGGTCCGGGCTCGGTAACGCCATCTTGGCCTGACCGGTGCTTCCGGGACAGCCTGGATCCTTGCCGGGGTCGTGCCGGGGGTGGAGCGAGTCAGGCGGCCGCTTCGATGCCCTCCGCCGCGCGGTGCCGGGCCATGGTGAGGGCGTTGACCATCAGGGCCCAGCCGAGCATCTCGACCTGCTGGCGGCGCCATCCCAGGCTGTGGGCCCTGCCGAGGAACAGGGTGTCCTCCAGGCTCCGGTTGAGCGACTCGGAGTCGTTGCGGCGCCCGTAGAGGCGCGGGAAGTCCGGGTCCGAGGGCGGGATGGGCCGGACGTTCTCGGTCCGGTTGAACCTGCGCCTGCGGTCGCTCTCGTCCTGGTGCAGGCGCACCGTGATCTGTCCGCCGCCGAGGTGCTCGGGCAGGCGGTAGTCGTTGTACCAGCGGTAGAGGCCGCTGTCGGCCTTCATCCGGTGGGTCCGCTTGCGGACGAAGGGGGTGAACCGCAGCTCTCCCTGAAGGGTGCGCTAACTCTGATTCCCGCGGTCAAGAGCTGAATCGGGGGTTTCTGCACCCTCCAGGCGGTTGGACGCGCTCCCAGTCCCCCCCTCGAGGACACCGACGTGGACGCTCCGGCGTCACCTGATCCTTGACGGAGCTCCGGCTGATCCACGACACCGGCTCCGGCTGATCCTTGACGGTGGCTCCGGGTGATGCTTGACACCGCCGATGGGAAGCCTCTTGGCCCACAAGGATTCCGTGCGCGCTCGTATCCTGATCCCATGGCCTCGACCCGAGCGGTTCTGCTCGACCTGTGGGACACGACGGCCTGGGGCGAGCTGGCGCCCCCCGAGGAACGCCTCTCGATCCAGCTCGGCGTGCCGGAGGCGGTGCTGTTCGACGGCTTCGAGCGGACGCGCGTGTACCGGGGAACGGGCGGACCACGTACCGCGGAGGAGAGCCTGGCGGTCGTCGTCGAGGCCTGCGGCGTCGACCCGGAGCCGGGGTTCGTTCGACGCCTCACCGAGATGCACATCTCGTTCCTCCGCCGCGGCGTGCACCTCTACGACGACACGATCCGGGTGCTGCGCGAACTCCGGGGCCGCGGGATGAAGACGGCCATCGTCAGCAACTGCGATCACTTCACCCGCCCGGCCGTCGAGGCCCTCGGCCTCGAGGACGAGGTCGACGCCGTCATCCTGTCGTTCGAGCTCGGCGCGATGAAGCCGGATGCCGATATCTATGAAGGGGCGCTGCGGCGGCTCGACGTGGGCGCCGAGGACTCGACGTTCGTCGACGACCAGGTCGACTACTGCGACGGCGCGGCGGCGCTCGGCATCCGCGCGTTTCGGATCGAGCGCGCTACCGAAGAAGATCCCTACGACCCTGAGCGTCACCCGTTGATCCGCGACCTTGAGACGTTGCTGGATCTGGTCTGAACGGGCTCGTGGCTAGAGCGAGCGCGTCCACCTACACCCCCGTGGAGTTGCGAACGTTGTCCCCAAGCACGCCGCGGCCGATCCGCTCGCCCTCTTTCCGGTTACCGGATCGAGCCTCCGCCTGATATCTCGCCTAGAAGGGAGGATGATCCGAGTGGCGAAGGACGGCATCCAGGCGATCAGGCAATCGTCGAGGAGGTGATGCAGTGAGCCATCCGGTTGGTCCGAAGGAGGCGGCGCTGAGGAAGGCGCGCGAGTCCAAGGCGGGCGTGAAGAAAGCAGAAGAAGGCGACCCGGAAGACCGCGCCGAGGAAGCCCACGGCGAAGAAGACGGCCCCGCGAAGGTCGCCCGAGATGCTGACGTTCAAGAAGCGGGTGGCGGTCGGTGACGCCCTACCCTGTCGTGCAGTGAACATCCCACCGGACCCGGAAACGCCTCTCCCGACCGGGAAGATCTCGGTCGGCCTCCTCGCCGATCTTCTCTCCGAGCTCCCGTCATCACCGCCCGAACTCCTTCTCGGTCCCCGCATCGGAGAAGACGCCTGCGCCATCCGGGTCCCCGGCGGAGTCCTCGTAGCTGCCACCGATCCGATCACCCTCACCAGCGATCAGATCGGTCGCTCCTCCGTGATCGTGAACGCCAACGACGTGGCGGTGATGGGTGTCCGGCCCCAGTGGTTCCTGGCCGTCGTCCTCGTACCCGCGGGGACGACGCAAGCCACGATCCGGGAGCTCTTCGCGTCCATGCGCCGCAGCCTCGTCCAGATCGGCGCCCACCTGGTTGGAGGCCACACGGAGGTGACTTCGGCGGTCACGCAGTCGCTCGTCGTGGGCCAGATGCTGGGCCTGGCCGAGACGGGCACGTTCGTGACGACCGGCGGTGTCCGGCCCGGAGACATCGTCGTCCAAGTGGGGCCCACTCCGATCGAAGGCGCCGCCCTACTAGCCCGTGAGGCGGCAGACCTCCTCGGCGGGCTGGACCCCGCCATCTTGAAGGCGGCCCGCGAGGCTCTGGATCGTCCCGGGATCGCGGTCGTGGAGCAGGCGCTCTTGGCCGCCGGGCTCGGAGCCACCGCCCTCCACGACCCGACCGAGGGAGGCCTCGCCTCGGGCCTCCACGAGATGGCCGGCGCCTCCCGCGTATGCCTCAGGATCGACCGGGAGGCTATCCTGTGGTTCGAGCCCGGAGCTCTCGTCTGCTCCGCACTCGGTGCGGACCCCTGGGCCACGATCGCCTCTGGCACGCTGCTCGCCGCCTTCCCGTCCGACCGCGCCGACGCGGCTCTCAGCGCCTTCTCTACTCAAGGGCATCCGGCTGCCGCCATCGGCATCGCTGAGTCGGGGTCCGGGGTGCGCGATCGGGAGAGCCATCCTTTGCCTTGGCCCGATGGAGACGAGGTGGCCCGCCTCCTGTCGGGCCTCGCAGGCACGCGACCCGCAGGTGGTGCCTGAAGGGTGCGCAAACTCTGATTCCGCGGGTCAAGAGCTGCGAGTACACGCACCCTTCAGAGGATTGCGATGCCAAGGCTTGAGGGCACAGAAACCCGCGATCGCCGGCGTAGCCAGCGCGTTCGTAGGATTAGGGGTCCCTTCCCGGAAGGGGGTCTCGAAGGGATCGCGAGCCCGGTCCCGGTACGACAAGGGATGATGCTCTTCGATCAGGACTCCCTGGTCTGCATACAATCCGCGAAGCAGACAGAGGGGCTCCCAACCGTGGCAAGGAAACGGACCTGCGACCTTCAGCATGAGAGGGCTGTTCCGGCAGTCGTCAGACTGGAGGTCAAGTCCACACGAGCAAGCAAGCCAGGCCATCCGATGATTCGCGTGACTGCGGTTTGCGCGACCCACGCCCGCGAACTCCGCAGGCTTGGCCTGGAGTTCGTGAAGACATAGCCCGGACTGTCAATCGCACGCGTGTAAGGCAGCGGTGCAGAAGACCGCTGGGGTCGCAACGGCGTGAGACATGCGCTGCCTGAAGGGTGAAGAAGCCCCCGACTCAGCTCTTGACCTGCGGGAATCGGAGTTTCTGCACCCTTCGGGGCTCAGGCGGACCAGGGGCCGGGGAACCTCGCGGAGCAGATGCGGTAGCCGAGCTCGTCGTCGCCGACCGGGAGGCCGGCGTACCACATGGCAACCGACCCGTCGTTGCGTCTCACGGCGCAGGGGGTGTGGGCGCTCGCGCCGTCGGATCCTCGGCCCGCAGGCGCCAGGACCGTGCCCCGGCGGTCCCACGCGATGCCGTCGGAGGAGGTGGCCAGCGCGATGCGGAACGAGCCCCCGACGTCGCTCGCGT
The DNA here is from genome assembly GCA_963708985.1 of uncultured Actinomycetes bacterium. GTDB lineage: Bacteria > Actinomycetota > UBA4738 > UBA4738 > HRBIN12 > HRBIN12. The sequence continues at coordinate 249,105 of CAVPUQ010000002.1, forward strand.
AGAACAGGTAGCGCGCCCTCGAGACCTCGAGCACGCAGGGGTGCGACACCCCGACCTCGCCCGCTTCCGGCTCGAGGACCGTCCCGACCCGGTCCCAGGAGGCTCCCGTCTGGGACACGGCCGCCACGATCACCGAGCGGTCGCTTCCGCCCGATCGCGAGTATCCGGTGAAGTAGAGCCACCACCGTTCCCCGGTGATCCACAGGCACGGGTGGTCGGCCCCGCTCTCATCCTCGGGGCCGCGCTGCATGATGGTGCCCTGGGCTTCCCAGCGCCGTGCGTCGTGCGACGTGGCCATGTGGAGGCGACCGACCTTTCCGTCGAAGCCTCCGTAGACCATCAGGTAGCCGCCCGGGGTCTTCACGACGCACGGTGACTCGGCCCCGTACGAGTCGGTGTCGCCGGCGAACCCGGCGTCGATCGCGAGTCCGCGCCGTTCCCATCCGCCGCCCGGTGGCCGGACGGCCGTCAGGATCCTCGAGGTCGAGCCATCGTCGCCCGTGTACCACATGCGAAGGGTGCCGTCCGGCTCCTCGAGCACCCACGGACGCCATGCCCGGAGGCCGTCCGGCTCGCCGGGCGTCGTCGGGAGCGAGACCTGCCCTTCACGGATCCACTCCACGACCCGACCCTTCTTCGCGCCGGCGAGGCCGACCGACGGCTACGAGCTCGCGCTCGCCACCGCCGCGAGCTCGGGGACCTTCCCCCGAGTGGTGATGATCTCGTCCACGACGCCGTACTCCACGGCCGCCTCGGCGGTGAGGATGAAGTCCCGATCGGTGTCCTTGGCGACCTTGTCCAGCGGCTGCCCCGTGTGCTTGGCGATCAGCTCCTCCAGGAGCCGGCGGTAGCGCGTGATCTCCTTGGCCTGGATCTCGATATCGACGGCCTGGCCCTCCACACCGCCGTGCGGTTGGTGCAGCAGCACGCGGGAGTGCGGCAGCGCGTACCGCTTGCCCTTCGTGCCGGCCAGCACGAGTACCGCCGCGCCCGAGGCCGCCTGTCCCATGACGATGGTCGACACATCGGGCTTGATGTACTGCATGGTGTCGTAGATCGCGAACAGCGCCGTGATGTCCCCGCCCGGCGAGTTGACGTATAGGTTGATGTCCTTCTCAGGATCCTCGCTCTCGAGGTACAGGAGCTGCGCCATGATGAGGTTGCCGACATTGTCGTCGATCGGCGTCCCGAGGAAGACGATGCGCTCATTCAGGAGCCGCGAGTAGATGTCGAAAGACCGTTCCCCACGGCTCGTCTGCTCGACGACCATAGGGACGAGGTAGTCCTTCAGCTCCCGCATGCTTCGCCCTCCGCTCGATCTCCCTCGGGAAGCTCGGACGGTTCCTCGGGCCCGCCGGAGGTCTCGTCTGCCGCTCGGCTCTAGCCTTGAGAGACGATATCGGCACGCTCGACGATCAAGTCGAGTGCCTTCGTCCGGATGCTATCACCGGCCAGTGTTACAGCCTGCCCGGTTCGCTTCAGCGACGCGCTAGCTTAGGCTCAGAAGCGAGCACGAGCTTGGAGGGATAGGCGAAGGGCCGCGCGAAACGTCGCCCCCGGCCTTCTCTCAGCCAGCCGTTCATCGTTGATCGTTGCCGTCCAAAGAACAGGCGGGACGCACGCTCTCGCGGGATCGGGGCCGCGGAGAGGTGCTGCACTACAACTCCCATCGCCCCCATCACTGGCTCGGCCTCGCCCCGCCGGAAGGATCAACGGAGGGCTTGCCGGCCACTTCCCACGATGAGGTCCGTCGACGAGACCTGCTGGGCGGTCTCATCCACGAGTACTACGCGGCGGCCGCATAAGGGATCGAAGTTTCGGTGCCCCACAGGTCTGATCCACAAGTATCGCTGGGCGGCGTGATTCGGATCGTTGAACCCTTCAGGCTCCGCCACCCGCGCGGGGATCCTGAACCCTTCAGGCGGCATCCGAGTTCGCGTCAGTGGGGATCCCCAGCCCGCCGATCGTCCGGCGTGGTCCGGCCGCTGTCAGGTCGAAGCAGGACAGCTCAACGCGCCGACGCCGCAGCCAGCAGCGTGAGGCCGCTGTCGGGCCGGCGGGCGATCCGCTCCGTCAGATCCGAGAGGGGCTTCCCAAACAGGCGCAATGCCAAGTACCCGGCCGCCTTCACAGGTAACAGCGGCAGGGGGAGGTCATCGAGGGACCACGACGCCCGAACGAGCGTGAGCGTTACCGGAGTGGTGAGGACGTACCGCCATCGTTCGAGGGCGAACCCAGCCTCATCGAGCTTCCTTCGAAGCAGGTCGACGGAGTAGAACGTGCTCACATCGTAGCGGCGGCCATGGATCTCGCGCTCGACCTCCCGGATCTCCGGGTTCGTCAGGCTGTCGGCCGAGAGCATCAGGACCCCGTGGGGCGCGAGGACGCGACGAACGTTGGCGAGGACCAAGTCATCACGCCGGAAGTGCTCGATCGCGCAGAAGCTGATGGCCTTGTGGAAGGAGGCGTCGGCGAACGACAACGTCTCCGCGTTCATCGTCTGGAAGTTGACCGGCAGACCTCGGTGGCGCCTGCGCGCGATCGCCAAGCGACGCTCGTTCACGTCTATGCCGGTGACGATCGCGCCCCTCTTGGCGATCGCCGCCGTGTTGTACCCATCCCCGCATCCGATGTCGAGCACGCGTTCCCCACGGCTCGGCGCCAGCCAATCGATCAGCGTGCGGCACTCCTCGATGCGACGGAGGTTCCATCGGTTCAGTACGGTGTCACCAAGCACGTTCACCGTCCTTACGATGCGATCTGACAGGTCTCAAAGATGCGACCGGGTGAGGGAACTCCGGGCGATCACGCAGCTTACCCTTGGCAAGGAGTGCAAAGGTGAGGAGCGGCCGGCTAGCGCGCGACTACTACGGCCGTGTCGCGCCCCGAGAAGGTAGCAACGTCCGCCCCCGGAAACTGTCCATCGCCGATCCCTGGTACCGGATGATCCTAGGGTTTCTCGCCGCTCAGCGGCCTCGGTCAACGCCAAAGTTTCCGACCCCTACACCCAGTCTTAGGCCCGAACGATGGTGACGGTGCCAGCAGCGGGTGAGATGAGGGTCTCATGCCCGTCTGCCCACTTGACCCGGTAGCTGACGCTCACCTCGCCATGGATGACTCCCAGAACCTCTCCCTCTCGAGGCGGTGAGCCGACCTGAGGGGAGTCGATGACGATGAGGTCGCCTCGCCGAGCTCGTATCGCCCCCGTTGATCTACGCCTGACCGGTGTCGCAGCACGGCCAGGCTGCTCTGCACCTCGACGCGCAGGTTCTCGGCCCTGAGACAGAACCTGGGTGCGGCCACTCGCAGCGGTCTTCTTGACGCTGGGCTTCCTCGGAGCGACCTTCCTCGCAGCGGTCTTCTTGACGCTGGCCTTCCTCGGAGCGGTCTTCCTCGCTGGCATGGTTCGCCTCCCTACCGCCGACGGTTCCCTTCCCATCGAGCCTGTTCTCATCCTTGACCCTCACCCTAGGCTGAACTTGGTCACGCGACCATTGAAGTCGAGGTGAAAGGAGACGCCGCGCCAACGCTGGGCGCAGGGGGCGGGATGCACGTAGGTTGGGTCGGCGCGCCGCCAACACCTCAGCCTCGCGCTGCTCCACCCGGATGGTGCCCACAAGATCACCCCAGAAGCCCGTTCCATTCGCTCGTACATCTTCCGCGCGGAGAGGGAAGATGCTTGAGCACCCCCCCTCGGTCATGGAGCCATCCGGGGCGTGACGTGCCGCCTCATGCAGAACGGCGGCTAGCCCACTCACGTTGAGAGAGAGCGCGCGGCTCAGAGCCGGACGATCGGGCACGTGAGGGTCCGAGTGATCCCCTCGACAGCCTGGATCCGGGCCACCACGAGCTTGCCCAACGCGTCGATGTTGCCTGCCTCGACGAGGGCGATGACGTCGTATGGCCCTGTGACGACGTCGGCCGAGATCGCCCCAGTGATCTTCGCCAGCTCAGCGCCCACCGAGGCGGCCCTCCCGGTCTCGGCCTGGATCAGCACGTACGCCTTCACCACCTGGCATCGCCTCCACGGAGCAGTGGCCTCTTGCCTTCCATCAGAACTCGCTGCCGCACCTCACAAGGGGCCCGCGCGGTGGCCGATCGCAGGCAAGGCGGTCCCGCCGCTCTACGTGGCTGCAAGAACGCGAGCCAGTGCTCGGGCCACAAGGGAGAGGACGAACAGCATCCGCGCATGCTACGCAGTGGCTGGTCGGAAGGCGGATCGAGGTTCCCGACCTCTACAGGCATGATCATGGGCTTCTGCGCCCTTCAGGCGGCTGAACAGCTCGGTGTCGTCGATCACGACGCCGTCGAGCATCCGATAGAGCTCCTCTTCGTCGATCCGTTTGGAGCGTTCCACCTTGCGCGAGGAGCGTCGAACCATCCCTTCGGGCTCCGGAGCGTGAAGAAGGGTCGTCGCGAGGGCACCGTCGAGGATGGTCCTGCCGAAGGAGCGACCGTCAGCTCATCCGATCCGGGGGCCGGAAGCACCGGACCCGCCTCAAGTGGCTTCCCCTTGAGACTCCGATCCTAGGACGAGCTACCGGGGCCGCCAGGCGCCCGGCCACGTGGTTCGCACGAGCAACAGGCGTACGCCCAGGCTAAGGGTCGACGTCGCGATGAGGACGACCAGGATCGCGACGGGCTGGGCCAACAAGGCGCCGATCGCGACGATCAGGAGCCGGGCGTCGCGGCCGCCGAGCAGGAACCCGATCCAGCGCTCCGGCACCGGCGGGATGCCGAGCGCGGCGATCCGGTCCTTCGTCGCCATCGAGAGCATGGCCCCGGCCGTCGCCGCGACGCCGAGAGCGGCCACCAGCCCCGGGTCGCTTCCGGTATCGAGAGCCCAGAGTGCGAGCCCGGCCACGATGGCTGCATCGGCCAGCCGGTCGAGCACGCCGTCCAACAGGGCGCCCCCGGGACCGGCGCGCATCTGGAGGCGGGCGATCTCGCCGTCGACCCCGTCCAGGATCGAGGCGATTTGCACCAGGATCCCGCCGACGATGCCGCGGCCGCTCGCGAGGAGCCAGGCCGCGAGGATGCCGAGGAGGAACGCGGCGAGCGAGACGACGTCGGGGTGGATCGGCAGGTGGGCGAGCGCCATCGACATCCTGGTCGAGACGGGGCGGTTGAGGTACCTCGACACCGGCCCGTCGGCCTCCTTCGTGAGCGATCGACGGAGCCGCGACGTGGCCCGGCGCAGGTCCTGCGGCGTGTCGACGTCCTGCCACCAGAGGCCCTGAGGGAGCGGCACGGCCATGAGCGGCTGCTTCCCAGCGAGCTCCGTGACGGCCGCGGCGAGCGACGCGTCGCCTCGAGCCTGGGCTCGGCGCTGGGCGTCGAAGACGGCCGTCGGCAGCAGGAACGCCCCGCAATCGATCGACGGGTCGTCGAGATCCTTGGAGAACGCGACGACGTGCTCCTCGTGTAAGCGCACCCGCATGCCCTCAGCCCATGCGTCGGGGTCGGGCACGTGGTCGACGAGGACGCCGGGACGGCCGCCGAGCAGCAGCGGCTCCAGGGCGCCCTCACCGTAGACATGATCCGCGGTTACCAGAACGAACAGGCCCTCATCGGCGACGAGGGGCTCGGCGGCCGAGAGCGACGCGCCGTTGCCGAGCTCCCAGCTCTCCGCGAAGACCGCCCGGACTCGGCCGGGAGCCAAGCGGTCAACGACGGCGGCCACGGGTCCCGCCTGGTAGCCGACCACCACCACGACCCGCTCGAGGCCGGCCGCCAGGAGGGTGCGAACGGCACGCTCCACGAGGGCCAGGCCACCGACGCGGGCGAGGGCTTTCGAGCCGCCACCGGTCACGCCCGCGAGTCGCTCGGAACGGCCGGCGGCAAGAACCACGGCGACACGAGGGCACGCCGTCACGGGCGCGTGCGGCTCCGCTGCCCCCGCGCCGGTCCAGGTCGCGCCATCCGATCGCCGGAACGACAAGCACCCTCCCAACCTCCGGGCTTCCCCGTCGCTAGGATTCCACATCTAGTGGTCCGCGGCGGTCGGCAGGACGCCTGAAGGGTTCAGGAACCTCGATCCTGAAGGGTGCGCAAACTCTGATTTCCGCAGGTCAAGAGACTGAATCGGAGGTTCCTGAACCCTTCAGGCCGAGCAGGTAGTCGACGACGTCGGCGGCCGAGTAGGAGTCCGACCCGGTCGGCATCAGGCGGGACAGATCCTTGAGGTCGTCGCCGGCCGTGACGATGGCGGGCTCGGGCGCGCCGGCGCGCCGCTGGGCGAGTCCCGCCGTGGCCATGAGGCCGTTGCAGATGCACTTGCGCCCGACGATGTCCTCGGCCTTGCCGCCCTTTCGCAGGTAGTCGTCGGGCGGCTCCGCCGGGCAGCGGTAGCCGATCGTACCGTCGTCCATGCGGAAGACCTCGCGCAGGTATCCCAGGTCGCAGCGCGGCTCCCTGTCTCGGAAGACCTCAGGCTGGGACAGCGTGCCCTCGAGCCCGACGACCTTGAACGGGAAGCTGGTGGGCGAGGCGAGCGGATCGGTGCGTAGCTCCAGACCGCCATTGCAGGCCTGCGCGATCACTTGGGCACGGAGCGTGGGGTCCAGTCCCGACTCCTCGCAGAATGCGAAGACGGTCCCCACCTGGATACCGGCGGCGCCTTCGTCCTGGGCTCGGCGCAGACGCTCGGGCGTCGCGTACCCGCCGGCCAGCCAGAAGGGCAGGCCGACCGCGCGGATCTTCGCGAGGTCCACCTCGTCGCGTGGCCCGTAGACCGGCTGGCCCTCCTCGAGCGTGGGAGGTCCGCGCGGCGGCGCGTTGTGGCCGCCGGCGGTCGGCCCTTCCACGACGAAGCCGTCGACGCCGCTGGTGTGTCGGGCCAAGCTCACCGCGAGTGTGGCCGAGGAGATGATCGCGAGGAAGCGCGGCCGGGCGAGCGGCGGTGGCGGCTCCGGCACGACCTCTCGCGGGTCGAGACGCAGGTCCACGGGCCCTTGGTCGGCGGCGCCGGTCACATGCAACGGTAGGACCACTGCCTCGTGGCGGATGAGGCCGTCCAGCAGCTCGGGGATGTGGCGCGGGATGCCCGCGCCCACCAGGACGTAGTCGACGCCGGCGAGCAGCGCCCCGTACAACGTCGAGGGCGTGGGCGACTGGATCTTCTCGAGGAAGTTGATGCCCACCACGCCGTCGTGGCCTTCCTTGGCAAGGAAGACCTCCACGAAGCCGGAGAGCACCGCGAGCTCGTCGTTGCGACGCTTGGGTGACGCCGAGAACATCGGCTTGCTCCTGAACGCCGCGTCGTGATCCTTGCCGCCCTCGACGAAGTAGGCCTCGAGGATCCGCTCTGCCACCGCCGGCTCGGGGAAGTGCTGGATCGCGCGGCGCAGATCGCCATCGGGGTCGCCGAGCTGTAGGCGGCGCGCCAGCACGACGTCGAGCGCCGTGCCCGAGACCACGCCGAGCTGACCCAGGCGGGATACGGCTCGCGCGAGGTGCCAGCCAGAGACGGCGACGCCCATCCCCCCTTGGATGATGCTCGGCCCTGCTCCCACGAGCATCCACGCTACCTCCTTGGAGCCGCAGGCCGACGCTCAGTTCCCGAGACGTCGCCGCCCTCGAGGTTTGAGGTTGCGAGGCTTCCCCGTACCCTGTGTGGTGTCGCCGCAAGCGCATCGGTGGGATCTGCGGGGTTGCGTGAAGGGTTCAGAAACACCGATTCGCGGGTGGCGGAGCCTGAAGGGACCAGAAGCGCCCGATTCAGCTCTTGACCTGCGGAAATCAGAGTTTGCGCACCCTTCAGGCGAGTCCGATCTGACTACGACCGAGCTTCGAACTCTGCCCGACTGCCGGCGAGATACAACCTGGCTTACATCATTGCCCGTGCACATGGCCGCGAGGATCACGGCACGGCCATGCGTCCGCGATGCGCGTTGTCTCGTTGCGGTTGCATCTGGTCGCGATCGGTTGCGGCGGGTAGTGGCGACGTGGTGGGTGGCAAGGGGCGGCGTGACACGTTCCCAAAACCGGGAAATCCGTTACCACGTGGCCTCGAAAGAGCCTCTGACCAGCGTAGATGGGGTTGTCTACCGGTCCGACCTGGCCTCGCGCGGCTGACGGGCTTCGATCCCGCGATCTTCGCCTTGACAGGGCGATGAGGACTCCGGACTCCTCCACAGCCGCGTATTCGGTTGTCAGTGCCCCCAACGGGATTCGAACCCGTGTCGCCGCCTTGAAAGGGCGAAATCCTAGGCCGCTAGACGATGGGGGCCCGGGCGTACGAGCACCCCCCACCCGGGGGCAGCCGCGAAAGTATAGCGCCCGGAACCTGTGCACCGACGCCAGCATCACGCCTCGGGCGCTCTCGCGACGGATCACTCAAGAACGGCGCCTCTTGGCGCCGATGACCTCCTCATGCGGGCACTCCTCGAGTTCCTCGGGATCGTCGAGCCGGATCGTGATCCGTCGAGCGCCGGTCGTCATGCCCGCGGTCGTTCGATGGGTGTCGGTCGCCCTCGTCCTGGTCCTCACGCTCGCGTCCCTCGCGGTCTACGCCGTGGTCCGCGCGCTCGTCGGGTAGCAGCGGAGCCGGTCTCCGGCTCGCAGCGGTCCATCTGCCTCCAGCTCGAGCACGTGCCGGGCGTCGCGTCGAGGCAGGAGCACGCGACCCGGCGGCACGCGCACGACCTCGAGCACCCGCAGGCCGGCGTCGAGGAACGCCACACCGATCTCGAACCGCATGCCGACGGTGTGGACCGAGCGCACCCACTCGAGGAGCAGCGCGCCACCCGGCTCCATGCGGCTCCGCCCGAGCAGGCCCCGGGCGCGCTCTCGCCGAGTGACGGGCACCTCGGCCCGGAGCCGGATCCCGCGGTCGCTCACCAGGGTCTCGAGGCGCACCCGCCCACGGTAGCGCCCGCAGCCGACACTCGGGCCGCCACTCGGCCGGCGGGCTGGTGACGTGACCAGGGATCCAGGGACTGCAGGCCGACCGGGCCCACCCCCCAGCGGAAGCGCACAGCGGAAACGTGTGTGGAAACGCGTGTGTGGAAACGCGTGTCGCCGTGGGGCGGGCAGGATTCGAACCCGCGACACGAGGGTTAAAAGCCCCCTGCTCTGACCAGGCTGAGCTACCGCCCCCGCCGAAGTGTACGGGGAACCTCTCCGCGCACGGGGAACGTCCAAGGCGCTGATCCCGACCCGGAGGTGGACCTGATGAAGGGGAACGCGAAGTGGGGGCTCGCGGGGGTGGCGCTCGGCGTCGCGGTGGCGCTCACCCTCCCGTCGCTCGCACAGGACTCGTCACCGGCGCCCGGAACGATGGAGCGGACCGTGACGGTTTCGGGCTCGGCCACGATCCGCTCAGAGCCCGATGAAGCGACCGTCACGCTCGGAGTGCGGACCCAGGCGCTCACGGCCGAGTCGGCGATGCGCGACAACGCGAACCGGATGGACGACGTGATCCAGGCGGTCCGCCGCGCCGGCGTCGCGGCTGACGACGTCGCGACGGCATGGATCAACCTGTATCCGCAGTATGACGACGCGGGCGTCACCATCGTCGGCTACGTCGCCGAGAACCAGGTGAACGCGACCGTCCGTGCGATGGATTCCATCGGCAGCGTGATCGACGCTGCGATCGAGGCCGGTGCGAACCTGTCGAGTGGCATCTCGTTCGGTCTTTCCGACGAGAGCGTGGGCGTCGAGGGCGCCCTCGCCGAAGCCGTCGCGGACGCGCGCTCGAAGGCCGAGGTGCTCGCGGACGCGAGCGGGGCGCAGCTCGGTGCGGTCATGCACGTGTCCGAGGCGGGCGCGCCGGTCCCTCCGACCGCGTATCGCGACTACGCGTACGCGGAGGCTTCGGGTGGGGGTGTTCCGCCCGTCGAGACGCCGACGATCGAGACCCAGGTCGGTGTGAGCGTCACCTGGGAACTGATCTGACCGATCCCCAGACGGACCGGCCGGCGGAGCGCATCACTGGGCGGCGCTCCGCCGGTACCGGTTCGTGATCGGCATCCGGCGGTCGCGCCCGAAGGCGCGCGGTGTGATCTTGATCCCCGGCGCCGCCTGGCGTCGCTTGTACTCGGCGCGGTCGATCATGCGCGATCACCTGCTCCACGGTCGCCCGGTCGGCGCCGGCCGCGACGATCTCGTCGATGCCCGCGGTCGTCCTCGACGTAGGCCTCGACGATCGGGTCGAGCTCCTCGTAAGGCGGGAGCGAGTCCGTGTCCTTCTGGTTCGGGCGGAGCTCGGCCGACGGGGGCTTGTCGAGCACCCGCTGCGGGATCGGCGGCTCGCCCACCGCCCTGGGCGTTCCGCCACATGGCGAGCTCGTAGACGAGCGTCTTCGGGACGTCCTTGATCGGCGCGAAGCCGCCGGCCATGTCGCCGTAGAGCGTGGAGTAGCCGACCGCATACTCGCTCTTGTTGCCGGTCGCGAGCACGAGCCCGCCGAACTTGTTCGACAGCGCCATGAGGAGGTTCCCGCGGATGCGCGCCTGGATGTTCTCCTCGGTGACGCCGGGCTCCGTGCCGGCGAAGAGGGGCTCGAGCGCGGACAGGTACGCCCGGAACGTCTCGTCGATGGGGATGACGTCTAGGCGGATCCCGAGGCGCCCTGCCAGCAGCGTGGCGTCCTCGAGGCTCTCGGGCGACGAGTACGGCGAGGGCATCGCGAGCGCGTGGACGGCCTCGGCGCCGAGGGCGTCGGCGGCGAGGGTCGCGACGATCGCGGAGTCGATCCCCCCTGACAGGCCGAGCACGACCTCGTGGAACCCGTTCTTCCGTACGTAGTCGCGGAGCCCGAGCGCGAGCGCCCGGTACACCTCCTCCGGTCCTTCCGGCCAGGGGTCTCGGACCCGGCCGGTCGCGACCGCCCACGTGGCGCGGCCGCGGATGTCTTGGAGCTCGACGACGAGGAGGTCCTCCGTGAAGGCTGTCGCACGGTGGACGAGCTCCCCGTCCGGGTTCACGAGCATCGATCCACCGTCGAAGACGAGCTCGTCCTGGCCGCCGATCGCGTTCACGTAGACGATCCACGAGCCGGTCTCGCGGGCTCGAGCGGCACATACGTCGAGACGCTCGGAGGTCTTCCCCCGATGGTAGGGAGAGCCGTTGATGTTGAGGATGACCTTGGCGCGGCCTCGCCCGTACTCGTCGAACGGCGGACCCGGCGTCCAGGCGTCCTCACAGACCGACAGGCCGATCCGCACCCCGCCGATCTCCACGGTGCAGCCGAGCCGGCCGGGCTCGAAGTAGCGTCGCTCGTCGAACACGCCGTAGTTCGGGAGCTTCATCTTCCGGTACTTGGCCGCCACGGAACCCGATCGCAGGAGCGCGGCCGCGTTGTGGATGCCGCGCTCGCTCCGGTCGATGAATCCGGTCAGCACCGCGCACCCCTCCGCCGTCCGGCGGGCGAGCTCGTCGAGGGCCTCGAGGTTGTCCCGGACGAACTCCGGCCGAAGGGTGAGGTCCTCGGGCGGGTAGCCGGTGATCGCGAGCTCGGGGAAGCACACGACGTCGGCGCCGGCCGCGGTCGCGCGGGCGCTCCAATCGGCCAGGCGGTCGACGTTGCCCTCCAGGTCACCGACGGTGGTGTTCAGCTGGCCGAGCGCGATCCGGACCACAGGGACAGCCTAGCCCCGGGACGTCAGTCGACGCCGCCGATGTCGAGGTTGTAGGCCTCCCAAACGAGGTCGGCGCCGAGCTGGCGGTGCCTCACGATCCGGCCCAACAGCCGTTGCAGTTCGTCTCGCGCCTCATCGAGCGTCCAGGTCGTCCCGACCGGCGTCGTGCGGAGCTTCGCGATCGCCTCCGAGGTCTTGTCGCGCAGGAGCGGGTGTTCGTCGCGCAGGTGTTGGACCGCATCGGACAAGCGAGGCGCCTTGTGGAGGATCTCGTCGTAGAGGCCCTCGGCGCGCTCGGTGACCTCGATGTGCTCCTCGATCGTTTCGCGGAGCGCCGCGAGGGCATCGATGACCTCACGTGCCCAATCCGCCTCACGCCCGACGGCCGGGCCCGAGATCGCCTCCTCGGTCTCGACGAGGGCATGGTGGATGTCCGCGCGCCGGCGACGTGCCTCGGCGAGGGCCGGGGTCAGATCGTCTTCGTGCTCGCCCATGGGGGCCAACACTAGCGGAAGGGCACCGCGTCGCACCAGCGGCGCGGTCGACGCTTCGCGTGGCTGGTTCCACCTCACGGAACCACGTAACGTTGGACGGGTGGCTCGCTCCGTCTCCCACGACCTCGCCGAGGTCCGCGCCCCCTCTCCTCGCCCGTACGTCCCGAGGCTGCTGCTGCAGCGCCTCGCGGCAGCGCCGGACGAGCGGTGGTGGGCGGTGGACGGCAGCGTCGTCTTCGTGGACATCTCCGGGTTCACGAAGCTGTCCGAGCGTCTCGCCAAGCGCGGCAAGGAGGGTGCCGAGCAGGTCACCGAGGCGATCGAGGCCTGCTTCACCAGCCTCCTCGCCGTCGCGTACGGCGACGGCGGGGGGCTCATCAAGTTCGGTGGCGACGCCCTCCTGCTGCTCTTCGACGGCCCAGATCACGCGGAGCGCGCGGCGCGATCGGCCATCCGGATGCGGCGGACGCTCCGCGAGGTCGGTCGCATCGATCTGCCCGGCGCGAAGCTCCGGCTCCGCATGTCGGTCGGCGTTCACAGCGGCACGTTCGACTTCTTCCTCGTCGGCGACTCGCACCGAGAGCTCCTCGCGGTCGGACCCGCGTGGACGCGCACCGTCGAGATGGAGCACGAGGCCGACGCGGGTGAGATCCTGCTGAGCCCTGAGACGGCCACCGCGCTGCCCTCACGGTGCGTCGGCCGTGCGAAGGGAGCGGGCCTCTTGCTCATGCGGGAGCCGCCTGGGGAGCCGGCCGGCATCGACGTCGAGATCGAGGATCTGCTCCCGGAAGGAACGGACCGGTGCCTGTCGATCGCCGTTCGCGAGCACGTCCTGGCGGGAGGTGGCACACCCGAGCATCGTCCAGTGACCGTCGCTTTCCTCCATTTCGACGGGACCGACGAGATGCTCGCCACGGAGGGACCCGAGGCCACCGCCCTCGCGCTGGACGAGCTCATCCGGCACGTGCAGGCGGCGGTCGATGAGCAGGGGATCTGCTTCCTCGGGTCGGATGCCGACGCCGACGGCGGCAAGCTGATCCTGACCGCCGGCGCGCCGCGGGTTGCGGGGAACGACGAGGAGCGCATGCTGCTGGCCGTTCGCAGGATCATCGACCCGCCGCCGCGGATCCCGCTCAGGATCGGCGTGAACCGTGGCGGCGTCTTCGCCGGTGACATCGGGCCTGCCTACCGTCGCACGTACACGGTGATGGGCGATGCCGTGAACCTCGCCGCCCGCCTCATGGCGAAGGCGAAGCGGGGGGAGGTGTACGCCACCGCCGACGTGCTCGATCGATCCAACACCCGGTTCGCCTCGTCAGAGCTGGAGCCGTTCACGGTGAAGGGCAAGGCGCATCCGGTTCGAGCGTGGTCCGTGGGCGAGGCGATCGGCAGTCGCTCTCGGGAGACCGTGTCGGCGGAGCGGTTCCCTCTCGTCGGGCGCCACGAGGAGCTGACGGCGCTCGAGGCGCTCGTGGCCGACGCCGGCGTCGGGGCAGGACGGCTGGTTGAGGTCGTCGGCGAACCGGGTATCGGGAAGACCCGGCTGATGCAGGAGGCCCGGCTCCTTGCTCGCGGTTGGGTCACCCTGCACGCAACCTGCGAGGCGTATACCTCCTCGACACCGTACGTCCCATGGCGGGATCTCCTGCGGCGGACCATCGAGCTCGGGTGGGAGGATCCGCCCGACGTCGCACTGGGGCGGCTCCGGACGATCATCGAACGCGACGACCCAGATCTGCTGCCCTGGCTCCCGCTCGTGGCGATCCCGTTCGACGTGGACGTGCCTGCCACCCTCGAGGTGGAGATGCTGGCGCCGGAGTTCCGACGCCCCAAGCTTCACGAAGCGGTCATCCGATTCCTCCGCGGGCAGTTGCGCGAACCCGTGCTGATCGAGGTCGAGGATGCCCATCTGATGGACGAGGCCTCGGCGGACCTCCTCGGAGCCCTTGCGCGTGAGCTCGAGCACGCCCCGTGGTTCGTCATGGTCACCCGACGCCAGGACGATGGCGGGTTCGCGGCGCCGGATCTCCCCCACGTCGCACGTATCGAGCTCGGCCCGCTGGCGGCGGACGAGGCTCGTGCTCTCGCCCTGGCGGCCACCGCGTCGGCACCGATACCGCGGCACGTGCTCGACCTGGTGGCTGAGCGGTCGGCGGGGAACCCGCAATTCCTGCTGGACCTGATCAGGTCGGCCGCGTCGGGGGGCGGGTCGCATCTGCCCGAGTCGATCGAGGCGGCGGCGATGGCGCAGATCGACCAGCTCGCCCCGGACGATCGCACGGTCGTCCGGCGGGCCTCGGTGCTCGGCCTCAGCTTCCATCCGTGGTTCCTGGAGGGGATGTTCGAGGAGGGTGAGCGCCCGCCGGACGAAGCGACGTGGGCTCGGCTCTCCGGCCTGTTCCTGGACGACGGGGACGGCTACCTGCGCTTCCGCAGGGCGATCGTCCGAGATGCCGCCTACACGGGGCTACCTTTCCGAACGAGACGCCGGCTCCACGCCCTGGCCGGGGCGCGGCTCGAGCTCGAGGCCGGCGCGGACCTCGAGGAGACCGCGGGGATCCTCTCGCTGCACTTCTTCCTCGCCGACGAGTTCGCGAAGGCCTGGCGGTACGCGAGGGCAGCCGGTGAGCGCGCCGCCGATATCTACGCGAACGTCGAGGCGGCGCGGTTCTACAGCCGCGCTCTCGAGTCGGGGCGTCGCGCTGGCGCACCGACGGACGAGATGTTCCGCGTCGCCGAGTCTCTCGGCGACGTGCGGTTCCGTGCTGGGCTGTTCGAGGACTCGGCGAAGGCGTACGTGGACGCCCTGAAGCTGGCCGGCGACGACCCCGTCCGCCAGGCGCAACTGACCTACAAGCGAGCGCTCATCGAGGAAAGCATGGGTCGGCTCCCCCGAGCCCTCCGCTGGATCGGTCGAGGGCGCAACCTCCTGGCGTCGGCGGTTCCGGGAGGATGGGAGCGCCTGTCGGCGAGGTTGAGCGCGCGCTACGCGGCGGTGCTCCTCGCGCAGGGGCGGCTGAACGATGCGACACGGTGGGCCCGACGTGCGATCGAGGAGGCCGAGGCCGCCGACGCTGGTGAGGCGCTCGCGGAGGCCCTCAACATCCTCGGGGCCGCGGACGTGTTCTTCGGGCGCCCGGAGGGCGAAGAGCGCTGGCGCCGAGCGGAGCAGATCTACCGTGAGCAGGGTGATCTCCCCGGGCAGGCGACGCTCGAGGCCAACCTGGGCGCGCTCGCCTATTTCGCCGGTCGGTGGGACGACGCTCTCGAGCTCTACGATCGAGCCAGGGAAGCACGGCTACGGAGCGGCGACCCGGTCAATGCTGCCGGGTGCTCGATGAACACCGCCGAGGTCCTCGTCGAGCAGGGACGGTCGGCGGAGGCCGAGTCGATCCTGAGTGACGTGTCCAGGGTGTACCTGGCAGCGGGTGACCGCTACGACCTGGGCATCTGCCTCGCGTTCCGCGGCCGCGCTGCCCTGCGGGCCGGACGCGTCGACGACGCGTTGTCGCTTCTGGAGGCAGCGAGGGCTGAGTTCGAGTTCGTCGGCGCTCACGGAGACGTCCTCGAGGTCGACGCGCGCGTCGCCGAGTGCCTGTTGTTCACGGGCGAGCCGGCGCGCGCCCTCTCAGCGGCGAGCGAACTATCCGCCCGGGCGCAGGCGGAGGGGGGTGTCGCGGTCCTGACGCCGCAGCTCGAGCGCGTTCGCGGGTACGCGCTCGTCCAGCTCGGCGACGGCAGCGGGGCGCGGGATGCCTTCGAGCGGAGCCTCGCTGCGGCGCGGGCGCGCGGCGCCGACTACGAGGCCGCGCTCACGCTGCAGGCTCTGATCCGCCTCGGCTTGTTCGGCGGCCGTCCCGCGCCGGGGGACGCGCTCGAGGAGTCGGGCGCGATCTTGGATCGACTGGGTGTCATCGCCGTCCCCGCGGTGCCCCTGCCGGCTGCATCCGCGGCTGAGGAGGACAGACGGGGCGACCCGTGAGGCCGCCCCGTCATGGCTCCCCGAGCGCCTGCTACCGGAAGATCTTCGGATCGCCGAACCCGAAGTAGTCCTCGGTGAGCTGGATCGTCCCGTCGCTCAGCAGTTGCACATCCTGCGCGGTGATGCACCAGAACTCCCCGGCCGGAAGGTCCGGGAACGTGCCGGCGTCTTCCCCATCAGCCAGGCACCACGCCATCGGGTGGGGACCTGCGCCGTCGCCGTAGTCGATCTCCGTCGCCGGGGCGGGGTTGGTGGCCGGTTCCGGCTCCCAGGCGACCTGCAGCTCGAGCTCCGTCAGGACCGATGTGTCCTTCAGGATCTCCACCTCACCCGGACGGGTGATGAGTGTCACGGCGGCCTCCTGATCGCAGCTGCTCGCGTCCGCAGGGCGCGACAGCGTGGCCGCCGGCGTGCCGTCCCCTCCCTCCGTCAGGGACTCGTCGCAGGTGAGGCTGTCCGCGAACTGGGTCTCCGAAACCACGCGGAACAGCGAGTCGTTCGTGTCCAGGATCGTGCCCAGGCTCCCACGGGGCGCCGTGCCTTCTGCGCCGCCTTCGAGGGAGAACGATGTGAACCACTTCTTCGGACGCAGCCGTATCTGGTCGAAGAGAACGTTCGTGCGCCCTGGATCGTCGTGGTTGCCGATGATCCATCGGACGTTGGTGCCGGATCCACCGATCGCCTTCTCGAGCGTGGCCACCGTGGTTCCGTGCAGCATGAGGTCGGCGACGACCGTCACGTTGCTGAAACCTTCGAGCTCGATCTCCGCGTAGTCGATCGCAACGTCGACCGCGGGAGGCTCGGGGGCATCCGGGTCGAGGTCGGCGGCGCTGCCGAGACCCAGTCGCAGAGCCCAATTCGGCGCGTCCACCCGATCGCAGTTGAGGTACTTGACGCCCAGGCTGTCGTTCTTGAGGCCAACCTGACTGAGTGAGAAGGAGCTGCCGATCTTGCCGCCGACGAGCGTCGCCCACTGCGGCTGGCCCTCTGTCCCGACCGCCGTTAGCGGGCAGGAACCCACGATGGACTGGACCGCCCCGTCCGTGTAGCCGCCCGAGCCGTCCGCGGTATCGAACCGGAAGTAGTCGGCGTCCGACCCCAGGTGGAGCCGGAGGACGCCGTCCTCGGACCGTACCACGACTGGCTCCGGCGTCTGCGCCAGGGCTCCCGGCATGACGATGGCACCGAGCAACGCGATCACGCTGACGAGCAGAGCGATCTTCCCCCACCGATCGAGTCGCATGCGTTTCGTTCCTTCCTGAGATGGAGGCCATCGGGGCCTCGGCCGAGGGTCGAAGCGCGAACGTAGGGTGAGTGGCCCTCCACCGTCAACCCCACGATGTGCCACAGGGCCTAGGCCGAAAGGCTGAAGCCGCGCGATTCTACAGGATCGGGAGGTACCGCTCGAGCTCGTAGGGCGTCACGTAGGCCTTGTACGCGTCCCACTCCTCGCGCTTGTTGCGGATCAGGAACTCGTGCACGTGGTCGCCGAGCACGTCCCGCAGGATCTTCGACTCGGCGGCGAGCTCGATCGCCTCGTAGAGGTCCTCGGGCAGCGAGCGGATGCCGGCGGTGCGACGCTCCTCCTCGGTCATCTCGTAGATGTTGTTCGAAGCCTCGGGCGGGAGCTCGTAGTCGTTCTCGATCCCGGCCAGCCCGGCCGCGAGCATCGCCGCGAACGCGAGGTACGGGTTGCAGGCGGGGTCGGGCGAGCGGTACTCGATCCGGGTCGCGCCCTCCTTGCCCGGCTTGTACATCGGCACGCGCACGAGCGCCGAGCGGTTGCGGCTGGGCCCAGCAGCACGTACACCGGGCGCCTCGTAGCCCGGCACGAGCCGCTTGTACGAGTTCACCCACTGGTTCGTGACGAGGGTGATCTCCGGCGCGTGGCGCAGGATGCCGGCGATGTACGACTTCGCGACGTCTCGACAGGTGGTTCTCGTCGGTGGGGTCGAAGAACGCGTTGCGGTCGCCCGTGAACAGCGACTGGTGGGTGTGCATGCCGCTGCCGTTCACGCCCTGCGATCGGCTTCGGCATGAAGGTGGCGTAGATGCCGAACTCCTGCGCGACCTCCTTCACGGTGAGCCGGTAGGTCATGACGTTGTCGGCCATCGTGAGCGCGTCGGTGTAGCGAAGGTCGATCTCGTGCTGGCTCGGCGCGACCTCGTGGTGCACGTACTCGACGGGGATGCCCATCGACTCGAGGTAGGTCGACGGTCGGCTTGCGCCAGTCGGTCGCGACGTCGAGCGGTGTTTCGTCGAAGTAGCCGCTCTGGTCGAGGAAGACTGGGTCCTCGAGGCTCCGGAAGTAGAAGTACTCGAGCTCCGGGCCGACGTAGAAGGTGAAGCCGAGGTCGGCGGCGCGCTTCGAGCTGCTTCTTGAGCACGTACCGCGGGTCGCCCTCGAACGGCGTGCCGTCGGGGTTCAGCGATGTCGCAGAACATGCGCGCGACCTGCGCCTCGGTCTTCCACGGGATCAGCTGGAACGTGCTCGGGTCGGGCACGGCGACCATGTCGGACTCCTCGATGCGGCTGAAGCCGTCGATCGACGAGCCGTCGAAGCCCATGCCCTCCGCGAACGCGCCCTCGAGCTCCTGGGACGTGATCGTGAAGGCCTTCAGGAACCCCAGCACGTCGGTGAACCACAGGCGGACGAACCGGATCCCTCGTTCCTCGATCGTGCGCAGGACGTACTCGGCTTCGGCGGACAGGGCCATGTCGTCGCTCCTCGGTTCGACTGGCCGGTTCGACTGGGCCGAGCCTATCGGACCTGCCGACGCGCGTTCGTTACGACGGCGTGAACTCTCCGCTGGCCCCCCGGCGCGGCCTACGATGCCTGGATGGGGTTGGGTTCGTGCTGACGCCAGAGGACCTCGGCCGCCTGCTCGCGTCGGCGCCCGATCCCGAGCTCGCCCGCGTCGCGCTCTCTCGCGTGGGTGAGGATGCGCGGGCGCGGGAGGCCCTCGGGCGAGACGATCTCCTCGCGAGGGCCGTTCGGCTTCTGGGCTTCTCGACGGCGGCGGCCGATCTCCTCGTTCAGCACCCTGAGGAGGTCCTCGCGCTCGCGGAGGCCCGTGCCCGCTCCAGATCGGAGCTCGAGGCCGAGCTCGCCGGCGACGTGGGGCGTCGAGGGCCACAGCACGGCCTTCGCCGCTTCCGGCGCCGGGCCATGCTGCGGGTCGCGGCGAACGATCTGGATGGGGCCGCGCTCGAGGACGTCGTGGCCGAGATCAGTGCGGTCGCCGAGACGTGTCTCGCGCTCGCGTGTCGTGTGGTCGCGCCCGAAGGGCTCGCCGTGGTGGCGCTCGGCAAATTGGGGGGCGCCGAGCTGAACTACGCGAGCGATGTCGACGTGGTGTTCGTGCACGCCGGCAGTGGCCCCGAGCGACAGGACGAGGCCGAGCGATGGGCGGCGACGATCATCCGCCTGCTGTCCGAGCCGACCGCCGAGGGCATCGCGCTTCGGGTCGACCCGACGCTCCGTCCGGGCGGCCGCGCAGGTGTCCTGTCGCGCTCGCTCGAAGCGATGCGCGAGTACTACGCGAGCCAGGCGGCGACGTGGGAGCGCCAGGCGCTCATCAAGGCGCGAGCCGTGGCGGGCGACATGGCGATCGGCGCGGACTTCGTCCGGATGATCGAGCCGTTCGTGTACCCCGAGCACCTGGCTCCGCAGGCGATCGACGAGGTCCGGAGGGTGAAGGTGCGCCTGGAGGAGTACGTTCGAGCGCGCGGCAAGGCGGGCACCGAGGTCAAGCGCGGCCGGGGTGGGATCCGCGACATCGAGTTCGCGGTACAGCTGCTCCAGATCGTGCACGGTCGACGGGACGAGCGGCTGCGCGAGCCGAACACGCTCCGTGCGCTCGCCGCCCTGGCCGCCGAGGGCTACGTCGCCGAGGCCGACGCCAGGGCGCTCGCCGACGCGTACCGCTTCCTGCGCACGCTCGAGCATCGGCTCCAGATCGTGCGCGACCTGCAGACCCACGACCTCCCGGCCGACGGCGCGGCGCGGACGACGCTTGCGCGTTCGCTCGGCCTCGAAGGCGCCGAAGCGCTGCAGGCCGAGTACGAACGGACGACGACACTCGTGCGCGGCCTCCACGAGCGCTTGTTCTACCGGCCGCTGCTCGAGGCCTTCGCCGGCCCGACGGCGCCGCACCCCGGCGTGGAGCGCGAGGCGACGGAGGAGCTGCTCGAGGGCCTCGGCTTCGCGCAGCCGAGCACGTCGTACGAAGTGCTGCGCCGACTCGTCGACCCCTCGACACGGATGGGGAAGGTGCTCGCGCACGTGTTCCCGGTGATGGCGCCCGCGCTGGCGCTGGCGGCGAACCCGGATGCCGCCCTCGTTCGCTTGGAGCGGGTCGCCGAGGCGGCGACGACCGAGGCCGCGCTCGCCGATGTCCTCGCGAACGATCCCGGCGCGGCGCGACGCCTCGCGCATGCGGTCGGTGCGTCGTCCTTCGCGACCGACCTGCTCGCGGTCCGGCCCTCGCGGGTGCTCGCGCTGGAGGAC
Organism: uncultured Actinomycetes bacterium; assembly: GCA_963708985.1. Taxonomy (GTDB): domain Bacteria; phylum Actinomycetota; class UBA4738; order UBA4738; family HRBIN12; genus HRBIN12. Next base: position 269,676 of record CAVPUQ010000002.1, read on the forward strand.
CGCGGGGAGCCGGAGGACGCCCAGGCTGCGCTCGTTTCCGTGGTGGCTCGGGCCGCGGCTCGCGAGCTCGGGCCGAAGGAGACCGGCCTCGCGCTCGCGGCGGTCGCCGACCGCGTGGTTCGGGAGGCCGTCGACGCGGCGATGCCCGAGCTGCCCTTCGCGGTGGTCGGGCTCGGGAAGCTCGGCGCCGAGGAGCTGAACGTGGCCTCGGACCTGGACGTCGTGTTCGTGTACGAGGGGGAGGGCGCCGAGGAGTTCCGCCTCGGTTCGGAGGCCGCCGAGCGTGTGCTGGCCGGGATCCGCGGGGCGGGTTGGGAGCCCGACGCCGACCTCCGGCCCGAGGGCCGGAGCGGGCCGCTCGCGAAGTCCTTCGCCGCGTACCTCGAGTACTGGGAGCGCTACGCGGAGACATGGGAGTTCCAGTCGCTGCTCCGGGCTCGGCTCGTCGCGGGAGACGAGACGCTCGGCCTGCGCTTCTGCTCGTTCGCCGCAGGACTTCGCCTACCCCGAGTACCTGCCGGTCGAGCGCGCCGCCGAGATCATCCGGATGCGCCAGCGGATCGAGCGCGAGCGTGTTCGCCCGGTCGAGGCCGCAACGTTCCACTTCAAGCTCGGACACGGCTCTCTCGCCGACGTTCAGTTCGCCGTCGAGCTCTCGCTCATGCGGCACGGCGGTGCGCACCCGGAGGTCCGCACGCGTCGCACGCTCGATGCGATCGAGGCGCTCGCCGCGGCTCGGCTGATGGAGGACACGTCGGCGCTCGCGCTCGGCGAGGCGTTCGTGTTCCTGTCAGGTGTCAAGAACGCACTCGAGATGGACCGACGGGTCCACGCAGAGGCGATCCCGCCGCTGCGCCCGAGGAGCAGGTCGCCCTCGCGCGGCGCCTCGGCTACGAGGAGTACCCGCGACGATCGTTCTTCGACGACTACCTGCGGATCACCCGTCGGGCTCGACGCGCGATGCTCCGCGTGTTCCGCGAGGTCGAGGGCTAGAGTCGGTCGATCGCCCTCGGCTGCATCCGAGGTCCGAACGCGGGCGGACGGATGTGCGCCGCCTCGAGCAACCGCTGCCCGCGCGGCTCGCGGGCGAGTGCCCACGCCACGAGATGCGGTACGTGGAGATCGCCGACCGAGACCGCGTCGGTGTCCCCGAGCGCGACCCGCGCGACCTCGGCGACGCTCCAGGGCCCGATGCCTCGCAGGGAGCCCATCCGACCCCTCGCCTCCTCGAGCGGGAGGTCCGTAGCGGCGTCGAGCCACGGGCCGGCTCTCCGAGCGTGATCGCCAGACGTCGGTACGCACGGCGCGCCTCGGGGCCGGTGACCTTCTGCTCCAAGATCACCGGGACGATCCGCTCGGTCACGAGTCCGGTCGTTGGGATCCGGAGGCCTCCGAAGCGGCGATGGAGATCGCGGACGATCCCGGGTTCGGGCTCGAACGCGGTGTCGTCGAGCGCGCCGCACCACCCGGGCGCGCGCTCGAGCAACCACGAGGCACCCGGGCCTCAGGCCTCGACCACGACCCCGCCCCCCACCGTCGCGAGTCGCGCGGTGACCGGTCCATCGGGTGTCCGCGACGCGCGGAGGACCTCACCGCGTGAGGTCCGCATCGTCGGGTCGCCGGCACCGCGCCGCAGCAGCCCGAGCGTGAGCGCCACGTCGATCGGTCGGGGCGAGGCGACGAATCGCGAGGGCACCGTCGAAGGCTACCGGCCGAGCGGCTGGCCTCGTGCGAGGAGCCCGGTCTCAGATGTCGAAGTAGAGGGCGAACTCGTGCGGGTGGGGGCGCAACCGGACCTGGTCGAGCTCGTGCAGGCGCTTGTACTCGATCCAGGTGTCGATGACGTCCTGCGTGAACACGCCGCCCTCGAGCAGCCACTGGTGGTCGGCCTCGAGGTTGTCGAGGACCTCCTCGAGGGAGCCGGGGACCTGTTTCACGAGCGCTTTCTCCTCGGGCGGCAGGTCGTACAGGTCCTTGTCCATCGGCTCGGGCGGTTCGGTCTTGTTCTTGACGCCGTCCAGGCCCGCCATGAGCATCGCGGCGAACGCGATGTACGGGTTGCATGTCGGGTCGGGTGTGCGGAACTCGAGGCGCTTGGCCGCCGGGGTCTTGTAGAACATCGGGATCCGGATGCAGGCGCTGCGGTTCCGCTGCGAGTACACGAGGTTGATCGGCGCCTCGTAGCCGGGCACCAGCCGCCGGTACGAGTTCGTCGTCGGGTTCGTGAACGCGAGGAGCGACGGGGCGTGTGCGAGGAGCCCGCCGATGTACCAGCGCCCGATGTCGCTGATGCCCGCGTAGCCGACCTCGTCCCAGAACAGGTTCTCCCCCTCGCGCCACAGGCTCTGGTGCGTGTGCATGCCCGAGCCGTTGTCCTGGAAGATCGGCTTCGGCATGAAGGTCACGGTCTTGCCCGCCTGCCACGCCGTGTTCTTGACGACGTACTTGTACTTCATGACGTTGTCGGCGGTCGCGAGCAGTGTGCCGTAGCGCATGTCGATCTCGGCCTGACCTGCGGTACCGACCTCGTGGTGGTGGACCTCGATCTGGATCCCGACCTTCTGCAGCTTGAGGACCATCTCGCTCCGCAGGTCCTGGTAGTGGTCCATCGGCGCGAGCGGGAAGTAGCCCTCCTTGTAGCGAGGCTTGTAGCCGCGGTTCGGCTCGCCGCCGAGCTCGCGCTCGCGGCCCGAGTTCCACACGCCCTCGATGGCGTCGATGTGGTAGTAGCCCTCGTACTGGTTCTGGTCGAACCGCACCGAGTCGAAGATGTAGAACTCCGCCTCCGGGCCCCAGTAGGACGTGTCCGCGACGCCGGTCTGCTTCAGGTAGAGCTCGGCCTTGCGAGCGATGTAGCGAGGGTCGCGTGAGTACATCTCGCCGGTCACCGGGTCCTTCACGAAGCAGTGCAGGTTCAGCGTGGGGTGCTTCGTGAACGGGTCCATATACGCGGTGGTCGCGTCGGGGACCAGGAGCATGTCCGACTCCTGGATCTCCTGGAAGCCGCGGATGGAGGACCCGTCGAACCCGAGCCCGTCCTGGAAGCTGTCTTCCGTGAGCTCGGCCACAGGGATCGAGAAGTGCTGCATCAGGCCCGGCAGGTCCGAGAAGCGCAGATCGACGATCTCGACCCCTTCCGACTTCGCCATGGTCAGGACGTCCTTCGGCGTGGTCACCTCGCGTCTCCTCCTTCCACCTCGGGTGTTGGACCGGACAAGGGTAGGTCCGGCCCTGCGCTCCGAGGTTTCCGCGGCGTTAATCTACTCGCTCTTCCCGCGCTCGGCGGTGGATGCCTCCGCGAGGATGATCTGCAACGAGCGCTGCGCGTCTTCCAGCGCCTTCGCCGCCCGGTCGAACGTGGCCCTAGCCTGAGCCACCCTGTCTTCGGCTTGCTCAACTGCCTTGCTCATGTTCGCCTCCTGGTTCGTCTATGCGAGACGGTCTCGCATGCCACTACCCGCCGTACTTGACCCGCGCCGCGTCGAGCTTCGCTTGCGCCTCGCGCTCGCGGGCAACGTCGCTCATCGAGCTGTGACCGACGGCGGTGCCCAACAGACTGCGGCCCACGGCTACCTCGGAGTCCGCCCAGGCGGCGGCCTCGATCTGCTTCGCGCGGGCTTCGAGCCGGGAGACGTAGGAGGCCGCGAGGTCTTCGACGAGCTTGCCCCTTCGCCAATCGCTCGCCGCGGCAGCAGCGGCCGCGTCCTCTGCCTTCAACTCGCGGGCGGCCTTCTTGGTGGCGAGCGAACTCATGCCGATGGCAGTTGCTCCGCGGAGCGCCCGGGCCTGTACCTCGGCGCTCATGGCCGCCCGGGTCTGCATGAGGGCGTCGTATTCGCGCTGCAAGCGACGCGCCTTCGCGGTCGGCTTGCCGCCGGGGGCCAGGGCTTGTTCGAGCGCGAGCCGTAGGTCATCGTGCTCTTCCTCGCTGGCCTCGAGCTGCGCCTCGAGCTCCCAGGTCTCGGACCCGGCGTATCGGAGCGAGGCCTCGACCTCGGGCCTGCGCGCTGTTACGAAGGCAAGGCGCTCCCGGATCTCGACCTCATCCTCCCGGCTCAACTCCGGCTTGCTGAGCGCCGCCTCAAGCTCGTCGCGCTCGTCGTCGAGAGCCTGGAGCGGCTTGTTGGCTCGGAAGGTTTCGAGGTCCTTCGCGGCCTTGGCCTGCTTCGCGCACAAGTCCTCTACCTCCTGGTGCGTCTTCTTCGCCTGCCGCTCAGCTTCCTCGGCGGCAGCCTCCGCCTCGTCGGGATCGGGCGGGGCGCCGTCGTCCAGCTCCGCCTCGTGGATGAGGCTTAGGAAGTCGGTTTCCATCTTCTCCTCCTCCTGGTTTAGTCGGCCTCGGAGGGCGGTGGCATCTTGTGCCACGGCCCCTTACCCGAAGCGATCACTTCCCGGCGCGCGAGCTTCGAGCCCAGCGCCGGTTCCGTGCGGTCGAAGACCGGCGTGCGAGTGAGCTTCCTGGGTGGCAGCAAGCTCTCGCCGCGGTTCAGCGCGTCGGCCTCCCGGCGCCGGGAGGGGAACATCCTGTCCTTGCCGCGAAGCTCCACCCTCACGGGTCGGGGCGAGACCTCGAGGGTTTCGGTCTCGATGACCACGCCGACGGTCCCAGTCGGAGCCCCCGAGGTGGCCTCGATGATCGTGGTGATCGGGGTTCCTGCCGGGATGAGGTAGGGCTCGCTCGGCTCTTGCACGGCGCCACCGGAGACCGGGCGCAGGGTGTCGTCGAAGAGGTCGCGCCCCTCGGCTTGCACTTGAACGGTGACGGTGCCGCCGGCGACCGCGCCGACTTGAACGCTGCGTATCCGCTGCAACTCCTCGCCGAGGGTGGTCTGCGTATCGGACACGGCGAGTGCGGTGTGGGTCGTCGTGATAGCCCCCGGGTAGAAGCGATTGCGCGCGGCCACGTCGGCCAGCACGGGACGAGCGCGGTCGGCTCGCAGGTCGAGCATCCCCAGCGGTCGAAGGCGAGATGTCATGCCGCAACCGCCTCAACGGCCTGGGCGAGTAGCCAATCGTTCTCTAGGTCGGAGAAGCGCTGCCATACATCGGCGGCGGGGACCTTGCCGCATTTCACGAGGAGCGCGTCGGCGGCGAGGTCGGAGGCGCAGTCGCCTTCGCAGGTGTAGCCGCCGTCCTCGACCCGGAACGTGGAACCGCATCGGAAGACGCAGGCCTCCGGGTCGTCGGGGTCGCAGACCTCCGCGAGGACGATCGGCAGCGCCCAGGGCCGAAGGGCGGACCAGCTCCTTACGACCGGCTTGAATGGGAAGCCGAACTCCTCGGCGGCCAGCGGTTGGCTCTCATCGAAACCACCGAAGATCGCTTCATCGACGAGGACGGTAGTGGTACCGCCCTGCTCGTCTACGTGGATGAGCTTCATCACTTCGCCATGTTCGACGACCGCGAGGATCGGATCGCCGGGGCGGAACGGTTCCTCCGTGCCATCGACCAAGTGGACGAACGAGTGCGGGAGGTCGAGCCGGGCGCGGTACTCAGGGGGAGCGATGCCATCGGAGGTCCGAACATCCTCAAGCGATAGCCGGTAGACCGTCTCGCCGTCCTCGGTTCGGTACGAGGCCTCGGCCCTGCCGATGCGCGAGGCGACGGTGACCTCTTCGACCCATTCCGCCTGACAGGCGAACCGGCCGGCCGCCCACCCATCCTCGAACTCAGCGAGCCTCGAGAAGGGGAACGACTTTCCGATCCCGGGCGGCGGCACTCGCTGCATCGCGCGTTTGCAGACGAGGCAGTACGCCTCGTGATGATCGGCGCGGCCGCGGTGATGTCCGTACTCCTCGATGGGCTTGACGAGCTTGCAGCGCGGACATTCCTTCTGCGTTCGAGGATTGCGAACCCTCGCGCCGCAATCGCGGCACCGCGGAAGCTGGCGCAGTCCCCATGCCTTCGGTGTCGGTGCCCTACCCATTCACGCTTCCCTTCCACTCGGCCGAAGAACGAACCCAGGCGGGAGCCTGGGGGGAAGGAACGCCGGTAGGTGCGGCGGGGACCGAGGCCCCTTCCCCCGGGCTCGTTCTTGGCCTTCACCGTCGCACCGGCGTCAAGGGCGCACTCGCACGGGGCTCGGGTGGGGCAAGCGCTTGTGCACTTGTGCACTTGTGCACTTGTGCACTACCTGGACAAGGCTAGGTCAGGGGTCTGAGGGACCTCGGTGCCCGATCCGCAATCGCGGCACCGCGGCGATAGGCCGGGTAGAAGCCCTGGCCTGCGGAGACGAGCCCACCGAACGCTCCGGGCTCTTGCCAGGCTCGCAGCATCGTCGCGACTTGGGGCGGTCGCAACACGGCTCGCGGGGTAGACGTGGCGGAGGAAAGGCCTGCGGGGCAAGGAAATCGCGGCACAGTCACGAACGCGGGAGACACCACAACAACACTCTCCCTCTGCTTTTACGACCGGGGGTCAAACCCCCCAGCGTGATCGGGTCCCCACGGCATGGGGTGGGTCCGAGCGCCCGGCCCTGCGGTACGGGGTAGGTCCCCCCATCTCGGGCGGTACGCGTCCCCCACCCCCCTGTCCTGCTGCATCGGTACTGCATCCACCCCCGTTGTCGCAGGTCAGAGGGCTGGCCGCCTATCCCTGACATAAGCGGTCACGGGCGGGAATGCGCTCAGGGCGGGCGAGCAGGGCGCGAGCCCGGCGCACCAGCGACGGATCGCGCAGTCCTGGGCCGTGGAGCGGCGTTGCCCCTCGCGGTGTGGCCGAGAGCGAGCGGTTGCGTGCGCGGGGGGCGGGGGCAACGGGGAAGACCTGAGCAGACCCCGTGCCAGACCCGTGACCCCCATCCCGGTCCTCCGGTCCTTCCCGGTCCTCTTGCCAGTCCTAGGCCCGCCATCGGTGGTGCCCCCATCCCAGTCCTGATCCCACCCCCTAGGGGGGTGAAGGACTGGGATACCGCCATCGATCCGAACACGCATGCGAACCCATCCCGGTCCTCTCGCATCAGCCGGCGTTCCTCACGTTCGCGCGGGGGTGAGGAGAGGGGTTCGGGTGCGCTCACCCGTTGCCCGCCTCGCTCGTGAGTAGGGTCGTTCCGGCGAGGCGCCACACCGAGCACTTGCGGTTGGAGGCCTTGCCGTTCTTGTCGGTCCTGCGGATCGTCTCCGTCAGGCACACGAGCCGCGCAGGCTTCTCCTCGAGGAGTCCTCGCATCGCGTCGGCCTTGTTATCGCTGCCGGCCCGCACGGCGGCCTTGAGGTCGGCGCTCGTGAGGAACCCTTCCGGGCTGTCCTCGACGGCGGCGACCATCGCATCCATCGCCTCGCGGATAGCGGGTGCCTCGGACGCGTCGGCCTTCACGATGTCGAGCCCGCCATCGTCGGTGTCGATCACCTTGAGGAGCGCCTTGCCTGCCTTCTGTCCGCCGAGCCGGGCCTTGCCGTGGGTGATCTCGAACGTCTTGTCACCCTTTGCCTTGAACTGCAGGAAGGCATCGCACTTCTGCCCCTTCGACGATGCGCCCCGAGCGGCGGCCGCTCCCTCACGAGGGTTGAACTGTTGCGGGTGGCCGGTGTGGTCCGTCACGAGCAGCGAGCTTCCGGTGGCATCGACGGTGCGCCGCATGACGTGGAGGTCGAACGAGTTGAACTCTCGGTTGCTGTTCTCATCCCCGGACCAACAGCCCGTGAAGGTGTCCAGCACCGTGAGCGCCTGGCCGGTGGCGATGCGGATCAGCTCCTCGACGTGCTCAGGCATCACGAGGTCGAACACCCCGGGCTGCAACTCGTGGTGATAGAAGGCGAAGTGCTCCCAGTCCGGGCGTAGCCGCTCGAGCCGGCGTATGTCCTCGACGAGCGGGTTCTCCATCGAGACGTAGGCGACGTCGAAGCCCTGCCGCGAGAGCTGCGCGCACTTCCACATGGCCCACATGGACTTCGCGCTCTCGGTCGGTCCTGACCCCCAGATCCGGGCGCGGGTCGGGAGGTAGGGCTCATCGAGGTACTCGACCTCGGGCAGCCCGTCCCGCTTGAGCTGCTCCCAGTCCAAGGCGACGAAGCGGAAGCCGTCCTCGGGAGCGGCCCCCGGTGTACCGAGTGCCGCATCGACGAGACGATGGGCGACCGCGCGAGGTTCCGGGGTCATCGAGCCCTCGCCTTCCGGGCACTCTCGACCGTGCGGCGCACCTCGAGCTCATCGAGCCCTGCCTGCAACCCGGCCGAGACGAACGCCTCGGCCACGGCGCCGGCCGGAAGCTCGGCGAACCGAAGGACCGCATGGACCGAGCGGTTGAAGCTGATCGTTCCGTGAACCCACGGGAGCCGACAGCACGGCCTCGAGTTCGCGCTCGAATGCGGCGCGGATGTAGGCCGAGGAGACCACCGGCGAGGGGATGCCGCGGGACGGCGGCTCGACATGCGGCGCCCAGAGCAGACCGCGGAGCGCATGGGGCAGGGGAACGGGCGGCCACATCTCGAGCGGAGAGACGACCCACCGATACGGCATGCCCGACTCGTGAAACGACGGCGGGCAGACGATGAGTCCGCCATCGCCTCGAACGTCGAGCGCGTGTCCCTCGACGCGGGTGCGGTTCGGGAACTCGCCATCCTGCGGCCGTGCGAAGTAGACGTGGCGACCCTTCGCGCTCGAGACCTCGACCGTGCGAGGCCAACCGCCACAGGTGCGCTCGAGCAGCTCGACGGCTGCGGAGTTATCGAGATCGGCACCGATGACGCCGCTCGCCTTCCCGGTCACGATCGCGATGCCGTAGGGGTTGGGTCCACCCCACCACTCGCGGGTGTAGGCGTCGATGTCATCCCAGTCGCCCTCGGCTTGCCGTGGCCCGTCCTGCAAGTGAGCCCACGCGATCGCGGCGCGCTTGGTCCCTGGGGGGACCGGCACGATGTTCAGCCCGCAGGCTACGAGCCGACCGGCCCAGAGTTCGGCCTCGGTGGGGGAGTACGTCATGGCTAAGGCTCGGGCTCCGCGTCGAGGTCGCTAGAGAGTGCGGACCAGTCGGGCTCGAAAGGCTTGCGCCCCCGGACTTCCACGCGGTAGTCGCGATACTCGGCGGAGGCTCCCTGCCTCTTGCCCAGGTAGGTCACGGAAAGGGTCTCGCCGACCTTCGGACGCAGCCGGCCTACCTTCGAACGGAGGACGGCCGTGTTGAGCCACAACGCCTTCTCACCCCGCTCGGTCTCAAGGTTCACGATCGTCACGGGCTCGGGCTGGAACTTCGACGGGCCTTCGGAGAACCCTGTCACTTCACTGGTCTCGGTCTCGCCCGCCTCGTTGAAGATGATGGGCGGCGGGAAGTCCGACGCGCCGTGGTCGGAGGAGTATGATTGGTCCACTGGCTTTACCTTTCCGTAAGGGGAGCGCGTCGGGTCTCAGCTCGGCGCGCTCTCATCGTTCCCCGAACCGTTCAGCCCGGGGGTATCTCCGTTCGCGTTCACCTCCTGCGTCACGAGAGCCGGGAAGGGGACGCCGAGGAACTGACAGACCTCGACGAGGCTCGCGTACAGTCGGGCCGGGCCGACGCATGCGGCGGCCCTCATTGGGAGCCCTCGCGGATGGCGGCCAGGACGGCCTCAAGGTCGAACACGACGCGCCGCGGGCTGGGGCGGTAGTAGGGGTAGCGGCCGCGCTCTGCCTGCCTCAGCACGGAGCGGGCGGAGCAGCCGAGCACCTCGGCTACCTCCGAGGCGCTGAGCAGGTGTGGCCGGGCGATGCCGCCATCAGACACGGCGAAGTGCCTCCAACGCCTCGACGTACCGCACGCGTCGCTCGCCTCGGGGCTCCCTCTTCCCGGCTTCGTAGCGGCAGATCGAGACCTTGGTCACCCCGACCAGGGCTCCAACCTCTCCCTGGGTGACGCCGGCAGCTACCCGGATAGCCCGCCGCACGTTGATCGGCGGTAGGGCGAGCCGGCGGTCGGCGACCGCCTCAAGCACTCCCGCTAGGTCCATCGGCTCACATCCTTTGGGAACTATGTGGTCACCGACACCCTAGCAGCGCGCTCGGACGGCGGAGGCGAAAACGGCCCCTGTACTGGACACTCTTTACCTAATCCAAACACCTGTTCGGATTATCGGTCCGGGGTGAATCCACACAGCTAGGGAGATGCGTCCCCTACCCCGGTAACTATGTGGTACCATGTCCGCATGGACGACCACCCGACCGAGGGCACGCTCGAAGACGTGGGCGAGTACACGCGCATGACCTACGCGCTGGACGACCTCTGGACCGTCCGCGTCCTCTTCGACGAGGGGCTCAACATCGCGGGTATCGCCATCTCCCCGCACCGTTCGCGTCTAGGTCCCCCCGATGGCGGGCTGAGCGCGGAGCTACTCGGCAGGGTCCGCGTCGGTGATCTACGGCGGCGCTTCCTTTCGCTCCTGACACGCGATGCCGCCCGATGGCTGGCCGAGGTCGGGGAGCCGGATGCCCCCGCGTACACCGACGTGCTTGCGGAGCTGGAAGACCCGACGACGCAGGGCTGGTTCGGAGACGTGGTTCGCCACGTCCGCCCTTCGCGAGGCCCGGATGCCGAGCGGATGGACCGACTAGCGGTTGCCGCGCTCCGCTACATCGAGGCGTTCAAGCGAGACCCGCGACGGGTGCTTGTGGAGATGGAGAAGATCTATGCCCTCGCGGGCGACAACATCTCTCGCTCGATGTGCCGCGAGCGCGCGCGGGAAGCGCGGAAGGCGGGATTCCTGATCGGCGGTCGCCAGGGTAGGGCCGGTGCGCAGGCAACCGAGAAGCTCGTGGAGTGGCAGCGGGAGCAGGCCGAAAGAGAAGGGGGTAAGTGATGGCGTGGACGAAGAAGGTCACGACGAGTTCGGGTGAGGGTCGCTGGCGCGTCTATCACTACGCGCCGGATGGGACGCAGCACTCGAAGACGTTCAAGCGCGCTGGCGATGCCCGCCGCTGGGAGCGGGACATCGAGACTAGGAAGGACAAGGGGGACTACCAGGACCCGAACCTCGGCCGCATCACGTTCGAAGAGATGGCCGAGCGGTACCTGCGGGGCATCACCACGCCGGGCAGTGTGAACCACTACCGGGGTGAGCTTCGTCGGGACCTGCTCCCGACCCTCGGCCAGCGGCGGGTGAACTCGATCACGAGAGCGGACGTGAACGACCTCAAGGACACGATGGAGGCCGCCGGTCGTGGAGGCTCCGCGTGGGTGAACGTCCGTCGCCTCGGCCATGCGATCTTCGAGCGGGCCATCGAGGAAGGGCGCACCGGAACTAACCCGTTCCCGCGTGCGGGTGCGAAGGCGGAGCCGCGGAAGGTTGAGCCTCTCACCGAGGCCGAGGTGGCCGCCATCGCGGCGAAGGTCCCGTCTCGGTATGAGGCCCTCATCTGGACGCTCGCCATCGGCGGGCTGCGGATCGGTGAGGCGACCGCACTCCGCGTTCGTGACCTCGACCTGACCGGAGGCATCGTCCACGTCCGCGTGAACGCACCCGAGGTCGCGGGCCACAAGTACCTCGATGCGCCGACCAAAACACGCGGGAGCGTCCGCGATGTCAGCATCCCGCCCTCGCTGGTTCGGGCGCTGGCCGGACACCTCAACGCGTTCTCGAACCGGTTCGACGGCGGCGCGCTCGTGTTCACCGCCGAGCAGGGCGGGCCGGTGCGCCAGTCGGTGTTCCGGGCCCGCATCTTCAAGCCTGCGGCTCGGGCGGCGAAGATCGTGCGCCCGGTGCGGGTTCACGACCTGCGCCACGCGAGCGCGAGCATCATGGCCGCTCATGGCTTCACGATGGTTGAGGCCGCCGCCCAACTCGGGCACTCGGCCACGTCCATGACGGCGCTCTACTCGCACTCGTTCGCGGAGGTCGTCCACTCCAAGGCGCAGTTGCTCGACGACGTGATGACGAGCGGGGAGACTGCGCAGACTAGCTAGCGCGAAGCCCGACAACTCGAACGACCCCAGGGGGGGCGGTGGGGGCTAGGATTCGGGCATGGGATGGGTGGACGCGAGTCCAAGCATGACCGCGTCACCCTCGTCTCTGCCCACGAATAGCGGATCTGACGCTGCCCTCGTGTTCTGGACGGCCGTCTACGCCCTCGCGGCCGTGGCGACGTTGGCGGTCGTCGTTTATGGAGCGATTGCGGCTCTTCGGCAATTGGGCGAGACCGTGAAGACTCGGCACCTTGCCCTGATGGCGGACCTATCGAGACGGTGGGATGCCCCACTCCTTGTGGAGTCGCGCGTGGTTTCGACGCGCTATGACCAGGATCGCGAACGCTTCCGCAGGCGTATCGAGTTCTTGTACGAGGAACAGACTGAGGAGCTGTTCGTTCTCGAGAGAATCCCCAACTTCTTTGAGGACTTAGGTGTTCTTGAAGATCAAGGTGCAATATCCGAGGAGATGGTCTGGATGTCCCTCGGTCGGACCATCTGCGAGACCTGGGATCGGTGGGAGCCGGCCGTGAGCTTCCTGAGGGAGAAGTTCGCGGATGCGAGGGTCTACGAGAACTTCGAGGCCCTAGCGCGGCGGATGCAGACCTACGGAGACGAACTCGACAAGGCCTAGGGCTTGGGCGGCCTAGGCTTGGCGCGTCCGTCTGGCGGGCGGTATGCGTGCGCTCGGTCCATGGAGACAGCCTACCCGGGCCAGCAAGGGAGTGTCTAGGGCGGATCCTCACCGCTGGTACTTCACGGCGATAATCCCGCCCTTCTCTGGTGCCTGCCATCTCCGCATGGGTGGCTCCAAGCGCTCTGCGACCGCGTACTGCACGGATACTGCATTTCCCGCTGCCGACCGGGGCCGTACAGGCCCCCTGGCCTGCGCAAACAGCGCGGGTGACCTCTTACCTCTTCGTTACGCGCGCGCGCTACGTGTCGGCGGCGCGGTAGCCGACCCCGCGGACGGTCTCGACGAGGGACTCGTGCTCGGGCCCGAGCTTCGCGCGCAGTCGTCGGACGTGGACGTCCACCGTGCGGGTGCCTCCGTAGAAGTCGTACCCCCACACCTCGCGGAGGAGCGTGGGGCGCGTGAAGACGCGGCCTCGGCGCTCGGCGAGGAACCGCAGCAGCTCGAATTCCTTGTACGTGAGGTCCAGCGGCCGCCCGGCCACCGTCACCGCGAACGAGTCCACGTCGAGCACGAGCGGTCCGAGGCGCACGACGCTGCCCTCGACCCCGCCCGTCCGGCGGCGGAGCATCGCGAGCCGCATGCGGATCTCGGGCTCGGGTGCGCCCGGGTACAGGAGCTCGTCGGCGAGGGTCTCCCACGGGAAGCGCTCGAGGTCCCGGCGCTCGAGCACGACCACCGTCGGCGCCCCCGCCTCGCGCTCCCGGATCGCACGGAGCACCGCGTGGCCCTGTCCGGGGTTCTCGGCCGCGTCGACCACGATGACCTCGGGCCGGAGCGCGAGCACGTCGGACACGGCCGAGACCGACAGGTGCTCGGTCTTCAGGTCGAGAAGCAGCCCGCCGAGGGCGGGGAGCACCTCGTCGGGACGCCGGTCCGAGAGCAGCACGTGGAGGGCCATGGGATCGCTCCAGGGTACCGGGTCGGCAGCCGCGACGGTACCCTTGACCTGCGATGACGATCCGTGTCCGGTTGTTCGCCGCCCTCCGCGATGAGGCGGGAGCCTCGTTGGTGGAGGCCGAGGGCGCCACCGCCGGCGAGGTCGCCGACGCGCTCGCCCTGCGCTTCGGCGAGCGGTTCGCGAAGATCGCCTCCGTCGGGCAGGTGATCGTGAACGGCGAGCGCGCGACCCGGGACACCGTGCTCGCCGAGGGCGACGAGCTCGCCCTCCTGCCACCGGTCTCGGGCGGCTGACCGAAGAGAGCCGCCGAGCACGACGCCCGGGCCATCCTGCGATACTCGGACGCACACCCCATGCGTTTCCGTGACGTCCTCCTCATCGTGAACCCGGTCGCTCGGACCGTCTCCAAGCCGACGCTCGCCGTCCTCGAGAAGGCCCTGTCGGCCGACTTCCGCCTCGAGGTCGCCGAGACCAAGCAGCGCGGCCACGCGAGCGAGCTCGCGGCGCAGGCCGTGGCCGACGAGGTGGATCTCGTGATCGTGTTCTCGGGCGACGGGACGATCAACGAGGCCGTGAACGCGCTCGCCGGCACCGAGACCGCACTTGGCGCGATCCCCGGTGGGGCGACGAACATCCTGGTTCGCGCGCTCGACCTGCCGCTCGACCCGGTCGAGGCGACCGGCGTGCTCATCGCGAAGGCGCTCGACGACACATGCTTCCGCCTGCACCTCGGTCGAGCCGACGGGCGCTATTTCGCCGTGAACTGCGGTGCGGGTGTCGACGCGGCGGCGATGAGGCGCCTGGACGCGAGGTTCCCGAAGACGAAGTCGACGTTCGATCGAGCCGCGTTCCGGGCGGTGGCCCGCGAGCTGCTCGTCGGCTACGCGGGTCGGCGCCCCGACCTCAGCGTCCAGGTGGACGAGCGCGAGCCGGCGCCCTCGCTCTCCGTCATGGTCGGCCGAACGGACCCGTACACGTACTACAAGGAGCGAGGGGTTCGGATGACGCCCGAGGCCTCGCTCGACGAGGGCCTGGACGTGCTCTCGGTCCGCAAGCTGAACCGACGGAGCGTCCCGCGGATCGCGTGGCAGGTGTTCGGCTCGGCGCGGCACGTGCACGGGCGGGATATCGACTACTGGCATGACGCGAGCCGCGTGTTCGTGACCTCGGACACGCCGTTCCCCGTCCAGGTCGACGGCGACGTGCTCCGCGAGCGCACGCACCTCGAGATCACCCTGGCACGCGATGCGCTCTGGGTGGTGGCCTAGGCAGGGGCGTCGTCGACCGCGAGATCCGCCTTCGTGGCGGCCTCGCGCTGGTGGATCCCGCATTCCCACTTCGAGAGCCCCGCCCACCGGCCGGCCCGTTCGGGCTCGCCCTGGAAGCGCACCCGGGTGCACGGCGCGCACCCGATCGAGGCGTACCCGAGGTCGTAGAGGGGGTTCGACGGCAGGTCGTTCTCCTTCAGGTATGCCCAGGTGTCGGGTCGGGTCCAGTTCGCCACGGGGTTGACCTTCAGCATCGGCCGCCCCGGCTCGAGCTCGTACCGGTCCAGGATCGGAGCGCCGGCTCGCGTGGGTGACGAGTCTCGCCGGAACGCGGTGATCCAGGCGTCGAGCTTCTGCAACGCGTCGAACATCGGCCGAACCTTGTTGATCTCGCAGCACAGGGTCGGGTCGTGCTCGTACAGGCGCTCGCCGAACTCGGCGACCTGCTGCTCGACCGTGAAGGCGCCGACGAGGTCGGTGACCGTGACACCGAGGCGCTCGGCGAACTGCTCCTTGAACGCGAGCGTCTCGGCGAAGTGGAACCCGGTCTCGAGGAACAGGATCTCGACGTCGGGGCGGATCAGCGAGGCCATATGCATCACGCACGTGCCCTCTGCTTGGAACGCCGATGCCACCGCGATCCGCTCGATCCCAGAGTCCTCGAGCGCCCAGCGCACGATGTCCGCCGGCGAGGCGGTCTCGAAGCGCTCGTTCAGCGCGCGAACCTCGTGATCGGGCAGGAGGGTGTGCATCGGGGCTGCCCTTCGATCGGGTCTCGGCAGCATACCGCGGGTGCAGGGTCGCGGTTCGAGGGTCGGGCGCGCCGGCCGCCCGTCGGTATCCTGGGGCGGAACGTCCGCGGATACCTCGAAGGAAGGACCGATCCATGACTACGAACGACACCATCGCGCCCCATGGCGGGACGCTCGTCGACCTGCTCGCCGAGGGCACCGAGGCCGACACGCTCGCGCAGGAAGCCGCGAACCTGCCGAAGATCGTCGTGAACCCCCGCGAGCTCTCGGACCTCGAGATGCTCACCGTCGGCGCCTTGTCGCCGCTCACCGGCTTCCAGGGCGAGCGTGACTACCACTCGGTGCTCGAGACGATGCACCTGCAGGACGGGCTCGCCTGGGCGATCCCGGTCACGCTCTCGCTCGATGAGGACGAGGTGAAGCGGATCGGCGGCGCCGAGGCCGTCGCACTGCTCGCAGAGGAGGCCGGGGAGCCCCTCGCCGTGGTCGAGGTCGCCGAGATCTATCAGCGCGACCGCCAGAAGGAGGCGCTCGGCGTCTTCCGGACCGAGGATCTCGATCACCCCGGTGTGAAGGCGCTCCACGAGGCCGGTGACTTCTGCCTGGCCGGGCCGGTGCGCTCGATCCGCCTGCCCGAGCACGACGACTTCCTCGAGTACCGTCGCACGCCCGCCGAGACCCGCGCCGCGTTCCGCGAGCGCGGCTGGCGGACCGTCGTCGGCTTCCAGACACGCAACCCGATCCACCGTGCCCACGAGTACATCCAGAAGTGCGCGCTCGAGATCGTGGACGGCTTGCTCGTGCATCCCCTCATGGGCGCGACGAAGGGCGACGATGTCCCCACCGACGTGCGGATGGAATGCTACGAGGCGTTGTTCGAGGGCTACTACCCGAAGGATCGAGCGATGATCAGCGTCTTCCCGGCCGCCATGCGCTACGCGGGCCCGAAGGAAGCGATCTGGCACGCGATCTGCCGCAAGAACTACGGGTGCACGCACTTCATCGTCGGGCGCGACCATGCCGGGGTCGGCTCGTACTACGGGACGTACGACGCGCAGAGGATCTTCGAGGAGTTCGAGCCGGGCGAGCTCGGCATCACGCCGCTCATGTTCGAGCACTCGTTCTGGTGCAACGCGTGCGAGGGCATGGCCTCCCCGAAGACCTGTCCGCACGGCGAGGAGACGCGGGTCTCGCTCTCGGGGACGAAGGTGCGGGAGATGCTCCGCGCCGGCGAGCGGCCGCCGATCGAGTTCTCGCGGGCCGAGGTCGCCGACATCTTGATCGCTGCCATGAAGGAGTAGGCAGGCGAGATCGCTGCATCGACCGGGGCGCGTTTGCCCAGGTCCCGAGGGCTCTGGTAGCCTCGCGACAGCCTGTGAGGCGGCGCCGGACGCCCGAAGGAGGCCGCACGACCGCTCCCAGGAGGCCCCGCAGATCCACCCTCGCCCTGGCCCTCGCGGCCGGGTTCCTCGTCGTCACCGCGAGCCTGACGTTGCCCGCGGCCGCCGGGACGAAGGACCAGCTGGATGACGCTAAACGGGAGCTCGCGAAGATCCAGACGGAGCTCGCAGCGGCGACAGCCGAGTGGCAGGCCGCCGAGCGCGATCTCGAGCTCACCCGGCACGAGGTCAACCTGACGAAGGCGGCCATCGACCGACTGGAGCGTAACGTCGAGCGGATCCAGGCGCGGCTCGAGCGCCGTGCGGTCCTGGCTTTCCAGGCGGGCCCCGGCAGCACGATCGACCTGCTGCTGTCCTCGGAGTCGTTCGCGGACTTCTCGGCCCGACTCGAGTTCCTGGGCAGCATGACCCAGGCCGACTCGGACCTCGTCGTCGAGCGCGACGTCGCGGAGGAGGAGCTCCGTCGGGAACGCGACGACCTGCTCGGGCTGGAGACGCGCCAGAAGGATGAGGCCGCGAAGCTCGGGTCGGCCCGAAGCCGCATCCTCGACGCGTTCGCGCGGATCGACGCCCGGGTGAGCGAGCTCACCGCGAAGTACCGGCAGGAACTGGCTGCGCAGAAGGAACTGCAGGTCCTCGGCCAGAACCCCGACCCGAACTCGCCGATCCAGGTCTGTCCCGTCGCGGGGCCGAACTCCTTCGTGGATTCCTTCGGCTGGCCCCGGGTCGGCCATACGCATCAGGGGATCGACCTGATCGCGCCTGCGGGAACCCCCGTGGTCGCCGCCCACCCCGGCGTGGTCTCGCACAGCTCGAGCTCGTCCGGCGGGATCCAGGCCTACGTACGGGCGTCGAGCGGCACGTACACCTTCTACGCTCACCTGTCCGGGTACAGCTCCGCATCCGGTAGCGTCGGGGCCGGCACCGTGATCGGGTACGTCGGGAGCACCGGGAACGCGGGCTCGACGAACCATCTCCACTTCGAGTACCACCCGGGCGGTGGAGCGGCGATCAACCCGTACTCGATGCTCGTGGCCGTCTGCTGAGTGCTCGGGCGCCGAGCGAGATACCATCCCCCCAACCGTTCGGTCCGAAGGAGAACCGGGTGAGCGAGCAGGCGAACCGCCGTATCGACCGTATCCGTCAGCCCGCCTTCGTCCAGGCCCTTGAGGAGCTGCCGTTGGACGAGCTCCGAGCCCGCCGCGACGACTGCCTGGCCGAGCGCGAGTACCTCTCGTTCCTGCGGCGGCTCCTTCAAGGTCGGGCCGAGATCCTGCATGCGGAGCTCGAGCGCCGGAGCGGCGGTGAGCGCCAGGAGCCGATCGTCGAGCGGCTCGCCACGATCCTCGGCGGCGAGGGACAGGGCCCCTCTCGTGGTGAGGCGGTCAAGGTGGGGCTTCCCGAGGAGGAGATGCTCCTCGCACGTCGGCGGATCGAACGGCTCGTGTCCGACGTGACGATCTCCGATCCGGCCCAGCTCGACGACGAACGGCTGGCCGAGGCCGCCGACATGCTCGTCGCCGAGGAGCACGAGGTCTCACAGGCAAGGACGGGCGTGATCGAGGCGCTCGACCGGCTCCAGGCGGAGTTGAAGCGTCGCTACAAGGACGACCCTTCGCTCGTCCTCGCGTGAGCATGACGATGTCGGCCGTTCGGGGCGGTCCCCGCCAACGACCGGACGCGGGGTCGGTCCTTCGGGGGATGCTCGCGGTGGAGCTCTCTTGAGCCCGACGGCCTATGGAACCTCGTCGTTCGACGAGTAAGGCTCTTCCCACACCGGTTCCGACCGGTGGGATAGGCTGCGGCCCCGATGAACGAGCGACTCGACCTCGGCGCGGTGCTCGGGTTCTCCTCCGACCCCGAGCTTCCTGCGGTGCACGGACAGCTGATCGTCTTCGCACGCGAGCTGGGCGAGCTGTACCGGCTCGAGCGCGCGCGAAGCGCCGAGCTGGAGCGTGTCCTCGCGAGCCTGCAAGACACCTACATCGCGACGATGAAGAGCCTGGCTCAGGTGATCGAGGCGAAGGACCTCACGACCCGCGGGCACCTCGACCGCACGCGGGCGTACGGCCTCGAACTCGCCCGGCGCGTCGATCCTGCGCTCGTGACGGAGGATCTCGGGTACGGGTTCTTCCTCCACGACATCGGCAAGGTCGGGATCCCAGAGCAGATCCTGTCCAAGCGGGGCCCGCTCTCCGCGAGGGAGTGGGAGGTCATGCGGACCCACCCGATCGTGGGTGCGCAGATCGTGGCGCCGATCGCGTTCCTCCAAGGAGCGGTCGACCTGGTGCGGCACCACCATGAGCGGTTCGACGGAACCGGCTACCCGGACGGGCTGCGAGCAGAGGAGATCCCACTGGAAGCTCGGGTGTTCTCGGTCGCGGACTGTTTCGACGCGATGACGAGCGACCGGCCGTACCGGGGCGCCATGGAGATCGAACGCGCGCTCGTCGAGATCGAGGGTGGCGCCGGCTCCCAGTTCGACCCCGCGGTCGTCCGGGTCTTCGTCCAGATGGTGCGAGAGGATCCGCCCGTGCTCCCTGAGGTCGAGGAGCATGGCGCCGCGCACGCCGGGTAGCCGACTCGTCGCCGACTCCCGGCCCGAGATGCCCCGACGCCGATAGGCTTGGCGTTCCGATGGCGGATCCCGAACCGCTCGTCCACGTCGTGCGCTCCGGGCTCGAAGAGTCGGTGCACCTTGGCCACGTCGCCGTCTGTGATGCCGAGGGCCGTGTGCTCGCTCACGTCGGTGACCCGGGCCGTCCGGTCTTCCTGCGCTCCTCGACGAAGCCGTTGCAGGCGGCCGTGTCGCTCTCGCTCCTCGACGAAGACCTCCCCGACCGGCTGGCATCGGCGCTCTGCGGTTCGCACAACGGTGAGGACGTGCACGTCGCAGCCGCGCGGGCGATCCTCCGCAGGGCCGGGCTCGGGCTATCCGCGCTCCGATGTCCGCCTGCGCTGCCGTTCGACCAGGCGGCCATGCTTGCCGCGAGGCGCCCCCGCCGGGTCCTGCACAACTGCTCGGGTAAGCACGCGGGCATGGCGGCGGCGAGCGCTCGGGCAGGGTTCGACGTGAGCGGGTACCCGGAGCCTTCCCACCCGCTCCAGCAGCGCGTGCTCCGCGCGGTCCGTCGGGGCTCGGGCGAGGAGAGGGTTCGCCTGGGGGTGGACGGCTGCGGTGTGCCGGTCCACGGTGTGCCGCTCGCGGCGGTCGCGACCCTGTACGCGCGTCTCGGCCGGCCGGAACGTTTCGGGCGCCTGGCCCCCTGGGTCGAGCGTGCGACGGCCGCGATGCGGGCCGAGCCGTACATGGTCGCCGGACGCGACCGCACCGACACCGCGGTGATGACCGAGGCCCCCGGCATCGTCGTGAAGGTCGGCGCCGAGGCCCTGCATTGCGCGTCGGTGCCGGTGCTCGGGATCGGGGTGGCGGTGAAGGTGGCCGACGGGGGGGAGCGCGCTTCGGGCCCCGCCCTGATCCGCGCGCTGCGACTCCTCGATGTGATCGATGACACACAACTCCAGCGACTCGGCCGCTTCGCGCGGCGCCCGGTGACCGGCGGCGGGCGACGGGTCGGCGAGGTCGTCGGGATCTTCGAGCTCCACCGCGGCTGAGCGCGCCACCGGTCTTCGACACCTGTCTCCACCGGCCACGTTCGAGATCGGCTCCCGTACCATCAACGCGTGGTCGCGAAGCCCGACGGTGTCCTCGCGAACGGCCGGCGCCCCCGCGTGGCCGCGATCAGCCTGCACACCTCGCCGCTCGACCAGCCGGGGACGGGGGACTCGGGAGGGATGAACGTCTACGTGCGTGCGGTCGCCGAGCGTTTGGCGCTCCGCGGCGTCGACGTCGACGTCTTCACGCGGCGCCGCGCGCACGACGTCGCGGAGGTCGAAGAGCTCGCCCCCGGCTCGCAGATCGTGCACGTGACGGCCGGTCCTCAGGAGCCCTTGACGAAGGAGGAGCTCCCGCCCCACCTGCCCGAGTTCCTCGATGGGGTTCTGAGGCGCTCGCAGGCCGTAGGTGGATACGACCTCGTGCACACGCACTACTGGCTCTCGGGATGGGTCGGCCGAAGCGCGAAAGGTACCTGGGAGGTCCCTCTCGTCGCCTCGTTCCACACGCTCGGCAAGGTGAAGAACTACTCGCTCGCCCGAGGAGAGCGGCCCGAGCCGTCGGATCGCCTGGAGGGCGAGGAGACGGTCATCCAAAGCGCTGAGCGCGTCGTCGCGGCAACGCCGGCGGAGGCCGCCCAGCTCGTCGGGTTGTATAGGGCGGACCCGAGCCGCATCCGGCTCGTGCCACCGGGGGTCGATCACGGCGTGTTCTTCCCGCGGCCGAGGGAACGGGCGTGCGCTCGGCTCCACCTCGCGGGCGTGCGGCTCCTGCTGTTCGTCGGCCGTCTCCAGCCCCACAAGGGCCCCGACGTGGCGGTGCGCGCGCTTGCCGAGGCCCTGGCTCGTGATCCACAGGGGATGCAGGACGTGATGCTCGCGATCGTCGGCGGGCCGAGCGGCACGGGCCACGGCGCCGAGGTCGCCCGCCTGATGGACCTGGCGGGGGCGCTTGGGGTCGAGGAGCGGGTGATGCTGTTCCCGCCGCAGCCGCAGGTCCGGCTCGCGGACTTCTACGCCGCGGCCGAGGTCGTGCTCGTACCCTCGCGGTCGGAGTCGTTCGGGCTCGTCGCGCTCGAGGCTCAGGCGTGCGGCGTCCCCGTGATCGCAGCCGCGGTCGGCGGGCTCCGCTACGTCGTCGAGGACGGCGTCACCGGCCACCTCGTCGAGGGACACGATCCCGCCGACCATGCGGCGCGTGTACTGCAGGTTCTCGGAGATCCCCAGACCGCTTGTCGGATGGGAGAGGCGGGCGTGGCGCATTCGCTGCGGTTCTCGTGGGACTCGACGGCCGACGAGATCCTGGCCGTGTACCGAGAGCTGCTCGATGGCGGAGCACATGATCCGTGGGGACAAGGTGGTCCTCCGCCCGGTCGAGGAGCGTGACCGCCCGCTCATCCAGACCTGGCAGAATCACGTCATCATGAGCGTGGATCGCGAGGTCTTCATGCGGAGCTGGTTGCAACGCAAGGTTTCTCAGGGGTAGCGCGCGCGCGGTTCACACGGATGATCGCTTCTTGTCACTCTTTGTTCCGAGCCCTCTACCAGCGCATTCATGCATCTACCTGCGGGTTCGCGGAGTTGACCCCGTTCGTGGCGGCCGATACATTTCGCCTTGCTCCGAGCAGCCGGAGCGGCTGAGTCAGGGAACCGAAGCGGGGACCCCTGGGAAAGCCGTAAGGCCGACTGGGCGCACCTGGTCGTACGGTTGGGAAGGCCAACTAGCTGTGCGGGCGGGGAGGCTCGGAAGGCCCCAAAGCCCAACGAAAGGGTCTACCGCCAGGAAACCGAGACAGCTGCCTGAGGTTGCTCGGAGCACCTGAGCCCGAGGGGCTGAGGGTGACTGGAGGCTTCGGCCTCCGGTGAGCCCGAGGTCCCTCGGGTTCTTTTCTGCCCTCCTCCCGCCCCCGGGCTTGTTCCCCCCGTGTCGCAGCCGGTACCGTTGCTCGACGTGACCGCCACCGACCAGACCCACGCGAAGCGCGAGCTGATCGTCGAGGTGGCGATGCGCCATTTCGCCGAGCACGGCTACCGAGGTGCGCGGGTCGAGGACATCGCCGGCGAGGTCGGGGTCGCGAAGGGAACGGTGTTCCTGCACTTCGGCAGCAAGGAAGAGCTCTTCCTCGCGGCGTACGAGCGGGCGGTCCGCGAGCTGCCGTCGTGGCTGGAGGCGCCGCCCGAGGTCGTCGAGCAGGGGTTCTGGGGGGTCCTCGACTACTGGATCGAGGAGACCGAGGAGCTCCTCGAGGAAGCCTGGGTGCCGAACCGGGTCGCGATGATCGGCCGCTACGACACCGGGCTCGGCCTGAGGCAGCCGATCGACCGCTTCATGCGCAGCGAGGACCCGTACGGCACCCTCGAGTTCGTCGAGTTCGGCGTCCGCCGCGGCGAGATCCGAACCGATGTCGATGTCGAGATGATCGCCTCCATGCTCGACTGGCTCGCCGAGCGCTTCCAGGACGCTCTCGGGAGCGAGGAGCTCGATCCGGGCCTGGTGCACCGCAAGCCGTTCCGCCCCGAGCGTCGCGAGCGCCGCATCCGGGAGTTCCTCGAGGTCCTGAGGTCCGGGATCTCCGCTCCCTGACCCGACGCCGTCTGGCCGACGGACCCCTCCGGACGCCCCCACCCCTGATAGGTTCGGGCCGTGAACGGTCCGCTGCTGCGAGCACCCGTGCTGAAGCTCACGCAGGCGCGGTGGTTCCGGCGTCTGGCCGCCGGTCGGTTGGGCCGGTTCGTCGCTTCTCGGTTCGTGGCCGGCGAGCACCTCGACGACGCGATCCGGGTCGCGAAGGCGCTCGACGGACAGAAGATCTCGACGATCTTGGATCACCTCGGAGAGAACGTCACCGCCCCCGCGCACGCCACGGAGGCGGTCGCCGCGTACATCCGCGCCCTCGACCGCATCCGTATCGAGCCGTTCCTCGATCTGTGCATCTCGGTGAAGCTCACCCAGCTCGGACTCGACTTCTCGCACGAGCTGTGCGTGGCGAACATGGAGCGCGTGCTTGCCGCCGCGAGCGAGGCCGGCACGCTGGTCATGATCGACATGGAGTCGAGCGCCTACGTGGATCGCACGCTCCGCGTGTTCCACGAGCTCCGCACGCGGCACGAGCGGGTCGGGCTCGCGCTGCAGACCTACCTACGCCGGACGGCCCGAGACGTCGACGCCCTTCCGCCCGCTTCGGTCATCCGACTGGTGAAGGGGGCGTACCTCGAGCCCCCAGAGGTGGTCTTCACGACTCGGCGCGAGGTGGACATCTCCTTCGCCCAGCTCACGGCCACCCTGCTCTCCCGCGGGCACGTGGTGCACGTGGCGACACACGACCCGGATCTCCTCGACGGCGCCGTCGCGTACGTCGAGCGCCAGGGCCTGCCGTGGACGCAGGTGGAGTTCCAGATGCTCCACGGTGTACGGCGGGACCTGCAGAATCGTCTCGCGAACGACGGGTACCCGGTCCGCGTCTACGTTCCCTACGGCGCCGAGTGGTATCCCTACCTGACTCGACGCCTGGCCGAGCGGCCTGCGAACATGTGGTTCTTCGCGTCGAACCTGATCAGGTTCGGGCGCTGACGGCGACGGAGCGGGGGGACCAAGCGATGACCGGACGCAAGGTGGCGTTCCTCGGGGGCGGCCGGATGGGCGAGGCGCTCGTCTCCGGCCTCATCCGCTCGGGCGGCCGGGGTGCCGACGAGATCGTGGTGACCTGCCGGCGCGAGGAGCGCGTGCGGGAGTTGACGGAGCGCTACGGGGTGACCGCCACGCTGTCGAACCCAGACGCGGTGGACTGGGGTGAGACGCTCGTCCTGATGGTGAAGCCCCAGGACATGCAGGCGTTGCTCGAGGAGATCGCCGGAAGCGTCCACGCGGCGCAGACCGTGATCAGCTTCGCGGCGGGCATCCGGACCTCCTTCGTGGAGAAGCACCTGCCCGAGGGCATCCCGGTCGTCAGGGTGATGTCGAACGTGGCGGTGCTCGTCGACGAGGCGATGTCGGTGGTCTCGGCGGGCGCCCGTGCCGAGGAGGCGAACCTCGAGGTCGCCGAGGAGCTGCTCGGCTACGTCGGCAGGGTGATCCGCCTCAAGGAGGGGCATCAGGACGCGATCACCGCCACGAGCGGCTCGGGTCCGGCGTACTTCTTCCTGCTAGCCGAGGCGATGATCGAGGCCTGCATCCTGCTCGGCCTGTCGAGGGACGTGGCGACCGAGCTCATCATCCAGACGATGCTCGGGTCTGCGAAGATGCTGCGCGACACGGGCAAGCACCCGGTCGAGCTGCGTGAGATGGTGACCTCACCCGGTGGTACGACGATCGCCGCGATCCGTCACCTTGAGGAGGCCGGCGTCCGCGCCGCCTTCCTGAATGCGATCGATGCCGCTCGGCACCGCAGCGCCGAGCTCGCGCAGGGCGGCGAAGACGACGACGAGGGCCGCTAGGGCTCCGCAACAGGGCTCACGCATCTGGCGGGAGGCCGATCAGAGGAAGGACGGAGCGATGGGACGAGGGGACCGGGCGAGGGTGCGCTGGGCGCACGATCGCGAGCGCAAGAAGAAGCAGGCCGAGAAGCGCCAGGCGGCCGAGCGCGGCGCTGCCCGCAAGGCGGCCGCGAAGAAGTAGACGCGGAGTGACGGAGGTACCGGGCCGGGGCTCGTCCCCGGCCTCTTCGCGTCAGGGCCGGCCGAGCCGGGTGCGAAGGACGCCGATGCCCTCGGCTTCGACCTCGATCTCGGCGCCCGGCCACAGGCGCTGGTCGAAGCGCTCGAGCTCGAAGGGACCAGAGGCGAAGGCCTCGCCCGCCTCGAGGCGTGCCTCGCGCGAGGCGAGGGCCACGTCGGCGAGGAGGGTGCGAGCGGTGCCGTTCAGGTTCCCCTTCGCCCACTCCTGACCGTCAACCCGAACCGTCACATACGTGCTCTGGGGATCGATCTCGTCCGGTGTGACCACGCACGGCCCCAAGGCGATGGGGCTCCCCTCGGTGCTCGGGGCCGGGTCGCCGGTGCCCGCGTGGGCGAGGAAGTCGCCGACGAGGGTGTAGCCGAGGACCACGCTCGGCACGTCCTCCCGCGCGAGGGCGTCCTGGACCGGTCGCCGGAGCACCGCGGCGATCTTCGGGCGGAACTCCAGCCAGCCCGCGCCCGCGGGCCAGTTCACGAGATCGTCCGGGCCGGCCACCGGACGTGCGCCGTCCTCGGCGTCGGCGGACCGGAGCGCGGTCGGCAAGAGCGGCGCGAGCAGGCGTGGCGCCTCGACGGTGTGGTGATCCACGTCGTCACGCTCGAGGGCGGCTCGGGCGGCGTCCAGGACCGTGCCGCCGTTGCTCCTGACGAGGCGCTCCATCGTGGTCGGATAGGCCGGATGCCCGATCAGGTCGGGCAGGTCGACCACCCGGTCCTCGAGGAGCGCCCCCAGTCGCCGGTGCCCCCTCCGGTCGTAGGTCACGAGCCTCAAGGGAACCTGATGGTACGCCCGGTCGGGCCTGGAATCTCGATATCCGTGGGTCAGTTGGCCCGGTCCTAACCCGGTCTCTCGACTTGGGGAGGCCATCGGCGCCCGGCTACCATTAGGGCTGGTCACGCGCGTCTTTCCGACAGGAGGGGACCGATGGCAGAGCAGGGCTTCCGGATCACCTACGCGACCATGACGGCCGACAACGAGGAGCTTCACAAGCTCTACGACCAGGGCATCGAGGTGGCGAACTCGTGGCTCGGCCAGAAGCATCCGTTGTACGTGAACGGGGAGGCGCGCGAGGGCAGCGGCTACAAGGCCGCGCTGTCCCCGATCGACGGCCGAGTCATCGGGGAGTTCGCGCTCGGCACCCGCGAGGACGTCCGCGACGCGATCGCGGCGGCGAAGGAGGCCTTCCCCGCCTGGGCGAACCGCCCGTGGCAGGAGCGCGTCGCGATCATGCGCAAGGCCGCCGACATCATGAGCGAGCAGCGCAACGAGCTCTCGGCGCTCATGGCCATGGAGGTCGGCAAGAGCCGGCTCGAGGCCCTCGGCGACGTCGAGGAGTCCGCCGACCTGATCAGGTGGAACGCGAACGAGCTCGAGAAGAACGACGGCTTCCGCAAGCCGATGCAATCGCTCGGCTCGCCGGGTGAGTACTACGACGTGCTCCGGCCGTTCGGGGTGTGGGCGGTCATCAGCCCGTTCAACTTCCCGATGGCTCTGGCGGCCGGCCCGTCGAGCGCAGCGCTCGTGGCCGGCAACTGTGTGGTCTTCAAGCCGGCGCACCTCGGCGTATTCACGGGCCTGAAGCTGTACGAGATCTACATCGCGGCCGGTGTCCCGAAGGGCGTCTTCCACTACCTGTCTGGCCCGGGCAGCGTCGTCGGCGACGAGATCGTGAACCACCCTGACGTGGCCGGCATCACCTTCACCGGCTCGTACGAGGTCGGGATGGGGATCTACAAGGGCTTCGCGAAGGACTACCCGAAGCCGGTCGTGTGCGAGATGGGCGGCAAGAACCCCGCGATCGTCACGGACAAGGCCGACCTGGACAAGGCGACCGACGGCGTGCTGCGCTCGGCGTTCGGCTTCGGCGGGCAGAAGTGCTCAGCATGCTCGAGGGTGTACGTGCATCGCGGCGTGTACGACGAGTTCGTCCGGCTGCTGAAGGAGAAGACCGAGAAGATCAAGGTCGGCAACCCGCTCGACAAGGACGTGTACCTCGGGCCCGTGATCGACGACGGTGCCGTGGCGACGTTCGAGGAGGCCGCTGCCGAGGCGAAGAAGAACGGCACGATCGTCATCGGCGGCGAGCGCCTGACCGACGGAGACTTCGCCAAGGGCACGTTCGTGGAGCCGACCGTGGTCGAGGTCCCGCCGGACTCGTGGATCTGGAAGAAGGAGCTGTTCGTGCCCTTCGTGGCCGTGGCTCCCTTCGACGACCTCAGCGACGCGATCGCGAAGGCCAACGACACCGAGTACGGCCTCACGGCAGGCTTCTACAGCGAGGATCGCGCCGAGATCGACACGTGGCTGAACTCGATCGAGGCCGGTGTGATCTACGTCAACCGCCGCGCGGGCGCGACGACGGGCGCATGGCCCGGTGTCCAGCCGTTCGGCGGGTGGAAGGGTTCGGGTACCACCGGGAAGGCCGGGGGCGGTCCCTACTACGTACAGCAGTACCTTCGGGAGCAGTCCAGGACGGTGATCGAGGAGTGAGCACGCTCGAGTACGACGCCCTAGCGTCCGCAGAGGCGCCATACCTGATCACCGACATCCCAGGACCGCTCGCGATGGCCCGGGTCGAGCGCGACCGCAAGGTCACGAGCCCGTCGCTGCCCCGCGCGTACCCGTTCGTCCCGAGCCGGGGTGCGGGCTCGGTTGTGGAGGACGTGGACGGCAACCGGTTCCTTGACCTGAACGCCGGCATCGCGGTGACCTCGACGGGCCATGCCCATCCGAAGGTCGTCGAGGCGATCCATCGTCAGGCCACGGAGCTGATCCACTACTCGGCGAGCGACTTCTACCTGCCGATCTACTCGGACGTGTGCGAGGTCCTCGACCGGATCGCGCCGATGCGGAGGCAGGCTCGGTCGTTCCTCACGAACTCGGGGACCGAGGCGGTTGAAGGGGCCCTGAAGCTGGCGAGGTATGCGACCGGCCGGCAGAACGCGATCGCGTTCTACGGCGCGTTCCACGGCCGCTCCTACGGGGCGATCTCGCTCGGCGCCAGCAAGGCGAAGTACCGCACCAACTTCGGGCCGTTGCTCCCCGGTGTGTACCACTCGTTCTACGGGGACTTCGAGTACATCGAGAAGGTGCTGTTCCGGCACATGGTCAACCCACACGAGGTCGCCGCGATCTTCGTCGAGCCAGTGATGGGCGAGGGCGGCTACATCGTGGCGCCCGAGGGCTGGATGCGGTACCTGCGGGACCTGTGCGACCAGCACGGCATCCTGCTGGTGGCTGACGAGGTCCAGAGCGGCATGGGGCGCACCGGCACGATGTGGGCGATCGAGCACTTCGACGTCGAGCCCGACATCCTGCTCACGGGCAAGGGCATCGCCAGCGGGATGCCGCTCGGGGCCATCGTCGCGCGCGAGGACCTCATGTCCTGGGAGCTCGGGGCGCACGGGTCCACGTACGGGGGCAACCCGCTGTCGTGCGCGGCCGCGCTCGCGACGATCGAGCTGATCGAGGGCGGGCTGATGGACAACGCGACGCAGGTCGGGAGCGTCCTGCTCGAGGGCCTGCGCGGCGTCAAGGAGCGGTACCCGAACCTGCTCGTGGACGTGCGCGGGCTGGCGCTCATGATCGGCGTCGAGTTCCCGAGCCACGACGAGATGATCGCGGTGGAACAGGAGGCGTTCCGTCGCGGCCTGCTCGCCCTCGGCTGCGGCGAGAACGCCATCCGGATCTCCCCGCCGCTCGTGCTCCGCGAGGACCAGGCCAAGACCGCGCTCGACGTGTTCGAGGAGGCCCTCGCCGAGGTCGCGGGCTAGGAGCGGCGTGGCCTTGACCGTCGACGCCCTCACGTTCGACTGTGCCGACGCGATCGGCCAGGCCCGGTTCTGGGCGGCCGCGCTCGGCTTCGAGATGGATCCCGAGCCCGAACCCGACTTCGCCCAGATCACGGATCCCTCCGGCGCGACCGGCGGGATCGACTTCCAGACGGTGCCCGAGCCGAAGGTCGCGAAGAACCGGATGCACCTCGACCTGCGGCCGACGGGCTCGATGAGAGCCGAGGTGGAGCGGCTCCAGGGTCTGGGCGCCACCGTCCGTGGGTTCATCGAGGAGGGTGGCTCGTTCTGGACGCAGATGTACGACCCCGAGGGCAACGAGTTCTGCGTGCTCCGGGGTCCGGAAGATGGGTGGACGCCCGATGAGTAGCAAGGTGACGACGATGAAGGACGCCGTCGCGGAGCTGGTCCACGATGGCGATACGGTGGCGATCGAGGGCTTCACGCACCTCATCTGTTTCGCCGCCGGGCACGAGATCATCAGGCAGCGCAGGCGCGACCTCACGCTCGCGCGCATGACGCCGGACGTGATCTACGACCAGATGATCGGCGCGGGAGTCGCGAACAAGCTGATCTTCTCGTGGCTGGGGAACCCCGGAGTGGGCTCGTTGCACGCGGTCCGTCGCCGGATCGAGGACCACGACCCCGAACCGCTCGAGATCGAGGAGTACTCGCACTTCGGCATGGTGTGCCGATACGTCGCCGGCGCGTCGAACCTGCCGTTCTTCCCGATCCGCTCGTACTACGAGAGCGACATCCCGAGCGTGAACCCGAATATCCGCACGATGACCTCCCCGTACGAGGACGGGACCGAGGTCGCCGTCGTCCCGCCGCTCAAGCCGGACGTCACCATCGTCGCGTGCCAGCGGGCGACGAAGGACGGCGACGCCCAGATCTGGGGGCTGCTCGGCTGCCAGAAGGAGGCGGCGTTCGCCGCGAAGCGTGCGATCGTGGTGTGCGAGGAGCTCGTGGACGAGTCGGTCGTCCGCCGGGACCCGAACCGTACGATCATCCCCGGTGTGGTCGTGGACGCCGTGGTCGAGCAGCCGTTCAGCTGTCACCCGTCGTTCGCGCAGGGGTACTACGACCGCGACAACGGCTTCTATCTCAAGTGGGACGAGATCGCGCGCACGCCCGAGACCTTCGAGGCGTGGCTCAAGGAGTGGGTCTACGACCTCGAGACCCATGCCGACTACCTCGAGAAGATGGGGGCCGCCCACTGGGAGGGTCTGAAGCCCGAACCGGCGATGTCCGGTGAGGTGGACTACGGGAGGTACGCATGAGCGAAACCCCCGACCTCGGCTACTCGAAGAACGAGATCATGATCGCCGCCTCGGCTCGAGGGCTCGCCGGTGTGCGGAACTGCTTCGTCGGCGTCGGCCTGCCGAACATCGTGTGCAACCTCGCGCAGCGCACCGTCGCCCCCGAGCTCCAGCTCGTCTACGAGTCCGGCGTATTCGGTGCCCGGCCCGAGCGTCTGCCGCTCTCGATCGGCGACCCGACGCTGGTGTCGGGCTCGACCGCGGTGACCTCGATGTTCGAGCTCTTCGCCTACTACCTGCAAGCCGGCCTCATCGACGTGGCGTTCCTCGGCGGCGCGCAGATCGATCGGTACGGCAACCTGAACACCACGGTGATCGGTGACTACGCGAAGCCGAAGGTGCGTCTGCCCGGCTCGGGCGGGGCGTGCGAGATCGCGATCCACGCACGCCAGATCCTCGTCATCATGCGGCAGGCGCCACGTTCGTTCGTCGACAAGCTCCACTTCCGGACCTCGCCGGGACACTCGGGCGATCCTGAGCACGACCGCGCGCGCGGCTGGTGGGGGAGCGGCCCGACGAGCGTCGTGACCGATCTCGGCACGTACGGATTCGACGACGCCACCGGCGAGATGACGCTGCTCACGATGCACCCGGGCGTCACGCTCGACCAGGTGCGCGAGAGCATGGGCTGGGCTCCGAAGGTCGCCGAGGACCTCGGCGAGACGCAACCGCCGACCGACGACGAGCTCCGGCTGCTCCGCGAAGAGCTCGACCCTGACGGCGCATACACGAAGTAGACGGGAGGGGGCGAGCGTGGCCGATCGGCACATCGTCGCGATGGGGGGCGGGGGGTTCAGCGACGACGATCCGCTGCTCGACGACTACATCCTCGGCCTGACCGGCAAGGAGCGTCCCCGCGTGGTCTTCATCCCGACCGCGAGCGGTGACAGCGCTTCGTACGTGGAGCGCTTCTACGCCGCATTCACTCGCCGCCGGTGCGAGCCGTCGCACCTGTCGCTGTTCCAGCTCCCGTACCCGGCGATCGGCGAGGTCCTGCGCTCGCACGACGTGGTCTACGTCGGTGGCGGGAGCACCGCGAACATGCTGGCGGTCTGGCGCCTCCACGGTCTGGACGAGACGCTCCGACAGGCGTGGGAACGCGGCGTCGTCCTGGCGGGCATCAGCGCGGGGGCGCTCTGCTGGTTCGGGTCCGGCGTCACGGACTCCCTCAGCCCGGAGCTCGTGCCGTGGCGCGACGGGCTCGGGTTGCTGCCGGGCTCGTTCTGTCCGCACTACGACGGAGAGCCCGACCGACGTCCAGCCTTCCATCGCTTCGCGCGCGAGCGGCGCTTGCCGCCCGGCTACGCAGCGGATGACTTCGTCGCCCTGCACTTCGAGGGCACCGACCTCGCCGAGGTCGTGGGCGCGCGTGTGGGGGCTGCGGCCTACCGCGTCGAGGCGACCGGTGACGCCGTGAGCGAGACGAGGATCGAGCCGCGGGTGCTCCGACCCGCGCCGTAGAGTGACAGGAACGGAAGGAGCCTCCGATGACCCACGTGTTCCGTCGCGTCCTCACCCGAGAGCTGCCGCGTGCCGCCCACGCCGAGGGTGCCTGGATCACGGATACCGACGGCAAGCGGTACCTCGACGGCGCGGGCGGGGCGATCGTCTCGAACGTGGGGCACGGCGACCCGGCGCTCCTCGCCGCGATGGTCGAGCAGGCCTCGAGGGTCCAGTACGTCCACGGCACGATGTTCACGACTGACGCGCTCGAGGACTACGCCGAGGACGTCGCGACGATCCTGCCGATGGAGGGCGCGATGCTCTACCCGGTGTCAGGTGGCAGCGAGGCCGTCGAGACCGCCTTGAAGCTCGCGCGCACCTACCAGATCGCGCGCGGCGAGGACTCCCGCCACGTTGTGATCGGACGCAAGCAGTCGTACCACGGCAACACGTTCGGGGCGCTTGACGTGGGCGGGAAGGACGCGCTGAAGGGTCCGTATCGCCCATGGCTCGGGCGCTTCCGTCACACGGAGACCCCGTACGAGTACCGGTGCTCGATGCCCGAGCACCCCGTGGGGTGCGGTGTGCACTACGCCGAGACGCTCGAGGCCCTGATCCTGGAGATCGGGCCGGAGCACGTGGCGGCGTTCGTCGCCGAGCCCGTCGGTGGGGCGACGCTCGGTGCGACGGTGCCGCCCGACGACTACTGGCCCGCCATCGCCGAGGTCTGCCGCCGGCACGGTGTGCTCCTCATCGCCGACGAGGTCATGACGGGATTCGGCCGCACCGGTCGGTGGTTCGGCGTCGAGCACTGGGGCGTGCACCCCGACATCGTGACGGCCGGCAAGGGCTCGACGAGCGGGTACTGGCCGTTCGGGTTCGCGGCCGCGAGCGGCGAGGTCTACGAGACCGTGAAGCCGAAGGGCTTCGTCCACGGGTTCACGTGGTCGCACAACGGCGTCGGCGCGGCTGTGGCGCATGCGACCTTGAAGCGCCTGCGCGAGGGTGGCCTCGTCGAGGCGAGCCGCGTGAAGGGAGAGCTGCTGCTCAAGGATCTCTCCACAGCGCTGGCCGATCACCCGAACGTGGGCGACGTCCGCGGCATCGGGCTGATGGTCGGCATCGAGCCTGTCGCCGATCGCGACACGAAGGTCCCGTTCCCACGGTCGGAGCAGGTGACCGAGAAGATCCTCGCGGCCGCCCGCGAGCGCGGGCTGCTCCTGTACTCGAGCACCGGTCACGTGGACGGCCGAGACGGCGATCTCGTGATGTTCGGCCCGCCCTTGGTCCTGACCGACGAGGAGTGCGCGCTGACGGTTCGGACGACCGCCGACGCGATCGTCGCCGCGCTGGGGTGAGCTCGTGAGCGGGCGCGCTGGGCTGATACTCGCGCCGGAGACGCGCATCTACGACATGGGGCCGCAGCATCCGCTGCGTCCCGAGCGGGTCCTGTTCACGTGGGACCTGATCCGCGCGTGCGGCCTGCTCGAGCTCCCGAGCGTCGAGGTCCTCCCGGGCCGGACCGCGACCGACGACGAGATCCTGCTCGTCCACACGCCCGAGTTCGTTGACGCGACGAAGCGCGCCGGGCGCGGCGAGGGCGGCCCGTGGAGCCGGTTCGGCTACGGTCCGGGTGACAACCCGATCTTCCCGAAGATGCACGAGGCCGGTGCGCTGGTCGTGGGCGCCTCGATCGCCGCGGCCGAGGCGGTGCTCGACGGCAAGGTTGCGCACGCGTTCAACGCCGCCGGCGGCCTGCACCACGCCATGCCGAGCCGCGCGTCCGGTTTCTGCGTCTACGACGATCCTGCCGCGGCGATCGCATGGGTGCTCGAGCGCGGCGTCGAGCGCGTGGCGTACGTCGACGTCGACGTGCACCACGGCGACGGTGTGCAGGAGATCTTCTACGCCGACCCGCGGGTGCTCACGATCTCGATCCACGAGTCGGGTGAGTACCTGTTCCCCGGCACCGGCTTCGTGAACGAGCGGGGCGAGGGCGCGGCCGAGGGCACGAAGGTGAACGTTCCGCTCCACCCCGGGACGGGCGACGAGGCGTGGCTCGAGGCGTTCCGCGAGGTCGTTCCGCCACTCGTCCGGCGATGGAAGCCGGACGTGCTCGTAACCCAGCTCGGGTGCGATACGCACGCGACCGATCCACTCGCGCACCTGCGACTCACGACCGCCGCGTACCGCGAGGCCGCGAAGATGCTCCACGATCTCGCGCACGAGGCGACCGACGGACGGTGGGTCGCGACCGGAGGCGGCGGGTACCAGTGGGCGCGCGTTGTCCCTCGGGCCTGGACGCTCTACTTCGCCGAGATGGCCGGCGCCGAGCTCCCCGACCACCTGCCCGAGTCGTGGCTCGAGCAGGTGGAGTTCCAGCTCCGTGGCGAGGTTCCGGTGACGTTCAGCGAGGAGGCCTTGCCTTCGCGGGGCGAGGACGCGGAGACTCAGGGCGTGATCCATCTGGTCCGCCAGTCGCTGTTCCCGGGGTTCGGGCTGGAGCCGTGAGCCCTCGCCGCGCGAAGCTCGTCTGCACGCTCGGGCCGGCGACCGCCGACGAGGCGTCCGTCGCCGAGCTCATCAGAGCAGGCACGGACGTCTTCCGCGTGAACTTCTCGCACGGCGACGTGGAGGCGCACGAGGCGTCCGTTCGACTCGTCCGCGCCGTCGCCGAGACCGAGGGGGCCGAGCCCGCCGTCATGGCCGACCTGCCCGGCCCGAAGATCCGCCTGGGCGAGCTCGCCGAGGAGCCACTGCGCCTAGAGGCAGGCTCGACGTTCGTGCTCCGATCGGACGGGGGCCTTGGTGACATGACCGGTGCGTCGACCACGTATCCGGGGCTCGGACGTGACGTTCGGTCGGGTGACCGCGTCCTGCTCGCCGACGGCGCGGTCGAGCTCAGCGTTCGTGAGACCGGCGTGGACGTGGTGACCGATGTCGTCAAAGGCGGGTCCGTCCGCTCGCGCGCCGGTGTGAACGTGCCGGCCGAGCGGCTCTCGCTACCCGCGATCACGGAGCGGGATCGCGAAGCCCTCACGGACGCGCTCGACCTCGGGGTCGATCTCGTGGCGCAATCGTTCGTCCGGAGCGCCGCGGACGTGATCGGCCTTCGAGCGCTCATGGGCTGGCGTGAGGTGCCTATCGTCGCGAAGATCGAGACCCGCCCCGCGGTCGAGGCGATCGACGCGATCCTCGCCCAGGCCGACGCCATCATGGTCGCGCGTGGAGACCTCGGCGTGGAGCTGCCGATGGAGGAGATCCCCGTGCTCCAGAAGGAGCTTCTACGGAGCGCCCGGGCCGTGGGGCGACCGGCGATCGTCGCGACGCAGATGCTCGAGTCGATGATCCGCGCGCCGCGCCCGACGCGTGCCGAGGCGAGCGACGTGGCGAACGCCGTGCTCGACGGCGCCGACGCGATCATGCTCTCGGGCGAGACCGCGATCGGGGACTTCCCGGTCGAGGCCGCCCGCGCCGCCGCCCGCATCGCGGAGGTCGCGGAGGAACGCGCCGGGGGCTTCCGAACGGCGGGTCCTCCTCCCGCGCACGTGGACGAGGCCTCGGCGATCGCCCACGCGGCCGCCCAGATCGCTGCGGACGACCCCGCGGTGGTCGCCATCGCGTGCTACACCGAGACGGGCCGTACCGCCGGGCTCCTGTCGATCGAGCGTCCGAGCGTCCCGATCTACGCGTTCGTGCCCGAGCCGAGGGTCCGCCGGTCCCTGAACGTCCGGTGGGGTGTGCGCGCGCTGCCGGCCGAGCGGCCACCCGACACCGACACCATGATCGCCCTGATGGACGCGGGCCTCCGGGCCAGCGGTGCCGTGGCAGATGGTCGCTCCGTCGTGATGGCGGCCTCGTCGCCGGTCGGCAAGTCACACACGAACATGCTCAAGGTCCATCAGGTCGGCGAAGCCGTCCCTTGAGGCGTACGCTGCTTCGATGGGCGAGATGAGCCGAGGTGGACCAGGCCCTCTGCCGAACGAGGGCATGCGGTGGGTCCAGCGCGAGCGCCAGAGGGACGTCCTCGAGGAGGCGGACCGGACGCGCGACGCGAACCAGGCCGTGCGCGCGAGACGCCACCGGCGGTGGCCGTTCGGCGCCGCGTTCGCGAGGAGCGCTAGCCGGCCGACTCGTGGCCGGGAGGGGGCGGCGGCTCGAGGGGTCCGAGCCCGGCCGCGCGTGACCCTCGGGTTACCCGGTCCACGCCCCAGCGGTAGAGCGGTGGCGTGAGCACGCGGAACGCCTGCGCCGCACCGAGGGCGCGGGGGATCGAGACCTCGGGCGCCCGGCCGCGCCGAACGACGTCGACGATGACCTCCGCCACGTGCTCCCGCCGCATCACCAGCGGAGACGGGATGTCGTCCTGCGGGAAACCCTCGGTCTTCGTGAAGCCGGGATTCGACGGTCGTCACGAGGATGCCGAGCGGCTTCAGCTCGTAGTAGAGGGCCTCGCTGAACGCGACGACCGCGTGCTTCGTCGCCGCGTAGACCGCCGACCCGGGCGTGGCGAACCGGCCGGCGAGCGACGCGACGTTCACGATGTGACCCCGGCGCTGCTCGAGCATCATGGGGAGGAACGCCCGCGTGCCGAGCATCACCCCGAGGACGTTCACGCGCATCACGCGCTCGATCTGCTCGGACGCGAGCGACCGGAAGGGGCCGCCGCCGGGGATGCCAGCGTTGTTCACGAGGATGTCGCACCGCGCGTAGGCCTCGTCGGTCCGCGCCACGAGCTCGGCGAGGTCCGCGGGCTCGGCGACGTCGCAGTGCACGGGGAGCGCCTGCCCGCCGTGCGCGCCGATGCGCTCGGCGAGGGCCTCGAGTCGCTGGAGCCGCCGCGCCGCGAGCACCACCTTCGCGCCCGCCCGCGCGAGGAGCAGCGCCGTGCTCTCGCCGATACCGGAAGAGGCGCCGGTCACGACGGCGACGGCGCCGCGCAGCTCCACGCGCTCAGGCCTCGCGCGCGCTCGTGACGGTCTGGCCGCCGTCGACGACGAGCACCTCGCCGGTGATGAACGACGCAGCCGGCGAGCACAGGAAGACGGCGGCCGCCGCGACCTCCTCGGGCCGGCCCCACCGGCCCATCGGGATCTGCCCGAGGATCTTCGCCTCCGCCTCGAGGGTCGTTGCGCTCCTCCTGGTTCATCGGCGTGTCGATCCACCCGGGTGCGATCGCGTTCACCCGCACGCCCCGGGCGCCCACTCGAGCGCCGCGTTCTTCGTGAGGCTGACGACGGCGGCTTTCGCGGCGTTGTAGTAGCTGAGGCCGCACCTCGACCATGAAGGCGTCGATCGAGGCCAGGTTCAGCACGCAGCCCGAGCCCTGTCCGAGCAGCACCTGGCCTGCTGCACGGGTTCCATAGACGGCGGACCCGAAGTTCGCCCGGAAGTACTTCTCGAACCCGTCGGGCCGGGTGTCCAGGAAGGTCTCCATGAACGGCGCGACCCCGGCGTTGTTCACCATCACGTCGAGTCGCCCGAGCTCGGCGACGCTGGTGCGTACGAGCGCCCGAACCGCGTCTTCGTCCGTCACGTCCGTCGGCACGACGAGCGCGCGACGACCCGAGCGCCCGGATGTCCTCGGCCGCCGTCTCGAGCTCCTCGACCGTGCGTGAGGCGACGGCGACGTCCGCTCCGGCCTGCGCGAAGGCGAGCGCGATCGCCCGACCGATCCCACGACCGGCCCCCGTGACGATCGCGACCTGTCCGTCCAGTGAGAGTTCGTACACGTCCAGCTCCCGTACGATGGCTCGTGACCATGGACGTTATCGCAGAGCACGCCGCGCAGCTGCCGGAGATCGACGACCGATGGGCCCCACATCCGTACGAGCGCGAGGAGCTCCGACGCGCCCTGCTCGAGGGCCGGATCGCCGGACCCGAGGTCAGCCATGCGATGGACAACGTCCAGCGCAACATCCGGCTCCTGTGCGAGGGTGATCCCGACAAGCTGTTCGGCATGCCCGGGCTCGCGGGGTCGATGGCAGCCTGAGGCGATCCTGGAGATCGTGGGACGGGCGTCGGGGTTCACGGCGCACCCGGAGTGGCGGGCCGGCCCCGTGCCGGTCGACCCCGACCTGGTGCTCGACGCGTGCGAGGCCGTCGGTGAAGCGCTCGCCGAGGTGGTTCGGGTGGGCGGGAGCGCCATCTTGGCCACGGGGCACCCGACCGGGCTCGCGCACCTGTATATCGAGGTCGGGCGGCAGCTTCGGGCCCGAGGGGTGAGGCTCATCCAGCCGTACGAGGCGGTGGTCTGGAAGGAGCCGGGGAGGCACCATCACTGGGAGGTCCGATACCTCGAGGGCGTCGCGATGCTCACCGACGGCGCATCGATGAAGCACACGCACAGCGGCGAGCCGATCGCCCGCATGCTCGCCGAGCAGTGTCCGGACATCGTCTTCGCCGACCACGGGTTCGCCGGGGGAGCGATCGAGCACGGTGTGCCGACGGTTTCGATCGCGGACGTGAACGATCCCGCGCTGCTCGTGGCGAAGGCCCTGGGGCGCACGGAGGTCGTCATCGTGATGGATGACAACGTCCGTCCGGAGGACTACTGGCCGTGCTTCCAGGCGATCGTCGCTCGGCTCCCCTGAGCCCTCCGCTTCCGGAAGCGTCGCGACGAGCCCACCGGTAGGATAGGCGGCACGTTGATGACCACACCTCTCGAGGCTCGGTTCGCACGCGCGACGGGGGTCGGCGACCCCCGACCTGAGATGATCCTGTCCGCACTTCGGCATCGGGGACGGGAGGGCCCCACGCCGGCCTAACCCGCACGCGTGAAACCGGCCTCCGGGAGGGATGACCACCGGAGGCGAAGGTGAACGAGCATGAAGCGCTCGTCGAGGAGGCGGTGCGTACCAAGCACACCGTCGTGCTGTTCGGCGGGCTCGATACAGGCAAGAGCACGCTCTCACGAGGGCTCCTCGAGGCGGCGGTCGCGGCCGGTCGGCCGTCGGCCTTCCTCGACGCTGACGTCGGACAGAAGACGGTCGGACCGCCCGCGACCATCACGTTGAAGATGATCCGGGGGCCTGCCGACCTCGAGCCGGCGGCGATGGCACAGGAGGACGGGCTCTGGTTCGTGGGCTCGACCTCGCCCGAGGGCCACCTCCTCCAAGTCGTGACCGGCGCGGCGAGCCTGTTCCGCCAGGCCAAGGAGGCCGGGGCGGACTTCGTGGTGATGGACTCGAGCGGGCTCGTGTCGGGGGTCCACGCGCAGATCCTCAAGTACCACAAGGTCGAGATGCTACGCCCCGACCTGGTCGTCGGTCTCCAGCGGGGCGAGGAGCTCCTGCCGCTCCTCGGCGTGATCCAGCGGTTCTTCGCGACAGAGGTCGTGCCGCTCGGCGTGCACCCTGGGGTGGTTCCTACGACCGTGGAGCAGCGGGCCGAGAACCGGGAGCGCGCCATGGCCGCGTACTTCTCGGGCGACCTCCACCGGTTCCGGGTGAAGCCGACCGTCTTCATGCCGGCGCTGCCGCCGCTGTTCGACCTCACCCAGCTCGACCGCCTGCTCGTCGGGCTCTCGGACGGCGCCGGGGGGTACCTCGGGCTCGGCTTCCTCGAGCACATGCCCGAGGAAGGGATCCTGCGCCTCATCTCGCCCGTGGCAGCGGGCCCGAAGGCGCTTAGACTGGGGTCCGTTCGCCTGGAGGAGGGTTACCGCGCCAAGCGGGTGGACCTCCGGAACCTGTTCGGATCGGGATAGCAGGAAGGACAGCGTTTGCCGTCGCTCATCAAGAAGCGCCGCAAGAAGATGCGGAAGAAGAAGCACAAGAAGCTACTGAAGAAGACCCGCTGGCAGCGCCGTCAGCAGGGTCGCTAGGGGCGCGGAGCTCCGTCCGATGCACGTGACGGGGCGGCGGTGGCCCGGCTTCGGTCGAGCGCTGGTGGCGCTGCTTTGCCTCGCGACGCTCGCTGCGGCGTGCGGCGGGGACGAAGAGGTGCTCACGGCCCCGCCCGAGGGCTCGATGGTGGTGACCTTCCCATCGACCGACGGCATCACGCTCGAGGGACGGCTCCTCGGTGAGGGCTCGGTGGGCGTCGTGCTCTCGCACATGCGGCCGTCCGACCAGACCGCGTGGTGGGACTTCGCGAAGGATCTGGCGGACGAGGGCTACCTTGTGCTCACCTACAACTTCCGGGGGTACTGCCCGGGCGGCGCGGCCGGCTGTTCCGCCGGCGTGCAAGATCTCGGCGAGATCTGGCGTGACGTGGTGGGCGCCGTCGGATTCATCCGCTCGCGTGGTGCCCAGCAGGTGGTCCTCATCGGCGCCAGCATGGGGGGCACCGCCTCCCTGATGGCCGCCGCGCAGGACGGGGTCGGCGCGGACGCCGTCGTGGCGTTGTCGGCCCCCGCGGCGTTCGAGGGCATGGACCTCACGCCCGACATCCTCACGCGCGTAAGCGCGGCGAAGCTGTTCATCGCCGGAACCGGGGATGGCTCGGCGGCCGACGACGCCCAGAAGCTATACGAATCGTCACCGCCGCCGAAGCGGGTCGAGATCCTCACGACGGACGATCACGGCACCGACATCCTCCACGGGAACCAGTCCGGACGCGCGCGCACGTTGATCCTCGCGTACCTCGAGCAGTACGTGGAGGTGGGATGAGCCGGCCGATCGTCTTCCTGACCGACTACGGCCTCGCGGACGTCTTCGTCGGTGTCTGCCGTGGGGTCATCGCGCGGATCGTGCCGGACGCGCAGGTGGTCGACCTCACGCACCAGGTCGCGCGGCAGAACGTCCTGCAGGGGGCGGTGGCGCTCGGAAGGGCGGCGCGGTTCATGCCGGACGATGCGGTCTATCTCGCGGTCGTCGATCCTGGGGTCGGCTCCGAGCGCCGCGCGATCGCGGTCGAGACGCGCGCGGGAGCCCTCCTCGTCGGCCCGGACAACGGCCTTCTCTCGATGACCTGGGCTGAGCTGGGCGGCGCCCAGCGCGCGGTCGAGATCGCGGCGCCCGAGGTCCTGCTCCATCCCATCTCGCGGACGTTCCACGGTCGCGACGTGTTCGCCCCGGCGGCCGCGCACCTGGCCGCCGGGCTCGCGCTCGATGATGTCGGCCCGCGGATCCCGGTCGAGGAGCTCCTCGTCCTCGATCTGCCCGGGCCGATGGTGACGCCGGGTTCGGTCGGTGCCCGCGTCGTCGCGGTGGATGGGTTCGGCAACGTGCAGCTGAACGTCACGCCGGTCGAGCTCGAAGCCGCAGCGCTCGGGTCGACGCTCGCGCTCGGGGCTCGTGACGTGCCGAGGGTCGCGACGTTCGCGGAGGTGCCGCTCGGGGCGTGCGGCGCCATCGTGGACTCGGACGGATCCGTCGCACTCGTCGTGAACCACGGGAGCGCGGCCGGGCTGCTCGGTCTGTCGGTCGGGGACGCGGTGGTCCTCGGCGGGTAGACCCGGTCAGGGAGTCGCGGTGAGCGAGGGCAGCGGCGTCCCCGACACCGGACCCGGATACGGTCGGTCGGGGCCGCCGATCGAGAACTGCGCGACCGCCGCGACCACGATGAGGACGAAGAGCACGACGAGGACGAGCTTCGTGAACGGGCGCACGCTCGCAGGCTAGCAGCGGGTGCGGCACCCGGACGCGTCGGAGGGGCGGAGAGCGGCCCCCCCGTACGCTCCGAGCGTTGGTCAGAAGACGACCGGCACGACCTGCACCGAGAAGCGCGACCTGCCGTGGACGAGCATGCCCTGCGGCCACAGGGACGAACCGCCGAGGCCCCGGACGACCAGGTCGTCGGGGTGCTCGCCGCCGTTCAGCTCATCGAGGAGTTCAGGGAACGTGTCCGGCCAGCGGAAGAGGTCTCGGCCGCCGCGGAGCAGCACGTCATGGGTTCCCTTCTCGTTCATCGGGACCTCGAACTGGACGGTCGCCACGACGTTGTCACCTTCGAGGGCATCGAATGTGACCTCCACGGTCACCACGTCGCCGGGGTGCGCCTTCAGCACGTTGCGGACGCGCAGCTTCGGCTGCATCGTGCTCGCGACCCGCACGCGCCCGATCGTGCCCTCGAGCCGGTCGCGTGTGATCCATCCCGAGGTCGTGATGCCCGAGAGCGTCACGTCGACGCCCTCCGCGAACTGCAGGGCGTCGACCGCGGTGATCAACCGCCAGACGGACTCGGTCGCATCAAACTCGCTCGAGGACAGCGTGTGGTTCGAGACCGTGAACGGGCCATCGGCGGTCGTCCCGTCGATCGTCCAATCCAGGCTCGAGGACCCGCCGCCGTAGTGGCCGAACACCGCGGCGAAGTTCGCGGACAGGTGGGACCAGGCGATCTCCTCGAGCCACCAGCCCCAGGAGTGGATCACCTCGGTCGTGCCGACGCGGGAGGACCCGTCGTCCAGGTTCGTGAGGTCGCTCATGACCGGGATCGATGCCGGGGCCATGCCGACGATGCCCGCGATGCCTGCGAAGCGGTCCTGGACGATCGTGCCGCGCGGCTCGGTGAGGAGCGCGAACCGATAGCCGGGCCAGCCTTGGCCCTTCACGACCATGAGTCCGGTGGCGCCGGACAGGCCGAGCGAGATCTGGCCGGGTGCATCGTAGAAGAACGGGTGGCCGAAGGCGGCGACGGAGTCGCCGCACATGAACGTCGCCGTTCCGGTCGCGTAGTAGGAGGCGTCCCCGTACGCGATCGCGACGCCGAGCGGCTCACCCGGGACGAACCGCGTGGAGGTCACGCTCCCCGAGCTTGCGGGAGCGGATCCGGCAGCGTAGACGACGAAGTTCTCACCTCGTCGGTCGAGGCGCCCCTGCAGCTGAGCGACCTGGTCGTCGTTCAGCCCGGAGACGGCGAGCGGCACGCGCAGCTGCGCGAACGTGCCGGTCACGCTCGCAGGCGAGACGCCTTGGATCCGCGCGATCGCGCGTCGGATCTGAGGCGTGGGGACCACCGTCTTGGCCGGACGCGCCGAGGTCGAGCCCTGTGCGGCGTCCACCACCGCGAGCATGGCCTCGGCAGGAGTGAGCGCGCCGAACGTCGGGTCGTCGAACACCGCCGAGACCGCCCCCGCGAGCTTCCCATTCACGTATGCGGGCGATCCGGACATGCCGAAGAACACGCCGCCGGTCTCGTTCAGGAACGACTGGGGCCCCGTGATGTGGATCACGATGGCGTCGAGCCCGAGCATGTAGCCGTTCGGGATCGTCCCGATCACCTCGAAGGTGAACGGGACGGGTGTGGTTCCAGCAAGCGCGGTCACCCCCGACCCGAGCATCCCGGGTGTGAGTTGCGCCTCCGGGATGATCGCCGGAGGGCTCGTGCACGGCGTGAGGGCCGGAGCGGGCCCAGCCGCGAGCAGGGAAGCGAAGAGCAGGACGGACGTCGCGCCGGCGAGCAATCCCAGCCGGCGCCTTGGGGCGGAGCGTGAGACGGACATGGCGACACCCCCCTCGAGGCAATCCTATCCTCAGACGTCTCGCGCTCCGGTCCCGTTCCCCCGCCGCGAGCTTGCTCGGGGAGCGGGTCGCTCGGTTCCGGGCTCGCCGTAGCGTGGTGGTCACGGATGGGCGTGCAGGCGTGCCTCGCAGAGCGTGCGGTTCCGCACGAGTACGTCTCGGAGCGTGGCTTCGTCGGCCGTGTGCTGCCGCAGATCGAGCTCCAGCGAGACCGCGCCCTCGAACCCGGCCGCCGCCAGCGTGTCCAGGAACGGGCCGAGGTCCAGCACGCCCTCGT
This sequence comes from uncultured Actinomycetes bacterium, assembly GCA_963708985.1. Taxonomy (GTDB): domain Bacteria; phylum Actinomycetota; class UBA4738; order UBA4738; family HRBIN12; genus HRBIN12. Next base: position 313,088 of record CAVPUQ010000002.1, read on the forward strand.
CGATGGGCAGGTGGGAGTCCCACCCCTTGCCTGCGTTGTTCGACAGGTGGACGTGCGCGAGACGCCCACGAAGGCGGTCGGCAGCCTCGAGCAGGTCGAGTCGCGCGACCGCCGCGTGGCTGGTGTCGAGCGCGACGTCGGGGAAGCCCTCGAGGTCGGCGAGCCCTTGGGCCGCATGCAGGGTCGCGATCTTCCGCCCGCGGACGCGGACCGGGAACATGTTCTCGACGGCGATGCGGACCCCGGTGCTCCGCGCGAGCCCGGTGAGATGCTCGCCGAGCCAATGCCGGTAGGCGGTCTGCCAGCGATAGGGAGGGTGCACGACGACGATCGGGGCACCGACCTGCTCCGCGAGCTCGATCGCCCGGTAGACCTTGCCGACGGGCTCGGTCCCCCACACGCTGCGCGTGACGAGCAGGAACGGCGCATGGATCGCGTCGACACGAAGGTGGTGCTCCTCGGCCAGCTCGCGGATGGTCCGCGACTCCTGGGTCGCTGGGTCCTTCGTGACCATGATCTCGACACCCTTGAACCCGGTCTCGGCGAGGAGCTCGAAGATCGCGCGGAGTGGGCGCGTGAACACCGAGGCGGTCGAGCAGGCGACACGGGGTGCCTGCGGGCGAGGGCTCACCGAGCCATCGTAGCCGCGCATCGCCGAGCGCCGGGCTATGCTCCCCGCCATGTGGGTGGTCCCGCTCGGGGCGTCGATGACTGCGTGTGTCTTCGCGGCGCTGCTCGGGCGCCGGTACCTGGAGCGGCGCCGGCCTGCGCAGCTGCTCTGGGTCCTGGCGCTCGTGATGTACGCAGGGGCCTCGTTGGCCCTGTTCCTCGGTGTGCTCGACGCCTGGAGCGGAGCGGAGTATCGGCTCTACTGGCTCTTCGGCGCGGTGCTGAACGTTCCCTTCCTCGCCGTTGGCGAGGTTCTCCTGCTCTCCAAGGACCGCCGCGTCACCGTGCCCGTCCTCGTGCTACTGCTGTTCGCGACCGCGTTCGCGATCGCGCGGATCCGCACGGCGACCCTGGACGTGACCGCGCTCTCGGCAGATCTACCGCAGGGCAAGGAGGTATGGGCGGACGACCCCCTGGCTCTGGACCTCGCGCGGTACTACGCCTTCCCCGCCTACTTCTTCCTGGTGGGCGGAACGCTCTGGTCCGCGTGGCGCATGCGGGGGAACCCAGGCCTGCGGGATCGGTTCCTCGGGCTGCTCGCCATCGCGATCGGGGCGACGATAGTCGCCGCCGGGTCCGCGTTCGCCCTGACGGGCAACTTCGTCGGCTTCTCGATCACGCTCACCGCGGGGATCATGGTGATGTTCTGGGGGTTCGTGCGCTCCTCGCGCCCCGCCCCGGCCCCCGCCGCGGTGGCCTAGCAGCGGCCTTCGGTCAGATCGAGGCATGCCACGTGTGCCCGCCCTCGGGGGTGGGGGTGCTCGGCACCGTGCCCAGGGGTTCCTCGGTGATCAGGACCTCGTCGTACCGCGAAGGGTCCACGGTGAGCCGCAGGAGGACGACGCCGTTCACCGGGACGAACGGCTCGCCGGCAGGCGTGAACGTCCCACCGCTGCCCAGCCACAGCTGGTAGGAGTTGCCGGGCGCGGGCATCGGCATGTCGTCGCCGTAGAGGTACATGTGCTCCAGTCCGGGGCTCGAGACCTCGACGAGACCGCCGGGCGTGGTCTCGGACGTCGCCTCGAGCGCGACGGGGTTCGCGCCGGGCTGCCGCATCGCGCTCAGGACCTCCAGCGCCGTCCCGCGATCCTGCTCGGCGCGAGTGACCCGTCCGCCGAGGGAGAGCGAGAAGCCGGCCATGCCGACGAGGGCTGCCACGCTGGCGACGAGGGCGGCAAGCCCGGCCCCGCGGCGTCGCCGGACGGGTACGTCGCGGATGCCCCGCCGGATCCGAGCCAGGACCAGGTCCGGCGGTTCGACGGGCCGAGCCGCCGAGCGCGAGATCCCCCGTGACCGACTGGAAGTCAGCGAGGGTGGCGCGACAGGTGGCGCACCAGGGGACGTGGTCGGACAGCAGCCGATCGGCCTCGAGCGCGTCCTGCACCGTCGAGCGCGAGGAGCGCATAGCCGGCGAGCAGCTCCAGGTTCAGCTCGTGATGGTCCGTCACGTCTCGTCCTCTCGCTCCAAGGCCTTCCGCAGCTTCCGCATCGCCGCGAGGGTCCTCGTCTTCACCGTCCCGATCGGGATGCCGATCTCCTCCGCGATCTGCGCCTGGGTCGATCCCCCGAAGTAGGCCATCTCGAGCGACCTGTCGCTGCTCGGGCGGTAGGGTCTCGAGCGCCACGAGGATCTCCTTGCGCCGCAGGCCGAGATCGGCTTCCCGAACGACGCCCTCCGCTACATCTTCGCCGACGACCGGCTCGAGGTTCGAGGCCCGCTCGGTGCGCTTGCGGAGCCTCTCCTCGCGCCGAACCGTGTCGACCGCCCGATGGTGGACGAGCGACAGGAAGAAAGAGCGGAACGTCCCTCGGGAAGGGTCGTAGGCCTCCGGCGCCCGCCAGAGCGCCAGGAAGGCGTCCTGCACGACCTCCTGGGCGAGCGTCTCCTGGGCCGTCACGCGCCGCGCGAGCCCGTAGGCGGCACTGCGCGTAGCGGTGGAACAGCTCTTCGAACGCCCCGCGGTCACCCGCGGACACGCGACGGTGAAGCTCGAGGTCGAATCCGATCGGCGTCCTGCACGCCCCCGTTGTAGCAGACGCCGGTACCATCACGGCCCGATGGTCTCGGTCGTGCTGTACTCGCGCCCCGGCTGCGGCCTGTGCGACGAGGCCCGAGCGGTGATCGTGGCCGAGCGCGTCGCGCACGCCGTTCGGTTCGCGGAGGTCGACGTCTCCACCGACGACGCGCTCGAGCTCGAGTACGGCATCCGGATCCCGGTCGTGCTGGTCGACGGGCGGGAGCTGTTCGAGATCCGCGTCGACCCGCAGGGGGTTCGCCGATGCGGTCCGGTCCTGAGGCGGGCCGCGTGCGGTCTGCGGCTCCAGAGCTTGCGCATTCGTGAACGTGGGACGCCTACGCGCTACCTTACGCGCGTGAGCGAGCGCCCGATCCCCGAGGCAACCGTCGGACGCCTCCCCGTCTACCTACGGACGCTGGTCGAGATGGCCGAGAACGGAGCGACGATGGTGTCCTCGGAGATCGCTGGCGGAGGCGACCGGCGTGAACTCGGCCAAGGTTCGCAAGGATCTTTCGCACCTCGGCTCCTACGGCACGCGTGGGGTCGGCTACGACGTGGCCTACCTGATCCACCAGGTGCGCCGGGAGCTCGGTCTGACGCAGGCCTGGCCGATCGTGATCGCCGGGATCGGGAACCTCGGGCACGCCCTCGCGAACTACCGCGGGTTCGTGGCGCGCGGGTTCCGCACCGTGGCGCTCGTCGACAACGATCCGGCGAAGGTCGGGATGAAGGTGGACGGCCTGCGCATCCGCCCGATCGAGGAGCTCGCCGGACATCGTGCGGGAGCATCGAGCCGCGATCGGCGTGATCGCGACCCCGGCCGCCGCCGCGCAGCAGGTCGCCGACAGCATGGTCGAGGCCGAGATCCGCTCGATCTTGAACTTCGCACCCGTCATGCTCACCGTTCCTCCGGGCGTGTCGGTCCGCAAGGTGGACCTGGCGATCGAGCTGCAGATCCTCACCTACTACGAGCAGCGGAAGGCAGCGCTCGCCGACGTGAAGCGGCGGGGGCGGTCGGTGGCCGACCTGGCGCAGGTGTGAGACTCGCCCGTCTCAACGGGCGATCGTGATCCAGAGAGTGATGAACACCGCGACCACCATCACGCTGAACAGGATCCATTGGACGCTGCCCTCTTCGATGAGCGGAACGGCTTCAGCCAGCACGTCGATCTCCTCCTAGGCGGGTCCGTACCAGGGCGGTGCGGTCCCGCCCGTCAGGATGTCCTTGCGGGTGCGCTCGGTGCGGTCCAGGAACGGAAGGTGCACGGCGAGGCCGATGATCGCGATGATCATGAAAGCCCACGAGTAGACGGGGACGCTACCGCTTTCGTGCCGCAGGTACACGGTGAGGACCGGGCCGCCGCCGTTGAAGAACGCCACGGCCGCCGCGAGGGACGTCGTCCCGTCGGTCGCGAAGCGGATGTCCTGCACCGTGAAGTCGATGGTCTGAACGGCCCCCGGGTCGAACCGGTCCTTGCCCTGCTCCTCGTTCACCTGCTCGGCCAGGTAGGACTGCACGGCCCCCTGGACCGACTGCACCGAACCGGCGTCGGCCTCGTTCGTGCTGGGGATGCGCCAAGCCTTCGGGTCGGGGTAGCTCGCGAACGTCTCGTTCGTGGCCTGAGGCTGCGTCCCCGCGGCCTCGACGACCCAACTCGGCTCGACGCCTCGAGGTCCGAGGTTGGTCGGGGTCTCCGTGCCCTGCGACCAGAACCCGAATGCCCACAGGGAAGAGAGCAGGAGCAGCCAACCGAAGAACGCGCTGGCGAGCACCAGGTATCCCATCCGCCGCCCGAACACGGCCGAGAGCAGCAGCAGCACTGACCCGATGAACAGGACGAACGCCATGACGACCGACAGGCTGCCCTTGATGATCGTGTCGCACGCGACGTCGAATCCCAGGCAGGTCCCGGCGGCGATCACAGTTGCACGTTCGATGTCGGGGAGGGCTTCTTCGACAGGTCGCCGTCGAGGAACTGGTCGACGGCCGCCTTCTGCGCCTCCGGGTTCAGACACACGTTCTTGTCGAACGGGACCTGGGCCTCGTCCTGGATCGACACGATGTAGTTGACGATGTCGTTTATCCGCTGGTCGGTGAGAGCGCCGGCGTACCGGATGCTCCACGACGGCATCAGGTTCCGGCCCTGCTCGATCGTCGTGTAGATGTCCCGCAGCCCGTAGATGAGCGGGTGGCCGGTGAAGGGCCCGCCGCATACCGTCGTGAGGTTCGGCGTGGCGATCACGGGAGCGATCCCGCCGGCCGCCTGGCCGAGGATCCGGCCGCCCTTCAGCTCGCTCCCGTGGCAACGCACACATCCGACGCCGCCTTGGTTCTCCTCGGTGAACGCCTCGACGGCGCTGTTCCCCCGAGCGACCGAGTCGTCGAGCAGACGCTCCTCCTGGGACAGGTTGTTGCCGGGCTCGAACAACCACGTGGCCGGGATCCAGACGACGAAGAACAGGACGAGGAGCACACCCCAGCCCTGGAGCTTCTGCAGGTGCGGGGTTTCGAGATCCGGGTCCGAGGGCCCCGGGCGCATCGCGTTGGGGATGTCGAGCTTCTCGACCTTGCGTCGTCCGCGAGCCGTCACGACCGCACCGCCCACGATCAGCAGCGCCACGCCGATGCCGGCGATGATGATGCCCTGGGTGGATGAGAGCGCGACCATCTAGCCCGGCGCCACGCAGAACGGGCCGGCCTGGGGCTTGCCGAGGGTGTCGGTCCCTCGCGGCGGCCCGAGGACGATGGAGGACGTGTCGACCATCACGTCACCCGTGTCGGTGATCTGGACGCTGAACCGGTCGAGCCCCCGCGGGGCGGGACCAAGGGTGTACTCGCCGGCGGTGTTGTACTTCGAGCCGTGACAGGGGCACTCGAACCACTGCGACTGCTTGCAGAACGGCACCCGGCACCCGAGGTGCACGCACCGCTGGTACAGCGGCATGATGCCCTGCGCCGCGACCCCTTCGGCCGCGTAGTCCACGTCGTCGCTCGCCTTGCCGTCGTACGCGACGACGTAGAAGCGGCCGGCGCCGAAGTAGAACGGTTCGCCGTCCGCGGCGATCGCCGCCTTGATGTCCTCGAGCTTGCCGGCGTTGATGAGAGAACCGAAGCTGCCCTTCAGGTTCGGCCACAGGAACGCGATCGTCATGCCGCCGAACTGGGCCGCGAACACGCCGAACGACGCGAGGAGCGACCGTCGGAAGAAATCGCGGCGGGAGACGGGCTTCGACATCTTGGAGATCTCGGCGAGCGGAAGGCCGGCCTCGGCTGCGCGCTGCGCCTTGCGGGCGCGTACGAACGAAAGACCGAACACGATCGCGAACAGGTCGACGACCACCACGGCGACGATCGCCGCGACGACCCCGCTCGAGATGCCTACGACGGACGTCATAGCTCGAAGAACACCCCCTGCGCCCACGGCCACACCCAGTTGTAACCGGTGCCGCGGAAGAACGAGCCGATGATGGTCAGGGTCGCGCCGAACATGAACAGCATCGTGAACAACGTGATGGCGATCTTGCGGTCGCCCGGCTTCGTGCTCGGGTTGCGGTCCACGAAGGGGACCGCTGCAAGTCCGACGAGGATGAACGTCGGGATCGAGATCCCGGCGACGAGAGGGTGGAAGTAGCGGAGGAGCTCCTGCAGGCCGAGGAAGTACCACGGCGCCTTCGAGGGGTTCGGCGTGAGGTTCGGGTCGGCGAGCTCGCGGAGCGGCGCATTCACGAACGTCGAGAAGATCACCATGCCGACCGAGAGGATCAGGAGTGCGATCAACTCCTCGAGCAGCAGGTGCGGCCACACGTTGATGCGATCACCTTGTTCGCGCTCGACCCGCTGGATGCCCTCGGGGGGCACGAGCGCGAGGAGCCGGTGCTTCTCCGGCGCCCCCTTCTTGGGCTCGGGAACGTTGCCCGTGGGAGGCGGTGCCTCGCGAGCCGGGGTGGCGACCGCGGCGGCGACCGGCATGGGGGCGGGAGCTGCAGCGGGGGGGACGGGAGCCGGCGCCGCAGCCGCAGGCGCTGGTGCCGATCCGGCGGGTGCGGGGGTGGAGGCAGCTTCGTCGTGGGTTGCCGGTTCCGTGGCCGCTGCCGGTGCCGGAGCGGGGGCCGCTGACGCGCCGCCCTCGCCGGCCTTCGCGCGGTGGGCGCGGACGGCGGCCGAGCGCGCACGACCCTCGGCGACCCGACGCTGGGTGCCCTTGGCCAACTCGGCCTCGAGGGTCTTGTCGAAGACCTCCTGGTCGAGCGGTGTGTCTTCGCGCGCCATCTGTCTCCTTTGCCTACAGTGGTCCCGAGATCCCGCCGTCCTTGCGGATCCGCCAGAAGTGCACCGCGAGGAAGATCACGAGCACGAACGGCAGCGCGAGAACGTGCAGCACATACCAACGCAACAACGTTTCCGGTCCGACAACCACTCCGCCGAGCAGGAGGAAGTTGGCCTGTTTGGCGATGAAGGGGGAGTACCCCGCGAGCGAGGTCCCGACCGTCACGGCCCAGATCGCCAGCTGGTCCCACGGCAACAGGTAACCGGTGAACGACAGCCCGAGCGTGAGGAACAAGAGCACGACGCCGACCACCCAGTTGAACTCACGCGGGGGCTTGTACGCGCCGGTGTAGAACACCCTCGCCATGTGGAGCGTCACGGACAGCACCATCAGGTGCGCGCCCCAACGGTGCAGGTTCCGGACGAGGTCGCCGAAGAACACGGACGTCCGGATGCTCTGCATGTCGGTGTACGCCTGCGCCGAGCCAAGCTCCGCCACCGGCCGGTAGAAGAACATCAGGAAGATGCCGGTGACCGTGAGGAGGATGAACAGGAAGAACGACAGACCGCCGAGGCAGAAGGTGTACGTGAGCTTCAGCCCGTGGCGCTTCATCTTCACGGGGTGGAGGTGGTACAGGACATTGTTCATCGTCGAGAGCGCCCGGTCCCTCGACGTGTCCTTGTAGCCCTTGCGGAAGATCGAGCCCGGGCGGAAGATCGACTTCCAGACCTCGGTGTCCCGGACGCGGTCGAAGACGGCTCCCGGCGACGGCGGTTTGAGCTTCACCCGGTCTTCCCCTCTTCCCTTCGAGCCCTACTCATCGGCTTTCTGCGAGGCCGGAACGGCGGCCATCGTGCGGCGGCCGCCGGCGTCCTCCGGCAGCCGCGCATAGTACAGCGTGTCGGTGGGGCACCGGTCGACGCACACCGAACATCGAGTGCAGGCGTTGTCGTCGACGACGAATACGGCGTACGCGCTACCGACCTCCGCTTCGACGGCATCGTCGGTCGCTCCCTCGACGATCCCTGTGGACATCATGTAGATGCAGTTCCAGGGGCAGACGTCCTCGCAGGCTCGACAGAGGATGCAGTTGTCCGGATCGAGCATCAGGTGCTTCGGCGACTTCACGCCCTGCGAGAGCCAGGCCGCGTCGACGGCCTCGACCACGTAGTCGGTGTGGATGTCGACCTCGGTCTTCGTGAACGGCATCAGCGGTACCCGCCCGTGGGCCGGTCGGCCGATCTGCCCCGGAGCTTCTTCCGCCAGTTCTGCATGAGGACCGCAGCGACCATCACGGTGATGATCGGTCCCGTGGTGAGACCCATCGCGATCGCGTCACGGATCTCGAGCAGCCCTTCCTGGCCGATCGGCGCCTTCAGGAAGGCCTCGACGTCCGTGGGGCCGCCCCAGCCGAGCTTCTGCTCCGCGAAGTACATCCAGAACGACGGGACGATCACCGCGCTGATGAGCAGGAAGAACAGGAAGGCGATCGAGAAGAGGATCGCCGTCGTCCAGGTCCATTCGAAGTCCCGCACGGATGGCTCCACCCGCTCCCGGACCTTCCGGAGCCGTTCCTTCACGCGGACCTATCCCTCATGTCCCGATGTCCCCCGCTCGCGGCGCGGCCGATTATAGCCGGGCGCCGCCCTGGTCCCAGCCGATGCGAACGCACGTCTCGCCGAGGCTCGCGAAGGTGCTCACGAGCAGGCGGACACTATCGCAAGGAAGCCTGCGGAACCGCAACCCGGTGCCGCTTCGACGGATGCTCGCCCCTACACTGGGAGCCCATGTCGCCGGTGCTGGCGGATCTCGTGAAGGATGGGCTGTCGTCCTGGTGGGCGCCGGCACTTGCCTTCGCCGCCGGGGTCGTCTCGTTCGCGTCGCCGTGCGTGTTCCCGCTGGTGCCCGGTTACCTCTCGTTCGTCGCCGGCAGCGGTCCCGCGCTCGAGGACGGCGCCACGCGGAAGCCGGTCGTCCCGATCCTGCTGTTCATCGCGGGGTTCGCCGTCGTGTTCACGTCCCTCGGGGCGTTCACGGCCACCATGACCGAGATCCTGCGCTCACCGGTTGGGATCCGGGTCTCCGGGCTCGTGATCGTGCTCTTCGGCGTGCTCATGCTGCTCGAGGCGTTCCAGCGGGGATCGCCCTTGCTCTTCATGGAGCGGCGGCCGCTCCTGTCGAGGGTCAAGCCCGGGCCCACGTGGGCGTTCCCGCTCGGCGTGGCGTTCGGGGCGGGTTGGACGCCGTGCATCGGGCCCGTGCTCGCGGGGGTCCTCGCGATCGCCGCAGCTCAGGGCGGCTCAGCACGCGGCGCCTTCCTGCTCTTCATGTACTCGGCGGGGCTCGGACTGCCGTTCCTGCTCGTGGGTATCGGGATCCGGCGGTTGATGGGCGCCCTGTCGTTCGTGAAGCGCAACTACCACTGGATCGCGGGGATCTCCGGCGTGATCATGGTGACGATCGGGGTCCTCGTCTTCACGAACACGTGGACGCGACTGCTCGCCCCGGTCCTCCGCGCGATCTCGAACTTCAACCCACCGATCTGAGCCGGGCGATCTCGAGCGCTTCCCGCTAGGATCGTCGTTTCCCGATGTCATCCGCCACCGCTTCCCAGACATCGCTGCGCCGGTCCGTCGCCCTCGTCTGGCGATCGCTCCGCTCGATGCGCACGGCCCTGTTCCTGCTGCTCCTGCTGGCGCTGGCGGCCGTGGTGGGCTCGTTGGTGCCGCAGGTCGGCGTCGCCAACGCCCGCATCGCCGCGACGTTCCGGGACCATCCGCTCCGCGCTCGGATCTACGACCAGCTCGGTCTTTTCGACGTGTACGGCTCGTGGTGGTTCACGATGATCTACACGCTGCTGCTCGTGTCGCTCGTGGCGTGTCTGATCCCGCGCACCCGGGCGTTCCTGCGGAACGTCACCACGCGCCCGGCTCCGGCTCGTGAGCTCGACGTGATGCGGCACTACTCCGAGATGACCGTCGGCGAGGATCCCGAGCAAGCGATCCGCCGAGCTCGGAAGCTCCTGCGCCGCCGGTGGTTCCGCGTGAGCGGGCCGAACGGCGCTTCGACCCTCGCCGCCGACAAGGGCCTCGGGCGCGAGGGGGGGAGCCTGATGTTCCATTGGGCATTCCTCGTCCTGCTCGTCGGCATCATCTGGGGACGCGGAACCGGGTTCAGTGGTCAGGCCGTGATCGTCGAGGGCGAGACCTGGACCGAGGCGCACGCGAGCTACGACGGCCAGATCCGGGAGGGGCGGTTCTTCGGGGAGGACCACTCGGGCGTCCAGCTGCGGGTGGAGGACTTCCAGGCGACGTATCGGATGACCGGGCAGCCTCGCGACTTCGTCACGCGTGCCACGATCCTGGACCCCGAGGGCAACGTGCTCGAGCACGTCGACATCCGTGTGAATCACCCCGCCGGGCCGCAGGGCGTGAAGTTCTACCAGTTCGGGTACGGATGGGCTCCGGTGATCAGGGTCGAGCAGGACGGGGTGCCGATCTTCGACGGTCCGGTCGTGTGCCAGCAGGAGACGGCGCCGAAGGACGTGAGCCCGCTCCAGATCCCGTGGCGCTGTGTCGTGAAGCTGCCATCGCTCGACCCACAGGTGGGGATCCGGCTCGAGCTGTGGCCCGACAGCCGCGGCCTCCTTTCGCTGCTCGAGACCGGTCAGGCGATGCCGATGCTGGTCGAGTACGCGCCGGTCATGACCTGGGAGGCCTTCGAGGGCGACCTTCGCGCCGAGCTGGTGCAGAGCGCCGGGATCCTCGACACGTCGGCGATGCGGCCGCTCGACACGGGCGTGCTCGGCGCGGGTGAGACCGCCGACCTCGGTCGGGGTCTCACCATGAGCTTCCCCGAGCTCCGCCAGTACACGGTCCTGACGGTCTCCCGCGACCGGGGCCTGTGGATCGTGCTCGCGGCGGCTATCCTCATCCTCCTCGGGCTGCTGCCCGCCCTGTACACGTCGCGGCGGAAGCTGTGGGTGACCGCCGAGCCGGAGGGGGCGGGCACGCTCCTCAAGGTGGGGGGGTTCGCGCTGCAGCGGCGGAGCCAGTTCGAGGAGGAGTTCTCCAAGCTCGTGCGCGAGCTGCAACGAGGGCCGGAGGAAAGGGTGGGGTCGTGACCGGCGGGACCTGGGCCGAGCTTTCGAATGACGCGTTCAGCGTGGCCTTCTTCGCGTACCTGTTCGGCATGCTCGCGGCGTTCCACTTCCTCGCGTTCCGCAAGCGCCCGGTGTGGATCGCGTCTGTGGCTGCGGCGGGTCTCGGGCTCGGCGGGCACCTCGTTTCGATCGTGTCTCGCGGGGCGGCGGCCGGGCGCGTCCCCCTCGGCAACATGTACGAGTACTCGGTGCTCCTCTCGCTCCTCGTGGTCCTCGCGTACCTGGTCTTCATCGAGGGGATGGCGAAGGTGCGGACCATCGGCGGGTTCGTGCTCGGCTTCGCGGTCATCACGATGGCCGTTGCGGTCCTGTTCCTCTACGTCGGCCCCGAGCCGCTGATCCCCGCGTTGAACTCCTACTGGAGGCAGGTGCACGTGAGCTCGATGATCGTGAGCTCCTCCCTGCTCGCCGTCGGTGGCCTGCTCACGATCCTGTTCCTGGTGAAGGAGCGAAGGGAACGACGGCCGGCGGTCGTTCCCCCGATCATGGGCGGGTCACTGGATCTGGAGGATGCGCCACCGTATCTCGAGGCCGGCGCGGACGAGCCCGCGATCTCGGCGGCGACGGCGCGGCGGGGAACGCTGCCCTCGGCTGCCACGCTCGACCGGCTGGCCTACCGGATGATCGCGTTCGGGTTCCCGATCTGGACCTTCGGCGTCATCACTGGGGCGATCTGGGCCGAGAGCGCGTGGGGTCGCTACTGGGGTTGGGACCCCAAGGAGACCTGGTCGTTCGTGACCTGGGTCGTGTTCGCGGGATACCTGCATGCGAGGGCGACCTCGGGCTGGAAGGGTCGTCGCGCCGCGGTGATCGCTCTCGCCGGGTTCGCCAGCCTGTTGGTCACCTACTACGCCGTGAACCTGTGGATCGTCGGACTGCATTCGTACGCGAAGTGAAGTTGGGGTTGCCCGAACCCGTGTGGGCCGTGCTACAGTCCCGGCGCTTCCGTGCCCGCGGAAGTCAAGCCCGTAAGGAGTAGGAGGAACGTGCGTACCCGGACGCGGTGGGTCTTGGCCATCGTCGGCCTGACCGTGTTCGCCTCCGCCTGCGTTTCGAACGCGTCGCAGGACGCCTTGAACCCGCAGGGCCCCTACGCGCGGAAGTCCTACGACCTGTTCGTGCCCGTGTTCTGGGTCGCGACCGCGGTGTTCATCGTGGTCGAGGGCCTGCTCATCTTCCTGGTGTTCCGGTACCGGCGCCGGAAGAACCGCCCCGCCGAGATGCCGCCCCAGATCCACGGGAACAACCGGCTCGAGATCGCCTGGACCATCCTTCCGGCGCTGATCCTGGCCGGGGTCTCTGTCCCGACCGTGACGACGATCTTCGACCTTGCCCGCGAGCCGCAGGGCAACGTGCTCGAGGTCAACGTGCTCGCACACCAATGGTGGTGGGAGTTCGACTACCCGAGCGAGGGCATCATCACCGCGAACGAGCTGCACATCCCGACCGGGAGTCCCGTGTACCTCACCTTGTGTTCGGTCGGGGTCGGATACGAGGGCAAGCCGACACCATCCGAGTGCCAGCCGGGACCGCCGGACGGCGCTCTACCCGCGGCGATCGGTGATGGCGTGATCCACTCATTCTGGGTTCCCGAGCTGGCCGGGACGCAGGACGTCGTGCCCGGACAGGCGAACACGCTCGTCCTGCAGGCCGACGATCCGGGCCGGTACTCGGGCCAGTGCAAGGAGTTCTGCGGGCTGTCCCACGCCTACATGAAGTTCGCGGTCGTCGCGCACTCGCCGCAGGACTACGCGGCGTGGGTGCGCAACGAGCAGGCCGACGCCGTCGCGCCCGAGCCCGGGTCGCTCGCCGCCACCGGGATGGACGTGTTCCTGAACGGTCAGTGCATCGCGTGCCACGCGGTCCAGGGCATCGAGGACACGAACGGGAACCCGGTCGCTGCGAACGGCGGACCGAACCTGACGCACTTCGCGAGCCGTGAGTGCTTCGCCGGCTGCTGGCTGCACAACGCCGACACCGAGCAACTGGCGAGAGTGGCTCGACGACCCGGCCTCGGTGAAGGCGGGGTCGTGGATGCCGGACTACGGGCTCACGCCGGACGAGATCACCGCCCTCGTCGCCTACCTGCAGAACCTGACGTGACGGAGGATCGATGTCGAGCGTGAGCGTTCCGGTGGAGGGCAGATCCAAGGGTCTGTTCCGCCGACCGACCGCGACGACCGGCTTCTGGAGCTGGATCACGACGGTCGACCACAAGAAGATCGGGATCCTCTACGGCGTCACCGCGTTCGCGTTCTTCCTGATCGGCGGCTCGGAGGCATTGCTGATCCGGTTGCAGCTCGCACAGCCGAACCAAGCCATCCTGTCGCCCTCGGTCTACAACGAGATCTTCACGATGCACGGGATCACGATGGTCTTCCTGGTCGTGATGCCGTTGTCGGCCGCGTTCATCAACTACCTGATCCCGCTGATGATCGGCGCGCGCGACGTCGCGTTCCCACGCCTCAACGCCTTCAGCTACTGGGCGTTCCTGCTCGCCGGCCTCTTCATCTACTCGAGCTGGTTCCTCGGTGGGGCGCCGAACGGGGGCTGGTTCGGCTACGCGCCGAACTCGGTGCTCGACCCCACGAGGGGGATGACGTTCTACGCGATCGGTCTGCTCATGGCGGGGATCGCCTCGACGGTCTCGGCGGTGAACCTGGCGGTCACCATCCTCAACCTGCGGGCGAACGGCATGACGCTCTTCCGTATGCCGGTCTTCGTGTGGATGAGCCTCGTCGTGCAGTTCCTGCTCGCCTTCTCGCTCCCGGTCATCACGGTCGGCGCTCGTCCAGCTGCTGTTCGACAAGCGGTTCGGGACCCACTTCTTCGACGCGGCCGCGGGCGGAGACCCTGTGTTGTGGCAGCACCTGTTCTGGCTGTTCGGGCACCCCGAGGTCTACATCCTGGTCCTGCCCGCGATGGGGATCGTCTCGGAGATCCTGCCCGTGTTCAGCCGCGCAAGCCGTTGTTCGGCTACCAGTTCGTCGTGTTCAGCGGCATCGCGATCGGGTTCATCGGCTTCGGCGTGTGGGTGCACCACATGTACGCGGTGGGCCTCGGGCCGATCGCGAACACGGCGTTCGGCGATCTCGACGATGATCATCGCGATCCCGACCGGCGTGAAGATCTTCAACTGGCTCGGCACGATGTGGAAGGGCAGATCTCACGTTCCCGACGCCGATGCTGTTCGCGATCGGGTTCGTCTCGATGTTCGTGATCGGCGGTCTGTCGGGCGTCATGCACTCCGTCGTGCCGTCGGACTATCAGCAGACGGACACGTACTTACGTGGTCGCGCACTTCCACTACGTCTTGTTCGGAGGCGCGATCTTCGGGCTGTTCGGCGGGTCTGTACTTCTGGTGGCCCAAGATCTTCGGTCGCAAGCTGAACGAGAGCCTGGGCAAGGTCCACTTCTGGACGATGCTGATCGGGTTCAACCTCGACGTTCGGACCGATGCATGTCCTCGGGCTCCAGGGCATGCCGCGACGGATCCAGACCTATCCGGAGGAGCTCGGGCTCGGCTTCTGGAACCTGGTGTCGACGGTCGGAGCGTTCACGATCGCCGTGGCCATGCTCGTGTTCCTGGCGAACGTCGTGATGACCCAGCGCAAGGAGCGACACCGGCGAGGTGGATCCCTGGGACGGGCGGACGCTCGAATGGACGACACCTTCGCCGCCGCCGGAGCACAACTTCGACGAGATCCCGGTGGTGCGCGGCCTCGACGAGGCCTGGCACCGCAAGTACGCGGAGACCGAGGGCGGCACCGCCGTGCCGGTGCCCGCCGGCGGCTCGGGCACCGAGGCGGCCGACGGGGGTGGGCACGGCATCCACCTGCCATCGCCCTCGTACTTCCCGTTCGTGGCTTCGCTCGGGCTGTTCGCGTTCGGCTACGGCCTGATCTTCTCCTGGTGGCTCGCCGGCGCGGGCGCGGTGGTCATGCTCGCCGGCCTGTACGGGTGGGCCCTCGAGCCCTCGGTGGAGTAGGAGGACCCGTGCAGGAACCTATGGCTGTCCACACCCTCGAGAGTGAGCACGAGGCCACCAGCACCGGCCTGCCGAGCACGAAGCTCGCGATGTGGATCTTCCTCGCGTCCGACGTGCTTCTGTTCGGGGCGCTCATCACGAGCTACGTCGTCTACCGGGGTCGCAGCGTCGTGGGGCCATACCCCAACGATGTCTTCGACATCCCGTACACGTCGGTGTCCTCGTTCGTCCTGCTCGCGAGCTCGCTCACGATGGTGCTCGCACTCTCCTCTATCCAGCGGGGCGACGTGGGTCGGATGCGGTTGTGGCTCCTGGCCACGGCGATGCTCGGGCTCACGTTCGTCGGCGGCCAGGTGTACGAGTTCACGGCCTTCTACCGGGAGGGCCTGGGCCTGACGACGAATCTGTTCGGCACGACGTTCTACGTCCTGACCGGGTTCCACGGCACACACGTCGCGATCGGCATCCTGATGCTGCTCTCCGTGTTCTCACTGTCGTTCGGCGGTCAGATCACCCAGAAGGACTCGTTGACCGTCGAGCTCGTGGGGCTCTACTGGCACTTCGTCGACATCGTGTGGATCGTGATCTTCACGATCGTGTATCTGATCCCGACGGGACGGTAGGAGACATGACGGAGCGGGTCGAGACGACGACATCGGAACACGGGCCCTCGACGGCGCCGAGTGGTGGCGGCCGGGTCGCTCGACACCCGAGTCCGAAGGAGTACGTCCGGATCGCGATCATCCTCGGGCTCGTGACCGCGGCAGAGGTCGCGATCTACTACCTCGACTGGATCCACGAGCACCATCTGCTGATCCCGCTCTTGTTCCTGTTCGCGCTGGTCAAGTTCTCTCTCGTGGCGCTGTGGTTCATGCATCTCCGGTTCGACAGTCGCACGTACTCCCGGTTCTTCCTGATGGGACTGGCCGGGGCCGCGACGCTCTACATCGCTGTCCTCTTGATGTTCCGGACGTTCGCCTCGTAGCCGATGCCGACCTTCCACGTGCACCCGGACGTCGTTCTGCTCCTCGGGGGGCTCTGGGCGGCGTACCTGCTGGCGGTCCGCCGGCGGGCCGAGGGGGATGCCTCGGTCCGCGAGGGCCTCGGTCGGAGGCGCCTGCTCTTCTCGATGGGGATGCTCGTGCTGTTCCTCGGGTCGACGTGGCCCCTGCACGACCTTGCCGAGGAGCGGCTCTATGCCGCCCATATGGTTCAGCACATGCTCTACACGCTCGTCGCCCCGCCCATGCTCATCGCCGGGATCCCGACATGGATGTGGCGAGGGCTCCTCCGGGTCCGAACCATCGCGGTGGTGTTCGGATCCCTCGTGCGACCGCTCGTCGCGCTCGTGGTGTTCAACGCGGTGCTGTTGTTCACCCACTGGCCGGCGGTCGTGGAGGCGTCGGTGCGCTCCGAGCCCCTGCACTTCGCGCTCCATGTGCTGATCGTCGGCTCGGGCATCGTGATGTGGTGGCCGGTCATGTCGCCACTGCCCGAGATGCCGGCGCTGTCGGCGCCGGGCCAGATGCTCTATCTGTTCTTCCAGTCCCTCGCGCCCACGATCCCGGCCTCGTTCCTCACCTTCGGGCGCAGCCCCTTGTATCCGGTCTACGCGACGTTCCCTCGGATCTGGGGCATCAACCCGTTGAGCGACCAGCTGATCGCCGGGCTGGTGATGAAGCTCGGCGGCGGAGCGATCCTGTGGGGCTTCATCATCACGATCTGGTTCCGCTGGTACGCGCGGGGCTCTCGTGAGGACTTCGACACGGTGCGGCTGTCCGGCGTGGAGCGCGAGGTGCGGGCGGGGTTGATGAAGCCGTGAGGAGGACCACCAGGGACCGATTCGTCCTGCCGATCCTGCTGCCCGTCGGGATCCTCGTGATCATCGCGGCGGTGCTGTACGGGTTCTCGCGGATCCTGCTCTCGGTCTCGCACACCGCGGCGACGGCGACGGCGCTGGCGGTAGCCCTCGCGATCGTGGTCGTGGCGGCGATCGTGGCGGGCCGTCAGATCGTTCGGATCTCGAGCCTCGCCGGGATGGTCGGCGCGGTTGCGGGGGTCGCGATGCTCGCCGGCGGTGTGGCCATCGCGTCGCTGGGGACCGAGGGCGAGGGTGGCGGGGGCGGAGGCGGAGGCGGAGGTGTCACGGTGCTCGAGATCACGGCCGTGAACATCGCGTTCCAGCAGACGGCCCTCACGGTCCCGGCCGGCGAGCCCTTCGAGATCACGTTCAGCAACCAGGATCCGGGTGTCCAGCACAACATCGAGATCTTCGACAACCCCGGGTTCTCGGGCACCCCCCTGTTCTCGGGGGACATCATCAGCGGAGTTTCGACGGTCACCTACGAGGTGCCGGCCCTCGAGGCGGGCACCTACTCCTTCAACTGCGTCGTGCACCCGAACATGCAGGGCACGCTCGAGGCGGTCGAGGGCGGCGGTGGCGGAGGAGGCCCGTCGTTCGCGATCGCGGCGCAGAACATCGCGTTCGACACGGACACGATCGAGCTCCCGGCGGACACGCCGTCGACGATCGTGTTCGACAACCTGGATGCCGGCGTCCAGCACAACATCTCGATCTACGAGGACGACACGCTCGCGACGACCCTGTTCGAGGGCGAGCTCGTCACCGGGCCGGCCAAGGTCGAGTATCGGATCCCTCCGCTGCCGGCGGGCGAGTACTTCTTCCACTGCGTCGTGCACCCGAACATGAGCGGCACGGTGATCGTCGGCGGCGGAGGGGGCGGATCCGCGCCGACCAAGACCTCGATCCCGTTCACGCCGACCCCCGAGGTCACCTCGGCTCCTTCGCCGAGCGGGGGCGTGACGACGATGCTGACGGCGCAGGGCATCGCGTTCGACGCGGCGGAGATCGTGCTTCCCGCCGGCCAGGCTTCGACGATCCACTTCGTGAACAACGACGCCGGGGTTCAACACAACCTCGTGATCGCGCGAGACGAGAGCCTGGCCGAGCAGTTCTTCAACGGCGACCTCGTGTCGGGCGTGGGGGAGATCGACTACCTGATCCCGCCGCTCGAGCCGGGGACCTACTACTTCGCCTGCGTCGTGCACCCGAGCATGAACGGGGTCGTCACCGTCGCGTAGGCGCCGGCCCCTGCCGGGTGGCGTGGGAGCATGGGTCGCGTGAGGCGACTCCTCCCGTTCCTCCTCGTGGTGCTCGCGGCGTGCTCGAGCGGCGCCGTCGACGGCCAGGCGGGCGTATCGGAGATCTCGGGGCCGATGCCCCCCCTGGCCGGTACCACCCTCCAGGGACCGGCGCTCTCGGAGGCGGACTACGGCGGTCGCGTCGTGGTCGTGAACTTCTGGGCGACCTGGTGCGGCCCCTGCCGGCGCGAGCAGCCGGCCCTGTCCGCCCTGCAGGCCGCGCAAGGGCCGGACGGTGCGGTATTCGTCGGCGTGAACTTCCGCGACGACGCGGCGGCCGCACGCGCGTACCTCGAGGAGTTCGGGGTGACCTACCCGAGCCTGGGCGATCCCACCGGGAGCATCGCCTTCCGGTTCGGTGTGCCCTACCTCCCCGCGACGATCGTCGTCGATGCGGAAGGGCAGATGCGGTTCCGGGCGGTTGGCGCCCTCGACGAGGAGACGCTGGGTGACCTGATCCGGCGAGCGTCGTCGGGTTGAGGGCGGTGGGCTCGGTCCGCGCTCAGGCGAGCGGGCGGCCCAGCGGCAATGCGGCGTCGACGGCGACCGCTGCGAAGAGCAGGCCGAGGTACACGATCGAGTACCGGAACAATCGCATGGACTCGCCGGGGGAGGCCGAGCGCCAGAGCCGCAGCGCACGCCAGACGAACACGCCGCCGAGCACGATGGCCGTTGCGGTGTAGACGGCGCCCATCCGGCCGATCGGTACGAGCAGGAGCGTCGTGCCGAACAAGGCGAGCGAGTACAAGAGGATCTGTCGACGGGTCTCGTCCTCACCGCGCACCACGGGGAGCATCGGGATCCCGGCCGCCGCGTAGTCACCGGAGTACCGCATGGCGAGCGCCCAGAAGTGGGGCGGCGTCCACACGAACACGATCGCGAACAGGATCCATGCCGGCGGAGCCACCGTGCCGGTGACCGCCGCCCATCCGACGAGCGCCGGGACCGCTCCGGCGGCTCCGCCGATCACGATGTTCTGGGTGCTCGTCCGCTTCAGCCACATCGTGTACACGAAGACGTAGAAGGCGATCGCCGAGAGCGCGAGCGAGGCCGCGAGCACGTTCACGGCCATCGATAGGAACAGGTAGGACGCGGCGCCGAGCACGAACCCGAAGCCGAGGGCGCGCTCGGGCTCGACCTCGTGAGCGGGGAGTGGGCGCTTGCGCGTGCGGCGCATCAGTTGATCGATGTCGCGATCGAGATAGCAGTTGATCGCGTTGGCGGAGCCGGCGGCCACGGTGCCGCCGACGAGCGTCGCGAGCACGAGTCCGATCGAGGGCAGGCCCCCGGCCGCGAGCATCATCGCCGGCACCGTCGTGACGAGCAGCAGGACGATGATCCGCGGCTTCGTGAGCTGCACGTAGGCCGTCATCGACTGCCGCAGGGAGCGCCGGTGCCCATCGGCCCTCGCCGCGAGCCCCTCGGAGACCTCCTCGGGGGCGAGCCTGTGGCTCGCGGCCGCGAGCGCGACGAGCGCAGCCCACACGAGGACGGCGAAGGCGACATGGAGCACCACGGCCCACGGCCGAAGCTTCGTCCACACGTTCGCGGCACCGATCATGATCTGCGCCGTGAACAGCCCGAGCGCGATGGTGGAGAGCACGACGAGCAAGCCCGAGCGTGGTCGCATCGTCCGAGCCCGGATCGCCGTCCAGAGCACGAGCAGGAAGGCCGTGAGGGCGAGCACGCGGTGCAGGAACATCGGGGTCCGCACGCCGCCGAGGGTCGGGACCAGGCGTCCGTCCATCAGTGGCCAGTCCTGGAAGGCGATGCCGTACGCCGGTCCCTTCGCTCGGATGTAGGTGCCGACGAGCAGGAGTGCCCCCGTCGTCGTCGTCGTGAGCAGCGAGAGCGCGAAGAGGCCGCCCCGGCGGCCGCCAGGGCGCGCGGGGACGAGGGCCGTCACGGCCATCAGGGTCACGTCCGCGATGAGCAAGAGGGCGGCGACGAAATGGGCCGTCAGCCACCACGGGTTCAGCTCGGTCGCCACGACGACGCCACCGAGCGCTGCCTGCGCCAGCACGAGCGGGAACGAGACGACCGCGAGGGCGAGGAGGACGCGATCGCGCCGGAGGTCGAGCCAGGCGACGAGAGCGGAGGCCAGCGTGAGCAAGATCACGACGAAGGCGACGGCGCGATGGGAGAACTCGATGAGCGAGGAGACCGTGCCGCTCGGGAATAGCTCACCGGGCTCGCACGCGGGCCACGTCGAGCACCCGAGCCCCGAGCCGGTACCGCGGACCAAGCCGCCGACGGCGAACAACAGGACGGTGGCGGTG
This sequence comes from uncultured Actinomycetes bacterium, assembly GCA_963708985.1. GTDB lineage: Bacteria > Actinomycetota > UBA4738 > UBA4738 > HRBIN12 > HRBIN12. The sequence continues at coordinate 333,634 of CAVPUQ010000002.1, forward strand.
GCGGTGGCGGTGGCGAGCTTCTGGAAACGGGTCATGCGTTGGGTGGGGTGCCGCGCGTTCGCAGAACGATAGCAGTCCGGGCTCCGACTGCGATACTGCGGCCGATGGACGCCGGTCGCGGGACCCTCGCGCTGCCCCCGGTCGTGGAGGCCGTCCGCTCGCGGGTCGACGTCGTGCTCGCCCGCGAGCTCCGATCTCGCCGCGTCGAGATCGGCGAGCTCGACCCGTCTGCGGCGGTCCTGGTCGAGGAGCTCGAGCGCCTGATCGCGGCAGGCGGTAAGCGCCTGCGGCCGGCGTTCTGCTACCTCGGCTATCGTGCGTCGGGGGGAAGGGACGGTGAGCCGATCGTGCGCGCGGCAGCCGCCCTCGAGCTGCTCCACACGTTCGCGCTCGTCCACGACGATGTCATGGACGAGGCCGACCTGCGCCGGGGCGTCCAGACCACCCATGTGCGCTTCGCGAGACGGTTCGCGGGCGCCTCGGCCGCGCGGGGGCGCTCGGCGGCGGTGCTGGTCGGCGACCTGGCCGCCGTGCTCTCAGAGGCCTTGTTCCGGGCTTGCGGCTTCTCGGCCGAGCGCATGGGAGAGGCGTTCGACCGATTCGACCGGATGCGCCTGGAGATGGCGGCCGGTCAGTACCTGGACCTGCTCGGGGCCGCCCGCGGCGACCTCGCGTCGGCCGAGCACGTGGCCGAGCTCAAGACCGGCTCGTACACGGTCGAGGGCCCGCTCCTGATCGGCGCGGCGCTCGCCGGTGCGCCCCAGGAGCTCGAGGCGCGACTCGTCGCGTTCGGGCGGCCGGCGGGCGAGGCCTTCCAGCTTCGGGACGACGTGCTCGATCTCGAGGCACCCGAGGGTGCGGCCGAACGTGTCCGAGACCTCGTCGTCGAGGCCGTGGGGGCGCTCGAGGGCGTCCGTCTGGAACCGGTGGCCGCCTCGGCGCTGCGCGCCCTGGCCGAGGCGATCCGCTTGCCGGAGACCTGAGTGGACGTCGCAGCCGCCCGGAAGCTGTTCGGCGCATTGCCCGTGGTCTCGGTCGCGACCGTGGAGCCCGACGGCTCGCCTCACGTCGTGCCCCTGTGGTTCGTGTGGCTCGAGGACGCGTTGTACGTCTCGACCCGTCGAGGGAGCCGGACCTGGCGGAACGCGCTGGTCGATCCGCGCATCTCGGTCACGATCGACGTCGGGCGCAGCTGGATCGAGATCGCGGGCGTGGTCGTCGAGGGGACCGCCGAGCCCTTCGCGGCCGAACACGTCTCGATGCGCGCGACGATGTCGGCCTGGCACGAGAAGTACCGTTCCCTGCTCGCGGGCGAGGGCTTCGGGCGGTTCAGCGAGGAGGTCCGCGCCCTCGCGTTCCTGCGCGTCGTCCCCGACCGATACTCGTCCTGGGACCACGCGCGCGGCTGAGCCTGCCGGCTGCGCCAGCGCCGGTCGCGGTTGCGCCGCGCGCCCGCTTCCCCGTAGCGTTCGTGATTCCGGGCGCTTCGGGTAGCATCGCTTGTGAACGCCTTCACAAGCGCGACCAACAGGGTGGGGGACGATGCCTGACTCGAGGAGAGCCATCGACACCGACGTCCTCGTGGTCGGCGCGGGCCCCGGCGGCTCGGCCGCCGCCTATCACCTGGCCCGGCACGGCATCGACGTCGCGGTCCTGGAACGGGCCGCCTTCCCTCGCGAGAAGGTCTGCGGTGACGGCCTCACCCCGCGGAGCGTCCGGTCGCTCCTGCGGATGGGGATCGACACCGACGACCCCCGGTTCGAGCGGGTTCTCGGCCTGCGGGTGTACTCGCGACGGACCACGATCGAGCTCCCGTGGCCCGAGCTGCGCGACTTCCCGAACTATGGGCTCGTCGGCACACGCATGGACCTGGACGAGATGCTCATCCGTCGCGCCGAGAAGGCGGGTGCCCGAGTGCTCGAGCGGACCGAGGCGCTCGCCCCCATCTTGGATGGGGGGTGGGTGCGCGGGGTGTTCGCTCGCGACGCCGAGGATCGGGAGGGCGAGCCGTTCCAGATCCACGCACGCCTGGTGCTCGCCGCCGACGGCGCTTCCTCGAAGCTCTCGTCGCAGGCCGGCGTCCGTCGCGACGGCTCGAAGCCGCTCGGCATCGCGGCTCGGCGCTACTACCGGATCGAGCGGCACCCGGGTCCCTGGTTCGAGTCGTGGCTCGACCTGTGGGAGGGCGACACGATCTTGCCCGGGTACGGATGGCTGTTCCCCGTGGCCGACGGGACGGTGAACCTCGGCGCCGGCCTGCTGAACACGTTCAAGGGTTTCAAGGACGTGTCCGCCCAGCGGCTGTTCGCCGCCTTCGCGGCGATGATGCCGCCCGAGTGGGGGATCTCGGAGGACACCGCGGTGGGCCGCATCCTGTCTGGGCCGCTCCCGATGGGCGGCTCGCGCCGGCCTGCCGCCGTGCCGGGGATGCTCCTGATCGGCGACGCCGCCGGGATGGTGAATCCCTTCAACGGGGAAGGTATCGCGTACGCGATGGAGTCCGGGGAGGTGGCCGCCGACCTCGCCCACGAGTCTCTCGTCCGCGGGCGGCCGGGCATCGCCCAGATGTACCCGACGGTCCTGCGCGAGCGGTACGCCCGGTACTTCTGGTACGGGGCCTGGTTCGCGCGAGCGATCGGCCACCCGAGGATCATGCAGGCCTCGACCCGCTATCTCCTGCCGAACGAACCGGTCATGCGGTTCGCGATGCGCGTGCTCGCGAACCTCACCGACGGCCGGAGCGGCGACGCGCAGGACCGGTTGTTGTCCGCCCTGGAGCGGCTGGCTCCGGCCTCGTGAGGGACGACGTGGAAGTAGGATGCGCCCCGTGCTGAGCGACTACCTACCCGTGGTGGTGCTCGCGGCCCTCGCACTGCTGTTCGCGATGGGATCGCTCGCGGCTTCGGCGATGCTCCGCCCGAACCGGCCGACCCCCGCCAAGCTCTCGCCGTACGAATGCGGGATCGAGCCCGAGCGCCTGCCGAAGGGCGAGCGGTTCAGCGGTGAAGTTCTACGTGGTCGCGATGCTGTTCATCATCTTCGACATCGAGACGATCTTCCTGTTCCCGTGGGCGGTCGGCCTTCCGCACAGCTCGGGCTGTTCGGGCTGTCGAGATGGTCGGTCTTCATCGCGCTCGTGTTCGTCGCGTACATCTACGTGTGGCAGCGCGGTGGGCTCGACTGGGAGACCGCGGATCCGAGGTACACGTCGGTCGAGGTCCGAGGCGCCTGCCGAGGCGACGACCCGAGGCGGAGGTGACGTCCGTGCCGGTTGAACGACTTCTCGGCGGCCGACCGGAAGGGCGGTGAGGACGACGCCGACGAGGCCGAGGAGGACGTCCGGCGCGGGATCCTGCTCACGACCTCGACCGGCGGTCAGTTGGTCGCGCAAGCAGTCGATGTGGCCGGCGACGTTCGGCCTCGCCTGCTGCGCGATCGAGATGATGTCGACGGGCGCCGCCGCACTACGACATGTCGCGGTGGGGGATGGAAGCTGTTCCGGGCCTCGCCGCGCCAGGCCGACCTGATGATCGTCGCCGGCCGCGTCTCGCAGAAGATGGCGCCGGTCCTGCGGCAGATCTACGACCAGATGCCCGAACCGAAGTGGGTCATCTCGATGGGCGTGTGCGCCTCGACCGGCGGGATGTTCACCAACTACGCGGTCGTGCAGGGCGTCGACACGATCGTGCCGGTGGACGTGTACGTGCCCGGCTGCCCGCCGCGGCCCGAGATGCTGATGTACGGGATCCTGACGCTGCAGGAGAAGGTGCGCACGGCAGGGACGGGTCCGTTGACGCCAGCGGAGCTCGCCGACGCCGTACGCGTTCACCTGCCCGACGGTCCTCGTCGCCCGCGGCGAGGTCACCACGTTCGTCGAGCCGCGCGAACCTGCTCGAGCCCTCGAGTTCTGCGCGACGACGCCGACGCTCGCGTTCGACTTCCTCGTCGAGCGTGACCGCGACCGACTGGCCCGAGCGCGCCCCACGGTTCTGGGTCGTCTACGAGCTCTCACTCCGTGGCGCATCGACCACCGGCTGCGCCTGAAGGTGGGCGCTGCCCGAGGACGACGCCGCGGCTGCCGTCGGTCGACTCGGGTTCCCGACCGCGGACTGGCACGAGCGCGAGACGTACGACTTCTACGGGGTCGTCTTCGACGGCCACCCGAACCTTCGCGCGCATCTTGCTGCCGGACGACTGGGAGGGCCATCCGCTGCGCAAGACCGAGGAGCTCGGCGGCGTGAACACGCGCTACAAGGGTGCGTTCATCCCGCCGGTCGACCGGAGGACCGCACCGTGAGCTTCGACTCCCGCCCCGACCTCGACCCGATGGACCCGAGCTGTCCACCGAGCGAGCCGCGGCAGGAGACCATGGTCATCAACATGGGGCCCCAGCACCCCTCGACCCACGGGGTGCTCGCGCCTGCTGCTCGAGCTCGACGGCGAGACCGTCGTCTCCTGCGAGCCGATCGATCGGGTACCTGCACACCGGGATCGAGAAGAACACGCGAGTACCGGACCTGGCAGCAGGGCGTGACGTTCGTCACCCGAGCCGACTACCTCTCCCCGTTCTTCAACGAGCTGGCCTACTGCCTCGCGGTCGAGCGACTGCTCGGGATCGAGGCGCCGCTGCGCGCGCAGGTGCTCCGCGTGATGTTCTCCGAGCTGAACCGGATCGCCTCGCATCTGGTGTGGTTGGCGACGAGCGGCATGGAGCTCGGCGCGGTCTCGGTCATGCTCTTCGGCTTCCGCGAGCGCGAGATGATCCTCGACATCTTCGAGATGGCGACCGGCCTGCGGATGAACCACGCGTACATGCGGGTCGGCGGCGTCGTCATGGACCTGCCGCCCGGCGCTGACGGACAGGATCGTGGACTTGCTCGACATCCTGCCGGGCCGGATCCGCGAGTACGAGAGCCTGCTCTCGAGCGAACCCGATCTGGGTCGAACGCAACTAGGGCGTCGGCGATCCTGACGGCCGAGGACGCGATCGCGCTCGGCGTGACCGGACCCGTCCTGCGCGCGGCCGGGGTCGCCGATGGACGTGCGCAGGACGAGCCCTACGCCGGATACGAGACCTACGAGTTCGACGTCGCGACGCGGCGACTCAGCCGACTGCTTCGCGCCGGTACGTGATCCGCCTCGAGGAGATGCGCCAGTCGATGCGGATCGTCGAGCAATGCCTCGACCGGCTGGAGGAGCCCGGGCCGGTGATGGTCGAGGACCCGAAGGTGCGCGTGGCCCGCGCACCTGGAGGTCGGACCCGACGGCATCGGGAACTCCGACCGCCTACGTGACGCACATCATGGAGGAGTCGATGGAGGCCCTCATCCATCACTTCAAGATGGTCACCGAGGGCGTGAAGGTCCCCGCCGGCGAGGTCTACCAGCCGGTCGAGTCCCCGCGCGGGCGAGCTCGGCATGTACGTCGTCTCCGACGGTGAGCACCGGCCGTATCGGGTGCGCATCCGCGATCCATCCTTCGTGAACCTGCAAGCCGTCCCCACGATGGTCGAGGGCGGGCTCGTCGCCGACGCGATCGCGGTGATCGCGAGTCTCGATCCCGTGATGGGAGGGGTGGACCGCTGATGGCGGTGCTCTACGCCGGAGCTCCGCGAGCAGGCGGAGGACGATCAAGCGCTCGCTATCCGTCCGGGCGCGAGCGCTCGGCGCATGCTGCCGCTCCTGTACCTCGTCCAGTCGGTCGAGGGCCGGGTTTCGCAGGAGGGACTGCGCGAGGTCGCGGACCTGCTCGGCATCCGTACCGCCGAGGTCGAGGCCGTCGCGAGCTTCTACACGATGTTCCGGCTGCGCCCGACCGGGCACGCACGTCGTGAACGTGTGCACCAACCTGTCCTGCGCGCTGCGCGGCGGCGCGTGAGGTGCTACGACGCGGCGCGCGAGGCCGCCGGTCTGCGCCCGCGGGGCCGAGGTCTCCGAGGACGATCTGCTCACCGTACACGAGGAGGAATGCCTCGGCGCCTGCGACGCCGCGCCGGTCGTGCAGGTCGACTTCGCGAACCACGACCGGGTGCACGCCCGAGCGGGTGCGCGAGCTGATCGAGATGCTGCGGGGCGGTCAGGTGCCGGCGCCGTCGCGGGGCGAGGCGCCGGCGGACTTCCGGGACGCCTCGAGGATCCTGGCGGGCCGGAGGTGGCGCGGTGAGCGAGCCATCCGCGATCCTCACCGCCCGCTGGGACGACCCGGACACCGTGGTCCGATCGACGGCTACCTCCAGCACCGGTGGCTACCAGGGCGCTGCGCAAGGCCCTGGCGATGACGCCCGAGGGGGTCGTGGAAGAGGTGAAGGCATCGGGCTCGCGCGGGCGCGGCGGCGCCGGCTTCCCGACCGGCGTGAAGTGGTCGTTCGTGCCGCAGGACACCGGCAAGCCGACGTACGTGGTCGGCAACTTCGACGAGTCCGAGCCGGGGACCTTCAACAACCGCGAGCTCGTCGAGCGCGATCCGCACCAGTTCCTCGAGGGCCTGATCATCGCCGCCTACGCCGTCCGGTGCCGCACGGCGTTCGTCTACGTGCCGCGGCGAGTTCCTGTGGCCGGGACAGGTGCTGAGCGCGCGATCGCCGAGGCGTACGGGCGAGGGCTTCCTCGGCCGGGACATCGCTGGGCAGCGGCTACGACCTCGACATCGTCCTGCACCGCGGCGCGGGCGCGTACATCTGCGGCGAGGAGACGGCGCTGCTGTCGTCGCTCGAGGGGTTCCGCGGCCAGCCGCGCCTGCGCCCGCCGTTCCCCGCGGTCGAGGGCCTGTACGCCAGCCCGACGCGCGATCAACAACGTCGAGACGCTCTGCCAACGTGCCGCACATCCTGGACCGGGGCGCGACTGGTTCGCCTCGATCGGCACCGGAGAAGTCGCCCGGGCACGAAGATCTTCTCGGTCTCGGGCAAGGTGGAGCGACCGGGCAACTACGAGGTGCCGATGGGCACGCCGGCCCGCGTGCTGATCGAGGAGCATGGCGGCGGTGTTGCCGGACGGGAAGACGCTGAAGGCCTGGACGCCGGGCGGGTCGTCGACGCCGTTCCTCACGGCCGAGCACCTCGACGTCGGGCCTGGACTTCGAGTCGATCGCAGGCCGCCGGATCCCTGCTCGGCACCGGGGGCGATCATCGTGATCGACGAGACGGGACTGCATGGTCGAGGCGACCCAGCGGCTGCTGCGCTTCTACGCGCACGAGTCCTGCGGCAAGTGCACGCCGTGCCGGGAGGGGACCTGGTGGGCCGATTCGGGTGCTGCGCGCGCATCGAGAACGGACTGCGGCCGCCCCGAGGACCTGCCGCTGCTCGAGGACATGTGCGGCGAACATGCTCTTCCGCGGCTTCTGCGCGCTGCGGACGGCGCCGTCTCGCCGATCTCTTCCAGCCTGAAGTACTTCCGCGCGGAGTACGAGCAGCACGTCGCCGAGCACCGCTGCCCGTTCACGCGGCGAGGGCCCGGGACCGATGGGCTCCCGCTCGGGCCCGACGAGATGCGCGCCACCCGGGCCAGCCGACCGCGCGTTCATCGCGGTCTCGGAGGTCCTCCGGTGACCCGAGACCGAGGAGCTCGTCACCCTCACGATCGACGACAAGGAGGTGATCGTCCCGGCACGGGACGCTCATCATCCGGGCGGCCGAGCAGCTCGGCATCGAGATCCCGCGCTTCTGCGACCACCCGCTGCTCGAGCCGGTCGGCGCGTGTCGGCAGTGCTACGTGGAGGTCGAGGGCCAGCGCAAGCTGTTCACTTCGTGTACCACGACGGTCGCGGATGGAATGGTCGTCTACACGCAGAACAGGTCCGAGACCGCGCACCGAGGCCCAGGTCGCGAACCTCGAGTTCCTCCTGCTCAACCACCCGCTCGACTGCCCCGTGTGCGACCGCGGCGGGGAGTGCCCGCTGCAGGATCAGACGCTGGCCTTCGGTCCCGGCGAGAGTCGGTACATCGAGCCGAAGCGGACCTACGAGAAGCCGATCGCGCTCTCGCCGCTCGGTGGCGCTCGATCGCGAACGCTGCGTGCTGTGCGCCCGGTGCACGCGGTTCTGCGACGAGATCAGCGGCGACCGGTTCATCGAGCTGTACGACCGGGGTGCGCGCCGAGCAGCGTCTCGATCGCGGCAGGCGAGGATCTTCCGCTCGCCGTTCAGCGGGAACACGATCCAGATCTGCCCGGTCGGCGCGCTGACCGCGACGCTCGTACCGGTTCGTCGCCCGGCCCTTCGACCTGTCGAGCGCCGAGACGGTGTGCCCGCACTGTGCCGCCGGGCTGCAACGTGAAGGTCGACGTGCGTCGGGGTGAGGTGGTGCGGGTGCTCGCGCGCGACAACCTGGACGTGAACGACGCGTGGCTCTGCGACAAGGGCCGCTTCGCGTTCCGGTTCGCGGACGCGACCTGACCGCCTGACGACGCCGCTGCTCCGCGGGCGCGGGCTCGAGCCGGTCTCGTTCGGCGAGGTTCTCGCGACCGATCGCCGAGTGGTGCCGGGGAGCCAGGGTGGCGTTCCTCACCGGCGGACGGTTCGCCGACGAGGACGCGTACGCGCTCGTCGAAGCTCGCCCGGACGGTGTTCGGGACGAACGACCTCGACCACCGTCGCGCGTTCCACGGCGGTCTGGCCGAGGAGCTGCGCGGCCGCGCGGCCGATGGAGGTCACGTACCACGACGTCGAGCGTGCCGAAGCGCGATCCTGGTGGTGGGCCTGGACGCCGAGCAGGAGCTGCCGATCCTGCACCTGCGGATCCGCAAGGCGGCCCGTCGCGGCGCGAGGGTCTTCGTCGTGCATCCGCGCCGCACGCGGCTGTTCGACGTCGCCGAGCACCTCCTCGTCCGACCCGGTCAGGAGGCGCGCAGCGCTCGAGCGGATCCACGAAGCAGCGGGCGACGAGGACGCGTTCGAGGGGCGGGTCGCCGCCGCGCTCGCCGACGCCGGCGAGCGGGCGGTCGTACTCGCGGGCCCGCGTCTGGCCGAGCACCCGCTGGCGGCCGACATCGCGCTCTCGGTCGCGAGCCGGAACCGTGGGCGGTTCGCCCTCCTGTCGCGCCGCGCGAACGACCGCGGTGCCCTGCGCGTCGGCGTGCACCCGGCGCTGCTGCCGGGCGGCCGTCGCGTGAGCGACGTGGCCGAGCGGGCCGAGGTGGAGGCCGTGTGGGGCAGCCGTCCCCGATGCCCCCGGGCGTTCGACGATGCAGATCCTCGAGGGCGCCGCGAACCGGGAGATCGACGTCCTGTTCCTCGTGGGCGTGGACCCGCTCCGTGACCTGCCCGACGGTGCCCTCGCGCGACGCGCCCTCGAGAACACCCGGTTCAAGGTGGTGCAGTCGCTCGGACTCGGCGCGCTCGAGCCCTTCGCCGACGCCTTCCTGCCGGCTGCCGCGCCCTTCGAGCGGGACGGACGACGTCACCACCTGGGAGGGCCGAGGCCAGCGACTGCGGCCCGTCCGGCCACCGAAGGGCCTGGCACGCTCCGATCGGGACATCCTCGTCGCGCTCGCCCGGGCGATGGGAGGTGACCTCGGGGTTCGAGACGCTCGAGGAGCTCCAGGAAGAGCTCGGCGGGCTCCTCGCGCCCCGTGAGGACGTGCGACGCGTGTCGGCGTGGGCAGGCGCCGGCGCGCCCCAGTGGATCGATGAGCCTGACGCTCTTCACGTACCCGCTCCTCGTCGACGAGGGTCGCTCGGCGACCGCGCCGTCCGAGCTGAAGGCGCGCTCTCGAGGACGACGGCGTTCGCCGAGGTCCACCCGGAGGATGCGGCGACGCACGGGCTGGTCCCGGCGGTCGCGTGCGCCTTCGGACGAGCGCGGGGGAGGCGGTTGTTCCGGTACGCGTGACCGAGCACGTCGCGCTCGGCTCGGTGTTCGTGCCCTTCGACCAGCCGGGCCTGGCCGCGAACACGCTGCTGTCGGGCGCTTCACGACCGCGGTCGAGCTACAGACCGCCGCCGTCGATGGCGGAGCCTGGACCGTGACGCGAGCGCGGGGGGTGGCGGCCTGATGGACGGCTCGACTGGGTTCTCCTGGTCGGCCGCGTGGTCGTCGTGTTCTTCGGCGCTCCTCGTCGCGGTGATGCTGCTGATCTGGGTCGAGCGCAAGGTCATCGCGGACATGCAGACGCGCAAGGGGCCGATGCGCGCCGGGCCTCGCGGGGTGCTCATCACGCTCGCCGACGGCATCAAGCTGTTCTTCAAGGAGGGGATCACGCCCGACGCTCGCCGACCGGCCCGTCTATCTCATCGCGCCGGTGATCTCGATGCTGCCGGCGTTCCTCGCGTTCGCGGTGATCCCGTTCGGGACCGAGCGTGACGCTGTTCGGCCGCGAGGTCCCGTTCCAGATCGCCGACCTGAACATCGGGATCCTGTGGATCCTCGCGATGGGCTCGCTCTCGGTCTACGGGATCGTGCTCGCGGGTTGGTCGAGCGGCTCGAACTACCCGCTGCTCGGCGCGATCCGCAGTCCTCGGCGCAGATGATCAGCTACGAGGTCGGCATGGGGCTGTCGCTCGTCGCGGTGTTGATGTACTCGGGCGCCTGCAGATGTCGGAGATCGTCGACGCGCAGGACCGCGTGTGTGGAACGTGATCCCGCAGTTCCCCGCGTTCGTGATCTACCTGGTCTGCGGCCTCGCCGAGACCAACCGGCCGCCGTTCGACCTGCCCGAGGCCGAGTCCGAGCTGGTCGCCGGGTACCACACCGAGTACTCGGGGATCAGGTTCGCGCTGTTCTACCTCGGCGAGTACCTCAACACGATGACGGTGGCAGCGATCGCCGTCACGCTGTTCCTCGGCGGCTGGCGCGGGACCCGCACCGGACTTCCTGCCGTGGTTGTGGCCGCTGTTGTGGTTCCTGTTCAAGGTCTTGTGCGTGGTCTACGTCTACGTGTGGATCCGCGCCACCCTGCCGAGGATCCGCTACGACCGGCTGATGGCGTTCGGGTGGAAGTTCCTGATCCCCTTCGGCCTCCTGTGGGTGCTCGTCACCGGCGCGATCATCGTGCTGCCCGACGTCTACGGACGCCGGGCCGTCATCACCGGCACGGCGGTGGTGCTCGGGGTGCTCGTCGTGCTCACGCTGATCTGGCCGCTCCTCACGCCCCGGCCGACTCCTCCGAGGAGGTGCGGTCGTGAGCGAGCGCTCGCCCGAGGCTCCGCACGTGGACCTCAGTAGCCTCGTCGGCGCCATCGCGCGAGGGATGGGGACGATCTTCAAGCAGATCTTCCGCAAGGACGTCACCGAGGAGTACCCGAAGGTCATCACGCCGCCGCCGCCACGCTCGCACATCGGCCGGCACCGGCTGAACACGCACGAGGACGGGCTCGAGAAGTGCATCGGGTGCGAGCTGTGCGCGTTCGCCTGCCCGGCGGACGCGATCTGGGTCGAGGGCGCGGACAACGACCCCGAGCACCCGATGAGCCCGGGGGAGCGGTACGCGAGGGACTATCAGATCAACTACCTGCGGTGCATCATGTGCGGCCTGTGCGTCGAGGCCTGCCCGACGCGCGCGCTGACCCTCACGAGCTACTACGAGCTGTCCTTCACCTCGCGCGAGGACGCGATCTGGTTGAAGGAGCAACTGCTCGAGCCGCCACCCGCGCTCGGCACGGACCCGACGGACCGGGAGGGGTAGGCCGTGTCGAGCGGGACGAGGGAGGCGGCGTGAGCGCGGATCAGATCGTCTTCTGGGTGTTCGCGCCGATCTCGATCGGGTCGGCGCTCGCGATGCTGCTCCAGCGCAATGCGGTGCATGCCGCGCTGTTCCTCATCGTCAACTTCTTCACGATCGCCGTCTTCTACCTGGTGCTCGACGCGCCGTTCCTGTTCGCGGTCCAGATCATCGTGTACGCGGGCGCGATCATGGTCCTGTTCCTGTTCGTGATCATGCTGCTCGGCGTGGACCGGGACGAGGTGCTTGCCGAGCGCATCCGCTGGCAACGGCCCGCGGCGATCCTGATGGGTATCGGTGTGTTCGTCGAGCTCGTCGTCGCGATCCGCGCCGGTGTCGGGTTCGCGACCAAGGGCCCCGAGGCTTTCGCCGAGACGGTGAACCGCGGCGGCAACACCCAGGCGCTCGCCCGCTCGCTGTTCCGCCACTACTTCTTCCCGTTCGAGGCGACCTCGGTCCTGCTCATCGTGGCCGCCGTCGCTTCGATGCTGCTGGCGCACCGGCATCGACGGGCGATCACCCGCGCCGAGCAGGAGCTCCTCGCCGGGCCGGCCGAGGGGGAGGTGGCTCCGTGAACACCCCCATCGCCTACTTCCTCGTGGTCTCGGCGGCGCTGTTCACGATCGGAACGGTCGGCGTCATGGTCCGCAAGAACGCCCTCGTGATCTTCATGTCGATCGAGCTGCAGTTGAACGGGGTGAACCTCGCGCTCGTCGCCTTCTCGAGGATGCACGGCAACCTCACCGGCCAGGTCCTCACCTTCTTCTCGATGGTGGTTGCCGCGGCCGAGGTGGTCGTCGGCCTCGCGATCATCGTGTACGTGTTCCGACGTCGCCGCACGGCGAACGTCGACGAGCTCTCGGTGCTGAAGTGGTGAGCGGATGATCGATCGGATCTGGCTCGTCCTCGCGCTCCCGCTCACCGGCTTCATCGTGAACCTGTTCGTGGGACGCCGGCTCGGGAAGGGTGCCGGGTGGCTCGCGACCGTGGTCATGGCCGGAGCGGCGGGGCTCGCGATCGCTGCCTGCCTCGACCTGCTCTCGCTCCCGGCCGGGGCGCGGACCCGGGTCGTGCACCTGTTCGACTGGATCCACGTCGGGGGGTTCCGGGTCGATGCGGACCTGCGCGTGGACCAGCTCTCGGTGCTCATGGCGCTCGTGGTGACGATCGTGGGGACCCTGATCCACCTCTACTCGATCGGCTACATGCGGGGGGACCCGCGCGTGGGGCGGTTCTTCGCCTACCTCAACCTGTTCGTCGTCTTCATGCTCGTGCTCGTCCTCGCCGAGAACCTCCTGCTCCTGTACGTCGGTTGGGAGGGCGTCGGTCTCTGCTCGTACCTGCTCATCGGGTTCTGGTTCGAGCGTCCCCGAGCGGCGAACGCGGCGAAGAAGGCCTTCGTCACCACGCGGATCGGCGACACGCTCATGATGGTGGGGATCGCGCTCGTCTTCCTCCGCCTGGGCTCGCTCGACTTCTCGACCGTCCTCGACCCGGCGATCGCGGCCGTCCAGCCCTCTGGGGTCTTCACGGTCATCGCGCTCCTGCTGTTCGCTGGCGCCATCGGCAAGTCCGCGCAGGTGCCGCTGCACGTGTGGCTCCCCGACGCGATGGAAGGCCCCACGCCGGTGTCGGCGCTGATCCACGCCGCGACGATGGTCACCGCCGGGGTCTACCTGGTCGTCCGCACCCACGTGCTCTTCGAGATCTCGGGCGTGGCGCTCTCGGTCGTCCTCGTCGTCGGCCTGGTGACCGCGCTGTACGCGGCGCTCTCCGCGTTCGGGCAGGACGACATCAAGCGGGTGCTCGCGTACTCGACCGTCAGCCAGCTCGGGTTCATGTTCATGGCGGCGGGCATGCGCGCGTACACCGTCGCGATGTTCATGCTCGTGGCCCACGCGGCGTACAAGGCGCTCCTGTTCCTGTCCGCGGGCTCGGTGCTGCACGGGATGAACGACGAGACCGACCTCAGGCGGATGGGAGGTCTGCTGCGGCGCATGCCGTGGACGGCGGCCGTCATGGTCGTGGGGGCGGCATCCCTCGCCGGCGTGTTCGGGCTGGCGGGGTACTTCGCGAAGGACGAGATCCTGGCCGTCGCGAACGAGACCGGCCGCTCGACGGTCTGGCTCCTGGGGACGCTCGGGGCGCTGCTCTCGACGCTCTACATCGGGCGTCTCGTGTTCCTGACGTTCTTCGGACACCCGAGGAGCGAGGAGGCCGAGCACGCGCACGAGTCTCCGTCCATCATGATCGCGCCGCTCGTCGTGCTCGCCGTCGGGGCGCTCGGCATGGGGCTCCTCATGCTCGACCCCGAGACGGGCCGCCTGCCCGCGTTCCTCGGACCGGTGCTCGGCGCCGTGCCGAGTGGTGGGGAAGGGCTCGCCGCCGGCGCGCTCGTCGTCATCTCGCAGGTCGCGGCGGTCGGCGGGCTGTTCGTCATGTGGTTCTCGTACGCCTCCGGGAGGGTGGACTGGCTCGCGGTGCGCGTGCGGGTAGCCTCGGCGCAGCGGTTCTTGAACCGCGGGATGTACGTCGACGATCTGTACGCGACCGCGCTCGTCGCGCCCGGCAAGGCGGGGTCGGCGTTCCTCGCCTACGTCGTGGACGAGGGCATGGTCGACGGCGCCGTGAACGGGCTCGGCACCTCCCTCCGATGGCTCGCGAGGACCGGCCGACGGGTCCAGACGGGACTCGTGCGGAGCTACGCGCTCGCCTTCTTGATCGGTGCGCTCGCGCTCCTCGCCTACGTGGGGTTCAGGATCTGATGCGCTGGCTCACGCTCACGACGTTCCTGCCGCTCGCCGGGGTCCTCGTGCTCCTCGTGTGGCCCGGGGTCCGGGACGACGTCGCGCGAGGAGTAGCGCTCCTCGCGGCGGTCGCGACGTTCATCGTGTCGCTCGGGGTGCTCGGCCGGTTCGACAGCGGCGTGAGCGGGTTCCAGCTGGTCGAGCACGCGATGTGGGTCGAGAGCTTCAACCTCCAGTACCTGCTCGGCGTGGACGGCGTGAGCCTGTGGATGGTCCTGCTCACGACGTTCCTCATGCCGGTGGCGATCCTCGCGTCGTGGAAGGTCGACGACCGGGTGCGCCTGTTCATGGCCTCGATGCTGCTGCTCGAAACCGGCATGATCGGCTGCTTCGTCGCGCTCGACCTGCTCCTGTTCTTCCTGTTCTTCGAAGCGATCCTGTTCCCGATGTACCTGATCATCGGGGTCTGGGGCGGCGAGCGCCGGGTCTACGCGACCGTGAAGTTCTTCCTGTACACGATGTTCGGCTCCGCGTTCCTCCTGGTCGCGATCCTGTTCGTGTACGCGAAGTCGGGTTCGCTCCCCGGCGGACCGACCTTCGACGTGCGACAACTCGTGCATCTCAGCCTGGCCACGACGACCGCCCGATGGTTGTTCCTGGCATTCCTCGTGGCGTTCGCGGTGAAGGTACCGCTGTTCCCCCTGCACACCTGGCTTCCCGACGCCCACACCGAGGCTCCAACGGCCGGCTCCGTGATCCTCGCCGCGGTCCTGCTGAAGATCGGCGCGTACGGCCTGATCCGCTTCAACCTGTCGCTGTTCCCTGAGGCCTCCCGCTACTTCGCGGATGCGGTATCGGTCCTCGCGCTGATCGGGATCGTCTACGGCGCGATCGTCGCGCTCATCCAGACGGACCTGAAGAGGCTCGTGGCCTACTCGTCCGTGTCGCACCTCGGGTTCGTCGTGCTCGGCACGTTCATGTTCACCGAGCAGGCGGTGGCAGGCGGCGTCCTCCAGATGGTGAACCACGGCCTCTCGACCGGTGCGCTGTTCCTGCTGGTCGGGATGGTCTACGAGCGGACCCACACCCGAGACCTCGCACGGATGGGAGGCTTGATGTCGGTCACGCCGTGGCTGGCCGGGACGTTCCTGTTCGTCGCGCTGTCCTCGATCGGGCTGCCGGGTCTGAACAACTTCGTGGGCGAGTTCCTCGTGATCGTCGGGACCCTGGGACGCAACGTGTGGTTCGGGTCCATCGCGGCGAGCGCGGTCGTGCTCTCAGCGATCTACCTCCTCTGGGCGTACCAGCGGATGGCCCTCGGGCCGGCAGCCGAGGAGCACCGGGATCACCACGACCTGTCGCTGCGTGAGGTGGTCGTGCTCGCACCGGTGCTCGCGGCGATCCTCGCCTTCGGCCTCTACCCGAAGGTCCTGCTCGACCGCATCGAGCCCACGACGGCGAAGCTCGTCACGGGCGTGGAGGCGACCCCGATCGTCGCCCCGCCGCCCGTCCCCTTCGCGCAGGAGGCGGGGCAGTGACGCCTGCCGTGGACCTCGGACCCGTCGTGCCCGAGCTGATCCTCGTCGGCGCGGGCATCCTGGTGCTGCTCGGGGGAGCGGTGATCCGGCGCATCGAGCCGCTCGCCCTCCTGTTCGTCGCGATGGCCGGCGTCGCCGGCGCTGCGGCTGCCTCGCTCATGCTCTGGAACTGGGACGGCGGGCTGACGGTGCTCGCCGGCGCCGTGGCCACCGATCGGTTCGCGGTGGTCGTGCGCCTGATCTTGCTCGGCGTGTCGACGCTCGGCCTGTTGCTCGGCCACCACTACTTCGAGCGCTCGGGGGAGCTCAGACCAGAGTTCTATGCGCTCATCCTCTTCGCGACGTCCGGGATGACGCTGATCACGGCCTCGGCCGACCTGATCACGATGTTCCTCGCGCTCGAGATCCTGTCCTTGTCGTTGTACGTGCTCACGGGATCGTCGGCTCGGATCGGCTCGGTCGAGGGCGCGATGAAGTACTTCCTGCTGGGAGCCTTCTCCTCCGCGTTCTTCCTGTACGGTATCGCGATGGCTTACGGCGCAACGGGTTCCACGCGCCTGTCGGCGGTGGCGAGGGCGCTTGCAGGGCAGACCGACAGCCTCGCCCTCGCGCTGGCGGCCATGGCCCTGCTGGCGGTCGGCTTCGGGTTCAAGGTTTCGGCTGTGCCCTTCCACATGTGGACACCCGACGTGTACCAGGGTGCGCCGACGGCGGTGACCGCGTTCATGTCCGCGGGCACAAAGGTGGCTGCGTTCGCCGCGTTCATGCGTGTGTTCAACGTGGCGTTCCAGCCGCTCGGCTGGGACTGGCACGCCGATCCTGTGGGCCCTCGCCGGGGTCTCGATGGTGGTGGGCAGCGTGCTCGCTATCGCGCAGACGGACATCAAGCGCATGCTCGCGTACTCGAGCATCGCGCACGCGGGCTTCGTGCTCGTGGGCATGACGGCGCTGGGGAGCAGCGGCATGAGCGCGGCGCTGTTCTACCTGCTCACGTACGCGCTCATGGCTGTCGGGGCGTTCGGCGTGGTGATGCTCGTTTCGTCCCGCGGCGAGGAGGCGACCTCGCTGGCGTCGTACGCCGGCCTGTACCGGCGGAGTCCCTTGCTCGCGGGGCTCCTGTCCCTGTTCCTGCTCTCGATGGCCGGGATCCCGCCGACGGCGGGCTTCATCGCGAAGGTGAGCGTGTTCCGCGCCGCGATCGACGCTGGTCACTGGGAGCTCGCGCTCCTCGGCGTCCTCGCGAGCGTGGTCTCGGTGTTCTTCTACCTCCGGGTGATGGTGCTCATGTACATGCAGGAGCCGACCGGTGACCACGAGCCGGACCGCTCCCTCATGCCGCCGTTTGGTGCTCGCGCTTCCCGCCATCGGGACGCTCCTGCTCGGCGTGGTGCCGGGCCTCGTGACCGACCTTCTGGGCAAGGCGGCGATCATCCGATGGTGAGAGGCTCTCGGCCGTGAGCCGTCGCGTGATCCCCGGCCTCGAGGCGCCCGACCCCATCCTGGAGCGCGATGTCCGAGCGCGCCTGGAGGAGGTCGAGGTCGCGCTGGAGAAGGCGGTGCGGGCAGACTCGGAGATGCTCGCCGAGACCGCCCGGTACCTGCTCGCTGCCGGTGGCAAGCGCTTCCGTCCGATGCTCGTTCTCGTGTCGGGCTACTTCGGCGACCCGGCCGACCCACGATTGACCCCCGGCGCGGTCTCGATCGAGCTCGTCCACGCGGCGACGCTCTACCACGACGACGTGATCGACGAGGCCGAGGCGCGCCACGGCGTACCCGCCGTGAACGTCCGGTGGAGCAACACGGTTGCGATCTTGACCGGCGACTACCTGTTCGCGCGCGCCTCCGAGATCGCCTCGGAGCTTGGGACCGAGGTGATCGCGCTCCTCGCACGCACGATCGCCACGCTCTGCGACGGGCAGATCCGCGAGGTGGAAGCATCGGGCAACGTCCGACAGACCCGTGAGGCCTACCTCGAGGTCATCCGCCGCAAGACCGGAGCCCTCATCGCGACCTCGTGCCGGTTGGGCGGCCTCCTGTCGGACGCCGAGCCCGAGCACGTCGCCGTGCTCGAAGCCTACGGCGAGGCCCTCGGCATGGCCTTCCAGCTCTCCGACGACATCATGGACGTGACATCGAGCGCCGCGGAGCTGGGCAAGGAGCCGGGCGTGGACATGAAGGAAGGCGTCTACACGCTCCCGGTCTTGCTCGCGCTCCACGAGGGCGCCGATCGTGCCGAGCTCTCCTCGCTCCTGTCCGGCGGTCCGCCCGAGGGCGATCGCCTCGCTCGGGCACTGGAGATCGTCCGCAGCCCGACGACCCTCGCCGAGGCCCGTACCGCCGTCGCCTCCGAGGTCGACCGCGCCAAAGACCTTGCCGGGCAACTACCCGGGGGGGTCGCCCGAACAGCGCTGATCCAGCTCGCCGAGTTCCTGGCCGTCCGATGCGGGGCGCGGCGGCCGTGACCTTCCTGTTGCTAGAATCCGGGCCGCTCGGGAAACCGTTCACAAGCGTGGAGACCTACTACCAATCGTACGGGGTCGTCCTCGCGGTCCTGATCGCCGGTGTTGGGCTCGTGGCGGTCGCCTTCGGGGCCGCGGCACTCATCGCACCCCACCGTCCGCTCGCCGAGAAGCTCACCACCTATGAGTGCGGCATCGACCCCGTCGGCGAGGGGTGGGCACAGAGCCAGGTCCGCTACTACGTCTTCGGCTTCCTGTTCGTGATCTTCGACGTCGAGTCCGTCTTCCTGTTCCCCTGGGCGCGCGTGTTCGAGGGCCTCGGGTACACCGCGGTGGTCGAGATGGGCATCTTCATCGGCATCCTGGCGCTCGGCCTGCTGTACGCGTGGCGCAAGGGGGTCCTGAAGTGGGTCTGATCACCGAGAGGACCCCCATCCCGAACGTCCAGCCCGTGAAGTTCCTCCTCAACTGGGGCCGCAAGTACTCGCTGTGGGTGTTCAACTTCGGGCTCGCGTGCTGCGCGATCGAGTTCATCGCCGCCTCGACCTCGAAGCACGACTTCATCCGCTTCGGCGTCATCCCGTTCGCCCACGGTCCGCGGCAGGCGGACCTGATGGTCGTCTCGGGCACGCTCACGGACAAGATGGCTCCTGCCGTGAAGCGCCTCTACGACCAGATGCCCGAGCCCAAGTACGTGATCTCGTTCGGGTCGTGCGCGAACTGCGGCGGTCCGTACTGGGACTCCTACGCCGTGACGAAGGGCGTCGACCAGATCATCCCGGTCGACGTCTACGTCCCCGGCTGCCCGCCTCGGCCCGAAGGCCTGCTGCACGGGATCGTCAAGCTCCAGGAGAAGATCGCCAACGAGGACATCAGGGAGAAGTTCAGTGGCAAGCTCACCGCGCCCGCTGCCACCTCCTGAGATCGGGTCGCGCCTCCGGGCGCAGTTCGGCGACGACGTCCTCGGCTTCGAGGACCAGCATGGGCATGCGGTGGCCACGATCGTCCCGGCCCGCTACCGCGAGATCGTCACCTTCCTGCGCGACGAGCCCGAGCTCGCGTGCGACTACTGCGACTTCTCGAGCGGTGTGGACCTCGGGCCCGAGGGCGGCTTCGAGGTCGTGACCCACCTGTTCTCGACCACGCACCACCACAACGTGCGCGTGAAGGTGAAGCTCCCGCACGACGAGCCGGTCTGCCCGACGATCTCAGACCTCTTCCCGGGCGCCAACTGGCATGAGCGCGAGACGGCCGAGATGTTCGGCATCTCGTTCGAGGGCCACCCTCAGCCGGTGAAGCTGCTGCTCTCTGAGCCGTTCGATGGGCATCCGCTGCGCAAGGACTTCCCCCTCATGAGCCGCGAGGCGAAGCCGTGGCCCGGCGCCGCCGAGGGCGAGGAGGAAGAGGAGGAGTGATCGCGCAGGCCGGCGTGAGCATCTTCGAGCAGTGGTTCTCGAACTACTGGCTCGTCATCGTGGTCGAAGGCGGCCGTCGTGCTCGTGTTCTTCCTGACCGCGCCGCTCCTCGTCGGCTACATGGAGCACAAGGGCCTCGCGCACATGCAGGCGCGACTCGGTCCGATGTACGCGGGCGGGTTCCACGGATGGGCGCAGCTCGTCGCCGACGGCGTGAAGTTCATCCAGAAGGAGGACATCGTCCCGACAGGCGGCCGACACGTGGGTGTTCTCGCTCGCGCCGGGCGTCGCGATGATCCCGTACATCGCGCTCTTCGTCGTGGTGCCGTTCTCGAACGAGATCTTCGTGCTGAACCTCGACGTCGGGATCTTCTTCGTGATGGCGATGTCCTCGGTCTCGGTGATCGGGGTGCTGATGGCCGGGTGGGCCTCGGCCAACAAGTTCTCCCTGATGGGTGGCCTGCGCGCGGCGGCCCAGCTGATCGCCTACGA
This sequence comes from uncultured Actinomycetes bacterium, assembly GCA_963708985.1. Lineage (GTDB taxonomy): Bacteria > Actinomycetota > UBA4738 > UBA4738 > HRBIN12 > HRBIN12. Next base: position 353,940 of record CAVPUQ010000002.1, read on the forward strand.
GCTGCCGCTCGTCCTGGCGCGCGGCGCGCGTGGTGATGCAGGCCGGAACGCTGTCGCTGGTCGGCATCGTCGAGGCGCAGGAGCGGTTCTGGTTCGTGCTCACGCAGCCCGTCGGGTTCGTCATCTTCCTCACGGCGGCGGTGGCGGAGCTCACGCGTCCGCCGTTCGACATGCCGGTGGCCGACTCCGAGATCATCTTCGGCGCGTATCACCGAGTACACGGGCCTGAAGTTCGCGTTCTTCCTGCTCGCCGAGTACGGCGGGCATCGTGCGTCTGTCCGCGATCGCCGCCGTGCTGTACCTCGGCGGGTACCAGGCGCTGCCCGGGCCTCGGGCGATCCCGGCGCCGCTGTGGATGTTCGGCGAAGATCTTCGCGCTGGCGTTCTTCATCATCTGGCTGCGGGCGACCTACCCGCGCCTGCGTGAGGACCAGCTCCAGCGGTTCTCCTGGCTCGCGCTGATACCGCTCGCGCTGCTGCAGATCCTCGTGGTCGGCGTCGCTGAAGGTGGCGGTCTAGGGCTCGGGGACGAGGGGCTGAGGAGGGCATGGCGGTCGACGAGAAGGACGTGCGGCAGCGCGCCGAGGACGCGGCTATCCCCGGCGGTCTCGGCTTCGTCAAGGGCCTCGCCGTCACGCTGAAGCACCTCCTCCGGCGATCCGTGACCCAGCAGTACCCGGAGGTCAAGCCGGACCTGCCCGCGCGCACCCGCGGCGTCATCGCGCTCAAGGAGGAGAACTGCACCGTCTGCTACAAGTGCTCGCGCGAGTGCCCTGACTGGTGCATCTACATCGACGCGCACAAGGAGACCCACCCGCCGGCGTCCGGCGGCAAGGCGCGCTCGGTCAAGGTGCTCGACCGCTTCGCGATCGACTTCGCGCTCTGCATGTACTGCGGCATCTGCGTCGAGGTCTGCCCGTTCGACGCGCTGTTCTGGAGTCCGGAGTTCGAGTACGCCGAGTACGACATCCACGAGCTGCTCCACGAGAAGGAGAAGCTCGAGGAGTGGACCTACACGGTCCTGCCGCCCCCGCCGCTCGAGGTCGGCGCAGAGCCGCCTGCGGAGAGGCGCACGGGCCGCGACGCCGGCGTCGCCGCCGCCTGCGACGCCGAAGGCGCCGCGCGATCGCGCCGCGCCGCCCGCTGCGGCTTGGCCCCCGGAGCTCGGCGCCGGTCGCCACTGGCACCGCCGCGAGGCGCCGCTCGCCGCGCGGCTCCGGCCGCCGCGAGCTGCCGCGGCTGGAGCGGCGAGGAGGTCGAGCCTGGACCAGGAGACGCTTCGACCGGGTGTTGGCCGAGCTGCTCGCGAAGGGGACGGCCGCGGCGAGTCGCCGAGGGCCAGGCGCGGCGGGCGGCGATGATCGCGGCCCGGAAGAAGGCGGCGGGGGAGTCCTGACGTGAGCGTCGCAGGAGTACGCGTTCGTGGTGCTCGCCCTCGTCGGGCACCGTCGCCGCGGTCCGGGTCGTGACGACGCGAGGAACGTGGTGCGCGCCGCCCTGTACCTGGTCGCCGCGCTCGGCGTCCGTCGGCGCGATCTACCTCCTCCTCGGAGCGGAGTTCGTGGGATGGGTCCAGATCCTCATCTACGTCGGCGCCATCGTGATCCTGTTCCTGTTCGGGCTCATGCTCACGAAGGCGCCGATCGGGCGCGAGGCGCTGGACAACCGGAGCCGTGGGGTGGCCGCCCTCGTCGGGCTCGCGATCCTCGGCCGGGCTGGTCTTCCTGATCCAGGACGCCTACGCGTGGAGTGACCCGCAAGCTCGAGCTCGCGCAGGCCACCTCGGGCGCGATCGGGGAGTCGATCTTCCGCCAGTACGTCCTCCCGTTCGAGGCGGTCTCGTTCGTCGCTGCTCGCCGCGCTGATCGGCGCGGTCGTGCTCTCGCGGAAGGACGAGCGCTCGTGATCCGTTTGCCACTCGTGCTGTTCTTCTCCGCCGCCCTCGTTCTCGATCGGCGTGTACGGGGTGCTCGCGCGCCGCAACGCGGTCCTGGTGCTGATGTCGATCGAGCTGATGCTGAACGCGGTCAACGTGAACCTGGTCGGCTTCTCCCAACTCTGGCAGCGACCTCACGGGCCAGGTCTTCGCGCTGTTCGTGATCGCCGTCGCCGCCGCCGAGGTCGGCATCGGGCTCGCGATCGTGATCTTGATCTACCGCAACCGCGAGACGATCAACGTGAACGAGGTGAACCTCCTCAAGTGGTGACCTCGCTGCTCGCCCAGGCCGTGATCCGGGCCGAGGAGGTCGCCGAGGCGACCGGCTCGCCCGGGCTGACGAAGTACGCGTGGCTCGTCGCGCTCCTGCCGCTGCTGTCGGCCGCGCTCATCGTGTTCTTCGGCAAGCGATCCCCGGGTCGCGGCTGGATCTACGGGGTCGTCACGGTCGGGGTCGTCGTTCGTGCTCTCGCTCGGGCGTCCTGTGGCACTTCGTGACGGGCGGCGGCACCTACACCTCGTCGATCGACTGGTTCCAGATCGGCTCGCTCAAGACGACGCTCGGGCAGTACGTCGACGGCCTCACCGCCGTGATGCTCGTCGTGGTGACCGCCGTGTCTCGCTGTGCGTGCACGTCTACTCGATCGGCTACATGCACGGCGACCCGCGCTTCACGTGGTTCTACGTCGTGCTGTCGCTGTTCACCGCCGCGATGCTGAACGTCGTCATCGCCGACAACCTGTTCCAGCTGCTCGTCGGCTGGGAGGTCATGGGTGTCTGCTCCTACTTCCTGATCGGGCACTGGTGGGAGGAGCACGTGAACTCGAGCTCGGCGATCAAGGCCTTCATCACGACCCGGATCGGCGACGTGCCGTTCATGTTCGGCATCTTCGTGCTGATCGCCGCGACCGGGTTCACGACCTCGAACATCCAGGAGATCGGCCACCTCGTCGGCGGCGGCGAGATGGCACGCGGGGTCGTCTCGATCGCCGCGCTCCTGCTGTTCGGCGGCGCGATCGGCAAGTCGGCGCAGTTCCCGCTCCACGTGTGGCTGCCCGACGCGATGGCCGGCCCCACGCCGGTCTCGGCGCTGATCCACGCCGCGACGATGGTCGCCGCCGGCGTCTACATGGTCGGGCGCACCTTCAGCGTCTTCATGCACGCCGACCCGTGGGTCCTGCAGTTCGTCGGGCATCATCGGCGGGATCACCGCGCTCGGTGGCGGCGCTGCTCGGCCTGGTCCAGGACGACATCAAGCGGGTGCTGGCGTACTCGACCGTCTCGCAGCTCGGCTACATGATCACGCTCATGGCTGCGGGCCCCGCCGGACGCAACGCGGCCTTCTTCCACCTGTTCACCCACGCCTTCTTCAAGGCGCTGCTGTTCCTCGGCTCCGGCTCGGTGATCCACGCCTGCCACACCAACAACATGAGGGAGATGGGCGGGCTGCGGAAGACCGATGCCGGTCACCTTCTGGACGTTCCTCATCGGCTCGCTCGCGCTCGTCGGGCATCCCGCCCCTCGCCGGGTTCTTCTCGCAAGGACGAGCTCCTCGTCGCGCTCGAGCACGGTCGACCACTGGATGCTTGTTCGTCATGCTCCTGCTCACCGCGGCCGTCACGGCCTTCTACACGACGCGCATGGTCCTCCAGACCTTCTTCGGCGAGTACCGGGGTCACGGGCACCCGCACGAGTCGCCGTTCACGATGACGGCCCCGCTCGTGTCTCGCCGGCGGCGACGCTGGTCGTCGGCTTCCTCGGGTTCGCCGGGACCGGCGCGCCGTTCTTCGACTGGGTCTTCCTCGAGGAGCCCGAGGCGATCACGTTCGTGCCGTGGGTGGCTGCGCTGTCGGTGACCGCGGCCGGCTGGGGCTCGTGAGCGGGCTACGCCGTCTATCGGCGATGGCGGGAGCCCGATCCGATCACCGCGCTCGGCCCGCGCTACACGCTGTTTGGAACAAGTACTACCTGGACGACGATCTACTGGCGGGGCATCATCCGGCCCGTCCGCGACCCGATCGCGGCCTTCGTCTACTGGACGAACCAGAACGTCCTCGACGGCGTCGTGAACGGCGCGGCGAGGGTCGCCCGGGTGTTCTCGCGCGGCGTGCAGGCCTTCGATCGAGGACGTCATCGACGGCGCCGTCAACGGCCTCGGCCAGACCGCGGGCTTCACCGGTGGACTGCTCGCGCTACCTGCAGTCCGGCAACGTCCAGCGCTACGCGGCGTTCCTGTTCGCCGGCGTGGTGATCCTGGCCGTCATCTTCACGAGGATCTGATCGCGATGAACACAGAGAGGGAGTCCCGATGAACGCCTGGGAGGAGTCGGCGATCACGATCGCCACGTTCCTGCCCCTCGCGGGGGCGCTGGTGATCGCGCTGGTGCCGAAGGACAAGGACCGGCTGGTCCGAGGCCTCGGGATCGTGATCAGCGGCAGCGGCGATGGTGTTCGGCGGTCGCGACTCGCGATCGACTTCGACTACGGCTCGGGCTGCCGGGCTGCAGTTCGAGCTCGACACGCGGTGGATCCCGGCGATCGGCGCTCGGTACCACGTCGGGATCGACGGGATCAGTCTCGCCGCTGTACGTGCTCACCTTCATCCTGTCCTTCCTCTGCGCGATCTACACCGTGGCGGTTCGTCCCGAGCCCGGGCAAGACGAAGGCGTTCCTCGCGCTTGATGCTCCTGCTCGAGACCGGCATGGCCGGCACGTTCATCGCCTTCGACCTGGTCCTGTTCTTCGTCTTCTGGGAGCTGGTCCTGGTCCCGATGTACTTCCTGATCGGCATCTGGGGGAGCGCCAACCGCGAGTACGCGGCGATCAAGTTCTTCCTGTACACGCTGTTCGGGCTCGGTGTTCATGCTCCTGGCGTTCCTGGCGATGTACTTCCGGTCCGCGCCCCACACGTTCGACATCATCGAGCTGCAGGCCGTACGGGGCCGGGGGCGGCTTCACGCAACACGTTCCAGCTGGTGGCGTTCGGCGCGGTCGCGCTCGGGTTCGCGGTGAAGGTGCCGATGTGGCCGTTCCACACGTGGCTCCCCGACGCCCACACCGAGGCGCCCACGATCGGCTCGGTCCTGCTGGCCGGGATCATGCTGAAGATGGGGACCTACGGGTTCGTCCGCGATCGCCCTGCCGATGCTGCCCGTACGGGCGCCCGAGTGTACGCGCCGTGGATCGGTGCGCTCGCGGCGATCGCGATCGTGTACGCGGCGCTCGCGTGCCTGGCGCAGAAGGACCTGAAGCGGCTGATCGCGTTCAGCTCGGTCGGCCACATGGGATTCGTGATGCTCGGTATCGCGACGCTCACGCCGATCGGGATCAACGCTGCGATCTTCGGGATGGTCGCGCACGGCCTCATCACCGGCATGCTGTTCTTCTGCGTGGGCTCGGTCTACGACCGCTACCACACGCGGCAGATCGCCGAGATCGGCGGCGGTCTCATGCAGAAGCTCCCGTACCTCGGCGGGGTCTTCGCGTTCGTCGTCGATCGCCTCGCTCGGCCTGCCCGGGCTCGCGGGGTTCTGGGGCGAGGTCATGGCGCTGCTCGTCCTCGTACAGCCCGGCCCGAGTGCTCTCGGACCAGACCGGCCTGTTCCGCGTGTTCATGGTGGCGGGCGGCATCGGCACGGTCCTGACCGCCGGCTACTTCCTGTGGATGCTCCAGCGGGTGAACATGGGCACCGTCCCCGAGAAGTGGCGCGAGTCGCCGTTCCCCGACATCGTGGCGGTCGAGTGGGTCTCGTGGGTGCCGCTGCTCGTCGCGATCGTGGCGCTCGGCCTGTTCCCGCGCCTGCTGCTCGGCGTGACCGACGGGGCGGTCGAAGCCCTGATGACGCCTGTTCGGGGGGTAGGGGCGCGTCGATGAGCGCAGGCGATCGACTACCACGCGATCCTGCCGGAGCTGATCCTGTCCGGCACGATCGTGCTGGTCCTGTTCGTCGACGCGTTCCTGCAAGAGGCGCTCCGTGGTTCGCGATGCCGATCGCGCTCGCTGGCGTCGTCGCCGCCCTGGTCGCCACGCTCACCCTGATCGGCGAGCGATCGCTCGACGTTCGGCGGGACTCGTTCGTGGTCGACGACTTCGCCGTCCTGTTCAAGGTGTTCTTCCTGTCGGTCGCGGTCGTCGTGCTCGCGATCAGCCTCCGGTACTTCCGCGACGGCCGCTTCTACCAGGGCGAGTACTACTTCCTGTTGCTGACGTCGTTCCTCGGCTGCGTGCTGATGCCGTCGTCGCGCGACCTGCTGATGCTGTTCATCTCGCTCGAGCTCGTCTCCGCGCCGGGGTTCCTGCATCGCGGCCTTCCGCAAGACCGACGTGCGATCGAACGAGGCCGGGCTCAAGTTCTTCCTGATCGGCGTGCTCTCGACCGCCGTGATGCTCTACGGGATGAGCCTGATGTACGGGGTCACGGGGGCGACGAACCTGTCCGAGATCGCGGTGGCGCTCGCCGGCGACTCGAGCAGGGCAAGGAGACGCTCGCCCTCGCGGCGATCCTGTTCATCGCGGTCGGCTTCGGATTCAAGGTCTCGGCGGTGCCGTTCCAGTTCTGGGCGCCGGACACGTACGAGGGTGCCCCGGTGCCGGTCGCCGCGTTCCTGGCGACGGCCTCGAAGGCGGCGGGGTTCGCCGGCCTCCTGCAGCTGATGTTCGTGGCCTTCCCCGCCCAGTGCGAGTTCTGGACGCCGATCTTCGCGGTGCTGTCGATCCTCACGATGACGATCGGGAACTTCGTGGCGCTGCAGCAGCGGCAGACGGTCCGGCTGCTCGCGTACTCGAGCATCGCGCAGGCCGGGCTACATGCTGCTGCCGTTCGCGCTCGTGACGGCCGACCAGGCCGTGAACCAGGACGCGTTCGCGGCCGACGACGACCTACATCTTGATCTACGCGGTCATGACCCTCGGGGCGTTCGCCGTGGTGACGGCGCTCTCGCGGGAGTCCCGAGCGCTGCCGATCTCGGACTTCGACGGGCTCGCGCAAGCGCGCCCCGTGATCGCGGTCGCGATGACGGTGTTCATGATCTCGCTCGCCGGGATCCCGCCGACGGGTGGCTTCTGGGCGAAGTTCCTGGTCTTCCGGGCCGCGATCGACCGCGGCGGGATCGGGGTCGCGCTCGCGGTCGTCATGGTCGTGAACTCGGTGGTCGAGCATCGCCTACTACCTGGCGATCCCGCGCGCGATGATCTTCCAGGAGCCTCAGCGCCATGCGCCCGTTCGCCTCACCCGTGCTCGTGCGGCGGGTCGCGTTCGTCGCGATGGTGGCGGTCGTCGCCGATCGGCATCTACCCTGAGCTCCTCGCGCACTTCCCGCCGCTGTCGACGCTGGTCGGGCGCTAGAACCGGCCGCCGCCAGTCGGCGAATGGTCCCATGAAGGAGGGATCGCATCCCATGATCGGCATCAACCGGGTGAAGACCTGGGTCCTCATCGCCGCGATGGGTGGTCTGTTCGTCGTGATCGGGGCGGCCCTCGGCGGCACGAGCGGAGCCACGATCGCTCTCGTCCTCGCGCTGGTGTTCAACTTCGCGATGTACTGGTTCTCCGGCAGCATCGCAGTGAGGTCGACCCGCTCGAAGCCCGTGACCGAGCAGGAGTACCCCCAGCTCTACCGGATCGTTCGGGAGCTCTCGCAGGCACACCAGATGCCGATGCCCGAGATCTACGTCTCGGAGATGATGCAGCCGAACGCGTTCGCGACCGGCCGCAACCCGAAGAACGCGAAGGTCGCGGTCACGAAGGGCATCCTGCAGATCCTGGACGAGCGCGAGCTCCGTGGCGTGCTCGCGCACGAGCTCTCGCATGTCGCCAACCACGACATCCTCGTGAGCTCGATCGCCGCCGCGATCGGGATGAGCATCACGTTCCTCGCCCGGTTCGCGCTCTTCTTCGGCGGGAGTGACGACAACCGGGGCGGCAACGTCCTCGGCCTGCTGTTCGCGTGGATCCTCGCGCCGATCGCCGCCGCGATCGTCCAGATGGCCGTCTCGCGCTCACGTGAGTACCAGGCAGACGAGTCCGGCGCGTTGCTCTCGCACGACCCCGAGGCGCTCGCGAGCGCCCTCCGCAAGCTCGAGGAGACCTCGAAGCGCGTCCCGGCTCCGGCGTCCGTGAGCCCTGCCGAGGCTCACCTGTTCATCGTGAACCCGCTCCGGGGTGGCCGCTCGATGCAGCGGCTTCGCTAGCCTGTTCTCGACGCATCCGCCGACCGAGGCGCGCGTGGCCCGGCTCGAGGAGATCCGCCGCCAGATCGGGGCTGCGTAGCCGGCGGCCGACCTTCAAGGGACCGGTCCCGTCGGAGGTGCGGTGCGTTCGTGCTAGCTCACGAGCTCCTGCGTGAACCCCCCGAACGCCTCCACGTACTTGCGGACGTCGTCCTCGGAGTGCTGGACCGAGATCGTCCACTGCTCCTCGTCGCCGGGGGTCATGAAGATCCCCCGGTTCACCATCCAGGTGAACGACGCGTAGAAGAGCTCGGGGATGGTCTCCAGGAAGTCGCGGTAGTTCGTGAGCGGCTCCTTGCGGTACGAGACGCAGCCCTTCGCGCCGAGGTCGACCGTGTGTGCCGGCAGGTCGGCGTCGTCGATCGCGCGCTGGCAGCCCTCGGCGAGCAGCGTGCCGAGCTTGCCGAGCTCGTCGTAGGCGTCCCGCGTGAGGACCTCGGTGAGCGCCACGAGCCCTGCCGCGGCCGAGAGCGGGTTGCCGTTGAACGTGCCCTGCTGGGCCGCGCCCTTGGCCACCCACTCCATGACGTTCGCGTCACCGCCGAACGCGCCGATCACCGAGCCGCCGCCGAGCGCCTTCGCCCACGCCGCGAGGTGCGGTTGGACGCCGTAGCGCTCGATCGCGCCACCGTAGGCGATCGTGCCACCGCACTTCACCTCGTCGAAGATCAACACGACCCCGTAACGGTCGCAGAGGTCCCGCAGGGCCTGCAGGTAGCCGGGCTTCGGCACGATGATGCCGACGTTCATCATCACGGGCTCGAGGACCAGGGCACCGATCTCGTCTGCGTGCTCGCGGAACAGCTCCTCGACCGACTCGGCGTCGTTGAACGGCACCATGATCGTGTCGTTCCACATCGACTTCGGGATGCCCTTCGAGGTCGGCGTGCTCGTGTAGGCGGCGCCGCTCGTGTCGGCGGCCTCGCCGCCGACGCTGTGACGCACGCCGAGCGTGTCGGCCTCGGGGACCACCGAGAACAGCAGGGCGTCGTGGTGGCCGTGGTACGAGCCCTCGATCTTCACGACGCGGTCCTTGCCGGTCGCGGCACGCGCCACGCGGAGCGCGTCCATCGTGGCCTCGGTGCCCGAGTTCACCATGCGCACCTGCTCGATGTTGAAGCGCTCGCAGATGGCCTCGGCGAGGGCGACCGTGGCCGGAGTGGTTACGGCGAAGTGGATCCCTCGGTCGGCGACCCTGCGGATCGCCTCGACGATCTTCGGGTGGGCGTGGCCGACCACGTTCACGCCGAAACCGCCGTGGAAGTCGGTGTATCCGGTCCCGTCCACGTCCCATACCTTCGAGCCGTGACCGCGCTCGAGGTACGTGGGGTAGGGGTCGTTGGCCTGGAAGTTCGAGGCCACGCCCTTCGGCAGGACCTTCACGGCTCGCTCGAACAGCGCCTTGGACTTCGGCGTGCGCTCGAGCAGGCGCTTGGATTCCTTCTCGCTGATCTCTTCAGCGCGGGCTTTCAGACGTTCCACGTCCACCGGTACCACCTCCGTGCACGGCAATCTACCTGGGCGAACGAGGGGCCAGCAATACGACGGAGCGGCGTCTCCGGCGCAGCCGATGTGACGGAGCGGCCCTGCCTACGGGCGGAAGTTGACGAACTGCAGGGCGATGCCGAAGTCGTGCTCCTTGACCGCTCGGATGACCGCCTGGAGGTCGTCCTTGTGCTTGCCCGAGACCCGGACCTGGTCGTCCTGCACCTGGCTCTGGACCTTGACATGCGTGCCCTTGATGAACTTGACCAGCTCGCGGGCCTTGTCCGCGCTGATCCCCACGTTCACGTTCAGGGACTGCCGGTAGGCGCCCTTGGCAGCCGGCTGGATGGGACCGACGTGGATCGCCTTGAGGCTGACCTCACGCTTCACGGCCTTCTCCTTGAAGACCTCGAGCGCGGCCTTCAGGCGGTCCTCGGTGCCCGAGCGGATCTCGATCGAGCTTGTCGTCCTGGCTGATCGAGGTGCCCGTGTCCTTGAAGTCGAAGCGCTGGGATATCTCGCGCCGGGCCTGGTCGACGGCGTTGGCGACCTCGGGCATCGAGACCTGGGAGACGATGTCGAACGAGAAGTCGGTCTTGGCCATGGCGCCAATCCTACCCAGGCTGGACGAGCCGGCCACCCTTGCTATCCTGGGCAGCGCGACCAGGGAGGATGCCCGAGCGGCCAAAGGGAGCGGTCTGTAAAATCGCCGGCGAAGCCTACGGAGGTTCGAATCCTCCTCCTCCCACCGATGTGATGTGTCGGGGCATCGTGGCCGGATGTGTCGGGGCATCGTAGACGAGGCTCACGATCCCTCGCGGTTGGTAGTCCCTCGTCGGGTCCAGCATCAGGTGCCGTAGCAGCTCGCCGTCCTCGGAGATCACCCGCACGTCCAGCCCGTCCACCAGCAGGGTCACGCGCTTGCCGATGTGGGCGTGACCCACCCCGATGTGGTGCAGACGGGTCCCGTGACGAAGCGTGCACGTTCCCGGCCTTGTTGATGCGATCACGGCGCACGCGCACGCCGGCTCCGACCCGGATCTTGGGCCCCGAAGGCCGAGCCTTGTCCCTGTCCTCGAACGCCGCCTTCGGCGGCCTGCGTGCCGGTCGCTCGATGAGGCCGGACGTCGTTGTAGTAGGCGACGAACCGATCGACCTGGGCCTGCAGCTCGTCGATCGAGCGCGCCCTCGGCTGCTTGGCCAGGAACGCCTTCATCGTCTGGTGGAACCGCTCCACCTTGCCGCAGGTCTGCGGGTGGTAGGGACGGGAGTGGCGGTAGTCGATCCCGAGGGCCAGCAGCTCGGTCTGCATCACGTTGGGCCCGCCCCGGTGCCACGTCGGTGTAGACACAGCCGTTGTCGGTGAGCAGTGCCGCCGGGAACCCCCAGCGTGCCCCGGCGTCCCGGAAGACGTCCAGGACCTTGGGCGCCGTCGCCAGCCGGAGCACGCGGGAGGCGACCGCCACCCGGGAGTGGTCGTCGATGAAGTTCACGATCTCGACCCCGGTGCCGTCCCGCAGGCGCCAATGGGTGACGTCGGACTGCCAGCGCTCGTTCGGGAGCTGCGCCTCGAAGCGCACCCAGGAGCTGCGTGGTCGCTTGTGCGGCTGCGGGGTCACGAAGCCACGCCGGCGGAGCACGCGCCAGATCGTCGAGACCGAGGGAGCGTGCCGGTGGCGGAGCGACAGGTGGTAGGAGATCGTGGCCGCACCCGCATCGACCCCGAGCTCGGTCAGCTCCTTGCGCAGGGCGATGATCTCGTCCTCGATCGCCTCGGGGGTGCGGTGGGGGATCCGCATGGCCGCCCTCGAGCGCGGCGAGATGGCGTCGTAGCCGCCCTCACGGAACCGCCCGACCAGCTTGCCGACGTAGCTCTTGGACACCCCGTGGGCTCGGGCGACCTCCCGATAGCTGCGGCCCTCCAGCACCACCGCGTCCACCACGTAGCGCGCCAGATCCATCGCAGACCCCCGTCGTCGGTGTCCACGATGCTCCGACACATCTGTCCACTATCCGGTGAACTCGCAGACTCCTCCTCCCACGAACGAACGAAGGGGTGTTCTCAGAACTGAGGCCCCTGACATCTCAGAACTCCGCTGAAGAGGGCGCCGGCGGTCGCTTCGCGCGATCGAGGGCCTGATGCGGTCGTTCGGCTGTCGATGTGACAGGCGATCAGTGCTCGAGATGCACGAAGGGCGCCATCCGACCATGCCGGTGACGCTCTTGATCAGTGGTGAGGTGTTCTTCGAACTCGAACCGGTCAGCCCGACGGCGGGGCGCGGCCGGACTCCGGACGATCGGAGCCGATCACGTCGGCCCACGTCCCCGCACGACGCCTCTTCCTCGTCTTCTTCGAGGGTGTCGCCGTGCGCTCGGCCTCCTTCTTCGCGGTGAACGAGCGGATGGCCTCGAGGTTGTAGCCGACCAAGGTGAAGGCGAGCAGCAGCGTCATCTCGTCGTGAGGAGGGAGAGGCCTGCCGCCCCCTCCACGTTCAGCTTACGTCGCGAGTGGGGGCTTGCGGCAACCGCGGGTCGTGGCGCACGATCGCCGACCGAGCCGAGGCCGAGGGAGACGGGAGTCGTGAAATGCGCATGCTGTTGGAGACGTGTGGGTCGCGTGCGGCCAGCTGCCGCTGGCCAGCGTCGACGTTGTCATCGTCGAACGACGCACCCACGAGGCCACGGGTCGCGAGCCGGTGGTCTGCCGTCCCGGGTTGTAGCGACACGTCCGGGGCTCGCGGCAAGCCCCTGGGTCGTGCGGCAAGGGTTCAGCGGCGTGAACGAGAAGCGAGAGAGGCTCGACGGGCTGAAGGGGAAGGTCAAGGGATGAGTGGCTACGTGCTAGGTCTCGAGGAGATCGACCAGACGAAGGTCGCCGTCGTCGGCGGCAAGTGCGCCAACCTGGGGGAGCTGTCGCGGATCGAAGGCATCCGCGTGCCGGCTGGCTTTTGCGTGACGACGTACGCTTTCCGACGGATCATCGCGGAAGCGCCGTCGATCGACGACCTGCTCGATCGGCTGTCGCGCCTGAGCCCGGACGACCGGGAGGCGATCCGCACGCGAAGCGCGGAGGTCCGCCAGACCCTCGAAGCCATCGCCATCCCCGACGACCTGGCGGCGGCGATCACCCGTGCGCTCGCCCCACTCGGCGAGCGAGACGCCTACGCCGTTCGATCCAGCGCGACGGCGGAGGATCTGCCTGCGGCCTCTTTCGCGGGCCAGCAGGACACCTACTTGAACGTCGTGGGGCCGGCGGCGATCCTCCAGCACGTCAGCCGGTGCTGGGCCTCGCTCTTCACCGAGCGGGCCGTGACCTACCGACTGCGGAACGACTTCGACCACCGGAACGTCCACATGGCCGTCGTCGTGCAGCAGATGGTCTTCGCGGAGGCGGCCGGCATCCTGTTCACGGCCGACCCCGTCACCTCCAACCGGAAGGTCGTTCGCGTGGAGGCCAGCTTCGGCCTCGGCGAGGCCGTGGTCTCCGGCCTGGTGAGCCCCGACATCTGCACGGTGCGCGACGGCGAGATCACCGCCAAGACGGTCGCGACCAAGCGGCTTGCCATCTACGCCTCGCCGGCGGGTGGGACGCAGCAACAGGCGATCGAGTCGGCGCGGCAGGATCAGCCAGCGCTGACGGATGCGCAGGTCGTGGGACTCGCGGAGCTGGGCCGGCGGATCGAGGCGCACTTCGGCCGCCCCCAGGACATCGAATGGTGTCTGGCCGACGACGGCTTCCAGATCGTCCAGAGTCGCCCGATCACCACGCTGTTCCCCATCCCCCCGGAGGCCGGTGACGGAGCCAACCACGTCTACGTCTCCGTCGGTCACCAGCAGATGATGACCGACCCCATGAAGCCACTGGGTCTCTCTCTGTGGCAGCTGACGACCCCCCGACCGATGTCCGAGGCCGGCGGGAGGCTGTTCGTCGATGTCACCGAGGGGCTCGCGTCGCAAGCGAGCCGCGCCGGGCTCCTCGAGGTCCTGGGAAGGGGCGACCCGCTGATCCGAGACGCCCTGGAGACCGTCCTCGAGCGCGGCGAATTCGTCCCGTCGGTCCCGGATGATTCCGGCGAGCCAGCCTTCCTGGGCGCGTCGGCCCCTGGTGACGAGCCGGTCCCGATCGAGACCGATCCAGCCATCGTCACCGAGCTCATCGGGCGCACCCAGGCTTCCCTCGCCACCTTGAAGAGCGAGATCCGGACGAAGTCCGGACCCACCCTGTTCGACTTCATCCTGGCGGACATCCAGGAGCTGAAGCGGATCTTGTTCGATCCGCAGAGCCATCAGGTGTTCATGACGGCGATGGAGGCTACCTGGTGGCTCAACGAGCAGCTGCAAGCGTGGTTGGGCGAGAAGAACGCGGCCGACACGCTTGCGCAGTCCGTTCCCCACAACGTCACGTCGGAGATGGGACTGGCGCTGCTGGACGTCGCGGACGTGATCCGCCCGCATCCGAACGTGGTGGCTTCTCTGCAGCACGTCGAGGACGAGGGCTTCCTGGACGAGATGGCCAAGCTCGCCGGCGGAAAGGAGGCCCGAGATGCGATCCAGGCCTGGCTGGACACGTACGGCATGCGCTGTGTCGGCGAGATCGACATCACGAGACCGCGTTGGAGCGAACGCCCCACCACCCTCGTGCCCTTGATCCTGGGCAACGTCAAGAACTTCGAGCCCGGCGACGGCGAGCGGCGCGCCGAGCGAGGGCGGCAGGAGGCCCTGATGAAGGAACAGGAGATGCTGGAGCGGTTGCGGGCCTTGCCGGACGGGGAGCGGAAGGCCGACGAGACCAAGCGGAAGATCGACCAGGTCCGGACCTTCATCGGGTACCGCGAGTATCCGAAGTACGGCATGGTCAGCCGCTACTTCGTCTACAAGCAAGCCTTGCTGGAGGAAGCCGAGCGCCTCGTACACGCACATGTGCTCGGCGAGAAGGAAGATGTCTTCTACCTCACGTTCCAGGAGTTCCACGACGTCGTGCGCACGAACCAGGTGGACGACCAGCTCATCCACCAGCGCAAGGACGCGTTCCGGTCATATCAAGCGCTCACGCCGCCGCGGGTGCTTACGTCGGATGGCGAGGTCATCTCCGGGGCGTACCGACGCGACGACCTACCAACCGGTGCGCTGGTCGGCCTGCCGGTCTCTGCTGGGATCATCGAAGGGCGGGCCCGTGTCATCCTGGATATGGCGCAGGCCGATCTCGAAGTGGGCGACATCCTGGTCACGGCCTACACGGACCCCAGCTGGTCGCCTCTGTTCGTCGCGATTGCTGGTCTGGTGACGGAGGTCGGTGGCCTGATGACACATGGCGCTGTGATCGCACGGGAATACGGCCTGCCAGCCGTCGTCGGGGTAGAACACGCCACGCGGTTGATCCAGGACGGGCAGCAGATCCGTGTGAACGGAACCGACGGGTACATCGAGATCCTCTTTGCGACGTGACGAACTGAGTGCGAGCTCGTGTGCGGTTGCCTCGACGTCGCCGAAGGCGTTCGCGATCAGCCAGCTCGAACGCGTCGAACTCGTCCTCACGGATCGTGCGGAACTCCATGGCAGCCCAGCGCAGCGGGACGACGCGCGTCGGAGCTGTTGAGCCAGTCTGATGCCATATCGAGGTTGACATGGCGTCAGAATGGTGCCATCATGGCGCGCATGGAGATCGAACCGTACGTCGAGAACCTCCGCCATCAGCTCGAAATGGTCGCCGAGGCGGGTGGGGATGAGGCGCGAGCACTAGCCGAGCGCCTGGTCGCTCCCCTCGAGGCGGCGATCCGGCTGACGATCCAAGATGCGCTGACGGCGGCGGCGGAGGAGATCACGCTCGAGCTCGCGCCGGGCTCGGTCGAGCTGCGGCTGCGCGGGCGCGAGCCCGAGTTCGTGGTGAGCCTGCCACCGGTAGACCGCGCAGCCGAGGACGTCGCCGAGGTGGAGGACGTTTCGGGGAGCCCGTGGCGTGAGGATGCCGACGGCGACTCCACAGTGTCGCGCATCAACCTCCGGCTCCCCGATCGCTTGAAGTCCCGTATCGAGCAGGCGGCGGGTGGTGATGGGCTATCGGTGAACGCCTGGCTGGTGCGGACCGCTGCCGGAGAGCTGGAACGAAGGGACCCGGCCCGTCGACGCGAGAAGCGCACCCCGCAGGGCGCGCAGCGCTACACGGGCTGGGCGCGCTAGGAGGAAGACCGATGACCACGTTCGATACACCCCAACCGATCGCGCTCTCCTTGGAGCTCGGGGTCGGCGACGTCCGTATCGTCGCGAGCGACCGCGACGACACGGTCGTCGATGTACGGCCGAGCGACCCCGCGAAGACGTCCGACGTGACCGCGGCTCGGCAGACACGGGTCGAGTACGCGAACGGCAGCTTGCTCGTGAGAGCGCCGAAGGGGTGGCGGCAGTGGGCGCCCTGGGGTCCCTGGGGCGGCCACGAATCGATCGACGTGCGGATCGAGCTCCCGGCGGGCTCGACCGTGCGCGGGTCAACCGGGGTTGCCACCTTGCACTGCTCCGGCCGCATCGGCGAGTGCCGGTACCGGACGGGTGTCGGTGACATCGCGCTCGAGCGAACCGGCCCCGTGGAGCTCAGCGCCGGCGTGGGCGACGTGACCGCGGACGTGATCGCGGGCAACGCCCAGATCAAGACGGCCGGCGCCGTGCGGATCGGCCGGATCGACGGGGCGGCGGCGATCAAGAACTCCAACGGCGACACGTGGGTCGGCGAGATCACCGGGGAGGGGCGTCTGAACGCGGCCAACGGTGCGATCTCCGTCGACCTCGCGGGGTCGGGCATCGTCGCCAAGACCGCCAACGGCAACGTCCGCCTCGACGAGGTGGTGCGCGGACCCGTCCTGGCACAGACCGCCTACGGGACGGTGGCGATCGGCGTCCGGGATGGCGTCCCCGCCTGGCTGGACCTCGAGACGCGGTTCGGCCACGTGGCGAACGAGCTCGCGCAAGCCGAGCCACCCGAGCCGGGGGAGAACCCCGTCGAGATCAGTGCCCACTCCTCGATGGGCGACATCGTCATCCATCGCAGGACCGCGAGCAGCTACGGGACGAGCGAGCCATGAACGTCACCACGTCGCCCCCCGCCCTGGAGGCGACCGGCCTCCGCAAGTCGTTCGGGGACACGGTCGCGGTGGACGGGATCGACCTCCGGGTTCCCGAGGGCTCCGTCTTCGCGTTGCTCGGACCGAACGGCGCCGGCAAGACGACGACCGTACAGATCCTGTCGACGTTGATCCGTGCCGACTCGGGCGAGGTCCGGGTCGCCGGGCACGATCCCGTGCGCGAGCCGGATGCCGTGCGCGACGTGATCGGCGTCACCGGTCAGTCCACGGCCGTGGACAACCTCCTCACCGGCGAAGAGAACCTGATCCTCATGGCGGACCTGAACCACCTGGGGCGGGCCGAAGGCCGGCGTCGCGTCGCGGCGCTCCTCGAGCGGCTGGACGTGGTGGAGGAGAGCCGGAGACCCGCCGTGACGTACTCGGGCGGCCTGCGTCGCCGGCTCGACCTCGCGATGACCCTGATGGGCGAGCCTCGGATCATCTTCCTCGACGAGCCGACCGCCGGACTCGACCCGCGGAGTCGCCGGACGGTGTGGCGGATCGTCCGTGACCTGGTTGATGAGGGAGTCACGATCTTCCTCACGACGCACTACCTGGAGGAGGCTGATCGCCTCGCGGACCGGGTGGCCCTGCTCGACCACGGGAGGGTGATCGTCGAGGGCAGGCCCGACGAGCTCAAGCGCCTCATCCCCGGCGGATACATCCGCCTGCGCTTCGCCGACGCGCGAGCCCTCGAAGCGGCGAGCCGAGTGGTTCCCGGGAGGACGGACGACGACGCCCAGACCCTCCGGGTCCCGAGCGAGGGAGGGATCCGCTCACTCCGCGCCCTCCTCGGACGGCTCGAGGACGCCGCGATCCCGGTTGAGGAGCTCACGATCCACACGCCAGACCTCGATGACGTCTTCCTGACCCTCACCGGCAACTCCGACCACGAAGGGGGATCGAACCGATGAGCGTGCACGCCTACGCGGTCCGCGACTCGATCACGATGCTGCGTCGCAACCTCAAGCACATGGTGCGCTACCCGTCGGCGTCGTTGCTCATCGTCGGTCTCCCCGTGGTCTTGCTGCTGCTCTTCGTCTACGTCTTCGGTGGCACGATGGGCGCCGGGCTCGGCGCCGTGTCCGGCGGCCGCGGCGCGTACGTGAACTACGTGACTCCCGGCATCGTCCTCATGGCGGTGGCCAGCGTGGCCCAAGGGACGGCGATCGCGATCTCCATGGACATCGCCGACGGGATCATCCCCCGGTTCCGCACGATGGGGATCGCCCGCGGCGCCGTGCTGACCGGCCACGTGCTCGGCAGCACGATCCAAACGCTGCTCGGCCTGGTGGCCGTGATCGGCGTCGCGCTGGCGATCGGCTTCCGGCCCAACGCGGGTCCCGCGGAGTGGGTCGCGGCGATCGGTCTGCTCGCGATGCTCACGTTCGCGATCACGTGGCTGGCGGTCGCCCTGGGCATGCAGGCCAAGAGCGTGGAGGTCGCGAGCAACGTCGCGATGCCGCTGTTCCTCCTCGTGCTGGTCGGGAGCGGCTTCGTTCCTACCGACTCGATGCCTGTCGCCCTGCGCGGGTTCGCCCGATACCAGCCGTTCACGCCCGTCATCGAGACGCTCCGCGGGCTGCTCATGGGCACGCGGATCGGGCACGATGCCGTGCTGGCCGTGGCCTGGTGCGCCCTGATCGGCATCATCGGGTATCGCTGGGCGATGCGGATCTACGAGCGCGATCCGTCGCGGCAGGTCCGGCTGCTCAGCGCCGGCCACGCGTGAGCGTCGTCAGTAAGCCCCTCTTGGAGACGGGTCTCTGAGGCTCGGCGGTCGCCTCGCACCTCTGCTCGCATCACCATCGCTTCCTAGCCTTCGTTACCAGGATCGTCGTGAAGCGGTTCGCGCACCGCTACGAAGAACC
Source organism: uncultured Actinomycetes bacterium (assembly GCA_963708985.1). Classification (GTDB taxonomy): domain Bacteria; phylum Actinomycetota; class UBA4738; order UBA4738; family HRBIN12; genus HRBIN12. The sequence goes on from CAVPUQ010000002.1 coordinate 372,572, forward strand.
GCTCGGCTGTTCGCTGCCACGTCGGCAGCGTCTTCGCCCGTCGCCGTGCACCGGCCGCGAGCCGTTCGCGACCGCGGCATCGGTCGTGATCGTCCGAAGCGCCAACGCGAGGCCCCGGTCGTCTCCGCGCGCGGGCATGGGCGCCTCCCGTCCGTCCTCGGCGAGGAGCGGGTGGTTCGCGGTCCGCCAACCGATCACCGGGAGGCCTGCTGCGATCGCTTCCGCCCAAACGGCCGCGTACGCATCCACGGTCGAGCACACCGCGAAGAGGTCGGCGATCGGTAGAAGCGTGAGCACCCGCACGTGAAGCCCGTTCATGAGTGCGGACCGATCACTCCCGCGTATGATGCGCGTCTGTACGGCCGAGGGGGAGGTGCGATCGATGGATCATGAGGCGACCATGCGACGGCTCTACGACCTGATCAACGCCGGTGACGTCGACGGGTTCGACCAGGTGTTGGCCGCCGACTTCGTTGAGCACGAAGAGACGCCCGGCCTCGCTCCCACGAGGGAGGGGGTCATGGAGTTCTTCAGGATGTACATCGCGGCGTTCCCCGACCTGCGGTTCGACCCTGAGGACATGCTGAGCAGCGGCGACAAGGTCGTTACACGGGCCAGGGCGACGGGGACGCACGAGGGCGAGTTCATGGGTATGCCGCCGACCGGCAAGCGCGTCGACGCGCAGTTGATCGACATCGTCCGGTTCGGCGACGACGGCCTCGCGCACGAGCACTGGGGTGTCTTCGACGCCTTGGCGATGATGCAGCAGCTCGGCGTCGTGCCAGACGCCGGCCCGGAGTAGGGCTCGACCCATTCAAGGGTTGCGAACTCGCCGTCATCGAGTCCCTTCGAGGGATCGCGCCGGCGGGTCAGTCTCTTATGGAGCCAGGTGACCGTCTCGGCGAGCGCGTTGCCATAGCTGTCGCCCTTCGACTCGACCGGGTTCACGGCGCCCGCATCCGCCGAGGCGTTCCGTGGAGTGGATCGCGAGGTAGTCGGGTCCCTATCGCTGGAGAACACTCCGAAGGGGGAACGCCTGAACCCTGCGGGGCTCCACTCACTGACGAGAGCTATGGTGATGTCCCCGGGAGAGGAGTACGGCATGGCCAACGGCAAAGCGCGCCTACCACCGCGGTGGTTCGTCGTGACCTTCTGGCACGTGCACCGGCGGATCGTTCGGGCTAGCCGGGGGCGCAAGGGGCTGTGGCCTCCGCGGCCGGGCAAGTGGGGCGCCTTGCGGCTCACCACGAGCGGCCGGCGCAGCGGCGAGCCGCGGAGCGTGATCCTCGGCTACTACGAGGACGGGGACAACCTGGTCTCGATGGCCATGAACGGCTGGGGCGCGCCCGAGCCGGCCTGGTGGCTGAACCTGCAGGCCCACCCGGAGGCGGTCGTCGAGCTGGCTGGTGGGATCCGGCGCGAGGTGCTCGGCAGGGCCGCGATGGGCGAGGAGCGTGAACGGCTGTGGCAGCGCTGGCGCGAACTGGACAAGAACCTCGACGGCTACGCTGCGCGACGTCCGCGAGAGACGGCGGTCGTCGTCCTCGAGTCGCGTGCGGTGCCGGATGAGTCAGCCCTATCCAGGCCGCAACCTGAGTCGTGACGTTTGTGCCCCCCGGGCTCGAGGGGGCTTCTGACCTCCTGTGGAGGTACCCTTCTCAACGTGTGGGAGCTCGCGGCTAGGGGCGGTATCGCCGCACGTAAGAGGGTTCTGAGAACACTCCACTGATCAGACTCACTCAACCAACTCAGCTCACCGCTTCCTTCACGAGCGCGGCGATCTCCGCCTCTTCGGCGGCGGTCAACTCCTTCAGCGCGAAGGCGGTCGGCCACAAGGCGCCCTTGTCGAGGTTCGCCTCGTCGCTGAAGCCGAACGTCGCGTACCTCGCGTTGAACTTCTGCGCGCTCTGGAAGAAGCAGACGACCTTGCCGTCCTTGGCGTACGCGGGCATCCCGTACCAGGTCTTCGGCCAGAGGTCCGGTGCGCTGGCTTGGACGATCGCATGGAGCCGCTTGGCCATGGCGCGATCCGGTTCCTTCATCGCGGCGATCGCCGCGAGCACGTTGCGTTCCCCCTCCGCCCTGTTCTTGTTCGCGCGCGCTTCCGCCTTCAGCTCTTGGGCACGAGCCTTCATCGCGGCTCGTTCCTCATCGGTGAATCCCTCGGACTTCTCGTTGATCGCGGCGGTGCTCTCCGCGGACTCCTGCGTGGCCTTCTTCGCAGACTTCCTCTCAGCCATCGCGAAGCACCTCCTCCGGACGGCTCAGCTGGCCGGCGGGGCCGACCGTGATCCAGCGCATCCGGCCGTATCCGACGTCGTTGCGCACCTCGAAGCCGAGGGTGTCGCGATAGAAGGCCAGGGAGGCGTCCGGACCGTCGTGCGGCAGGCGGCTCGCGTGGATGGTGATGTCCATGGCGGTCATGATAGGTGCGGCTCGGTGACCGGCGCTTCTCGATCCCTGATCGGGCTGGTCCTCGACCTGTTCAGGCCCCGAGGTACCCGCCAGCAGGGTGATCCCGTGAGGTCGGGAGTTCTGAGAACACTCCACGATGGCCGTGATGTCTCGGGACATCGTGCCCACGTGTCCCGGGCCATCGTTCCACGTTCTGATCGATCCGTTCACGGGCTGGTGGTCGCGGCTCGGGTCCAGGGTCAGGTCACGCAGCAGCTCCCCGTCTTCGGTCAGGACCCGGTTCCACAGCCATCGACGAGCACCAGCGCCGGCGTACCTGGGCGGTCCTTCCGACTTCCCCAAGACCGTCAGCCGGTGACGAAGGACAAGGGTCTCAACGTGCTTCGTCGGATCCGCCGATCTGGAGCACCCGCGAGGCCGAGGGGTCGACGCACGATGAGACAGGCACGAGGCGAACAGCGAGCCAGACGGGCGTCCACCTATCGGGCTAAAGCGGCTCCCCGGGTCGTCCGAAAGTGACCATATGGGCTCAGGCACGCCCCGGCCCGATCGGCGCCACGACCACGGTTGGCTCGATCGGAGGTTGGCCATCGTGACCGACCTTGCCCACCTGAGGGACACACACCCCACGCTCGACGCCCGGATCGCCGAGCAGCAAGGATGGCAGATCGGCATCGGGGATCGCCGGCCGTTCGACCTACCTGCCAGTCGGAAAGACATCGGCATCGTCGGCCGCTACCTCGTCGACGGCGAGATCACAGTCACGAGGCTCGCCCATCCCCTCGCCGCGGCTCGGGCGGCCCCGGGCCAGGCGTAGGGAGGGGCACCCCGTGGTCTCGAGCATGAGCGCGGACCGATCGAAGTCGAGGGTCTGGCTCTACTACCTGCTGGGCGGGAGCGCGATACTGGGTGCCTTCCTGTTCGTGTCATGGGTGCGGGCCGGTCCCGTGTTCAACGCGATCGCGCTGTCCGCACCGGTCGCGATCCTCCTCGCCCTCCGTTGGCATCAGCCCGACGAGCGGCTGCCGTGGATCCTCGTCGCCATCGGCCAGATCCTGTTCGTCGCCGGCGACGTCATCACGTACAACTACAACCGCTTCTTCGGGACCGATCCACCGTTCCCGTCCGTGGGGGACGCTCTGTACCTGTCGGTCTACCCCTTCGTGATCGCCGGCGTCCTGCTCCTCATCCGTCGGCGCGCCCCCGGACGCGACCGAGCGAGCCTCATCGACTCGCTGATCGTCGGCATCGGCGTGGGCACGATCTCGTGGGTCTTCCTGATCGCGCCGTACGTGCACGATCCGACACTGACGCTGCTGGAGAAGCTCGTCGCGATGGCATACCCGGTGATGGACCTGGCCCTGTTGACGGTCGCCGTGCGACTGGCCGTCGCGGGGGGGAAGCGTCCGACCGCCCTCTACCTGTTCATGGCTGCCGTCGCCGTCCTGTTCGTGACCGACAGCGCATACGGATGGATCGTCTTGCACGGCGGGTACGACAACACCACCGGGTTGCTCGAGGGAGGGTGGGGCCTGTTCTACCTCCTGCTGGGCGCCTCGGCCCTCCACCCCTCCGTGGCCCGCCTGGGCGAGCGGACCGACGAACAGGAGCCCAGCCACCCGAGGCGCCGCCTGATGGTCCTCGCCGCAGCCTCGGTGATGGCCCCGGCGGTCAACATCGTGCAGTCGCTTCGGAACGAGGCGATCGACGTGCCGGTCGTCTCGGCCGCGGGCGCCGTCATCTTCGTACTCGTCCTGGTCCGCCTGAACCTGTTGATGGTCGATGTGACCAAGTACCGGCGGACCGCTCGAGCGCTCCGTGAGGCCGAGGCGAAGTACCGCTCCCTGGTGGAGGGGCTCCCGGCCGTGGTGTATATCGCCGACTTCGGGGAGGAGGGCTCGTGGCGCTACATCAGCCCTCAGATCCGATCGATCCTGGGGTTCAGCCCCGAGGAGTTCATGGCTGCCGCCAGGTTCTGGCGTGAGCGGATCGTTCCTGAGGACCGCGATCTCGCGCTCCAGGCCGAGCTCCAGGTGCTGAGCGGTGAGGGTCGCCTGCAGTGCGAATACCGGATCCGGACGAAGGACGGGCGGCTGGTCTGGATCCGTGAGGAGGGCGATGCCGTTCACGACGAAACCGGTCAGCCCCTGTACCTGCAAGGGGTCATGTACGACATCACCGAGCTGAAGCTGGCGCAGGAGCAACTCGTCCGCGCGCTCGAAGCGGAGAAGGAGGCTTCGGCGCGGGAGCGAGCGCTGAACGAGATGCAGCATTCATTCCTCCAGGCGGTCTCCCACGACCTGCGGACCCCGCTCACGAGCATCCTCGGGAACGCGCTCACGCTCCAACGGGAGGACATCGAGATCTCCCCCGAGGAGGCGCGGGACCTGATGGCACGCGTGGCTACGAACGCCAGGAAGCTGAAGCGCCTCGTGACCGATCTGCTGGACCTGGACCGGATCAGCAGGGGCGTGATCGAGCCGAATCGGGCCGACGCGGACATCACACGATTGATCCTGAACGTGCTCGAGGAGAGCGCATCGAGCGACCACCCTGTACGACTCGCGGGTAACACCAGGGTCGTGGCGTACGTCGACGTCGCCCAGGTCGAGCGGATCGTCGAGAACCTGGTCGCCAACGCGATCCGCTACACCCCGCCCGGCACGCCGGTATGGGTATCCGCGTGGCGCGAAGATGGCGGGGTGCTGCTCGCCGTTGAAGACGCTGGACCAGGGGTTCCGCCGGAGCTGCGGGAGCGTATCTTCGAGCCCTTCCGGCAGGGCAGCGAGGTCGTGGACCACTCCCCCGGGGTGGGCATCGGACTGTCCCTCGTCGCTCGCTTCGCGGAGCTCCATGGTGGCACGGCATGGGTCGAGGAGCGCCCAGGAGGTGGAGCCTCGTTCCGGGTCTTCCTGCCGGACGGGCACGTACCCGAACAGGAGCGGAGCCCGAACGGGCCGGTGGCCACCTCCGCCGTCGGCCGTGGTTACCATCCACCCGCGGTGGCACAGGCAGGACCGATCGCCGAACCCACATGAGCCCCACGACGCCACGGTTCTGAAGGCAGGTTCGGGGAGCCCGCGCCCGTCTCGGCGGGAACCGTGAGCTGCAGCCGTCCACCTCACGAGGTTGGGCTCGTTCTGATCCAGCGAGACCGGCGCGAGCGCCGCCATCGCTACGACTCAGCACGAGGCGGTCGGCGTCGGATCTGGGACCGGCGAAGGCCCTTCTCGTGCCCATGACGGATGATTCATGGCACCCGTGGAAGGACCGGGAGAGGACGTGGGGTGCATGGAGCGATCCGTGAGAGGAGGATCGGATGCCTGAGAAGCAGCAGCGGGGTGGCGACTTCGCCCGCGGCGAGCGAACGAAGGAGGCCTCGAAGACGGAGCCCGACTTCGCCCGAGGGAAGCGGAAGCAGGAGAGCTAGCCGTCACTCTCCACGGAAGGTGTTGAGAGTGAGAGCCTCCTCCGCCGTTCGGAGCCGAACGGACGGCCCGACGGGAAGTGGGCTCTCGCGGCACATCCCCATGGCGCAGCTCACCGTTCCGGTCGCTGTCGCGCCTACCCGTTGGTGAGCCGGGCCGTCGATCGGGCGGCGCCGGATGCATCCGCGTGACCGAAGAGGGTAGGCTAAGTCCCTGGCCAGGCGCATGCGGCGTCGTGCCAGGACGAGACCGGGGAGGACGTCATCCGTCGGATCTTCGTGCTCGCGATCGCGGTGATGCTCGTGATGCCGGCCTGCACCAGCGGGTCGCTGCAGCGGGCCGCGCCCTCGCCGACGCCCGCGGTCACCACCGCGGAACCGTCTCCCTCGCCCTCGCCGACCCCCTCGCCCTCGCCGACCCCCTCGCCCTCGCCGACCCCCTCGCCCTCCGCCCAGGGTCCAGGTTCGCCCAGCCCGACCGTCGCGCCGACCGCGGGTCCCGTTCCCGGCCTCCATCCTGCCTGGGAGCTCCCAGACACATCCATGAGCGTGATACTCATCCTGCTGCTCGACCGGCTCGTCGAGGCTGAAACGCGGGCCGCGGAAGCTGAAGCCGTGACCCAGGCGCTGCGTGAGCAGATCGCCGGCATGCAGGCACAGCTCGACGCGCTGCGGGACGAGCTCCGTCGCCTCGGGGGAGCAGCTCCGTGAGCCAGGGGCCCAGACCCGTCGATCACCTGCGCCGCAGCGTGGAGATCCTCGTGCGCGAGCGCGACGCCGCCCAGAAGGCGTTCGACGGTGGCCAGGCCGATCTCGAACGCCTGTCCGAGGCGCTCGAGAGGGCGAACGAACACCTGACGCGGGTCGGGCAGGCTCACGTGAGCCGGCTTGCTGAGTCCCACGCGCGGAAGGATCCGGAAGTCGAAGCGGCCCTGTCTGACGCGAAGGTCGCGCTCGATGAGGCTCGGCGCTCGGTATGGACCGCCCAGGCCGATCGCGACCAGGCCGCGCGGGCCCTCGAGATCCTGCGGTCGGAGATGGCCGAGAGGAGCGCGCGCCTGGCCGAGGGAGCCACGAGGGCCAAGCAGGCGGCGGCGAAGGAGCTGCTCGAACGCGCGAAGGTAGCCTGGGCGGCGGTCAGGACGGTGGTGGAGGAAGCCGAGGCCACGCGGCTCGTCGAGCACGGGCAGGACCCCCCCGAGATCGCCCTCATCACGGCGGGCGCCCGACGGTTCGAGCGCGAGGTGCTCGAGGGCAGGCCGTCCGGGTCGGAGCCCCCCACGGGCAAGGCCGCGGGCAAGGCCCCGGGCAAGTCCGCGGCTCCTGCACGGCCAGAAGTCCCTGCGGGGCAGACCGAGTCTCGCCCCGTGGATCCCGCGTCTGTCGTGTTGCGCGCCGCGGCGACGGTGGCGGGCGCAGCAGGCCTCATCGGGGGCTCGCTCCTCGAGTGGCTCCGTCCGTTCGCCGCCTCGGGAGCGGACCTCCAGTTCCGAGCGCTCTACCAGTCGGACTCGTTCGAGGGCACGCGCTCGGGGCAGCTCTCGGCCGGTGCGGTGATGATCGTCCTCGCCGTCCTCGCGCTGGTGGGTTTGCTTCCCCGCCTGCGGGTGCTCAGGCCGCTCGCCGGAGCGCTCGCGGTGGTCGGCATGGTCGCGTACCTATCGACGGTTGGCCGGAGCACGGGCGTGAGCTTGCCGTCCGACGTCGGGGTCGGGGCCTGGCTGGCGCTCGCCGGGGGCCTCGTCCTGGTCGGGGCGGGGTTCATCCCCGTGCGGAGGAAGCCTGCGCCCACATCGGCCGAGGCGCCTGCCGCGGAGACGGCCGTCGAGTCGGTCACCTCTCCCGGTACGGCGCCCGGCACGGCGCCGACCGAACCCGCCCCATCCCCGATGGCAGAACGGCCGTCGCAGGAGGCCGGCAAGCGCGTGACCACCGCGTGGCTCGTGGCGGGGGCCGCGATCTTGCTGCTCATCGCCGCCGTGGCGGTGGGGAACTCACGGTCCCTGGAGTCCGACGTCCTGTTCTGGACGGCGAGCATCCGGTTGATCTGGGCTGTGCCGGTGTTGGTGATCCTCGGCGCGGCGCTGGGAGCGGCCTCAGCGCACCCGCGCGGGGTGTTCGTGGGTCTGCGGGCAGCGGGCGAGGAACGTAGCCGAGGCCGAGCCGTGGGCGCCGCGCTCGTCGCGATCGGGTTCCTGTTGCTCCTGGTGGTGGCGGTCCAGAACACGCAGGACGTCGAGATCGATGTCCTCCTCGCCACCCTCCACGTTGCGCTCGTGTGGGTGATCCTCTGCTCCCTCGCGATCGGCATCCTCGTGGGAGTGGTCGCCGCAAGGCATGGCGTGCGCGTTCTGCGTCCCTCGTCGTTCGCGCGGCGGAACGTTCCCGCCGAACGCGGATCTCACGGTGGGTAGGCCGAGCCGGCCGTTGAGCGCGCCAAGGCCACGTCGCCGCTGCGGTTGAGCGGGGCCGCCGCTCGGTGCCCTCCGGGAGCGTGCGTTCCGAGCTCGTCACCCGCGGGAGCGCCCGCGCAGGTCGCTCGCTGGGTCGAAGAAGCCGCCGGCCGGTCTCGCGTGGGCGTGCCAGTGGTCCGGGATGCGGCGACGCTCGCGGTCGAGCCAGTAGCCCTCGTCACCGTAGCGCTCGGCGGCCACGCGCTCGAGGTGCCCGAGGAGCAGGGCCTCCTGGCGCGGGTCGGGCAAGCCGTGGGTGCGCCACACGATCATCGGCGTCGCGCACACCATGCAATCGGCGACCCAGCACTCGTCGTCCTCGAAGTGCCAGGCCGTGATGCGCTCGGCGCGGCAGAGCAGGCAGCCCTCAGGCGTTCCCGGCATCGAGCTCCACCGTATCGCCCACGCGGACCCCATGGGTGGTGAACCAGCCGGCGTTGGCCTCGACGGCGCCGATGAACGGGTCGCCGGGCCCGTAGGTCCGGCAGGGGTCCGCCTCGCAGGGCTCCATCTCGAAGAGCCCGACGATCCGTCCTTCCTCGTCCCAGAACGCGATCTGGAGCGGGATGAGCGTGTCCTTCATCCAGAACTGCGCCTCGACGGGCTCGTCCCACAGGAACGCCATCCCGGCGTCGGCCGGCATCGAGGTCCGGTTCGAGAGGCCCTCGGCGCGCTCCTCGGGCGAGTCGGCGATCTCGACCTGCAGGGTCGCCACGCCCTCGGCGGTCGTGATCCGCAGGATGGCGCGGTCACCGGTCGCCGGCGCGGACCCCGAGCCGCAGGCGGTCAGGAGGAGGGCGAGGACGAGGGGAGCCGGACGGTGCACCGAGTCATGGTCGCACGCGCTCCGGCGGTCGGTATCATGGCCGCGCGCCGGAGTAGCTCAGTGGCAGAGCACCTCCATGGTAAGGAGGGGGTCCGGGGTTCGAATCCCCGCTCCGGCTCGAAGGCCGGGATCCGCTCCAGAGCGGCTCCGAACGGGAGCACCGGGCGGACCAATATGATGACACCGTGGGTTCCCGGAAGACCCAGGGCCCCTCACGTGAGGTCTCCCGCGTAGCCCTCAGAGGCATCCTGAACACGCCTGGAGTGAGCGATGGTCACGGCGATCCGGACAGATGACCTGTCCAAGACGTTCGGCCAGACCAAGGCTCTGGTCGCCCTCAACCTCGAGGTGCCGCAAGGCGAGGTGATCGGCTACCTGGGCCCGAACGGAGCCGGCAAGACGACGACGATCCGCTTGCTGCTCGGGCTGATCCGAGCGACGTCGGGGCGGGCGGAGATCTTCGGTGTGGATTGCCAAGCAGATCCGGTCGAGGTCCATCGCCGCGTCGCCTACGTGCCCGGCGAGACCAGCCTGTGGCCCTCGCTCACCGGAGCGGAGACGCTCCATCTGCTGGGCCGCATCCAAGGACGCGTCGATCCCGCCTACCGGGACCTGCTGCTCGAGCGGTTCGAGTTCGATCCCGGCATGAAGGTTCGAGCGTATTCGAAGGGCAACCGACAGAAGCTCATCCTCATCGCAGGGCTGATGAGCCGGGCGGACCTGCTGCTCCTGGACGAGCCGACGGCCGGCCTGGACCCGCTGATGGAGCGAGCGTTCCGCGAGTGCGCGGAGGAGGCGCGGGAGCGTGGACAGACGGTGTTCCTCTCCTCGCACATCCTGTCCGAGGTCGAGGCGCTCTGCGACCGGATCGCGATCCTGCGCGCCGGCCACCTCGTCGAGGTGGGGACGCTCTCCGAGATGCGCCACCTGTCCGCGCTGCAGGTCGAGGCCGAGCTCGACGGCGTGGTGCCCGACCTGTCGAGCGTTCCCGGGGTGAGCGCCGTGGAGGTGGACGGCGGCCGGATCCGTTGCCAGGTGAGCGGCTCCGTCGAGCCGCTGCTCACCGTCCTTGCGGGGGCGGGCGTGCGGCACCTGACGAGCAGGGAGCCGTCGCTCGAGGAGCTGTTCATGGCTCACTACGGCGCCGACGGCACCTCCGAGGGGGGATCGACGGATGCGGCGTAGGGAGGTCTACGATGATCGTCGCGCCTCCCGGGCGCTCACGGTCACGACCGCCAAGCGGGCCGTTCGTCCGGGAGCCCTGTGGGGCCTGGCGTTCGGGGCGCTGACCGCGGTGACGGCGTCCTCGTTCCCGGCCGCGTTCCCCACCGCTGCCTCTCGAGCCGAGCTGGCGCTCTCGGTGAAGGGCAACGCCGGGTTCACGGCGCTGTTCGGCCCCATCCGGCACATCGACACGGTGGCCGGCTACACGGCCTACAAGACGATGTCGTACATGATCATCCTCGCGGCGATCTGGGGGCTGCTGATCGCTACGCGCCTGCTGCGTGGCGAGGAGGAGGCAGGCCGGTGGGAGCTGTTCCTGTCCGGGCAGACCACGCGGGGTCGAGCGGCCCGGCAGGCGGCGATCGGGCTCGGAGCGGGGATCGTCGCGCTGTGGGTGCCCACGGCCGTCCTGACCGCCAGCGTCGGAGCGACCCCGAAGGTGGACATCCCGCTTGGTGCGTCGCTGTTCCTCGCGACCTCGATCGTCGCCGCCGCCGTGATGTTCATGGCGATCGGCATGCTCGTCGGTCAGCTCGCCGCGACCCGCCACCAGGCCAACCTGATCGGCGCCGGCGTTCTCGCGGGCTCCTACCTGCTCAGGATGGCGGCCGACTCCGCCTCCGGGCTGGCGTGGCTGAGGTGGGCGAGCCCGCTCGGCTGGATCGAGGAGCTCAGGCCCTTGACCGGATCCAAGCCGTTCGCGTTCGTCCCGATCGTCGCGCTCGTGGTGGTGCTGGTGGTGGTCGCCGTCCGACTTGCCGAGCAGCGGGATCTGGGCGCGAGCGCGTTCGCGAGCCGGGACACGCCGGAGCCGCGGACCTTCCTATTGGGAGGGGAGGCCGGGCTCACCGTGCGCCTCACGCGACCCGTGGTCGTTGCCTGGGTCGCTGCGCTCGCCGCGACCGGCCTGGTCTTCGGCCTGGTCGCCCAGGCGGCGGGGAGCGCCATCCGGGGCTCGCCCGCCATCGAGCGCGCGATCGAGCGGCTGGGGGGGGTCAGGGCGGGGGCCGCCTCGTACCTCGGGCTCGTGTTCGTGATCGCGGCCGGCCTCGTCGCGACGGCGGTGGCCGGCCAGATCGCCGCCGTGCGGAACGAGGAGGCGGCCGGGCATCTCGACAACCTGCTCGTCCGCCCGGTGGCGCGTTGGCGCTGGCTGGTGGTCAGGCTGGGCGTGGGTGTGGGGCTCGTCGTGCTCGCGAGCGTCCTGGCAGGCGTCGCCGCCTGGGTCGGGGCCACGAGCCAGCACAGCGGCCTGGGCCTCGGCGACCTCATCGAGGCCGGGCTCAACGTCGCCCCGCCGGCCGTCTTCGTGCTCGGCATCGGCGCCCTCGCCTACGGCCTGTGGCCCCGTGGGGCCATCGGCGTCGCCTATGGGCTCGTCATCTGGTCGTTCGTCGCCGAGACCGTCTCCTCCCTGACGACCTCCAGCCACTGGCTGCGCAACACGTCTCCATTGATGCACATGGCCCCGGCACCCGCAGCCGACCCGAACTGGGCGGCCGCGGCGTGGCTCGTCAGCCTCGGTCTGCTCGCAGCGACCGCCGGGATCCTGGCGTTCAGCCGTCGTGACCTCGTCGGGGTCTGATGTGCCGCCGGCCGCCGGCGATAGGCTCGCGGGTGACGGCCATGGTCCAGATCCTCGTCCTCGGCGGTGCGGGCGCGATGGGCTCGGTCGCCGCGCGGGATCTCCACCACTGGACCGACCACCGCATCGTCGTCGCCGACGCGCGCTCCGACGCGGCGTACGCGCTGGCCGCCGAGATCGGTCCGCGCGCCGAGGCTCGGCACGTGGATGTGGACGATCCGGCCTCGCTGGCCGCCGCGATGGAGGGTGTGGACGCCGTCCTGAACGCGACCCTCATGCGACAGGTCGTCTCGGTGACGCGAGCGGCGATCGCCGCCGGCGTGCACCTCGTGGACCTCGGCGCCTACTACCCGGAGACCCGCGAGCAGCTCGAGCTCGACGAGCAAGCGCAGGCACGGGGGTGCCGGATCGTGGCCGGCTGCGGTGTGGCACCGGGGCTCACGAACCTGCTCGCGCGACACGCCGCCGATCGTCTCGAGGAGGTGCATGCGGTCCGATGCTCCTCGTACATCACGCACCCGATGACCACCTCGCCGGGGATCGTGTTCACGCGGCTCGACGCGAGCGTCGGGACCTCGCTCGTGCTGGTGGGCGGGCGCTACGAGGAGCGAGCGTCGTTCGGCGAAGAGGAGGTCGTCACGTTCCCCGAGCCCTACGGTCCGCAGACCGTGCACCTCGTCCCGCACCCGGAGGCGCTGACCCTGCCGCGCACGATGCAGATCCAGGACGTGTCCTTCAAGGTCGGCTACCCGCCCGACGAGACCGCGAGGATCCGTGCCCTGCTGGAGGTGGGCTTGGACTCCGCCGAGCCGTTCGCGTTCGGCGGCACCGAGGTCGTGCCTCGCGAGCTGGCTGCCGCGTACATCGGCCGCATCGGGCTCCGGCCGGACCTGCCCACCGCGAACCTGAAGCACGTCGAGGTGGACGGCCTCCGGGGCGGCGGGTCGGTCACCCTCGTGGACGACCTCGTCGTCGAGCGGGTGGGGGAGCCCTCGGCCTCGGCTGCCGTGACCGGCACGGTCGCCGCGATCGCGGCCGACCTCGTCGCGCGGGGACACGCCCCCGAGGGCGTCCGCGCACCCGAGGCCGCGCTCGACCCGCTCGTCGTGCTCGATGCGCTCGCCGAGCGCGACATCCACGTGGTCCAGGCGGAGCGGCCCGGCCCGTAGGATCCCGCAGGTCAGGGATGCCGCACGGCGCTCGCGGCCGGTAGACTTCCCTGCGCGCTGAGGCGGGGTAGCTCAGAGGCAGAGCAAGCGGCTCATAATCGCTGTGTCGCGGGTTCGATTCCCGCCCCCGCTACGGAGCCAACCCCGAAGACGGTCACCGGAGGAGCACGACATGGCGAAGAAGAAGTTCGAGCGGACCAAGCCCCACGTGAACATCGGCACGATCGGCCACATCGACCACGGCAAGACCACGCTCACCGCGGCGATCACCAAGGTGCTCGCCGAGAAGGGCATGGCCGACTTCACGCCGTTCGACCAGATCGACAAGGCGCCGGAGGAGCGCGAGCGCGGCATCACGATCGCGATCGCCCACGTGGAGTACCAGACCGACGAACCGCCACTACGCCCACGTCGACTGCCCCGGCCACGCCGACTACATCAAGAACATGATCACCGGCGCCGCCCAGATGGACGGCGCGATCCTGGTCGTCTCCGCGGCCGACGGCCCGATGCCCCAGACGCGTGAGCACGTGCTCCTCGCCCGTCAGGTGAACGTCCCCTACATCGTGGTCGCGCTCAACAAGGTCGACATGGTCGATGACCCCGAGCTCTTGGACCTGGTCGAGCTCGAGGTCCGCGAGCTGCTTTCCTCCTACGAGTTCCCCGGCGACGACGTCCCGGTCGTGCGCGTGTCCGCGCTCAAGGCCCTGGAGGGTGACGACGCAGGCCAAGGCCCAGGTCGTCGAGCTGCTCGAGGCCGTGCGACGCCTACATCCCCGAGCCGGTCCGCGACACCGACAAGCCCTTCATGATGGCGATCGAGGACGTGTTCTCGATCACCGGCCGGGGCACGGTGGTCACCGGCCGCGTGGACCGCGGCGTGCTCAAGAAGATGGACGAGGTCGAGATCGTCGGCATCACCGACACCCGCAAGACCGTCGCGACCGACCTGGAGATGTTCCGCAAGCTGCTGGACGAGGTCCAGGCCGGCGACAACGTCGGGCGTGCTGCTGCGCGGCATCGACAAGGACGAGGTCGAGCGCGGCCAGGTGCTCGCCAAGCCGGGCTCGATCACGCCGCACACCGACTTCACCGGCCAGGTCTACGTGCTGTCCAAGGAGGAGGGTGGGCGCCACACGCCGTTCTTCAACGGCTACCGGCCCCAGTTCTACTTCCGCACCACCGACGTGACCGGCACGCTCAACCTGCCCGAGGGCGTCGGAGATGGTCATGCCCGGGGACAACGTCGAGATCACCGTCCAGCTCGATCGCCCCCATCGCCATGGAGGAGGGCCTGCGCTTCGCGATCCGCGAGGGCGGCCGCACCGTGGGTGCCGGGCGCGTGACCAAGATCATCAAGTAGCGGGCTCACGCAGCGAAGCGGCAGCCCGAGGAAGAGGACGACACGTGGCGAAGACCGACAACCGACCGAAGATCACGCTCGCCTGCACCGAGTGCAAGCGGCGGAACTACAACACGGTCAAGAACCGCGTCAACGACCGTGACCGGATCGAGCTGAAGAAGTACTGTCGCTGGTGCCGGACGCACACCGTGCACCGCGAGACGCGCTGAGCCGACGAACGGCGTACCGGAGACTCAGGTCCTCGGGCCCGATCGAGGGTCTCTGCTACGGTGGCAACCGCATGCGCGGAGACCACGAGGTCGGCATCGACGGCGTCGCTGATGTTCGAGCTCACCCGCCACCCGGACGCCCGCGGTTCGTTCACCGAGGACTACCGTCGCGCGTGGATCCCCGGATGCGCGCGAGATGGTGCAGGGCAACGTCTCCTTCTCGCGGCCGACGTGCTCCGCGGCCTGCACTTCCATCGCGAGCAGGCCGACTGGTGGACGTTCTACACCGGCGCCGCGTCGTCGGCCTGTTCGATCTGCGGGTCGGTTCGCCCACGGCGCGGGCCGGGAGGACGTCCGCATCGACACCGATGCGCGGTCCTGCGGGGCCTGTACGTCCCTCCGGGCGTCGCCCACGGGTTCTACGCCGAGCGCGACGTGCTCCTGCACTACCTGGTCGATGCGTACCACACGGGCGCGGACGAGTTCGGCCTGGCGTGGGACGACTCCGACGCTCGGGATCGAGTGGCCCGAACGCGAGCCGATCACGTCGGAGCGCGACCGCTCGAACCCCGCGAGGCGCTCCGGAACCGCCATCCTCGCGGACGCTCCGCGCGGCGATCGAGGCCTGACCCGTGCTAGCCGGCGGTGTCGCTCAGCTCCTCGCTCAGGTCTACGGTCGCGACGGCACCGTGGCGGATCGCGAGACGAGGGCCTCCATCTTCGAGTGCACGCCGAGCTTCGTCAGGATGTTCTGCGTGTGCGTGCGCAGGGTGTGCGGGCTCATGCCGAGGGTCTGCGCGATGCCGTCGGGTGACGGCCCGGCTGCCAACTGATCGAGGATCTGGCGCTCGCGAGGCGTGAGTCGCTCGAGTCGCCGATGCCCGTCCGCGTCCGCGTCGCGGCGGTGTCGGAGGCGGCGCATCGCCGTTTCGACCTCCGCCTCGTCGTGGATCGCCTCGCCGCGGTAGGCGCGTCGTGACCGAGGAGGCCACGTTCACGACGGCCTCTGTCTTCCGTAGCAGCCCGACCGCCCCGGCCTGGACCGCGCGGGCGAGCAAGAGCGGGTCCTCGTGCCCGGACAGGATCAGCACCTGGGCCTCGGGGTTCTCCTCCTTGATGCGTCGCGTCGACCTCGATGCCGCTCATCCCGGCATGGTGACGTCCATGAGCACGACGTCGGGATGGTGACGTCGATCGCGCGGACGCCGTCGTCACCGTCGCTCGGCGACGTCGACGACCACGAGGTCCTTCTCGTGCCGAAGGGCGAGCTCGAGCGCTTCGCCGAACGTGCGCTCGTCGTCGACGATGAGGACGGTGATGGGTCGTGGGTCGGCTCTACCCATGGCGTGCATCAGCTCGGCGATCGTAGGTCGTAGCGGAGGCGATTTCACGCAGCTCGGGCAAGTTGTCTGCCGCCCCTCACGGCCACTACGTTCGCAGGGCGGGACCGGGTCGGTATCCGACGAACGGGAGACGGCCGTGCGTCGGACGGGGCTGTGGTGCTGAGCGGAACCCGTGCGGGGCGATGGCGGGGGCGGAGCGCGGCATGAACGCGCGCTGGAGGGCAAGCAGTATCCGGCGGTTCGTTCGTGGTGCGAGGACGAGCACGTCCGTCCGGTTCGCCGCAGCGGTCGGGGACGACGGAACGTTCGTGCCACCGACGTTCGTGACGGTGCCTGAGTTCGCCGCTGGACTCATCAGGTCGTCGCCGACGTCGACCTCGGCTTGGACCTCGCACGCGTCGTCCATGGCGAGCAGGAGTACGACTGGTCCCGTCCGGCGAGGGTCGGGGAGACCCTAACCGTGCGGTCGACCATCGAGAGCGATCCGCGCGAAGGGCGGACTGCGAGCTCCTGATGCTGCGGACCGAGATGCGCGACGGAGAGGATGAGCCCGTCGTCGTCGGCAGGAGCACGTTGATCGTGCAGGCCCCGGGCATGACGCTCCATCTCGGGATGTCGCCGTCGGGAGGAGATCCCGACGCTCTCGAAGGTGGTCACGCGGGAGGACGTCAGGGCCTACGCGGACGCCTCCGGGCGATCGGAACCCGCTCCACCAGGATGATGAGGTCGCTCGTGCCGCGGGGTTCCCGGGCACCATCGCCCACGGTATGTTCACGATGGCGCACCTGGCGTCCTGTGTCGTCCCTGGCTCGGCGACGCGACGGCGCTCTGAAACGCCTGCGTGTCGCAGTTCCGAGCGCCGGTGTTCCTGGGCGAGACGATCGTGGCCGGCGGTTCGTGCGGTCGATCGATCGGACTCGTCGCCGCGCGGTCCTCGACGTGTGGGTGACCGTCGAGCGCGAGGGCGGCCCGAGTACCCGATCAAGCGCGGCGAGGCCGAGGTGCGAGCTGACCTAGAGGCGAGCCGGCTACTCGAGGTCGATCCGGTCCGCCGCCGCCCGCCTCGGGGTTCGACCGAGGCTCGCGAGTGCGTGCATCGCGTCGCCCATCCGGTCGATCACGATCTGGATGTCGTTGTCGTAGCGCTCGCCGATCTTCGCGGCCATCCGATCGATGCGCTGGGCGAGCATCTCCTGCGACTTCGCGACGGACTCGGCCAGGTCGTCCATCCGGCGCTGGATCATCTCGATCACGTCGGCCGGCAGGCTCGCCTGGCAGCTCCTTCATCGCGCGCAACGCCTGCTTCGAGGCCTCCTGGTCGGCGACGATCTGCCGAGCGAGCGACTCGTTGTCCGACCGGACCATCTTCGCGAGCGCGGCAACCCGTGCATCGACCGCCTGGCTGACGACCTCCTCGGTGCGAAGCTGTGCGCGGTGCGACGCGCCGCGTCGGCGTCGAGGCGGTCGCCGACCGTGCGGGCCAGCCGCTCGAGCTGACCCTCGAGCGTGTCGGCCATCCGGACCATGTTCCTGTCGATCGAGACCACGGCGTCGTCGAGCCGCCCGTTCAGGATCCGCGCGGTCTCCTCGCCGTGCTGCTCGATGGTGACGATCGCCTCGTCGAGGCGCATGCGGATCGCCTGGACGGACGTCCTCGCGGATCCGCCTCGACATCTCCTCGACCATCCAGTTCGTCGCCGGGACAGGGTGTCGTTCACCCGGCCGAAGACGCTCGTCGAGCGTGTGGGCGATCTCCCGTCCTGCGCCGCTACGGTTCCCACCAGCTCGTTCCTCAGCGCCATCGGAGTCCGAGCGCACGAGCTCGGCCAGGCCCATGATACGGGTTCCGTCGCGTGGGTGACCTCGCGCGCCGATCGCACGGCGGCATCGTGCGCCGTGATCTCGACCTTCGTCAGTCGCTCGTCGAGCGTGCTGCGGACCCGCTCCGCCGCCCTGTCGTCCATGCCCTCGATCGCCATGAGGACGTCGCGCGTCTCCATGCCGACACGGTCGTTCATCAGCTCGAGGAACTCGCCGAGCGAGCGATTGCGCTCGTCGGTCGTGTCGAGCATGTACGTGATGGCCTCGTTCACGGTCGTGGCATCGACGGCGATCTGCTCGGTGATCGCGTGGAGCTTCGCGTCGAGGATCTGCAGCTGCGACTCGGCCGCCTGCGAGATGCGGGCGCCGACCTCGTCGTCTCGGCTAGCGATGGCCGAGATCTGGGACTCGACGCTGCCGGCCAGCTGGCCCATGGCCTGGACGCCCTGCTGGACGTAGGCCTCCATGGCGCGCGTGATCCGCGCCGTCTCGGTCGCGACGAGTTCACCATGCTCTTGAACCCGCTGCTGGACGGACTGGGTGATCGCGCGGTCGCGCTCGGCGAGGGTCTCGAAGGCGAGCGCGATCTGGCGCGTAACCTCGTCGAGGCGTTGCTGGATGTCGGCGACGCCGCGGGCGGCGGGCGCTGACTGCGCGTCCTCGAGCGCGTCCACGCCGCGGGTGAGCTGCTCGCGTGCCGTCCGCATGCCCTCGGCGATCATGTTCAGGGTGTCCTCGAGCCTGGCCGTGCGCACCGCCAGGGTCTGGAACCGCTCGTCGGTGTGCGCGATGAGGCTGCGGATCGCCTGGTCGCGGCTGAGCGCCTCGAGGAGCCTGCCCTGGGCCTCGTCCTTGTCGCCGCCGGCGGTCCGCCAGACCTCGCTTGCGATCTCGTGCATGAGCTGGTTCGCGGTGTGCTGCAAGCTCGCGCAGGCCCTCCTCGAGCTGCTCGCGGATCATGTGTTGGTAGGCCGACATGACGGCCTCGGTACGGTCGGTCGGAGCCCCGTACCCGGACGGCGGCGTGCGCTCGCCCTTGCCGGAGAACAGGCTGCGTCGCTTCGCTCCCCCAGACGAGAGGGAGGGATCTGGCTGGTGCATGTGGGCGCTCGCCTTCCGGGGCCGGCGCGGCAGCGTCCGCGTAAGTGTAGGGGACCACAGGAGCAACATCACGTATCTCGCGTTGACATCTGCAACAGCTCCCGGGAAGCGAACCTGTTCTTTGCCGCCCCAGGAGACGCCCCCTATACTGGGCTTCCGGTGTCCCCGACCTCCGGTTGCACCGATCCGTGGAGGGGCGTAGCTCAACTTGGTAGAGCACCGGTCTCCAAAACCGGCGGTTGGGGGTTCAAGTCCCTCCGCCCCTGCTGAGGAGCATCGTCGATGAACAGACAGATGAAGCGGGCGCAGCGTCGCCAGGGCACGACGGTTGACCGTGCCCGCGCCGCCACGTCCGCTCGTCGGTCCCAGCCCGTGGAGCAAGGCAAGCGCACGGGCGTCCGGCAGTTCCTGAAGGAGGTTCGCCAGGAGCTCAAGAAGGTGCTCTGGCCCACCCGGCGGGAGCTGATCACCTACACCATCGTCGTGCTCGTAACGGTCGTCGTGCTCACGACATACGTGTTCGGGCTCGACGTCGTGTTCTCGAAGTTCGTCCTGAACGTCTTCGCCGCCTGAGAGAAAGCGTCGCATGAACGAGTCCCCCGAGACCCCGATGGATGAGTACGCCCCCGACGAGGAGGCGCCGGTCGCTCCGCCCGCCGTGGAGGAGCCGGGCACCCAGCCCGTCACGCGGCCCGAGGCCGAGACCGAACCCGAGACCGAACCCGAGACCGAGGTCCGGGAGTCGCTCGAGGACCGGGTCGCGCAGGCGGTCGCGGACGCCGCGACCCAAGAGGCCATCGCGGACGGTGCCATCGCGATGGCCCTCGAGGAGTCGATCGTCGAGGACATCGAGGCAGCCAAGGCGGTCGAGGAGGCCTCGGACGCCGCGATCCAGGAGGGGTACGAAGAGCGTGTCGCCGAGGCCGTCGGGAGCGGGCTCGAAGGCGACGACCTCGTCGATGCCGTCGCCCAGGCCGCGGCCGATGCCGACGTGCGGGAGGCCATCGCCGATGCAGCGATCGGCCGCGCACTCGAGGAGACCATCGCGGAGGACGTCGAGGCCGCGCGCGCCGTGGAGGAGCTCTCGGATACGGTGATCGTGGAGGGCCTCGAGGAGCGTGTGATCGATCTCGTGGGCGGCCCTGCCGGATCTGAGATCGCCGAAGCCGCACCCGAGGTGGCCGAGTCCGAAGCCGAGGTAGCCGAAGCCGAGGTAGTCGAAGCCGAGGTAGCCGAAGCCGCGCCCGCCCCGGTGGATGAGACGGCTGCGGAGGCCGAGGAGGAGCTCGAGACGACGGTCCGCGACCCGTTCAAGGGCCTGGGCGAGTGGTACGTCGTGCACACCTACGCCGGGTACGAGAACAAGGTGAAGACCAATCTCGAGTCGCGTATCCACACGATGCAGATGGAGGACAAGATCTTCGACGTCCACATCCCCATGGAGGACGTCATGGAGATCAAGGGCGGCAAGAAGCAGATCGTCCAGCGCAAGGTCTTCCCCGGATACCTGCTCGTGAAGATGATCTACGACAACGACTCCTGGTACGTGGTCCGCAACACGCCGGGGGTCACGGGTTTCGTCGCGGCCGGTACCGGCAGCAAGCCGACGCCGCTCTCGCGCCGAGAGGTCGAGAAGATCCTCGCCGTGAAGAAGGAGGAGGTGAAGCCGACGTTCCGCCTCGGGTTCGAGGAGGGCGACGTCGTGCGGATCATCTCCGGGCCGTTCGCCGACTTCAACGGCACGATCAGCGAGATCAACGTCGACCAGAGCAAGCTGAAGGTCCTGGTGAACATCTTCGACCGCGAGACGCCGGTCGAGCTCGGGTTCGACCAGGTGGCGAAGGTCTAGGCAGGGCTCGAGCAGCGGAGCGAGAGCCCGAGGGAAGGAAGACCCCTACGACGCGGGAGGCCACACGGCCGTTTGTACCGCAGGAGGTGAACGGAACGGATGGCGAAGAAGAAAGTCCTCGTCGTCGTCAAGCTCCAGATCCGCGCCGGACAGGCGACCCCCGCACCCCCCGTGGGCACCGCGCTGGGTCAGCACGGCGTGAACATCATGGAGTTCTGCCGGCAGTACAACGAGCAGACCCAGCAGTTCGCGGGCCAGGTCATCCCGGCCGAGCTCACGATCTACGAGGACCGCTCGTTCACGTTCATCACGAAGCAGCCCCCGGCCGCCGAGCTCATCAAGCAGGCCGCGGGGCTCGAGAAGGGCTCGGGCGAGCCGAACCGCGAGAAGGTCGGGACGCTCACCCAGGCCCAGGTCCGCAAGATCGCCGAGCGCAAGATGGTCGACCTGAACGCGAACGACGTCGAGATGGCGATGCGCATCATCGCCGGAACGGCCCGCAGCATGGGCGTGGATGTGGTCGCATGAGCGGCAAGGGCAAGCGCTACCGCGAGGCCGCCTCGAAGGTGGACCCCGACCGCGAGCACCTGCCGGTCGAGGCGATCAAGCTCCTGAAGGAGGCCCCAGACGCGAAGTTCGACGAGACGATCGAGCTCGCGTTCCGCCTGGGCATCGACCCGCGTAAGGCGGATCAGATGGTCCGCGGCACCGTGAGCCTGCCGAACGGCACCGGTCGGTCGGTGCGGGTCGCCGCGTTCGCCCAGGGGGAGAAGGCCCAGGAAGCACGGGACGCCGGCGCCGATGTCGTCGGTGCGGACGACCTCGTCGAGGAGGTCCTGAAGGGCAACATCGACTTCGACGCTGCCGTGGCGACGCCGGACATGATGTCCTCGGTCGGCAAGACCGGTCGGGTGCTCGGACCTCGCGGACTGATGCCGAACCCGAAGACCGGCACCGTGACGATGGACATCGCGAAGGCGGTGTCGGACATCAAGGGCGGCAAGGTCGAGTACAAGACCGACCGCACCGGCAACGTGCACTGCATCATCGGGAAGAAGTCGTTCGGCGAGCAGCAGCTGCTCGAGAACTACCTCGCGGTGGTCGAAGAGCTTCTCCGCGCGAAGCCGAGCGCGGCGAAGGGCAAGTACATCAAGAGCCTGACGATCGCGAGCACGATGGGCCCCGGCATCACGATCGACGCGAACCGCATGAAGGACACGGAGGCGCAACCGGTAACGGTGTAGCGCCCCGAGTGGAGTTCCACCTCGAGCGGGCCCTCCCGGGCCCGCTCGGTGTTCCCAGGCACCGGCGTTCGCTTGGGCGATCGATGCCCGCAGGGCCGGGTATGGGGGGCGCGGCGGCGTGCGAACATGACGCCGTGCTCGGGCGGATCCCAGATCGCGTGAAGTCCTTCTTCCGTGCCCCGGAAGCGCCTGAGCGCTCCGAGCGGGCCTCGGCTTGGATCTGGCCGTTCGTCGTGGTGGCGGCCGCCGTCGCCTTCAACCTGTGGGTCCTCCGCGCCGAGGCGCTCCCGGTTCGCTACCCGAACGACGCTGCGGTGCACCGCTCGATGGTCCAGTGGGCCGCCGATCGCATCCAGGGCGGGCACCTGCCCTTCGACGGGTGGTACCCGGACCTGTCGCTCGGCTCGTCGAGGTTCCACCACTACCAGAGCCTGCCGCACGTCCTGACGGGAGCCGTCGCCACCGTGATCGGGAGCGAGCGCGCCGTGGCGTGGTCGACGTATCTGCTCCTTTCGTTCTGGCCGTTCGCGGTGTACTTCGGCGGTCGGCTGCTCGGGTGGGGACGGTGGCCTTCGGCGCTCGCGGCGCTCGCATCGCCGCTGATCGTGAGCCAGCCCGGCCTCGGCTACGAGTACGGCTCGTACATCTGGCGGGGATACGGGACGTGGACGCAGCTCTGGGGAGCGTGGCTGTTGCCGTTCGCCTGGGGGCTCAGCTGGCGGGCGGTGCACGAGCGACACTCGTACGCCGGGGCGGCGGTCGTGCTCGCGCTCACCGTGGCGGTGCACCTGCTCACCGGGTACCTCGCGCTGCTCTCGCTCGGCGTGTTCGTGCTCGTCAAACCGAGCGACCTCCTTCGACGGCTCGGACGGGCGGCGCTCGTCGGGTTCGGGAGCCTGCTCATCGCGGCATGGGTGGTGTGGCCTCTCCTCGCCGATCGGCTGTGGACGGTGCAGGACGAGTTCTCGCGCGGCAAGCCGTTCTACGACTCCTTCGGAGCCTCGCAGGTGATGCGCTGGTTCGTGAGCGGGGAGATCTTCGACCGCTGGCGGTTCCCGGTGCTCACCGTCCTGTTCGGGGTCGGCCTCGTCGTGTGCGCCTGGCGCTTCCGACGCGAGCCGAGGGCCCGAGCGCTCCTCGGCGTCGCGACGCTTTCGCTCCTGCTCTTCTTCGGGCGCTCCACGCTCGGGCCGGTGCTGAGGCTGCTCCCGGGATCCGGGGACCTGTTCCTGCGGCGGTTCGTCTTCGGGGTCCATCTGGCCGGGCTCTATCTGATCGGGCTCGGCGCGCTCCGAGCCCTCCATCTCGTGCACGCGGTCGCGGACCGGATCTGGCGCCGACCGATCGCCGTTCCGGTGCTGATGATCGGGGCCGCGGTGCTCACGGTCGGCGCTCTCGCGCCGGCATGGACCGAGCGCTCACGGTTCGCCGAGCTCGGAGGCACGTGGATCCACGAGCAGGAGGAGTACGACCGGACGGACGGCGCCGACGCGGCGGCGCTCATCGCGCTCGCGGAGGAGATGGGGCCGGGCCGGTTCTACGCCGGTTCGCGCTCGAACTGGGGGCCCACGTACCGGGTCGGGCAGGTGCCCATGTATGCGGTCCTGCTGAGCGAGTCGGTCGAGGGTGTCGGCTTCACGCGGCCGACCTGGTCGCTGTCCTCGCCGATCGAGTACCGCTTCTCGGACGTCAACCCGGCGCACTACGAGCTGTTCGACGCCCGCTACGTGATCTTGCCGACGGGACGGACCCCGCCGGCCGGCGCGGCCGAGATCGCGAGCCGAGGTCGGCACGTGCTGTGGCAGATGCAGACCGGCGGCTACTTCGGGGTCGTGGACGTCCTCCCGCCGATCCAGGCCGATCGGACCGACCTCGGGATCCAGATGGCCGACTGGCTGCGCTCGCGCGACATGGCCGAGGGACGGTTCCCATCGGTGGCGTTCGAGGGCCGTCCGGCGGCCCCGCCCACCGACGGCGAGCACTCGCCGGGCCGCGTCCTCATCGAGGCCGCGGATCTCCGCAACGGCCGCGCGGTGGCGCGCGTGCGGATGCGCCGTGAGGCCGCCGTGATCCTGAAGACCTCGTTCGACCCTCGGTGGCAGGTCACGATCGACGGTCGGGCGGCCGAGCCGTGGATGCTTGCACCGAGCTACCTCGGTGTGATCGTCCCGCCCGGCTCGCACCGGGTGGCGTTCGTCTACGAGCCCTTCCCGCGCTACGACGTGATGTTCCTGATCGGCGCGGTCACGCTCGCGACGCTCGCGTTCGGGCCCAGGGCGCTCCGACGGCGTCGAGGGCGGAGCGCGACCGAGCGTGAGCGGGACGAGGAAGCCGAGCCGAGGCTCGAGGTCGAGGGCGGCGCAGCCTGACCGTCAGCCACGGCGGGGCTCGCTCGGAGGTGACGACGATCGCATCCTTCGCGCGGCCGGCTGGAGGAGCAGGTGTCGTGGCGTCTGGGAGCCACCGGCCCCTGAGCCTGGGTTGGCGCGTCCTGCCGCGACCGGTACCCTTCTTCCTGCCGCAGACAGCAGGGGCGCACCGACAAGCGCGTGATCCCGTTCGGGTACCTGCCGAGGCGAGAGGTTCGGCACTCGTGTGCGCCTCCGCGCTGTCCGCGGGGGCGTTTTTCTGTTGCAGGAGGCGCGATGCCGAACGCTGAGAAGGTCGAGAAGGTCGAGGTCCTCAAGGAGCGGATCCAGGGCTCGGAGGCCCTGCTGCTCGCCGAGTACCGCGGCATCACCGTGCACGATGCGACCGAGCTCCGCAGGTCCCTGTCGGGGCAGGCCAAGCTCGCGGTCGCCAAGAACACCCTGCTCCGGCGCGCGGCCGGCGAGGCCGGGATCGAGGGGCTCGACGAGTTCCTGTCCGGTCCCACGGCGATCGCGTTCGTGGAAGGGGACGTGATCGCCGCGGCGAAGAAGCTCGTCGAGGCGGCCAAGAGATTCCCGACCCTCGTCCTCAAGGGTGCCTACATGGACGGCAAGGTCCTCGGCGCGGACGAGGCGAAGGCGCTCGCCGACCTCGAGTCGCGCGAGGTCATGCTCTCGAAGATCGCCGGGATGCTGAAGTCCGAGATGTCGCGCGCGGCATCCATGTTCCAGGCCCTGCAGAGCCAGTTCGTCGGGCTCATGGAAGCCCTCAGGGACAAGCTCCCGAGCCCCCCGAGCCAGGAAGCACCCGCGGCCCAAGAGGACGCACCCGCGGAGGCCGAGGCGCCCGCACCCGCGGAGGCCGAGGTAGCGGCACCCGCGGAGGCCGAGACCCAGACGGAGGAGCCAGCGGCCGAGGCCGCCGAGGCGTCCTCGGACGAGACCAGCACCGAAGGGGAGGAGTGAACCATGGCGAAGATCACCGCTGACGACCTGCTCGAGTCCTTCAAGGACATGACCCTGCTCGAGCTCTCGGGCTTCATCAAGCAGTTCGAGGAGACCTTCGACGTCAAGGCCGCTGCGGCCGCGCCCGTGATGATGGCGGCGCCGGGTGGTGGGGGTGGCGAGGAGGCCGAGGAGCAGACGGAGTTCGACGTCGTCCTCACCGCCGCAGGCGACAAGAAGATCCAGGTCATCAAGGAGGTGCGTGCCCTGACGAGCCTCGGCCTGAAGGAGGCCAAGGACCTGGTCGACGGCGCGCCGAACGCGGTCCTGGAGAAGGCCACCAAGGAGGCCGCCGAGAAGGCCAAGGAGGTCCTCGAGGCTGCCGGCGGGTCCGTCGAGATCAAGTAGGCGGATGACCCTGTCGAGGGGCGGGACCACCGGTCCCGCCCCTCGGCCGTTCCACGAGCCTTCGCGGGATGCTTGGGGCCTCGCCGCGAGATAGGATGCAGCGGCGCGCAACATCGACACCTGGGGGGCACAGGATGGGCGACGATCGCACGTTCGGACGACGGCTGCGCGAGACACGGGTCAAGGCCGGGCTTTCCCAGTCGGACCTCGAGGAGATCTCCGGGATCCCGAAGGCGCGCCTGTCGCGGTACGAGAACGGCCATGTGGCTCCGTCGATCCAGACACTCGAGCGCCTCGCGAGGGCCCTCGGCGTCTCCGAGGCCTCGCTCCTGGACGACGACCGGGCCCTCATGGAGGAGTTCCTCATGGTGCTCCAGCAGCGCGGTGTCAAGATCGACTCCAGCGAGCAAGCCGTGGCGCTCGGCAATGCCGTCGCCGAGATCCTGCGGGCGTTCAGGACGACCGAGCGCGTCGACGCACCCTCGGACCGAGCCCGTCGACCCTGCGATGGTCGGCGCCATGGCGTCGGTCCGCGAGTGGCTCGACGGCCAGGCCTAGCCCGCCGGCTTCCCGCCCCAGAGGGGATCCGCCAACCGCCGAGCCAGGCCGTCCGTGATCACCGGGTGGGTTGACCCCGGGCCCGGCCGGGGGTAATCTCCCGGCGGTTCGACCTGGGGGCCCGCCCCAGGGGTTGACGGTGCACGCCCGTGTGCCTACACTATCCGTTTGCCGTGCCGCGTTCCGCCTGCCCAGTTTCCCGGCGTGTCGTCAACCCTAGGGGGGATAGTTCTTGCCTGACGCCCTCGTGCCTGTCCGCGACCGTGTCAGTTTCTCCAAGCTCGACGAGGTCCTGCCGCTTCCCGACCTCGTGGGCATCCAGCGAGGATCCTTCGACTGGCTCCTCGCAGAGGGCCTGAAGGACGGTCCTCGAGGAAGTCTCGCCGATCGAAGACTTCACCGAGCAGTTCCAGCTTCACTTCGGCAAGCACGTCTTCAAGGAGAAGAAGTTCTCCGAGGAGGAGTGCAAGGACAAGGACCAGACCTACAGCGCCCCGTTGTTCGTCGAGGCCATGTTCGTCAACAAGGCCACGGGCGAGATCAAGGAGCAGGAGGTCTTCATGGGCGACTTCCCCATGATGACCGAGCAAGGGCACCTTCATCATCAACGGCACCGAGCGCGTGGTCGTGTCCCAGCTGGTCCGCAGCCCGGGCGTCTACTTCAGCCGCGAGCTGGACAAGACGACGGACAAGGACGTCTACATCGCCAAGATCATCCCCAGCCGGGGTGCCTGGCTCGAGTTCGACGTCGACAAGAAGGACACCGTTGGCGTCCGGATCGACCGCAAGCGCCGGCAGAACGTGACCGTGCTGCTCAAGGCGCATGGGCTGGAGCGAGGACGAGATCCTGGCCCTGTTCGAGGACGCCCAGAGCATCAAGAACACCCTCGAGAAGGACCACGTCCACACGCCCGAGGAGGCGCTCGAGGACATCTACCGCAAGCTGCGCCCGGGAGAGCCGCCCACGGCCGAGTCCGCCCGCACGCTGCTCGAGAACCTGTTCTTCAACCACAAGCGCTACGACCTCGCGAGGGTCGGCCGGTACAAGGTGAACAAGAAGCTCGAGGCCGCTCGCGGCGTCGCGCTCGCCCAGCTGAAGGCACGGGCGAAGGCGATGGCCGAGCTCGACAACCCCGACAAGAAGGCTTGGGAGCAGCCCCGGTTCCGCGTCTGGGGCGAGCTCCAGAAGGACGAGCAGGGCGAGGGCGGCCCCAAGTACAAGGGCATCCTGACCTACGAGGACATCCTTCGGGCCGTCCGCTACCTGGTGAAGTTGCACGCCGGGGAGGAGGGCTACGAGCCCGACGACATCGACCACTTCGGCAACCGGCGCCTACGGTCGGTGGGCGAGCTGATCCAGAACCAGATCCGGATCGGCCTGTCGCGTATGGAGCGGGTCGTGCGCGAACGCATGACGACCCAGGACGTCGAGGCCATCACGCCCCAGACCCTCATCAACATCCGGCCGGTGGTGGCCTCCATCAAGGAGTTCTTCGGCACCAGCCAGCTCTCGCAGTTCATGGACCAGACGAACCCGCTCGCCGGGCTCACGCACAAGCGCCGCCTGTCGGCCCTCGGGCCGGGCGGCCTATCGCGCGAGCGCGCGGGCTTCGAGGTCCGCGACGTGCACCCGTCCCACTACGGCAGGATGTGTCCGATCGAGACGCCCGAGGGCCCGAACATCGGCCTCATCGGCTCACTGTCCTCCTACGGGCGGATCAACCAGTTCGGGTTCATCGAGACCCCGTACCGGCGCGTGGTGAGCAGCAAGGCGACCGACAAGATCGACTACCTGTCGGCCGACGAGGAGGACCGGCACGTCATCGCGCAGGCGAACGAGCCGATCGACAAGGCCGGGAAGTTCCTGAATCCGACCGTGCTCGTGCGGCGCAAGGGCGGCGAGGTCGACTCGGTCACCCCCGACGAGGTCGACTACATGGACGTCAGCCCCAAGCAGCTGATCTCGGTCGCCGCGGCGCTCATCCCGTTCCTCGAGCACGACGACGCGAACCGTGCCCTCATGGGCGCGAACATGCAGCGCCAGGCCGTGCCGCTCCTTCGCTCGGAGGCCCCGATCGTGGGCACCGGCGTCGAGTTCCGTGCGGCCGTGGACGCTGGCGACGTCGTGATCGCCGAGGAGGCGGGCGTCGTCGAGGACGTTTCCGCCGACGAGATCGTCGTCCGTGAGCGCACCGGCACCCTGCACGTCTACAAGCTCCACAAGTTCCGCCGCTCCAACCAGGGCACCGCGATCAACCAGAAGCCCCTGGTGAATGAGGGCGACAAGGTCGTCAAGAACCAGGTCATCGCCGACGGGCCCTCGACCGAGTCCGGCGAGCTCGCGCTCGGCCGCAACCTCGTCGTGGCCTACATGCCGTGGGAGGGCCACAACTACGAGGACGCGATCATCATCTCCGAGCGTCTCGTCAAGGAAGACGTCCTCACCTCGGTGCACATCGAGGAGCACGAGGTCGACGCCCGCGACACGAAGCTCGGCGCCGAGGAGATCACCCGGGACATCCCGAACGTCTCCGAGGAGATCTTGAAGGACCTCGACGAGCGCGGCATCGTGCGCATCGGGGCCGAGGTCAACCCCGGCGACTACCTCGTCGGCAAGGTCACGCCGAAGGGCGAGACCGAGCTCACCCCCGAGGAGCGACTGCTCCGCGCGATCTTCGGGGAGAAGGCGCGCGAGGTCCGTGACACCTCGCTGAAGGTCCCACACGGCGAGAGCGGCAAGGTCATCGGCGTTCGCGTGTTCACGCGCGAGGAAGGCGACGAGCTGCCGCCCGGCGTGAACCAGCTGGTCCGCGTCTACGTGGCCCAGAAGCGGAAGATCTCCGACGGGGACAAGCTCGCCGGCCGCCACGGCAACAAGGGCGTCATCTCGACGATCCTGCCCGAGGAGGACATGCCGTTCCTCGCCGACGGCACGCCGGTCGACATCATCTTGAACCCGCTCGGCGTGCCGTCCCGGATGAACCTCGGCCAGGTGCTCGAGGCGCACCTCGGGTGGGCCGCCCTCGTCGGGTTCCGCAAGGACGGACGAGGAGCACGCCGGGCCGGTCTACGTGGCCACGCCGGTCTTCGACGGCGCCCGCGAGGGCGAGATCCTCGAGGCCATCAGCACCGCACACCCGAACAGGGACGGCGTGAAGCTCGTGGACGACGTCGGCAAGGCGGTGCTGTACGACGGGCGCTCCGGCGAGCCGTACGAGGAGCCGCGTCACGGTCGGCGTCGCCTACATCCTGAAGCTGCTCCACCTGGTGGACGACAAGATCCACGCTCGGTCCACCGGGCCGTACTCGATGATCACGCAGCAGCCGCTGGGCGGGAAGGCCCAGTTCGGCGGCCAGCGTTTCGGCGAGATGGAGGTGTGGGCCCTCGAGGCCTACGGCGCCGCGTACGCGCTCCAGGAGCTGCTCACGATCAAGTCCGACGACGTCCTCGGGCGCGTGAAGGTGTACGAGGCCATCGTCAAGGGCGAGAACATCCCCGAGCCCGGCATCCCCGAGTCCTTCAAGGTCCTCATCAAGGAGATGCAGTCCCTGTGCCTGAACGTCGAGGTCCGCTCGGCCGAGGGCGAGGAGATCGAGCTGAAGGAGACCGACGAGGACGTGTTCCGGGCTGCGGAGGAGCTCGGTATCGACCTTTCCCGCCGTGAACCGGCCGGGGCCGACTTCGAGTAAGGCTGAGGAGGCTGACGCTTAGGTGCTCGACGTCAACTACTTCGACGAGATCCGGATCGGTCTCGCGACGGCGGACCAGATCCGCGCGTGGTCCAACGGCGAGGTCAAGAAGCCGGAGACCATCAACTACCGGACCCTGAAGCCCGAGAAGGACGGCCTGTTCTGCGAGCGGATCTTCGGACCCACGCGGGACTGGGAATGTCACTGCGGCAAGTACAAGCGCGTCCGCTTCAAGGGCATCATCTGCGAGCGCTGCGGCGTCGAGATCACGCGCTCGAAGGTGCGCCGTGACCGGATGGGCCACATCGAGCTCGCCGCGCCCGTCACGCACATCTGGTACTTCAAGGGCGTCCCGTCTCGCCTCGGCTACCTGCTCGACATCGCGCCGAAGGACCTCGAGCGGATCATCTACTTCGCGGCCTACGTCATCACGCGCGTCGACCAGGAGCGCCGGCACAAGGACCTGCCCGAGATCGAGAACCAGGTCGACGAGGAGAAGCGCGAGCTCGAGGCCGAGCGTGACGACGACATCAAGGCCCGCCTGAACGAGCTCGAGGAGCGCCTGCGCGAGCTCGAGTCCGAGGGCGCGAAGAGCGCCCAACTGTCGGCTGCTCGCAGGGAGGCCCAGCGCGACGTCGAGCGGATCACGGAGGCCACCACCCGCGAGACCCAGCACCTGGACGATGTGCTCTCGGCCTTCAAGGGCCTGAACGTGAAGCAGCTCGTGGCCGACGACAGCGTCTACCGCTCGCTGCGTGAGCGGTTCGGCGACTACTTCGACGGCGGGATGGGCGCCGAGGCGGTCAAGCGCCTCCTCTCGGATCTCAAGCTCGGCGAGGAATCCGACTTCCTCCGCGACCAGATCGAGAACGGCAAGGGCACGCGCCGGCTGAAGGCGATCAAGCGCCTGAAGGTCGTGCAGAACTTCACCGACGGCAAGAACTCGCCGCTCGGCATGGTGCTCGACGCCGTGCCGGTCATCCCGCCGGACCTGCGCCCGATGGTGCAGCTCGACGGCGGCCGGTTCGCGACCTCCGACCTGAACGACCTGTACCGACGGGTCATCAACCGGAACAACCGGCTGAAGCGGCTCCTGGACCTCCAGGCGCCCGAGATCATCGTGAACAACGAGAAGCGGATGCTCCAGGAGGCCGTCGACGCGCTGTTCGACAACGGCCGCCGCGGGCGTCCGGTGACGGGCCCCGGTAACCGGCCGCTCAAGTCGCTCTCGGACATGCTGAAGGGCAAGCAGGGCCGGTTCCGCCAGAACCTGCTCGGCAAGCGCGTGGACTACTCGGGTCGCTCGGTCATCGTCGTCGGTCCGGAGCTGCGCCTGCACCAGTGTGGGCTGCCGAAGCAGATGGCTCTCGAGCTGTTCAAGCCGTTCGTCATGAAGCGGCTGGTCGACCAGGGTCTCGCGCAGAACATCAAGAGCGCGAAGCGGATGGTGGAGCGTGCCCGCCCGCAGGTGTGGGACGTGCTCGAGGAGGTCATCCGCGAGCACCCCGTGATGTTGAACCGCGCGCCGACGCTGCACCGTCTCGGGATCCAGGCGTTCGAGCCCGTGCTCGTCGAGGGCAAGGCGATCCAGATCCACCCGCTCGTCTGCACGGCGTTCAACGCGGACTTCGACGGCGACCAGATGGCCGTCCACGTCCCGCTGTCCGCCGAGGCGCAGGCCGAGGCGCGGATCCTGATGCTCTCGACGAACAACATCCTGTCCCCGGCGCACGGTCGCCCGATCGCGGTCCCGACGCAGGACATGGTGCTCGGGCTGTACTACCTCACGATCGAGCCGGACTGGCCGGACGAGGATGAGGAGATGCCGCGGTTCTCCTCGGTCTCCGAGGTCCTGATGGCGCTCGACCACAAGCTCGTGCGGCTCCACACCGTGGTGAAGGTGCGGCTGCCCGGCAAGTCGCTGCCGCCCGAGATGCTGCCCGAGACGGTGGACGTCGCCGGCGACGCTGCCCGGGTGCCGCTGGTCAAGACCACGGTCGGCCGCCTGATCTTGAACCAGTCGTTCCCCGACGACATGGAGTTCGTGAACGCTCCGTTGATGAAGAGCGACGTCGGGCGGCTCGTGGATCAGTGCGTGCATTCGTACGACCGAGGGACCGTCGAGCAGATCCTCGACAACCTCAAGAACCTCGGGTTCCACTACGCGACGCGCGCCGGTGTGACCCTCGGCGTCCAGGACGTGACGACCCCGGCGGACAAGGCCCAGATCCTCGACCGACACGAGAAGGACGCGTCGAAGATCGAGGCCCAGTACCGCAAGGGCATCATCACCGACGACGAGCGGCGTCAGGAGCTCATCACGATCTGGACCCAGGCGACCGACGAGGTCAAGGACGCGATGGAGGCCCAGTTCGGGAAGACCAACCCGATCTACATGATGGCCAACTCGGGAGCCCGAGGGAACATCATGCAGATCCGCCAGATCGCCGGCATGCGTGGTCTGGTGGCCAACCCGAAGGGCGAGATCATCCCGCGCCCGATCAAGTCGAACTTCCGCGAGGGCCTTTCGGTGCTCGAGTACTTCATCTCGACGCACGGTGCCCGCAAGGGACTGGCCGACACGGCGCTGCGGACAGCCGACTCCGGCTACCTCACCCGCCGTCTGGTGGACGTCGCGCAGGAGCTCATCGTCCGCGAGGAGGACTGCGGCACCGACCGGAGCGTGCCGGTACCGATCACGATCGAGACGCCGCGCGGCGGCCGCGAGGCTAACAAGTACCTGGACACGTCGCTCTTCGGCCGTGTGCTGGCCGAAGACGTGAAGGTCGGGCGGACGAAGGCTGCCTCCCGCGGCGACGAGGCCGACGATGAACTCGGCGAGCGCCTGGTCGAGGCCGGCGTGGACGAGGTGCGGGTGCGCTCGGCGACCACGTGCGAGGCGGAGTACGGCGTCTGCCGGGCCTGCTACGGCTGGTCGCTCGCGACCGGGCGGCTCGTGGACATCGGCGAGTCCGTCGGGATCATCGCGGCGCAGTCGATCGGCGAGCCGGGCACGCAGCTCACGATGCGGACGTTCCACACCGGTGGTGTGGCCGGCGAGGATATCACGCACGGTCTGCCCCGCGTGGTCGAGCTGTTCGAGGCGCGCCGGCCCAAGGGCGAGGCCCAGATCACCGAGCTGCCGGGCGTCGTGTTGCTCGAGGACGACGAGGAGAAGAAGGTCCGCCGGATCACGGTGACCTCGGACGACGGCGATCAGGTGCAGTACACGGCGTCGTTCCGCGCCCGCCTGACGGTCTCGGACGGGGACGTCGTCGAGGTCGGGCAACGGCTCACCGAGGGCTCCGTCAACCCGCACGAGAAACTGCGCGTCGAGGGCGTGCAGGCGCTGCAGGCGCACCTGGTGCAGGAGGTTCAACAGGTCTATCGCTCGCAGGGCGTCACGATCAACGACAAGCACATCGAGTTGATCGTGCGGCAGATGCTCCGCAAGGTGCAGATCATCGAGCCCGGCGACACGGATCTGCTGCCAGGTGACCTGGTGGATCGCCGCCGGTTCGAGGAGATGAACCGCGAGACGGTCGAGAACGGCGGTCAGCCGGCGACGGCGCGGCCGCAGTTGCTCGGGATCACGAAGGCGTCGCTCGCCACGGACTCGTGGCTGTCGGCCGCGTCGTTCCAGGAGACCACGCGGGTTCTGACCGAGGCCGCGATCGGCGCGAGGTCGGACTCGCTGCTCGGGCTCAAGGAGAACGTGATCATCGGCAAGCTGATCCCCGCGGGGACGGGCATGAGTCGCTACCGCAACGTGGCGGTCCGGATCAAGCCCGAGGCGATCCCGGAGTACTGGCTCGCGCGGCAGCGCGAGATCGCCGAAGCGTCCGAGCTGGATGGCGAGCCGGCCTTGGCCTCCTCCGGGCGGCTCACGCGTGAGGAGGCCGAGCAGATGCTGGGGGGGTCGTTCAAGCCCGCTGAGGAGTAGGGCGACCGAAGCGTCAGCTGACGACTTCGGCCGGCCTTCATGGTCGGAGCCCCGCGGCTCCCGCTCCCAACCCGGTGAGCCGAACCAGCTCGGCATGCACCGCCCGCGACCCCGCCAGGATGTCCCCCCCGAGCCACCCCTCGCCGCCGCCCCAATCCGTCACCACTCCGCCCGCCTCCTCGATCAGCAGGCCGCCCGCCGCAACGTCCCACGCCGACAGCCCGAGCTCGAAGAACCCGTCGAACACCCCCGCGGCCACCCACGCCAGGTCCAGCGCCGCAGCCCCCGGCCGCCGCAGGTCCTCGAACCGCTCGAGCCCCGCCCGGAATGCCCCGAGGTACCGCTCGAGGAGCGCCTCCTTGCGCCGGAACGGGAATCCCGTCCCGACGATCGCTCGGTCCACCGCGCGCTCGGATACCGCCATCCGTTCCACGCCACCGTCCCGCGATACCCAGGCTCCCTCGCCGCGGGCCGCCGACCACGTCTCGCCGAGGAACGGTGCGTGCACCGCCCCG
The DNA here is from genome assembly GCA_963708985.1 of uncultured Actinomycetes bacterium. Classification (GTDB taxonomy): domain Bacteria; phylum Actinomycetota; class UBA4738; order UBA4738; family HRBIN12; genus HRBIN12. The sequence goes on from CAVPUQ010000002.1 coordinate 407,029, forward strand.
GCCACCGGCCGTCCCCCCTCGATCAGCGCCACCGACACCCCTACGGCCGGGAACCCATGCACGAAGTTCGTGGTGCCGTCCAGCGGGTCCACCACCCAGTAGCGCTCGGCGGGGGCGCCCCCCTGCTCCTCGCCCACCACGGGCACACCCGTCGAGGCGTCCAGGAACGCCGCGATCGCCCTCTCGCTCTCGCGGTCGACCTCGGTCACGTAGTCGCCGGCGCCCTTGAGGTCGGCCCCTCGCCCTCGCAGGCCGGCCGCGGTGATCACCTCGCCGCCGACGAGCGCGGCGTGCTCGGCCACCGCCCGCATGTCCACGCGTTGCACCGTAGCGCCGGCTCCTCTCGTTGACACCCCAGGCACGCGCCTAGTAGCGTTATCGCTCGCGCCGGGCATGGCGGGTGTGCCTGGACGCCGATCGTGCCTCCCAGGGGGACCACCACGGGCGCAGTGTGCCCTGGCGCCGGCCTCTGGGTCGCAACACCCGCGGTTCGGCTCCTCGGAGCAGGGCCCCTGGTCCGGTTGACAAGTCGAGAGTGCAGACGGGAAGAGCATGCCCACGATCCAGCAGCTGATCAGGAACGGGCGGAAGAGCCCGAAAGACAAGACGAAGGCGCCGGCCCTGAAGGGGGCCCCGCAGCGTCGGGGCACGTGCACTCGCGTCTACACCACGACCCCCAAGAAGCCGAACTCGGCGCTGCGCAAGGTCGCGCGCGTGCGGCTGTCCTCTGGCATCGAGGTCACCGCCTATATCCCGGGCGTCGGCCACAACCTCCAGGAGCACTCCATCGTCCTCGTCCGCGCCGGTCGCGTCCGCGACCTCCCGGGCGTGCGCTACAAGATCATCCGCGGCACCCTCGACACCGCCGGCGTGAAGGATCGGAAGAAGGCCCGTTCCCGCTACGGCGCGAAGAAGGGCGGCGAGTAGTCATGCCGCGCAAGGGACCTGCCGTACGCCGCGAGACCCAGCCCGACCCCGTCTACCAGAACGTCCTGGTCACCCAGTTGATCAACAAGGTGCTCCTCGACGGCAAGAAGACGCTGTCCGAGCGGACCGTCTACAAGGCGCTCGAGGTGATCAGCGAGCGCACGGCGAACGACCCGGTCATCGCCCTCAAGAAGGCGGTCGACAACGTCCGTCCGCTGCTCGAGGTCCGCTCGCGGCGGGTCGGCGGCGCCAACTACCAGGTCCCGGTCGAGGTGCGCCCGGGCCGGGGCACCACGCTCGCGCTGCGCTGGCTGGTCAACAACGCGCGCGCGCGCAAGGAGCACTCGATGGCCGATCGCCTCGTGGGCGAGATCATGGACGCCTCGCAGGGTCAGGGCGTCTCGGTCAAGCGACGCGAGGACATGCACAAGATGGCGGAGGCGAACAGGGCGTTCGCGCATTACCGATGGTGATCGAGGGGAAGCTCGTGGCCGGGCCCGACCAGGGCCCGGCTTCTCGTGAGGGGGGTCGGTAGTCGTGGCGACCCCGGCGGAGAAGGTGGACGTGACCGAGACGGTCGAGAAGGTCGACAAGCCCGAGGGGCGACCGCGCGGAGGGCCCGGCAAGGGCCTGGTCATCCGCGAGTACCCGCTCGCCCGCACGCGGAACATCGGGATCATGGCCCACATCGATGCCGGCAAGACGACCACGACCGAGCGGATCCTCTACTACACGGGCAAGGCCTACAAGATCGGCGAGGTCCACGAGGGCACCGCCCAGATGGACTGGATGGTCCAGGAGCGCGAGCGCGGCATCACGATCACCAGCGCCGCGACCACCTGCGCGTGGAAGGACCACTGGATCAACATCATCGACACGCCGGGACACGTCGACTTCACGGTCGAGGTCGAGCGCTCGCTGCGGGTCCTCGACGGCGCCATCGCGGTGTTCGACGCGGTCGCCGGTGTGGAGCCGCAGACCGAGACGGTCTGGCGCCAGGCCGACCGCTACAACGTGCCCCGCATCTGCTTCGTGAACAAGATGGACCGCACGGGCGCCGACTTCCGGCGCACGGTGGACATGATGGTCGAGCGCCTGCATGCCGAGCCGCTCGTCCTCCAGCTCCCCTGGGGCGCCGAGTCCGACTTCCAAGGTGTCATCGACCTCGTCGAGATGAAGGCCCTGCACTGGGTCAACGAGATGGGTGAGGAGTGGGAGACCCACGAGATCCCCGCCGAGCTCGCGGACGCCGCCAGGCAGGCCCACCGCGACCTGTTCGAGAAGCTCGCCGACCACGACGAGTCCCTCATGGACAAGTTCGTCCACGAGGAGGAGCCCACGGTCGAGGAGCTCCGCCGCGCGATCCGCCGCGCGACGCTCGCGAACGAGGGGGTCCCGGTGCTCTGCGGCACCGCCTTCAAGAACAAGGCGATCCAGCCGCTGCTCGACGCGGTCGTGGCCTACCTCCCTGCGCCGATCGACGTCCCGCCGGTCGAGGGCCATACCCCCTCGGGCGAGCACGCCGAGCGCCGGCCCGACGACACCGAGCCCTTCTCCGGCCTCGTGTTCAAGATCATGTCCGACCCGTACGTCGGTCGGCTCACCTACGTGCGCATGTACTCGGGCGTGCTGCGCTCGGGCGCGCACGTCGAGAACACGACGAAGGGCCGCAAGGAGCGCATCGGCCGCATCCTCCAGATGCACGCGAACCACCGCGAGGACATGGAGGCGGCGTTCACGGGTGACATCGTCGCGATCGTCGGGCTCAAGCACTCGAGGACCGGCGACACGCTCGCCGAGCCCTCGAAGCCGATCGTGCTCGAGTCGATCAGCTTCCCCACGCCGGTGATCTCGGTCGCGGTCGAGCCGAAGACGAAGGCCGACCAGGACAAGCTGGGCAACGGCCTGCAGAAGCTCTCGGACGAGGACCCCACCTTCGTCGTGAAGTACGACGATGAGACCGGCCAGACGGTCATCTCGGGGATGGGGGAGTTGCACCTCGACATCATCGTGGACCGCCTGCGCCGCGAGTTCAGCGTGGACGCGAACGTCGGCAAGCCCCAGGTCGCCTACCGCGAGACGATCCGCAAGCCCGTCACGAAGGTCGAGGGCCGCTTCGTCCGGCAGTCGGGCGGCCGCGGGCAGTTCGGCCACGTGTACCTCGACCTCGAGCCCACGGGCCAGGGCGGCGGGTACGAGTTCGTGAACAAGATCACCGGGGGTTCGATCCCGCGGGAGTACATCCCGGCCGTGGACCACGGCATCCAAGAGGCGATGGAGTCCGGTGTGCTGGCCGGCTACCCGCTGGTCGACGTCCGCGCCACGCTCGTCGACGGCACCTATCACGAGGTCGACTCGAGCGAGATGGCGTTCAAGATCGCCGGCTCGATGGCGCTGAAGGAGGCCTCTCGCAGGGCCGACCCGGTGCTGCTCGAGCCGGTCATGGAGTTCGAGATCATCTCACCCGAGGGGTTCCTCGGCGACGTCATGGGCGACGTCACGGCCCGGCGCGGCCGGATCGAGCGGATCGACGACCGCGGGGGCATGAAGGCCGTGCGCGTGCTGGTCCCGCTCGCCGAGCTGTTCGGCTACGCGACCGACCTGCGTTCGCGCACCCAGGGCCGCGCGTCGCACACCCCCATGCAGCTGCAGGCGTACCACGAGGTGCCGGCCAACATCTCCAAGGAGATCGTGGCCCGCGTTCGCGGCGAGTAACCGGAGGACAGGCAGATGGCGAAGAAGAAGTTCGAGCGGACCAAGCCCCACGTGAACATCGGCACGATCGGCCACATCGACCACGGCAAGACCACGCTCACCGCGGCGATGACCAAGGTGCTCGCCGAGAAGGGCATGGCCGACTTCACGCCGTTCGACCAGATCGACAAGGCGCCGGAGGAGCGCGAGCGCGGGATCACGATCGCGATCGCCCACGTGGAGTACCAGACCGAGAACCGCCACTACGCCCACGTCGACTGCCCCGGCCACGCCGACTACATCAAGAACATGATCACCGGCGCCGCCCAGATGGACGGCGCGATCCTGGTCGTCTCCGCGGCCGACGGCCCGATGCCCCAGACGCGTGAGCACGTGCTCCTCGCCCGTCAGGTGAACGTCCCCTACATCGTGGTCGCGCTCAACAAGGTCGACATGGTCGATGACCCCGAGCTCTTGGACCTGGTCGAGCTCGAGGTCAGAGAGCTCCTTTCCTCCTACGAGTTCCCCGGCGATGACGTCCCGGTCGTGCGCGTGTCCGCGCTCAAGGCCCTGGAGGGTGACGAGCAGGCCAAGGCCCAGGTCGTCGAGCTCATCGAGGCCTGCGACGCCTACATCCCCGAGCCGGTCCGAGACACCGACAAGCCCTTCATGATGGCGATCGAGGACGTGTTCTCGATCACCGGCCGGGGCACGGTGGTCACCGGACGCGTGGACCGGGGCGTGCTCACCAAGATGTCCGAGGTCGAGATCGTCGGCATCACCGACACCCGCAAGACCGTCGCGACCGACCTGGAGATGTTCCGCAAGCTGCTCGACGAGGTGCAGGCCGGCGACAACGTCGGGCGTGCTGCTTCGCGGCATCGACAAGGACGAGGTCCAGCGTGGCCAGGTGCTCGCCAAGCCGGGCTCGATCACGCCGCACACCGACTTCCTGGGCCAGGTCTACGTGCTCTCCAAGGAGGAGGGTGGGCGCCACACGCCGTTCTTCAACGGCTACCGGCCCCAGTTCTACTTCCGCACCACCGACGTCACCGGCACGCTCAGCCTGCCCGAGGGCGTCGAGATGGTGATGCCGGGGGACAACGTGGAGATCACCGTCGAGCTCGGCGCCCCCATCGCCATGGAGGAGGGCCTGCGCTTCGCGATCCGCGAGGGCGGCCGAACCGTGGGTGCCGGGCGCGTGACCAAGATCAACAAGTAGCCGAGACGACGAGAGGTACGGAGAAGAGGACGCAGTGGCCGGACCGAGGATCCGCATCAAGCTCCGGGCGTACGACCACCGGATGCTGGACGTCGCGGCTCGCGAGATCGTCGAGCACGTGACGCGCACCGGCGCGAAGGTGGTCGGACCGGTTCCGCTGCCGACCGAGCGGTCGGTCTACACCGTCATCCGCTCGCCCCACAAGTACAAGGACTCGCGCGAGCACTTCCAGATGCTCACGCACAAACGGCTCATCGACATCGTGGACGCAACCTCGAAGACGGTCCAGGAGCTCCAGCGCCTGAACCTATCGGCCGGGGTCGACATCGAGATCAAGCTCTGACATGGCAGACGTCAAAGGCATCTTGGGCACGAAGCTGGGAATGACCCAGATCTTCGAAGACACGCGGGCCATACCGGTCACCGTGATCAAGGCCGGCCCGTGCTTCGTCGCGCAGGTCAAGACGCCAGAGCGCGACGGGTACTCGGCCGTCCAGCTCGCGTACGGCGACATCCGCGAGCGCGATGTGAACAAGCCGATGCGCGGCCACTTCGACGCGCACGGCGGCCAGGTCGCACGCTACGTGGTCGAGGTTCGCACCGAGGACACGAGCGGCTTCGAGCCCGGCCAGGAGATCCGCGCCGACGTCTTCTCACCGGGGGACAAGGCCGACGTCGTCGGCGTCAGCAAGGGCAAGGGGTTCGCCGGCGTGATGAAGCGTCACGGGTTCAGCGGCCTCTCGAGCAGCCACGGCACCAATCGCAAGCACCGCTCGCCCGGCGCGATCGGCGCCTGCGCCACGCCGAGCCGCGTCTTCAAAGGCATGCGGATGGCGGGCCAGATGGGCAACGAGCGGGTCACGATCTTGAACCTCGAGGTCGTCCAGGCCGACGCGGAGCGCAACCTCTTGCTCCTGCGAGGCGCCGTCCCGGGCCCGGACGGCGGCCTCGTGATGGTGCGCTCGGCCGTCAAGGTCCCCGCGGGGAAGAAGTCCTGATGGGCACGGTCCAGGTCCTCGACAAGGCCGGCAAGAAGGTGGCCGAGCGCGATCTTGCGCCCGAGCTCTTCGAGGCCAAGGTCTCGGTGCCGCTGATGCACCAGGTGGTCCTCGCCGGGCTCGCGTCGATCCGCCGGGGCACGCACTCCACGAAGACCCGCGCTGAGGTCTCCGGCGGCGGCAAGAAGCCGTGGCGCCAGAAGGGCACCGGCCGCGCGCGTCAGGGCTCGAACCGCGCACCGCAGTGGGCGGGTGGCGGCGTGGCCCATGGGCCGCAGCCGCGCTCGCACGACATGCGTGTGAACAAGAAGATGAAGAAGGGCGCACTGCGCTCGGCGCTCACCGACGCGCTGCAGAGCGGCAAGCTCGCGGTCGTCGACGACCTTGGGTTCGAAACGCCAAGCACGAAGCAGGCGACCGAGGTGCTCGACGCGCTCGAGCTCGTCGGCCGGATCCTGCTCGTCCTGCCCGAGCCGTCCCAGGACGGCGCCGTCGAGAAGTCGTTCCGCAACCTGCCGCAGATCCGCATCGCCTACGCGCGCAGCCTGGGCGTCTACGAGATCATCGCGGCCGACCGCGTGCTGTTCACGCGGTCTGCGCTCGACGTGGTGGAAGGCAAGGCCCCGGCCCAAGCGCCCGCCGAGGCCGCGGCGCCGGCGGAGCTGGCCGAGGAGGGTGGCGCCGAGTGAAGACCGCGCGCGACGTCATCATCCGCCCGATCGTGAGCGAGAAGTCTTACGCGGGGCTCGAGCAGAACACCTACACGTTCCTCGTCGACCCGCGCTCGAACAAGACGGAGATCAAGGAGGCGATCCAGAAGATCTGGAACGTCCGCGTGACCTCCGTCAACACGCTGAACCGCCAAGGCAAGACGAAACGCCGCGGCTGGACGAAGGGCAAGCGCCCTGACCAGAAGCGCGCGATCGTCACGCTCGCGCCCGGCGATTCCATCGAGATCTTCGAGGCAGGGAAGTAGACGATGGCCGTTCGCAAGTACAAGCCGACGACGCCGGGCCGCCGCGGGGCGAGCGTCTCCTCGTTCGAGGAGATCACCCGTGGCACGCCTGAGAAGTCGCTGGTCTCCAAGGGCCGCAAGAAGGCCGGCCGCAACAACAAGGGCCGGATCACCACGCGGCACCAGGGCGGCGGCAACAAGCGCCGGTATCGCCAGATCGACTTCAAGCGGAACAAGGACGGTGTCCCGGCCAAGGTCGCGCACATCGAGTACGACCCGAACCGGACCGCGCGCATCGCGCTGCTCCACTACGTCGACGGCGAGAAGCGCTACATCCTCGCGCCGAACGGTCTCTCAGCGGGCGACAAGCTGATGTCCGGCGAGCACGCCGACATCCGCCCGGGCAACGCGCTGCCGCTTCGCAACATCCCGGTCGGCACGACGGTGCATGCCGTCGAGCTGAAGCCCGGCGCCGGCGCGAAGATCGCGCGCTCGGCCGGCGCGAGGATCCAGGTCATGGCCAAAGAGGGCCGTTACGCGACGCTCCGGCTCCCGTCCGGCGAGACGCGGATCGTCGAAGCGACCTGCAAGGCCACCGTCGGCGAGGTCGGCAACGCCGAGCATGAGTTGGTGCAGCTCGGCAAGGCGGGCCGGAACCGCTGGTTGAACAAGCGCCCGTCGGTTCGCGGTGTAGCCATGAACCCGGTGGACCACCCGCTCGGCGGTGGCGAGGGCAAGAGCTCGGGCGGCCGTCACCCCACCTCGCCGTGGGGCAAGAAGGAAGTCCGCACACGGAAGAAGCACAAGGCCTCGGACAAGTTCATCGTCCGTCGCCGTGGGAAGGGGCGTGGCTAGTGCCTCGGTCGATCAAGAAGGGTCCGTTCGTCGACGACCACCTGATGATCAAGGTCGTCGAGATGAACAAGAGGGGCGACAAGCGGGTCATCCGGACCTGGTCTCGCCGCTCGACGATCATCCCCGAGATGGTCGGGCACACGATCGCGGTGCACGAGGGCCGCAAGCATGTCCCGATCTACATCTCGGAGTCGATGGTCGGGCACAAGCTCGGCGAGTTCGCGCCGACGCGCACGTTCCGCTCGCACGCGCGGTCGGAGCGGAGCAGCTCGGCGAGGTAGAGGGAGCTGATGGAAGCGAAGGCAACGGTCAAGTACGTGCGGATCTCGCCGCCGAAGGCCCGGCGGGCGATCGACCTCATCCGGGGTCGGCAGGTCGAGGAGGCGCAGCGGATCCTGCGCTTCTCGAACCTGGGCGCCGCGCGCACGATCGAGAAAGCGCTCAGCTCGGCCGTCGCGAACGCCGAACAGACGCCCGGCGTGATCCCGCAGAACCTGGTCGTGGACCGGGCGTTCGTGGACGAGGGTCCGACGCTGAAGCGTTGGCGCCCGCGTGCCTACGGCCGCGCGGCGCGCATCCGCAAGCGCACCTCGCACATCACGCTCGTCGTCAAGACGCTGGAGGGGGAGTAGTCGGTGGGTCACAAGGTCAACCCGTACGGGCTGCGGCTGGGGGTCATCTACACTTGGAAGTCGAACTGGTACGCCCGCCGCGACTACGCCGACCAGCTCCACGAGGACGTGTGGATCCGCCGGCACATCAAGAAGCGCCTCTCCCGCGCCGGCATCTCGTCGATCGACATCGAGCGCAAGGGCGATCAGATCTGGGTGTACATCCGGACGGCCCGCCCCGGCATCGTGATCGGCCGCAAGGGCGCCGAGGTCGACCGCATCCGCAAGGACGTCGAGCGGGTCACGAAGAAGCGCGTGGACGTGAAGGTCGAGGACATGAACTCGGCCGCGTCCGAGGCGCGCCCGGAGACCGACGCCACGTTGCTGGCGCAGGGCGTGGCCGAGCAGCTCGCCGGCCGTGTCTCCTTCCGCCGTGCGATGCGCCGAGCCGTGCAGACCGCGATGCGCTCGGGCGCCCTTGGCGTACGGGTGCAGTGCGGCGGTCGCCTGGGCGGCACCGAGATGTCCCGCCGCGAGTGGTATCGCGAAGGCCGGGTGCCGTTGCACACGCTCCGCGCGAAGATCGACTTCGGAACCGCCGAGGCCAAGACGACGTTCGGCATCATCGGCGTGAAGGTGTGGGTCTATCACGGCGACGAGATCCCGATCGCCGAGCAGGAGACCGAGCGTCTGCGCGCCCGCGCGCTCGCGCACGTGACGAGTAGTGCGGTCGCCTCGACGGTCCCGCTTGCCCCCGAGGTCGCAGCTCCCGAGACGACCGCGGCTCCCGAGACGACCGCGGCTCCCGAGACGACCGCGGCTCCCGAGACGACCGCAGCTCCCGAGACGACCGCAGCTCCCGAGACGACCGCAGCTCCCGAGACGACCGCAGCTCCCGAGACGACCGCGGCTCCCGAGACGACCGCGGCTCCCGAGCCCACGCCGGAGGGACAGGCCTGATGCTTGCGCCGAAGAAGGTCAAGCACCGCAAGGTGCACCGCGGCCGGCGCCGCGGTCGTGCGAAGGGCGCCACCGAGGTCCACTTCGGTGACTTCGGGCTCGTCGCGATGGAGGCGGCGTGGATCACGAACCGCCAGATCGAGGCCGCGCGTGTCGCGATCACCCGGCACATCCGACGTGGCGGGAAGGTATGGATCAACATCTTCCCCGACAAGCCCTACACGAAGAAGCCGGCCGAGACCCGGATGGGCTCGGGCAAGGGCAACCCGGAGGGATGGGTCGCCGTTGTGAAGCCGGGCCGCGTGATGTTCGAGCTGGCCGGCGTGCCCGAGCCGCTCGCGCGTGAGGCCATGCTGCGGGCGGCCCACAAGTTGCCGATCAAGACGAAGTTCATCACCCGAGCGGGAGGCATGGAGTAGTGGCGAAGGTCCGTGATATCCGGGACCTCGGCGAGCCCGAGCTGATGGAGAAGCTCGAGTCGCTGAAGGAGGAGCTGTTCAACCTGCGCTTCCAGCTCGCGACGGGGCAGCTCGACAACCCGATGCGGATCAAGGATGCCCGCCACGAGGTCGCGCGCATCCTCACCGTCTTGCGTGAGCGGGACATCGAGGCCGAGCTCGACGAGCTCGAGGGTGCGACCGAGGTCGAGGAGGAGCGGTGAGCGAGGAGCAGGTGGAGCAGCGGAGCCGGCGGAAGCTCCGTGTCGGCGTGGTCGTGTCCGACGCGATGGACAAGACCGTGCTGGTGCGGATCGACCGCAAGATGCGGCATCCGCTCTACAAGAAGACCGTCGCGCGCAGCTCGAAGCTCGCGGCGCACGACGAGAACAACGAGGCACACGTGGGCGACACCGTTCGGGTGATGGAGACCCGTCCGCTCAGCAAGACGAAGCATTGGCGCATCGTCGAGATCGTCGAGCGGGCGAAGTAAGGGGAATCGGTGATCCAGCAAGAGACGCGCTGCAAGGTCGCGGATAACACGGGGGCCAAAGAGGTCCTGTGCATCCGCGTGCTGGGCGGCAGCAAGAGGCGGTACGCGCGGATCGGCGACGTCATCGTCGGCTCCGTGAAGGACGCCCTGCCCGGCGGCGCGGTCAAGAAGGGCGAGGTCGTCAGGGCCGTCGTCGTGCGCACCGCGAAGGAGCGCCGCCGGCCCGATGGCTCGTACATCCGGTTCGACGACAACGCGGTCGTGCTGATCAACGAGCAGCGGAACCCGCGCGGCACCCGCATCTTCGGGCCGGTCGCCCGCGAGCTCCGCGAGAAGCGGTTCATGAAGATCATCTCGCTCGCGCCGGAGGTGCTGTGATGCCGGGCGTAGACATCAAGAAGGACGACAACGTGCGCGTGATGACCGGCAAGGACCGCGGCCACACCGGTCGCGTGCTCCATGTCCTGCCGGACGAGGGCAAGGTCATGGTGGACGGGCGCCGCACGTGCGAAGAAGCACCAGCGTGCCACGGGCAAGCGCTCGACCTCGGGCGCCCAGCTCCAGCAGGGCGGGATCATCGACACCGAGCAGTTCATCGACATCTCGAACGTGCAGATCGTCTGCAAGTCGTGCGGCCAAGCCCACGCGCGTCGGGCATCAGATCGACCCCGAGGGCAAGAAGGTGCGCATCTGCAGGAAGTGCGAGGCGGAGCTGTGAGCGGGTCCTCCGTTCCTCGGCTGAAGGTCCGCTACCGGCAGGAGGTCGTTCCGCTCCTGCAGCGGGAGCTCGGACTCGCGAACGCGATGCAGATCCCTCGACTCGACAAGGTCGTCATCAACATGGGTGTGGGCGACTCGCTGAAGGATGGTCGCTTGATGGAGGCGGCGGTCGAGGACCTCCAGACCATCACCGGGCAGAAGCCGGTGGTGACGCGGGCTCGCAAGTCGGTCGCCGGCTTCAAGATCCGCGAAGGCATGGCGATCGGCGCGAAGGTTACCCTTCGGGGCGACCGGATGTGGGAGTTCGTCGATCGTCTCGTCTCGATCGCGATCCCGCGCATCCGGGACTTCCGCGGGCTGAACCCCAAGGCCTTCGATGGCCACGGCAACTACACGCTCGGGCTGACCGAGCAGCTGATCTTCCCGGAGATCGATTACGACAAGGTCGCGAAGGTCCGGGGCATGGACATCACGGTGGCGACCACCGCACGGACGGACGACGAAGGCAGGGCGCTGCTCGTCGCGCTGGGCTTCCCCTTCGAGGGGATCCCGGTCGTGGCGGCGGCCTCCTGAGAGGTAGGGATATGGCGAAGAAGGCACTGATCGAGAAGCAGGAGCGGAAGGGCAAGTTCAAGGTGCGCGAGTACACGCGCTGCCGTCGCTGTGGCCGACCGCGTGCCGTGTACCGCAAGTTCCTGCTGTGCCGCATCTGCTTCCGCGAGCTCGCGCACGCGGGCGAGCTTCCGGGGGTGACGAAGGCGTCATGGTGAGACTCGCGACCCACGTCTCGGATCCCATCGGGGACATGCTCACGCGGATCCGCAACGCGAACCTGGCGTACAAGGACGACCTCGTCGTTCCCGCCTCGAAGATGAACGAGGCACTGCTGAAGATCCTCGCGACCGAGGGCTTCATCGACGGCTTCGGCGCCGAGGGCGAGGGCGTCGAGCGCGTCTACCGTGTCACGCTGCGCTACGGCGACAAGCGTGAGCGCACGATCACCGGGCTGAAGCGGATCAGCAAGCCCGGGCGGCGGATCTACGCGCGCCGAGGTGCCCTGCCCCGCGTGCTCGGCGGTCTGGGGATCGCCGTCCTTTCGACCTCGCAAGGGGTCATGACCGACCGCGACGCCGCCCGCAAGGGCATCGGCGGCGAGGTCCTGGCGTACGTGTGGTGAGCAGATGAGCCGGATCGGAAGACAGCCCATCGAGATCCCGAGCGGTGTCGACGTGACCGTCGGCGATGACGCCCTCGTGACCGTGAAGGGACCGCGCGGGACCCTCAGCCAGCGTCTGCACCCCGAGATGCGCATCGTCCGCGATGAGGGTGTCGTCCGGGTCGAGCGGCCGAGCGACGAAAGCAACCACCGTGCCCTCCACGGGCTCACGCGGACGCTCCTCGCGAACATGGTCGAGGGCGTGACGAAGGGCTACGAGAAGCGTCTGTCCATCGTCGGCGTCGGCTACCGGGTCGCGATGAAGGGCAAGGACCTCGAGATCCAGGTCGGGTACTCGCACCCGGTCATCGTCCAGGCGCCGGAGGGCATCGAGTTCGAGGCCCCGACCGCCACCTCGATCGTGGTGCGGGGCAACGACAAGCAACAGGTCGGCGAGGTCGCGGCGAACATCCGCAAGGTCCGCAAGCCCGAGCCGTACAAGGGCAAGGGCATCCGCTACGAGAACGAGTACGTCCGCAAGAAGGCCGGCAAGGCCGCGAAGGGTGGTGCGTGATGGACGCGAAGACCAAGCGGGGCGCCCGCGTCCGCCGGCACGCCCGCGTCCGCCGCAAGATCTCGGGCGACGGACAGCGGCCGCGTCTGGCCGTGTACCGATCGAACCGCCACATCTACGCCCAGCTCATCGACGACGTGCAGGCGCGGACCATCGCGGCGGCCTCTGACCGCGAGGTCTCGGGGGACTTCGAAGACCGATGCCGCGAAGGCGGTGGGCGAGCTCCTCGCGGAGCGCGCCAAGCAGGCCGGCATCGAGCGAGTGGTCTTCGACCGCGGCGGCCGCCTCTACCACGGCCGTGTGGCTGCGGTGGCCGAAGGGGCCAGGGAGAAGGGACTGGAGATCTGATGCGCAGGTACGACAACCAGGAGAAGAGCATCTACGAGGAGCGGGTCATCTCGATCAACCGGGTGGCCAAGGTCGTGAAGGGCGGCCGGCGTTTCTCGTTCGCCGCGCTGGTTGTCGTCGGCGACGGAGCGGGCCGCGTGGGCCTCGGGCTACGGCAAGGCGAAGGAGGTCCCGGCCGCCATCGCGAAGGGTGTCGAGGAGGCGAAGCGCAAGATGATCGACGTGCCGATGATGGGGACGACGATCCCGCACGAGGTCCTCGGCGAGGACGGCGCCGGCGTCGTCCTGCTGAAGCCGGCTGCGCCCGGCACGGGCGTCATCGCCGGCGGGCCGGTGCGCGCGCTCGTCGAGTGCGCCGGCATCAAGGACATCCTGAGCAAGTCGCTCGGCTCCTCGAACGGCATCAACATCGTGAAGGCCGCGATGGCGGGACTGAAGTCCCTCAAGCGCCCCGAGCACGTGGCCCGCCTGCGCAGGCGCGAGATGCACGAGGTCGCACCGAGGCCGATGCTCGAGGCCGTGGCCGCCGCGAAGGAACGGCTCGCCGCGACGCGCGCCGCCAAGCTCGAGGAGGTCTATGCGGACCAGGCCGAGCGCGCCGCGAACCCCGGTCGCGACCGCGGCGGGTACCGTCCTGGAGGTCGCCGGTGAGCAAGCTGAAGGTCACGCAGGTGCGCAGCGCGATCGGCCGACCGGAGGACCAGAAGAGCACGGTCCGCCGGCTCGGCCTGCACCGGATCAACGACTCCGTGGTGAAGGACGACCGCCCGGAGATCAGGGGGATGATCGCGAAGGTCCGTCACCTCGTCCACGTCGAGGAGGTGGAGGAGTGAAGCTCCACCACCTGAAGCCGGCGCAGGGCGCGAAGAAGGACCACAAGCGTGTCGGGCGGGGCCGTGCGGGCGTCCGCGGCAAGACCGCGGGCCGCGGCACGAAGGGCTACCTCGCCAAGCACAACCCGAAGCCCGGGTTCGAGGGCGGCCAGATGCCGTACGCGCGCCGGGTCCCGAAGCTGAAGGGCTTCACCAACCCCAACCGCGTCGAGTACGCCGTCGTGAACGTCGAGGCGCTCGGCAAGGTGTTCTCGGGCGGCGAGGTCGACCCCGCCGCGCTGCTCGCGCACGGCCTCGTCAGGAAGGGCCGCCCGGTGAAGATCCTCGGCCGCGGCGAGCTCCAGGCCGCGCTCGTCGTTCGGGCGCAGGCCTTCTCGGACACCGCCCGAGCGAAGATCGAGCAGGCCGGGGGCCGGGCGGAGATCGTCACCTGACGGGGTAGGATAAGGACCCGTGCTCAGAGCCTTCGTCAACGCGTTCAGGGTCCCGGACCTTCGTAACAAGATCCTGTTCACGCTGTTCATGATCGCCGTGTACCGGTTCGGCTCGCACGTGCCGGTGCCGGTCGTGGACATCGGGATCCTGCAGGACGCGCTCAAGCAGCAGGGTCAGGGCGGCTTCCTGGCGTTCATCGACTTGTTCTCGGGCGGTGCGCTGACGCGGATGGCGGTGTTCGGGCTCGGCATCATGCCCTACATCACCAGCTCGATCATCATGCAGCTGCTGACCGTGGTGATCCCCAAGCTCGAGCAGTGGCAGAAGCAGGGCGAGCAGGGCATCAAGAAGATCAACCAGTGGACGCGCTACGTGACCGTCGTGCTCGCACTGCTGCAGTCGACCGGCCTCGTGTTCCTGTTCCACTCGGCGAACTCGACGACCGGTCTCGGCGTCGACATCTTCCCGGTGGGCAAGTTCACCGCCGCGAACGTCTCGCTCATCGTCCTCGTCATGACGGCGGGCACGGCGATGATCATGTGGATGGGTGAGCTCATCACCCAGCGCGGCATCGGCAACGGGATGTCGGTCCTCATCTTCACCAGCGTGATCTCGCGCCTGCCGCAGGACGGGCGCGTCGATCCTGGTCTCGGCCGGCGACTTCAAGTTCTCGGTCGTGCTGCTGATGGGCCTCTTGATCATCGTCGCCGTGATCTTCCTCGAGCAGGGACAGCGACGGATCCCCGTGCAGTACGCGAAGCGCGTGGTCGGCCGCCGGATGACCAGCGGTGGGAGCACCTACATCCCGCTGAAGGTGAACCAGGCCGGCGTGATCCCGATCATCTTCGCGAGCTCGCTGCTGTACTTCCCGACGCTCCTCGCGAGCGTCTACCACGCCGCGTGGTTCCAGAACTTCGTGAACAACCAGCTCACGAACCAGCGCAGCTTCGTCTACATGTCGATCTACGGCCTGCTCGTGGTCTTCTTCGCGTACTTCTACACGGCGATCGCGTTCAACCCGGTCGACACGGCGGACAACCTGCGCAAGTACGGCGGGTTCGTCCCCGGCATCCGGCCGGGGCCGCCGACCGCCGACTACCTGTCGTTCGTCCTCACGCGCATCACGCTGCCGGGGTCGCTGTACCTGGCCGCGATCGCGCTGCTGCCCTCGATCGTGTTCGCCTTCTGGGTGATCGCGAACTTCCCGTTCGGCGGGACCTCACTGCTCATCACCGTAGGCGTCGCGCTCGAGACCATGAAGCAGCTCGAGTCGCAGCTGTTGATGCGCCACTACGAGGGCTTCCTGAAGTAGGCCGCCATGCGCATCGTGCTGCTCGGACCGCCGGGGGCAGGGAAGGGCACGCAGGCGAAACGGCTGGCCGACCGATACGGACTGGCGATCATCGGGACGGGCGACATCTTCCGCGACCACGTCGGGCGAGGCACGCCGCTCGGTATGCAGGCCAAGGGGTACATGGACCGCGGTGAGTACGTGCCGGACGAGATCGCCGTGAAGATGGTGCTCGAGCGGCTCGAGGCGCCCGATTGCCGGGAGGGCTTCATCCTCGACGGCTTCCCGCGCACCGTGCCGCAGGCCCAGGCGCTCGAGCGCGCGCTGACCGAGGCGGGCCGTCCGCTCCACGCCGTCCTGAACTTCAAGGTCGGCGACGAGATGGTCGTGAAGCGCCTCACGAACCGGCTCGTGTGCCCGAGCTGCGGGCGCCCGTACAACCTGGAGTTCAAGCCGCCGCGCGTCGAGGGCACCTGCGACGTCTGCGGCGCAACGCTGAAGCTCCGGTCCGACGACGACGAGCCGACGATCCGCCACCGCCTCGAGGTCTACCGGAAGGAGACCGAGCCGCTCGTCCTGTACTTCTGGGAGCGCGGGCTCCTGCGCGACATCGACTCCGAGGCTCCCGAGCAGGTCGTCTTCGACCGCACCGTCGAGGCGCTCTCGGACCTGCTGGACGCGTACGAGTGATCGTCTACAAGTCGCCCCCCGAGGTCGAGAAGATGCGCCGTGCGGGGCGCATCGTCGCCGGCACGATCGACGCGGTGCTCGACGCCGTCGCCCCCGGGAAGACGACGATGGACCTCGACGTCGTCGCCGAGACGTACATCCGCGAGCAGGGCGCCGTCCCCTCGTTCCTCGGCTACGGCAACCCGCCGTTCCCGGCGTCGATCTGCACGCGCCTGAACGACGAGATCGTCCACGGCATCCCCTCGCCGAAGCGGATCCTCAAGCGAGGGCGACCTGCTGTCGCTCGACTTCGGCGCGATCTGGGAGGGCTTCCACGGCGACTCCGCGGTCAGTGTCTTCGTCGGCGAGCCCCCCTCGGCCGAGGCCGAGAAGCTCGTGCGTGCGACCGAGGAGTCCCTGGACGCCGGGATCGCGCAGATCCGTCCCGGCGGCCGCCTGTCCGACATCTCGCACGCCGTCGAGGAGGTCGCCTCGGGCGCAGGGTTCGAGGTGGTGCGCGAGTACGTCGGCCACGGGATCGGCCGGAGCATGCACGAGGACCCGCAGATCCCGAACTACGGCCCGCCCGGCCGAGGCCCCGAGCTGCGGCCCGGGCTCGTGATCGCCGTCGAGCCGATGGTGAACATCGGCGGCTGGGAGACCCGCCTCCTGGCCGACGACTGGACGGTCGTTACCGCCGACGGCTCCCTGTCGGCGCACTTCGAGCACACGATCGCGGTCACCGAGGACGGCGCCGAGGTCCTCACGCTTCGCGGCTGACGGGACCTTCGGAGGGATCGCGCCCGGACGAGGCGCCCCGCGCTCCGCTTGCGGTTCGACCGTCTGCGCTCCGCGCGGGGCGCCTCGCCTCCGTCCCCGTGCCGACGGTCCGCGCCTCCGGTTCAGCGGAGGAGCGCTCGGACGTGCTCGATCAGCTCGATCGGGTCGAACGGCTCCGCCAGCGGCCGTCGCGGCCGAGGTGCTGGGGTTCGGGTGAGAAGCGGTGCCCCATGCGGAGCGCCCGACAGCTCAGCTGCCAGCGGAGCATGGGGCACCGCGCCCCCCGCAGCCGACCCGCAGGTCAGAGGCCAGATACCGCTTCATGGACGCGACGCACGAACGCCCCCTATACTGGCTGCCCACCTCCAGCCGGGGGTGGGTTCGGCTCGTCTGTCGACGTGTCGAGCGTGTCCGTGCGAGAGGTCGACCGGGAGCTTGCCCAAGAAGGATGCCATCGAGGTGGAGGGAACGGTATCCGAGCCGCTTCCCAACGCCATGTTCAGGGTCGAGCTCGAGAACGGGCACAAGGTGCTCGCACATATCTCGGGGAAGATGCGGATGCACTACATCCGGATCCTCCCGGGGGACCGCGTGCTGGTGGAGCTGTCGCCGTACGACCTGGCCCGCGGCAGGATCGTGTACCGGTACAAGTGAAGGCAGGGAGCAGATGAAGGTTCGGCCGTCGGTGAAGAAGATCTGCGACAAGTGCAAGATCATCCGTCGGCGTGGCCGGATCCGCGTGATCTGCTCGAACCCCCGCCACAAGCAGGCACAGGGCTAGCCGGGAAGGGAAGGAGCGCAGGTGGCTCGTATCGCAGGTGTCGACCTCCCCCGTGACAAGCGGGTGGATATCGCGCTCCGCTACATCTACGGCATCGGCCCGACCCGGTCCGCGCAGATCGTGACCGGGGCCGGCCTCGATGGCTCGACGCGCGTCCGGGACCTCTCAGAGGAAGAGGTCAGCCGGATGCGCGAGTACATCGACCGCGAGTACAAGGTCGAGGGTGACCTGCGCCGCGAGGTCGCCCAGGACATCAAGCGCAAGATCGAGATCGGCTGCTACCAGGGGATCCGGCACCGCCGTAGCCTCCCGGTCCGCGGGCAGCGGACGCACACGAACGCGCGGACGCGCAAGGGCCCTCGGAAGACCGTGGCCGGCAAGAAGAAGGTCGGGAAGAAGTAGGGGAGTCCTCTAGATGGCGAAGCCGAAGGCGAAGAAGGTCCGCAAGAAGGAGAAGAAGAACGTCGTCCACGGGCAGGCCCATATCAAGTCGACGTTCAACAACACGATCGTCACGATCACCGATATGCAGGGCAACACGATCAGCTGGGCGAGCGCCGGGAACGTGGGGTTCAAGGGCTCCCGCAAGTCCACCCCGTTCGCCGCGCAACTCGCGGCGGAGGCCGCGGCACGCCGAGCGCAGGAGCACGGCATGCAGAAGGTCGACGTGTTCGTGAAGGGACCGGGCTCGGGTCGCGAGACCGCGATCCGCTCGCTCGCCGCTACCGGCCTGGAGGTCGCGGGCATCCAGGACGTCACGCCGGTGCCGCACAACGGCTGCCGGCCAAGGAAGCGCCGGCGCGTCTAGCGCGTCGGGCCGGCCCGCCGTCGAACGGGCCGTGATCGGTGGGGAAGGAATGGATGATCCCCCGCCGGAGGAGGTAAACGGTGTTCATCGTCGCGAGGCCACAGATCTCCGAGGAGAGCGTCAACCCGACGCGCTCCCGGTTCGCCATCGAGCCCCTGGAGCCGGGGTTCGGGTACACGATCGGGAACTCGCTCCGCCGCACGCTGCTGTCCTCGATCCCGGGTGCAGCGATCAGCTCGGTCCGGATCGAGGGCGTGCTCCACGAGTTCTCGACGATCCCGAAGGTGACCGAGGACGTCACCGACATCATCTTGAACCTGAAGGAGCTCGTGATCCGCAGCGATGCGGACGAGCCGGTCACCGTGTACCTCAAGGCCAAGGGGCCCGGTGAGGTCACCGCCGGCGACATCGCACCGCCCGCCGGCGTCGAGATCTTGAACCCCGAGCTCCACGTCGCCACGATCGGCAAGGGCGGCAGCCTCGAGATGGAGATGGTCGTCGAGCGCGGCGTCGGCTATCGGATGGCCGACAAGAACAAGAAGCCGCGCGACCCGATCGGCGTCATCCCCGTCGACTCGATCTTCTCGCCCGTGCGCAAGGTGAGCTACACGGTCGAGAACACGCGCGTCGAGCAGATGACCGACCGCGACAAGCTGATCCTGGACGTCGAGACCGACGGCTCGATCGCGCCGCGCGAGGCCTTGGCCTCGGCCGGCGGTACGCTGCTCGAGCTCGTGCAGCTCTTCGGCGATCTCGCCGAGGCGCCCTCGATGCAGGTCGGCCCCGCCGAGGACGAGTCGGTCCCGTCCGACTACCAGATCACCGTCGAGGAGCTGAACCTGTCGGTCCGTTCCTACAACTGCCTGAAGCGCGAGGGCATCAACTCGGTCGGCGACCTGGTGATGAAGAGCGAGGCCGAGCTGATGGACATCCGCAACTTCGGCCAGAAGTCGATCGACGAGGTGAAGGCCAAGCTCGAGGAGCTCGGTCTCGGCCTCCGAGAGGAGTAGCCGATGCCCCGCCCGAAGAAGGGCCCCCGGCTCGGGTCGAACCCGGCGCACCAGCGCCTGCTGCTGAACACGCTGGCCGGGCAGCTGTTCACCCACGAGAAGATCAACACCACCGAGGCGAAGGCCAAAGCCGTCCGTCCGGTCGCCGAGAAGATGATCACGTTCGCGAAGCGCGGCGACGTCGCCGCGCGGCGCGAGGTGCTGAAGGACATCCCAGACCGCGACATCGTGCACAAGCTCTTCGCCGAGATCGCGCCCAGGTACGCGGAGCGCAACGGCGGGTATACGCGGATCCTCAAACTCGGGCCGCGACAGGGTGACGGCGCGCCGATGGCCGTCATCGAGCTCGTCGAGTAGCGCCCGGGCGCCGCGGCCCGGAACCGTCCCGACCGTCGCGGTCGTCGGAGGGGCATGAGACCGATCCGAGCAGCGCTCGTCGCCTCGTCGATCGCAGCGCTACTCGCGACCTCGTGCGGCGGCCTCGACCCCGGTGGCTCCGGTGGGCGCTCGCCCGGCCATCTCGATGGCAGGATCTTCCTGTCCACGTCGGTCCTCGAGCACGGCGTCGAGCGGCCGCTCGTGCCGGGCACCCGGATCCGCCTCGGCTTCGCCGAGGGCCAGATCTCGGTGCAGGCGGGCTGCAACTCGATGAGCGGGGAGTACGCGCTCGACGACGGCGTCCTTCGCCTGCCCGGTCCGATGTCGATGACCGAGATGGGGTGCGACCCCGGACGCATGGAGCAGGACGAGTGGATCGCGGGCTTCGTCGGGAGCTCGCCCCGGGTCGGGCTCGACGGGGCGCGCCTCACGCTGAGCCGCTCGGGAACCGTGATCGAGTTGCTCGACCGCGAGGTCGCCGATCCCGACCGTCCGTTGGTCGGCACCGTGTGGCACCTCGAGTCGATCGTGCAGGACGAGGCCGTCTCGAGCGTTCCGGCGGACCTGGGCGCCACGATGGAGTTCCTTCAGGACGGGACCGTGCGCCTGGACACCGGCTGCAACGCAGGAGGCGGGCCCGTGACCGTGGGGGCCGGGACGCTGTCCTTCGGCGCGCTCGCGCTGACGGCGCGCGGCTGCGAGCCCGACGCGTCGGCGCTCGAGGAGCAGATCCTCGGGGTGCTCCGGGGCGACGTCTCCTACGCGATCGACGGACCGATGCTGTCGCTCAGGGCGGGTGAGCTCGGACTCGACTGGCGGGCCTGAGCCGGCGGCCCGAGCCCCCGCCATACTGGGTCCCGTGCGTGTCGTGCGGCTCACGCTCGCGTACGACGGGACCTGCTTCCGGGGCTGGGCTCGACAGCGGGGCCAACGGACCGTCCAGGGCGTCCTCGAGGGCGCTCTCGGTCGTGTCCTCGGTGACCTGGAGAGGTTGTCCGTCGCTGGCCGGACCGACGCCGGCGTGCACGCCCGTGGGCAGGTCGTCTCGTTCGCCGCGGATCCGAGCGTGGACGTGGAGCAGATGCAACGGTCGGTGAACACGATGCTTTCGCCGGAGGTCGTCGTGACCGAGATCCGGTGGGCGCCGCATGGGTTCGACGCCCGGTTCTCGGCCTCGGCGCGCGAGTACCGGTACCGGATCGACCTCGGGCCGGTCGCGGATCCGTTCTCGGCTCGGTTCGTATGGCATCGGCCGGGGGATCTCGTCGTCTCGCGGATGCGCGCCGCGGCTCGGCTTCTGGTGGGGGAGCACGACTTCGCGTCGTTCGGGAGGGCGCACCGGCCCGAGGGACCGACGGTCCGCAGGCTCGAGCGGCTGAGCGTCTCGCGCACGGGGGACCGGGTCGAGGTCTCGGCGCGGGGGAACGCGTTCCTACGGCAGATGGTCCGCTCGCTCGTCGGCACGCTCGTCGCGGTCGGGGAGGGGCGGATGGAGCCGGTCTCGATGGAGGCGGTGCTCGCGGCTCGCGACCGGGGGGCGGCGGGACAGGTGGCGCCGGCGCACGGCCTCACGCTCGAGCGCGTGATCTACGGCCGCCGCCGGGCGTAGGAGCGGTCTCGCACCGAGCCTTCTCCTGCAGGCAGAACGGTCGCCGTTCGACCCGGCGTCGGAGGGTCGAACGCCGGTCGGCGGGCGGGTGGGGCGGAAGCGACCATCGGGACACCGATGTGCGAGACCGATGCCTCGGATCCTCGGGAGCGACGCCGCCGCTGGTCTCGGGTCGTCGCCCTGGTCGTCACCCTCGTGCTCGGGTCGCTCGCGGCGATGCCGCAGGCGTGGGCGAACGGCGACGGCTGGTCCGACCGCGGACAGAGGTTCCCCGAGCGGTTCACGATGGCCTTCACCGGTGACGTGTTGGTGCACTCGTCGGTGTGGGCGCGGGCGGCCGCGTACGCGGACGCCGGCGAGCGGTTCGACTTCCGCCCGATGTTCGCGCCGCTTCGGACGTTGCTCACCGTGGCCGACGTCGCGATCTGCCACCTGGAGACGCCGGTGTCTCCGAACGACGCGAACCTGTCCTCGTTCCCGGTCTTCAACGTGCCACACGAGATCGTCGACGCGATCGCGTGGGCCGGCTACGACGGGTGCTCGACGGCGTCGAACCACTCGCTCGACCAGGGCCTCGCCGGGGTCCGGGCCACGATCGACGCGCTCGAGCGCGTGGGGCTTCGGCATGCGGGAACGGCATCGAACGCTCGCGCCGCGCGCGAGGTGACCCTGTACCACATCGGCAAGGCGAGGATCGCGCACCTGTCGTACACGTTCAGCTTCAACGGGCGGACGCCGGCCTACGCCTGGGAGGCGAACCGGCTGGAGGTCTCGCGGATCCTGGCGGACGCGCGAGCTGCACGGAAGGCCGGCTCGGACCTGACGGTGGTCTCGCTGCACTGGGGCGCCGAGTACCAGCACGGGGTGACCTCGGGCCAGCGATGGATCGCGGACCGGCTCACCGCCTCGGGGCTGGTCGACCTGATCGTCGGACACCACGCGCACGTGGTGCAGCCGATCGGGCGGAGCAACGGGATCCCGGTCGTGTACGGGATGGGGAACCAGCTCTCCGGACAGCGGGCCTCGTACCTCGGCACGCCCTCGGTCGAGGACGGGGTCCTGGTGTGGGCGGTCGCCGAGCTCGTCCACGGTCGCTACCGCGTGACGGAGGTGCTCGTGACGCCGACGTGGGTTGCGCCGAGCACGTACCGGATCTTCCCGGCGCAGGCCACCGCGAGCGACCGGGCCACCCCCGCCTGGCTCGCGAGCGCCGCCCGAGCCTCGTTCGCGCGCACGATGCGCGAGGTCCTCGCGCTCGGCGGACGGTCGTTCGGCGTGCGCGCGATCCGAGCACCGCCCCTCGGCGCGCCGTTCTGACACCACGCCGCGGGCCTCGCGGGTAGACGCCTGGCAGCGGGGGTTGAGCAGGCGGTCCGTTCGTCCGCGCCCTCCGGAGACCCCTCCAAGCTGGGCCGTCCGTCCCTACCGCGATCGCCGCTGCCTCGCCCACCGTCACAACGCAAGGGACGATCCGAGTCGAGGGGTTCGGGAGACGGGCGATGCTCGAGATCCGGGAGCTGACCAAGCGCTTCGGGGACGTCGTGGCACTCGACGGAGCCTCCTTCGACGTGGCGCCGGGTCGGATCGTCGGGTTCCTCGGTCCGAACGGCGCGGGCAAGACCACCACGATGCGGGCGATCTTCGGCCTGGCGCGTCCCGACCGGGGCGAGGTGCGCTGGGACGGGAAGTCGGTCGGCCCCGAGGAGCGGGCGCGCTTCGGCTACATGCCGGAGGAACGGGGGCTCTACCCGAAGATGAAGGTCGGTGACCAGCTCACCTACTTCGCCGAGCTATCGGGGCTGAGCGGAGCGACAGCGAGAGACGCCAGCGCGAGATGGCTCGGGCGTCTGGGCCTTGGCGACAGGGCGGACGCTCGCCTGGAGGAGCTCTCCCACGGCAACCAGCAGCGGGTCCAACTGGCTGCGGCACTGGTCCACGATCCCGAGCTCGCCGTGCTGGACGAGCCGTTCAGCGGGCTGGACCCCCTCGGTGTCGAGTCGTTGGCCGAGATGCTCGCGCAGACCGCCGCGGCCGGCGTCGCCGTGGTGTTCTCGAGCCACCAGCTCGACCTGGTCGAGGACGTGTGCCAGGACGTCGTGATCATCGATCACGGCAAGATCGTGCTGGCCGGTGTGGTCGAGGAGCTGAAGGCGGCCTCGACCCACCGTTCGCTTGACGTCACCGTGAACGGCGAGCCGTGGGTGCCCGTCCTGCCGAGCGGCACGGTCACGAGCAAGCAAGACGGCCGGACGCGGGTGCTGGTCGACGCCTCGGTCGACCTGGACGGGATCCTGGCGAGCGCGCGCCGGGCCGGGGAGGTCACGGCGTTCAGCTTCGAGCCGCCATCGCTCACGGACCTGTTCCTGGAGGCCGTGTCGGAGGGCCGGGGCGCATGAGCGGCGGTCTGCGGCGCCTGTGGCTCGTAGCCCGTCGCGAGTGGGACCAGCGGGTGCGCTCGCTCGCGTTCCGGATCTCCACCCTCATCTCGGTCCTGATCGTGGTGGCCATCATCGTGGTGCCTGAGATGTACGGCGGAGGTGTGAAGCCCACACGGACGGTCGGCCTGGTCGGCCAGAGCTCGTCGCAGCTCCCGACGCTCCTTCGTGCCTCCGGCGACCGGCTCGGTCTGACCGTGAAGAGCCGCACCTACCCCGACGAGGCCACCGGCCGGGCCGCTCTCCGCTCGGGCGGCGTGTCGGCGCTGCTCGTGGATCAGGGGGAGCTGGTCTGGAAGGCGGAGGCCGATGATGAGCTTCGGGCCGTCGTCACCTCGGCCGTGCAGGTGCTCGCGCAGCAGCAGGCGATCGGCGAGCTCGGTCTCACCCCCGAACAGGCGCAGCGGCTGCTCCAGCCCCCGGATCTTCCGTCGACGAGCCTCGAGCCTGCCACGAAGGAGGGCTCGGCGCGGGTGGCGCTGGCCACGATCGGGATGGTGCTGTTGTTCATGGCCATCGTCTTCTACGGGGGTTTCGTACTGAGCGGCGTGGTCGAGGAGAAGTCCAGCCGGGTGGTCGAGGTCCTCCTCTCCCGCCTCCGACCTACCGAGCTGCTCGCCGGCAAGGTCCTCGGGATCGGGATGGTCGGTCTTGCGCAGTTCGCGGTGGTGGCGGGGTCGGCTCTGGTCGCGCTGGCGCTCTCCGGGAACACGCTGGCCCCGGAGACGACGCCGAGCACCATCGGGTGGGTCCTGTTCTGGTTCGTGCTCGGCTATGGGTTCTACTCGGTCCTGTACGCGACCGCGGGCTCCCTGGTTTCCCGCCAGGAGGAGGCCCAGAGCATCCAGTTCCCGATCACGGGAGTCCTTCTGGTCGGCTACTTCTTCGCCTTCGCGGCGGCCGAGTCGCCGGACGGCGTGGCGGCGCTCGTGGGTTCGCTCCTCCCGCCGACGGCTCCGATGGTGATGACCGTCCGCATCGCGCAGGGTGGCGTCCCATGGTGGCAGATCGTGCTTTCGGTGGCGCTGATGGTGGTCACGATCTACGGCCTGGTGCAGCTGGCCGGACGGATCTACGCCGGCGCGGTGCTCCGGCTGGGCCGCCGGGTGCGGCTGAAGGAGGCCTGGCGCGGGGGCGAGTGACGCTCGGACCCGTGATCTGCCGGCTCCCCCGTGTGAACCGCCATGGGAACCGCCTGCTCGGTTCGAGGAACCGCTGGCGAGGGCCGGATCAGTCGTTGTTGTTGATGGTGCCGAGGCCGTAGCCGGCGCCGCCGATCGTGGCGTTGACGGGGTTGCTCAGGTCCACGGAGAAGACCTCGTTGGTTTCCGCCACCGTGTCTCCCACGACGAGCACGATGATCTGCTTCGAGACCTCCCCGGGTGCGAACGTGAGGGTCCCGCTCGTCGAGAGGTAGTCCGACGGGGCGGTCGCCGAGCCGTTGGCCGTCGCGTAGTCCACGGTGACCGTGCTCCCGCTCACGGCGGAGAGCGTGACGTTGAAGACGAAGTTCTGGGTGCCCGAGTTGCCCTCGGTCGCGGTGACGCTGGCGATCGTGATCGAGACGGTGTCGTTGTCGGTGATCGTCCCGGTGCCGAGGCCGCTGCCGCTGATCGTGGCGTTGACGGGGTTGGACAGGCGCACGGAGTAGACCTCGTTGGTCTCGATCGCCGCGTCTCCAACGACGAGCACGATGATCTGCTTGGAGACCTCCCCGGGCGCGAACGTGAGGGTCCCGCTCGTCGCGAGGTAGTCGTCCGGAGCGGTCGCCGAGCTGTCGGCCGTCGCGTAGTCCACGGTGATCGTGCTCTCGCTTGCGGCGGAGAGCGACACGTTGAAGACCGCGTTCACGGTTCCCCAGTTGCCCTCGGTCACGGTGACGTTGGCGATCGTGATCGAAACGTTGTTGTTGTCGGTGATCGTGCCGAGGCCGGCGGCGTCGGAGACGGTGGCGTTGACGGGGTTCGTCAGGTTCAACGAGAAGGTCTCGCTGATCTCGGTCACCGTGTCGCCGACGACCGAAACGACGATCTGCCGGACGGTCTGACCGGGAGCGAACGTCAGGGTCCCGTTGGCCGCGAGGTAGTCGTCTGGGGCCGTCGCCGAGCCGTCAGAGGTCGCGTAGTCAACGGAGACCGTCTGTGCGCTCGGAGCGGAGAGCGTGACGTTGAAGACCGCGTTCACGGTGCCGTAGTTGGACTCGGTCACGGTGGCGTTCCCGATGGCGATCGAGGGTAGGTCGTCATCGGTGATCGTTCCGATCCCGACCCCGTCGGCGATGGCTGCGCCCGAGGCATGCGTGAGGTTGAGGGAGAACGTCTCGTTCGCCTCGGTCACCGTGTCGCCGACGACCGGGACGACGACCTGCCGAGCGGTCTCTCCCGGATCGAACGTGAGCGTGCCGTTCACCGCTCGGTAGTCGGCAGGGGTCGTCGCCGAGCCGTCCGATGTCGCGTACTCGACCGTGACCGGGTCTGCGGCGACTGCCGACAGCGTCACGGTGAAGCCTGCTCCCGTCGTTGTCCCGTGCGTCTCGCCCACGGTGGCGTCGCCGACCGAGATCGAGACGCCCTGTGGCTCGTCCGGCTCGTCGTCGTCGCTGATCGTGGCTCGCCCCGACCCCCGCGCGATCGTCGCTGCTCGCGGCCTCGAGAGCCTGACCTGGAACGTCTCATCTGCCTCGTCGACCTGATCCCCGAGGACCTCGATGACGATCCGACACGCCGTCTTCTCGGCCGTGAAGCTCAGCTTCCCGGTCGAGGCCGTGTAGTCGAGCCCGGCGACGGCGGTCTGGTCAACGGTGCGGTACCGCACGCTCGCCTTCGCCGCGCGCGACGCCGTCACCATGAACACGACCCTGGTGACCCCATCGTCGCCCTCCAGGATCACCACGTTCGCGATGCGCAGGCGCGGCTCCGGGGCGCGGGCCGAGGCTCGAGGTCCCGGGCGGTCGGGCGAGGTGACCGCGGCCGCGAGCGAGGGAGCCAGCGCAACCGCGAGGGCGGAGGCCAGCAGCGATGCCAGCACGCGCTTGCCGGTCGGGTTCCTCATCTCACCCCGGGCATCGGCTGATGGGGGGCGGGGGTTAAGTACCCACTCCGGGTGGTTTTCCCCTACCCGAACACACGGTCCGGGTATCCCCTGGGGGCGATCGCCGCACGCCCGGCGCGGCACCTCAGTGTGCCCGTCCGGTCGGTAGCCCGTCGGCCGGAGACCCGCTCTGCCGTTGCGCCGCCGGCTGCGTGGGCTCCGGGCCCACCTCGCCTTCGCGCTCTACCTCTTCCAGGCGTCCTTTGACGGCGGGGCGAAACCGCAGGTAGCATGGGGCGTCGGCCACCTCCGGCCGGCGTTTCCACGTATGAAGACCTACTCTCCGAAGCCGCAGGACATCGAGCGGCGCTGGTACGTGATCGACGCGACCGGCGCTGTTCTCGGGCGTCTGTCTTCGGAGGTCGCGGCCATCCTCCGCGGCAAGCACAAGCCGATCTTCGCCCCACACGCGGACACCGGCGACCACGTGATCGTGATCAACGCGCGGGGGATCCAGCTCACGGGCGGCAAGGAGGCGAAGAAGTTCGCCTACCGCCATTCCGGGTACCCGGGCGGTCTTGACGGCCATCGCGTACACGAAGCTGCTCTCGGACCGACCCGAGTTCGCCGTCGAGAAGGCGATCAAGGGCATGCTGCCGAAGAACCGCCTTGGCCGCGCGATGGGGAAGAAGCTCCAGGTCTACCCGGGCGCCGAGCACCCACACACGGCGCAGAAGCCGGTGGAGCTGAAGCTCGGCGACATCCCGCCGTGGACCGGCCTGCCCGAGCCCAAGGTCCGGGAGCCGAAGCCCGGCTCGAAGGCCGAAGGCCAAGCCCGAGCCGACCGCCCCGGCGGCCAAGCGCCCGACGGCGAAGCGCGCCGCCGCGAAGCCGGCCGCGAAGGCGACGACCGCGAAGAAGAGCACCGCGAAGAAGACCACGGCGAAGAAGACCACGGCGACGAAGCCACCACGAAGCCACGGCGAAGACGACGGCGAAGAAGGCGACCGCGGCGAAGAAGCCGACGGCCCGCCGGACGAAGAAGGAGGCGTAGGTGGCGCAGATCGTGACGGGGCGGCGCAAGGAGGCCATCGCTCGGGTCCGTCTGGTCCCCGGGACCGGAACCTTCGAGTTGAACGGCCGGCCGCTCGAGGACTACTTCCCGACGCGCGCCCACCGCATGATCGTGTCGTCGCCGCTCCGCATCGTCGGCAAGGAGAAGGACTTCGACGTCATCGCCCGGATCGAGGGCGGCGGGGTCAACGGACAGGCGGGCGCTCTGCGCCTCGGCATCGCCCGCGCCCTCATCGAGCTCGACCCGGAGCTGCGACCTGCCCTCAAGAAGGAGGGCTACCTCTCGCGCGACGCGCGTGAGAAGGAGCGGCGCAAGTACGGCCTCAAGAAGGCCCGCAAGGCGCCTCAGTACTCCAAGCGGTAGTCCCCGCTCAGGGTTCCTCGGCCGACCCTTCGTCCTGCGCGCCCTCGGCCAGGGCGGCGAGCTCCTCATCGGAGATCGGCTCCGGCGGCGAGTCCAAGATGAGCCGGGCCGCAGGCTCGAGCGCGGCCGGCACCCACAGGTGCACCGGACCCATACGGTAGGGACCCTCACCCTCGCCCTTCACCAGCACGGGGATCCCCTCGTCCTCGAGGCGGGCACGCGCGATCTCGCCCTCGGGGATCGAGGCGGTGGACCACACCTGGACGAAGTCGGTGTCCATGCACCCATCCTGTCACGCGGCGACGCTCGTGCCCGGAGGAGGTATTGACATCGGTCGATGGTTCTGGCATCCTTCCGAACATCGATAACCCTCGATGTATATGGAGGGAGGACGGGGATGCCACGGATCACGGCGAAGCCCAGGAAGAGCCGAGGCGTCGAGCGGATGGAGTGTTGCGGCAAGGTCTGCGACGAGCGCTGCTGGGAGGCCTCGGTCCGCGACGACCAGTTCAGGCGGCGCATGTCCACCGCGGGCGGCATCCGGGGATCCTGATGGCCAGGCTCCGCGAGCTGGACGTGCTCGAGCCGCCAGCGGCCTGCTGCGCGCCGCTCGCGGCGACCGGCATGTCCGAGCAGGATTCCGAGATCACCGCACGGGTGTTCAAGGCCCTCGGCGACCCCCACCGGGTGCGCATCGTGAACCTCCTGGCGAACGCGGCGGGGCCGGCGTGTGTCTGCGATCTCACGCCCGAGCTCGGGCTCTCGCAGCCCACCGTGAGCTTCCACCTCAAGAAGCTCGTGCAGGCGGGCCTGCTGACGCGCGAGCAGCGGGGGGTCTGGGCCTACTACTCGATCGATCGCGGCGCGCTCGAGCGCCTGGGCACGATCTTCCACCTCGAGGAGGCGACCACGCGATGAGCGAGCTGCGCGAAGACGTCCGAGAACGGTACGCGAAGGCCGCCCTGCAGGTGCTCGACACCGGGGGCTGCGGCTGTGGGCCGGTCGACTGCTGCGACGAGGAACAGAGCTTCGGCGCGGCCGGGTACGACGCCGCCACGCTGTCCGAGGTGCCCGAGGCGGCCGCGCTCGCCAGCCTCGGCTGCGGCAACCCGATCGCGATCGCAGAGCTGCGCGAGGGTGAGACCGTCCTGGACCTGGGCTCGGGTGGTGGGATCGACGTGATCCTGTCGGCCCGGCGGGTGGGGCCCACGGGGAAGGCGTACGGGCTGGACATGACCGACGAGATGCTCGACCTCGCGCGCAAGAACGCGGCCGAGGCGGGCGTGGACAACGTGGAGTTCCTCCGCGGGTACATCGAGGAGGTGCCGCTCCCCGGTGGCTCTGTCGACGTGATCATCTCGAACTGCGTGGTCAACCTGTCGACGGACAAGCCCCGCGTGTTCGACGAGATGTTCCGGCTGCTGAAGTCCGGCGGACGGCTCGGGATCAGCGACATCGTCGCGGCCGACGACCTCACGCCGGCCGATCGCGCCGAGCGCGGGAGCTTCGTCGGTTGCATCGCGGGAGCGCTGTCCTTCGCCGAGTGCGAGCGCGAGCTCACGCGGGTCGGCTTCGTGGAGGTCGAGGTCCAAGCGACGCACGAGGTCGCCGACCGCATGTACGGGGCGATCGTCCGAGGGATGAAGCCGTGATCGACGTTCACATCGTGTTCACCTGGACGCGGTACCGTTCGGCGCTGTGAGCGACGTGCCCGAGGTCCTGTTCGTCTGCGTCCACAACGCGGGACGGAGCCAGATGGCGGCCGCGCTGCTCGACCACCACGCGGCGGGGAAGGTGCGTGTGCGCTCGGCGGGCAGCATCCCCGCGGACGAGGTCAACCCGTCCGTCGTTGCGGCGATGCAGGAGCTGGGGCTCGACCTGTCCAAGGAGTTCCCCAAACCGCTCACCGACGGGGACGTGCAGGCGGCCGACGTCGTGGTGACGATGGGGTGCGGAGACGCGTGCCCGATCTACCCGGGCAAGCGGTACCTCGACTGGGACCTCCCCGATCCCGCGGGCAGGGACCTCGAGGAGGTCCGGCCGATCCGCGACGAGATCGAGCGGCGCGTCCGGGCGCTCCTGGCCGAGCTCATGGGCCGAGCGTCCCGCTAGCTCCGCCCGGCGAGGACCTCACGGATGGTGGTCACGCTCGCGACGTGGCCGGCGAGCACGAGCTCCTCGTCCACCACGAGGGCCGGCGTGGCCATGATGCCGCGGCGGACGATCTCGGCGACGTCGTCGACCTTCTCGATGTGGGCGTCCAGCCCCATCTCGATCACGGCTTCGGTGGTGTTCTCGTAGAGCTCCTGGCACCGGGCGCATCCCGGGCCGAGGACGCGGATCTGGGTGGTCATACGGGCCTCCTTCAGAGCACGGCGTTGAACAGGTAGCCGACGAGCAGGATGCCGGTCGCGACGACGCCGATGAACGCGGCGATCAGCTTCGGCTTGAGCACGCGGCGGAGCAGGATCATCTCGGGGAGGGAGAGGGCGACGACGGCCATCATGAACGCGAGGAGCGTGCCCATCCCGAGTCCCTTCGCGTACAGCGCCTCGACGAGTGGCAGCACACCGGCGGCGTTCGAGTACAGCGGGATGCCGATGAGGACCGCGAACGGGACGGCGAAGGGGTTGCCCGGCCCCGCGTAGCGCTCGAAGAAGTCCTCCGGCAGCCAGCCGTGGATCACCGCTCCGAGCCCGATCCCCACGAGCAGGAAGGGCAGGATCTTGCGGACGATCGTGAGGACCTCGTCGCGACCCATCGCCACGCGCATGCGCATCGACGGGCGCAGCGCGTCGCCGGCGCTCGCGCCGGAGGTCGTCTCGAACACGAAGGGCTCGACCCAGCGGGCCGCCCCCAGCCGGCCGAGCGCGAACCCGGCCGCCGTCGCGATCACCAGGCCGGCCGTCAGGTACAGGAGCGCGACCTTCCACCCGAACATCCCGTAGAGCAGGACGAGTGCGACCTCGTTCACGAGCGGGCTCGCGATCAGGAAGGACAGCGTCACGCCGATCGGGATGCCGGCGGCGACGAAGCCGATGAACGCCGGCACCGCGCTGCACGAGCAGAAGGGAGTGGCGACACCCAGCGCTGCCGCCCCGACGTTCGCGAGACCCTCGCGCCGCCCCCCGAGGAGCGCGCGCGTGCGCTCGACGCTCATGAACGAGCGCAGGATGGTGATCACGAAGATGATCCCCGTGAGCAGCAGCAGGATCTTCGTCGTGTCGAACACGAAGAAACGGATGGACTCGCCGAGCCGCGTCTTCGGGTCCAGGTCCGCGAGGTCGAACAGGACCCGGTTCCAGAAAGGCCCGTTCACGCGGTAGAGCAGCACCCACAGGATGACCGCGGCGCCGAGCCCGAGCCACAGCCGGGCGTCCCGCCGCACCCGCCCCTGCGCGCCGATGGCGGTGCTCACGGGGCCTCCACGCCGGCGATCTCGGCCACGTCGCTCGTGATGCGCTCGAGGGCATCCGGCCGGAGCCGGTACTCGATGCGGCGGCCTCGACGCTCGCCGTGGACGAACCCGGCCTCGCGGAGGATCCGCAGGTGGTAGGAGAGCAGGTTCGAGGCCAGGCCGAGGTCGTCGCGCAGCTCGCAGACGCAGCGCGAGCCGTTCCCCAAGATCGCGAGGATGTCCAGGCGGGCGGGATCGGCCAGTGCCGCGAATCGTCTGGCCGGCCCGACCCGCGATCGTTCAAGGATCGTTGATCGGTTCACGCGGTCAGTGTGGCGCCGCCGGCCGAGCCGGTTGCCGGCCGCCCGACCCCGCCCCCGCGGGACCTTCGGGTAGCCTTTGCGCGGCGATGGGGCAGCTCTTCGGAACCGACGGCGTGCGCGGCGTGTACGGGCGCGACCTGACCGACGACCTCGCGTTCGCGCTGGGACGTGCGGCGGTCGTCGTGCTCGGGCGGCACGAGCATCACCTTCCGACGCTCGTGATCGGGCGCGACACCCGAGCCTCGGGGGAGCCGCTGGAGAGGGCGCTCGCCGATGGGATCCGGGCGGCGGGTGCCGACGTGATCCTCGCCGGGGTGCAGCCGACGCCGGCCGTCGCGTTCCTGACGACCGATCTCAAGGTGGGTGCCGGCGTCGTGATCAGCGCCTCGCACAACCCGCCCCAGGACAACGGCATCAAGTTCTTCGGCCCGCTCGGCTTCAAGCTCCCCGACGAGATCGAGGCCGAGATCGAGGCCGAGATCGCCTCCGGATCCGCGCCCGAGGATGGTCGGGTCGGCGAGGTGGTGCCGATGCCGGACGGCGTCCGTCACTACCTCGACCACGTGATGGCCGCCGCCGAGGCGCGACTCGACGGCATGAAGGTCGTCGTCGACTGCGCGAACGGGGCGGCCTCGGCGTTCGCGCCCGAGGTGCTCCGGCGTCTCGGGGCCGAGGTGCACCCGATCTTCGACGAGCCGGACGGCACGAACATCAACGCAGGGTGCGGGGCGCTCCACCCGGAGGTCGTGGCCGGCGTGGTCCGAGCGTCGGGCGCCGACGCCGGCATCGCGCACGACGGCGACGCGGATCGAGCGCTCTTCGCCGACGCGCAGGGTCGGATCGTCGACGGGGACCAGGTGCTCGCCGCGTGCGCGATCGCGCTGAAGGAGGAGGGGAGGCTCCCGGGTTCGACCGTCGTCGGCACCGTGATGGCGAACCTCGGCTTCCGCACGGCGATGCGGGACGCCGGGATCGACGTCGTCGAGACGAAGGTGGGGGACCGCTACGTGCTCGAGGAGATGCTCTCGCGCGGTGCGGCGCTCGGCGGTGAGCAGTCCGGGCACGTGATCTTCTCCGAGCACGCGACGACCGGCGACGGGATCCTCACGGCGGTGAAGTTCCTCTCGATCGCACGCCGCAAGGGCCTGTCCGTGGCCGAGCTCGCCGGCGGTGATGCGACGGTTCCCGCAGGTCGTCGAGAACGTCCACGTCGAGCACAAGGAGCGGCTCGACGACGCCTCGGAGGTCTGGGACGCGGTGCGCGAGGCCGAGGCGACGCTCGGCGGCGAGGGGCGGGTGCTCGTGCGTGCGTCGGGGACCGAGCCCCTCGTTCGGGTCATGGTCGAGGCCGGATCCGAGGAGCTCGCGCAGGGGTGCGCGTCGGCGCTGGCCGAGGTCGTGGCCCGCGCGCTCGCCTAGGCGCTCGGCTTCCGGGGCCTGCTACGCTCGATCCCCATGTGCGGCATCGTCGGCTACGTCGGCCCCGACGAAGCGCTCCCCATCATCCTCGAGGGTCTACGCCGTCTCGAGTACCGAGGCTACGACTCCGCCGGCATCGCGCTGCTCGACGGAGGGCTCGCGGTGGTGAAGAAGGCGGGCAAGCTCGGCGAGCTCGGAGCGCGAGCTGGACGCTCGGGGGCGCCGGCCGGACACGTGGGCATCGGTCACACGCGCTGGGCCACCCACGGCGAGCCGAGCGACCGCAACGCCCACCCGCACCTCGACTGCACGGGCCGGATCGCCGTGATCCACAACGGCATCATCGAGAACTTCCAGGCGCTGCGCGCCGGAGCTCGAGAAGCGCGGGCACGTGTTCGGGTCCGAGACCGACACCGAGGTCGTCGCGCACCTGGTCGAGGAGACGGTGCGAAGGTCGACCTGGCCGACGCCGTCCGCGCCACGGTCCGCGAGCTCGAGGGGGCGTACGCGCTCGTCGTGTGCTCGCGCGACGAGCCGCGACGTGGTCGTCGGCGTGAAGGTCTCGTCGCCGCTCGTCGTCGGGCTCGGCGACGGCGAGACGATGCTGGCGTCGGACATCCCCGCGGTGCTCGCAGCGCACGACGGACGGTGCTGCCCGTCGAGGAGGGCCAGGTCGTCGAGCGTCCGGCGCGCGACGGCGTCGTCGTCACGGACCTCGCCGGGACCCGTGCTCGAGCGCGAGCCGATCACCGTCGACTGGGACGTCGCGCGCGCGCAGAAGGGCGGCTACGACGACTTCATGCTCAAGGAGATCCACGAGCAGCCCGGCGCGATCCGCGACACGCTCGTCGGCCGGATCGCACGAGCGCGGGATGCTCGCGCTCGACGAGCTGCACGTCGACGCCGACGTGCTGCGCGAGGTCGGCAAGGTGTTCGTCGTCGCGTGCGGGACGGCGTTCCACTCGGGGCTGGTCGCGAAGTACGCGATCGAGCACTGGACGCGTCTGCCGGTCGAGATCGAGATCGCGAGCGAGTTCCGCTACCGGGACCCGGTGCTCGGTCCGGACACGCTCACGCTCGCCGTGTCGCCAGTCCGGCGAGACGATCGACACGCTCGAGGCCGCGCGGCACGCGAGGCGGCAGGGCTCGCGCGTGCATCGCCGTGACGAACACCGTGGGCTCGTCGCTCGCGCGCGAGGCGGACGGTGTGCTCTACACCCACGCCGGCCCGGAGATCGGCGTCGCCGCGACGAAGACGTTCGCGACGCAGATGGTCGCCCAGCACCTCGACAGCGCTGTACCTGGCGCAGGTGCGCGGTGCGATGTTCCCCGAGGAGATCGCAGCGATCGTCGACCGAGCTGCGCGAGCTGCCCGGCCCAGGTCGAGCGGGCGCTCGAGCTGGACGGATCGGGTCGCTCGAGATCGCGGCTACGTACCGCGACGCGCGCGACATCCTGTTCATCGGGCGGCACACGGGCTACCCGGCGGCGCTCGAGGGCGCGCTGAAGCTGAAGGAGATCTCGCTACATCCACGCCGAGGGCTACCCGGCCGGCGAGCTGAAGCACGGGCCGATCGCGCTCGTCGAGCCCGGTGTGCCGGTCGTGCGCGATCGCGACGCGAGTGCCACGTGCACCCGAAGATGCTCTCGAACATCCAGGAGGTGCGGGCGCGGGGCGCCGACGTGATCGCGGTGGCGACCGAGGGAGACGCTCGAGGTCGGCGCGCTCGCCGAGCACGTGTTCGTACGTGCCACGGACGCCGGAGCTGTTCTCGCCCGGTCGTGGTCTCGGTGCCGCTGCAGCTGCTCGCCTACCACATCGCGAAGCTGCGCGGGTGCGATGTCGACCAGCCCCGGAACCTCGCGAAGTCGGTCACGGTCGAGTAGGTCGGGCGGCTGCGAGGCCAGCCGCGCGGCGGTTGCGGCCTCCGCGCGACCCTGGGACCCTGGGGGCTACGGCGTGGAGATCCGTGGGCTCGGGGTCGACGTCTGCGACATCGCGCGCATGGAACGCGCGCTCGCGAGGCATCCGACGATGCGTGAGCGGGTGTTCACCGTCGAGGAGATCGCCTACTGCGACTCCAAGGCCAGGCCGGCCGAGTCGTACGCGGGACGGTTCGCCGCTCGCGAGGCCGTGATCAAGGCGCTCGGCGGCTACCGAGGCAAGCGTTGGCAGGACATCATCGTCACGCGCGCGCCGAGCGGGGCGCCCGACGATCCGGCTCGACGGCAACGCCAAGCTCCGCGCCGACATGCTCGGCATCGGCCAGGTCCTCGTCACGTTCACGCACGAGCGCACGAACGCCGTCGCCTTCGCCGTGGCGGTGAGACCGTGAGACCGGTGCTCTGGCGCCCGCCGAGGCCGCGGCCCTGGACCGAGCCTCGCAGGCGAGGGGATCACGACCGCCACCCTCATGGAGAACGCGGGTCGGCAGGTCGCCCCGCGCGGCCGCGCCGTCGCCGGCGGCCTGTACGGCTCGCGAGCGGTCGTCGTCTGCGGCAAGGGCAACAACGGCGGTGACGGCCTCGTCGCCGCTCGGTACCTCGCACGGTGGGGCATCCGTGTCACGGTCCTCATGCTCGAGGTCCCCGAGGATCTCCGCGAGCCGGCCGACACCAACGTCGCTCGCCTGGCCGACACGGATGTGCGCGTACGCCCGTTCTCGCGCGCGCTCCTCGCCCGCGAGCTCGCACGGTCCGACGTCGCGATCGACGCGATCTTCGGGACCGGCTTCCGCGGCTTCCCCGAGGAGGAGTGGGCCGACGCGATCGACGGTCTGAACGAGGGCGGCGTGGCGGTGGTCGCCGTCGACATCCCCTCGGGCGTGAACGGCGACACCGGCGCCGTCGAGGGCGAGGCCGTCTGGGCCGACGTCGACCGTCACCTTCGGCGCCGCGAAGATCGGCGTCGTCCTGCTGCCCGGCGCCGAGCGCGCCGGCATCGTCGAGGTCGTGGACATCGGCTTCCCGCACGACCTGCGTCGAGAGCGACCTGTGGCTGCTGGAGGAGGCGGACGTCGCCGCGCTCCTTCCCACCCGCGCGATCGAGACGCACAAGCGCGCGTCCGGCGTCGACGCTGGTCGTCGGCGGCTCCCGGCTCGATGACCGGGGCCGTCTGCCTCGCGGCCGCCGCGGCCTCTCGCGTCGGGGCGGGACTCGTGCCGTCGCCGTGCCCGAGACCATCCTTCCCGTGGTCCAGTCCCTCGTCCGCGAGGCGACGTTCCTGCCGCTCCCCGAGACCGCCGGAGGGCACGGTCGCCGCCGGAGCCGACCGACGCGCTGCCGGAGCTGATGGCGCGGCGGACGCGCTCGCGCTCGGACCCGGGATGACCACCGACGCGGCGACCGCCGCGTGGATCCGAGAGACCGTCGCGGGACGCCGATCCCGGTCGTCCTGGACGCCGATGGCCTGAACGCCTTCGCGGTCGCGCCGCCGGCTCGCCTCGCGCCGCGCCGACCTGGTGCTCACGCCGCACGCGGGCGAGTTCGCCGCGGCTCTCCGGTGACACGGCGCGCGACGTCGAGCGCCGACCGCGTCGGCCACGTCCGCAAGCTGGCCGCCGAGACGCAGAGCCACGGTGCTGCTGAAGGGGACGCGCACGCTCGTCGGCACCCCCGACGGACACGTCCGGGTGAACCCCACCGGCGGGCCGTACCTCGCGACCGGCGGGACCGGCGACGTGCTCACCGGTGCGATCGCCGGCCTGCTCGCCCGGGGCCTGCCCTCCGTCGACGCCGCCTCCGTCGCCGCCTTCCTGCACGGGCGGGCGGGAGCGCTCGCCGCCGCGCGGGCGGGGGAGGCCACCACCGCCGGCGACGTCCTCGAGCACCTCGGCGCCGCCCTGCGAGAGGTGCACGGCGCCTGATGCGCTACCGCCCCACGGTGATCGAGGTCGACCTCGAGGCCGTCCGTCACAACGTGCGGCGGCTGAAGCCGACGAACGCCGAGCTCATGGCGGTCGTGAAGGCCGACGGGTACGGGCACGGCGACGCCCCCGTCGCGAGGGCCGCGCTCGAGGCCGGGGCGACGTGGCTGGGCGTCGCGCTGGTCGAGGAGGGCATCGGCCTGCGCGAGGCCGGGATCGACGCGCCGGTCCTCGTGCTGTCCGAGTTCCCTCGCGGCGCCGAGGGAGATGCGCTCGCCCACGACCTCACACCCACCGTCTACACCGAGAGCGGCGTCGCGGCGGTCGCGGACGCCGCCCGAGCCGTCGGCCGAGCGGTCGCCGTCCACGTGAAGCTCGACACCGGGATGCACCGCGTCGGCCTGTGGCCGCCGGAGGCGGCCCCGTCCCTCTGCCGAGCCGTGGCGGACGCCGGCCTCGCGCTCGATGGCCTGTGGACGCACTTCGCGAGCTCGGAGTCCGACGAGGCGCTCACCCACCTCCAGCTCGAGCGGCTGCTCGTCGCCGCCGAGGCCGTCCGCGCCGAGGGCATCGAGCCGAGGCTCCTGCACGCGGCGAACAGCGCGGCGACGCTCCGGCACCCGGAGTCCCACCTCGACCTCGTCCGGCCGGGCGCGGCCGTGTACGGGCTCGCGGCCGGACCGGGGCTCGCCGAGGGCCTCCGCCCCGCGATGACGCTGCGCTCCGAGGTCACGCTCGTGAAGCGCCTCCCCGCCGGCGAGCGGCTGTCGTACGGCCACCGCTATGAGCTCGCGCGGGACGCGTGGGTCGCGACCGTGCCGGTCGGCTACGAGGACGGGTACCCGCGGCTGCTCTCGGAACGGGCCGAGGTGCTCATCGGGGGCCGTCGGCATCTGGTGTCCGGCACCGTGACGATGGACCAGTTGCTCGTGGACTGCGGCGACGAGGAGGTGGCCGTCGGCGACGAGGTCGTGCTGCTCGGCGCGCAGGGTGACGAGCGCATCACCGCGGAGGAGCTCGCGGAGCACGTCGGCACGATCGGCTACGAGATCGTCACGGCGATCTCGGAGCGGGTGCCCCGGGAGTACCGAGGGTGAGCGGCCGTCGCACGGCGATCGTGACGGCCGGGCTCGCCGCGGGCGCGGTCGCGGGCGGCGTCATCGGCCGCACGATCGTCCGCCGGTACCGCCACCCCGACCCCGAGGCCGGCGAGATGCTCACGCTGCTCCCGCCCGAGGACCTCGGCATCGTCCGGTCGTTCGACGGCACCGAGCTCGCCGTACGCGCCGCCGGCGACCCGCGGGCGCCGACGCTCGTGTTCGCGCACGGCTTCAGCCTCGACCTCACGACCTGGCACTACCAGTGGACAGCGCTCGCGGACCGGTTCCGGTGCGTGCTCTTCGACTTCCGCTCGCACGGTCGGAGCGGGCGTGCCGCCCGAGGGGACCTCTCGGTCGCGGCGATGACGCACGACCTCGCCGCCGTCGTGCGAGGCCGCCGTCCCGGACGGACGGGCGGTCCTCGTCGGCCACAGCATGGGCGCGATGACGATGCTCGCGATCGCGGAGTCGCGGCCGGACGTCGTCGCCGCCCGCGTCGGCGGGGATGGTGCTCTCGGGGGTGGCCTCCGCCGACCTGTTCCGCGGCGCGATGGGCTCGGTCACGAGCCTGCTGCGGCCCCGCCTCGGATCGATCCGCGAGGGGGCGGAGCGGCTGGACCGGATCCGGCGTCACCTCGCCGCACGCCCGGGCGACCTCGGCGGGCTCGCCACGCGGCTCACGCAGTTCGGGCCGGATGCCTCGCCGCACCTCGTCGATCACGTCGTGACGCTCGCGGCCCGGGCCCCGTCGGAGGTCTGGACCGAGGGGCTCGTCGGGCTC
Organism: uncultured Actinomycetes bacterium; assembly: GCA_963708985.1. Taxonomy (GTDB): domain Bacteria; phylum Actinomycetota; class UBA4738; order UBA4738; family HRBIN12; genus HRBIN12. Next base: position 446,363 of record CAVPUQ010000002.1, read on the forward strand.
ATGGACATGGACCTGCGACACGCCGTCCGACACGTCCAGGTCCCCGCGCTCGTCGTCGTGGGCGAGCACGACCGCGTGACGCCGCCGGCGCAGGCCGTGGACCTCGCCGGCGAGCTTCCCGATGGTCGGCTCGAGATGATCGCGGGGGCGGGGCACCTGCCGATGCTCGAGCGGCACGAGGAGTTCAACGGGGCGCTCGAGGCGTTCGCCGCCGAGGCTCTGGGCGTGAAGCCCGCGCGGAAGCGCAACCGCACGGCGAAGGGGGGAACATGATCACGAAGGTTACCGGCATCCGGGTCGGCCACGCCACCGATCCCGTCGGTCTCACCGGCTGCACCGTGGTGCTGTGCCCGCCCGGCACGATCGGCTCGGGCGAGGTCCGCGGGGGCGCGCCGGGCACGCGCGAGACCGACCTGCTCCGCCCGGGGATGCTCGTCGAGGAGGTCCACGCGGTGCTCCTCGCGGGCGGGAGCGCGTTCGGGCTGTCGGCCGCCGACGGCGTGATGAGGTTCCTCGAGGAGCGAGGCGTCGGGTTCGACACCGAGGTCGCCCGCGTGCCGATCGTCCCGGCGGCCGTGCTCTTCGACCTCGGCGTGGGCGACGCGAGCGCCCGGCCGATCCCGAGCGCCGGCTACGCGGCCTGCCACGACGCCTCCGAGGAGGTCCGCCGAGGGCAGCATCGGCGCGGGGACCGGGGCTACCGTCGCGAAGATCCGTGGCCTCTCGCACGCGATGAAGGGCGGGGTCGGCACGGCGTCGGTCGAGGAAGACGGCGTCATCGTCGGCGCGCTGTTCGCGGTGAACGCCCTCGGCGAGATCGTGGACGACGACGGCAACGTGCTCGTCGGCGCTCGCGGCGGGGACGAGGCGGACGAGGGCTCACCCGCCGTCGAACCCGACCCACCGGTCGGCAACACCACCATCGGGGTCGTCGCGACGAACGCCCGCCTGTCGAAGGAGCGGGCGCACCTGCTCGCCCTGGCCGCCCACGACGGGCTGGCGCGGGCGATCCGGCCCTCGCATACCATCTGGGACGGCGACACGGTCTTCACGCTCGCGACCGGCGAGGTCGATGTCTCGCAGGCGCGCGTGGAGGAGCTCGCCGAGCAGGTGGTGGCGGAGGCGATCCGTCGGGGGGTGCGGCTGGCCGAGGGCATCCCCGGGATCCCGGGGGCGGGGGACGCGGCATGAGCAGGACGCTGGGGGAGGCGGCGCTCGAGGCGTCGACGTGCACGCGCTGCCGCCTCTCGCAGGGAAGGACCCAGGTCGTCTACGGAGTCGGCAACCCGAACGCCGACCTCATGTTCATCGGCGAGGGCCCCGGCTACCACGAGGACAAGCAGGGCGAGCCGTTCGTCGGCGCCGCCGGCCAGCTCCTCAACCGCATGCTCGCCGAGGTCGAGATCCCGCGCTCCGAGGTCTACATCAACAACGTCGTGATGTGCCGGCCTCCGGGCAACCGCGACCCGCTCCCGGACGAGATCGAGGCCTGCAAGCCCTGGCTGGACGAGCGGATCGCGCTCATCGACCCCCTCGTGATCGTCACGCTGGGGAACTGGGCGACCCGGTTCATCCTCGGCAAGCAGGTGTCGATCAGTCGGGTCCGGGGGCAGCGGTTCCCGTGGAACGGGCGGATCGTGATCCCGACCTTCCATCCCGCGGCGATCCTGCACGGGGGCGGAGAGAGCTCGAACCAGATGACGGCGCTCCGCGCCGACTTCCGGGAGATGAAGCTCGCGCTCGCCGAGCGCCCCGCCCCGGTCGAGGAGCAGCTCGGTCTGTTCTGATGCGGATCGAGCTCGACGCTCCCACGGCCGAGGACACCCGCGCGATCGGTGCCGCGCTGGCCGAGCTGCTCGAGCCCGGCGACGCGGTCGCGCTCACGGGCGAGCTCGGGGCGGGCAAGACCACCCTCGTGCAGGGCGTGGCTCGGGGTCTCGGGTTCGAGGGCACGGTCGTCTCGCCGACCTTCACGCTCGTGCGCGAGTACCGGGCGCGCCTCACCGTGCACCACGTGGACATCTACCGGCTGGATCGCGTGCAGGAGGTGCTCGACCTCGGCTTCGAGGAGATGGCCGACGAGCAGGGCGTCCTGCTCGTGGAGTGGGGGGACGCGGTCGAGGGCCTGCTGCCCGCGGACCACCTCTCGATCGAGCTGACCGTCCCGGGGCCGGACGAGCACCGCCGCCTCGTCCTGGTCGGGGCCGGTGGGGCGTGGGCCGCGCGCTGGGGAGGCCTCGAGCAGGGCCTCGAGCGGTGGGGGGCCGCATCGTGATCGTCCTGGGCATCGAGACCTCGACGCCGCAGACCTCGGTCGCGCTCGGTACCGAGACCGAGATCCTGGCCTCCGCCCGCCTCACGGGCAAGGCCCGTCAGGACGCCGTCGTCCCCGCGATCGAGCACCTCCTGCGATGGTCCGGCCTCGAGCTCTCGGCGGTCGGCGGCGTGGCGGTGGGGCTCGGGCCGGGGCTGTTCACGGGCCTGCGCGTCGGCGTGGAGGCCGCCAAGACCCTGGCGCAGGTGCTCGGCGTGCCGATCGTGGGCATCCCCTCGCTCGATGCGTTGGCGTTCGGGACCCGGCACACGAGCCGGCGGATCGCGGCGGTGATCGATGCTCGGCGGGGCGAGGTCTTCTACGCCTTCTACCGCGCGGTGCCCGGTGGCGTGCTGCGCGACGGCGACTACCAGGTCGCGCCGCCCGATCACCTCGCGGCCGACCTCGAGGCCCGCGGGGACGATGTGCTGCTGGCCGGCAACGGTGCCATCCTGTACCGGCGTGAGCTCGAGGAGGCCGGCGGCAGGCTCGAGTTCGCCTCGGCCGCCGCGGCGCACCCGCAGGCCGAGTCGCTGATCGAGCTCGCGATCCCGCGCCTGGTGCGCGAGGAGTTCGACCGGTTGTACGACGTGGTACCGCTCTACCTGAGGAAGTCGGATGCGGAGATCGCCTGGGACCAGCGACGTCGTGGCGCCTCGGCTTGAGGTGACCCGGATGCGCCGGCGCCACCTGCGCGGCATCATGGCCATCGAGCGCCAGGTCTACCCGCGCCCGTGGAGCCCCAACCTGTTCCTGTCGGAGATGGCCGAGAGCGCCAACCGCTGCTACCTCGTCGCCCGGGCGGATCGCGAGGTCGTGGGCTACGGCGGGCTCATCTGCTACGGCGAGGAGGCGCACATCACGAACGTCGCGGTGGACCCGATGCACCAGCGCCACCGGATCGGCTCGCGGCTGCTCCACGACCTGATCGTGAACGGGGTGGACATGGGGGCCGAGGCGGTCTCGCTCGAGGTCCGCGTCACGAACTGGGGGGCGCAGCGCCTGTACGGGCGCTTCGGGTTCCGGCCGGTCGGCGTGCGCAGGAACTACTACCAGGAGATCAGCGAGGACGCGCTCATCATGTGGCTGGACGGCATCCGCGACCCCGAGTACCGGCGGAGGCTGCGCGACCTCATGGCCGAGCTCCCGGAGGGCGTCCGCCCGTGAAGGTCCTCGGGATCGAGACCTCCTGCGACGAGACCGCGGTGGCGGTCGTCGAAGACCGCGTGGTCCTGTCGAACGTGATCTCGAGCCAGACCGACCTGCACGCTCGGTTCGGCGGCGTGGTTCCCGAGGTCGCCAGCCGGGCCCACGTGGAGGCGCTGAACCCGCTCCTGGACGAGGCCCTCGACCGTGCGGGCTGCGGGTTCGCCGACGTCGACGCGGTGGCGGTCACGGTCGGGCCCGGCCTCGTCGGCGCGCTCCTCGTCGGGATGGCCGGCGCGAAGGCGATCGCGCTCGCGACCGGCGCCGCGCTCATCGGCGTGAACCACCTCGAGGGCCACATCTACGCGAACTTCCTCGAGCACGGCGCGCCCGAGCCGCCGTACGTGTGCCTGGTCGTGTCCGGCGGGCACACGATGCTCGTGCACATGCCGGCCGAGCACCGGTACGAGGTCCTCGGGCAGACCGTGGACGATGCGGCGGGGGAGGCGTTCGACAAGATCGCCCGGTTCATGGGGCTCGGGTTCCCCGGCGGCCCCGCGCTCGATCGGCTGGCTCGCGAGGGCAACCCCGACGCGGTGCGGTTCCCGCGTGCGATGCTCGACTCCGGCGACTACGGCTTCTCGCTCTCGGGCCTGAAGACGTCGGTGCTGCGGTACGTCAAGGCGGAGCAGGAGGCCGGCCGGGCGGTGGACCCGGCGGACCTCGCGGCATCGTTCCAGGAGGCCATCGTGGACGTGCAGGTCGCGAAGACGATCCGAGCGGCGCTCGAGATGGGCGTCGGCACCGTGCTGCTCGGCGGCGGGGTCGTCGCGAACAGCCGCCTCCGCGAGCGCATCCAGACCGAGGGCGCCGACGCCGGCCTGCGGGTGCTCTTCCCGTCGATGCCGCTGTGCACGGACAACGCGGCGATGATCGCCTGCGCGGGCGCCTCGCGGCTGGAACGCGGCGAGCGCACCTCGTTCGAGATCGGGGCGGACCCCGGGCTGGAGCTCGCCTCGTGACGAGCTTCCTCGTGACCGGCGGTGCGGGGTTCATCGGCTCACACGTCGCCGACCGGCTGCTCGCCGAGGGCCACCGCGTCGTGGCCGTGGACGATCTGTCCACCGGACGCATCGCGAACCTCGTCGAGGCGCGCGGCTACGGCAAGGAGTTCACGTTCTTCAACATGGACGTGCGGGCCGAGGGTCTCCTCCAGCTCTTCGAGCGCCACCGCCCCGAGGTCGTGATGCACCTCGCGGCGCAGGCCGGCGTCCGGCCCTCGCTCACCGATCCCGTGAACGACGCGAGCGTGAACGTGATGGGCACGCTGAACGTACTCGAGTGCGCGGCGAAGACCGGCGCGCGGAAGATCGTGTACGCGGGCTCCGGCGGGACGATGTACGGCGAGCCACGCAAGATCCCCGTGAAGGAGTCCTCGCTCGGCGGGGGGCATCCGATGTCGCCGTACGGGATCAGCAAGAAGGTGGGCATCGAGTACCTCGCGTACTACGAGCGCTACCGTGGTCTCGAGTGGACCGCCCTCGCGTTCGCCAACGTGTACGGGCCGCGGCAGGATCCGACGGGTGAGGCCGGTGTGGTCGCGATCTTCGCGACGAAGATGCTCGCCGGAGAGAGCCCGACGATCTTCGGCGACGGGAACCAGACGCGCGACTACGTGTTCGTCGACGACGTCGTGCACGCGCTCGCGCTCGCAGCCGACCGCGGCTCCGGCCGGATCCTCAACATCGGCACCGGGCTCGAGACCTCGGTGACGGCGATCTTCCGCCTGCTCTCCGGCCTGACCGGCTTCGACGGGCACCCGGCGAACGGCCCGCTCCCGCCAGGCGAGCTCCGGCGCATCGCGCTCGAGTGCTCGCTCGCGGCCGAGGTCCTCGGCTGGAAGCCGTGGACCCATCTCGAGGACGGGCTGGGCGAGACCGTGGCATACCTCAAGGGGATCTGAGAGGCCTCTGCGAGCGGCCCCCTGAGCGGCCGCTTTGCAGCGCCCGTCGCTCCGGAAGGATGATCGCGCCGATCGCCCAGAGGAGGTGTCATGCCGCACCATCGTTCGCTGCGTCATCCGCTCGTGCTCGCGAGCGTCCTCGTCTCGTTCCTCCTGGTGGCATCGGCGGCTGCGACCGCCGCGCCGTCGAGGGGGCCGGGCCCGAGGACGGCGAGCCTCGACCCGGGCCGCGTTCCGTTCGGACGGGTCCACGATGCCGTCGCGAGCGGCCGGCTCTCGCCCGATGTCGTGCGGCAACTCCACCGGACCGGGCACGCGGATGCGTTGCTCGTCCTCGGGTACCGGGGCGCCCTTGCCGCGGCCGGCACGGGGACGGTCTCGGCATCCGAGCTCCGGCTGGCGTTCGAGCCGACCAAGGCGGACGTGCTCGGACGGCTCGCCGGCGTGCGCCTGCTCCGTGACTACGACGTGCTGCCCCTCATGCTGGTGCGCTTCTCGTCGGAGGCGGCGCTCCTGGATGCGGTCAACGACCCCTCGGTGGTCGGGGTTCGGGAGGACGGGAAGAAGGAACCGATCCTCGCCCAGAGCCTCCCGCTGATCCGACAGCCCACCGCTGCGGCGTCCGGGTACACGGGCGCCGGAACGGCGGTCGCGGTCCTGGACACCGGTGTGGACCACACCCGCGCGGCCTTCGGGAGCTGCTCGTCGCCGGGCGTCCCGGCGGGGTGCTCGGTGGTGTATGCCCAGGACTTCGCGACCAACGACGGCTCGCTCGACGACAACGGGCACGGCACGAACGTGGCCGGCATCGTCGTCGGCGTGGCGCCGTCGACCAAGATCCTCGCGCTCGACGTGTTCGGCCCCGGCGGAACGGGGTCGGATACCGACATCCTCGCGGCGGTCAACTTCACGGTCGCCAACCAGGCCACCTACAACGTCCGGGCCATGAACCTCAGCCTCGGCGACGGGACGCACAACACCTCGACGTGCTCGGGCTCGTCCTACGCGGCCGCGTTCGCCAGCGCCCGCGCGGTGGGCATCCTTCCCGTCGTGGCGTCGGGCAACGATGCCTACATCGGCGGCGTGTACGTGAACGGCATCTCGGATCCGGGATGCGCCCCCGGCGCGGTGAGCGTCGGCGCGGTCTACGACGGGAACAACGGCGGGCTGATCTGGGGAACCGTGCCCGACACCTGCACCGACCCCACCACGGCGGCAGACCAGATCACCTGCTTCTCGCAGTCGGTGAGCTTCCTCACGGTGCTCGCGCCCGGTGCCATGATCACCGCGGCCGGGATCACGCAGGGGGGGACGTCGCAGGCGACGCCCCACGTGGCGGGCGCGGTCGCCGTGCTCGCGGCGAAGAACCCCGCCGCGACGATCGACACGATCACGTCGTCGATCGCGAACAGCGGCCCGCTGCTCCTCGACGCGCGGAACGGGGTGTCGAAGCACCGGTTCGACCTCCCGGACGCAGCCGCCGCGGTGGGATCGCCTCCGCCGCCCCCGACGATCTCCTCGTTCACGCCGACCAGCGGCCCGGTCGGAACGCCGGTGGTCATCACGGGGACGGACCTCACCGGTGCGACGTCGGTGACGTTCGGCGGCGTGGCCGCGGTCTCCTTCACGGTCAACTCGGCGACGCAGATCACGGCGACGGTCCCGTCGGGCGCCGTGACCGGCCAGATCGGCGCGACCACTCCGAGCGGGACGGGGATGAGCGCCGGCAGCTTCACGGTGACCGGTCCTCCCTCCCCGTCGATCTCCTCGTTCACGCCGACGAGCGGGCCCTCGGGCACGTCGGTGGTCATCACGGGGACGAACCTCACCGGTGCGACGTCGGTGACGTTCGGTGGCGTCGCCGCCTCCTTCGCCGTCGACTCGCCGACGCAGATCACGGCCACGGTCCCCGGGGGAGCCGTGACCGGCCCGATCACCGTGGCCACGTCGGGTGGGTCGGCGACGAGCATCGCCTCCTTCACGGTCACCGGCCCTCCGCAGCACGCGAGGTCGGTGTCGTTCCGCGACGCCGGACGGGTGGCCAAGGGACGCGTGCGGGTGGCCGACGGCTTCGGCGCCTGTGCCTCGTCGGTTCCGATCAAGCTGCAGTATCGGGCGGGTGGCAGGTGGAGGACGGCAGACACCGGGACGACCTCGCTGGTCGGGCGCTTCCGCGCCAGCCTGGTCTTCGGCCTGTATCGGGTGCTCGCCAAGAAGATCACGCTCGCCAGCGGTGACGTGTGTCTGAAGGCCGTCTCACCGAAGCTGCGCTGGTAGCCGCGAGCCGAGCACGGAGGGGGACCGCCACCCGGCGGTCCCCCTTCGGCGGGCGCCTCCAGAGGATGCCGGAGCGTTACTCGGCGCGATCGTTGGCCGTCTCGGGCGCCGTGGGCTCGGCGACGACGGCCTCACCGGTCGGCCCGTTCGACCGGCCTCCCGGTGCCGGTATGGGCTCCGCGGCCCTTCGGGACGAGAGTCGGGCAGAGGCCCGCTGGGCGGTGCGCGCTCCGCGGCCGCTCGGCCGGGCCCCCTCCTCGACGAGGCCGTACCCGTAGCCGTACCCGTAGCCGTAGCCGTATGGGCTGAGCCGTCGGTGGACGACGTCGGTGAGCACGCCACCGTCGATCCTCACGCCGACCTGCTCGAGCTGCTCCACCGCCTGTCTGAGGACACCCCGTCTCGAGGTCTCGTCCTGAGCGACGAGCAGGATCCCGTCCACGAGGGGCGCGATGGAGAGCGTGTCCGCGAGGCCGAGCAGAGGAGGGGTGTCCAGGATGACGAAGTCGTACCGCTCGCGCATCCGCTCGAGGACGTCAGACATGCTGCGGGATTGGAGCAGCTCCGAAGGACGGGCGGGTATGGACCCGCTGGTGACGACGTGGAGATTCGGACTGAACGTACGGACGACCTCATCGAGGTCAGCCTGTTCGGTCAGCACCTCGCTCAGGCCTGTCTCGTTGGGGATGTGGAAGAATTCGTGGAGCCTCGGCCGACGCAGGTCCGCCGATACGGCCAGTACCCGGTTGTCGGTTTGGGCTAGTGAGGCCGCCAGATTGGCCGCCGTCGTGGTCTTCCCCTCTCCCAGCGTTGCGCCGACGATCGCGAGCACCTGCATGTCGCGCTGGCCTCCCATGGCCATCACGCTCGTGCGGAGGGTCCGGTACGCCTCCGCGCCCGGACTCTTCGGTTCTTGCTCGGTGAGCAGCCAAACGGGGCCATGCCGATGCCAGCCGTGGATGTGCGGGATGGCGGCCAACACCGGCACACGCAGCGTTGCCTCCAGGTCCGAGCGGCCTCTCACCCGGTTGTCCATGCGGTCCCACACGAAGGCGCCCACCACGCCGAGGAACAGCCCGAGGAACAGCCCCAGCGCGAGGTTGACCGGGTGTTTGGGACTGGAGGGCGAGTCGGGCGGCGTCGCGGGCAGGATGATCTCGCCGGGATCGATGGTCACGGGGATCTGGGCGATCTGGGCGGTCAGGATCGCGATCTGGCTGTTCAGCGTGTCGCGCTGAGCCTGGGCGTTGAGGTACTGGGCGCTCGCGGGGTCGGCATTCTGAAGCACACGGTTCTGTGCGTCCCGCTGCTTCACGAGGTCGTCGATCGAGTTCTGCAGGCCCTCGCGTTCCTGCACGACGGACTCCATCGCCCGCTGCTGCTTGTACTGGAGGTAGGCGTTCGCGAACGCATCGGCGCCGGCCGCGGCCGCTCGCGCATCCGTCGACCAGAACGAGATGTCGAGCACCAGCGTCTCGGGCGTCGTCTGGACCGAGACATGCTTGAGCAGGGCAGGGACGGTGAGCGGCGATCCCAGCGTCTGCCTGGCGATCACGGCGATGGGGGCTGAGGCGACGAGCCGCGCCTCGGTGTCGAGGCTGACGAGCTGGTCGGGTCGGTACGTCTGACTCGTCGACTGCGGCTGCACGAGGACCTCGGCGAGGGACGTGTACACGGGTGTGCGCGTGAATGAGTATCCCGCCGCCAGGGCGAGGAAGAGGATCGCGCAGACGGCCACGAATAGCCATCGCCGACGCAGCACTTCGGCGTAGGCACGGATGTCGACGTCTTCCTCGCCGGTTGGGGGGAGCGGTTGTCGCGCTTGCACGTGCCTCCTGGGGCCCGTCGCCTGTTCCCGAGCAAGCATCTTACGATATGCCTCGGATGCCCAAGTGGTCCTGCCTGCGGCGATCGCGGTCGACCGGATCCCGCTGGGGGTCGCCCTCGTGATCGCGTTCAGCATCGGCCTGGCCGCGTCGCTGGTCCTCGTGAGCGCGGTCAGCCATTTCGCCGATACGTGACTAAGGCGTAGCGAGCCGTGCAGGCCGCGGGGGCGATCTCGGTGATCCGCGGCTGAGCTTCACCCCGGAGGAGCGGCGCTGTCGGCTCCGCCGGATCCCACCGTTCACTCGGCCCCCGGCAGGGAAAGGCTCAACCGGTGCCGGGCCTGAGGTAGCCTCGTCGGCTTTCGGGTCAGCCCGTCTATCTCGCGGATGCTTCTGTAGGCCATCTCGTGGTATGAACGTTGCTTGGGTCTTCCAGAGGGATAGTTCTTGCCGATGCGCGGAGTCCGATCGTTCGCCTTGGTTGCACTGCTGATGCTCGGCCTGCTCGCGCTGCCTTCGACGCCCGCGCCCGCCGCGGACCGACCAACGGGGCCGCTCGCGCTCGCGGATGGAGCGTACTTCGGAGCATTCGAGAACCCCGATCGCACCGACGGCGTCGCCGGAAGCCAAGCAGAGGTCACGCAGTTCGAGGCCGATCGGCCGCACGATCGACATCGACAACCGCTTCTACAGCTGGAGCCAGCAGATACCGACCGCCGAGGAGTACTGGGACGTCGCGAACGGCCGTATCCCGATGGTCACATGGGGAGCCCGGGACACCCTCCAGATCAAGTCCGGTTCGCTCGACTCCTGGATCCGCGAACAGGCGGGGCGGCTACGGGACCTAGGAGGACCGGTCTTCCTGCGGTTCTATCACGAGATGGACGGCGACTACCGGCAGGCGATCGTCCACTCACCGGCAGGACTTCATCGACGCCTGGCGCCGGGTCCACGGGCTCTTTCAGCAGGAGGGCGCAACCAACGTCGTATGGGTCTGGTGCCCGACTGCCTGGAAGTTCATCCAGCAGAGCCCGTGGCCGCCTGACTACTACCCTGGGGACGCCTACGTCGACTGGGTCGCCGCCGATGGATACACGTGGTATCCGGGTCGTCCCGGATCGAACTGGCGCACCTTCGAGCAGGTCTTCAGGGCCTTCTACGACTGGGCCATCACGTCGGGGAAGCCGATCATGCTCGCCGAGATCGGCGTGCAGGAGGACCCCGCTGATCCCGATAGGAAGGCCGAGTGGATCGCGACCATGCACGACCAGCTGAAGACCACCTTCGATCAGGTCCAGGCGGCCGTCTACTTCGACACCACGATCGTGAAGGGGGGCGACCTACGCTCATCTGGGATCTCAAGAGCTCCCCGCAGGCGTTCGACGCCTGGAGGACCATGGGGCTTGATCCCTACTTCAACCAGTTCTTCGATCCCGACACCCAGCCCCCGACCGAGCCTGGCAAGCCGTCGGGCACCTCGACCAGCCCGGGCCAGGTCTCGATCAGCTGGGCCGCCTCGAGCGATGACCGGGCGGAACCTGATCACCTACCGCGTGTTCCGCGATGGGGGATCGACGCCCATCGGTCAGGTCCAGAGCTCCTCGACCACGACGGTCTCCTTCACCGATACGCGCCTCGCCGCCGGCTCGGCCCATACCTACGAGGTGGACGCCTCCGACGGGGCGAACATGAGCGTGCGCTCGGTCCCCTCCGATCCGATCACGGTGGCCTCTGGGCCGGCGCCGGTGTTCACCGACACCTTCGACTCGGGGTTCACCAACTGGACGTTCGTGCGCAACCTCACGATCGATCAGACGACCGGTGCCGTTCCGCCGAGCGCCAGGCCCCAGGTGAGCGGTCTCGCGGCCTACGCCCGCGAAACCCTGTCGCAGACCTACCCGAGCCTGTGCCCTGTCCGAGGCGGTCAACCTAACCTCGATCGGGGGGAGCAGCGTCCCCCTGCAGCTACGCGACGGCCTCCAACGCCTCGATCGCACGGATCGTCGTCACGCCGGCCCGGGCGCTCCGGGTCCGGGCCGACACGACCGGGACCTTCCTCAACACCGGTCAGGGCCTGCCGAGCGGTTGGCACACGCTCGAGCTTCTGCGCCACGATCGGTACTTCTGGACCCTGTCCGCGCGGCTGGACGGGACCCCCCTCGGGAGCTGGACGGCAAACCTGGGGACGAACCCCATCGGCAGGATCCAGATCCTGGAGGACACCGCCAAGGCCTTCACCGCCAACGTGGACGACGTGGTGGCCCCGACATCTGAGTCGCCCGGGCGGAGGCAGCGTCGAGGGCCTCCCTCGGCGATCGGCCCGGGTCCTCGCGGTGGAAGGATCGCGAGTCGACCAGCAGCGCTCGACGGTGATCCGGCGCTCCCTGACGCTCGTAGCGGGCGATGGAACTGGGTCGTAGCGGCCGCCCGACGTCTCAGCCGTCTGCCCCAGGGTCGATCCGTGCCGCGTGCGGACGCGCCGCAGCGTCCTTCCGAGCTCGGCCGCCAGTTGCTCCCTCAAATCGGGGTCGCCCTAGGCCACTCCGCGTGACGGCTCATCTTGCACGCAGACGGTCGTGCAGGCCAGCTACGCCGGTCAGAGTGCATCCGGATGCACAAGGCGGCCATTCGGGGACCGACCTGCCGGCAGGGCCCTCTGACCAGGAGGTTCGCCTGAGGTTGTGTGAATGCGTAACGCGCGTTCTACATTGGGGCCACCGGGTCTCACCCCCCCGGAAGCAGGCGCACGGGACGATGGGAGTCGAATCAGAGGGATTGTGCGAGGAGGCAACCAGGGTCCGGCGCGCCCTGACGCGGTCAACAGACCCCTAGGCGCCCACGCGCGACTCAGTCAGATGGACTACGCCGAAAGTCCCGAACATTGACCCATCTGTAGGAGGACGCTGTACGTCTCTCGACCCATGATAGGGGGACCGGCGGGGGCCCCCGTAAGGGGAAGGGCACCGTTCCAGGTGATGGGGTTTCGCCCGAAGCGTGTACGAGGAGGCGCAACATCTTGAGCAGTGATCCCTTATCTTGAGCAGTGATCCCTTCAGGGTGGAGGCTACCCCCTTAGCAGAACCACCGTCGATGGTTGCGGTCGTGTCTGGTCGTGGGGACTACAAGAGGACCGAGTGCATCAGCCGGCCGTTCGGGACCGTCGCCGGCTGTCGGTGGTTCCCCAACCGGTACCCTCGGACTCTAGACATGGGAGGCCTTGGTGGGTTTGGGATAGCCTACAGCAGCATCGAAGCCGGCCGGGTCCAGGGGCGGCATGACGAGGGGGCTCGTGATGACCATTCCGAAGCGGATCCCTTTCGTTTCGCGTCGGTGAGGCCGACGAGCAGGCATGGTGGGGACCCGACGTGACCTGTTGACGGCTGCTGGCTGGCCCGCCCAGACGGCACGTGTCTTGGCTAGGGAACGACTCATCGGGGACGTACAGGGACCGGGGGTATCGACATGACGGCACGGTGGCGGCGGAGCACACGGGCGGTCTCGGTTCTGGGGCTCACCGCCCTAGTCGCACGGGGATATTGCAGGTTATGGTCGCGCCAGCGGCGTCCGCGGTGTCGATCTTCACCGACGATTTCGCCAGCGGCGACTTCTCTAACTGGACCACGTCCACACGGCTCACGATCGACAACGCCGACGGGTCGCCGTCGGCTCCCAGCGCTCGCGCTCAGGTCACGAACCAGTCGGCGTTCGCGTACCGCACGCTGGGTTCGACATACACGCAGGTGTGCATGAGTGTGAACGTCAACCTGTCCGCGGGCTCGGGGGTGGCTCTGTTCCGTCTGCGCACCGCGGCCAACGGAGGCGTAATCAGGGCCTTCGTGACAACCACCGGCACACTCGGACTCCGGTCGGAGTTCGCATCTACCCAGGTCAACTCCAGGGTGGCGCTGGGCTCGGGCTGGCACAACGTCGAGGCGTGCGGCACGATCGGGACGAACTCGACCTGGGACTTGTATCGGGACGGTGTTCGCATCGTGACCGCCTGGCAGGCCAACACGGGCACGACGCCCGTCGGACGGATCATGATCGGTGACAACACGGCCAAGACGGTCACGGCGAACTTCGACCACGTGGTCCTGGACCAGGCGGTCGGAGATGAAGGCCAGCCCGGGGACACCGCTCCGCCGACCACTCCGGGCCGGCCCACCGGCACGAGCCCGTCGACGAGCTCAATCCAGATCTCTTGGGCGGCGTCGACCGACGCCTCGCCCCCGATCACCTACCGGGTCTACCGGGACGGCAACTCCACCCCGGTTGGGTCGACGACCGATACCTCGTTCACCGACACGGGCCTGGCCTCGGGGTCGACCCACACGTACTCGGTCGACGCGGTAGACGCGGTGAACAACGTCAGTCAGATGAGCCAGGCCTCGGCGTCCATCACGGTCGGGTCGACCCCCCAGCCGGGCCCGGGGCACACCGCGCTCGTTCCGGACGTCCCGCGGACGAACGTCCCGCGGATCACCTCGGGTGACATCACGGACCTCGAGGTCATCGGGAACCGGGTGTTCATCGTCGGCACGTTCACCTCGATCCAGAACAACACCTCGAACAACACCACGACGGTCAACCAGCGCTGGCTCGCCTCGTACAACCTCGACACGGGCCTGGTCGACACGAACTTCCGGCCGACGTTCGACCGCAGCCTCACCGAGATAGAGGCTTCGCCCGACGGCACCAAGCTCTTCGTCGTTGGCCGGTTCAATGCGGTCAACGGCATCACGAAGCGCAAGGTCGTTGCGCTCGACGCGACCACGGGTGCGGTGATCACCGGCTTCACCGCGAACGCGAACAGCCAGGTGGAGTCCGTCGAGGCGTCGAACACGACGGTGTACATCGGCGGGGACTTCATCTCGGTCAACGGCACACCGCGGGCGAATCTCGCCGCCGTGAACGCGACGACCGGCCAGGTCGTGTCGGGCTTCGTGAACAACCTGTCCGGGGGCATCGGGGTCGATGGCCGACTGACCGCCCAGGCCCTCGCGCTGACGCACGATGGGAGCAAGCTGCTCGTCGTGCACACCGGGCGCCAGATCAACGGCCAGGACCGCTACGGCGTCGGGTTGATCGACACGCAGACCAACCAGCTTCTGCCGTGGCGCTCGACGCTATGGCAGGACAACCTGCCGTTCGTCGGAGGCATCCAGCGGATCTTCGCGGGAGCGATCGCACCGAACGACGAGTACTTCGTCGTCACGAGCGGCTCCGGCGGCGACCGCCCGCCTATCAGTGACACGGCCATCGCGTTCCCGATCGAGGGCGACGCCGACGTCCAGCCGCTGTGGATCTCCCGCTGCTTCGATAGCGTCTACTCGGTCGCGATCAGCGAGGTCGCCGTGTACGTCGGCGGCCACATGAACTTCATCGAATCGCCGACCGCGCCGGACCCGTGGCCCGGGCTCGATGACGTCGGCTACGGCATGGGACAGGGCCTGGCCGGCTACGGTCTCGGCGACGACATCGTCACCCGCGAGCACATCGCCGCGCTCGACCCCGCTACGGGCAAGGCGCTGGAGTGGAACCCTGGCTCCAACTCGCAGTTCGGGAACCAGGCCATGCTGGCGACGCCGCGCGGCCTCATCACGGGCGGCGACGGTAACCTGCAGGGCGGCCAGACCGTCGGGCGCGTGGCGTTCTACGACTTCAACAGCGTGACGCCCGAGGCGAACGAATCGAAGATCCTGAGCCCGATCGAGGGTCGCGTCGAGGAAGCGGACGTCGAGTTCCTGGTGGAGGGCACCGCCACGGCCACCAGCGGCGTCCAGCGCGTCCAGATCGAGGTGATCGAACGTGGGTCGACCCGTCGGTGGCTCCAGGACGACCTGACCACCTGGAGCACGACGTGGAACGCCATCAACGTGAACCTCGCCTCGCCGGGCGCGACCTCCACCACGTGGTCGCTCCCGCTGACGATCTCAGGCAACCGTCTGCTCCAGCTGCAGACCAGGACGTTCGGCGTCAACGGCAGCCGTGAGAACATCCTCGACATCCAGAAGTTCGAGACGTTCGGGCTCGCCGACGCGACGCCGACCACGTCGATCACCGGACCGTCCTCGGGCGTGATCCCGACGATGACCTTCACCGCTACCGGCGCCGCCCAGGACGATGTTGGGGTCAACTCGCTCACCTACTCGTTGCAGGATGCCCAGAACCGCTACCTGCAGGACGACGGCACCGTCGAAGCGACGTACAACGCGTTCCGTGGCACCCCCGACGTCGTTGGTGCGACGAACGCGACCTGGTCGTGGGAGTGGACGGTTCCGTACGAGGGCGAGTGGAAGATGCAGGCGACGGCCGTCGATACAGCCGGCCAGCCCGACATCCGCAGCGCGGCTCGCACGTGGCTCGTGAACGAGAACGCGATCGCACCCAGCGTGGCGGTGACGACCCCGGCGGTGATGAACCCGCCGACCGCCGCCGCTCCGCTCACGATGGGGCCGGGCAGCCCGGTCACGTTCTCCGGCTCAGCGACCGACGACGAGAACCTCAAGAGCGTGGAGATCTCGCTGCGGAACACCGTCACCCGCGAGAACCTCGCCGCAGACGGGTCGTGGGGCACCGATGTGATCGCCGATTGGCATCGGATCTCGCCTCTGAACCTCAATGCATCGAGCTACAACTGGTCGTACACCACGCCGTTCAACCTCCGGCCCGGCACGTACTCCTTCGCGGTGCGCGCGATCGACGACCTCGACCTGACGACGTCGTCGAACTACCAGGGCCGCCTGACGATCAACGTCCAGGTCCCGGGGGACGCCCCGCCGACCGTCACCCTCAGTCCCACCGGCACCCAGCCCAACCTCCAGGCCCTGCACCTGGACCTGACGGGGACCGCCGCCGACGACTTCGGCGTCCCGGCGGTCCGGGTGACGATCCGGGATCGGGACAGCGGCCGTTACGTCCAGCCCAACGGCACGCTGGCCGCGACGTATGCCCTACTCGATGCGACCCTCGCCAGCCCGAACGCCACCAGCACGACGTGGAGCCTGTCGGTCGATCTTCCGGCGCAGGGCGAGTACGACGTGACGACGTTCGCCTTCGACACGTCCGAGCAGCAGAACCTCTCGACGACTGGGGCGACGGCGCGGTATCCCGCGTACCCGGGCGACATGCCTCCGGTGTTCGTGGAGGGCTTGTTCTCTCCGGCGGAAGGCGCCACGTTCACCGATGCACGGATCTTGGTCAGCGGACGACTCGAAGACGATCAGCAGATGGCGCAGGCCCAGGTGGCGATCAGGGATAGCCTCGGCAGATACATGAGCTCGTCGGGCACCTTCACGAGCACCGCGGAGAGTTGGCGCACCGCGTACCTGAACAGCCCCGGCTCGCCCGGGTCGAACTTCGCGTACACGTCGCCGGCGATCCCGGCGGGGAACTACACCGTCTTCGCGCGGGGCGTCGACCAGCACGGCTTCACCACCACGCCGCCCAGCGAGCGCAACGTCACGGTGCAGGTCCCGCCGAACGATCCGCCCGTCGCCAGCTTCACATACAGCTGCGTGGAGAACGTCTGCTCGTTCGACGGTCGCTCGTCGACCGACGAGAACGCTGCGACGCTCACATACTCGTGGAACTTCGGGAGCGGAACGGGCTCGGGACCGGTTCCCATACGGACGTACACCAGTGCGAACACCTACACGGTGACGCTCACAGTGCGTGACGAGTACGGGGTCACGGGCTCGACCTCGCAGACGCTCACGATCGTCGAGCCAAGCGGGAACGTGGCCCCGGTCCCGGTGATCAACCCGCCGTCGTGCGCGGCGCTGGTGTGCAACCTCTCGAGTGTCGGTTCCGCAGACGCGAACCCGGGCGACACGTTCACCCGGCTCTGGGACTTCGGTGACGGCACGCCGACCAGCACGTCGACGGCCCCGTCGCACACGTTCCCGGCGCCGGGCACCTACACGGTGACGCTCACCGTCACCGACGGGTGGGGCAAGGCGGCGAGCACGACGCTGAACGTCACGGTGGCGTGATGGGCGCCCCCGCGTCGATCGACGCCGCATGAATCGGAGGGGCTGACCATGAGGTGAGGCCGCGACGCGGCCTCACCTCATCCATTCGGGCCCATGCGCACAAGGACGGTACCTGTGTCGGTTGGAGCGGTTGACGAGGATCTGGCGCCGGAGCACCGCGAGGTAGTCGCGGATGTCGAGTCCGTCGTCGCCGGGTTGAGCGGAGCTGTTGTCGAAACTGCATCGGGTCTCCCGAGCCAGGGGTGAACCCGTGTGATGATTCCACATCTCTGCAACGATCTCGCGGGCGTGGGACCTGGGTGGGGCCCACGTCAAAGCCGAAGGAGGTAGGGCGTCTCGCCCGGGAATCCAGCCCCGCTGGAGGCGTCGACGCACCGTTTGGCGGATGGCGGTGTCCTGCGAATGACCTACGATGGGTCTAGCTTCGACGCCCCGTTCGATCTCCTCGCCCGGTTGGGAGGGTTTCAGCGATGGCCCGGGGATCGTGACCCAGCTCGGAGGGAAGGAACATGATGCTTAGGACGCGAGATCGGATCGTTCGAGGGGTCGGACTCGTGACGGCTCTCGTGGCGATCGTCGCGCCGTCGGCGTCGGCGGTGAACGCGGAGCACCAGACGATCGTCTCGGCCGATGCGGCTGACTGGACCCCGCACGTGCGAGACGGTCGGGTGAACGCGATCGTCCAGATCGGGGACAAGATAGTCGCCGGCGGCACCTTCACCGAGGTCCGTGAGGCGAACCGCTCCACGTTCTACCCTCGGAGTCAGATCTTCGCCTTCGATGCGACCACCGGACAGCTTGACCCGAACTTCGCTCCCACTCTCGATGGCCCCGTTGAGGCTCTCGCCGTCGCGCCGGACGGCCGCTCAGTATTCGTGGGCGGCAACTTCAACACCGTGAACGGCGCGACCCGCCGGAAGGTGGCGCTCCTCGACCTCGCGACGGGGCAGCTCGTCACGGGGTTCCGGGCCAACGCCAACGCACGCGTTCTGGATCTCGCCGTGACCGGCAACAGACTCTTCATGGCAGGGGCGTTCACGACGATCGGCGGTGTGACGCGGCAGGGACTCGCAGCTGTGAGCACGGCTAGCGGCGCGCTGGATCCGAGCGTGAACTTCACGTTCACCGACCCTCGGATCAACACGCCCCGTGTCATGAAGATCGACATCACGCCCGATGGGGCACGCCTCATCGCGATCGGCAACTTCCGTCGCGTGAGTGGCCTGGACCGTGGTCAGATCGCGATGCTCGACCTCACCACCTCGCCGGCGAGCGTGGCCGCTTGGCAGACGAACGACTTCCCTCAGGTCGATCCGAACAATCTCACCTCGATCTGGTGCTCAAGCTCCTTCGACAGCTACATGCGTGACGTGGACTTCTCCCCGGACGGGTCGTACTTCGTCGTCGTCACGACCGGGGCGTACCGCGCGAACCGGCTCTGTGATACGGCGTCCCGATGGGAAACCTCCGCGAACGGACCAGGGGGCCATCCAACGTGGATCGACTGGACCGGCGGCGACACGAGCACCGCAGTGGCGATCACGGGGACCGCCGTCTACGTTGGCGGCCACGAGCGTTGGTGGAACAACCCGTACGCGGGTGACCGCGCCGGTCCTGGGGCCGTGTCCCGGCTCGGGATCGTTGCCCTGGATCCGGTGAACGGACTCCCGTTCTCGTGGAACCCTCGGCGTGATCCGCCCGGCGTCGGCGTGTTCGCGTTGCTTGCGACGGATGCAGGACTGTGGGTCGGCAGCGACACCGACAACATCAGTGGCGAGTTCCACGGGAAGATCGGGTTCATGCCCCTCGACGGCGGAACCGAGGTGCCACCGAGCGAGCCGTACGCCCTTCCGAACGACCTGTACAACCTCGACGCAGCCTCCGGTGCGATGCTACGTCGCGCATTCGACGGGGCCGCGTTCGGGTCCACGGGGACGGTGACGACCAGCGTGGACTGGAGGCAGGCGCGGGGAGCCTTCGTGCTGAATGACACGCTCTACTACGGGTGGAACGAGGGGACGAACCTCGGTCGGCTGTACTCGCGGACGTTCGACGGGTCCACGCTCGGCCCCGCGGTGCAGCTGAACCTGAACGGCCTTGAGGTGCAACCGCCGAGCTCGTTCCTGATCCCGGGAACCACCACGAGGGTTCCGGCCCTCACTACCCAGCTCGCGAACGCGAGCGGGATGTTCGTCGATCACGGCCGCCTGTACTACACCGTCCGCAATGAGCCACGCCTGTACTACCGGTACTTCACACCCGAGAGCGAGGTCGTCGGAGCCAACCTGTTCGTGGCCTCTACCACGGGCGTCGACTGGCGCAACGTGGCTGGCATGACCCTTGCGGACGGACAGATCTACTTCTCGCTGACCTCGGGTGGTCTGTTCCGGATCGGTTTCTCGAATGGCCAGGTCGTAGGGTCCCCGACGCAGATCGCCACGGGCGCCGCGTGGAGCTCGCAGGGCTTCTTCGTCTTCGACCAGGTGACCGACGCCTTCCCGCCCACGACCCCAGGCAAGCCTTCGGGCGTCAGCACGTCGACGAGCTCGATCGACCTGGCGTGGTCGGTATCGTCGGACAACGTCAGCACTGACATCACCTACCGCGTGTACCGAGACGGTGATCCAACTCCGGTCGGCACGGTGACGAGCCCCTCGAGCACGACCGTGTCCTTCACCGATGTCGGGCTGGCTCACGGCAGCGTGCACACGTACGCGGTCGATGCCCTGGATGACGTGGGGAACGCGAGTCCGCTGGGTCCGACATCAGATCCGATCACGGTCCTGGTCCCGGATACCACCCCGCCGACGACGCCGGGCCAGCCGACTGGCCTTGCGGACGGCAAGACCCGGATCGAGCTCACGTGGACGGCTTCGACGGACGACGTCAGCACCGAGATCATCTACCGGATCTACCGCGACGGGGATCCGACCCCTGTCGGTGAGATCACGAGCTCCTCCACCACGACCGTATCCTTCAGCGACGCGGGCCTCCCCCCAGGGTCCGCCCACACGTATACGGTCGATGCGCAGGATGGAGCGACGAACACGAGCGGCATGAGTCCTTCGTCCGACCCCATCACGACGCTGGACGTGCTCTTCTCGGACGGCTTCGACAGCGGTGACTTCGCGGCGTGGAGCACCGTTACGAGCCTCACCATCGATCCCTCAGTTGGGGACACCGCCCCGCCGAGTGCCCGCGGCGCCGTGACGGGTCTGAGCGCCTTCGCTCGCAAGAACCTGGGCGCGACCCTCGGCTCCGTTTGCATGAGTGAGTCGGTCAACATGTCGTCGCAAGGAGCTAACGCGGTGGATCTGTTCCGTCTGAGGACGGCGACCGGCGGGCCGATCGTCAAGGTCTACGTCGGGACAACCGGGGGGCTCTTCATCCGTTCGGACTTCGCCTCCGTCCAGCGGGCGTCAGGTGTGACCCTGCCGGCGGGGTGGAACACGATCGAGCTCTGTGGGGCCGTCGGGAGCGCCAGCGTCTGGGACCTGTATCTGAACGGAACCAGGATCGTGAACGCCTGGGTGGCGAACACAGGCACCACCCCCGTGGGGCGGATCGAGATCGGAGATACGACGGCCAAGACCTGGACGGGGAACTTCGACAACGTGATCCTCGACACCGTGCCCGACTGACGTCCCGCCGAGCCCACGACCGCATGGGACGTTCGGCGCCGCGATCCGGTTCAGTTCCGACGAGCCTGCGACCGCGCCTTGCCACACACGTCTGACGAGGGGAGCGTCACGCGGGGCAGTCGCACCCGGTACTTACCTGCACGGTCGCTCATGTGCACGCGATAGCTCCCGTCGCGACGGGTCAGCGTGACATCGACGGGGCGCCAGCCTTTGCCCCGGACCCGTAGTTCCACCCTGACCAACTCGCGGGTGGCGCAGCGGTCGAACCCGTCTTCTACCGTGACCTCGCCGGAGGCAACGAGATGCTTCCGCAGCGCGAACGACACGGCTCGGCCGTGGACCACGCCGAACGTGGGCCCTGAGGTCGTGCCGAACGCCGTCGTGACGGTGATCGGCCCGGCCGCCGCACCCGGTGGTACGGTCGCGGTGAGCGAGGACAGGCCAGACGTGGTGAAGGCAGCCTGGGTGCCCTCGAAAGCAACCCCCTGCACGCCGCTGAAGTTGAGCCCGCTCACGGTCACCGCCGTCCCCACTGGGCCGGTCGAGGGCGAGATCGACGAGATCTGCGGGGGCCCACCGGAGTAGAAGTGGGGGTCGGCGCCCATCGCCGCGAAGGCCGAGAGCGAGCTCTGGCTGCTATCGACCCAGAAGTCACAGGGTGGGTCACCAACCTGGCTCTGCGCGTGGTAGTAGAGCGCGGCCTTGAACTGCTCCCAACCGGCCGCGCTCAGCGTGTCCTGGGCACCCTGGATCCATTCGGCCTTCCGTCCGGGGATCGCGGGATCCTCGACGGAGCCCCACTCTCCGATGATGGCCTCTTTGCCGGGATGCGCTGCCGCGAAGGCCCGGACGGGCTCGAAGACCTGTGAGAACGGCCTCCAACTGTCGGCAACCCCGGCCCGACAGCCGAAGAAGTTGTAGCCATCTGCGCCGATCACGTCGACGAACTCGTCGCCGGGATACCAGCTCCACGGTCCCTGACCGTCGCTGCGCGAGAAGGTGAACGCGGTGAGGATCCAAGTGAACCGCGCGTTGGACGCGCCGTGGTTGCGGAAGACGGTGACGACTCGGCGCCACGCGGCGATGAAGTCGTCCTGCCCGCCCATCACGCTCTGGTTCTCGGTCTCCGGCTCGTGGTTGAACGTGAAGTAGACCGTGTCGCCGAAGTCCCGCACGCGCTTGGCCCACCGGACGAGGCCGTCGTGCAGGTCTGAGCCGATCGGCGCATCGGCGAGTTCGCCCCACGGGATCGGTTGCCCATTGCCGGATCGCGAGGCGACGGACAGGAACAGGGTGTGGCCGCTGCTGCGGAGCCATCGTTCGTAATAGGTGGGGAACGCGTGATCCCACCGCTTGTACACACGGATCGCAGCGAGGTTCCGACCGATCGCCTGCTCGAGATCCTCTACGGCCTCGCGCTGGCCCTCGGCGCCACGTGGTCGAGCTGAGGCTCCGAACAGCACCGGCGCGGTCTCGCCCCGCACCGCAGGCTGGTCCGGCCACAGCGCCAGACCCGATCCGAGGAGGAACAGGGCCGTGAGCAGGAGGGCGGATCTGGGCCCCCGGGCCTTGCGGTGGCTCTCCATGGCTTCCCCCGCCGATCGGACGGCTCGGAAGGGAGACGATCCGCCGAGGTCACCGGAGCCCGCAGCGGCTAGATGCGCTGCGACCGTCCTGGCGCTTCCCCCTCCTAGACCCCCAGGCTAGTGAGCTGCTTCGCGAGAGGCAACCCGGCGGGGCCGGCGGCTCGTGCAGGTGCGGAGGGCCGGATCTAGGCGGCAGGCTAAGGGACGCTCCGGCCTCGGAGCGCGTTGCGGACGACACCGAGGTCCAAGCCCTCCCGGAAGCGCCACAGCAACGCGAGGTACAGCCCCGTGGCCACGACCGCGTAGAGCACGAACGCCTGCGGCGTCTGCCCGAGGAGCAGTCGGATGAGGAGCCCAACTCCCCCATACGCGATCGACGTGGTCGCGATCGCGAGACGGAAGCCCGAACCGAAAGGATGCAGCTTCAGGGAGGACCATGTCTGGATCAGGGGGAGGACGTTGTTAGCCGTGATGCTCACCGCCCAGGCGATGGCGGCCCCAGCGATGCCGAGCGGCGGGATCAGCAGCAGGTTCAGGGACACGTTGAGCACGAGCGCGATCAGCGTGTTGTAGAGGTTCCACGAGCTCTTCCCGGCCATGAGCAGGACGACGTCCACCGGGCCGGCCGCGGTTGCGACGAACATCGCGATCCCGAGGATGAGCAGCGGTGTCTCGCCGGCCGAGAACTCGCGTCCGAAGACCGAGACCAGCACGGGCGTGAAGAGGACGATCGTGAAGTTCACGGGCCAGGTGATGAGGACGAGCCATGCGGTCGAGACCTGGTAGACGGACTGCGAAGCGTCGTGGTCGCGTCGAGCGATGAGCTCGCTGATCTTGGGCCCCATCACCTGTATGACGGCCGTAAGGGCGAACGTGCCGATCAGCATGTACCGGGTCGCCGCCGCGTAGATCCCGGCCTCCCGTGTCGATCGCAGGGCCCCGATCAGGAGCGTGTCGACCCAGACGATCGCGACCTGGAAGAAGCCGGCCAGCCCCCGCGGCGCAGTGAACCGCCAGAAGCTTGCAGCGAGCTCACGCAGCTCCCTCGGGATCCCCGGCGTCCGTCCAGGCTCACGCTCGGCCCGACGCACGAGAGTCGCCAGCCAGAGCCCGCCCAGGACGAACCCGAGGCCGATCGGTCCCGCCCACGCGAGCACGACTGCGCTCGTACCGAGGCCCGCGAGGAGGACGCCGAGGACCAGGATCGGCTGCAGCGCCGGCTTCCCGATCCGGTCGATCACGACCGACGGGACCATCGTGCCGAACCCTCGGGTAGCGGCCAGCATGACCGTGTACACGGATGCGACTGGGAGGAACAGGGCGAGGACCCGAAGCAGCGGAGCGACCTCCCCCGGAGCCGAGCCTTTCGCGAAGAGCGCCGCGAGTTCCGATGCGTTCGTGAAGACGACGACGGCGGCAAGGCTGCCGGCGACGATGACCGGCACGAGGGCGATGGACAGGCTCCGACGCAGGTCCTGGATCCTGCCGAGAGCCCGGAACCGCGAGATGGTGCGCACGAGCCCGGTATCGGCCCCCAACTCCAACGTCTTCGAGACCAGGCTGAACAGGGCGATGGACACGAAGAAGGCGCCAGAGCCTATCGCGCCGAGCCCGCGGGTGATGATGACGACGAGCACGAAGTTCAGGGCGCCGCTGGTGACGGCCCCGATGAGGTTGAGCAGCCCGCCCCGCGCGATGGTCGAGAGGTGAGCGCGGTGCACCTGGCGCCCGCCCTCCGCGGGGGTCGCAGGAAGGCTGGCCTGCTCGCCGGGAGGGCCGGGCTCCGCAGAGGTCCCGCGGGTGTCCATCTAGTCCGACCAGCCGAGCTCGACGCCGAGGTACCGCTCGAGCTCGCGATTCGGCTCCGCGAAGTGCTCGACGAGCCGGCGCCTCGTGTCAGGATCCATCTGCGTGTACCGGCGGGCGTTGTATCGGTCGAAGGCGGCCGGTCGCCAGGAGGGCAGCCCGAGGAACTCGATCACCCGGGCGAATCCCTTCTCCGGGTCGGAGAAGAACCCCTCCATCTTCAGGATCAGCAGCTGCTCCGAGGGGAAGTGCTCACGCCAGGTCAGGATCTGCTCGATGTAACGGCCGCGGGCGAGGTAGGAGTGGTGTTGATACTCGAAGCTGTTGTACCTCGGGTCCGCGATCATCTGTTCGCGCTCGCCCTCGAGACGCTCCTGCTCGCGGTCGATGGCCCCTTCGAACGAGAGCTGCTCGAACCCGCGTGCGGACTCGTGCTGGTAGTGGGAGTAGGAGCGCTCGACCGGGTCGCGGAGCATGAGGAGCAGCTTTACCCCCGGGAGCGTCTCGGCCACCCGCCTCGGCACTAGTGGGTGGAAGATGTAGTAGGGACTCCCCTCACCCGTGAGCATCTTCACACCGAGCCTGCGTTCCACCCTCGCCCTCCGCCACCGTGTGGGGAAGAACGCCCGGTACCAATCGAGCCCCTTGTCGTAGTTGGTGTCGAAGTAGTGCGCACCCTTCGTCAGCACGACGGGCCCCACCGCTGGATGCTGCGCCAGGTACTTGTACAGCGACGTCGTCCCGGCTCGCTGCGCTCCGATGATGAGGAAGTCCGGAAGCAGACGCGCTCCGCTCGTGGGCACCGTGTAGATCGCACGGACGCCCTGCTTGACGGCCCGTCGCACAGGCGTCGGCGTGATGCCACTCACCTTGGCCCGGAGGGTCATCGTATCCGCCCCTCCACCGCCGCGGACAGGACCTCGAGGATGCCGGAGCGGATTGGATCGTCAGCGGACAGGACACCCTCGACGGTGGCGTCCTCGTACCGCACGTAGAGCTCGAAGAGGTACAGGGTCAGGAGCGCGGCCGACCGAAGATCGTCGACCCCAAGCTCAGCCAAGACCGGGGCCGCGAGCGGTAGGGTGCGTCTCATGGCTTCGGCTGGGCGGCGGCCAACGCTCCGGAACGACACTTGGAAGGCGAAGTGGATCGCGTCCATGCCGACCGGGACGCCCGATCTGGCGCGCTCCCAGTCCCAGATCGCAAGGCGACGACCAACCCATGTCATGTTCCACGGAGCCCAGTCCCCGTGCCAGGAACCGATGACGACATCCACGTCGCCGAACCGCTGCTCGAACCGGTCGGCCAGCTCCGAAAGCCGCTCACCCGCAGGAGGATCGGCGGGCCTCGAGTAGCGTAGACGGAGATCCGCCCACATGGGCGCCGTGCAGATGGACCCGTGGGTGAGGCCGTCGCGCTCGGCTAGTTCGCGGAGGACGTCGGTTGCGGGCCAGGCGTTCCGGGGGCCTCGACGCCAGACCGAGCTGTGGAACGCGGAGGTAACGACGATCTCCTTGTCCCGCCAGACACCGCGGTGAAGGAGCTTGGGTACGAGGAACGTCCGGGGTCCACCGGACCCCCACCCCTGGAGAGACTCGGCCTCGTTACGGACCAGGGAACTCGTGAGCTCGTTCCACGCGACCTTCGCGTAGCTGACCACGCCGAGTGGAGTGGCGATCTGGATAACCGGCTTTCGGTTCGGGCGAAGTGAGCCGAACGTCACGGCCACGGCTATCTCCGACTCGTTCAGGACTTCGGCGAGATGCCGTTCCAGCAGAACAGCTGCCAGATCCCGCGGCCCGACCTCCGTCCTCACGTCGATGTGGAGGCGGTCGCGGATGAGGCTCCGGCCGACACCGAGGTCGAAGGAAGAGCCGGCGAGCGCCTTCGTGAGGCGGGCCCGCTGCGACATCGAGTTGTTGAACTGCAGGAACCCCGCCCGACCTGCCCGCGGGGCGGTGGGGGCGGAGCAGGCGGGGGTGGCGGGCGTTGGGCACCACGGCGAACGACTCGACGCGCTCGAAGCCGCCGGCAGGCACGTCGTCGGCCGTTACTCGGACGAGCCGCTGATCGACCAGGACGCGCTGCAGCCACTCGATATCCCTGCCGCCTACGGCCTGTGCCCTCATGCGATCGCCTCCTGAGATCGCGATCGGTAGGGCTGTAGGGGGTCCGCGGCAGAGGGCCAAGCGTGGCGCTCGCGCATGGCGAGCGCCGCCGCCACCATCGTGATCTGGATCTGGGTCGCGAGCTGCCCGTAGAAGGGGAGCTGGATCAGGGAGATGAAGATCACGATGTGACACCAGAAGCCCAACGCTGAGGTAGCTCTTCGCGTCTGCCATAGGCACACGGGGACCACCCCACGTAGAACAGCAATCCGGGGATCCCGTGTGAGTGCAGGACGAGCCAGGCTGCCCTTGGGTTCCCACGGACGGCAGGTTGGGGTTGATCTCGGAGGGGTGTGGCGATCCGAAGCCAAGCAGGGGTGAGTCGAGCACGGCCCTGCTCGCCTCCAGGTAGAGCGTTTCACGCCCCTGGTTGCTATGCGGGTTGTGGAACCGAGCCTCGAGGACCCCTCGCAAGGGTGTGAACAGGACGAGCACGGTCGCCACGAACAGCCCGACGACGAGACCGAGCAGAGGGCGACCACGCCCTCGCGGCCATCCGGATCCCCGCGTAGACGAGGCCGAGTCCGAGGCTCAGCCATAGTCCCCGGTTGAGCGACACGACCACGGGGACGATGGAGCCGATGAGGAAGGTCCAGGTCGCCCACCGCCAGAGAGAGGTCCGCACCATCCCCCAGGCCAGGATCACGAAGGGCGCGCTCAAGGCGAACACGGCACCCCAGTCATTCGTGTACTCGAATGGCGCCTTGGGGCGCGGGTGCCTCGTAACCCAGGAACGTCGAGATCTGCGCCGCAGCCGGGTGGATCAACTCGTGGACGAACTCGTTGTTGGTCAGACGTCCGGGGAGGACGATCTCCATCGGGCTGCGGAACTCGAACCGTGGGGCGACCGAACCGAGGAACCCGCCCGCGGTCACCACCATCCAGAAGACCGCGAGCGTCAGGACGGCGCGACGGTCGGTCAGGAGCTCGCGGGGGGTGCTGTACAGGTAGAGGAAGATGATCGTTGCGGCGAAGTAGGTCGAGGCCCGGTAGCCGAAGGGGATGGCGCGGCCAGCATCGCTCAGCATCGCAGTGGATCCCACCATCCAGAACAGGAACAGCAGCCAGACCCCGAAACCGCGGGGAACGTGGAGGGCCCCGCGCAGGAGGAGCGACAGGGCCATCGGGATGGCGAGGATCGGCCAGATGAACGCGCTGATGCCCATCGCCCACCAGAGTGGGAAGCCGAGGAAGGCCAGGTAGAACGGGAGACCGTACAGGCGGCGGACGCTGGGCAAGGCGAGCGGTCGGGGCTCCGCGGCGTAGCCGGCCTCCATCACACTCCCCTCCCGGTCGCGTTCACCACGCGCTGCACCAGACGAGGGGAGAGCCCGAGCGTCACGAGGTAGGTGAGGTACGCGCGCGGCTGCCGCCAGTCCAGCCCGATCGATCTCCTCGCCCATGCCCGCGCGGCAGCTCTGTCACCACTCGCGGCATGCGCGAAGGCGAGCCGTCCGTACATCCTGGACAGGTTCCGAGGGTCGCGAGCGAGCTCGGGATGCTTCGAGAGCTGGTATCGCAGCGCTGGGATCATCGTCTGCCAGCGGTCTGAGAAGTACGAGGTCTGCCAGTGCACGTCGACGAGTGGCCGTGGCACGGCGACGAGCGGACCCTTCGCAGCTGCGCGCAGGATCCAGTCGTAGTCCTCCCCGTAGCTCCCAGGGATGTTCTCGTCGATCGGCCCGATGTCACCGAGGAAACGATCGCGTTCCATGACGAGGGTGCTCGAGTGCACCTCCATCCGGCGGGACCGGGTGAGCGCTCCGAGCCCCACTCGTTCGCCCGGTGGAAGTCGCGAGATCCGCCGGTTGCCGGTGATCACGTAGATACCGCACGTCGCGGCGGACGCTCCTGGATGGCGCTGTAGCGCTTCGACCTGCAGGAGCAGCTTGCTGGGCAGCCACTCGTCGTCGTCGTCGCAGAACGCAAGCAGCGAACCATGCGCGGCCTCGGCGCCACTGTTCCTGGCTCCGGCCAGGCCGGGGGTGCGGGTGTTCTCGGCGGCCCGCAGTGCACGCCGCGGCGGCACGTCGACGTGTGGCAGCAACGGCGTCTGTTGATCGAACACGACGAGGCATTCGATCTCCCCGGGGTAGTCCTGTTCGAGCACGCCCAGAGACGGCCCGCAGGAGAAGCTCGGGGCGATCCCTCGTGGGGATGATCGCTGTGACGAGGGGCCATGCCTCATCCGCCCTGGACGGTCGGTTCTGGGTCATCTTGGCTCTCGCACCCGATACCCGTACAGGCGCATCAGCGGCCACGTGAGCGCTCCGACCACGCGCTGGTGGCCGCGATCCATCCGTTCGCGCCATTGACGATCGGCGCGGATCGCGAGTGGTCCCTGCTTGAAACGCATCGGGTTGCCGGCCACCGTATGTGTCGGCTCGAGGGTCACCTCAGCATCGCCGATGAAATCCAGCGTCTCGGGCTCAGGATCGTGTTCGCCGAACGCCAGGATCCGCTCGACCTGCTGTCGAGGGGTCCGAACGAGTGACTCGTACCGGACGAACATCGACGGGGTTCCGGACCACCGCAGAACGTGGAACAGGGAGTTGTAGGCGACCCAGCGGAAGGCCATGCGTGCCGGATGGTATCGAGGCATGTACTCGGTCTGATCCACGATCTCGGGCTTGCGGATCTCCTTCGTCCATGAGTACGCCACACCGCGCGAATCCCGCACGAGGTGAACCACCCTCAACTCGACCCCCTGCACGCGACGGAGGAGAAACGCGTACGAGGCATGTTTCGTCGAGTCAACGATCATCCGTCCAGCGCCGACCTGGTCGATGGCTCGGTAGAGGCGAGACAGATACCCTGCATACGTGTGCATCCGCCGCCGGTACGTGGGGGACAGCCAGGAGAAGACCATCAACGGGATGTAGCGGTTGCGGTCGACGGAGTGCTGGAGGCGCAGCACCTCCTTGGCGTCGAGCCGATCCCAGCCACCGAACGCAACTACGCCAACCTTCGACCAGAAGGGACAGTCGCTGAACGGCTCGCCGCACCCACACAGTTGGTTGGCAGCCAGGCCACGGCGCCAGATATGGACGATCTCCCCAACCGACCAGAGGCCCGGGATCTGTCCGAGGATGCGGTCCAGCAGCGTACTTCCACTTCGACCACACCCGCCGATGTACAGGACCCTGACCGGTCCGTCCCCATGTGACGGGACGCCGTCGAACGTCGTGAGCGGCTGCGATCTGCTCATGTCGGACCCTTGTCATCGCTGAATGGCTGGTATCCATACCTCACGAGTCCAGGGAGGGTACCGAGCGTGACGAGCCATCGATCGGTGGCGGAGAGCTTGCGGCGCCACTCATCGTCCATCCGCAATCGCGTAGGACCGGTTGAGAAGCGCATCGGGTTGCCGTCCACCGTGTGGTTGGGACCGAATCGAACCTCGTCCGCCGCCGTGAATGGCAGGTGGTCGACCGCCTCGGGGAGTCCAGCGAAGCGGAGGATCCGCTCCGTCCATCGTCGTGGATCGCGCAGGAGATCCTCGTAGCGCAGCCGTCGGTACGGGATCCCGGACCGTGCCAGGGCGGTCGTCTGAGCGTTGTAGACGAGCCACCGAACGGATGATCCCAGCGGCCCGTACTGTGGCAGGTACTGCGGATCGCCGCTCGTCACCTTCTTCTCGACCTGCTTCTGCCACGAGTACGCGACTCCACGGCTGTCGCGCACCAAGTGGAGTACCCGCAGGTCGATCCAGGGTGATCTCCGGAGCAGGTAGGCATGTGACGGGATCTTCGTTGAGTCGACGATGACCTGGGCCCCGGTCACGTCGAAGAGCCCTCGATAGAGCGCTCCAAGGATCTCCATGTAGCGCTCGAGGTCTGCTCGAAGACCGGGCCAGGTCCACCGCGATGCGGTCGCCGGCACCATCCACGGGCGGTCAAGCGTGAACCGCAGGCGGAGCACCTCATGGAGATCGATCGCCTGCCACCCTCCGAACGCGACGCGGCCGACCTCGCTCCAGATCTCGCAGTCAAGGAACGGTTCGTCGCATCCGCACGGCCGATTCTGCAGGCAGCCGCGCTCCCAGATCTCGCGGATCTCACCGGCGGAGAACACGCCCGGCACCTGTCCGAGGATGCGGTCCAGCAGCGTGCTTCCGCTCCGACCCCACCCCCCGATGAACAGCACGCGCCTCGAGGTGCTCATCGGCGTCTTCCCTCGTTCGCCATCATCGCGTCGACGAGCTCGCAGAACCTGGCGATCGCCTGACTGATGCCGTCGGTGTGGCCGAGGCTCCGCGGCTCCAGTCGTCCCTCCACCACGGCGTCGAGCAGTCCATGCAATCGCTCCTCGGACTCGGCCAACTCGACGTCCCCCCGTGCCGCCATCCGTCGGGCGAACGCCACCTGGTGGTCGTCCACGTGCTCGCCGTAACGGTGGGTACGGGGGACGACGATCGGCTTCAGCCCTTCGTGTCGGGCGAGCATGACGCTCCCCGTACCGCCGTGGCACACGAGCGCGGAAGCCCTGGCCGTCGCGGCGAGCATCTCATCGAAGGGCAGGAACGCGCGCCCCTCGGCCTGTCGAGGGGAGCGCGAGACACCATGCTGGACAAGGCACCGGACGCCGCGCCCAGGCTCGGAAGTCAGCCACGTATCCATCCACTCGATCAGCCGGTCGAACGCGTAGTGCTCGGTTCCGACCGTGACGAGCACGAATGGCGGCTCGGCGCTCAATGCCATCTCCTGGTCGGGTCAGAGCAACGCACCGACGACCTCCCCGTTGGGGTAGAAGCGCCGTTGCTCATCCCATTGCAGGACGAACAGGTCGCTCAACGGGTAACAGAGGCGGCCCGTCAAGGAGGGGCTGTCGATCTCTCGTAAGCCTCCACGTAGACCGTCTTGATACGACGCAGCCGCGCGATGACGAAGAACGGGAGCGCCACGCCCGCTCCGGTCGACACCAGGATGTCGGGTCGTTCCCGTCGGATCGTGCGCCAAGCGAGGCGAGTGTTGCGGGCCAGATTCACGAGGTTCCGCTGGGTGGGATGGAAGGCCCATTCCACGCGCTCCCCTGCCAGCATCGATTCGGCGTCGGTCTTGCGGAAGGACACCCAGACTCGATCGTGACGGCTCCACCACGATCGAAGCTGCTGCAGAAGCAGCAGGTGGCCTCCAGACGAGCACACCAGCAACGCCTTCATGGGACCTCGCGGCCCCGACGAGCCGGGAGCGGCCGTCGCGGGGAAGGGTTCATCGGGTTCGAGACCGCGTCCTCCCGTGGGAGTTGCGCGGATACGCCCCGCCGACGACCACGCATCGACCCTCGGACCTTCCGCGCCGCCCCGGGCATCGAGCGACTTCGGCCCGGACGTGCGCGGACATCTGGGGGGTTCTTGCCATCGCCCAATCAGTCTACGGCCCACCGCCCGACGTCGGGATCGACCGATGGTTCGAAACATCAACACGAGGGCGGGCCGGACGTCATAGGTCGTGTGCCAGCAACCTGAGCAGGGTGTTCACGAGGTCCCCGACGCACTCGGCGACACGCACGTACGGGTCATCCGGCCTAGTCCGGATGGGACATGGCATGGAGCGCGGCGGACAACCCTCCAGCCGACTCCTGATGGGTGCTGCAGGCCAACCCTAAAGGACTAGTGCGTGTGAGCCGATACAGCATCCGATTCGTCGATGACAACGCGTCCCGTCGAAGCGAACCCGAGTCGGGGCCGGATGCGAGGAGGGGGCTTCTCATGCAGAGTTCAGCGCCCGCGTTGAGGTCTCGCGTCGTCGATGGTTCCGCCGAGACCTCCTGATCATGATGCTCGGCATGCTGCTACTTGCCACCGTCATTCCTGCTCTCCGCGCGGTTGCGGCCACGTCAGGCGTACCGCGCCCCGTGGATGGTCTGTACTTCGGTTCATGGGTCAAGCCATTGGGCGGGGAATCCAAGCAGGACGCGCTGGTCGCCCGCGAGCAACAGATCGGTCGTCGATACGCGATCGACCACCAGTACTACAAGTGGAACTCCTCGATCCCGACGGCCCATGAGACGTGGACGGCCAGCCAGGGTCGCATCCCATTCCTCACGTGGAACGCGCAGCGTACCGACGGAACCGTCGCATCGTGGAGCCGCATCGCTTCTGGGGCGGAGGATAGCTGGATCGCATCTCGCGCGGATGCGTTCAAGGCATTCGGAACCCCGGCGTACCTGTCCTTCCACCACGAGCCCGAGAACGACGTGCCCGGTGTGGGGCAGCCGGCTGACTTCGCGGCTGCCTTCCGGCGCATCGTGGACGTCTTCCGCAGCCGTGGAGTTACCAACGTGACCTTCGTGTGGACCATGATGGCCTGGTCCTTCGAGAGGGGCGGCAGAAGCTGGCAGGTTCTATCCGGGCGATGCGTACGTCGATGTCGTCGCATCCGACGGATACAACTGGTACCCGGGGCGCGTCGGAGCCAAGTGGCGCACCTTCGAGCAGCTCATGACGAATACGCGGGGGTTCGCCGTCGGGCACGGCAAGCCGTTCATGGCGGCTGAGTTCGGTGTGCAGGAGGATCCGCAGGTGGCGGGCCGCAAGGGAGCCTGGTACCAGGAGTTGGCTACCACGGCCAAGGAGTGGCCGGAGTTGATCGCCCTCGTGTACTTCGACTCCGACAAGATCTACGGTGGATGCCCGACACATCCACGTCGGCACTCTCCGGCTACAGGGAACTCGGCGCCGACCCCTACATGAGCGTGACCCTCGGGCCGCGAGTCCGAGTCCGAGTCCGAGTCCGAGTCCGAGTCCGAGTCCGAGTCCGAGTCCGAGTCCGAGTCCGAGTCCGAGTCCGAGTCCGGCGTCCGGCATGGACCTGCTGAACTCCTTCGCGGGGGGCACGATAGGAACGCCTGTCTCGACGATGAACTCGGGTGGGGCGAGCGGCGATGCTCTCGACGACGTCACGGTCACCATCGGCTCGACCATGGAGTACGACAACACGCACGCTGTCGGGGCGATGGCCGTGCGTCATCGGGTCGCGGCCGGCGGAGACGCTCACTACACGTGGGAGACACCGGTGCCCCCTGAGGGACGATGGTACGGTCGCGTCTACGTCTGGTTCGATTCGTATCCGTCCGGGATCGCGAGGATCGTCCGTGGCCAAGAATCTCGGGCGTTGCGTCTGGCGATCGACGTTACTTCCAGTGGCAAGGTACGCGTCGTCGATTCCGCGAACAACCAGATCCTCGTCACGTCTGCGGCGATCTCTCGGTCGACGTGGGTGCGGCTCGAGTGGGCCGTCGATCACGGGATGGGCACCGTGGAGTTGCGCCTGTACAACGATGCTTCCTCATCCACCCCGTCCGCCGTGGCGACGTCCTCGGCGGGCAGGTCGATCGGCGATCTGGTGACGGGGGTTCAGTTCGGGGCGGTCGGGGCATCAGGCCATCGCGAGTACGTTCTGGACCGACGAGCCGGCACTGTCCGGCGGCTCCTTCCCCGGGCCGGTCGCGTAGCGGCCTATCCACACGAGGGCGGGCCGTTGGGGTCCGCCCTCGTCGGGCCTGTGGATTCCGCCCGGGCCAGGGTGTTTGCGACTCGGTCCCGCCCGCGCTAGCCTCCGGGCTGCGTTCGACCACTCCCATGCGTCCGCGATGAGACTCGCACCGGATCCCACTTCCCACGCGATGACGGCATGCGACCGACCAGGGCTGGCGGCCGCGGTTACCCAGCGGAGCGGCGGGGCGCTGGCGCCGGAGGAGTTCCAAGGGGGTGGTAGGAAGCAAGGACCGTCCCGGTAGGCGCGTCGGGGGAACTGGACCCGACCAACACCGAAAGGAGGCGAGATGACCTCTCCCTTCGAGCTCGGGTCTTCGGACGTGCCGAGGGCCGTTCGGCTCCGAACCACCGTTCTGATCATCCTCGTGTTCGCCGCCACGCTGGGCCAGCCGGTCGCGACCCGGTCAGCGTCCGCAGCTTCGGGGCCTGTGCCACTCCCGCCGTCAGGCAAGACGTACTTCGGCACCTACTCGCCTCCGAGCGGATCCTGGACGCAGCAAGCGCAGATGAGCGAGTACACACAGCTCGAATCGGGATTGGGGCGCACCCTCGACGTTGCCCACTACTACTACAAGTGGGGTGCGAGCTTCCCCACGTGGCGCGAGACCTGGCACGTCGCGAACGGCAGGATCCCGATGATGTCCTGGGTCACTACAACACCGACGCGGTCCGGAATGGCTCGCAGGACTCGGTGATCCGAGCGCGCGCGGACGCTGTGAAGTCCTTCGGTGAGCCGGTGTTCCTCAGGCCCATGTGGGAGATGGACGGAGACTGGACGAAGACCTGGGTCAAGTCCCCGGCCAGCTTCATCGCTGCATGGCGTCGTATCCACGGCATCTTCCGAAGCCGAGGGGCGACCAACGCCACGTTCGTGTGGTGTCCAACCGCCTGGGGGTTCGCGACCGGCAAGGCGCAGAGCTACTACCCGGGGAACGAATACGTCGACTGGGTGTGCTCCGATCCGTACAACTGGGCACCCGGCCGGCCTGGTGCTGAGTGGCGAAGCCTCGCTCAGGCTGCTCAGCCCTTCTACGACTGGGGACTCGCGACCGGCAAGCCGTTGATGCTCGGCGAATACGGCTGTCAGGAGCGCACTTCTGGCGAGAAGGCGGCGTGGTTCAACCAGGCGAGAGCCGACCTGAAGTCGCGGTTCCCCGCCATCCGAGCTCTCGTCTACTTCGACAGCTTCACGGCGTACGACTGGCGCGTCGACACATCGTCCTCGTCGCTCAGCGCGTTCCGGGCCATGTCCGCGGACCCCTACTTCAATCCGTAGGCGAGGGTTGCGCCCGGAGGGCCGATCGGGTTAGCCCTCCGGGCCCCTACGTCCTCGCGGAGACGTCGTCGAAGCTGAAGGTGACGGTCTTCGCAGAGTCGTCACCGATCTGCAGCCTGCCGATCGGCGTCGTTCCATTGTTCGTCGTCCAGGTCCCGAGTTGCGAGCTGTTGAGCGACAGGGTCCACGTGCCGGAGGTCCCCACTGTGCCGCAGAGGTCGAGCGTGCTCCACCCGCTGGGCAGCGCCACGCCCGAGGAGAACACGCTTCCGGAGATATCCCCACGGACCTTCAGGACCCGGTTTGCGTCGATGAACACGCGCCCGATCGACTGACCGCCGGCGGTCCGGAGCTTGAGCAGGGCGATGCTACCGGACGACGAAGCCACGTTGACCGACGCGCTCATGCACAGGCTGGAGTAGGCCGTGCCTAGATCGTGCTCCGCGTATGCCCTCCCCGACGTAACGGAGCCGCGAACGCTGGGCGGCGAGCTCCCGAGCGGGAACAGAGTGTCATCGAGCGACAGGTTCGTGATGTTCATCCACGCCCCGAGTCCGGAATCGAAGCCGTCCGCGAACACGGAAGTTGGCCCCTCCATCACGGCGATCGGATCGGACGGGGCACTACGGCCACTCGTGTTCACCCCGTCGCTCGCCTCCACCTCGTAGGTATGGACGCTTCCGCCCGCCAGACCCGTGTCGGTGAAGGACACCGTCGTGGCCGATGCGCTCGTAACCGTTCCGATCGACGTTGATCCCCCGTCGCGGAAGATGCGGTAGACCAGCGAGGTCGCTTGATCGTCCGTGGACGCGGGCCACGTGAGATCGACCGAGCCGGGAGCGTTGCTGACACCCGAGGGCGTGCCCGGGACGGTCGGCGGTACCTCGTCGGCACCGCAGGAGACGCTGCTCTCCGACCCGGTGATCAGGTTGCCGTTCTGATCGCGGAAGTGCCACTCGATGGCGGTCGCGTTGCCGGACCCGCCGCCCACCAGGGTGAGGTAGGCGACGCCGGCCACGCGGTTGACCTGCCAGGCGTTCCGGGGATCAGTGTCGACGGTCGGCGTGAGGTGATGCGTGCCCGCCCCCGATACCAGCTCGACCATGTGCGAGTCGGCCTGGCCCGTCTGCAGGTTCGCGTTCATCGGACGGAAGCGCTGCATCGTGTGCGTGTGCCCGTTCAGTACGAGGTCGCCTCCATCGTTCGCGAGCAACGCCCAGATCGGGTTCATCGCCGTGGTGTCGGAACCCGCGCTGAGCACGGGCTTGTGCCAGTACGCCACGACGCACGGATGCGTGTTGTTCGCCAGAACGTCCTGCACGAACCGGTACTGAGCGCTGCTCGTGCCGCAGCCGCCGATCCGGGTGCACTCGCTGTTCAGGTTCAGGAACCGCACGCCGCCGAACACGAAGGTCTCCCAGTTGGGGATGCCGTGCCAGTAGTCACTCCAGGTCGGGATGTTGAAGCCCTCGTGATTGCCGAGGGTTGGGCGTGTCCACGCGGCCATCGCGCCCCAGTGCGAGCCGCCCCCGGATTCGAGCGAGGACCGACCGTAGTTGAAGTCGAGTTCGGCGGCCGTTCCGCGCTCGTAGAGATCGCCGAGATACAGCAGTACCGTCGCCTCAGACGCTGCCACCGATGCCGAAACGACGTGATCGCGCGCGGTCCCGTCGCCCGCATCTCCGATGGCGGCGACTACCGGATCGCCCGTGTACGGCCGGGGCTGGAACACGCTCGGCCAGTCGGTGGGGTTCTGCGGCACGCTCGCGTCGTTCCCGTTCTCGATCGTGAGCTGCAGCGCGACCGGCGCACCGAGCGTGCTGCTGTTGCGTTCCACGCGGACGTTGAGCCACTGCGTGGCGTCGAGGTAGCGATCGGTCCGCCATACGAACGTGTAGGGGGCCTCGAAGTCGCTCAGCAGATGGTTGGAGTTGGAGCTCCCCGATCCCCACGAGAACTTCAGCTCGGTGATGCCGGCGGTCGACCCGCTGACCGTCACCGAGATCGTCTGGTCGCCGGAGAGCACTCCGTCCGGTGCGTTGAGGCAGAGGCTGTACCCGGCCGAGGTCCCGCACGCCTGGGCGGCCCGAGCGCTCCCGGCCGAGCCGACCAACACGGCTACGACCAGGACGAGCACGGTCGTGATGCCTCCGAGTCGCCAACGTGCCCCTGCGGCGCCGGTGCGTGCCACCACCATCCCTGACATCGATCGGCCGCCCTTCTGCGCCCGACCTTGCCGTCGCCACCCGAGGCGACGAGCGTCCGAGCGCGGTTCCTTCTCCCTGGATCCACCATCGTAGCGAATAGGGAGGAGGACGCATCAACCAGATGACTGACTCGGGCCTGCAGGGTAGCTGGATGCCCGGGAAACCTGGTCCGATCCGACTCGTCCGAACGGAGCATTACGCGTCTGTCCCCGCTTGGTCGTAGGATGAACAACTTACGTCGAAGGTGGGAGGTGGAGGCTCCACATGAGGTTCGTTCGTGGATCCCGGATCCGTTCTTCACGTCGCCTGGTGGGCGCCGCCCGCCATCTCCCTCGACCTGTCGTCTCGATGGCCGTCCTCGCCAGCTTGTTGGCGATCGTTGCCCCGCCGGCTCAAGGGTTGAGCATCCAGCAGCCGGTGGTCGTGTCGGAGAACCCCGCCGACTTCACGCCGGATGTCGTCGACGGGCGGGTTCTGTCGATCGTCCAGGTCGGCGACACGATCGTGGCCGCTGGCAACTTCAGCGGGGTACGCGAGGCGGGGAGCCAGACGACCCTTCCGCGCTCGAACATCTTCGCCTTCGACGCGACCACCGGTGAAGTGGACCCCAACTTCACACCGACCTTCGGCGGACGGATCAACGCTCTCGCGGTCGCTCCGGACGGCCAGGCGATCTTCGCAGGAGGGACCTTCAACACGGTCAACGGCACGACCCGGCGCAAGCTCGTCAAGCTCGACGTCGACACGGGAGCCGTCGACCCTGCATGGGTGGCCAACGCCGGCGCAGCAGTCGAGGATCTCGCGGTCCGCGGGTCGCGGCTGATCGTCGGTGGCCGCTTCGCGACGATCAGGGGCCAGACAAGGAACCTGCTCGCCGCCGTGGACGTGAACACCTCGGCCGTCGATCCGAACGTGAACGTGCCCTTCACCCAGCAGTATCTGGGCACGATCCCATGGATCGAGAAGCTCGACGTGACCGCGGACGGGTCCACGTTGATCGCGATCGGCAACTTCCGACAGGTTGCGGGTGTCGAGCGGACGCAGATCGCGATGGTGGACCTCTCCTCGACTCCGGCGAGCCTCGTGGACTGGCACACGGACCGCTTCGAGGATGCTTGCGTCCTGCGCTTCTTCACGTACATGCGCGACGTCGAGTTCTCGCCCGGCGGCGAGTACTTCGTCGTCGTCACGACCGGCGCCTACCGAGCCAACCGGATGTGCGACACCGCATCCCGTTGGGAGACGCCGACCCGCGGGGCGGCGCTGAACCCCACGTGGATCGACTGGGCCGGCGGTGACACCAGCACGGCCGTCGCTGTGACCGGCACGGCCGTGTACGTCGGTGGCCACCAGCGATGGTGGAACAACCCGTACCGCGGTGACAACCCCGGTCCCGGCGCCGTCCCGCGCGCCGGCATCGCTGCCCTCGACCCCGAGAACGGCCTGCCCCTCTCGTGGAACCCGGGCCGCGATCGCGGTGTGGGTGTGTTCGCCTTCCTCGCGACCGACGACGGTCTGTGGGTCGGCAGCGACACGGACCGGATCGGGGGCGAGTTCCACCAGAAGATAGCTTTGATGCCCCTGGCGGGCGGCACCACGGTACCGCCGGTCGTTCCATACGGGTTGCCCAACAACCTCTACGATGCCGAGCTCGACGGGGATCTCGTCACCCGCTCGTTCGACGGCGCGACCTTCGGCCCATCGAGCGAGGTGCCCACACCAGGCGTTGCCCTCGGGAACGCGCGTGGCATGTTCGCGCTACACGGTGTGCTCTACATGGGGTGGAACGATGGTCGGCTCATCGCCCGGACCTTCGACGGGTCGGCGCTGGGGAACGCACGGACCGTGAACCTGCACGGGCTCGACGTCGCGCCACCCACCACCTTCCTCATCCCGGGCACGAACATCCCCGTCCCGAGTTTCTCGAACCAGCTCGATGATGTGACCGGGATGTCCTACGACCAAGGTCGGCTGTACTACACGGTGCAGGGGGAACCGCGTCTCTACTACCGCTACTTCACCCTCGAGAGCGAGGTAGTCGGCGCGAATCTGTTCGTCTCCAGCACCAACGCCGACGGCGTGGACTGGGGAGACGTCCGAGGGATGACGCTCGCCGACGACACCCTCTACTTCGCGACGGCCGCAGGTTCGCTCTTCGCCGTCCCGTTCGCTGACGGTCGTCCTTCGGGTGCACCCGCCTTGATCGGGGGACCGGCGACGGACGGCTACGACTGGTCTTCGCGAGGGCTCTTCATCTCCGAGCCCGGTGCTCCGCCTCCGCCGCCTCCGCCGCCGCCGCCTCCTCCGCCTCCTCCGCCTCCGCCCCCGCCGCCTCCTCCGCCGGGGACGATCTTCGCCGACTCCTTCGACAGCGGTGACTTCGGCGCTTGGACCGGCGTGACCCGGTTGACGATCGATCAGTCGACCGGTGGAGCCTCTCCCCCCAGCGCTCGAGGAGCCGTCAGCGGCCAGAGCGCCTTCGCGGCGCGGAACTTGGGATCGACACTCGCGTCGGTCTGCATGAGCGAGGCCGTGGACTTCTCGGCGGTCGGTGGCTCAGGCGTCACACTCATGCGGCTCCGCACCGCTGCCAATGGTCCGGTGTTGCGTGTGAGCGTCAGTACGGCTGGGGTGCTGCGGGTTCGGTCGGATGTTACGGGAGCTCAGCAGTCGTCCGGCGTGCCGCTGCCTGGCGGGTGGAACGAGATCGAGCTCTGCGGCAGCGTCGGGATGTCCGGATCGTGGGATCTGTACCTGAACGGATCGGTGATCGTGGAGGACTGGGTCGCGGACACAGGAACCACGCCGGTCGGCCGCGTGGAGATCGGCGACACAGCGGCGAAGACCTGGACCATGAACTTCGATGACGTGGTGGTCGATACCGAGCCGGGCTGAGCCGCTTCGGCGTGACCTCACTCGGAAGGAAGCGGAGGTGGGGCAGATGATCGCCTCGAGGGGCCGTATGTGGATGCCGCGGGTCGGCGACATCCTGATCGGGGCCCTCGTACTGGTCGTGCCCGCTGGGATGGTCGCGACGCCTGCAGAGGCCGCCTCGACCTGTTCCTCTTCGGGCGGGGTCGTATCGATAGCCCTGAGCGATGAGGGTGCGAGCGCGAGGGTCGTAGTCGGTACCGGGGCCGACGCGGGCAGGATCCTCTTCGGACTCGGTTCCGTCGCGCCCGAACCGTGCGGCGTAGCCACGGTCGGGAACACGGACATGGTCGTAGTGACGGGTGGGGCCGGATCACAGTCGATACGCGTGAGCCTCGCCGGTGGACCGATGGCGCCGGGAGCGACGACCGAGCCCGCGGGTGAGCCGGAGATCGAGTTCACCGTGGACCTCGGCGATGGCGACGACGAGGTGCTGGTCGGAGGTGCGGCAGAAGGGGACCGGATCGTGGCCGGCTCTGACGGCATCAACCTCAACGCCGCCGAAGAGCCCGACGACGTAGATGTGACCGTCGAGAACGTCGAAACGCTCGCCCTGGAAGGTAACGCGGGCGGCGACACGCTGTCGGGCGCCGGCGGCGACGGAAGCGGAGACGTGGTGGCCTGGGCGCGGCTGTTCCTGAGAGGCGGCGACGGCGC
The DNA here is from genome assembly GCA_963708985.1 of uncultured Actinomycetes bacterium. Lineage (GTDB taxonomy): Bacteria > Actinomycetota > UBA4738 > UBA4738 > HRBIN12 > HRBIN12. The sequence goes on from CAVPUQ010000002.1 coordinate 487,653, forward strand.
CGACACGCTCACGGGCGGATCTGCCAACGACGTGTTGAATGGTGGTCCGGGTGCGGATGCGCTGGACGGCGGCGCAGGCATCGACACCGCGAGCTACTTCGGGGCACCGGCCGCCGTGATCGTGAGCCTCGCTGCCGGGACCGCGAGCGGAGGGTATGGCGAGGACAGCCTCAGACGCCTGGAGAACCTGACCGGTTCTGCTTTCGACGACGCGCTCACCGGAGACGCCGGTGACAACGCCCTGAACGGCATGGGTGGGGCGGACATCCTGGAGGGCCTCGGTGGCATCGACTCCGCGAGGTACATGCTTGCTTCCGCCGGTGTGACCGTGGATCTCACGGCCGGGACCGCGACCGGTGGTGCGGGTCGCGACACGTTGAGCGGCATCGAGAACGCTCTCGGGTCCGACTTCGACGACGTGCTCGTGGGCGATCTGCTGGAGAACCATCTCTTCGGAGGAACCGGCGCGGACAGCCTCTCTGGTGGGGAAGGGAACGACTTCCTCCAGGGTGGAGCCGGCGCCGACCGGATGCGCGGCGGCGTCGGCAACGACGCGCTCGCTGGGCGAGGCTCGAGCGACGAACTGCGAGGCGGTGCCGGCAACGACCGCTTGCGGGGGGAGGGGGGCCCGACTCCCTGTACGGGGGCGCCGGCGACGATCTCCTCCGCGGAGGTGCATCGCTCGACGCCTGCGTCGGGGGTTCAGGGGCGGACAGGATCCACTGCGAGTGATCGCCGGCAGAGGGTAGTCGTCTCGGGCCCGCCTCGAACAGGTCGTTCGACCTAGCATCAACCAGATCAAGGCCGAGACCGAGAAGGGTCCATCGGACCTCGGTATCCGCGGATCGGGCGAGGCGTGCGTGAGGGCTGGAGGCCCTCCTTCCTCACCGTGCCCTGGCGATGTGTCGCCCACGCTCCCGAGGCGGGAGGTCCGGGGCGCGAGACGCGGCGAGCTGGGCGATCGCGACCCAGGCCTCGGCCTCCCGGAGGTTGCCCTCGGATACGGCCTCGGCGAACGCCATCGCGATCTTCTCGAGCCTACGATCTCGTCGCATCTCGAGATGTATCGGCGGGGGGTCGGCGATCCTTGACCAACCCAAACCCCGCTGCACGGCCCAGGGAAGGCTCACGACCATGCGATCGTAGGGGCAGCGTGGTTCGCGGTGGGGGATTTGCAGGCCGAGGATCTCAGTACGCGCCGCGGTGCGTGAAGAGGATGGGGATGGTCTTCGCGACGATGAACAGATCGTAGGTGAGGGACCAGTTCTCGATGTAGAAGAGATCCAACCGGACGCACTCGTCGAAGGAGAGGTCGCTTCGGCCGCTCACCTGCCACAGGCCGGTGATGCCGGGGGCCGCCTCCAGGCGGTCGAACTGCCAGTCCTCGTACTCGGCGACCTCCTCGGGCAACGGCGGCCGTGGCCCGACGACGCTCATGTCGCCCCGAACGACGTTCCAGAGCTGCGGGAGCTCGTCCAGGCTCCACCTCCGCAGCAGCCCCCCGACGCGGGTGACCCTCGGATCCTCCCGGATCTTGAACATGGGGCCATCCACCTCGTTCAGGTGGCGGAGATCCTCGACCTCCTCGTCGGACCCGTCGTGCATGGTGCGGAACTTCAGCATCACGAACGGCCGCCCGGCTTGGCCGACCCGGCGCTGTCGGTAGAGCACCGGACCCGGGGAGTCCAGCCTGATCGCTGCGGCGATCACGAGCCAGACGGGCGTCATGAGGATCATCCCGACGCTGGCGACCGCGAGGTCGAACGCCCGCTTCGCCACCGCCTGGGGACGGCTCAATCGGGCGGGCCGCAGGGCGAGCGACATGAGTCCTCCGACCGGCTGCACCGAGAGACGGGACGCGAGGACCTGAGGAAGGGTGGCGGTCACGCGGACCTCGACGCGCTCCAGACGCACCGCCTTCGCGACGTGCTTCATCTCGTCGATCGAGGTGGCGTTCGACGTGACGAACACGCACTCCGCCCGCTCCCGACGGATCAGGTCGCGGATGTCGCGGATGTGACCCACGGCGGGGGAGGGGTACACGCTCCACGAATCGTGCGCGGTCTGCACGAAGCCGAGTGGAGCGAATCCCACGTTCTCTCGGCCCATGGTGTTGGCCAGATCCAGGGCCTCCTCGCTCGTTCCCACGATCAGCGTTCGGAACGTGAAGCGCCCCTCAGACGACCTGGCACGCCGGACGTACCGGTGCCACAGGCGCCGCGAGGCCAACGTGAACGTCAGGGCAAGTCCCCACGCGAGCAAGACCCAGCCCCGGGACAGCGTTGCCTTCGACCAGAAGGCCAGAGCGACGGTCGCCGTCATGCCCAGACTCAACGCGAGCACGACCCGCCGGAACTCCTCGGCGGCAGTGAGCCGATGGACCTCGTAGAGACGGAACGCCCTGAACGACGCGACGGTACCCAGTGGCACCCCGATCGTGAGCACGACGAGGTCCGTCGTGGTGCCCAGCCCGAACCTGATGAGATGGCTGAGGAGGAGCGCGGCCACCACGGAGAGTCCGTCCGTCACGCCCATGGATCTGTAGAGACGCCGGTATTGGACCCTCGCCGGTGGCAGATCGGCCGCTTGCTCGGACGCCAACGGGACGGCGACCAGACCCCTGTCCGATATCGCGGCGATGGGGGGGTGACTACTCGAGCTCTCCACGTGGACCTTGACCCTCCAACCGGTGTGACGCGCCTCTCCGAGCGCCGGTCGCCCGATGGTCCGTTCACCGTACGCGAAATGGCTGACACCTGCATGCCTGAGACTATGCATCCGTGGGGGATTTGAGAAGGGGGCGAAGGTCTCGAAGCCGGACGAAAGACCTAGGTCGGATCGGTGCCGGGTCTCCCGAACGACACGGTGCGCGCGGCCTTCGTTGCGTACAGTAGGGAGTCGCCAGGTGGGGCGATGCAGGCCTCAGGAAGGCTCTCCCCGGACCCGAAGGGCTCTCGAGAGATGTCGGACCCGCCCACCATAGAACCCGATGGCCCCAACGACGCGGATCGGCGCCGGCGACGTCGGGTCCTGATCCTGGGTGCGGTGGTCGCGCTCCTCGCGGTGTTCTCGGTCGGAACCGTGCTTTCCGGCCTCTCCGTGCGGGAGCAGCTGACGCGTGCCGAGGCGGCGATGCGTCGGGGGCGATCGGAGCTCATGGACGGTCGGTCCATCGCCGCCGGTGGATCCTTCGCCGACGCGCGAGCCCGGTTCCAGAAGGCCGCCGACGCCGCGTCGGGACCGTGGTTGCGGATCCTGAGCTGGGTTCCCCTCGTCGGTCGTACCCCGGACGCCGTTGCGGCGATCTCCGAGGCCGGCGCTCGGGCCGCCGACGCCGGCGGGACGCTCGCGGAGGCGATCTCCGGTCTGCCGGGCGGGCTCGACTCGCTCGCGCCCCAAGGAGGTCGGGTTCCGATCGAGCGCTTCGGCGCGCTGAGCGGCGCCGTCGCGTCGGCCCGCGACGAGGTGGCCGCGGCGATCGACGTGATCGAGCGCGCTCCTCGGACGCTGCTGCTCGGGCCGGTCGGCGCGGCGAGAGCGCAGGCGGAAGAGCAGGTCCGTTCGCTCTACCGGACGCTCGATACCGGCTCGCAGACTGCTGGAGAACCTCCCCCGATTCCTCGGAAGCGATGGACCGCGCAGGTACTTCTTCGGGGCGCAGAACCCCGCCGAGCTCCGCGGGACCGGAGGTGTGATCGGCGCCTACTCGATCCTCACGATCGACGATGGGAGGTTCGAGTTCTCCGGATTCGAACCCGTCCAGTCTCTGCCGGACCCGCCACTCGCCTCGGTTCCGGCAACGAGCGAGGAGTACGCGGCGAACTACGATCAGTTCCGGGTCGAAGGGCGGTTCTGGCTGGCCATCAACCTGACGCCCGACTTCCCGACCGCCGCTCGCGAGATCCTGAACGGCTACGAGGTCGCGGAGGGTGAACGACTCGACGGTGTGCTCCTCGCCGACCCCTTCGCGCTCGAGGCCTTGCTGCGCGTGACCGGTCCCGCTTACGTGCCGGGGCTCGACCGGATGGTCGATGCAGGCGACATCGTCGCGTTCACGACGAATGAGGCCTACTCGTTCTACGACGATCAACCCACGCGCAAGCGGGTGCTCGGCGCGGTGGCCGAGGGCGTGTTCGAGAGGTTCATCGCCGAGACGGGCGCCGACCTGGATACCCTTCGGACCCTCGCCCGAACGGCGTCGGAGGGACACATCCTCGTGTACAGCGAGGACACGCAGATGCAGGCGGGACTCGCCGGAACGGGGGCGGGCGGCGCCTTGAGCGCCGGTCCCGGTGATCTCCTCTCGATCGTGGAGAACAGCTCGGGCGGCACGAAGGTCGACTACTACGAAGATCGGGACGTGCGGTACGAGGTCGATCTCTGGAGCGACGGATCGGGTGAGGCATCGGCCCAGATCCGGCTGACGAACGCGGCCCCCTCCACAGGCCTGCCCCGATATGTGATCGGTCCGAACCCCGGCTATGCGGCTGCGGGAGAGGGCGGCCAGCTGGTCTCGGTCTACTGCGGGGACGGCTGTTGGCTTGAGAAGGCGCTCCGTGACGGAACGCAGATCGGGGTTCGGCCCGGGAGCGAGCTCGGGCATCCCTTCTTCCGCGACTACTTCAACACCCCGAGCGGGGCCACGAACGACCTCCAGCTCACCTGGTACCTGCCGACCGCGTGGCAGGGGGGCGACACGGGCGGCTCCTACCACCTGACCTTCCTGAACCAGGTGACGATACGACCCACGTCGCTCAGGGTCGAGGTCCACGCCCCGGACGGGATGCACATCGTGGGAACGAGCCCCGAGATGCAGGTGAACGGCGATTCGGCGGTGTGGGAAGGGGTGCCGAACCGCCGTCTCGAGCTCGAGGTCAGGTTCCAGCCTCCGCTACCCGTGCGCCTCTGGAGAGCGCTGACGCAGTAGTCGGAGCGCGCTGAAGCGGTAGCTGTGCTGAGGGTCCGGTCGGCGACGGCCGATCCGGATCAGTTGACCGCAGCCCGCCGGCGGCCGAGGACCACCAGCGTGGTCCCCACGACGACGAGCGCGACGATCGCCGCGAGCCAGATCGCGAGGTTCACCCCGGTGAAGGCGGTTCCGCCGGGCGGGGTGATGACGTCGCCCAACACCGGCGGTTCCTCTGGCCCTGGGAGCGTCGATTGGGCCAACGCCGTGGCCGCGGTCACCAACAGGTACGCGAAAGCCGTGCCGGCCACGAACGCGAAACGCTTCATCGGAGTCTCCTCTTCCCAGGCAACCTGGACCTACTACCCTGAACGAACCAGACTCTACGCCCATCGGCGTAGAACGTGCAACGGGCAAATGGACGATTTCGGGGGACGGGCGCCTCGAGCCTCCGCGTTGACCCTTGGCACTCGCCTCGGTATCCTGTTAGCACTCGCGACCGCTGAGTGCTAACAGCAAGGGAGGAAGGCATGGCCAAGGAGTTCCAGCTCAAGCCGCTCGAGGACCGCATCGTGGTCAAGCCCGCGGAGGAGGAGCAGACGACGGTCTCCGGCATCGTGATCCCCGACACCGCGAAGGAGAAGCCCCAGGAGGGCTCCGTCGTGGCGGTCGGCCCGGGCCGGTTCCGAGGACGGCGCGGCGAGTGCCCCTCGACGTCGCCGTCGGCGACAAGGTGATCTACTCCAAGTACGGCGGCACCGAGGTCAAGGTCGAGGGCGACGAGTACCTGATCCTCTCGGCCCGCGACGTGCTCGCGGTCATCGGCAAGAAGTAACCACCGAGATCTTCGGACGAGGGCTCGCGCGCACCGCGGCGGAGCCCTCGTTCCGTGAGGAGGAGGCCGCATGGCAACCAAGCAGCTGAAGTTCGGCGAGGACGCGCGTCGCGCGCTCGAGGCCGGCGTGAACAAGCTCGCCGACACCGTGGCGCTCACGCTCGGGCCGAAGGGCCACAACGTCGTGCTCGACAAGAAGTGGGGCGCGCCGACGATCACGAACGACGGCGTCACCATCGCGAAGGAGGTCGAGCTCGAGGACCCGTGGGAGAACATGGGCGCTCAGCTCGCGAAGGAGGTCGCCACCAAGACGAACGACGTCGCCGGTGACGGCACCACCACCGCGACCGTGCTCGCCCGCGCGATGGTCGATCACGGCATGCGCAACGTCGCGGCCGGCGCGAACCCGATGGCGCTGAAGCGCGGGCATCGAGAAGGGCGTCGCGCTCGTCGTGGATGCCATCAAGGACCAGGCCAAGGACGTCGAGTCCCGCGAGGAGATCGCGCAGGTCGCGTCCATCTCGGCCGCCGACCCGACGATCGGCGAGGTGCTCGCCGACGCCCTCGACCAGGTCGGCAAGGACGGCGTCGTCACGGTCGAGGAGTCGAACACGTTCGGGATGGAGCTCGAGTTCGTCGAGGGCATGCAGTTCGACAAGGGCTACATCTCGCCGTACTTCGTGACCGACCAGGAGCGGATGGAGTCGGTCCTCGAGGACCCGTACATCGCGCTCGTGAACAAGAAGGTCGGCAGCGTCCAGGACATGCTCCCGCTGCTCGAGAAGGTGCTGCAGGGCGGCAAGCCGCTCCTGATCATCGCCGAGGACGTCGAGGGTGAGGCCCTCGCCACGCTGGTGGTGAACAAGATCCGCGGCACCTTCAACGCCGTCGCGGTGAAGGCCCCCGGCTTCGGCGACCGCCGCAAGGCCATGCTCCAAGACATCGCGACGCTCACGGGCGCCACGGTCATCTCCGAGGAGGTCGGCCTGAAGCTCGAGAACGCGACCGTCGACCTGCTCGGTCACGCTCGCAAGGTCGTCGTGACGAAAGACGACACGACGATCGTCGAGGGTGCCGGCGCTGAGGAGGACGTGAAGGGCCGCATCGCGCAGATCAAGGCTGAGATCGAGAAGACCGACAGCGACTGGGACCGCGAGAAGCTCCAGGAGCGTCTGGCCAAGCTCTCGGGCGGCGTCGCCGTCGTCAAGGTCGGCGCGGCTACCGAGGTCGAGCTCAAGGAGAAGAAGCACCGCATCGAGGACGCCCTGTCGGCGACCCGCGCGGCCATCGAGGAGGGCATCGTCGCCGGCGGCGGCGTGGCGCTCATCCGCACCGAGTCGGCGCTCGACAAGATCGACCTCGAGGGCGACGAGGCGACGGGCGCGAGGATCGTGTTCTCGGCGCTGTCCGAGCCGGCCAAGCTCATCGCCGAGAACGCCGGCGTCGAGGGCGCGGTCATCGTCGAGAAGATCCGCGCCGAGGGCGACCACCGCGGCTACAACGCGGAGACCGGCGAGTGGGTCGACATGTTCAAGGCCGGGATCTTCGATCCGGCGAAGGTCACCCGCTCGGCGCTCCAGAACGCGGCCTCGATCGCGGCGCTCGTGATCACCACCGAGAGCGCCGTCGTCGAGAAGCCCGAGGAGGAGGAGCCGGCCCCGGCCGGCGGCCACGGCCACATGCACTGAGCCTTCGGGCCGCACGTTCCACCGAGGGGGTCGGCGAGAGCCGGCCCCCTTCGGCGTCCCGAGCGCGAGGGGCCGACCGGTCCTGTTCGCTGTCCGGCCCCGGTGCTTGCGTGCGGGTCACTGGAGGCTCGAAGGGAGGATCGTCATGGACGAGCGTCGTCCTCGGCGTCGCTGGCTCACGTACGCGAACGTGGCCGCGACCCTCGCGCTGCTGCTCGCGATCTCCGGCACCGCGTACGCGGCGGCCGGGTGGATCACGAGCAAGGACATCAAGAACTACACGATCAAGCCGAAAGACATGAGCGCGGAAGTGTGGACCACCGCGCTCCCACCGGCGATCTCGGGGTACAAGAACAACTTCGGGACGATCACGGGTACCTCGGAGACCACCGTCGGCACGATCTCGATCTGGCCCGGTGAGTGGTTCGTCGTCGCGAAGGCCACCCTGTGGAACGAGGGTGGCGGAACGACCGTCCACTGCTACCTGCACGCCGGAGGGGACTACGACATCGCCGGCGAGCCGATCGAGGCCTCCGTGGCGACCGACTACGGGGAGACCGTCGCGCTGACCGTGGTCCACCGGACGACCGCGTACGAGAACGTCACGTTCACATGCAACCCGCACGGCGGCACCGTGCACGTGTGGGACGTGAAGGTCACCGCCATCCAGCTCGGGTCGTTGTCGAACAACCCGATGTCGTAGCGCCGAAGCAGCCGATCGGCCGCAGAGGATCGCTCAGTCGGCCTGGCGCTCGAGTCCCGTGCGCGCCAGGCCGACGAGCATCGCCGCGGCGAACGCGGCGGAGACACCCGCGAAGAGCCACCACAGCAGCGCGTCCGAGCCCCGCGGCAGTCCGAACAGGGCGTTGAGGGTCGTCAGGAGCGCGAGCGCGCCCTCGGTCAGCACGAAGGCCCAGGTGAACCACCACAGGGTCTCGATCCGGTGGGCGACCATCACCATGAGCATCGCGATGCCCGACGCCGAGGACCGCCGACATCCGAACCCAGACGTAGTCACCGACCGGGACCTGGTCGAAGACGTCCTCGACGAACCATCACCGGCAGGAGCCCGAGCAGCACGCCGGTCAGCCCCCACACGACGGCGTCGAGGTACAGGACGGTCCGAAGGAGCTTCACGGCCGCTCATCCTCGCCAAGTCGGGGCCGGAGGACCGATTGGTAGGATGAGCCGCGCCGGAGCCCCCGCGGGCTCCCGTTCCGTGACCACCCGACCCGTGAGGAGACATGATCGACACGCCTCGGGTCGCGGTCATCGGGCTGGACTGCGGTACCCCCCAGCTCCTGTTCCGCGACTTCGCAGCCGAGACCCCGAACATCCACGCGCTCATGCAGCGGGGGATGCACGGGGACCTCGAGAGCATCACCCCGCCGATCACCGTGCCGGCCTGGGCCTGCGCGATGACCGGCAAGACGCCCGGCCAGCTCGGCATCTACGGCTTCCGCAACCGCAAGGACAACACCTACGACGGCCTGTCGATCGCGCACTCGGGCTCGATCAAGGAGCCGGCCGTGTGGGACGAGCTCGGTGCAGCAAGGGACTGCGCTCGATGCTGATCGGCGTCCCGCCCGAGCTTCCCGCCGCCGAAGGAGTTCCCGGGCTGGCGCGTCGGGTGCTTCCTCACCCCGCCGTCCGCGGAGCGCTTCGCGTTCCCGCACGAGCTCGAGACCGAGATCGTCGACGAGCTCGGCCACGAGCAACGACTACATCTTCGACATCCCGGACTTCCGCCGGCCGGCATACGACGTCGCGCTCGACCAGGTCTTCAAGATGACCGAGCGCCGGTTCCAGGTCGGCCGGCGCCTCGCGACGCAACAAGCCCTGGGACTTCTTCATGCTGTGCGAGATCGCCCCGGACCGCCTGCACCACGTGTTCTGGCAGCACTGGGACCCGACCCACCCGCTGTACGAGCCGGGCAACAAGTACGAGACCGCCTTCCAGGACTACTACCGGTTCCTCGACGAGCAGGTCGGCTCGCTGCTCGAGGTCCTGCCGGACGACGCGATCACGATCGTGATGAGCGACCACGGCGCCCGGCCGATGATGGGCGGCCTGTGCTTCAACGACTGGCTGATCCGCGAGGGCTACCTCGCGCTCGAGACCAGCCCACGCAGCGCCATCCCGATCAAGGAGGCCGAAGATCGACTGGAGCTCGCACGATCGCCTGGGGCGACGGCGGCTACTACGGACGGCTCTTCCTGAACGTGAAGGGCCGCGAGCCGCAGGGCATCGTCGAGCCGGCCAACTACGAGGCGGTGCGCGACGAGCTGATCGCCAAGCTCGAGGCGGCCCCGGGCCCCGACGGCGAGCCGCTCGGCACCAAGGTCTTCAAGCCGCAGGACGTCTACCCGGACGTGACGGGGCGTGGCGCCCGACCTCATCGTGTACTTCGGCGACCTCGCGTGGCGCTCGGTGGGCTCGGTCGGCAACCCGAGCATCTACACGTACGAGAACGACACCGGTCCCGACGGGGCGAACCACGACCGGGCCGGCGTCTTCGCGATGGCGGGCCTCCCCGGCCAGCGGACCGGCGAGGTCACCGGACTGAACCTCATCGACGTCGGACCGTCGATCCTCGACCTGTACGGCATCGAGACGCCCGAAGGGGCGGTCGGAAGGAGCTTCCTGTGACGCACCATCCCGAGCAGAAGGGCTTCACCGTGTGGTTCACCGGGCTCTCGGGCTCGGGCAAGTCGACGATCGCCGAGATGCTCTACCACGAGTTCCAGGCGCGAGGGCTGAAGACCGAGATCCTGGACGGCGACGTCGTCCGCCAGAACCTGAGCAAGGGGCTCGGGTTCAGCAAGGAGGACCGCGACACCAACATCCTGCGGATCGGGTTCGTCGCGGACCTGCTCACCCGCAACGGCGTCGCGACGATCTGCTGCCCGATCAGCCCGTACAAGGCCACGCGCGACGCGAACCGCGAGCTGATCGGCGACTTCGTCGAGGTCTACGTCCATGCCACGCTCGAGGAGCTGGTGCAGAACCGCGACCCGAAGGGCCTCTACAAGAAGGCGCTCGCCGGCGAGATCAAGGGCTTCACCGGCGTGGACGACCCCTACGAGGCGCCCGAGGACCCCGAGCTCATGGTCGACACGATGGTCGAGACGCCCGAGGAGTCGCTCCAGAACGTGCTGTCCAAGCTGAAGGAGCTCGGCTACCTCGACGACGACACCGTCATGGTCGAGGGCGACCGCCTGCATTCGGGCATGACCGACCTGCGGGTCCACGACACGGGACACGTCGTCAAGGAGAACTAAGCTCGTCCGGGTCCGGGTCAGTCCGGCACGATATCGAGCGCCCGGCCGTCCTCGGTCCGCAGCGCCGAGAAGTGGCGTCGGTCGAGCGTCGCGACCTTGTTCTCGCCGAGCTCGACGCACGTGAGGAACACCGTCGCGTCGACGAACCCGATACCGAGATCGCCGCAGCGTGCCTGGAGGTTCGGCTGCGGCGGCGACGTCGCCCGGCCCCGTCGGGTGGAGCAGATACGCCTCCGCGCCGACGTCTTCCGCGAAGGCTATCCACAGGTCGGTCTTCCCGCGCCGGCCGAGGAGGTGGTCGAGCTCGGCCAACACGGCCATGGGAACGACCAACCCCTCGGACGTGGCTTCGATCAGTGGGCCGCACCGCCCGTGTTCGGGATCCTCGCGGTCGAGGCCCGCGAGGAGCACGCTCGTGTCGAGCACGAGTGCCATCAGCCTCGGTCGTCCTTCACCATCTCGTCGTACCAGGCTTCGTCATGCTCGGCGAGCCACCGGGCTGAGGGACCCGTGTAGGGCTCTCCGCTGCTGATGATCCCGAGACGAGGTTTGGGCGCCTCGCGTCGCGGCGGCGCATCGCCCCACTCGGTGAGCCCGAAGGTGTTGGGCGCGAACCTCTTGAACGTTTCGGGATGGCGGGGGAGCCGGGCGGCGAGCTGGTACTGGATCTGGTCCGGCCGGGCGTTCGTCGAGCGAGGGTGACGCCACCCACCGGCCTTGATGCGCACGCCGAGGTCGCGCACGTGCATCGGCCATCCCAGGGTCTCGAGGACCCGGTGCGCGGCCTCGTGCAGGCTGAGCCCCTCGAGCGGGAGTCCGCTCCGGCGAGGTTTCGCCGGCTGGCCAGCCCGATCCTCGGACGGGGAGGCACGGAGCACGCGGAGCGCGCGCTCCTCGCCGCGCATGAGCTCGGCGAGGGCCTTCGCGGCCTCAGCCGCCTCCTCGGCGTCGCGGGCGGTCGCCTTCGGCCGGCTCATGATCGCCTCGAGCCGTCGCTTCAACTCGGCGAGACCGGCGATGAGGGGGTCGGGCGGGTTGGGTTCGGGGGGTTCAACTCGTGCGCTCATCTCGGAGTGAAGATAGCGAGATGCAACACGTCCCGTCAAGCGTGCGGGCCGCGGAGCGGCCCACGGGGAGGCTGCGAGCGGGCGCGTGGTACCTTCCTCGCATGTAGGAGGCTCGACGCCCATCCGACCGCGGGTGGGCGTCGCTGCGTATCCGGGGGAGACGCATGGAGATCGAGATCGGCAAGGGCAAGTCCGCACGGCGCTCCTACGGGTTCGACGAGGTGGCGATCGTGCCGTCGCAGGCGGACGCGCGACCCCGACGACGTGGACATCTCCTGGGAGATCGACGCCTAGACGTTCGAGCTTCCGATGATGGCGAGCGCGATGGACGCCGCCGTCAGCCCGGCCACGGCGATCGAGGTCGGTCGCCTCGGCGGCCTCGCCTGCCTGAACCTCGAGGGTCTGTGGACCCGCTACGAGGACCCGACGCCGGTCTACGAGGAGATCGCCTCGCTCCCCGACGAGAAGGCCACCCGGCGCATGCAGGAGCTCTACCTCGAGCCGGTCAAGGAGGAGCTGATCCGCCGGCGGATCGAGGAGATCAAGGCCGGCGGGGTCGTCTCGTGCGCCTCGCTCACGCCGCAGCGCGTGGCCCGGTACCAGCAGCTCGTCCTGGACGCCGGCCTCGACGTCCTCGTGATCCAGGGGACCGTGGTCTCGGCCGAGCACGTCAGCACCCACTCGGAGCCGCTCAACCTCAAGGAGTTCATCCGGACCTACGACCTGCCGGTGATCGTCGGGGGCTGCGCGTCGTACACGACCGCGCTGCACCTGATGCGCACCGGTGCGATCGGCGTGCTCGTCGGCGTCGGGCCGGGCAACGCGTGCACCACGCGCGGCGTGCTCGGGGTCGGCGTGCCGCAGGCGACGGCGATCGCGGACGCCGCGGCCGCGCGCATGGAGCACCTGCACGAGACCGGCCGCTACTGCCACGTGATCGCCGACGGCGGCATGCGAACCGGGGGCGACGTCGCCAAGGCCATCGCGTGCGGCGCCGACGCCGTGATGATCGGCTCGCCGCTCACCCGCGCGTACGAGGCGCCCGGCCGCGGCTATCACTGGGGCATGGCGACCTTCCACCCCACGCTGCCGCGCGGCGCTCGGGTGAAGACCCAGCAGGTCGCGAGCCTCGAGGAGATCCTGAACGGACCCGCGCACGAGAACGACGGCACGTTCAACCTGTTCGGGGCGCTCGCGACGTCGATGGCGACGACCGGCTACGCCACGGTGAAGGAGTTCCAGAAGGCCGAGCTGGTGGTCGCCCCCTCGATCAAGACCGAGGGCAAGACGTACCAGACGCAGCAGCACGTGGGGATGGGGCACTGACGGCGTGCGCCCCGAGCACCCGCGCCCGGTCCTGGTCGTCGACCTGGGGGCGCAGTACGCGCAGCTCATCGCTCGGCGGGTCCGCGAGTGCCACGTCTACTCCGAGATCGTCGCGCACGACCTCACGCCGTCGCAGATCGCCACGGCGCGCCGCCGCGGGGCATCATCCTGTCGGGTGGCCCGGCGTCCGTGTACGAGGAGGGCGCGCCCTCGGTCGATCCCGCGCTGTTCGAGCTCGGCGTGCCGGTGCTCGGCATCTGCTACGGCCACCAGCTCATGGCCCGGGAGCTGGGCGGCGAGGTCGCCGCGACGGGCCAGCGCGAGTACGGCGGCACGACCCTGCACGTCACGGAGCGCGGCGCGCTCCTGCAAGGATCTCGCGCCCGAGGAGCCCGTCTGGATGAGCCACGGCGACGCGGTGACCCGTGCGCCGGAGGGGTTCCGGGTGACCGCGCACACCGACCAGATCGCGGTCGCCGCGATGGAGGATCCCGAGCGCGGCCTGTTCGCCGTGCAGTTCCACCCGGAGGTGGCGCACACGCCGAACGGGCATGGCCGTGATGAAGCGCTTCCTCTACGACGGCTGTGGCCTGCTGCCCGACTGGACCCCCGCCAACGTCATCGAGCGCAGCGTCGAGCGCGATCCGCGCGCAGGTCGGCGACGCGCGAGGTGCTGTGCGCGCTCTCGGGAGGTGTGGACTCGGCGGTCGCGGCGCTCCTCGTGCACAAGGCGATCGGCGACCAGCTCACCTGCGTGTTCGTGGACAACGGCCTGCACCGCGAGGGCGAGCCCGAGCAGGTCGAGGAGACCTTCGGGCGGCACTTCCGCGTTCCGCTCGTGCACGTGAAGGCCGCCGACCGGTTCCTCGCGAAGCTGGCCGGCGTGACCGACCCCGAGGACAAGCGCAAGGCGATCGGCGAAGAGTTCATCCGGGTGTTCGAGGAGGTCGCGCGCGAGCACGCGGACGCCCGCTTCCTGGTGCAGGGCACGCTGTACCCCGACGTGATCGAGTCGGGCTCGAGGACCGCCGCCAAGATCAAGAGCCACCACAACGTCGGTGGCCTGCCCGAGGACATGGACTTCGAGCTCGTCGAGCCGTTGCGCGACCTGTTCAAGGACGAGGTGCGCGCGGTCGGCGCGGAGCTCGGCCTGCCCGAGGAGATCGTGCAGCGCCAGCCGTTCCCGGGACCGGGGCTCGCGGTGCGCATCGTCGGCGAGGTCACGGCCGAGAGCCTCGCGATGGTGCGCGGCGCCGACGCAGTGGTGCGCGAGGAGATCCAGCGCGGCCGGGCTCGAGCGCGAGACCTGGCAGGCGTTCTGCGTGCTGCTCGCCGACGTGCAGAGCGTGGGCGTGATGGGCGACGGGCGCACGTACGAGCACCCGGTGATCGTGCGGGCGGTCACCAGCGAGGACGCGATGACCGCGGATTGGGCGCGGCTGCCCGACGACGTGCTCGACCGCATCGCGAGCCGCATCATCCGCGAGGTCCCGGGCGTCAACCGGGTGGCCTACGACATCACCGCGAAGCCCCCGGGCACGATCGAGTGGGAGTGAGCTAGTCCCGGCCCTTCAGGGCGGGAGCGAGCTTGCTCAGCAGGTCCTCGACGCGGTGACCGCTCGCCGAGGCGAGGACCTCGAGGTCGCCGGTGCGCAGCGTGATGGCGTCGCCCGCCGGGAGCCGCCGCAGCCCCCGCCGAGGTCGCGCTCCGGTAGCTGCCGGCTCCGAGGGGTGCCTACGCCGTTACGTGAAGGAGCGCACGCCGAAGCTGTCCACCATCTCGTTGAACGGCATGACCTCCAGCACACTTGCTTCTTCCGCGTCGACCGCGGCCTTGGCCACCGCGTCTCGGAACGTCGTGAGTGCAAGGTCGATGGCCTCGCTCATGTGCTCGGCGCCGACACAGAAGCGTGCGGCGAGCCTCTCTGGGCCGCCGCCACCCGTCACGGGCGCATCGGCGCCGAGCTCCTCCAGCGCGGACAGAAGCTCAACCTCGGCCTCACCCGGATCGTCGTCCGAGTCGAACCGAGCTTCAACGAGAACGCTCCACGTCGTCATGCCGTCTCCATCTGGCATTGTCGGTGGTTACGTCCGATCTCTCAACCCGCCGCGCCGAAGCTGCGCGATGAACCCGGCCAACAGGCGTTGGTTCCCCGGCGTGGTGGCTGGTCGAGCCATCCACGCGCTCGGCGAACACGTACCAGGCGCTCGGCGGCGGAGAACCGCGGGTTGCACGTCGTGAGGACGAGCGTGGGCCGCTTGGTCGGGTCGAGGACCCAGCCCTCGGACGGCGTCGATGATGAGGTGCCGCGTGACCCGGTAGTCGTCGATGCCGTACTCGGTCTCCAGCGTGATGCGGTCGCCCTCCCGCAGCTTGTCGAGCGACCAGAACGGCGCCCCGTACGTCGTCCGGTGGCCGGCGATCCCGACCCGCCGTGGTCCTCCCACGGGTACGCGGTCTGCGAGTAGTGAGCAATTGGTGG
>CAVPUQ010000003.1:0-3275 GCA_963708985.1 uncultured Actinomycetes bacterium
GCTAGGTTCACCTGCCCCCACGCGAGCACGCGTCAAAAGGGGACGACCCTCATGGATCGGCGAGGTCGCGGCTCGGCCGGATGTTCGCGTTCAGGCGGAAGACGTTGGAGGGGTCGTAGCGGTCCTTGAACGCGCGGAGCCGTTCGAGCCGGTCACCGTACGCCTCCTCGACGCCGGGCTCGCCCTCGTCGGACAGGAAGTTGGCGTACACGCCCGCGGCATGGGGCCGCAGGAGATCCCATCCCTCGCGGACCCAGCCGACGTGACGCTCGCCCGCTCGGTCGCGCGCCGGCCAGGCCGCGGTGACGTTGATCTCGAAGCCGACCTTCCGCTCCCGTTCGCCGACGGCGGTCGCGTCGGCGTCTGCTCGGCCCACCGCCCCGCCGACGGCCCATCCCGCGATCTGGGAGAAGGGTGATGTGATGGCCTCGACCGGCGCGACGATCGCGTCGATCACCTCGTCGGACAGCACCGGCAGTCGGTGCGACTTCCAGTAGTAGTGCATCCCGTGCGGCGCACCACCGTCGAGCATCGACTGGATCATCAGGTACGGGACCGGACGTATCGCCTCCGCGATCGGCGAGCCGAGACCGAGCAGCGGGGCGATCGCCTTCCTCCCTGTCGACCGGATCGCCGGCCCACACGAGCAGGAGCATGACGACCGGCCGTCCGTACTGCTCGGGGGGCAGGATCGGCATCGGCGGAGCGAGCCTGGCGGCGATCGTGATGCCGAGGTCGTCCGGCGCGTCCGCCGCGAAGTCGTTCGACGAACCGCAACACCTCCGGCGCGTCTGCGAGCGGCCACACGATCGGTCCACCGAGCACCATCGGTCCGACCGGGTGGAGCTCGTACTCGAGCGCGTGGCGATACCGAAGTTTCCTCCCCCACCGCGCAGCCCCCAGAGCAGGTCCGGCTCGCTCGTGCTCGTCCACGTGGAGCCGCTCGCCGTCGGCCGTCACGAGGTCCACCGACCGCAGGTTGTCGACCGTGAGACCGAGCTTGCGCATCAGGTGCCCGAGGCCGCCGCCGAGCGTCAGCCCACCGATCCCCGTGTGGCTGATGATCCCGCCCGTCGTGGCGAGCCCGAACCCCTGCGTCGCGCGGTCGAGCTCTCCCCACAGCACCCCGCCGGCGGCTCGCGCGGTCGCGAGCCTCCGGGTCCACCTCGATGGTCTTCATGAGCGACAGGTCGATCATCAGGCCCGCGTCGCAGACGCGCGTGGCCCGCGACCGAATGCCCGCCACCACGCACCGACACGAGCAGGTCTCGCTCCCGGGCGAACCGAACGCTTCGACGACGTCGTCGGCACCCGCACACCGCGCGATGAGGGCCGGACGGCGGTCGATCGCACCGTTCCAGACCCGCCGCGCCTCCTCGTATCCCTCCTCGCCGGGCCGCAGCAAGGCGCCTCGGAATCGAGCTCGAAGCGACTCGATAGCCCTCGCGTCGATCGCTCGGTCCTCGATGGCGCTCATCCTTCCGCTGCGTCCATCGCGGCAGCGCGGTCGCGAGGAAGTCCTCGAGTCGTGTCGGCGTCGTGGACTCCGGTGTGCGTCGGACGCCTTCGAAGTACCGGCGCTCGCTCAACGCGAGCTGCATGTCGACGATGAGGCCGGCCACCTCTTCCGACATGCCGGCTCCGACGAGAGATGCCTTCACGCCATCGGGCGGGAACTCGACGTAGGACAGGTCGGCGATCCCGAGCCGTGCGCCGATCGCCTTCGTTGCCTGCGCCATCGTGACGTCCTCGGGCCCGAGGAGCAGCTTCACCTCGTGTCCCGGAGAAGTCGCGCCTTCGGAGCCGGGCGGCAGCTTCGCGAGCCACGTCACGCGTGGCGACCATCGGGAACCGCACGTCGGCACCGACCGCGCTTCCGTTGAGCTTCTGCGCCTGGATCATCGGCACCGCGGCGAGGAGGTAGTCCATGTACGCCGCGGACCTGAGCACGAGCACGTTGGTCTCGAGCCCCTCGAGACGTCCGCTCGAACCCGTGCAGTCCGCCAGGTGGCCCGGGCGGTTCTGCGAGGGCCGCGCCCACCATGCTGAGCGCGACGACATGACCGACATCCGACGCACGGAGCGCGTCGCGGACGACGAGGCTCATCGTCGCTCGGTTCTCGGTGAAGCTCGGATCGGCCACGTTCTCGGGGAGCAGGACGAGCGCCGCGACGGCGCCCGTGAAGAACCCTATGAGGTCATCCACACTCGCCGCGTCTCCCACGACGACCTCGGCGCCGCGCTCCTTGAGGTCCGTCAGGTCACGTCCGTGCTGCAGCACTCGAACCTGTTCACCCGCTTCCAGCAATGCCTCGGCCACCTTGCCGCCGACGTTCCCTGCCGCACCCATCACGACGATCACGTCGAAGCTCCTTCCCTCGGTCGACGCACCGACGCTATCGGGACCCCCTCTACGGAGCTAGTTCGAATCGGCGAACTGGTACGCGTCTCGAACCTGTGGCACGCTCAAGGCATGACCGCCAGGGACGAGTACTGCCCGCTGACCCGCTCGCTCGACCTGTTCGGCGACCGGTGGGGGCTGCTCGTGGTCCGCGAACTCCTGCGAGGCGTGAGCCGTTTCAACGAGCTGGAGCGGAGCCTGCCCGGCATCTCTCGTTCGACGCTGGCGCAGCGACTCCGGCATCTCGAGAAGGAATCCATCGTTGAGCGTCGGACCATGGGCGACGGAGGGCGGAGCGAGTACCAGCTCACGAAGGCCGGCCGCGACCTGACGAAGGTGCTCGACGCGATGGGCGAGTGGGGCGTCCGTTGGCTCGTCCCGCACCGGCGTCCGTCGGAGATCGACCCTGACGGACTGATGCAGTGGATCAGGCGCCACGTGGTGCTTCGCGAGCTCCCCGCGCGCCGCGTGGTGATCCGGTTCGAGCTGGCGGGTAGATCGCGCCGGTACTTCTGGCTGATCATGCAGGCTGGCGAGGCCTCGCTCTGCCCCGAAGACCCAGGGTTCGAGGAGGACGTGTTCGTGTCGGCGCACCCGATCGACCTGTACCGGCTGGTGGCGGGTCAGCAGAGCCTCGCGCGCGCGATGGACGAGGGCACTGTACGGGTCGACGGACCTCCCGCGCTCGTCCGCTCGCTTCCGCGGTGGCTCTTCCTGCGTGCCTCCGGCCCCCCCATCACGGCCGGATCCCCGCCCGCGTAGGTCGCCCTCCAAGCGCGACCGTCCTCCCGCAGCCTCGACCTGTCGCGAGCTGGCTCCTGCGGTCCTGCGGGTTCGCCCATGCCGAGCAGGATCCTCGCTTCTCCGATCGCGT
>CAVPUQ010000004.1:0-332772 GCA_963708985.1 uncultured Actinomycetes bacterium
GAGCGTCGAGCGGAGCGCACGGGCGGCGGTCGGCACGACGTACGTCGGCGTCAGCGAGCCCGGGTGCGGGTGGCCACGCGCCAGCCCGAGCGCGATCCTGTCGTCGCGCGTGCGTTGGGCATAGACGAACACCGGGCGCACGTCCGAGAGCGCCTCGCGCTCGCGCCAGCCGACCCGATCCCAGAAGGTCGGCGGGAGCGGCTCCGTGACCCCCATGTGGATGTGCACGGCGAGCAGGAGGCGGCCGTGACCGCGGAGACTGCCGGTCGCGCCCTCGAGCGCGCGGACGACCACGTCCGCCCGCACCGTCCCGCGCTCGGTCCGAACGCGTCCGGACGTGATGGCGGTCGCGGTCGTCCCCTCCGCGATCCGTACGCCCAGACCCTCGACGACGCGGGCGAGTCCACGCGCCAGTCGTCCCGGGTGAACGACCGCGCAGTGCGGCGAGTACGTCGCGCCGACCATGCCGTCCACCGCGATCCGCTCGCGCGCGGCGTCGGCGTCGAGCCAGCGCCGATCGTCGTCGGCCCAACCGAAACTCCGCGCGATCTCCAGGTCCGCGCGCAGGCGTTCGGCCTCGAGCGAGGTCGTCGCCACCTTCAGCGTGCCGCCGCGGACGTAGTGCGCGTCGATGCCTTCGGCCTCGCACACGCGTCCGACCTCGACGACGGTCTCGACCATCGCTCGGCGCATCGCGACGGCGGCGTCGTAGCCGTACCGCGCCTCGACGGCCTCCGGCGGCGAGACCAGGTCCGAGGAGCACCAGCCGCCGTTGCGACCGGAGGCGCCCCACCCCGCGACGTCCTTCTCGAGCACGAGGACGCGGAGCGACGGATCGGCCTTCGCGAGCGCGTACGCGGTCCACAGTCCCGTGAACCCACCGCCGACGATCGCGACGTCGGCGACGTCGTCAGCGTGGAGCGGTGGTCGCGGCGTGAGATCGTCGCCGCAGGTGTCGAGCCAGAAGCCGGCGGGGTGTCGGCGGTCGACGTTCACTCGTAGGCCCGGAGGCCGGTGAGGGTCTCGCCGACGATCAGCGTGTGGATCTCGTTCGTGCCCTCGTACGTGTAGACGGACTCGAGGTTGTTCATGTGCCGGATGACCGGGTATTCGAGCGTGATCCCGTTCGCGCCGAGGATACCTCGCGCCTCGCGCGCGATCTCGAGCGCCTCGCGCACGTTGTTCAGCTTGCCGATGCTGACGTGCTGCGGCGCGAGACGCCCCTCGTCCTTCAGCCGCCCGAGGTGTAGCGCAAGGAGCATGCCCTTGTTGATCTCGAGCGCCATGTCCGCGAGCTTGCGCTGCGTGAGCTGGAAGCCGGCGATCGGCTTGCCGAACTGCACGCGCTCCTTCGAGTACGACAGGGCCGACTCGAAGCAGGCGCGCGCCGCGCCCATCGCGCCCCAGACGATCCCGTACCGAGCCTCGGTGAGGCACGACAGCGGGCCCTTCATCCCGATGACGCCCGGAAGCAGCGCGTCGCCGGGCAGCCGCACGTCGTCGAGGATCAGCTCCGAGGTCACGCGACGCGCGCAGGGAGAGCTTGCGGTGGATGTCCTGCGTCGAGAAGCCCGGCGTGTCCGTCGGCACGATGAACCCGAGCACGCCCTCGTCGCTCGTCGCCCACACGATCGCGACGTCGGCGATGCCACCGTTCGTGATCCACATCTTCGTGCCGCTCACGATCCAATCCGAGCCGTCACGCCGGGCGTGGGTCCTCATGCGCGCGGGGTCACTGCCGGCGTCGGGCTCCGTGAGGCCGAAGCAGCCGACGACCTCGCCCCGAGCCATCGGCGGGAGCCAGCGCTGCTTCTGCTCCTCGCTGCCGAACTTCCAGATCGGGAACATCGCGAGCGACCCCTGCACCGACACGAACGACCGCGCCCCGCTGTCGCCCGCCTCGAGCTCCAAGCACGCGAGCCCATAGTCGACCGCGCTTGCACCGAGGCACCCGTACCCCGAGAGGTGCATCCCGAGGAGTCCAAGGTCCGCGAGCCCCTTGGCCACCTCCCGGGGGAACGTCGCGGACTCGAACCACTCCTCGATCCCCTGCAGGATCTCGCCGACGACGAACTCCCGGACGGCGTCGCGGATCGCGCGTTCCTCCTCCGAGAGGAGCCGATCGATCTCTAGGTAGTCCAGTGGGTCGATCTCGCGAGGCACGGGGCCTAGCCTATCGCTCACCACTGGCACCCTGTGCTCGAGATGGGACTTGCTCCTCGAGGAGAACCGACCCAAGCTGAGGTCGAGATGCCGCACTTCGAGTGGTTGGCCTTGGCGGGAAGTGGACCGGCAGCCACACGGATCTGGGCGCGAGTCCTGCTCGCCGTCGTGCTCGGATGGCTACTCGCGGTCCTCGTGCTCATCGCGGTCTGGCTGATCCGCTGACCTTCCGGACGAAGGCCGCCGAAGCCGCCCGTCGATCTCCGCGCTCGGATGTCGCTCGATGCGCGCTTGGAGCCAGCTCGAGGTGTCGAAACCCGGCTTCACCATTCGTCGTCTAGGGTGAACGGCGGCGAACGGCAGGTCTAGGGTGAACGGCGGCGAACGGCAGGAGGGAGGGCGGCATGAAGTACATGCTCCTGATCTACGGCGACGCGATGCAAGCCCAGGATGCCACCCCGGAGGAGCAAGCCGCAGAGATGCGGAAGTGGTTCGACTACTCCGAGTGGCTGCGGCAGCAGGGGTGGATGCTCGCCGGCGACGCTCTCCAAGAGACCGAGCACGCCACGACCGTCCGCGTCCGGGGCGGCGAGACCCTGACGACCGACGGGCCGTTCGCCGAGACGAAGGAACAGCTTGGCGGCTACTACCTCCTCGAATGCGCCTATCTGGACCAGGCGATCGAGGCCGCCGCCCGCTGCCCGGGTGCCCCGTACGGCTCGATCGAGATCCGGCCGCTCATGGTGTTCGACATGCCCGAGGGCGGGCAGGGCGGCAGCTGAGCGAGCATCCGGGTGCCGTCGTCGATCGCCTGTTCCGACAGGAGCAGGGCCGGGCGGTCGCGACCATGATCCGCGTGCTCCGAGACTTCGACCTGGCCGAGGAGGTCGTGCAGGAGGCCTTCGTCCGTGCGCTCGAGACCTGGCCGCGCGACGGCATCCCGCGGAACCCGGGGGCGTGGATCACGACCACCGCGAAGCGGAGGGCGATCGACCGGTACCGGCGCGACGAGAACCTCCGGCGCAAGACCGAAGCGCTGCAACGGATCTTGGAGCTCGAGGCGCTGGGTGGGAGCGAGGACGACGTGAGCGTGATACCCGACGACCGGCTGCGGCTCGTCTTCACGTGCTGCCACCCGGCGCTGCCGATGGACGCTCGCGTCGCGCTCACGCTGCGGACGCTGGGAGGGCTCGACCACGCCCGAGATCGCAAGGGCGTTCCTCGTCCCCGAGCCGACGATGGCCCAGCGCCTGGTGCGCGCGAAGCGGAAGATCCGCGATGCCGGCATCCCCTACCGCGTCCCGCCGCCCGAGCTCCTGCCCGAGCGGCTGCCCGGGGTGCTCGCGGTCCTGTACCTCGTGTTCAACGAGGGCTACTCGGCGAGCTCGGGACCGCTCGTGCGTACCGACCTGTGCGAGGAGGCGATCCGGCTCGCCCGCGTCTTCGACGGTCTCATGTCGGATGAGCCCGAGGTCCCCGGGCTCCTCGCGCTCCTCCTCCTCCAGGACTCGCGGCGGGACGCGCGGGTCGACGCGGCCGGCGACCTGGTGCTGCTCGAGGACCAGGACCGCGCGCGATGGGACCACGATGAGATCGACGAGGGACTCGCGACCCTCGACCGCGCGATGGCGGTGCGACGTCCGGGGCCGTACCAGGTGCAGGCGGCGATCGCGGCGCTCCACGCTCGCGCGCCGAGGCCGGAGGACACGGACTGGCCCCAGATCGCAGCCCTGTACGGCGGGCTCGTGCAGATGACGCCCTCCCCCGTGGTCCAGCTGAACCGAGCCGTCGCGGTCGCGATGGCCGATGGCCCCGAGCGGGGGCTCCCGCTCGTCGAGGCGCTCGCGAGCGAGCTCGACGGCTACCACCTGTTCCACGCGAGCCGCGCAGACCTGCTCCGCCGGCTCGGCCGGCGCGACGACGCCGCCGAGGCCTACCGCCGCACGCTCGAGCTCGTCCCGAACCCGAGCGAGCGGGCCTTCCTCGAGCGGCGCCTCGCCGAGGTCACACGTCCTTGATCAGGTAGTCCAAGACCCCGTGCACGTGGAGCGGCCCGTCATCGGCGTCGAGCGTCGCGCTCGAGACGAACGGCCCGTGCGCGTGCCGGTAGCCGAGCGCGTCGTAGAGGGCCCTGGCGGGGGCGTCCTCCTCGCCGAGCGACACGTCGAGGCCGATCCTCGCCCACTCCGTACGCCGGGAGGCTTCCTCGAGCGCCGTCATGATCACGCGGGCCGCGCCCCGGCGACGATGCGAGGGCGCGACGAACACGTCGCGGACCTCGGCACAGCCCTCGCGGACCGCCGACGCCGAGTACTCCTCGTGCTCGGCGAACAGGACCATGCCGCGACCGACCGGCTCGGCGCCGTCCCACGCGAAGACCTGCACCATCTCGCCGCGGTCCTGCGCCTCGAGCCGTCGCGGGTATTGCTCCGAGCTCCACGACGGCAGTTCGTGGTTCAGTACGTCGAGGTCCGCGCGGACGAGCGCTCGGACCTGGATGGCCATCAGCCGACGGGCACCTCGGGCACGCCCGCCATGCTCGTCTCGAGCTCCTTCGCGTCGAACTCGATCTCGGGCAGACGCGCGTTGAGGTAGTCGTCGTACGCTTGCATGTCGAAGTTCCCGTGGCCGGAGAGCCCGAAGAGGATCACGCGCTCCTGTCCGGCCTCGCGAGCCGCGATCGCCTCGTTCACGGCGCCGCGGATCGCATGCGCGGACTCGGGCGCCGGCACGATCCCCTGCGTATGGGCGAACAGCCGAGCCGCCTCGAACACCTCGTTCTGCGTGTACGCGACCGCCTCCATGTACCCCTCCTTCACGAGGAGCGAGAGCGATGGGGAGTCGCCGTGGTACCGGAGCCCGCCGGCGTGCACCGGCGCGGGCACGAAGTCATGGCCGAGCGTGTACATCGGAAGGAGCGGCGTGAGCTTCGCCGTGTCGCCGAAGTCGTACGCGAACCGGCCCTTCGTGAGGGTCGGGCACGCGGCCGGCTCGGTCGCGAGGAACCGCATGTCGGGCGTCTGCCCCCGGAGCTTGCCGGCCATGAACGGGTAGGCCAGCCCGCCGTAGTTCGAGCCGCCACCCACGCAACCGATCACGACGTCGGGCACCTCGTCGGCGAGATCCATCTGCTTCTGCGCCTCGAGACCGACCACCGTCTGGTGGAGCAGAACGTGGCCGAGGCACGACCCGATCGAGTAGTTCGTGTCCTCGTTCGTCGCGGCGACCTCGATCGCCTCGCTGATCGCGATGCCGAGCGATCCCGTCGAGTCCGGGTGCTCGGCGAGGATCCCCCGCCCCGAATTCGTCGTGTCCGAGGGCGACGGCACGACGGTCGCGCCGAACGTCTCCATGAAGATCCGGCGGTACGGCTTCTGCTCGAACGAGGCCTTCACCATGTAGACGAGGCACTCGAGGTCGAAGAACCGGCACGCCATCGAGAGCGCCGAACCCCACTGCCCCGCCCCGGTCTCGGTGGCGATCCGCCGGACGCCGGCTTCTTTGTTGTAGTAGGCCTGCGCGATCGCGGTGTTCGGCTTGTGCGACCCGGCCGGCGAGGTCCCCTCGTACTTGAAGTAGATGTGCGCCGGAGTCTGGAGCGCCTGCTCGAGCCGCGTCGCGCGGTGCAGCGGCGTCGACCTCCACAGCCGGTAGATGTCGATGACCGGGCCCGGGATGTCGATCCACTGCTCGGTCGAGACCTCCTGCATCACGAGCGCCTCGGGGAACAGCGGCGCGAGCAGGTCGGGCGTGATGGGCTGAAGGGTCCCCGGGTGCAGCGGAGGCAGTGGCTGCGCGACGCTCGCGAGGTCCGGCATGATGTTGAACCAGGCCGTCGGCAGGTCCTCCTCGCGCAGCTCGAAACGTGTGCGATCGGTCATCGGAACCTCCTCGCGGTTCGGGTGGATGGGCACCGAGCGTAGCGGCTCGGCAGGGTCGCGCGCCAGGGCCGGGCGGTCGGGCGAGAGCAGGGGTCCGCCCGAGGGCTCAATCCTCTGCCGGCGGGCCGACCTCGACCCAGCCGTCGGGTGTCGCCCGAGCCGCGAAGACGGGCACCCGGTCTTCGGCCGGGCCCACGATCGGCTCGCCCGTACGGAGGTCGAACTCGCTGCCGTGGCACGGGCAGATCAGGGAGTCCTCCTGCTCGCCGAGCTCGCCCTCGGCGAGCGAGCACCCCTCGTGCGTGCACTCGTCGCCGAACGCGAAGAGCTCGTTCTCGACGTGCGCGATGGCGATCCGTCCGGACGGGAGGTCGTAGGCGCGCATCTCCCCCTCGGGGATCTCTGCGAGCGAGGCGATACGCACGAACACGGGGTCCACTCAGGCCGCCTCCGGCGATGGAGCACCCGCACGAGTGAGAGCGTTCCACCCGCGCTGCAGGACGGTGAACCCCCCGAGGGCCGTGAGCAGGACGAGCATCGGCAGCAGCATCCCGGGGACCATGAGCCCGAGCATCATCGCGAGGTACCGCTCGAGCCGCTGGAACAGGCCCTCCGAGAGCGAGACGCCCACCGCCTCGGCCTCGGCGCGGATGTGGCTCACCGTGAGCGAGATCACCAACGTCGCGAGCGCGAGGCCGGCCTCGAGACGCTCCCCCTGCCCCGACAGCATCCAGAAGGTGCAGCCGAACAAGATCATGTCTGAGACGCGGTCGAGCACCGCGTCGGTGAACGCACCGAACCGGCTCGCCGTCCCGCGCAGGCGCGCGACCGCCCCGTCGAGCAGGTCGAACAACCCGGCGGGGATGAGGAGCAGGCCCGGGAGGAAGCCGTGGCCCTCGATGAGGAGCCAGCCGATCACCCCGTTCGTCGCGAGTCCGAGGAACGTGAGCTGCATCGCCGAGAGGCGGAGCGCCACGACGCCCGCGAGGATCGCCCGGAACGGCCAGTCGAAGATCCGGCGCATCGCCGGGGCGGCGGCACCGTCGCCCTCGCGCGGTGGAGGCATGTCGCGGGGCCGGGGGATCTCCCGGGCCGCAGGTTCTCCACGTCGGTGCTCGCGTGGGGTGGTCATCCGTCGAGCAGGCTACTCCGCCCGACGAGCCGCGGCTCGATCGCCCTCAGCCTCGGGGCTCGATCGAAACGATCAGGTAGTGGAACGTGCCGCCCGGCGCCTCGTACGCGATCTCATCGTCGAGCGCCCTTCCCGCGAGCGCGGTGCCGAGTGGCGAGGTGGTCGTGATCGTACGGACCCCCGGCGTGCGCTCTTCAGCATGCTCGGCGAGGAGGTATGTCTCGTCCTGCGGATCGTCTTCGTCGAGCGGACGGATAGTGACGAGCATCCCGGCCGCCACGACGTCCGAGGCCGGGGGGGTCTCGATGATGTCCGGGTCACGGAGCATCCGCTCGAGGTTGCGGATCCGCGACTCCATGAGCCCTTGCTCGTTCTTCGCGGCGTCGTACTCGGCGTTCTCGCGGATGTCGCCGTGCTCCCGCGCTGCCTTGATGCGCTCGGCGATCGCCGCCCTGCCCTCGGTCGTGAGGTCCTCGAGCTCCGCCCTCAGGCGCGTGTAGGCCTCGAGCGTGAGGCTCGCCGTCGGCTCGTGGTCGGGACCTCGGGGTGGGCGGTTCGCGAGCTCGGGTGGCAGCTCCATGGGCTCGGCAATCTACCAACCGAGGACGACGACGATCCGGAGGCCCACCGAGGGTGCGCCGCCGGCCTGCGACCCACGCACCCAAGCAGTTGCCTTGGGATAGAGTCGCCCGGAGAGATCACAAGGGGGTTCCGATGTTGCGACGTGCGTTCCGCGCACTCCTGCCGATCGTCTCCTGCACCGCGGTGCTCGCCGGGGTTTCCGGTGCTGGGGCGCAGACGACGAGCCCTGCGCCCGTCACGGTGGGCACGCCGGAGCAGAAGACGGCGGCGCTCGTCTCGCCGGCGGTCGTCTACATCGAGCAGTCGTGGCGGGCATGGGTCCGGGTACCGAAGGGATCGGAGCTCAACTACTTCGACGGGTACGTGAACGACGGGTACGCCTTCGAATGGGGTACCCGCTGCACCGGGTTCATCGTCAACCCGAACGGGTACATCTTCACGGCCGGGCACTGCGTGGACCTCGGTGAGGAGGGAGCCCGCGACACGGCCTTGCGGTTCGCCGTGCAGTGGCTCATCGACCAGGGGTACATCTTCCAGCGGGACTTCGACTACTGGCTCAACGAGGCCCACCTGCTGTGGGGTGTCGAGGGCTCGGAGAAGGGATCCGACCCCGACCTCGAGATCTACGTGCAGCGGGGCGTCGCGGCCGGCGGCCTGAAGACGGGTGAGGCCTTCAGTGCCCGCCTCGTGGACTACAGCCCTTGGAGCGAGGGCGACGGGGCGCTCCTCAAGATCGAGACGACCGATCTGCCCACCGTGCTCGTGGCCCCGGCCGCGAGCATCACGATCGGCACGGACGTGCTCTCGGTCGGGTACCCGGGCTCGACGGACGCGGTTACCGACACGTCCTACGAGCCGACCTACAAGGACGGCCAGATCAACGCGGAGAAGACCCGCGAGGGTGGGCTCCTGCCGGTCTACGAGATCAGCGCCGCGATGTCCGGTGGGATGAGCGGCGGCCCGACGGTGAACCTCAACGGCGAGGTCGTTGGGGTGAACTCGTTCGGGATCGTCGGCGAGACCGAGGCGTTCAACTTCATCACGCCGGCGTCGATCGTCACGGAGATGCTGGCGCAGAACGGCGTCGCGAACGAGCTCGGCCCTGTCGACGTCGCCTACCGTGCCGGGCTCGACGCCTACTTCCAGGGCGATTACCAGACCGCGATCTCGAAGTTCGACGAGGCGCTCGCACTCTCGCCGACGCACCAGCAGGCACAGGAGTGGAAGGTCGAGGCCACGAAGGCCCTGGCACAACAGCCGGAGACCCCGACCGGGCCGACAGGCGGAGCCGGGGAGGGCCAGCAGCCCGGACAGCCCCAGGCCGAGGAGGGTGGCGGCTTCCCCGTCGTCGCCGTGGTCGGCGGCGTGGCGGCGGTGGTCGTGATCGGCGGGGCCCTGTTCTTCATGTCCCGCCGCAAGGGTGGCCCGGGGGCGCAGGCCCAGATGCAGCAGCCGCTCCAGGTCGTTGGCGCCCCGCCGCCGCAGAGCGCCGAAGCCGCCAGGTCGGTCGGGTTCCAGCCCACAGCGCCCGTGCCGCCGCAGGCGAGCGCCCCGCCCCCGGCTCCGGCCCCTGGGCCGGCACCGACACCTCCGCCGAGCAGCGCGTCGGGCGAGCACGCGCACTTCTGCCCGAACTGCGGCTTCAAGCTCGAGGCGGACGCACGCTTCTGCCCGAGCTGCGGCCACAAGATGGAGGCCTGAACGACGACGGGTGGGTGACGCTCAGCCGAGCGCCTGCTTGAGCACGGCGCAGGCGCGGAGCGTCACCCACTTGCTCGGCGCGCCCTGGCGTTCGATGTCCGTCCAGGTCTTGCCGTTGTAGGCGTAGCGGTTCTGCCAGCGGCCGCTCGCGTCCTGGCCCGCGACGACGAGGTCCAACGCGTTCGCGAGCCGGGCGTCCCGACCGTGTCCGAGCTCGCAGAGCGTCTCGAGGTTCTGGAGCACGTCGGCAACGTACCCGGACGGGAAGCCGAACTTGAACCACGACCCGCTCGGTCGCGTGTTCCCCCAGCCCATGGGGTAGTCGGCGACGGCTGGATCGCGCGAGAGCAGGAACTCCGCGCCGGCGGCGAGGGCGCGACGGACGTACGGCGCACGCCGGCGAGCGGGGATCCGGGCGAGGCCCCGAAGCGCCTTGATCGCGCCCCAGGCGCAGGGCTCGTGCTCGTTGATCGCGCATCGGAACCCCGGCCCGCTGGTGCCGGACCGGTAGTAACGCTCGAACCCCTCGCCGGTGATCGAGCGAGCCTGCCACTGGATCGCCGATCGCACGCGTTCATCGTCCAGCCATCCGAAGCCGATCAGCGCTCGCAGCAGGTTCCCGTTCAAGCAGTGAACGACCTCGGTGGGGCGAGGGGGCTTCCCGTCCGCGCGTCCCGAGTACCCGAACCCTCCCGTCTCGGTCTGCGCATGACCGAGCAGGTACTCGCAGCCGCGATGGATGCCGCGGTGCCGACCGTCGGCCCCCAACTGGTCGAGGAAGATCAGCGACCAAGACGTGCCCATGTACTTCGGCCCGTAACCCCCGCCCGGCTTCGCCCACCAACCCTCCGGATCCTGCGCGGCGAGCATCGCAGCGATCGGATCGGCCCTCATCGCCGCCGCGAGCACGCGCCGCGTCTTCGGCGCGTCCTCCGGCTCGTCGAGCAGCAGCCGCATCGTCATGTGACGCACCGCCGGGGTCTCCTCGTCGAGGAGCCAGGGCAGCGGGTCGCCGCGCAGCGCAGCGCGCCAGGCCTCCACGGGTCGATGATAGGACCGATCGTCGGCGGGAGGAGGCGTGGTACTTCGGGCCACGATCGGTGTCGTTGGAGCGCTCGCGCTCGCGTGGCTGCTCCTCGTCGCCTACCTCCTGCTCCGCAGGCCTGAGGAGGGCACCGCCCGTGAGGCCCTCCGCGTCCTCCCCGACACGGTCCGGCTGCTCCGTCGCATCGCGGGCGACCCGACGCTTCCGCGAAGCGTACGGGCTCGCCTGTGGCTCCTCCTCGGGTACCTGGTCTTCCCGCTCGACGTCGTGCCGGACTTCCTCCCGGTCGTGGGGTACGCGGACGACGTGGTGATCGCCGGCGCCGCCCTGCGTTCGGTCGTACGGTGCGCAGGACCTGATGCCGTCCGCCGGCATTGGCCCGGGACGGACGAAGGTCTCGCAGCGCTCTGGCGCCTGGCGGGCCTGCCCGGCGGGCCTGCGCCCCAGACGACTACCGAGCCGTAGACTCGGGCTCCATGAAGCCGGTTCTCCTCGTCCGCAACGACGAGTACGAGTCGTTCGGCCTCGCGCCCGGCGCGCTGGCGTGGACCGGATGCGACGTCCTCACGGTCAACATGACGCGCCCGGGCCCGGCCCTACCTCCGCTCGAGGAGGTCGCGGCGATCGTGACCTTCGGCGGCACCGCGAACGTGGACCAGACCGACCGCTTCCCCCACCTCTCGACGGTCCGTGCGTACACGCGCGAGGCCGTCGAGCGCGACGTCCCCTACCTGGGCATCTGTTTGGGGTCGCAGCTTCTCGCCCGCGCACTCGGCCGCCCCGTGGTGAAGTCCTCGGTGAAGAGGTCGGGTTCGAGCCGATCCGTCCCACCGCGAACGCGAAGCAGGACCCGCTCCTGTCGCTGTACGCGGACGGCGACATGGTCTTCCAGTGGCACGAGGACACGTACGAGCTTCCCGATGGCGCCACGCTGCTCGCGAGCGGCGACCGCGTGCCGGTGCAGGCCTATCGCGTGGGCCAGACGGCCTGGGGCATCCAGTTCCACCAGGAGCTCGACGCTACCGAGCACGGATGGTGGGTACAGCTCGCGGATGCCGAGCTCGACCTGAAGGCGGTGTGGGGGAAGTCGCCGGACGAACTCGTCGCCGAGTCCGAGCGCTTCATGCCCGCGCACGAGGACCGCGGCCGAGAGCTGTTCCGCCGGTTCGCCGAGGTCGCGAAGGACCACGGCGGTTGAGGGCCCTCGCGCGAAGGGCACGCGCCCGTGCTCCGAGGAGGGTCGCGTGCCCCCCGCGCCCGAGATCGCGGTGGTCGCGTACCACCTCCGTGCCGGTCGCGTCACGAACTGGGTCGTCGGCGGCTACGGCGTTCCCGAGACCTACATCGACGCGATCCGTCGAGGCGGCGGGCTCGCGACGCCCGTCCTGCCCGGCGACCGGCGGGCGCCCGTCGAGCTCCTCGAGCGCTTCGGGGGCCTCCTGCTGGTGGGCGGTGGCGACGTCGAGCCGCGGCGCTTCGGGCAGGAGCCGCACGGAACGCTCTACGGGCTGGAGCCCGACCGGGACGAGCTCAGATCGACCTGCTCCATGCGGCCGATGCGCTCGACGTGCCGACCTTGTGCGTCTGCCGCGGCATGCAGGTGATGAACGTCGCGTTTCGGAGGGAGATCCCGCACCTCCCCGTCGACGACCGCTTCCAGCCCCACGGCACGCCGAGCGCCGCCGACGAGCTCCTTCACGATGTCGAGGTCGAACGCGCGAGCCGGGTCGCCCTCGCCGCCGGCACCGAGCTCCTGCTCCTCCCATCATCATCAAGGGATCGACCTCGTGGGCGAGGGGCTCCTCGTCACCGGGCGGAGCGCCGACGGCTTGGTCGAGGCGATCGAGCGCGAGGGACCGGGATGGCTCATCGGGGTCCAGTGGCACCCCGAGGACACGGCGGCCGTCGACCGGGCGCAGCAGGGCCTGTTCGACGCGCTCGTCGAGCGGGCCAGGTAGCCGGCTACATCCCGTTCGAAAGGGGCGAGATGGCGGGATTGAAGATCGTCCGTGCGACCGGCGATTCGGCCGCTCGAGGTCAGCAGATCGGGCGCGAGCTGCGAGAGCCGATCAACGAGTCGATCGACTTCTACCACCGCTACCTTGCTCGGCGCGGTGTGTCCTCGCAGCAGCTCCAGGACCTGCTCACGCCGTTCCTCGTTGCATCGGAGACACAGTTCCCCGCCCACATGGCAACCCTGAAAGGGATGTCCGTCGGTGCGATGGTGCCGGTCCTCGAGCTGTTCGCGGTGAACTCGTCGAGGAGCTCGAGCCGATGCTCGAGGCGCCCGGTGGCCTGCTCTTCCTCCAGCGCAAGGAGGGATACCTCGAGCCGCCGCCGCCGCCGAGCGATCGATGCTCGAGCTTCGCGGTGGTCGCCGAAGGCACCACGATCCTCGCCCACAACGAGCACTGGCTCGCGGGCGACCGCGAGAACGTCGCCGTCGTGATCGAGATGCCGGAGGACCGTCCAGTGTCGGTCGCATCACCCACGATCGTGTGCTGCCTGCCGCCGTGGCTGTTCATGCCCACGGCGGGCAGGCAGCACACGATCGTGGGTGATGCGACCGACACTGGACGGTCCTCCGGCATCTCGATCACGACGGCGACGTTCTCGCGGTCGCCCGCGAGCCAGTGCTCGTTGTGGGCGAGGATCGTGGTGCCTTCGGCGACCACCGCGAAGCTCGAGCATCGATCGCTCGGCGGCGGTGGCGGCTCGAGGTATCCCTCCTTGCGCTGGAGGAAGAGCAGGCCACCCTCGGGCGCCTCGAGCATCGGCTCGAGCTCCTCGAACGAGTTCACCGCGAACAGCTCGAGGACCGGCACCATCGCACCGACGGACATCCCTTTCAGGGTCGCCATGTGGGCGGAACTGTGTCTCCGATGCAACGAGGAACGGCGTGAGCAGGTCCTGGAGCTGCTGCGAGGACACACCGCGCCGAGCAAGGTAGCGGTGGTAGAAGTCGATCGACTCGTTGATCGGCTCTCGCAGCTCGCGCCCGATCTGCTGACCTCGAGCGGCCGAATCGCCGGTCGCACGGACGATCTTCAATCCCGCCATCTCGCCCCTTTCGAACGGGATGGTAGCGTGCGGCGCGCCCCGGCTACCTGGCCCGCTCGACGAGCGCGTCGAACAGGCCCTGCTGCGCCCGGTCGACGGCCGCCGTGTCCTCGGGGTGCCACTGGACCCCGATGAGCCATCCCGGTCCCTCGCGCTCGATCGCCTCGACCAAGCCGTCGGCGCTCCGCCCGGTGACGAGGAGCCCCTCGCCCACGAGGTCGATCCCTTGATGATGATGGGAGGAGCAGGAGAGCAGCTCGGTGCCGGCGGCGAGGGCGACCCGGCTCGCGCGTTCGACCTCGACATCGTGAAGGAGCTCGTCGGCGGCGCTCGGTGTGCCGTGGGGCTGGAAGCGGTCGTCGACGGGAAGGTGCGGGATCAACGTCCCTCCGAACGCGACGTTCATCACCTGCATGCCGCGGCAGACGCACAAGGTCGGCACGTCGAGCGCATCGGCCGCATGGAGCAGGTCGATCTCGAGCTCGTCCCGGTCGGGCTCCAGCCCGTAGAGCGTTCCGTGCGGCTCCTGCCCGAAGCGCCGCGGCTCGACGTCGCCACCGCCCACCAGCAGGAGGCCCCCGAAGCGCTCGAGGAGCTCGACGGGCGCCCGCCGGTCGCCGGGCAGGACGGGCGTCGCGAGCCCGCCGCCTCGACGGATCGCGTCGATGTAGGTCTCGGGAACGCCGTAGCCGCCGACGACCCAGTTCGTGACGCGACCGGCACGGAGGTGGTACGCGACCACCGCGATCTCGGGCGCGGGGGTCACGCGACCCTCCTCGGAGCACGGGCGCGTGCCCTTCGCGCGAGGGCCCTCAACCGCCGTGGTCCTTCGCGACCTCGGCGAACCGGCGGAACAGCTCTCGGCCGCGGTCCTCGTGCGCGGGCATGAAGCGCTCGGACTCGGCGACGAGTTCGTCCGGCGACTTCCCCCACACCGCCTTCAGGTCGAGCTCGGCATCCGCGAGCTGTACCCACCATCCGTGCTCGGTAGCGTCGAGCTCCTGGTGGAACTGGATGCCCCAGGCCGTCTGGCCCACGCGATAGGCCTGCACCGGCACGTGGTCGCCGCTCGCGAGCAGCGTGGCGCCATCGGGAAGCTCGTACGTGTCCTCGTGCCACTGGAAGACCATGTCGCCGTCCGCGTACAGCGACAGGAGCGGGTCCTGCTTCGCGTCCGCGGTGGGACGGATCGGCTCGAACCCGACCTCTTTCACCGAGGACTTCACCACGGGGCGGCCGAGTGCGCGGGCGAGAAGCTGCGACCCCAAACAGATGCCCAGGTAGGGGACGTCGCGCTCGACGGCCTCGCGCGTGTACGCACGGACCGTCGAGAGGTGGGGGAAGCGGTCGGTCTGGTCCACGTTCGCGGTGCCGCCGAAGGTCACGATCGCCGCGACCTCCTCGAGCGGGGGTAGGGCCGAGCCCGGGCGCGTCATGTTGACCGTGAGGACGTCGCATCCGGTCCACGCCAGCGCGCCGGGCGCGAGGCCGAACGACTCGTACTCGTCGTTGCGGACGAGGAGAACCGGCTTCATGGAGCCCGAGTCTACGGCTCGGTAGTCGTCTGGGGCGCAGGCCCGCCGGGCAGGCCCGCCAGGCGCCAGAGCGCGGCGAGACCTTCGTCCGTCCCGGGCCAATGGCGGCGGACGGCATCAGGTCCTGCGCACCGTACGACCGAACGCAGGGCGGCGCCGGCGATCACCACGTCGTCCGCGTACCCCACGACCGGGAGGAAGTCCGGCACGACGTCGAGCGGGAAGACCAGGTACCCGAGGAGGAGCCACAGGCGAGCCCGTACGCTTCGCGGAAGCGTCGGGTCGCCCGCGATGCGACGGAGCAGCCGGACCGTGTCGGGGAGGACGCGGAGGGCCTCACGGGCGGTGCCCTCCTCAGGCCTGCGGAGCAGGAGGTAGGCGACGAGGAGCAGCCACGCGAGCGCGAGCGCTCCAACGACACCGATCGTGGCCCGAAGTACCACGCCTCCTCCCGCCGACGATCGGTCCTATCATCGACCCGTGGAGGCCTGGCGCGCTGCGCTGCGCGGCGACCCGCTGCCCTGGCTCCTCGACGAGGAGACCCCGGCGGTGCGTCACATGACGATGCGGCTGCTGCTCGACGAGCCGGAGGACGCGCCGAAGACGCGGCGCGTGCTCGCGGCGGCGATGAGGGCCGATCCGATCGCTGCGATGCTCGCCGCGCAGGATCCGGAGGGTTGGTGGGCGAAGCCGGGCGGGGGTTACGGGCCGAAGTACATGGGCACGTCTTGGTCGCTGATCTTCCTCGACCAGTTGGGGGCCGACGGTCGGCACCGCGGCATCCATCGCGGCTGCGAGTACCTGCTCGGTCATGCGCAGACCGAGACGGGAGGGTTCGGGTACTCGGGACGCGCGGACGGGAAGCCCCCTCGCCCCACCGAGGTCGTTCACTGCTTGAACGGGAACCTGCTGCGAGCGCTGATCGGCTTCGGATGGCTGGACGATGAACGCGTGCGATCGGCGATCCAGTGGCAGGCTCGCTCGATCACCGGCGAGGGGTTCGAGCGTTATTACCGGTCCGGCACCAGCGGGCCGGGGTTCCGATGCGCGATCAACGAGCACGAGCCCTGCGCCTGGGGCGCGATCAAGGCGCTTCGGGGCCTCGCCCGGATCCCCGCTCGCCGGCGTGCGCCGTACGTCCGTCGCGCCCTCGCCGCCGGCGCGGAGTTCCTGCTCTCGCGCGATCCAGCCGTCGCCGACTACCCCATGGGCTGGGGGAACACGCGACCGAGCGGGTCGTGGTTCAAGTTCGGCTTCCCGTCCGGGTACGTTGCCGACGTGCTCCAGAACCTCGAGACGCTCTGCGAGCTCGGACACGGTCGGGACGCCCGGCTCGCGAACGCGTTGGACCTCGTCGTCGCGGGCCAGGACGCGAGCGGCCGCTGGCAGAACCGCTACGCCTACAACGGCAAGACCTGGACGGACATCGAACGCCAGGGCGCGCCGAGCAAGTGGGTGACGCTCCGCGCCTGCGCCGTGCTCAAGCAGGCGCTCGGCTGAGCGTCACCCACCCGTCGTCGTTCAGGCCTCCATCTTGTGGCCGCAGCTCGGGCAGAAGCGTGCGTCCGCCTCGAGCTTGAAGCCGCAGTTCGGGCAGAAGTGCGCGTGCTCGCCCGACGCGCTGCTCGGCGGAGGTGTCGGCGCCGGCCCAGGGGCCGGAGCCGGGGGCGGGGCGCTCGCCTGCGGCGGTACGGGCGCCGTGGGCTGGAACCCGACCGACCTGGCGGCTTCGGCGCTCTGCGGCGGCGGGGCGCCAACGACCTGGAGCGGCTGCTGCATCTGGGCCTGCGCCCCCGGGCCACCCTTGCGGCGGGACATGAAGAACAGGGCCCCGCCGATCACGACCACCGCCGCCACGCCGCCGACCACGGCGACGACGGGGAAGCCGCCACCCTCCTCGGCCTGGGGCTGTCCGGGCTGCTGGCCCTCCCCGGCTCCGCCTGTCGGCCCGGTCGGGGTCTCCGGCAGGGCCTTCGTGGCCTCGACCTTCCACTCCTGTGCCTGCTGGTGCGTCGGCGAGAGTGCGAGCGCCTCGTCGAACTTCGAGATCGCGGTCTGGTAATCGCCCTGGAAGTAGGCGTCGAGCCCGGCACGGTAGGCGACGTCGACAGGGCCGAGCTCGTTCGCGACGCCGTTCTGCGCCAGCATCTCCGTGACGATCGACGCCGGCGTGATGAAGTTGAACGCCTCGGTCTCGCCGACGATCCCGAACGAGTTCACGCCGACGACCTCGCCGTTGAGGTTCACCGTCGGGCCGCCGCTCATCCCACCGGACATCGCGGCGCTGATCTCGTAGACCGGCAGGAGCCCACCCTCGCGGGTCTTCTCCGCGTTGATCTGGCCGTCCTTGTAGGTCGGCTCGTAGGACGTGTCGGTGACCGCGTCCGTCGAGCCCGGGTACCCGACCGAGAGCACATCCGTTCCGATCGTGATGCTCGCGGACGGGGCCACAAGCACGGTGGGCAGATCGGTCGTCTCGACCTTGAGGAGCGCCCCGTCGCCCTCGCTCCACGGGCTGTAGTCCACGAGGCGGGCGCTGAAGGCCTCACCCGTCTTCAGGCCGCCGGCAGCGACGCCCCGCTGCACGTAGATCTCGAGGTCGGGGTCGGATCCCTTCTCCGCGCCCTCGACACCCCACAGCAGGTGGGCCTCGTTCAGCCAGTAGTCGAAGTCCCGCTGGAAGATGTACCCCTGGTCGATGAGCCACTGCACGGCGAACCGCAAGGCCGTGTCGCGGGCTCCCTCCTCACCGAGGTCCACGCAGTGCCCGGCCGTGAAGATGTACCCGTTCGGGTTGACGATGAACCCGGTGCAGCGGGTACCCCATTCGAAGGCGTACCCGTCGTTCACGTACCCGTCGAAGTAGTTGAGCTCCGATCCCTTCGGCACCCGGACCCATGCCCGCCACGACTGCTCGATGTAGACGACCGCCGGCGAGACGAGCGCCGCCGTCTTCTGCTCCGGCGTGCCCACCGTGACGGGCGCAGGGCTCGTCGTCTGCGCCCCAGCACCGGAAACCCCGGCGAGCACCGCGGTGCAGGAGACGATCGGCAGGAGTGCGCGGAACGCACGTCGCAACATCGGAACCCCCTTGTGATCTCTCCGGGCGACTCTATCCCAAGGCAACTGCTTGGGTGCGTGGGTCGCAGGCCGGCGGCGCACCCTCGGTGGGCCTCCGGATCGTCGTCGTCCTCGGTTGGTAGATTGCCGAGCCCATGGAGCTGCCACCCGAGCTCGCGAACCGCCCACCCCGAGGTCCCGACCACGAGCCGACGGCGAGCCTCACGCTCGAGGCCTACACGCGCCTGAGGGCGGAGCTCGAGGACCTCACGACCGAGGGCAGGGCGGCGATCGCCGAGCGCATCAAGGCAGCGCGGGAGCACGGCGACATCCGCGAGAACGCCGAGTACGACGCCGCGAAGAACGAGCAAGGGCTCATGGAGTCGCGGATCCGCAACCTCGAGCGGATGCTCCGTGACCCGGACATCATCGAGACCCCCCCGGCCTCGGACGTCGTGGCGGCCGGGATGCTCGTCACTATCCGTCCGCTCGACGAAGACGATCCGCAGGACGAGACATACCTCCTCGCCGAGCATGCTGAAGAGCGCACGCCGGGGGTCCGTACGATCACGACCACCTCGCCACTCGGCACCGCGCTCGCGGGAAGGGCGCTCGACGATGAGATCGCGTACGAGGCGCCGGGCGGCACGTTCCACTACCTGATCGTTTCGATCGAGCCCCGAGGCTGAGGGCGATCGAGCCGCGGCTCGTCGGGCGGAGTAGCCTGCTCGACGGATGACCACCCCACGCGAGCACCGACGTGGAGAACCTGCGGCCCGGGAGATCCCCGGCCCCGCGACATGCCTCCACCGCGCGAGGGCGACGGTGCCGCCGCCCCCGCGATGCGCCGGATCTTCGACTGGCCGTTCCGGGCGATCCTCGCGGGCGTCGTGGCGCTCCGCCTCTCAGCTATGCAGCTCACGTTCCTCGGTCTCGCGACGAACGGGGTGATCGGGTGGCTGCTCGTCGAGGGCCATGGCTTCCTCCCGGGGCTGCTCCTGATCCCGGCGGGGTTGTTCGACCTGCTCGACGGGGCGGTCGCGCGCCTGCGCGGGACGGCGAGCCGGTTCGGAGCGTTCACCGATGCGGTGCTCGACCGCGTCTCGGACATGATCTTGTTCGGCTGCACCTTCTGGATGCTCTCGGGGCAGGGGGAGCGTCTCGAGGCCGGACTCGCGCTCGCGACGTTGGTGATCTCGCTCACGGTGAGCCACATCCGCGCCGAGGCTGAGGCGGTGGGCGTCTCGCTCTCGGAGGGCCTGTTCCAGCGGCTCGAGCGGTACCTCGCGATGATGCTCGGGCTCATGGTCCCCGGCATGCTGTTGCCGATGCTCGTCCTGCTTACGGCCCTCGGGGGGTTCACCGTCCTGCAGCGCGGGTGGAACGCCCTCACGCGGGCCGTCGCGCCGCCGCCGGAGGTGGCCTGAGATGGAGCCCGTCTTCGTGCGGATCGCCTCCATGGCCGAGATCCCCGAGGGGGAGCTGCGCGCCTACGACCTCCCGTCTGGGCGGATCGCCCTCGCGCACGTCGAGAACGAGCTGTTCGCGTTCGGCGACGAGTGCACCCACGAGGGGTGCTCGCTCGCCGAGGGCGAGCTCGGCGAGCAGGAGGACTCGGTCATCTGCCCGTGCCACGGCAGCGAGTTCGATCTGCGTACGGGCGAGCCGATCGTCGGCCCGGCCGAGGATCCCGTGCCGGTCTTCTCGGTGCGAGCGACGGCCGATGGCTGGGTCGAGGTGGGTCCTCCGGCCGAGGCCTGAGCGCCCGGTCCGCCCGAGACCGCTCCCTTCGGCCCGCTCGGCCCTGGCGCGTGACCCGGTGGAGCGGCTACGCTCGGTGCCCGTCACCGATCGTCGAGGAGGCATCCATGACCGACCGCACGCGTTTCGATCTCCGCGAGGACGAGCTGCCCTCGGCGTGGTTCAACATCATGCCGGACCTCGCGGCCGTGACCCAACCACTGCCGCCGCTGCACCCGGGGACGCTCGAGCCGGTGACCCCGGACCTCCTCGCGCCGTTGTTCCCCGAGGCGCTGATCATGCAGGAGGTCTCGACCGAGCCGTGGATCGACATCCCGGGCCCCGTGCTCGACATCTACCGATTGTGGAGGCCGACGCCACTGCACCGGGCGACACGGCTCGAGCAGGCGTTGCAGACACCGGCGCACATCTACTTCAAGTATGAGGGGACCTCGCCGGCCGGGTCCCACAAGCCGAACACGGCGATCGCGCAGGCCTACTACAACAAGCAAGCAGGCGTGCGGAGGATCGCCACCGAGACCGGAGCGGGGCAGTGGGGCTCCGCGCTCTCGATGGCGTGCCGGTTCTTCGACCTCGAGTGTCTCGTCTACATGGTGAAGGCCTCGTTCGAGCAGAAGCCGTACCGCCGGATCTTCATGGAGACCTTCGGCGCCACGGTCGTGCCCTCGCCCTCGGATACCACGAACTCGGGCCGCGGGATCCTGGCCGAGCACCCGGACTCGACGGGGTCCCTCGGTATCGCGATCAGCGAGGCCATCGAGATCGCCGCCACGAATGAGGACACCCACTACTCGATCGGCTCGTGCCTCGGGCACGTCCTGCTGCACCAGACGGTGATCGGGCTCGAGGCGCAGGAGCAGATGGAGCTGACCGGCGAGGCTCCCGACGTCGTGATCGGCTGCGTGGGCGGTGGGTCCAACTACGCGGGCCTCGCGTATCCGTTCATGGCCGGCAAGCTGCGCGGACACACCCCCGACATGCGGTTCCTCGCGACCGAGCCGGCCGCGTGCCCGACCCTCACGAAGGGCCGGTTCGCGTACGACTTCGGCGACACGGCGAAGCTCACGCCGCTCCTTCCGATGTACACGCTGGGCCACGACTTCGTGCCCGCGCCGGTGCACGCCGGCGGGCTCCGGTACCACGGCGACTCCCCATCGCTCTCGCTCCTCGTGAAGGAGGGGTACATGGAGGCGGTCGCGTACACGCAGAACGAGGTGTTCGAGGCCGCTCGGCTCTTCGCCCATACGCAGGGGATCGTGCCGGCGCCCGAGTCCGCGCATGCGATCCGCGGCGCCGTGAACGAGGCGATCGCGGCTCGCGAGACCGGACAGGAGCGCGTGATCCTCTTCGGGCTCTCCGGCCACGGGAACTTCGACATGCAGGCGTACGACGACTACCTCAACGCGCGTCTGCCCGAGATCGAGTTCGACGCGAAGGAGCTGGAGACGAGCATGGCGGGCGTGCCCGAGGTGCCCCTCGGCTGATGGCGGTCGAGGTCCGAGCGCTCGCCCGCGCGGACCTCGACGTACTGCGCCACGACCTGCCGTCGTGGAGCTCGGAGCAGTACCCGCGACGGCTCGAGGCGCAGGACCGCGGCGAGATGGTGCAGGTCTTCGCGTGGGACGGCGCCGAGCCGGTCGGCCGCGGCATGGTCCTGTTCGCCGAGCACGAGGAGTACTCCGGGTCGGCGGTCCGCGAGGGCTGCACCGAGGTCCGCGACGTGTTCGTCACGCCCGATCACCGTCGCCGGGGCGCCGCGAGCGCGATCATGGCGGCGCTCGAGGACGTCTCGCGCGAGAAAGGGTGGCGGCGTATCGGGCTCGACGTCTCCCTCGACGACGACGACGCCCCAGCCCGGGCGCTCTACGACGCTCTCGGGTACCGGCATGCGCACGGGCCGTTCGTCTCGAGCGCGACGCTCGACGCGGATGACGGGCCGATGCACGTGTACGCGGTCTTGGACTACCTCGTCAAGGAGCTGTGACCTCGGAGAGGCGCCGCTCGAGGAAGGCGCGCTCGGCGAGGTTCGGGACCAGTTCGAGCGCGCGGCGGTAGGCGTCCGCGGCCTCGGCCCGCCGGCCGAGCCGGCGGAGCAGGTCGGCGCGCGCCGAATGGAACAGGTGGTACCCGTCGAGCTTGCTCGAGAGCGCCTCGACGAGCGGGAGCCCTCGCTCGGCGCCGTCGGCCATCGCGACCGCGACCGCCCGGTTCAGCTCGACGACGGGAGAGGCCGTCATCTGCGTCAGTGCGCCGTAGAGGCTCGCGATCTGCGGCCAGTCCGTGTCCTCGGGCCGCGGGGCACGAGCGTGGAGCGCGGCGATCGCAGCCTGGAGCTGATACGGCCCGGGGCGGCGCGCCGCGAGCGCGCGGTCCAGGGTCGCCAGCCCCTCGTCGATCGCGTCGTGGTCCCACCGGGCGCGATCCTGGTCGTCGAGCAGCACGAGCTCACCTGCCGCATCGGTCCGCGCGTCGCGCCGCGAGTCGCTGGAGCAGCAGCAGCGCGAGCAGCCCGGCGACCTCGGGCTCGTCCGGCATGAGACCGTCGAAGACGCGGGCGAGCCGGATCGCCTCCTCGCACAGGTCGCGTACGCACGAGCGGTCCCGAGCGTCGCCGAGTAGCCCTCGTTGAACACGAGGTAGACGACCGCGAGCACCGCCGGGCAGCCGCTCGGGCAGGAGCTCGGGCGGCGGGACGCGGTAGGGGATGCCGGCGTCGCGGATCTTCCGCTTCGCGCGCACCAGGCGCTGGGCCATCGTCGGCTCGGGGACGAGGAACGCCCGTGCGATCTCGGGGGTGGTGAGCCCGCCCAGCGTCCGCAGCGTGAGCGCGACGCGAGCGTCCATCGGCAGCGCCGGGTGGCAGCACGTGAAGACGAGCCGCAGCCGGTCGTCGGGTATCACGCTCACGTCGTCCTCGCTCCCACCCAGCGCCTCGAGCTCCAAGATCCGTTGCAGCGCTTCGGTCTTGCGCCGGAGGTTCTCGTCGCGCCGGAACCGGTCGATCGCCCTCCGCTTCGCGGTGGTCGTGATCCACGCCCCCGGGTTCCGCGGGATGCCGTCGCGCGGCCAGGTCTCGAGCGCACGGACGAAGGCCTCCTGCACGACCTCCTCGGCCAGGTCGAAGTCTCGGAGCACGCGGATCATGGTCGCGACCGCCCGGCCCTGCTCCTGTCGGAACAGGCGATCGACGACGGCACCCGGATGCTCGCTCAGCTGCCGCCCTGCCCGCCCTCGGGCATGTCGAACACCATGAGCGGCCGGATCTCGATCGAGCCGTACGGGGCACCCGGGCAGCGGGCGGCGGCCTCGATCGCCTGGTCCAGATAGGCGCATTCGAGGAGGTAGTAGCCGCCAAGCTGTTCCTTCGTCTCGGCGAACGGCCCGTCGGTCGTCAGGGTCTCGCCGCCCCGGACGCGGACGGTCGTGGCGTGCTCGGTCTCTTGGAGAGCGTCGCCGGCGAGCATCCACCCCTGCTGCCGCAGCCACTCGGAGTAGTCGAACCACTTCCGCATCTCTGCGGCTTGCTCCTCCGGGGTGGCATCCTGGGCTTGCATCGCGTCGCCGTAGATCAGGAGCATGTACTTCATGCCGCCCTCCCTCCTGCCGTTCGCCGCCGTTCACCCTAGACGACGAATGGTGAAGCCGGGTTTCGACACCTCGAGCTGGCTCCAAGCGCGCATCGAGCGACATCCGAGCGCGGAGATCGACGGGCGGCTTCGGCGGCCTTCGTCCGGAAGGTCAGCGGATCAGCCAGACCGCGATGAGCACGAGGACCGCGAGTAGCCATCCGAGCACGACGGCGAGCAGGACTCGCGCCCAGATCCGTGTGGCTGCCGGTCCACTTCCCGCCAAGGCCAACCACTCGAAGTGCGGCATCTCGACCTCAGCTTGGGTCGGTTCTCCTCGAGGAGCAAGTCCCATCTCGAGCACAGGGTGCCAGTGGTGAGCGATAGGCTAGGCCCCGTGCCTCGCGAGATCGACCCACTGGACTACCTAGAGATCGATCGGCTCCTCTCGGAGGAGGAACGCGCGATCCGCGACGCCGTCCGGGAGTTCGTCGTCGGCGAGATCCTGCAGGGGATCGAGGAGTGGTTCGAGTCCGCGACGTTCCCCCGGGAGGTGGCCAAGGGGCTCGCGGACCTTGGACTCCTCGGGATGCACCTCTCGGGGTACGGGTGCCTCGGTGCAAGCGCGGTCGACTATGGGCTCGCGTGCTTGGAGCTCGAGGCGGGCGACAGCGGGGCACGGTCGTTCGTGTCGGTGCAGGGGTCGCTCTCGATGTTCCCGATCTGGAAGTTCGGCACCGAGGAGCAGAAGCAGCGCTGGCTGCCCCCGATGGCTCGGGGCGAGGTCGTCGGCTGCTTCGGCCTGACGGAGCCCGACGCCGGCAGTGACCCCGCGCGATGC
This sequence comes from uncultured Actinomycetes bacterium, assembly GCA_963708985.1. GTDB lineage: Bacteria > Actinomycetota > UBA4738 > UBA4738 > HRBIN12 > HRBIN12. The sequence continues at coordinate 24,328 of CAVPUQ010000004.1, forward strand.
GGACCCACGCCCGGCGTGACGGCTCGGATTGGATCGTGAGCGGCACGAAGATGTGGATCACGAACGGGACATCGCCGACGTCGCGATCGTGTGGGCGACGAGCGACGAGGGCGTGCGCGGGTTCATCGTGCCGACGGACACGCCGGGCTTCTCGACGCAGGACGATCCACCGCAAGCTCTCCCTGCGCGCGAGGTGACCTCGGAGCTGATCCTCGACGACGTGCGGCTGCCCGGCGACGCGCTGCTTCCCGGCGTCATCGGGATGAAGGGCCCGCTGTCGTGCCTCACCGAGGCTCGGTACGGGATCGTCTGGGGCGCGATCGGCGCGGCGCGCGCCTGCTTCGAAGTCGGCCCGTCGTACTCGAAGGAGCGCGTCCAGTTCGGGCAAGCCGATCGCCGGCTTCCAGCTCACGCAGCGCAAGCTCGACGGACATGGCGCTCGACATCAACAAGGGCATGCTCTTGCGCTACACCTCGGGCGGATGAAGGACGAGGGACGTCTCGCGCCGCAGCACGTCAGCATGGGCAAGCTGAACAACGTGCGCGAGGCGCTCGAGATCGCGCGCGAGACGCGCACGCTGATCCTCGGCGCGCAACGGGATCACGCTCGAATACCCGGTCATCCGGCACATGAACAACCTCGAGTCCGTCTACACGTACGAGGGCACGAACGAGATCCACACGCTGATCGTCGGCGAGACCCTCACCGGCCTCCGGGCCTACGAGTGAACGTCGACCGGCGACACCCCGCCGGCTTCTGGCTCGACACCTGCGGCGACGATCTCACGCCGCGACCACCGCTCCAGGCTGACGACGTCGCCGACGTCGCGGTCGTCGGCGGTGGGTTCACGGGACTGTGGACCGCGTACGCGCTCGCGAAGGCCGATCCGTCGCTCCGCATCCTCGTGCTCGAGAAGGACGTCGCGGGGTGGGGCGCCTCCGGTCGCAACGGCGGCTGGTGCTCCTCGGACCTGGTCTCGCCGCCGGAGGCCGTCGAGGCGCGGTACGGCTACGACGCCGCCGTCGCGATGCGCCGAGCGATGGTCGAGACCGTCGTCGAGGTCGGACGCGTGTGCGAGGCCGAAGGCATCGACGCGCACTACGTCCGCGGCGGCACGCTGAAGGTGGCGACGACCTCGCTCGAGGCCGAACGCCTGCGCGCGGACCTGGAGATCGCGCGGAGTTTCGGTTGGGCCGACGACGATCGGCGCTGGCTCGACGCCGACGCCGCGCGCGAGCGGATCGCGGTGGACGGCATGGTCGGCGCGACGTACTCGCCGCACTGCGCGGTCGTTCACCCGGGACGACTGGCGCGTGGACTCGCCCGCGTCGTCGAGGGTCTGGGCGTACGGATCGCGGAGGGGACGACCGCGACCGCCATCACGTCCGGACGCGTTCGGACCGAGCGCGGGACGGTGCGGGCGGACGTGGTCGTCCGCGCGCTCGAGGGCGCGACCGGCAGTCTCCGCGGTCACGCCCGCCTCCTGCTCGCCGTGCACATCCACATGGGGGTCACGGAGCCGCTCCCGCCGACCTTCTGGGATCGGGTCGGCTGGCGCGAGCGCGAGGCGCTCTCGGACGTGCGCCCGGTGTTCGTCTATGCCCAACGCACGCGCGACGACAGGATCGCGCTCGGGCTGGCGCGTGGCCACCCGCACCCGGGCTCGCTGACGCCGACGTACGTCGTGCCGACCGCCGCCCGTGCGCTCCGCTCGACGCTCGCACGGCTGTTCCCAGCTGCGGCGAGTGCACGCATCGATTCGCTGTGGAGCGGCTACGTCGGGATGTCGCGCGACTGGTTCCCCTCGGTCGGGCTCCGGGGCGGGATCGCGTGGGCGGGCGGCTACTTCGGTGACGGTGTCTCCACCGCGAACCTCGCGGGGCGAACGCTCGCCGACCTGATCACGGGCCGGGAGAGTGACCTGACGCACCTGCCGTGGGTCGGCCATCGGTGGCGTCCGTGGGAGCCGCAGCCGCTCCCGATGATCGGCGTCGCCGGCCTGTTCACCGCGATGCGGTGGGCGGACGCTGCCGAGTCGCGGAGCGGGCGACCCTCGCGCGTGCTCGGCACGGTCGAACGCCTGCTGCCGGACTGACCACAGGCGGCCGCATCCGCGGTGTCGGGTAGCCTGTCCTCGAAACCAGAGGGAATGAGGCATCCACGATGGGGGTTCGGGTCATGACGCGCGACATGGATTGGGCGATCTTCGAGAAGGCGGTCGAGATCACGGCGTCAGCGGTACGCGGGGCATTCGGCGGGGAGAAGAGCCAGCCGCCGGCCTTCGCGGCCGACGTCTTCAAGGCGGTCTACGCGGCGCTCCGGGAGGCGGCGGGCGAGATGCCGGAGCCGGGCAAGCCCGGCTTCTAGCGCCCGGCGTGGGTCGGGTCGCACGGGGGGATGATGGCGACCAGGCGATCGTCTTCCGGAACCCGTCAGGCCGGTCATCACCAGCACGGAGCGCTCGCCCACTCGAGGGGGGCCCTCCTCGCCTGGTACGAGCCTCGGCGCGGCGCGTACCCGTGGCGCTCGTCGCGAGATCCGTACCGGGTCCTCGTCTCTGAGGTCATGCTCCAGCAGACACAGGCCTCGCGAGTGGTCCCCGCATTCACCCACTTCCTCCGCCGGTTCCCGAGTGTGCATGCGCTCGCCCGAGCGCCGCGGCGTGATGTGCTCCTCGCGTGGAACGGGCTCGGCTACAACCGGCGCGCGGTCGCGCTATCCGAAGCCGCGCGCACGATCGTCCTCCGGCATGCCGGGCGCGTGCCCGCGGATCCCGCGGCGCTCCGCGCGCTCCCGGGCGTCGGCCCGTACACGGCCTCCGCGGTCGCCTCGATCTCGTTCGGTGTGCCGATCCCCGCGATCGACACCAACGCCCGGCGGATCGTGGCGCGCGTGTTCGAGGCGACGGACGACGTTGGTCCGGCACGGGTCCGTGAGCTCGCGGACGCGTGGCTCGATACGCGCGATCCGGGAGCGTGGAACCAAGCGCTCATGGATCTCGGGCGCGAGGTGTGTCGTCCCCAGCCCCGATGCGACGCGTGTCCGCTCCGGGGCGTGTGCGCATTCGTGGCACGGCGAGCTCGACCGTCGGCGCCTCGACGCAGGCAGGGACCGTTCGACGGTTCCTTCCGCCAGGTGCGCGGGGCGGTCGTCCGAGCGCTGCGAGCTCGCGGTTCCGCGACCACGGACCAGCTCGTGGAGATCACCGGCGCTGACGCCGAGCGCCTGACCGAAGCCGTGCGTCGTCTCACCGTCGAGGGCCTCCTCGAGTTGAGCGGCGCTCGCGTTCGACTCGCGCGCTGATCGCCCGGCCGGTCGAAGGGGAACGCGAGCGCGCGTCCCGGCGTCCAACGGCCGTTCCCGACGGAGGAGGCTCCCCATGGTGAAGAGGGCCGGACTGATGCTCATCGCGTTCCTGGCCGTCGCTGCCGTCCTCGGCTTCGTCGTCTCGAGGCCGTTCGGCGATGCCCAGAACGAGAGCGGCGTTGGGGCCGCGATGCGCGCGCCATCGGCCGATGCGGCGGAGACCGGGGGCGAGCTCGCCGCCGGGGGTGCCGCCGACGCGAACTTGGAAGTGGCCGACGCGGCCGCGCCGCTCGAGGTGCCGGGCACGGCGGTGAGCGAGCTTCCGGGCCTGCCGCCGCTCGGCCAGGCCGTGGTCAAGACCGCGGACATCTCCGTGGAGGTCCGCAAGGGCACCTTCTCCCAAGCTTTCGACGAGGCCTCGCTCGTGGCGGGCAAGTACGGCGGCTACGTGGAGTCGTCCGCGGTCTCAGGGGCCGAGGCACACTCCGGCAGCCTGATCGTGCGGGTCCCGGCCGCCCGGTTCGACGAGGCGATGTCGGACCTCCGAGGGCTCGGCACGGTGACCGGCGAGTCGATCTCGGGTCAGGTCGTGACGCAGGACTTCGTCGACCTCGAGGCTCGGCTGCGCACGTGGGAGACGCAGGAGTCCGTGCTGCTCGGACTCATGGAGCAGGCGAACAGCATCGACTCGACGCTTCGGATCCAGCGCGAGCTCCAGGACGTGCAGTTCCGCATCGAGCAGATCAAGGGCGAGCTGCGCGTCCTCGAGGACCGCACCTCGCTCTCGACGATCCACCTGTCGATGGTCGAGACGGGCGCGCCGATCGCCATCGAGAACGACACGAAGGGGACCCGTCCGAGCCTGGCCGAGGCGTGGGACAAGGCCGTCGCCGGGCTGGTCGGAGTGGCCTACGCGACGATCGTCGGCCTCGGCTACCTGGTCCCGCTCACGGCGCTCGGACTCATCGTCTGGGTCGGCTACCGGCGGGTCTCGCGACGGGTCCAGTCGCAGGCCTCGAGCCCCGTCGTCTGAGCTCCGCATGACAGGCCGGGCCCCGGGGGACACACTGGAGGCGTGAGTCGCGTCGAGTGGATCTTCCGGCCCCAGGTTTCGCGCCCCGTCGTGGTGTGCGCGTTCGCCGGGTGGAACGACGGCGGCGAAGCAGCCACGACGGCGGCGCGGCATCTGAAGGACCAATGGGTCGCCCGGCGGTTCGCCGGGCTAGACCCGGAGGAGTTCTACGACTTCCAGGTCAACCGGCCGACGGTTCGGGTGCAGGCGGGACTCACGCGGCGGCTCGACTGGCCGAGGAACGACTTCTTCCTCGCCCGACCGGGTGAGCGGGACGCGATCGTCATGATCGGCGTCGAGCCGAACGTCCGTTGGCGGACCTACGTGCAGACCGTGCTCCAGATCGCCCACGACCTCGGGGCCGAGCACCTCGTAACGCTCGGCGCGTTCTTGGCCGACGTGCCGCACACGGCGCCTTCGCCCGTGAGCGTGTCGAGCACGGACCCCGAGTGGTTGGCGCAACCCGGCGTCGAGCCCGCTCGGTACGAGGGGCCGACGGGCATCGTCGGCGTGCTCCACGACTCGGCGGCGAGGGTGGGGCTGAGGTCGCTCTCGCTCTGGGCTGCCGCGTCACACTACCTGCCTTCTGGGGCGAACCCCAAGGCGGCGTTCGCGCTCCTGCAGGCCCTCCGTGGCGTCGTCGGGCTCGAGGTCGACACGCGCGACATGGCGCGCGTCGCCACCGGGTGGCAGCGGCGCGTCGACGAGGAGGTCGCCGAGGACGCTGAACTCGCCGACTACGTCCGGCGCCTCGAGGAGGCCGGCGCCGCGTCAGAGGACCTCGGCCCGGTGCCGAGCGGAGAGGACATCGCCGCCGAGCTCGAGCGCTTCCTCCGCGATCAGGGCGCCGACGGGTAGGAGGCCGCGACCGTGGCCGGGTGGCCCGACGCCCGCGGCGACCTCGAGGAGCTGCAGCGGCGACTCGCGGCTGAGGAACCGGAGCCGTGGCATCTCCCCGCGGATGGTCGCGCCACGATCGGCGCCGTGTTCGCGGCCTTCTCGACCCGAGCGGACCCCGCGCCGGTGGAGCGCGCGTGGGTCGTGGCCGTCGCGGGGGCGGTGCGGTCGTTGTTCACCTGCGAGGTCCGAGCGCCGTACGAGCCCGGCTACCTGGCGCTCCGCGAAGGCCCGGCGCTCGAGGAAGCGGTCCGGGTCTGGACGTGCCTCCGGACGTGCTGCTCGTGGATGCCACCGGGCGCGACCATCCGCGGGGCGCGGGCCTCGCGTTGCACCTCGGGGCGGCGCTGGAGATGCCCACCGTGGGCGTGACCGATCGACCGCTCCTCGCCGGACCCGATGCCCACGGGCGGCTGATGCTCGGGGGACGAGAGGTGGGCCGAGTGGTCGTGACTCGAGCGGGGGCGCGACCGGTGCTCGTGCACGCCGCCTGGCGGACCGACGTCGCCGTCGCCGAGGCCGTCGTGCTGGAGGCGTTCGGCGGCGCCCGCACCCCGGAGCCTCTGCGACGTGCACGGTTCCTCGCGCGGGTGCAGCGGGCCCGGGACGAGGGACGGCTCAGCCCCGCGCGAGCGGGCGGGTGAGGCAGGTCGGTCCGCCGTCACCCTTGCGACTGATCTCCGCGCCGCGATAGGTCCGTACCTCGACGCCCGCGGACTCCATCCGATGCTTCGTCTCCCGGTTCCCCTCGAGCGCGAGGGCGAGGCGCGGACCGAGCGCGAGCACGTTCGACCCCATCGTGTCGAACTCCTCTTCGGGGACCTCGACGTAGGCGATCCCGCGAGCGACCAGCTCTTCCATCAGTCGGACCGGCATGAGTGGCGGGAAGCACACGACGAGATCGCCGTCGAGCGGTGACAGCAGCGACAGCAGGTGCAGGCACTCCCTCGGCCCGTGGCGATGCGGTAGGTCGAACGCGAGGACGTCGGCCTCGGGCAGGAACTCGCGGAGCGCGGCGATGCCCTCATCGTTCGTGCGGTACCCGCGCCCCACGGCGAGCGTCGAGCCGTCGAGCCAGAACATGTCGCCGCCCTCGGCGCAAGCAGGATCCTCGAGTCGTCCGAGGATCCGCACGCCGGCCTCCTCCAGGTCCACGGCGACCGCCTGCGGCTCGCGGCGACGCTCGAGCTTGCCGGGCCGCAGCAGGATCGCGCCGCGGTCGGTCATGAGCACCGGGTCGTACGTGTAGATCGCGTCGGGGTCGCCGTCGATCGGCGTCACACCGATGAGCACCTCGGCGCCGGCGCGCTCGAGCTCGGCGCACAGCCCCGGTGCTCCTCCTTCGCCGCTTCGACGTCCGGCTCGGCACGCCAACCGAACGCCCTCCACGCTGCGAGGTCGGCCGGATCTGGCGGCCGCACGAACACCTTCCGGAGGGAAGAGACCTGGTCCTGGATGCCCGGCACGAGCCTACGGTAGTCGAGCGGGACACTCGGCGGCGGGGATCGGTCGGTCCGGAGACCCGTCTCGGCATGGCCGACCGGCCCGTGACCGACCTAGGTCGGGAGGACACGCTCGGGGCGCAGGTCCCTGGAAGGAGGGAAGGTGATGTCGCTCACGACTGAGTACCTGGAGGGTCGGGGCGTGCCGTTCGACGTCGTGCCACACGACAAGGCATTCACCTCGATCGACGAAGCGCGTGCGCTCGGTATCGAGGCCGACGCCGTGGTGAAGACGCTACTGCTCGACAGCGTGGCTGGCCATGTCCTGGCCGTGATCCCCGGGGACCGCCGCCTGGACATGCGGCTCGTCGAGGGCGCGGTCGGCGACAAGCACGTTCACCTCGCGACCGAGCAGGAGATCGAGCGCGATCTCCCAGGCGTCGAGCTCGGCAGCCTGCCGCCACTCGGCGGTTTGCTGAAGGTGCACACCTACGTGGACCCAGAGGTCCTCGAGCACGAGACGATCGTGTTCGCCGCGGGCGTGCAGACCGAGTCGATCCGGGCGCGATCGGAAGACGTGTTCCGCGACGAAGCCGTCACTGTCGCGAAGATCACGAAGGACTTCGCCGAGCACTACGCGTAGCGCTCGAGGAACGTCGGGCGAACCCTACCGCCACGGCCAACACGGCCGCGCCCGCGACCAGGAGTGCAACGGGCATGCCGGCCGTATCGCCGAAGAGGTACACCAGGACCCGGATCAGGTAGCCGAACACCCCAACGGCGCCGAAGCCCAGCAGGACTGGCTCGTGCATCGTGACGCCGGCGACGATGAGCGCGGTCGCCGTTGCGAGGCCGAGCCACATCCCTGCACCCTCTCCGCCGTTCGTGAAGGCCATCGGTGCCCACAGGGCGACCAGCGGGCCGGCGACGAAGGCCACCCGCTTCGGCGGGAGCACGCCGCGCCCTCCGAGGACGACCCACGCCACGGCGACGATCCATACCGGCACCATCACGGCGGTACCTTGGCCGCCTTCGCCGAAGGCGGAACCGACGATCGTGAGCAGGCCGGCGAACAGGCCGACCTGCTGGAGAGCTTTCCGCAGCATGGCGTAGAGCGGGCTCGCCAGCGCGGTGATGGCGACGCCCGCCACGAGCGCCGGCACCCGGCCTCGGTGGTCGAGGACGTCGTAGGCGATCAGCCATGCGAGCCACCCGAACAGGCCCGTGGCGACGGCCCACAGCACGCTGGTCAGTCGGGCGATGGCCGGCTCGTCGTTGCGACGCAGGACCCAGCCGGCCGCGAGCGTGACGACGAACGCGGTGCCGACGGACGCGGCGCGGACGGCGGGCGTGAGGTCGTTCCAACGCTCGCCGAGGAGCACGGCCGCGGCCGCACCCGCGAGGGCTGCGCCGACGTACGCGAGAGCCTCGGTGAGCAGGGGCACTCGCCGGGGTGTGGGCTCGGCGCGACGAGCCTCGAAGGTCTCGATCGCATCGGCCTCGGTGGGCGTGATCAGCGACTGCTCCACCCATCGAAGGAGCTTCGCGTGGAGGGTGGGATCCATCGGCGGACGGTGGTCGAGATCCGCGGACATCCGACCTCCTTCTCACGCGTATCGTGCGTCTGCGGTCAGGTGAACGCAAGGGGCATACTGCGCTGATGCGAGCGGCCGTGCTCTATGCGTGCGGGGAGCCCTTGGTGGTCGAGGAGCTCGCGCTCGACCCCCGGAAGGCGGGCGAGGTCCTGATCCGGATGGCTGCGAGCGGCGTGTGCCGCAGCGACTGGCACGCTGTTCGCGGCGTGCACTCGCACGCGACACCGATCGTGCTCGGTCACGAAGGCTCGGCGATCGTCGAGGAGGTCGGCGAGGGTGTCGAGAGCCTCGCGCCCGGCGACCACGTCGCGCTCTCGTGGCTCCCGTACTGCGGGACCTGCCCGAGATGCGCCGCCGGCCATCCCGCCCGCTGCGAGCGGCTCGAGGTCTTCGACCAGGGCTACCTGGCCGACGGCACGACCCGGTTCTCGAACGGCGACCTGCGGATCAAGCACAACGTGCCATCGTCGTTCGCCGAGCGCTCGGTGGTGCCCGCGACCACGGCCGTCAAGGTCGATGCGTCGATCCCGCTCGAGCAGGTGGCATTGCTCGGATGCGCGGTGATGACGGGCGTCGGGGCGGTGCTGAACACGGCGCGGGTGCGCGCGGGGGAGACGGTGGTCGTGATCGGGTGCGGCGGCGTCGGACAGTCCGTGATCCAGGGAGCCCGGATCGCCGGCGCGTCGTCGGTCGTCGCGGTCGATGTCGTGCCGAGCAAGCTCGAGCTCGCGAAGACGCTCGGCGCGACGGAAGCGGTGCTCGGCGGCGATGGCGCCGAGGAGCGTGTGCGCGATGCGGTCGGCGGTGGAGCGGACTACGCGTTCGAGGCGCTCGGACGCGCCGGGACGATCGAGCTCGCGACCCGGGTGACCGCGCCGGGCGGGACGGCGGTGCTCGTCGGGATGGCGCCCCCGGACGTTCGTGTGCCGCTCGATGCGCTGACGATGGTCCGTCAGGAGCGCACCGTGACCGGGTCGTGGTACGGCTCGACGGTTCCACCGCGCGACTTCCCGCTGCTCGCCCGCCTCGTCGCGAGCGGCGACCTGCGGTTGGAGCCGATGATCGGGCGGACGATGCCCCTGGAGCGGATCAACGAGGCGCTCGCCTTGTTCGACCGCGGCGAGGAGCTCCGGACGGTGATCGTGCATGGCTGAGGCGCTCGTGTTGGTGCGGCTTGAGGGTCCGGTCGCGGTCCTCACGCTGAACCGGCCGGAGAAGCTGAACGCCCTCTCGACGGCGGTCGAGGAAGCGCTCGAGGCGGCACTCGCGTCGGATGAGGTGGAGGCGAGCTCGGCCGTGGTGCTGACCGGGGCCGGGCGGGCGTTCTCGGCGGGCGCGGACGTGCACGAGATGCGCGAGCAGTCCGCCGCGGCGATCCTCGAGTACTACCGGGGGTCCGGGGCCGTGTACGAGCGGGTCGCGGCGCTCCGGCAGCCGACCATCGCGGCGATCCACGGCTACTGCCTCGGCGGCGGGTTCGAGCTCGCGCTCGCGTGCGACTTCCGGGTCGCCGACGAGACGGGCGTCTTCGGCCTGCCCGAGGTCGGGATCGGCATCGTCCCGTCGTCCGGCGGCACGTATCGGTTGGTGCGAGCCGTGGGGGCCGCGAGGGCGAAGGAGCTGCTGCTGCTTCGAGACCGGTTCGGTGCGGAGGAGGCCGTGGGTATCGGGCTGGTGACGCTGGTGGTCCCGCAGGGGCAGGCGCTGCCCCGGGCGATCGAGATCGGGGGCGAGCTGGCAGCGTTGCCGCGGCTCGCGGTCGAGGTCGCCAAGCGCGCGGTGGATGCGGCCGCCGAGTCCTCGCGCGAGATCGGGCTGCTCGTGGAACGCCTCGCGTACGGGGTGCTCTCGCAGACCGCGGATCACGCGGAGGCGACGGCGGCCTTCGAGGAGAAGCGCGACCCGCGGTTCCGCGGTCGCTGAGGGCGCGGTCGAGCAGCGCCCGGGTCCGTCGACGGCCTCATTCCGGTTGGGGCGGCGGGTACCCGAAGCCCCACGCGTCGTTGCCCCCGTCCACCACGAGCGTGGTTCCGGTGATCGAGCCCGCGGCGGGCGTCGCGAGGAACGCGACCAGGGCCGCGACCTCCTCGGGCGGGACGAGCCGGCCGAGGGGCGTGGTCCGAAGGGCCTCCTCGACGAACTCCGGGCCGTACGCGCGGAACGCCTCGGTGTCGATCGCGCCGGTCGAGACGCACACCGCGCGGATCCGGTAGCGGCTCCACTCGATCGCCAGACCGCCGGCGAGGTTCTCGAGCGCCGCGCGAGCCGCCGCCGAATGGACCATGAACGGCATCCCGCGCCGCGGGCTGAAGCCGATGAACACCACGAGCCCGCCCAGGTTCGGGATCATGGAGCGGGTCGCGACCGTCCTCGTGACGTCCCACACCGCGTCGACGTTCAGCCGGTGAACGGCACGCCAGCCCTTGGCGGTGATGTTCTCCGGGGTGGCGACGAACTGGCCTCCGGCGTTGTTCACGAGGACGTCGATACGCCGGAACCGCTCCATCGCGGCCTCGACGAGCGCCTCCACCTGCTCGGGCTCACGTACGTCCGTCGGAACGGCCAGGCACGCGCTCCCCGCCGCCTCGAGCTCGGCGCGCACCTCCTCGAGAGGCTCGGCCCGGCGACCCGCGATCACGAGCGATGCGCCCGTCCGTGCGAGCTCGCGCGCGATCGCCCGTCCGAGCCCGGTGCCGCCGCCGGTGACCAGGGCGACGAGCCCGGCGTTCGCGTCGTCCGTCAACACCCGCAGCGCCGTCATGGTGCACATCATGCCCGACGTAGACTCGACCCGACATGGACGTCCACGAGACCATCTCGACGCTCCGCGCGATCCGACGCTTCGACCGCCACCCGATCCCCGACCAGATCCTCCGGCGGATCCTGGAGGCCGGGCACCGTGCTCCGTCCTCGATGAACGAGCAGCGGTGGGCGTTCGTCGTCTGCACGGATCGAGATCGCCTGCGTGCGCTCGCCACGATCGGCGACTACGCGGGCCACGCGGCGGCGGCCGCAGCCGCGATCGCACTCGTCACGCCCGAGGCGGACGAGCCGTGGCGGCGCGAGTCGATCGCCTTCGACCTCGGCCAGTGCGCCCAGAACATGCAGCTCGCGGCGTGGGCCGAGGGCGTGGGCTCGGTCCACGCGGCCGTCTACGACGAGAAGCGCACGCGCGAGCTCCTCGGCTACCCCGAGGGCTGGCGCTGCGACTACCTCTTGTCGTTCGGCTACCCGGAGCGCCGGCCCGCGTCGAGGGGCGAGCGCACGCCGCTCGACGAGCTGGTCCACCGGGAGCGCTGGTAGCGGTACGGTTCCCGCGAAGGGGGAGCCATGGCCTCGAGCCGCCTGGACGAGCTGGTCGCGAAGACACCGTCCACCCGCGACCGCACCGTCGACTTCCTGCGTGCTGCGAGCATCTGTGCGGTCGTCTTCGGGCACTGGTTCATCGGGCTCATCTACTGGCAGCGCGGGGTCATCGGCGTCCACAGCGCCGTCGGCGTGACGGCCGGGATGTGGCTCGGCACGTGGTTCTTCCAGGTGATGCCCATCTTCTTCTTCGTGGGCGGGTTCTCGAACCTCGTCACGCTCGATGCCTTCCACCGGCGGGACGAGTCGAACTGGGCCTTCGTCCGCAGCAGGGCCTGGCGACTCCTGCGGCCGTCGCTCGTCTTCCTGGGGGTGTGGCTGGTCGTGCAGGTCGTGCTGCACCTGACCGACACGGGCGCGTCGACGGGTCTCACGCTGTGGGGCGACACGACGATGCTGCGTGGCATGTACCCGCCGGCGGCGACGCTGCCCTTCGGCCCCCTGTGGTTCCTCGCCATCTATCTGATCGTCGTGGCCATCGCGCCGGCCACGGTGTGGCTCCATCGGCGGTTCGGGCTGTGGGTCCCGGCGGTCATGGTCCTCATCACCATCGTCGTCGACGTCGTCGGCTTCGGGCTCGGGCTCTCGGCGGTGCGGTACCTCAACATCGCGCCGGTCCTGCTCCTGCCGCACCAGCTCGGCCACTTCTACGCCGACGGCTCGATGCTCCGATGGCCGCGCAAGGTCTTCTGGGCCATGGTGGGGGTCGGGCTCGGCGGGCTCGTTCTGCTGACGAACCCGTGGGTGTTCCGGCCGTTCGGCCAGGCGCGGTTCGACTGGTTCCCCACCATCGGGCATTACCCGAAGAGCCTGCTCGGGACCGACGTCGAGCCGATCTCGAACGCCTACCCCCCGACCCTGTGCTTCATGCTCGCCGGGATCTGGGCGATCGGGGCCGTGATGCTGCTGCGGCCGGCGATCTCACGGTGGCTGCAGAAGCCGAAGCCGTGGAAGGCGACGATCTTCGTGAACAGCGTGATCATGACCCTGTTCCTGTGGCACATGACCGCGTACCTGCTCGCGATCCTGGTGCTGTGGCCGCTCGGGTTCGGCGACTACACGGACACGACGCTGGGGTGGTGGCTCGAGCGGGTGCTGTGGATCGGTGTGCCGGGCCTGTTCCTCGCCGGGCTCGTCGCGGCCTTCGGGCGCTTCGAGCGCAGGGGGCGCCAAGGGGCACCCAGGGCAACCTGACGGCACGCAGCGCCGTACCCTGGTGCGCATGGCCACCACGGCACCCGTCGAGGTCGAACGGCCGGTCGGCGACGAGGACGTCGAGCCGGACGTCCCGTGGATCGTCATCGTCTGGAACGACCCGATCAACCTGATGTCGTACGTCGTGTTCGTGTTCCAGAAGCTCTTCGGCTACAGCCGCGAGAAGGCCACCCGGCTGATGCTCGACGTGCACCACAAGGGCAAGGCGGTCGTCTCGAACGGGCCCCGCGAGACGTGCGAGTTCGACGTCTCGCGCCTGCACGCGCACGGGCTGTGGGCCACGATGCAGAAGGACCGCTGATGGCCTTCGAGCGCGTCAAACGCACGCGCAAGGGCGACTTCCAGGTGCGCCTCCCGGCGGGTGAGCGCGAGCTGCTGCGCACGCTCCCGGCGCAACTCCGCGAGCTCCTGACCTCCGGGGACCCTTCCGGCGACCCGGCGCTGCGCAGGCTCTTCCCGCCGCCCACCATGGACGACGAGGCGATCAACGCCGAGTTCGAGCGGCTGATGCGCGACGAGCTCGTGGCCGAGCGACTCGCCTCGCTCGAGACGATGGAGCGCACGCTCGAAGCCGATCGCCTGTCCGAGGACGAGCTCGGCGCATGGCTCTCGGCGATCAACGACCTGCGGCTCGTGCTCGGCGTGCGCCTCGACGTGACCGAGGAGACGACGGTCGCTGCCTTCGCCTCCCTTCCCGACGACGACCCGCGGGTGGCGATGTACGCGGCCTACTCGTACCTGACGTTCCTCGAGGATCACGTCGTCGGGGCCCTCGGCGGCGGGTCCGACTAGCGGTTCCCGTATCCTCGACCGACCGTGAGCGTGATCGACCTCGTGGACGTGGGTTATGCTCTGCCCGGCGGCTGGACGCTATTCGAGGGCGTGACCTTCCGCGTCCCCGAGGGCCATCACGCTGCGCTCGTCGGCGCGAACGGCATCGGCAAGACGACGCTGCTGCGGATCATCGCCGGTCTCGAGTCGCCGTCGGCCGGCCAGGTGAACGTCCCCGGTCGGGTCGGGCTGATGCGGCAGTTCATCGGCTCGGACGCACGGCCGACCACGGTGCGCGAGTTCCTCCTCGCGTACGCGGAGCCCGAGATCGCCCGTACCGGCGCCACGGTCGCGAGCGCCGAGTCTAGACTCGCGCGTGAACCCGGCGAGCCTGCGCAGCTCGCGTACGCGCACGCGCTCGCCGCGTGGGAGGACGCCGGCGGCTATCGCGCCGAGGTGGTCTGGGATCGGTGCACGAATGCCGCGTTCGGCCAGGGCTACCCCGAGTGCGCCGAACGCCACATCGAAACGCTCTCTGGCGGCGAGCGCAAGCGCCTCGCGCTCGAGGTGCTCTTCCGCAGCGGGTTCGACGTGCTCCTGCTCGACGAGCCCGACAACTTCCTCGATATCGAGGGCAAGCGCTGGCTCGAGGAGCAGATCCGCTCCTGCCCCAGGGCGATCCTGTTCGTGAGCCACGACCGGGCGGTGCTCGCAGCCACGGCCACGCGCGTCATCACGCTCGAGGGTCGCGGCGCGTGGGTCCACCCCTCGGGATTCGCGAGCTACGGGCAGGCCCGGGAGCACCGGCTCGAGAAGCTCGAGGACGAGCACCGGCGTTTCGCGGAGCGCCACAGACATCTCGAGGAGCACCTCAAGGAGATGAAGCGCAAGTCTGCCTACAACTCGGACTTCGCATCCCTGGCGCGTTCCGCGGAGAAGAAGCTCGCGCGGTTCGAGGAACGGGAGACGCCGGCCGAGCGCCCGACGGAACAGGACGTCCGCATCAGGATCTCCGGAGGCCGGACCGGCAAGATGGCGCTCCGCCTGACGGGCTTCTCGATCCCCGGGCTCCTCGATCCGTTCGACACGGAGGTGTCCTTCGGAGAGCGCATCGGCATCATCGGCCCGAACGGGACCGGCAAGACGCACTTCCTCAGGCTGCTCGCGGGTGAGGACGTGCGGCACGAGGGCGAGTGGCGTCTTGGCGCACGCGTCGAGCCGGGCCTGTTCCGGCAGCTCCACGACCGGGCCGACCTCAAGGGCGTGCCGATCGTCGAGGTGCTCGGCAAGCGCGGGATGTCGATGAGCGAGGCGATGGCGATGCTGAACCGCTACGAGCTCGCGCGCGTCGGGCGGAACCCCTTCGAGCTGCTCTCGGGAGGCCAGCAGGCGCGGTTCCAGCTCCTGCTGATGGAGGTCGAGTGTCCCGACGATGCTCCTGCTCGACGAGCCGACGGACAACCTGGACGTCGCGAGCGCCGAGGCGCTCGAGGACGCCCTCCTGCGCTACGAGGGAACCGTGATCGCGGTCACGCACGACCGCTGGTTCATGCGACTGATGGATCGTTTCCTGTGGTTCGACGAGGCCGGCTCCGTGCGTGAGCTCCTGGAATCGCCCTGGGCCGACGAGATCGCCGGCCTCACCGCCTGAGGCGAGTCCCGGCCGCGGTCGGGACCCGTGGCCCTCAACCCCCAGGTGGCGACGACGGAGACTCCGAGCCGGCCCTCGACGGAAGGAGTCTCTGCCATGCGCTCGCATCTCCGAACGCTCCTGATCCTGGTGCCGGTCGCCGCTCTCGTCTGCCCGCTCGCGTCGGTTCCGACGGCGAGCGCGGCGTTCCCCGGCGAGAACGGCCTGATCGCCTTCGTCCGCAGCGCGAACGGCAACAGCGAGATCTACACGATGAAGGCAGACGGCACGAGCCAGACCAACATCACGAACGACGCAGCCGTGGACGACATGCCGGTCTGGTCGCCGGATGGCACGAAGATCGCGTTCACCAGCAACCGAGCGGGCAACTTCGAGCTCTACGTGATGGATGCGGATGGCTCGAACGTGACCCGACTGACGAACAACCCGACTCAGTTCGACTGGGATCCCTCGTGGGCGGCCGACGGCACGAAGATCGCGTTCACGCGTGAGGGGGCCGGGGAGCAGGCCATCTACACGGTGCCCGCATCAGGTGGGGCGCCCACGCTGCTCCTGGACGGTGCGCACGACGGCGCCTTCTCGCCGGATGGCACGCGCCTCGCGTACTCGGACTACGAGAACGGCGACGACTCGGCCGAGATCTACGTGCGCACGCTCGCCACGGGGGCCACGCAACAGATCACGTGGAACACGCGGGTGGATACCGACCCGGAGTGGTCTCCCGACGGCACGATGGTCGCGGTCTCCCGGTTCGAGCCCGGCGATGGTCTCACGGATATGGAGGTCTGGATCGTCGAGGCCAACGGGTTCAACGAGGACAAGCTCGTCGGACCCGAGGCCATGTACCCGGGGTGGGCGCCCGATGGCACGAGGGTCGCCTACTCGGGCTACGCGGGGGGGAACTGGGACATCTACGTGACCTCTCCCGTGCCCGGGAACCCCTCGACGCGGCTCACGACGGCCGGCGGAGTGGACGCCGATCCCGACTGGCAGCCAACCCCGACCGAGACGCTCGGCGACGAAGGGCTCATCGCGTTCACGAGCACGCGCGACGGGAACCCTGAGATCTACGTGATGAACCCCGACGGCTCCGCGCCGACGCGTCTGACGAACGACGGCGCGACGGACGACTTCGCGGCGATCTCGCCCGACGGGACCGAGGTCGCGTTCACGTCGTGGCGCGACGGCGACGCCGAGATCTACATCGTGGACGTCGACGGTTCCGGCCTCACGTCTGACCCCACGAAGGTCACCGACAACGGCGGCTACGACGCCGAACCGACCTGGAGCTCGGACGGCTCGGCGCTCATGTACGTGAGCGACCGTGGTGGTTCCAGCCGCCTGTGGTACACGATGGTCGACGAGGCGATCACGTTCGGGCCGTACGCGCCCGGGGGGACGGTCTCGAACTTCAGTCCCGACTGGTCCGACCTCGGCGTCGTCTACGTGAGCGACCAGGACGGCGACAACGACCTCTACACCTTCATCCCCGACGGCACCGTCGAGATGCCGCTCACGGACGACCCTCAGAGCGACTACGGCCCCTCGTGGGCGCCGGAGCCCGCCGACGCGATCTTCCACAACGTCATGTTCGTCCGAGGTGCGCCCGGGGAGGGTGACCTATACCAGATCGCCATGCGACAGATCCCCGTGCCCGGTGATCCGGTTCCGACCGCCTACCAGGTGACGAGCACCACCGCGTGGGAGTCCTCACCGACGTGGCGGGGCGACGCGGCCTGGATCGCATTCAGCCGGGCGCAGCCGGGCGACATCGCATCGGCCGAGATCTGGCTGATGGACATGGAGGGAGGGCAGCACCAGCTGACGAACACGGCCGGGGCGAACTACAACCCCGACTGGGGGCCGTGCTCCCTGGACGCCGGCGGCTCCTGCGCTCAGGTGCCGGTCCCGGCTCCGACGGCGCACGCGCGGACGGTTGCCCTCAGCCTCAGCGGACACCTGGTGGCCGAGGGGAGGGTCAAGTGCCCCGACGGCACCTCCGCGTGCTTCGCTGGGGTCAAGGTCAAGTTGCAGCGCAAGGCGAAGGGCGGGTGGGTGAACGTCGGCTCCGCGAAGACGGACATGGAGGGTCGATTCGACAAGGAGCTCGCGGACGTGCCGGGCAAGTACCGCGCGAAGGTGAAGCGTGTGACGGTCGGCGGGGACGTCTGCGCGAAAGCCGTCTCGGAAGCCCGGTGGCACCGGCACTGATGTGAGGTCGAGGAGAGGTCGAGGAGAGGTTACGCGCCGGTATCTTCCGGGATCGACCCGGGGCGCGCCTACCCGCCCGGGCTGGGCGGCGAGGCCGCGATCGTAGCGCGCAGGCCGTCGATCAACGCCCGCTTCTCGGCGTCCGAGAGCTTGGCTCCCGGATGGAGCAGCGTGTACTGGATCGGGGGCATCCCGCCGCCGCCGACGACCTCAGCGATCTCGCTGAGCCCGTCCTGTGGCCGATCCCACTCCGTGAAGTTCAGGACCCCTCGGCCCTCGTCGACATCGCGCTGGATGAGCCACGACATCGGCGCGATGTTCGAGTACCACCGCCAGACCGTGAGGTTGCTGTGGCAGTCGAAGCAGGAGCCCGCGGTCAGCTCACGCGTGCGGGGGCTGTCCCACCGCGGCTCCGCCGTGACCGGCGGGTTCGAGTGGTCGCGCCCGTACGGCACGAACTGGATGACCACGAGCAGCCCGAGCAGACCGAACAGCGTCAGGCGAACGATCCGTTTCCATCCCATACGCGCATCATCGGCATGCGCGGGACCGAGCGGGGGGGTCGAACGGCCTCCTAGAGGACCGTCGTCTCGACGACGAGGTCGCCCTCGGCGAAGCGCGAGAGGCGGAGCGGGCGCAGGTCGAAGGTCTCGCAGCGACCAAGGGTGATGAGCTCGGCGATCGCGCGCCCTGCGGCCGGCGAGTGCATCACGCCGTGGCCCCCGAAGCCGACACACTGGAGGAGACGCGGGAAGCCGGGGGTCTCACCCATGATGGCATGGTGGTCGGGCGTCTCCGGGTACGGCCCCGCCCAGCACTTGCCGGGATCGATCGGGATCTCCTCGAGATCGGGGAAGCGGTTGCCGATGCGCTCGGCGAGGTCCTCGAAGAACGCCGGGTCGACCGTGGTCTCGCGCCCCGGCGGATCGTTCGGGTTGGAGTAGGCGATGACGTAGCCGCCGCTCGGCTCGCGCCGGACGAGCACGCCCGTGTCGAGGTCGACGCACATGGGGATCAGCCCGCCGGCACCGGCTGGATCGGGCGCGAACGCCAGGTTCCGCCGGTACGGGGTGACCGGCACCTCGACGCCGAGCATCGCGCCGACCTCGCGGGCATCCGAGCCTGCCGCGTTCACGACCCACGCGGCCCGCGTGGCGCCCCGATCGTGCTCGACCTCGAAACCGTCGTCAACGAGGCGGATCGCGCGGACGTCGACGTTGGTCTCGATCCGAACGCCGAGCTCGCGCGCCTGGCGCTCCATCGCGCGGGCGACGCCGTAGGGATCGAGGAAGCCGTCACGAGCGTGGAAGGTCCCGGCACGCAGGCCGTCCGGCCGTAGGAAAGGCGCCCTCGAGAGCACGGCCTCGGGCGTCAGCCACTCCGTCGCCACGCCGAGCGAGCGCTGCAGCTCGTAGGCGGCGCGGAGGCCTCGCTCACCGTCGTCGGTTCCGGTGAACATGAGGTAGCCGGTCTGGTGCATCGACAGCATGCCGGTCTCGGACTCCAGGCGCTCGAGCTCACCGATCGACCAGAGCGAGAACTCGATGTTCGGCCTCGTCGTGAACTGTGCGCGGAAGCCTCCGTTCGCCCGCGAGGTCGACTCCTCCGCGACCCCGCCGTGACGCTCGAGCACCACGACATCGCCGACGCCCGCGCGCGCGAGCTCTCGCGCGCAGGAAAGGCCGATCACGCCGGCGCCGACGACCACGACGTCCGCCAATGCTCAGGCCTTCGCGCCGTCTCCATCGGAAGGGGCGTCTGAGCGAGACGGCTCCGGCCGGTCCCCGCTGCGGCCGATGTGCTTGCGGACCTCGTCGGAGACCTCCGAGAAGCTGATCGCGAGGGCGTCGCCGACCGATCGCGCGGCCTGCTTGAGGCCGTCCTTCGCGCCGGGGTCCCGGATCGTGTCCCCGAGCGAGGTGAACGCCTGGTCGAGCTGGCGCGTGATCGTCGAGAGCGCCTCCTCGACCTTGCGCTTGTCCTCCTCGGTCGTCGTGCCACGCTCGAGTTCGAGCTGCCTGTACCGGGCCGCGAGCGCGCGACCGATCACCGCGAACCGCTCGCCGACCTCGTCCCACGCTTCCTTCGAGCTCTCGGCCATGTCGCATCCCTCCCGATGGGGTCTCGGCCTCCGAGTCTACGGGCGTCGCCGTCGGCGATACTTCGAGGTGCATGGTCACGATGCGCGCGATGGTGCTCGATGCGCCGGGCCGAGCGCTCGAGCTCCGCGAGGTCCCGGCGCCGGAGCCCGGGCCGGGGCAGGTGCGGGTCTCGGTGCGCGCATGCGGCGTCTGCCGGACCGACCTCCACGTCGTCGACGGCGAGCTGCCCGAGCCGAAGTTCCCCCTCGTGCTCGGTCATCAGGTCGTCGGCACGGTGGACTCGCTCGGCGCCGGGATCGAGGACCTCGCGCCCGGTGACCGGGTCGGCGTGCCGTGGCTCGGCTGGACGTGCGGCGCGTGCGCCGACTGCACGACCGGTCGCGAGAACCTCTGCCGCCGAGCTCGGTTCACCGGCTACCAGCTCGACGGCGGCTACGCCGAGATGCTCGCGGTCGACGCCAGATACTGCTTCCCCGTCCCCGGGGGCTACCCGGACGACCAGGCTGCGCCGCTGCTGTGCGCGGGGTTGATCGGCTGGCGCTCGCTGCGGATGACCGGCGATGCGGAGCGCCTGGGCCTGTACGGCTTCGGGAACGCCGCGCGACTGGTCGCGCAGGTCGCGGCGATGCAGGGCCGCCGCTGCTTCGCGTTCACGCGTCCGGGCGACGAGGCATCGCAGCGCGCCGCGCTCGAGCTCGGCTGCGTGTGGTCCGGCGCCTCGACCCAGTCGCCGCCCGAGGAGCTCGACGCCGCGATCTGCTTCGCCGCGGCGGGTGACCTCGTTCCGATCGCCCTGCGAGCCGTCGCCCCCGGCGGGACCGTCGTCTGTGCCGAGATCCACATGAGCGACATCCCGTCGTTCCCATACTCGCTCTTGTGGGGCGAGCGCGTCCTGCGCTCGGTCGCGAACCTCACCCGGCAGGACGGCCTCGAGTTCCTCGCTGTCGCCCCCATGGTCGGGGTGCGAACGGACGTCCTGCGCTTCACGTTGGAGGAGGCGAACCAGGCGATCGCGCACGCCCGCTCGGGTGCGCCGGGCACCGCGGTCCTCGTGCCCTGAGGTCCGGTCAGACGTCCGGGCGCCAGAGCGGAGTCACGGTCCCGATCGGCTAGGCGTTCCGTGCGCGGAAGTGGTCCATGAAGGCACGGAGAGCCCGGACGCCCTCGAGCGGCATGGCGTTGTAGATCGACGCCCGGACCCCGCCCACCGAGCGGTGTCCCTTCAGCTCGAGCAGGCCTTCGAGCGCCGCCTCGGCGACGAACCTTCCTTCCAGGTCCTCGGTCGGCAACCGCCACGTCACGTTCATCAGCGAGCGAGCCTCCGGCGGCGGCGTGGCCGCGGTAGAAGCCCTCGCTGGTGTCGACGGCCTCGTAGAGGACGCCGGCCTTCGTCAGATTGCGCTCGTGCATCTCCTCGAGACCGCCGATCTCGTCCCGCAGCCACCGCGTCACGAGCATGAACACGTAGATCGCGAACGAGGACGGCGTGTTGTAGAGGGACCGGCTCTCGACGTGGGTTCGGTAGTCGAGCATCGTCGGGAGGCCGTCGGGGATCCGCTCGAGCAGGTCCTCGCGGAGCAACGCGATCGTGAGCCCGGCGGGTCCGGCGTTCTTCTGCGCGCCCGCGTACAGCAGGCCGTAGCGGTCGGTCGTGATCGGGCGTGAGAGGAAGTCGGAGGACGCGTCGCACACGAGCGGCGCTCCGTCCGCGGGTTCGAACCCGAGCGGGAACTCGATGCCCTGGATCGTCTCGTTCGAGGTGACGTGCAGGTACGCAGCCGAGGGATCGAGCTCTAGCGCCCCGAGGTCCGGCACGTTGGTGAACGAGGTCTCGGTGCCGTCCCAGACCACGCGTGTCGTGCCGACCTTCCTGGCCTCGGCGAGCGCCTTCTTCGCCCACGAGCCGGTCACCACGTACTCCGCGGTCTCCTCGCCGAGCAGGTTCATCGGCGCCATGGAGAACTGGAGCGAGGCCCCGCCCTGCAGGAAGAGGACGCGATGCCCGACGCGGCACCGAGAGGAGCTCGCGCAGGTTCTGCTCGGCCTCCTCGACGATCGCTTCGAACGCTGCGCTGCGGTGGCTGATCTCGAGCACCGACGCGCCGGCCCCGGGGAGCGCCACCAGGTCGTCCCGGACGCGCTCGAGCACCGAGAGCGGCAGCGTCGCGGGACCCGGCGAGAAGTTCCAGAGCCGTTCGGACATGCGCCCATGTTGGCGGTCGGAGCCCGAAGCGTCATCCAGGGCAGGTGCGAGGGCGGCCCCTGGCCCGGGTGCCGTGGGCCATTCGGTCGTGCCCGAGGACCCGAGCGCCGGTGAAGATGGGTGGAACGCGAGCGCGGAGGTGACTGATCGGATGGTCGAGGCGTTCCTGCTGATCCAATGCGACATGGGGACCGGGGCGACGGTGACGGATGAGGTCCGCAAGATCCCCGGCGTGGTCCTCGCCCACTACGTGACCGGGCCCTACGACCTCGTCGCGCGGGTCGACGCCGAGGACCTCGGCGGGCTCAGCAAGCTGGTGGACGAGGTGCAGCTCGTGCCGGGCATCACCCGCACGATGACCTGCCCGATCCTGAAGGTCTGAGGTCGGCGGTCCCCGGGGACCCGCCCACCGGTATCGTGCGGGCGTGGATCTGAGCGCGCTCGACCATGTGCTGGTCGCGCTCGCGGCGCTCGCCGGCGGCGCGGTCAACGCGATCGCCGGTGGGGGCACGCTGATCACGTTCCCAGTCCTCACCGCGATCGGTGTGCCGGCCGTCTCGGCGAACGTCACGAACACGGTCGCGCTCTCGCCCGGATACCTCGGTGGGACGTATGCGCAGCGGAACGACCTCCAGGGCCAGACCCGCCGGCTTCGGCTCCTCGCCCCGGTCGCCGTCCTCGGCGGGCTCGTCGGAGGGGTCCTTCTCCTCGCGACCGGCGAGGAGCTGTTCCGCGACCTCGTGCCCTTCCTCATCCTCGGCGCCAGCGTGCTGCTGTTCTTCCAGGACCGGGTCCGCGCGAGGGTCGCCCGGCGCCTCTCCGAGCGCCTCTACTCGGATCCGCACGACGCGTGGGTGGCCGTGCCCACCTTCGCGGCAGCGCTCTACGGCGGGTACTTCGGCGCCGGGCTCGGGGTGATCCTGCTCGCCGTGCTGGGGTTGGTGCTCGAGGACACCCTCACCCGCATCAACGCGCTGAAGCAGGCGCTCTCGTTCTGCGTGAACGTTGCGGCAGCGGTCTTCTTCCTATCCTCGGGCAAGGTCGTGTGGTCGGCCGCCCTCGTGATGGCGGTCGCGGCGCTCGTCGGGGGGTCGATCGGGGGGCGCCTCGCAGGACGGATGCGCGCGGAGCTGCTGCGTCGCGCCGTCGTCGCGATCGGGCTCGTCGTCGGCGTCGTGTACCTGGTCCGCGGCTAGCACGGCGATTGAACGGTCATCCGTCGTCACGAGCTTCGCTCCTGGAGGAGAACCGCTGGGGTAGGCTCGGGGCGTCTGCGGACCCAGGGAGGCTCTCGATGACCAAGCGGATGAGGACCGCCGGGCGACTGGCGATGGTCGCCGCGCTCGCGCTCCTGCTCACCGGTTGCTTGAAGCTCGACATGGATCTTCGGATCCAGACCGACAACACCGTGACAGGGTCCGTGATATTCGCGGTGAACAAGGACGTGCTCGAGCTGACGGGTGGCTCGGTCGAGGATCTGCTCGGCTCGGACACGCCGTTCCCGAGCGACACCCCGGGCGCGACCAGCGAGGACTACAACGAGGGCAACTTCGTCGGCAAGAAGTTCAACTTCGACCGGGTGCCGATCGCGGACTTCAGCGATCCGGCCGATCCCGAGGCCCTCAAGATCACGCGGGATGGCGACACGTTCGTCGTGTCGGGCGTGCTCGACCTCTCGCAGGGAGCCAGCGGAGCGACCGGCGGTTCCGGCGCCACGGGTGGGACGGGTGCCGCCGCGCTCTTCGGGTCCGCAGAGATCCGTGTCGCGATCACGTTCCCCGGCAAGGTCATCAGCTCGAACGGCACGGAGAGCGGCAACACCGTGACCTGGGAGCCGAAGTTCGGCCAGCGGGTCGAGATCACGGCGACCGGATCGGCCATCGCGAGCGGCGGCAGCTCCTCGACGCTCCTGTACGTGCTCATTGGGGCCGGCGTGGTCGTGCTGGTCGCGATCGGCGCCTTCGTGATGATGAGCCGAAAGAGGAAGGGTCCGCAGGCCGAGGTCGCAGCTGACGCCGAGGGGGCCGCGACCCCATCGGTTGCCGCGCCCGTGGTCACGACGGAGATGCCGCCCGCTACTGCCCCCGAGGTGGTGCCGCCGGCCGCTCCCGACAGCGGTGTCGGCGAGGGTGGGGGGACGATGCCCCCGCCGCCTCCACCGCCAAGCGGTTCGTAGCGGAAGGGGCGTCCAGGCCGAGACCGCCGCGCGCGAGCTGGGGTCCGAGGGGGCCCCGTTGCTTCCACGCGAGCCGATCCGCCCCTCGAGTACGGGGACGATGGCCCCTCGGCCCTAGGGAGCGGACCCTGCCAGGGGCGGGACCTTCGACGGGGGGGACGACCCCCTTGCTGCGGGAGCATCCGGTCGGCGGGACCGCGCCCGGCGTCCCGCGCGTTCACAGGGGAGGACCGACTATGGAGGACACACCACAACGCCGCGTCGAGATGCCCAACGTGGCAGACCCCGCCCCGCTCGGGCTGGCCGCCTTCGCGCTGACGACGTTCCTGCTCTCGGCGAAGAACGCCGGATGGACCGACGGCGGCAACGCGTGGCTCGGTTTCGCGTTCGCCTACGGCGGGCTCGCGCAGCTCCTGGCGGGGATGTGGGAGTTCCGCAACCGCAACGTGTTCGGCGCGACCGCGTTCTCCACGTACGGGTCCTTCTGGATCGGCCTCGGGCTGTACGTCCTCCTCGTAGAGGGCGGGAGCCCGAACGCACTGAACGACCTCGGCTTCATCCTGCTCGCGTTCGCGATCTTCAACACCTACATGCTGCTGTGGAGCTCGCGGGTGAACGTCGCCGTGTTCATGGTGTTCCTCACCCTCGAGATCACCGAGATCGTCCTGTTCCTCGGCTTCCTCTCGGACACGGAGACGATCATCAAGGCCGGCGGCATGATGGGCGTCCTCACCGCGTTCGTCGCCTGGTACGCCTCGGCGGCCGGTGTGGTGAACGGGATGGCCGGGCGTCAGGTCCTCAAGGTCGGCACGCCGATCTGGAAGGACAAGGTCGTTCCGGCGCTGGGTCCGGACGTCACGGTGCCGGGAGCGCGCGAGCGGGTCTCGTAGCGCTCCGCTCGGATCGCCGCCCGCGGGGCGGGGGTTAGACTCGGCGCTCGATGAGGCAGGCGCCCAGGCTCCGAGGAGGGCTCGCCGTCCGCGTGCCGAGCCTGTTCCTCGGGCTCGGGGTCATGGCCGTCGCGATCGTCGCGCTACTCGAGTCGGGCCTCGGGCTCGCGCCGTGGGACGTCTTCCACCTCGGCATGGCCGAGCACAGCCCGCTCACGATCGGGACCGCGAGCATCGTCGTCGGGCTCGTCGTGCTGTTCGTGGCATGGGCGTTCGGTCAGCCTCCTGGGTTCGGGACGGTCGCGAACGCGATCGTCATCGGCGCGGTCGTGGAGGTGCTCCGCAGGATCGGATGGGTGGCCGGCCTCTCCGAGCGCGGGCTCGTGCCCCGCTACGGTCTGTTGGCGCTCGGCGTGGTGCTGTTCGGCCTTGGGACGGCCCTGTACATCGGCGCGGGTCTGGGCGCCGGCCCGCGCGATTCCCTCATGCTCGTGCTCTCGCGGCGGACCGGTGTGCGGATCGCGATCGTGCGGGCGAGCCTCGAGATGGTGGCCCTCGCGACCGGGTGGGCGCTCGGCGGGACGGTCGGCCTCGGGACGGTGGCCGTCGCTCTGCTGCTCGGCCCGTCGGTCGAGGGCTCGTTCTGGGCGTTCATCCGGATCGGCCTGGCCGATCGCGCCCCGGCGCTCGTACTCGATCCACCCATCCCCGCCTAGGCCGGCTCGAACCCGTCGTCGACGCGAGGCTCGGACGTGAATCCCGCGTCGGCGTGCGACTCGTCGCAGAACGGCATCGTCCTCGAGTGTCCGCACCGGCAGAGCTTGATGCGCGTGCCGTGCTTGTCGGCCTTCCTCCACCCCTCGAGGTCATACGGGTTCCCGTCCACGTCGAGCAGGCGGACCGGCCCGTAGACCTTCAGCGAGCCGTTCGGCCGGACGTGGATCTCGACGGTTCGGTCGTCGGTCATCCGCCGATGGTACCGGGCGGATGACCCGGTCAGGAGCCGTGATTGACCTGCCATGGGGCGAGTGACAGGCTCGGGAGCGGAGGCGGGCCGTGGTGCCAGCGCGAAGCGCCGAGACTGCCGAGATCGAACCCGAGATCGAGCCCGGGATGCGGGGTCTGTGGTTCGGGATCCTCGCGTACCGGTGGGCAGCCTTCGCCTGGATGACCGCCCTCGCCGTGGTCACCCGCAACGACATCCGGTATCCGGTCCTGGCGGCCGCCTCGCTGGCTGCCGCCGGCGTCTGGTCGCTGTGGTTCAGCCTCGCGCGCGCGTGGGTCGAACCCATCGCGAGGGCGGTCGATCTCGCGATCGGCGTCGCGTTGGTCCTGGTCTCTGGCTTCGTGATGGCGACGGGGGCGACGGCCGGCAGCGAGCCCTTCTTCGCGACGTCCTATCCGGCCGCGGCGGCCCTCGCGATCGGAGCGGGGAGCGGGGTGGCGGCGGGCTTGTGGGCCGGTGCCGCGCTCTCATTCGGTCTCGCGCTCAGCCGACCCCTGAACGGCTTGCCGTTCTCCGAGCTGTCCGGCGCGGAGTGGGCGGCGCTCGTGAACGGGTCGTTCTATTACCTGGCCGCGGGCGGCGCTGCCGGCGTCGTCTCGCGGGTGCTCAGGGCCTCAGCCGCGGCTCGGGCTTTCGCGATGGAGGAGGCGGCTCGCGAGCGTGAGCGCGCCGCGCGACTCGCCGAACGTGAGGCGCTCGGTCGCGAGATCCACGACTCGGTCCTGCAGGCGCTATCGCTCGTCGGCAAGAAGGGCCGAGAGCTGACCGAGGGTCCGACCGTCGCGGCCGCCGAGGTTCGCGGACTCCTCGAGCTCGCGGCTCGACAGGAGCAGGAGCTGCGCGCGCTCCTCAGCGAGCCGGTCGACGAGGCCCCGACAGGGTCGGTCTCGCTCCGAACGGCGCTGCGCTCGGCGGCGTTCGGCGTGGCCGGGCCGCCGGTGACGATCTCGGCCGCCGGCCGGCTCTGGCTCCCGGTGGGCGAGGTCGAGGAGGTGAGCGCAGCCGTGCGTCAAGCGCTCGAGAACGTGGCGCACCATGCCGAAGCGACCCGAGTGACGATCTTCGCAGAGCAGCTCGAAGGCGAGCTCGTGATCTCGATCCGTGACGACGGCGTGGGGTTCGAGTTCGACGAGGAGCGGCTCATCAGGGAGGGCAAGTTCGGCATGCTGCAGAGCATGAAGGGCCGGATCGAGGGCGTCGGCGGCGGGATGCATGTGCGCTCCGCGTCGGGGCGCGGCACGGAGGTCGAGTTCCGGTTGCCGGTGCCCGGGGAGGCCCTCGATGGCTGACGAGCCGATCCGTGTGATGGTCGTGGACGACCACCCGGTGTGGCGTGACGGGATCCGCGACGACCTCGATCGCTCGGGGGTTGCGACCGTCGTGGCCGAGGCGGCCGACGGAGGCGAAGCGATCGAGGTCGCGCGCGAGACGATGCCCGACGTCGTTCTGATGGACCTGCAGCTGCCGACGGTCTCGGGCGTCGACGCGATCCGGCAGATCGTCGAGGAGGCGCCGCACGTGCGGGTGCTCGTGCTCTCGGCGAGCGGGGAGGAGGCCGACGTCCTGGAGGCGGTGAAGGTCGGCGCCACGGGCTACCTCCTGAAGAGCTCGACCTCGGCCGAGATCTGCGACGCGGTGGTGCGCGTCCACGACGGCCAGCCGGTGTTCACGTCGCCGCTCGCGGGGCTCGTCCTGTCGGAGTTCCGACGCACCGCGACACCCACGCCTGGCGAGCCGGGCCTCACGCCGCGCGAGAACGAGATCCTGCGCTTCGTCGCGAAGGGGTACACGTACCGCGAGATCGCCGAGCGACTGTTCATCAGCCAGAAGACGGTCCAGAACCACGTCCAGAACATCCTGACGAAGCTCCAGCTGCGGAAGCGCTACGAGCTGATGCGCTACGCCATCCAGCGAGGGCTCGACCGGACGCCGGACTAGGGCGCGACCGGTGCGGCGTGGGGGACGGGCGTGGGGTCGAACCCCGTGGCGTCGCCGACGGCAAGGACCGCGTACGCGGTGTCGGCCAAGACCTTGCAGGGGCCCCGCTCGATCGTTCCGGCCGCGAGGCAGCTCGCCTTCATGTCCCTGTACAGCAGGCGGTCGACCTGGGGGCGCTCGGCCAGGCCGAAGCGGACGAGGTCGTAGCCGTAGTCATGGGTCCGGCATGCGACGCCGAAGTCCCAGAACGGCCCGCGGTCGGTGAGGGGGCCGCTGCAGTCGCCGCCCGCCCACGAGGGCTTGAGGTAGCGCCAGCCGTACGGCGTGTGGGTGAGGACAGGCTCGTAGCCCATCGTGGTGACGAACCCCGCGGGAGGGCAGACCTGACCGGTGAGGTAGTCCTGGCTGTCGGCGCTCTCGACCTTGACGCACTGAGGGGAGCCCGAGATCGGTGCCGGCGTGGCGCTCGCCATCGAGCGCACGAGCACGATGAGCACGCAGGTGGAGACGAACAGGAGTCGGTGACCGTGCCGCCGAGCGTGACGTCGAGTCGATCGGGCGCGGCCCCGCGCCTGGCTCGCCATGCTCGCCGCTCCCATCGGAACCCTCCTGGTCCGCGGCCCGGTCTTTCCCCGGCCGTCATCCCGATGGTGGGCCGCGGAGGTCGCGCCGAACAGACGAGGAACCGCTCAGATGCGCGGACGGAACCACCCAACTTCCGTCTGGGTACCTCCGGAACCGCTCCAGGCGTCCATGGCCCCGCTCGGGCGTCGTGAGCACCGCGTCCGTGCTGGCGGGGCTGTCGTGGGACGCGGCCTTCCCACGACCGCCCCGACGCCGTATCCTTCTTGACTCACCGTTCAAACATCGGAGGAGTGCCGTGTTGGAGCAGCGGATCCGCGACGAGGCCGCGACCTGGCGTCCGAAGCCGACCCTCGCCGGGCGCGACTACTGGGACGAGTCGGTCTGGCAGGAGGAGAAGGACAAGATCTGGCACTCGTCGTGGGTGTGCGTCGGCCGGGCCGAGGAGGTCGAGAAGCCCGGCGGCTACCAGACGTACAACGTCGCCGGGGAGTCGATCTTCGTCGCCCGCAACGCCGATGGCGAACTCCGAGGGTTCTTCAACGTGTGCTCGCACCGCGGGACGAAGTTCCTCGATGACGGTGCCGGCTCGGTGAAGAAGGTCTTCCGCTGTCCGTACCATGCCTGGACGTTCAACCTCGACGGCAAGCTCGTCGGCACGCCGAACGTGGACCAGGACGAGTTCTTCGACCGGGCGGACTACCCCCTCCACCCGGTCCATCTCGACACCTACGCCGGCTTCCTGTTCGTGAGCCTCTCTGCCGTCCAGCCGATGCCGCTCCGTGAGTCCCTCAAGGCCGGGACCGAGTCGCTGACGGACTACGACCGGTTCGGGATGGCGGACCTGCGCCTCGGACACCGGATCGTGTACGAGGTGAAGGCGAACTGGAAGATCCTGGTCGAGAACTACAACGAGTGCCTGCACTGCCCCTCGGTGCACCCGGAGCTCGTGCAGGTCGTCCCGCTGTTCCGATTCGGGGAGGTGTGGGACGAGGAGGTTCCCGACGACGGATTGCAGATGGTCGAGGGCGCGACGAGCTTCAACCAGACCGGCACGAGCACGCTGCCCAGACTGCCCGGGATCCTCGACGAGGACGTGAACCGCTACTACGGCATGTACCAGTTCCCGAACCTCGCCGTGGACATGCACCCGGACTGCGTCCAGTACTACATCCTGGTCCCGCGCAGCCCGAGCCACACGACGGTGATCAGCGACTACCTCTTCCTGCCCGAGACGATCGCCGAGCGGGACGTCTCGAAGGAGCCGGTCGTCGAGTTCTGGGACCTCATCTCGTGGCAGGACTGGGCGGTGTGCGAGCGCGCGCAGATCGGCGTGTCCTCGAAGGCGTTCACCACCGGCGTGTACCCGCGGAAGGACCGGTTCCTCTATTGGTTCAACGAGGAGTATCGCGGCTGGATGGGCCGCGAACACCTCGGCTGACCGTGGGTCGGATCTCGCTCCGCCAGTGAGATCCACCGCGCGATCGACCTGGGCGTGACGTTCCTCGACACGGCGGGCGTGTACGGGCTGTTCTCGGGCTCCCGCTATCGATCCGCCCTCGCGGGTTGCGCCCAGGGCGGTTGCGGGGGAAAGTGGATGGTCCGATCCGGTGGGGGAGGCCGAGATGGCGGAAGTCGAGAACGAGTACGACTACACGGGTCTGCACGCGTTCGTCTTCATCGATCACGTCCCCGACGGCGAGACGCCACGTTCGCTGGCCGAGAAGCTGCGTGGGATGGGACGTCCGCCGGAGGGACCGGTGATGTTCGCCTCCGACGCGGTGGGTTCCTACCTCGGGTTCGCGCACCTGCGCGTCGAGGAGGACGACCTGTCGGGCCTACAGGACCTCATCAGCGGCTCGCTGTGGGAAGCCGGGGTGCACTGCAAGTACTGCGTCGAGACCAAGGTCTACAAGGACCCTTCCGAACGTGTGATCGGGCCCAAGCGCTCGACGCCGGAGATCATCGGGCTGGTCTCGATCGGGGTGGCACCGGGGCGCGTCGATGAGGTCCTCGAGCAGCTCGGTCGCGCGAAAGCGTTCAAGGGCGCGTCGGTGGTCACCGGGGACTTCGACATCTTGCTGCAGCTCGGCGGCGATACGCTCGGCGAGGTCCTCGAGGCAGCTATGGGTGACCTCCAGCACGTGGACGGGATCCGGCGCACCTCGACCGCTCTGCTCGACGGTAGGCGCTGAGGGAGCGACTCACGCACCGGGGCCGGGGAGCCTGGCCACGGCTCCCTTGCGGCGGAACAGCTCGAGCGCCTCGGCGCGGACGGCGGCCGCCTGGGGCCGGGCGAGCATGTCCAGGACCTCGGCGAGCGCGCCCCGCGTGTCGGCGTGGAGCAGCACCCAGTCGGTGGAGCGCGCAAGCGTGTCGGCGTCCTCGGCGAGCCGGGTCGCCCGGTCGCCCTCGCCCCGCCGGGCGGCGACGCGTGCACGGACGGAGCGCCAGACGATCTGCGTTTCCAGGTCGTCCTGCGGAGCCTCGCGCTCGACCTCGGCGGCCAGCGCGTCGGCCTCCTCGTCCTCGCCGACGTCGAGCAACGCCTCGGCGAGCGCGAGGCCGGAGGGCCGGGCGTTCACCTCGTCGCCCTGCTCGACGAACGTGGCGTGCACCGAGCGGAGGAGCTCGACGGCGAGGCCGCCCTCGCCCCGCCGGCTCGCGATCTCGGCGAGCGTGTCCGTGCAACGGGCCAGCCACCGCCGCTGGCCGAGGTCGCGGAGGGTATCCCGAGCTTGCTCCGCCTCTGCCGTCGCTCGGTCGAGCCAGCCGCGGAGCGCGAGGGTCGTTGCGAGGTCCAGGCGCGCGGCAGCCTGGGTGAGCCGGTCGCCCGCGAGCTCCTCGACGAGCGCGGTCAGCCGTCGCTCGACGCTCTCGAGCGGCACCGGGCCCCGGATCAGCGCCGCGCCGAGCGTCGCCACCGCGTCGGTCATCGCGCGCCTGTTCCCGGTCCCGCGCGCGAGCGCGAGTCCCCGCTCTGCGTCGGCCTGCATCGCCGCCGCGCTGCCCTCGAGCCAGCCGATCACCGAGCGCGTGGCGTAGGCCGTCGCGAGATCGGAAAGGTCGCCCGCGGCCTCGAACGCCTCGATCGCACGGTCGAGCTCGGCGCGCAGCGTCTCTCGAGGGATGGCGTTCGGGTCCTCGAGGAAGCGCAAGAGCGCGTGCTGCATCCGGGCGCGCTCGGCCAGCGTGCCCGTGGCGTCCGGGCCGAGGTCGTCGAGCAGCATCGCCACGGCGGCCCCGGCTCGCTCCGTGTCTCCCGCATACAGGAGGGCGTCGTGGAGGTCGGCGAGGATCGGCCCTCGCTCCTCGTCGCCGACGTGCAGGAGCGCACCGGCGCGTTCCAGCGTGGAGGCGGCCGTCATCACGTCGCCGCGGGCGATGGCCGCACGCCCCGCGCGGGCGAGATGCCGTGCCGCGGTCGAGCCAAGCGCATCTGCTCGGGCTCCGAGCGCCGGTCCGAGCTCGGTGAGGTACCCACGGGCTCGCTCCAGATGCAGTCCCACGAGCGCGTCGTGCTCCGTACCCGGCTCCGCGCTCGCGAGCAGGCCCGCGGCGGCCTCGTGCAGCTCGGCCCGGCGGACCTTCGGGATGGCGGCGTACGCGGCCTCCCGGGTGAGCTCGTGGCGGAAGCGGTACGAGCCGGGGTGCTCGGCCTCGCCGAGGAAGTCACGCAGCGCGAGCGTGCGCAGGGCCTCCGCAGCTTCGTCCGCGTCCCCGCCGGCATCCTGGGCGAGCCTGCCGAGCATCCCTCCGTCGAAGGTCGGGCCGAGGACCGCCGCGATCCGCAACGTCTCCTGCTCGGCGGGTGAGAGGTGGTCGATGCGCGAGGCGAGCAGTGCCGAGATCGTCGCCGGGATCGTGTGCGGCGCGCCATCGACGCCCTCGTCATCGCGGAGGGACGCCACGAGCTCCTCGAGGAAGAACGGGTTGCCGCCGGCGGCCTCGACCACCCGCTCGAGCTCCCCGCCGTCGGCCCTCAGCGCTCGTGCGAGCGTGCGCCCCTGGTCCTCGGTCAGCGGGCGGAGCCGGATCGTGAGATCGCCCACCGCGCGTCCCCACGAGGGGCGCGCCTCGAGCAGATCGGGGCGGGCGAGGCACACGATCAGCATCGGCGCTTCCCGAGACCACTCGGCGACGTGCTGAACGCAATCGAGCAGCGCCGGCTCGGCCCACTGCACGTCGTCGAGCACGAGGACGAGGGGAGTGCGTCGCGCGAGGGACTCGAGGGCCGTCCTCACCGCCGAGCTCGCCTCGTCCGGCGTCACCGCTCCGTCGAGGAGCCCGACCGCCGCGCAGAAGGCCGAGGCGACCGCCTCAGCGTCTCCGCGGTCCGCGAGGAGCGCCTCGACCTCGGCACACGGATCGGCGGCGCTCTCCCCGTGCAGGCCTCGCAGCAGCGCCTCTCCGACCGGTCCGAGCGCCGCCCCCTCTCCGTACGCCCGGCACCGTCCGAGGAGCACGGTGTCCTCACCGGCCTCGCGATCCGCGAACTCGCGCACCAGCCGGGTCTTGCCGATGCCGGCGTCTCCCGAGATCGTCACGACGCGGCACCGGCGCGTCCGGCGCGTGTCGTCGCGGAGGTCGCGGAGCAGCGCGAGCTCGGTCTCCCGGCCAACGAACGGTGGCTCAGGGCGTCCTGGCAGCTCGGTCGGCAGGAGCCGTAGGAGGCGCACGGGCCGGATCGCCCCCTCGAACCCTTTCAGCTCGAGCGGGGTCTCCGGCTCCCCCTCGGCCGACGTGCGGACGAGACGCCACGTCTCCTCGTCGAGCAGGACCTCTCCCGGCGGGCACGCCGCCTCGAGTCGGGCCGCCAGGTTCAGCGCCGAGCCGGTGACGCTCGGCCCCCCGGGATCCGAGCTCGCGACGACCTCACCGGTCGCAACGCCGGCCCGGATCTGGATGCGAACCCCCCAGCGAGCCTCGAGCTCCTCGTTCAGCGGCTCGAGGGCATCGCGCATGCCCGCGGCGGTGCGGACGGCGCGAAGGCCGTCGTCCTCGTGCAGGTGCGGAACGCCGAACATCGCGACGACCGCGTCGCCGATGAACTTCTCGACGCGCCCGCCGTGGCGCTCGACCACCTCCCGCATCGCCTGCCAGTACCGCGACATCACGCCGTGCACGGCCTCGGCGTCGATCCGTTCGGTCAGCTCGGTCGAACCGACCAGGTCGCAGAACACGACCGAGATCCGTCGCCGAGAGGCCGGGGCGTCCGTCCGGACCGGTGCACCGCACGCGTTGCAGAATCGGGAGTCCCGCGGGTTCTCCCCACCGCAGACCGAGCACACCAGCACCGGAGGAGCCTATGCCGAGCGCAGCAGCCTCGGCGAACGTGGCTCCCGAGCTCCCCGCCTGCCTGGGCGGCTGGCCCTTGCCGATCGCGCTGCCGTCACTCGCGAGACGCTCGAGCGCCGACGAGACCCCACAGCCCTGCCAGCAGAGCGACCAAGCCACCGACGATCATCGTCCACACGATCGGAGCGAACGCGACCGGCTTCAGCGTGTCGAAATCATCGAGGTGCGCCTGGAAGGTCTCGACCGTCGCGGTGAAACGTCCCATCGCATCCGGCATCGCCGCCATCGCGCCGGCCATCGCGGGGAGGTTCTCCCCCAGGAAGGCCTGGAGTCCGGCCTCGTCCATCCCGAGCTGCTGCCCGAGGGCGGGAAGCATCTCGGACTGCATCTGGGTCCCCATGGCTCCCACGACCGCGAGTCCCTGCGTCGCACCTTGGAGCATCTCGGCGGTGTAGACGGGCTTCAGGTGCTCGTTCATCGTGTCAGCCGACGCGGCCTTGCTCGGGAGCGACATCACCAGGGGAGCGGCGATCATCAGGGCCCCGACGACCACGGCAGCGAGCGCGAGCGCCTTGCCCGGCCGGAGCACGAGCCCGACCCCGATCGCGAGGAGCACGATCCCGGCGACCGTCAGGCCCCACGGGATCGTCGTCGCGGGGAGCGAGGACGTCGGGATCGCATCCGCGTCGGCGAACCGGCCCTGCTCGGCCTCGAGCGTGCCGACCACGCCCTCGAAGCTCGACACGATCGCGGGGAGCTGCTGCACACCCGTGGCGACATCCGGGAACTGGGTGCCCATGAACGCCGTGAAGTCCTCGGGCGTCATCTGAAGGGCTTGGGAGAGCATCGGCACGGCGGTGGTGCCGAACTCGTCGCTCACCGCCTTGAGCCCCGCGAGGTCCTGCTTGAGCGTCGCGATCGGTTCGGGCTGCATCGCCGGGCGGAAACCGTCGCTCATGCGCTCGAACGCAGGGCCGACCGAGAACAGGTTGTTGACGATCACCGATCCGAGGAACGCCACGCCGACCAGGGCGACGACGACCCCCGCGATCCTCCGCTGCCACGAGCCCATGACGACCTCCTCCAGGACCGGGCAGGCGCCCGCTCGGGGGACACGCTCTCTTCTGCGGCAGCGACGGGGCAGGGTCGACCGACCCCGTGGCGCCGGGCCGATGGGCCGAGCTGCGGAGGTCAGCTCGGCGGGTTCACCCGGCGACGCTCGATCACCGCGCGCATCCCCGTGAGCACGTGATCGGGGAGGGTCGGGACCTCGTGCTCCTCCCAGAGCTGGAAGACCCGTTCGCGGGCGCGCTCGCGCAGGGTCTTCGAGCCCGCCGTCTCCCACTGGAGCCGGCCGTCCCACGAGAGCAGGCGTGGCGTCCAGAGCTCGCGGAAATGCCGCAGGGTGTGGTCCTCCCCCAGATACACGTTGCCGACGCCGACGGAACGGATCACGTCGAGCGCGATGGCCTCCTCGCTCACCTCGATCGGCTCGACCGCGTGGCGGGTCATGCCGACGAGCTCGTCGGCGATCACCAGCAGCTCCGGCGAGAAGAGCAGCCCGCCCTCGACGCAGCCGGCGTCGAAGACCATGTCCACGCCGCCGAGCACCGTGCCGAAGCCGTAGAAGCCGGCCTCGAGCGCGGCCTGCTCGTCTGCGTCCTTCGCATCGCCGCCGAAGCTGATCCCGACGAGCGGCAGGCCCCAGCGGCGGCAGAGCTGTCCCATCGCGAGCATGAACCGCACGCCGTCGGGCCCGCCCGCGGTCACCGTGCCGAACCGCATGTCCATGACGAACGGCACCGTGCCGCTCACGAACGCCGTGCCGGGCCTGCGGAGCTGCGCGAGCACGAGACCGACGAGGGTCTCGGCCGCCGAGATCACGAGCGTGCCGGCGATCGTCACCGGCCCCGTCGCTCCGACCTGCGGTGCGGCCTGGCAGCAGACCGGCATCCCGCGGTCGACCGCGATGAACAGCTTGTCGAGCGTCTCGGGGTTGAACAGCATCGGGGAGACCGAGTTCAGATAGGGCACGAGGAACGGGCGCTCGCGGAGGGCCTCGGCACCGCCCGCGACGAGCTCGGCCATGTCGTAGATGTCGGAGAGCTCCGGCCCCCCGGCGATGAGCGGCATGAGCGGCTTCGTCGTGTTCGTGACCATCGCGAGGAACTCGGACTGGTTGACCACGTGCAGCGGCAGGTCATCCGACGGCCTCGTGACACCGGGCGTCGCGACGAAGTCGATGCTCGGCAGGGCGTCGGCGAGCGACGTCGACTCGGCGGTCGCCTCGAGCGAGAAGGGCTTGACCGCGGAGTCTCGGGGATCGAGGTAGTTGAGGTTCGTCACGCCGGCGCCGACGTACACGTTCCCCGCGCCGAGCTCCATCGCGGGCTCGCCGTCGCGGTCGAAGATCGTGAAGCGGTGCGGCGCCGAAGCCAACGCCCGCTCGACGAGATCGGGCGGGATGCGCACCAGGTCCTCGTCCTCGAGCGTGGCGCCGTTCGCGACGAGCAGTCCCCGCGCCTCTGCCCTCGTGATCCGGGCCCCGGGGTCCTGCAGCACGTCGAGTGCGGCGGCGTGGAGGCGGTCGAGGTCGGGCTCGGACAGCGGGTTCAGCGTCTGCGGGCTCATGGCCGGAGTCTGACCTCGCACGGCGCGGCGGACAACCCGGCTCAGATCTCGATGGTCATGCCGTCGGCGGCGAGGACGCAGCGCTCGGGCTCGACGTCCCAGCGCTCGAGCACGCGGGCTCGCATGCGCTCCAACTCGTCGTCGGCGTGCATCGGATCGTGGTGGAACAAGACGAGCCGGTCCGCCTTCGACTTCTCGGCGAACGCGGCGACGTGGTCCGTGCTCGAATGCCCGAACCCGATGCGCTCCTCGTACTCCTCGACCGTGTACTGACAGTCGTGGATCAGCAGGTCGGCGCCGAACGCGAGCATCGAGCCGGAGATCCACTCGAGGCTCGCCGTCGCGAGATCGCTCCCGAGAGCCGGCTCGTGGTCGGTCAGGTAGGTGAGTACCTTGCCGTCCGCCTCGATCCGGTACCCGACGGTGGGTCCCGGGTGCAGGATCGGCTCCGAGCGCAGGGTCGCGCCGCCGACCTGCCACGCACCGTCGGGCGCGTCGTGGAAGGTCGTGCGCGCCGGGACCTCGGACAGGTGGACGGGGAAGAGCGGGGGTGAGAAGTAGGCCGCGATCCGCTCGTCGAGGGAGGCGATCGGGGAGGGCGGGCCCCAAAGGTGCAGCTCGGTCTCGGCGTTCCAGATCGGCGCGAACATGCCGAGACCCTCGACGTGATCCACGTGCAGGTGCGTGAGCAGCACGTCCACGCGCCGCGGTGGGTCGCGCATGAGCTCCGCCCCGAGTGGGCGCGCCCCGGTTCCGGCATCCAGGACGAGGACCGTGCCGTCGTGGAGCCGCACCTCCACACATGATGTGTTGCCACCGTAGCGGGCCGTCTCGGGGCCGGGCGCCGCGAGCGAGCCGCGGCAGCCCCAGACGCGGATCCGCACTACCGAGCCTCCGAGCGTTCCCAGAAGATCGCGATCGCCCCGACGCACTCGTCGGTGTGGGCGAGCAACGGGAACGCGGTGACCTCGATCCGGCGCAGCACACCGTCAGCGCCACGGATCCGGAGCGCTCCGTGCTCGGGCTCCTGGCGTGAGATCGCGATCCCGAGCGGGATCTGCTCCAGCGGCACCGGGTTGCCCTCGTCGTCGCTCGGCTCGAACTTCGTGGACCACTCCGAAGCGGACATCCCGGGTCCCTCGACGAAGCGCTGGCCGAGCAGGCGCTCGGCCGCCTCGTTGAAGTAGATCACCGACCCCTGCGCGTCGACGAGGAACACCGGTGTGGCGAGGCGCGATGCGAAGTCGCGCGCGAGGATCAAGATCAGGTTCCGCTGTGCCGGTCGGGTCGCCATGGGAGGCATCCTAGCCCGGCGCTCACGAGCGCACGCGCTCGTTCCTCGGGTCGAAGAGGGGAGCCTCGACCACCGCGGCGGGCCGGCGCACGCCGAGGATCTCGACCTCCAGCTCCGTGCCCGCAGCGGCGAGCCCGAGCGGCAGGTACGCGAGGGCGATCGTCGCGCCGACGACATGCCCTCGGTCGGCGGCCGAGACGTACCCGACGACGCTTCCCTCCGACGAGGATGGGCTCGTCGCCGTGCGGGAGCGCGTCCCCGGTCTCGACCGTCAGGCAGGCGAGGCTCCGCCGGATGCCCTCCTCGCGTTGCCGCAGGAGCGCCTCGCGCCCGACGAAGTCCCCCTTGTCGAACGCGACGAAGCGCTCGAGCCCGGCCTCGAGCGGAGTGAAGTCGGCCGAGATGTCGGCGCCCCACAGGCGGTACCCCTTCTCGAGGCGGAGCGAGTCGAGCGCTCGGTAGCCGAAGTCCACGAGTCCGAGTGGCTCGCCGGCCTCGAGGAGACGCTCGTACAGGTGCCGTAGGTACTCGATCGGGTGATGGAGCTCCCACCCGAGCTCGCCCTCGTACGAGATGCGCAGCGCGAGGACCTCGGGGACGGAGCCGAGCCGGATCGTCCGCGCGGTCATGTACGGGAACGCCTCGCTCGACAGGTCGTCCTCGGTGAGGGCGGCGAGCAGTTGGCGCGAGCGCGGCCCGGCTACGGTCAGCACGCCGATCCGAGCGGTCACGTCCTCGAGCCGGGCGCCGCCGTCTGCGGGGAGGTGCCGCTCGATCCACGCGAGGTCGTGCGCCTCGGTCGCCGCGGCGCTGACGACGTACCAGCGGTCCTCGGCCAGGCGCGTGAGCGTGAGGTCGCACTCGATGCCGCCGCGCTCGGTCAGCATCTGCGTCACGACGACCGAGCCATCCTCCGCGGGCAGCCGGTTCGCGCACAGGTGGTCGAGGAGCGCGCTCGCGCCCGGCCCCGTGACCTCGTACTTCGCGAAGCTCGTCTGGTCGAGCACGCCGACACGCTCCCGGACGGCACGGCACTCGGCCGCGACGTGCTCGAGCCAGTTCGGCGTCCGGAACGTGAGCTCGTCCTCCGGCGCCACCCCCGGGGGCGCGAACCACAGCGGCCGTTCCCACCCGAACCGGAACCCCATCACCGCGCCGCGCTCGCGCAGGCGGTCGTAGAGCGGATCGGTCTTGAGCGGCCGGCCGGCCGGCCGCTCCTGGTGTGGGTAGTGGATCGCGTACTCGTGCCCGTACACGTCGAGCGCCTTGTCCACGAGGTAGGGGCGCGCCGACGCGTAGGGGCCGAACCGCCGGACGTCGACCTCCCACATGTCGAGGCTCGGCTCGCCCTCGACGATCCACTCGGCCGCGTACCTCCCCGCGCCGCCGCCGAACACGATGCCGAAGATGCTGAACCCCGCGAGCACGAACAGGTTGCGGGCCCCGGGGACCCAGCCCATGAGACACCGGCCGTCGGGCGTGTAGCCGTCGGGTCCGTTCACGACACTCGCGATCCCGGCCTCGGCGAGCGCCGGGACACGCTCGGCCGCGAGCGCGAGCGTGCCCTCGATGCGCTCGAGGTCCGCCGGCAGGAGGCGCTGCTCGAAGTCCCATGGCACGCCGTCGATCGACCACGCGAGCGGATCGGGCTCGAAGGGGCCGATGAGCAGGCCCTCGCCCTCCGCGCGGACGTAGAACGAGCGATCGGGGTCGCGCACGACGGGGATCTCGTGCGGGACCTCGGCGAGCGCCGGCACCGCCTCCGTCACGAGGAACTGGTGCGCGAGCGGGACGATCGGCAGGGACACCCCGGCCATCTCACCCACCTGCCGAGCCCACATGCCGGCCGCGTTCACGACGATCTCGGCCTCGAGCGTCCCCGTGTCGGTCCGGACGTCCCATCCGCCGCCGCGTCTCGGGGTGAGGCCTGTCACGCGCACGTGACGCTCCACGCGCACGCCACGCTCTCGGGCACGCTGCGCGAGGGCGTTCGTCACGCCGCTGGGGTCGACGTACCCGTCGGTCGGGATCCACAGCGCGCCGAGGACGTCGTCGAGGTCGAGCAGCGGGCATCGGTCGAGGATCCGGTCACGGTCGATCAGCTCGAACGGCAGGTCCCAGATCGCGGCCCTCGCCCGCGCGTGGCGGAACTCGTCCATCCGGTCGGGGTTCGAGGCCAGGCGGATGCTGCCCACCTCGCGGAAGCCGACCGAGCCGCCGGTCTCAGCATCCAGGGTGCGGTACAGCGCGATGCTCTCGGCCAGCAGGCGTGTGAGGTTGCGGCTCGCGTTGAAATGCGTGCAGAGCCCGGCCGCGTGCCAGGTCGAGCCGCTCGTGAGCTCGCCCTTGTCGAGGAGCACGACGTCGGTCCACCCCAGCTCGGCGAGGTGGTATGCGAGGCTGCACCCGCCGATGCCTCCGCCGACGATCGCGACGCGGGCGCGCCCGTCCACCGCTAGGCCTTGATGCGCTCGCGCTTCGGGTCGTACATCGGCGTGAGCGAAGCCTTCGCCGGGTAGCGCGTGCCGGCGACCTCGAGCTCGAACTTCCACTCGCCGATCGCCTCGGCCGGGATGCCCTCCTCGTGCTCGACCATGCCGAGCCCGACCGCACCGCCGAGCGTGTGCCCGTACGCGCCGATCCGGTTGTAGCCCACCCACTCACCCTCGCGGAGGATCGGCTCTTGCCCGAAGAGGAGCGGGTCGGGGTCCTCGAGCAGGAACTGCACGAGCCGGCGCTTCGGCGGTCCGGCCTCGCGCTGCGCGAGGAGCGCGTCGCGTCCGACGAACCCGCCCGGCTTGTCCCACGCGATGGCGAACTCCAGGCCGCACTCGATCGGCGTGTCCGTGTTGTCCATGTCGAGCCCGTAGTCCCGGTAGGCCTTCTCCATCCGCAGGCTGTTCATCGCGAGCATGCCGACGTCCCGGTAGCCCAGGTCCGCCCCGGCCTCGACCAGCGCGTCGTAGACGGTGAGCGCGAGGTCGGCCGGCGCGTGGAGCTCCCATCCGAGCTCGCCCACGTACGTGACGCGCATCGCCAGCACGCGCGCGTAGTGCACGTCGATCTCCTTGGCGCTCATGTAGGGGAACGCCTCATTCGACAGGTCCGCGCTCGTGAGGCGAGAGAGCAGCTCACGCGACCGCGGCCCCTGGACCGTCATCAGCGTTGTGCCGGCGGTCAGGTCGGTGACCGAGACGTGCGCGTCCTCGGGCGTGTGCCGGCGGAGCCGCGCGAGCACGCGCCTGTGGGTGAGGTCCGCCGTGATGACCATGAACCGATCCTCGGCGAGGCGGGTGACCGTGACGTCGGCCTCGATGCCGCCCAGCTCGTTCAGCCACTGCGTGTAGACCACGCGCCCGATCGGTCCGGCGACGTCGTTCGCGCTCAGTCGGCTCAGGACGGCCTCGGCGTCGCGCCCCTGCACGAGGATGTTCGCCATGAACGACATGTCGATCATCCCGACGGCCTCGCGGACGGCGCGGTGCTCCTCGGCCTGGTGGGGGAACGACTCGTCGCGGTGCCAGCCGACCGTCACGTGCGGCTCGGCGCCCGGGCCTGCGAAC
The DNA here is from genome assembly GCA_963708985.1 of uncultured Actinomycetes bacterium. Lineage (GTDB taxonomy): Bacteria > Actinomycetota > UBA4738 > UBA4738 > HRBIN12 > HRBIN12. The sequence continues at coordinate 65,538 of CAVPUQ010000004.1, forward strand.
CACTCCGGGAACTCGTAGGTGGACGACACACCGAAGTACGCGCCCGCGGCGGCCAAGCGGTCGTGGATCGCCGAGCGCTTGACGTTGCGAGCCGTCTTCGGGTGCCAGTTCGGGAACGCGGCGTCGCCGAAGGCCGCACCGAGCTGCTCGACGGTTCGGTCCGTGCGGAACCGCTTCGTGGACTCGGGCGGCTGGGTGCGATCCATCGCGTATCCCATCACGTCCATCTCGGGGTGGCCGTTCACGATCCACTGCGCGGTGAGGAGACCGACGCCGCCCCCGAGGATGATGCCGAGCGAGTTCATCCCGGCGGCAACGAAGTACCCGTCCAGCTCCGGGGCCTCGCCCATGATCGGTCCGAGGTCGGACGTGAAGCTCTCGGGGCCGCAGAACATCGTCTTGATGCCGGCCTCGCGCAGGCGGGGGAAGCGGTCCATCGCCCGCTCCAGGTAGGGGCCGACGCGGTCCCAGTCCGGTGGCAGGCTGGCGAACTCGATCTCGTCGGGCACGCGGTCCAGCGCCCAGGGGCCGCCGACGGGCTCGAACAGGCCGACGAGGATGCCGCCGCCCTCCTCGCGGTAGTAGCCGTACAGGTCCGGGTCCTCGACGACGGGGAGGTCCGGGCGAGCCCAGTCCACGGGCTCGGTGATCATGTAGTAGTGCTCGGAGGCCTGGAGCGGGATGGACACGCCGGCCATCTCGCCGAGCTGCCGGGCCCACATGCCGGCCGCGTTCACGACGTACTCGCACTCGACGGTGCCCTGGGGCGTCACGACGCCCGTCACGCGACCTCTCGAGGTCGTGAAGCCGGTCACCGGCACGCCCTCGACGATCGTGGCTCCGCCCATCCGAGCGCCCTTGGCGAGCGCCATCGTCACGTCGGCTGGGTTGATGCGCCCCTCGTCCGGCACGTAGAAGGCGGCGAGCACGTCGTCGATGTACGCCTCGGGCCACATCCGCTTGAATTCCTGGGGCGAGATCTCCTGGTCCTCGACGCCGTAGCCGCGCACGAAGGCGGACTCGCGCCGGAGCGTCTCGAGGCGCTCGGGCGTGCTGGCGATGTGCAGGTGGCCGATCGGGTTCCATCCGGTCGCCTGGCCGGTCTCCTCCTCGAGCCCGATGTAGAGGTCCCGCGTGTAGCGGGCCATCCAGAGCATGGTCTCCTGCCCCATGCCGGCCGAGGTGATGAGCCCGGCGGCGTGCCAGGTGGTGCCGGAGGTCAGCTGCCGGCGCTCGAGCAGCAGGACGTCCTTCCAGCCGAGCTTCGTGAGGTGGTACGCGATGTTGGCGCCGATCACGCCGCCGCCGATCACGACGACCTGAGCCCGGTCCGGCAGGGTCGATGCGGTGATGCTGGTGTCCGCGGGCACGGTGTTCTCCTTCCGTCGATGCTCGCCACGGGGGTCACGCCGTAGCTCGAGGTGATGCTAGTCGGAACGCCTGGGCTCGCGCTCGTGGGCGGACCGGCGGCTACCATCGGCGGATGGCGGCCGAGCGCAGAGAGGGCGCGACCATGGGACCCGTGGGCCGCGTCGTCCTGTCGGCGGCGGGGCTCGTCTGCGTCGGGATCGGAGCCGTCGGGATCTTCGTCCCTGTGTTGCCGACCACCCCGTTCCTCCTGCTCGCGGCAGCGTGCTTCGTGCGCTCGTCGCCCCGGCTCCACGGGTGGCTGCTTCGGCATCGGCGACTGGGCCCGTACATCGCGGGCTTCATCGACGGAGGCGGCATGCCCGCACGTGCCAAGCGGGTGTCGCTCGTCGTGCTGTGGGCGACCGTGGTGCTGTCGGCGACGCTGATGCTCGTCTCGGCAGGGCCGTCGCCGCTGTCGTGGGCGACGGTGATCGTCCTCACGACGGTCGCCGTGCTCGTGACCGGGTACATCGCCCGCAAGCCGACGACCGGGTAGCCCAAGGGCGTGCGCGCGCCCTGTGGGGCCGCACGCCGCGTGCACGGTCGCGGTCCCAGGGAGCATGATTCCCACACGTCCCCGCGAGCGCGGGCGGGTGGCTGGACCGGGCTCGCGGGATCGAGGCCTCGAGGAGGGATCGAGATGTCCGCGAACCGCGATGCCGCAAGCCGGGCGCCCGTCGCCGCGTCCGAGTCCGACGTCCTGTCGATCCGCGACGGCCGTCTCTTCGTCGAGGAGCTCGACGCCGCCGAACTCGTTGAGCGCTTCGGTTCGCCGATCTTCGTCTTCTCCGAGACCCAGCTCCGCAACAACGTCCGGAGGATCAGGGATGCGTTCGCGGAGGGTTGGCCCGTCGGTCCCGTCGACGTGCTGCCGGCCTTCAAGGCCAACACGATGCTCGCGACGCGCCACATCCTGTCCGAGGAGGGCGCCGGCGCCGACATCTACTCGCCGGAGGAGCTCGCGGGCGTGCTCCGGACCGGCGTCGACCCCAGCCTGGTCTCGGTGAACGGCGGCGGCAAGCCGCGCGAGCACCTCCGCCGCTGCGTCGAGGCCGATGTCCGTATCACCGTGGAGGACGTGCACGAGATCGACCTCATCCAAGAGGTCGCCGCCGAGCTCGGCATGACCGCGAAGATCCGCTTCCGCGTGAAGTCGATCGTGCCGAACCTGTGGCGCCGGACCGACTTCAGCCAGGCGACGGTGCCGGTCGACCTCGGCATCCAGGTGTACAAGTCCGGCATCCCGCAGGAGTACCTCGTCGAGCTCGGCCGCCGCGCCCTGCAGATGCCGAACGTCGAGCTCGTGGGCCTGCACGTCCACCAGGGGCGTCACCACCCGAGCACCTGGTACTGGGAGGGGCTCATGACCCGGTTCGCGCGCCTCGTCGGCGAGCTGAGTGCGGCGTGGGGTGGGTGGCAACCGAAGGAGCTGGACGTAGGCGGCGGCTTCCCGAGCATGCGCGACCCCATGAACAAGGAGATGCCGCGCTCGGAGTTCGTCCTCACGGCGCTCAGCTACCCGCTCTTGGTCGGGCTCCGAGGCCTCGGCTCGCGGGCGTACCACGGCGTGATGGGCAAGGTGCTCCCCCTGCTCACGAGCGAGCACGAGCCGAAGCACCCGCCGGCGATCGAGGACTTCGCGCGCACGGTCACCTCGACGCTGCGGTCCGAGCTTGCGCGGCAGGGCGTCCGGACAGAGGGCGTCCACCTGCAGGTCGAGCCGGGACGATGGCTCTACGGGAACACGGGGGTCCATCTCGCGAGGGTGAAGGTGCTGAAGCGCCAGACGCGGCCGTACCCATACGCATGGGTGCTCACCGACACGACGTACTTCTTCCTCGCCGGCGGCGCGCTCGAGCACAACCGCTACCCGTACCTCGTCGCGAACCGCGCCGATGCACCGAGGACGCTGGCTGCCGACATCGTCGGGCACTCGTGCTTCGCGGACATCATCATCCTGGGTGCCCACGTGCCCGAGGTCGAGCAGGGCGACGTGGTTGCCTTCCTCGAGACCGGCGCGTATCAGGAGTCGTCGGCCTCGAACTTCAACGCGTTGCCTCGGCCGGCCTCGGTCCTCGTGCACGGTGACGAGGCCGAGATCGTCAAGCGCGCCGAGGCGCCCGAGGACGTCTGGGCGCGCGACGAGGTGCCCGAGCGCATCCGCACGCAGCCGCGGACGACGACCCCGACCGCGACGTGACCGGCAACGCCGCGACCTGGGTGATCGCCGTGCTCGAGCTGATCGCGGCGATCGCCATCGCGGGCTTCTGGCTGACGTGGCCGCGCGAGGCCCACGACGAGCCGTGGCTCCCGACGGGTTACGTCGAGCACGAGCAGGTCTTCGTGTTCCCCGACTTGATCCTGGCGCTGACGCTCGTCGCGTCGGCGGTGCTGCTCGTGCTCGAGGAGCCCCTCGGGCGCTCGCTCGCGCTCGTGGCCGCCGGGATGCTCACGTTCCTCGGCGTGATCGACCTCGCGTACTTCGCGAAGCACGGGATGTTCGCGCTCGAACGTGGTGGCCTGATGAACGCGGGGATCGTGTTCGGCGTCCTGCTCCTCGCGGCGATCCTCATCGTGAGGTGGGCGTGATGGCTCGCACGCCCGACCTGCGGGACCGGCACGTCATCGTCACCGGCGGCTCGAGCGGGATCGGCCTGGCGCTCGTGCGCCGGCTTGCCGCGCTCGGGGCGAACGTCTCGGTGGTCGCGCTCGACGACGGCGACCTCGCGCGCCTGCGGGACGATCCACCGGAGAGCTCGCAGCTGCATCTCGCGCCGGCCGACGTCGCGGACAGGGCCCAGGCCTCCGCGGCGATCGCCTCGAGCCTCGAGCGTCACGGTCCCGCCGACGTCCTCATCACGTGCGCCGGGGTCGTGCACCCCGGCTACTTCGAGGACCTGGCCGACCACGTCCTCGAGCGCGACATGGCGATCGACTACTTCGGCACCTTGTGGTGCATCCGCGCGGCGCTGCCCTCGATGCTCGAGCGGGGGAGCGGCACGATCGTGTGCATCTCGTCGTTCGCCGGCCTCGTCGGCGTGTTCGGCATGGGCGCCTACTGCCCGCCCAAGTACGCCGTGCGAGGACTCTGCGAGACCCTGCGCACCGAGCTGAAGCCGCTCGGCATCCACGTTGCCAGCGTGTACCCGACGGATGTCGACACGCCGGGCCTCGCCGCCGAGGTCCCCCAGCACCCGCCCGAGCAAGACGCGATGCAAGGCAAGATCAAGCCGATGAGCCCGGAGATCGTGGTCGCCGCGATCCTGGACGGCATCGCGCGCCGCCGGAAGCGGATCTACCCGGGTGGGTGGAACTGGTTCCTCGCGCGCCTCGCGAACGCGGCGCCGTGGGTCGCCGACCGCATCTCGGATCGCGCCGTCGCGAAGGCAGCGCGGCACACCGGCCGGCACGCCGGGAGACCCCGATGAGCGCTACGGGCCGAGCTGCCGTCGGGGAGAGCTCTATCGATGGGTGCGCGAGAGGCCTCGGCGGAGCCGGAGGACCTCAGCCTGGAGCTGCCGCTCGCGCTCGCGGAACTCGTAGAAGACGGCCATGAGCCGGCGACGGGCTTCGACGTGCAGCTCCGAGATGTCCGCGATGAGGTCCATCGTCTGGTAGTCGTCCGTTCGCACGGGGCTTTCGAGGACGTCGATCATGTCGCCTCCTTTGAGGTCGTGTCAGAAGCTTCCACGGCCGAGGTTGCGCCAGGTGAACGGCTCCGTTACGGAGGCGTAACGATGCGGAGTGCCTACGCCTCGTCCGTGCCTGCGGTCGCCATGTCGAGGGCCGCTCGCAGGCGTTGCAGGGGCCCGCGCACTCCGAGCTCGTCGGCCAGTGCTCGGAGCGATGCGTCGTCACGCTCGCCGCGCCAGCGGTCCACGGGAGCCTCGGCGTTCACTGGTACGAGGCGCTGCATGGCTTCGACGTATCCGCGTGCGTCGCGGAGCCTCGCCCTGAGCGCCGGCTTGCCCTTCAGCGGGCCGGGTCGCGGCTCGTCGGCCTCGGCGTCGGCCAGGAGCTCCTCGAGCGAGCCATAAGCTTGGATCAGGGCTCGCGCGGTCTTCTCGCCGACGCCCTGCACGCCGGGCAGTGCGTCGCTCGGATCGCCGCGCAGGATGGCGAACTCCGCGTAGCGCGAGGCGGGCACGCCGTACTTCTCGAGCACGGCGGCCTCGTCGAGCTCGAGCAGGTCGCTCACGCCACGGACGGTGGAGAGCAGCTTCACGGTCGGGTCGTGCACGAGCTGGATCAGGTCGCGGTCGCCGCTCACGATCTCGAATCGGTCGTCGGGACCGGCGTCGGCGCAGAGCGCGGCGATCGCGTCCTCCGCCTCCCAGCCGCGGGTCATGGCCTGTTCCATCTCGGTCAGGTCGAGCACCTGGCGGAGCATCGTGAACTGGTCGGGCAGCGCCGGAGGGTCGGGCGGCCGGTTCGACTTGTAGCCGGGGTAGATGTCGGTGCGCGCCGTCGGTCGCCACTCGTGGTCGTAGGCGTGGACGACCTCGTCCGGCCGTCGTGAGCGGACGAGCCTCGTCACCATGTCGAGGTAACCGTGCACCGCTCCGACGGGGCGCCCGCCAGGGGAGGCGACGCTCTCGCCGAGCGCGAAGAACGCCCGATACATCAGGCTCGAGACGTCGAGCAACAAGCGATGCGTCACGGTCGCAGCCTAGGCCAACGCGGCCGGGTCCATCAGGCCCCGGACCCCGTGTCCGGGACACGTAGCATCTCCTCGCGAGGACCCCGAAGGAGGACGTATGGCGAGCCCGGTCGAAGGCGTCGCGGAAAGGCTCGAGGCCAAAGCAGCCTCGTTCGTGAAGGAGCATCGGCTACCGGGCGCGGCGGTCGGCGTCGTCCGGGGCGACGAGCTCGCGTGGTCGGCGGGGATCGGGTTCGCGGACGTCGCGGCGCGGCGCGCGCCTCAGGTTTCGACGCTGTACCGGATCGCCTCGATCACCAAGACGTTCACGGGCACCGCGATCTTGCAGCTCCGCGACGAGGGTCGGCTGCACCTCGACGATCCGGCGGTCGAGCACCTGCCCGAACTCCGTGCCGCCGCGAGCCCCTTCGGCCGGATCGAGACCGTGACGATCCGCCGGCTGCTCTCGCACGAGTCGGGGCTGGTCGGCGATCCGCCGGGAACCGACTGGACCGTCCCCGTGTACGAGGGCGTCGTCGAGCGCAACCTCGATCGCGTGACACAGATCGGCACAGGTCCCGCCGAACACGCAGCAGAAGTACTCGAACCTCGGCTATCAGCTGCTCGGAGAGATCGTGGCGCGCGTGAGCGGCGCCCCGTACACGGAGTACGTACGGCAGCAGATCCTTGAGCCGCTGGCCATGACGGGAACCACCTTCGACCCCTTGCCCGAGGAGCTCCTCGAGCGTCGGGCGACCGGGTATGCCGCCCGGTTCCTGTCCGACGAGCTCGAGCCGGCCTCGATACCACCGGCGGTGTGGGCGGAGGGAGGCCTGTGGTCGAGCGTCGAGGACCTCGCCCGCTGGATCTCGTTCCAGCTCCGTGAGGACGCAGGGGCGCGTGCCGGTGGGCAGGTGCTCGCCGGCTCGACGCTCAAGGAGATGCATACGCCCCGGTACCTCGGCAACGAGGAGTGGACCGAGGCATGGTGCGTGGCCTGGTACGCGATCCGCAAGGACGACGTCACCTGGGTGCAGCACTCGGGCGGAATCCACGGGTTCACGACGTGTGCCTGCTTCGACCCGAAGGAGAAGGTCGGGGCGATCGCGCTGTTGAACGGGGTGGGCGATGCCGAGGGGCTCGCGATGGGGCTCGGGAAGATGGCTCGCGATGCTGTGGTCGCGGCCGCGTCCATGATCGAATCGCCGGCCTCGATGCCCGAGACCTTCCGCCCGCTGCTCGGGATCTACCTCAACCCCGAGCAGGGTCTCGTGGTCCGCCTGGAGTGGCGAGATGGCAAGCTCGTCTTCGTGGATCCCTCCGAGCCCTCCTGGCATCCGGCCCTTGCGCCTACCGACGATCCGGACGTGTTCATCGTGGAGCCCGGGGTGCGGGAGTCGGGCGAGCCCGCCACGTTCCGGCGCACGCCGGACGGTCGTGTTGCCTCCGTGCATCTCGCCTCCGAGACGCTCGTACGTGTCGATCCGGTGCGCTGATCGGCGTCCGTCTCCAGCGGTTCGGGCTCAAACCAGATCGTGCCCGACCGCGCCGTCGCCCGGCACCGGGGCCGTTGATCATCGCTTCGGGAGAGCGCGATCCTTCCTGATCTCGCGCACGACGTGATGGCCCGGCAGGCCGGTCACGCCGCCGCCGGCGTGGGTCGCACTCGAGGCTTGATACAGGCCGCGGATCGGCGTCCGGTAGTCCGCATAGCCGGGCGCGGGCCGCATGTGGAACAGCTGGTCCACGGAGAGCTCCCCGTGGAAGATGTTGCCGCCGATGAGGTGGAACTCGTGCTCCATCTCGTACGGCCCTAGCACCTGCCGGTGCAGGATCGAGTCGCGGAACCCGGGGGCGACGTCCTCGACCAGATCGATCACGCGGTCGGCGTAGGCGTCGAGCTCGTCCGGGTGTGGCTCCGAGGCCCACTCGCACGGGACCCACTGCGTGAACATCGACATCACGTGCTTCCCCTCGGGGGCGAGCGTCGGGTCCACGACGCTCGGGATCTCACAGTCCGAGAAGGGGCGCGCGGCCGCGCGTCCTTGCCGTGCGTCCTGGAAGGCCTGCTCCAAGAAGTCGATGTCGTGGACGATCTCGATCGCGCCGCCGTGGATCTGTGGATCGAAGCCGGGGTTCGCCGTGAACTCCGGCAGCCGGTCGAGCGCGAGGTTGATCTTCACGACGCCCGAGCGTGTCTTCCAGTTCTCGATGTCGTTCACGAAGGCTCCCGGTAGCTCCGAGCGCTCGAGCTGCTGCAGGAACGTGATCTGCGGGTGGCACGTGGTGACGACCACCGGGGCATGGACCTCTTCGCCACCGCCCAGGACGACGCCGACCGCACGGCCGTCGCGCACGAGGATCCGATCGACGGGTGCATCCACGCGCACGGACGCGCCGAAGGACTCGGCCGAGGAGCGGATCGCGTCGGCCACGGCGCCCATGCCGCCCTCGGCGAAGCCCCACCCGGCCAGGACGCCCTCACCGAGGTCGCCCACCGAGTGGTGCGCGAGCACGTAGGCGCTGCCGGGTGAGAAGGGCCCGAACCAGGTTCCGATGATGCCGTTCACCGACTGCGCGCCCAGGACGACCGGGGACTCGAACCAGCGCGAGAGCAGATCGGCCGCGCTCATCGTGAACAGCTGCGTGATGTCGGCCACGGTGCGCACGTCGAGCTGCTTGCGCAGCCGCCAGGCGAACCGGGCCTGATCGAAGACGTCGCCCATCCCGCGCGCCCCGACCTTTGGCGGCGTGCGCATGAGCATCGGCGCGAGGATCTTCGTGACACGGTCGAGCCATGCGAACCACGCCGGCATGTTCTCGGCATCGCGTTTCGAGAAGCGCGCGAGCTGCTCGTAGTCATCCTTCGGGTCGTCGGTCTCGATGAGCGAGCGCCCATCGGGCAGAGGGATGTAGCCGCGACCGAGCGGCAGGACCTTGTAGCCGTGGCGCTCGAGCTGCAGACCCCGGATGATCGTCGGCGGCATGAGGCTGATCGTGTAGGAGAGCGTGTTCACGCGGAACTCGGGCGCCTCCGGCCAGGGCTGGCTCGTGTCCGAGGCCCCGCCCGTCTTGTGCCGCGCCTCCAGCACGATCGTCCGTGCGCCGAGCTTCGCGAGGTACGCCGCGGCGACGAGGCCGTTGTGCCCGCCGCCGATGACGATGGCGTCGTACGTGTTGGCAGTCATGCGGGAGCTCCATTCAACGTCGGACCATCGAAGCGTAGCCCGAGTGCCGCTCCGATGATGAGGCTCGATCCTCGGCGTCAGCGCAGGGTCCGGTCCTCGATCTCCCAGGCGTGGTCGAGCACGTGCCACGCGACGCGCCGCACGAAGTACCGAGGGCTCCACCGCTTCCCGCTGCGCGGGGCCGTTGGGACCCCGTCTCTCGCCACAGCCGCGAGGGACTCGAGTGCCGTCTCCCGGGTGCGCTCGAGTGCGGAGCGCGGGTCCCTCGACGCCGGGGCGCCGAGCTTCACGCCGATCCGCGAGAGGTAGCCGCCGTCGGCGTCGAGCACGTGCTCGACGATACGGTCGAGGGCGCGACCACCGCCCCGCGGCCCCGCGGCGAGCACCATGTCGGCGGCCCCCTCGGCGGCGCGGTCGAACGTGCGCCAGCAGGCCCGAAGGACCAGCTGAGCGCGGTGCAGGTCGGCGGCGTCCATCCGCTCGGCGTCCGCGGACGGAGCGGCTCCGGGCGCCCCGAAGTCCGTGGTCGCGTCGCCCTTCAGGCGCTCGAGCACCCTGGCGCTCGCATCCGGACCGGGCGCACGGAACCCGAGCCGCGCGCCGCGGAGCGCGGCCGCGTACCGAGGGCCGTACGCGAGGAGCGCCTCGATCGCGATGGCCTCGTCGCGTCCGCTCCGGCACCAGCCTGGCCACTCGACCGAGCCGGCGAAGGCACGCCGCGCGCCGAGCTCGACGTAGACGCCGATCGTCTCAGGATCCCCCGTCGCTCCCGTCATGCCTCAACTCCCCGCGGACACCCTAGCGGGGTTCCGGGCCGGAGCCTCCGGCTACGGGCTCAGCGGCAGGCGATCGACATGCGCTCGACGGTCGCCGTCACGAGGAGCGCGCCATCCCACTCGAGGCGTTCGCCCGCCGAGAGCTTCTCGAGCTCGAACACCCGCGAACCCACGCTGTGTCCGTAGATGTCGAATGCGCTCACCGTGCACGTCGGCCGTCTGGCGCGGTCACCGAGATTCGTCGTCACGGCGTCGAATCCGCCATGGGCGTCCCTCAGGGTCACCCTCTCGGCGAAGGTGGGACGCGGCGTACGCTGGCCGGACCGGATGTGGTCGACGAGGATCGAGCCACCCGCCAGCGAGGCCGCGGCAGCGACCGCGAAGATCAGGAACCGCCGGCGCCACAGGTAGGTGCCGACCGATGGGCCTTCCCTCCGCCCCGCGGGCGGTGGCGCGGTGGGCGTCGAGGTCTGCATCCTTGTCGCCTGCACCTTGACCCCACGCGGTCGCCGATGCAACGCACGACCGTGGTCGCGCTCGTCATGGCTCGTCGCCTCGGCCGCGGCGTTCGTCCACGCCACGGGTCACCTCTCCGACGCCTGGGTCGCGATCCCCGACGCGGGGCCCGCGCCTCCGCCGCTCACGTTAGGCTCGGGGAACCGGCGACCGGGCGGTCGCCGCTCGGAGGAGATCGCCATGGAGACGCACCGGAACTACGTGGGGGGCGGATGGGTCGAGGGCGGGGGCGTCGCGCAGGACGTGAACCCGTCGGACCTCACGGACGTCGTGGGTGAGTACGCGATCGCTGACGCCGCGCAGGTGGATGTCGCGGTCGAGGCAGCGCTCGGCGCCGCGCCCGCGTGGTCGGCCGCGACGCCGGCCGAGCGCTTCACCGCGCTCGAGAAGATCGGGGTCGAGCTCGCGGCGCGTGCCGAGGAGCTCGGCGATGCAGCTCTCGCGCGAGGAGGGCAAGCCCAAGGCCGAGGGCATCGCGCGAGGTCCAGCGCGCCGCGTGGATCTTCAAGTACTTCGCCGGCGAGGCGCTGCGGATCGGCGGCGAGCACATCCGCTCGGTGCGACCCGGCGTCGATGTCGACGTGCTGCGCGAGCCGCTCGGCGTGGTCGGCGTCATCACGCCGTGGAACTTCCCGATCGCGATCCCGGCGTGGAAGATCGCGCCGGCCCTCGCCTACGGCAACGCGGTCGTGTTCAAGCCGGCCGAGCTCGTTCCCGCCTCCGCGTGGGCGCTCGCCGAGATCGTCTCGCGCGCCGGCCTGCCGCCCGGGACGTTCAACCTCGTGAACGGCAGCGGCTCGAGCGTCGGCGACGCACTGATCCATCACCCGCAAGGTCCGCGGCGTGACCTTCACCGGCTCGCAGGCCGTCGGCAGCGCAGGTTGCGCTCGCGTGCGCCGAGCGGTTCGCGAGGGCCCAGCTCGAGATGGGGGGGAAGAACCCGCTCGTCGTGCTCGACGACGCCGACCTCGACGATCGCGGTCGACTGCGCGATCCAGGGCGCGTTCTTCCAGACCGGCCAGCGCTGCACCGCGTCGCTCGCGCCTGATCGTGACCGAGGGCATCCACGACGCGTTCGTCGAGGCCATGGTCGTGGCGATGGGTGCGCTGCAGGGTCGGCCACGCGCTCGACGACGGCACGCAGATCGGTCCGGTCGTCGACGAGGGCCAGCTCAAGCAGGACGAGGAGTACCTCGAGGTCGGCGCGCGCCGAGGGCGCCGAGGTCGCGTGGGGCGGCGAGCGCCTCGAGCGCGACACGCGACGGCTTCTACCTGTCGCCGGCGCTCCTCGTGCGCACGACGAACGACATGCGCGTGAACCGCGAGGAGATCTTCGGACCGATCGCGACCGTGGTGAGGGTCGCCGACGCGGACGAGGCCCTCGCGGTCGCGAACGACACCGAGTACGGCCTCTCGGCCGGCGTGTGCACGACTTCGCTGAAGCACGCCGCCCGCTTCCGAGACGGGCTCCAGGCGGGCATCGTCACGATCAACCTGCCGACCGCCGGGGTCGACTTCCACGTCCCGTTCGGCGGCACGAAGGGCTCGAGCCAGGGGAGCCGCGAGCAGGGCCGCTACGCGGTCGAGTTCTTCACGCAGGTGAAGACGACGTACGTCCGGCCGTAGCGGCCATGTGCCGCTGTCGCTGGGACGTGAGGAGGATCGGCAGCATCCACCTCATGCCGGGGTGGCGGGGATCCAGGACTCCACGGTCGTTCCTCGACCGGGCGCGGTATCGATCCGCAGCCAACCGCCGGCAAGCTCTGCCCGTTCGCGCATCGTGAAGAGACCGAGGTGCTCGGGCTCCGGGGTGGCCTCGACGGCCGGGGAGAACCCCGACCCGTCGTCGCGAACGACCGTATGGAACCCGTCGTCCAGGGGCTCCAGTACGACGCTCACGTGTCTCGCGCGCGAGTGCTTCCGCGCGTTGCTGAGCGCCTCGCCCGCGATCCTGTACATCGTGTTTCGGATGTCCGGGTCCGGCTCCCGGTCCAGCCGCTCGTCGAGCGTCCACTCGATCTCAGTGGGTCCGAACACCTTCTCCAGGTAGTACGCGAGGGTGCGCGCCAGCCCTTCCTGGTCGAGCATCCTAGGGCGCAGCTCGAATATCAGCGTCCGCAGGCGGCCGATCGCCGAGGTCACAGCCTCCTCGAGCCGTCCAAGTGTCTCCCGCAGCTCGGGTTCCTCGATCTGCTCGCGCATGACGTTGAGGCGCAGCGACACGGCGGTGATCGCCTGGATCGCGTCGTCGTGGATATCCGAAGCGATCCGTGCGCGCTCTCGCTCCTCCGCGTTGACGAGCCGCGCGTTGAGGACACTACGCTGCTGGGCCATCCGGCGGAGGAGCTCCAGCGTCTCCCTGAGCTCCTCGTCAGCGAGACGTCGCTCGGTGACGTCGAAGATCAGCCCGAACATGCGAGGCTCTCTCACCACGTCGTCGTAGACGATCTCGGCTTCGTCCTGGATCCATATCGTCCGCCCATCGGGGCGGTTCACGCGGTACTCGAGAGAGAAGCGCTCGCCGGCGCTCCGTCTCGCTTCTTCGGCCGCGAGGACCATCTCGCGGTCGTCTGGATGCACGTGCTTGAAGAGGAGCTGCGGGTCCTCGAGCACCTCATCGGGCCTCAGGCCGAGCATGTCCTCGACATGCGGACCGACGTACAGCCACCGACCGTTGATGCCGAGCTCGGCCGTGTAGACGACCGCGGGGATCCGGTCGACGAGCGCCCGATACTTGTTCTCCGCCTCCAGGAGCTCGTCCAAGATCCGCTGCTTCTCCTCACGGGCTCGGATCGTCGTGATGCCGAACGCCAGGTCGTCGGCGAGCTCGAGCAGCAGTCCCCGCTCTGCTTGGTCGAACGCTTCGTGCCCATCCGAGCAGAGGGTGAGTACGCCGAACGTCGTTCCCTCGTCATGAAGCGGCAGAGCCGCCAAGGACGCGAACCCGCGCGCGGCGGCCTCAGCCCGCCAGGCGGTGGTCCTCGGGTCGGTGGCGATGTCGTCCACGAACTGCGGCAAGCCGGTGCGGATCGCCGTGCCCATCGGTCCCCGACCGCTACCATCCGTGTCCGACCAGGTCTGCGACGGGTCCGGGAACCCTTCGGCGTCCCCGGCGTGGGCGATTGGTCGCATGGAGAGGGCCTCGTCGCGCTCGGCGAACCCCACCCACGCGGCACCGAATCCGCCGTGAACCACGAGCGTGCGGCAGATGGTCTCCAGCAACTCCTGTTCGTCCCAGATCCGGAGCATCGCCTGGTTACAGAGGCTGAGGGTGCGTAGGGCCCGATTGAGTCGCTGGATCTCACGCTCGTGCAGCTTGCGCTCGGTGCACTCCGAGATCGCGGCGACGATCCGGCTGACGGATCCGTCCGGCCCGTGGATCGGAGCCAGCGACAGGTCGACCTCGACCGGGCTGCCGTCCTTGCGTTGCCGGAGGACATCGGCTTCCACGAGCGCCACCCCGGAGAGCAACCGCTCGCGGAGGACGCTGGACTCCTCGACCTTGTCCCTGCCCACGAACGGCAGGTACCGGCCGACCGCCTCACGCGCGCTCCAGCCGAAGAGCCGCTCGGCCGCCGGGCTCCAGGCCTCGACGACGCCATCGGGTTTCACCAGCACGAGCGCGACCGGCGAGGCGTCGAAGAGTGCGCGAAGCGACCCTTCCGTCATCGCGAGCTCCTCCTCCGCCCGCCCGCGGGCGGCCCCTGCCTGGACCATCCTCTCCGCCACCCGCCCGACCAGCAGCGCGATGAATAGGGCGGCGACAACACGCAAAGCGACGAGCGCGGGGAGCGCCGCGACCCCGGAGAACGGCTCAGCCAGTGCCTCGGAGGCCACGTACCCGAACGAGATGATGGCCCATGCGACCAGGCCTCCTACGTTGCCGAAGGCGAGCGCGCCCTGGGCGACGCCGACGAAGACGAGCGCGAAGACGTTCGGGGTCGGGTCGAAGACGTAGAGCCAGACGAACGCCACTGGCGTGAGCGTGTCGATTGCGAACATGAGCATCCGGACGTAGGCGCGCTCTCGCAACAGCCACTGGAAGAGGCCGCCGCTCACGAGCACCGCGGCGAGCGCCAAGCCGGAGGGTCGCACGTGCTCGGGAGCCGGGTTCGCGGCCGGCGCGGCGTACGTCGCCACGTAGAAGCCGAGGAGGATCCCTGAGGCCACGCGGATCGCCGCCGACAACTGCCACGGGGCGCCCGTCACCAGATCGAACCGCCCCCACGCGGATCCTTGGAGGACGTGTTTCACAACACCCCATCATGTGGGAGGGAGGAGCAGTGCGCCAGCCCATCCGGCGACTTCATCCTCGTTCGGGGATGCACGCGGGCCTCTCCGCAACACCGTTCGTGCTCGGCGCGTGCGCAAGGCGCGGGTCCCGTGCAACCGTGAACGAGGCGGTCGCGAAGGACTCGAGCGACGCCACCGAACGCGTCTCGTGCGCAGGACGCGACGTACGGGGGCGTACGGCTCGATCGCGCCCTCTCCTACTTGGGGCGATATGGGGGACCAAGTGATCGCGTGCGGATCGCCCGCCGTGGGGAGTAGTAAGGAATGCCGAGCTGTCATGCCCATCGAGCTGGCTGGGGACGCATCCGTGCTGCGCGCGGCCGACCTGGTGGTGGAGCTGGTTACGGAGGGCGAGGAGGGCCAGCATGGCAGCTACCGCTGTGGCCGCCCACTCGGTGTCCGGTTCGTCTCCCGTCAGGCCTGGTGGACCGAGAGCAGGCTTTGCGTGGAGAACGCGTTGAAGAAGCCCTGGCTCGACTCCACGAAGCCCTCCCACTTGGGCGACCAGGCATCCAGACGCTTGTCGTAGGTGAGGATGATGTACGGCCGGTCGTTGTAGACCAGCTCCTGCATCTCGTAGACGATCTGCCGGCGCTCCTGCGGATCGATGGCGCCTCGTTGGGCGGTGTACAGCTCGTCGTACTTGGGGCTGCAGTAGCCCGTGTCGTTCCACGAGCCGTACTGGTCGCATGTCATCGCCGCGAGCAGGAAGTCGGGGTCGAGCGCCGGGAACCAGTCCCACATCGCGAGATCGAAGTCGAGGTACGTGTAGTCGGGCGCGCCGATGGCGTCGAAGGCCGCCGAATTGTCCATCTTCTTCTGGATGAGCTTGACGCCGATCTGCTCGAACCCGTTCTGGATGATCTGGAACGCTCGGTCTCCGGCGCCGGCCTCGTCGTTCGGGAAGATCACCTCGTAGCTCATGGGATGGTCGCCCGCGACCCGGATCCCGTCAGGGCCCGTCGCGTAACCGAGCGAGTCCAGGATCTCGTTCGCCTTCGCGATGTCGAACGGCAGCGGCTCGATGTTCGGGTTGTGCCAGTCGATGCCGCCGCTCACGTCTCCCTCTGGGAGGAGCGCGGCTCCCGGTGTCGCGTGTCCGAGCCACGCCGTCTCCACGATCTGCTCGCGATCGACGGCGTACTCGAACGCCTCGCGCACCTTCGGATCTAGCAGCTCGCGATGCTCGGGCTTGTCGGGGTTCGAGTTGATGATGAAGTCGCGCAGCGCGAGCGCCGGGCCCTCGTACACCTCCATGCCGGCAGCCTGTAGCGTGTCGACGCTGGTCGGCGGGATCTCGTTGATCGCGTCCAGCTGATCCGTCTTCAGGGCGGTGATCATCGCGTCCTCGTTGGCGAAGAACTGCAGGCCGAACCCGTCGATGTGCGGCTTCGTCCCGTAGAAGGTCGGGTTCTTCTGGAAGAGCGCGATGTCGTTCTTCCGGTACTGGGTCAGGATGAACGGCCCGCCGGAGGTGAGGGGCTCCCCGCCCTCGGGCACGTTCTCGAACGACTTCAGAGCCTTCCCGTCGCCGGTCGCGTACGGTTCCCACACCTGTGGCGGCAGGATCGGGATCCCGCCCAGGCCCGATAGGGCGGTCGAGCTCGGCTGCTCGTAGGTCGCGACGAGCGTGGTCCCGTCGGTGGCCTCGACGCTCTTCAGGAACCCGACGCTTCCCTCCCAGGCGCCGGTCGGGCGGGGGTACTTCAGGATGGTGTCGATCGTCCATGCGGCGTCCTCGGCGGTGAGCGGTTCCCCGTCGGACCACGTCGCCCCGGCGACGAGGTGCCACGTCACCGTCAGCCCGTCGTCCGACACGTCCCAGGTCTCCGCGAAGTTGGGGGCGAACTCGCCCGTCGTGGTGTCGGCCTGCAGCAGGCTCGGGTAGATGTACAGCCAGACCGCGTAGTCGTCCTGGTTGAAGCCGACGAAGGGGTTCATCGACGAGATCCCGGAGCTCGTTCCGATCCGGAGCGTCCCTCCCTCCTTGATCCCGCCGGTGCTCGTCTCCTTCTCGGACCCGCCGGTGCAGCCGGCTGCGATCATGGACAGGGCGATGGTCAACGCCGCGAGCGCGCTTCGCCTCTTCATGACTTCTCCCTCGTTCCCCTCATCCAGCCCGTTCCCTACTTCTACGCCTTTGTCCTGCGCGGCGCACGACGGGTCCGCCGTCAGACCAGGATGCAGGCGGCCTCGTGGTTCAGGGAAGCACCCTGCGGAGCGTGCAGCTCGGGGTCGAGCTCGCGGCACCGATCCTCGGCGATCGGGCATCGAGGGTGGAACCGGCATCCGCGTGGGATCTCGATCGGGTCGGGTGTCTCACCTTCGAGGATCTGCGGAGTCGTTCGATCCCGCGGATCGCGCTTCGGAACCACGGAGAGCAAGGCGCGCGTGTACGGATGCCGCGCGTTCCGAACGACCTCGCTCGCCGGACCCTGCTCGACGATGCGGCCGAGGTACATGACCGCGATGCGGTCGGCGAAGTGGGCGGCCGTGGAGAGGTCGTGGGTGATCATCAGGATGGCCATGTCGCGCTCGCGGCGCAGGCGTCGAGCAGCCCGAGCACGCCGGCGCGCACGGACACGTCGAGCATCGAGACCGGCTCGTCGGCCACGAGGAGCTCGGGGTCGAGCACGAGGCTGGCCGCGATAGCCGCGCGCTGACGCTGGCCCGCCCGAGAGCTCGTGCGGGTAGCGCTCGACGTAGAGCTCCGGAGGGGTAGAGCTCCACGCTCGCGCGAGCGCTCGGATCACGACGTTCGCGGCGGCCGTGTGGCCGTCGCCGACGCGGTGCACGAGCGAGCGGCTCCTCGACAGTCTGGCGGACGCGGAAGCGGGGGTCGAGCGACTCGTAGGGATCCTGGTAGATCATCTGCATCCGCCGTCGGAGCGGACGCAGGTCGCGCTGGGACAGCTGCGTGATGTCGTGCCCGTCGAAGTCGATCGACCCGCCGGACGGCTCGCACCAGCCGCAGGATCGTCTGGGCGGTGGTCGTCTTCCCGCAGCCGGACTCGCCGACCAGCGCGAGCATCTCGCCCTGTGCGGAGCGAGAGCGAGACACCGTCGACGGCGCGGACGAACGCGCCTGGCCGGCGCAGTCAGCGCCCCGACGCATCCCTCGCCGCGACGGGATAGTCGTGACGAGGTCGTCGCACCTGCAGCAGGGGCCGTCGGTCGCTCATGGCGGGTCACCGCCCCGTCGCGATCGCGGTCGTTCAGGTGGCAGGCGGCCGAGTGCCCGGCGCCGACGGGGGTCAGCTCAGGGCGATCGAGCATGCACGCATCGAACGCCCGGTCACAACGCGGTTGGAACGGGCATCCGACGATCGCGCGGTCGAGCCGCGGTGGTAGCGCCCGGGATCGACAGGACCTCCTCGTCGCCGCAGAGGTCGGGGGTCGCGGCGAACAGCAGCCGCGTGTACGGGTGCCGCGGCGTCGTGGAAGAGAGCGTCGATCGGGCCGGCCTCGACGATCTCGCCGGCGTACATGACGGCGGCCCGCTCGCAGACCTGCGCGACAGCGGCGAGATCGTGCGTGACGAGCACCAGCGCGAGGCCGAGCTCGTCGGGCCAGCGAGACCAGCAGCTCGAGGATCTGAGCCTGCACCATCACGTCGAGCGCGGTCGTCGGCTCGTCGGCGAGCAGGACCTTCGGTTCGCACGCGAGCGCCATCGCGATCGCGGCTCGCTGGCGCATCCCGCCCGAGAGCTCGTGCGGATACCGCCGGCCGCGGTCGCCGGGGATCCCGACCAACTCGAGCAGCTCGCCTGCGCGCTCGCCTGGCGTGCCGCGCCCGCAGACGACGCCGTGGAACTCCATCGGCTCGACGATCTGCGCACTCGACGGTCTTGACCGGGTTCAGTGCGTTCATCGCCCCCTGGAAGACCATCGCGACGTCCGTCCAGCGGTGAGGCCGCGAGCGTCGGCTCGCCGCCCGACAGGATGTTCTCGCCGTCGAGCAGGACCTCGCCCGCCACGGAGGCTGACGGCGGAAGCAGCCCCATGAGCGGCGAGGATCGTGGTGGTCTTGCCGCACCCGACTCTCCGACGAGGCCCAAGCGGTCGCCCGGGCCGATCAGGTCGAGGCCGACCCCCTGAACGGCGTGCAGCTCCTGCTCCGTGCCCGAAGATCGAACCACACGTGGAGGTCCCGGACCTCGAGCGAGACTCGATCGCGCCCCAGGCTCTCGCCGGGAGGACCGGCCGCGATCCGGAACGTGCGCGGCGAGAGGTAGGACACCTTCAGCCGCGGGTTGAGCTCGTCCTCGAGCGCCTGACCGAGCAGCATGCAGCCCAGGATGATCAAGGCGACACAGATGCCGGGCGGGATGATGGCCCACCACGCGCCGCGGATGATCGCCGGTGCCGCAGGAACGCGTTCTCGATGATGCTTGCCCAGCGATGATCCTTGCTGGGGTCACCGAGTCCGAGGAACGACGAACGCGGTCTCGTCGAAGATCGGCGATCGCGATCGTGAGAACGGTGTTCGCGATCAGCAGCGGCGCGATCTGCGGCAGCACGTGGCCGGAAGACGATCCGCGCAGTTGCCCGGCGCCGATCGACCGTGGCACGCTTCACGTAGACGCGCTCGCGGACGCTCTTGACCTGGGCGCGGATGACCCGCGCGGTCGCCGGTCCATAGGAGCAAGCCGATCACGAGGATGATGTGCGTCAGGCTCGGCGCCCCAGATCGCGGCTACGACGATCGCGAGCGGCAGATCGGGGATCACGAGGAAGTAGTCGGTGATCCGCATCAAGACGGCGTCGAGCCAGCCCCCGAAGTAGCCGGCGAGGATGCCGATCCCGCCGCCGATGATCATCGCGACGAACGTCGCGGCGAAACCGACGATGAGGGACGTGCGTCCCCGTGGATCAGCAACGAGAGCATGTCGATCCCGCCGTCGTCCAGTCCGAGCGGGTGCTTCCAGGACGGTGGGGCGTACACGGGGCCCGCCTGCGTGCGGATGTCGTACGGCGCGACCACGGAGCCAGGATCGCGATCATCACGAGGAACCCGAGGACGCCGAGGCCGATCTCCGCCTGCCTGCTCTCCGCGATCGACATGGACGAGCCAGTTGCGGCCTTCGCGCGTGGCGATCCGCCGCGGCGGCCGCGCGCTCCTCGGTGATGTCGGGACGGACCGCCATGGCTACTCCGTGATCCTCGGGTCGAGCTTGAAGTACAGGAGGTCGGCGAGGAAGTTGCAGATCACGACCGACACGGTCAGTACCAGGAAGGCCCCCTGGAGCATCGGGTAGTCACGCTCCGTCGACGGCCTGGTAGACGGCATTGCCGATGCCGGGCCACGAGAACACGGTCTCGATGAGGATCGCGCCGGCCACGATGTAGCCGAGCGACAGCGCGATCAGCGTGGTCGTCGGCAGCATCGCGTTGCGGAGCGCGTGCCGCCGCACGATCGTGCGCTGCGGGCAGTCCCTTGGCTCGGGCGGTCAGAACGTAGTCCTCCCCGAGCGTCTCGAGCATGGCGGAGCGGACGATCAGCGTGTACTCCCCATACAGGGTGAGTGCGAACGTGAGCGAGGGCAGGGTCATGTGGAGCAAGACGTCCTTCACGTGTTCCCAGGGGGTCGGGTCGATGAGGAAGTCGTTCTGCATCCCGTGGCTCGGCAGGACGGCGGAGAGGTAGATCAGGAGCACCAGGGCCAGCCACTGCGTCGGGAACGCGTAGAAGGCGATCGCCGCATTCGTGCTGACCTGGTCGAGCTTCGTCCCACGGCGCCAAGCTGACAAGACGCCCGTGAAGGTCCCGATCGCGATCGCGACCACCGTGCCGAGAGCCGCCATCGGGATCGTGTTCGCGAGATCGGTGCGCAGGTTGTCCCAGACCGGCTGCTGGTTCGTGTAGGACACGCCCATGTTGCCACTCGCCAGCTGTCGGAGGTAGATGACGTACTGCTCCCACTTGGGCTTGTCGAGCCCGAACTGCTGCTCGAGCGAGTGACGCAGGGCCGCGGTCGCATGGGGCACCCGCGCCATGCTGCTGACGGCGCTGCCGGGCAGGACCCTGAACAGGAAGAAGTTGAGCGTGATGGCTACGAAGATCGTCGCGACGGCGAACAACGAGCGCTTGATGACGTAGTCGGCCCTGTGCACCGCACGGTCTCCCGCTGTCGATCGATGGCCCGCGTCGAGCCCACGTCCCGGAACCGTGGCTCCGGGCGCACCGACATGAATCCTCCCCTCCGCGGGGCGAGTGCCGCAACTCCTCGCTCGCGGCGGGCCCGAGCGAGGGGCGTTCGTCCTAGCGGGAGGGCGTTCCGATGAGCGTGAGGAGCATGAGGGTCGGCTCGACCGCCTCGAGGGCGTGGGGCGTGCCCGCCGTCATGTGGAGCCAGAAACCCGGTCCGGCGTCGAGTTCCTCGCCGTCGGCCGAGAAGCGCAGCCGCCCGCGCAGGACCTCGACGATCGCCGATCGCGAGGCCGTGTGCTCGGTCAGCCCCTCGCCGGCATCGAAACCGAACACGGTGACGTCGAGATCCTCGTCGCGATGGATGACCTTCGACACGACGGCGCCCGGCTGGATCGTCACGACCTCGGCGGATTCGGGGATGGTGGTGTGCGACATGACGCGCTCCTTCCCAGCGGACACCGGTGGCGTCACCACGGTACCGGGCGGTCAGTGTCGACGCACCTGCCGCACGTGCTTGCGGGTGCGGACGACCGGGGAGGCGGTCGGCACGATGCTGACGGAGCCATCGGTCTCGAGCACGGCCAGCCGGACCTGCGCCAGCGGATCGATCCCGTGCTCCCTGACGACCATCTCGAGCTCCTGCCGCTCCATGCCCTCCTTGCGCAGATGCGGCTCGATGAGTTCGCCGTCCTCGATGAGCACCGTGGGGGTCCCCTCGATCAGACGTCCCCAACGGTCACCCTGCAGGCGCAGGAGCGCGACCGCGCGATCGAGCACGAGCAGGACCGCCGCGGCGAGGATGACCTCCCTGCACGGAGAAGTCCGGGTCCCACCATCGAGTTCCGCACCGCGTTCGCGATCAGCAGCACGACCGCGAGATCGAAGACGGTCATCCGGCCGAGCTCGCGCTTGCCGGCAAGTCGGAGCCCGACGAACAGCGCCCCGTACACGAGGGCGCTCCTTGCCGCGATGGCCCAGGCCTCGGTTCCCATCTCGAACATGGTTCCTCCCCTTCGGATCGGTCCGTCCCGCGGAACCCACGACGTCGGCGCCAAGACAGGAACCGGGGATCCGAGCGGCGCCGGACCGGCGCTCAGCCCTCGGCGGTCCGCGCCTCGATGATCCGGACGAGCTCGCGATCGACGTCGTCGGGGAGCGGCTCGGGCTCGTGCTCGGCGAGGATCCGCCGGACCTGCTCGCGGGCACGCTCGCGCGGGTCCGGGCGCCCGGCGGCCTCCCAGGCCTCGAGCGGGTCTCGCGAGAAGGTGTCGGGCGTCCACAGCTCGGCGAGGTGGCGTCGCGTGTGGAGGCTCGTCGAGAGGTCGGCGCCAGCCGCGAGCTCGGCGATCTGGTCGAGCGCGAGGGTCTCCTCGGTCACCGAGATGCCCTCGAGGACGTCGCAGATGACGTGGAACAGCTCGGCGTCCAAGATCAGGTTCACGTTGTCGTAGACCGACGCGCCGTGCAGCGTTCCGGTCCCGGTGATCATCTCGGCGCGGCCGGCCGCCGCGATCGCCATCTGGGACACGGCGTGCTGCACGCCCGCCTGCCAGTCCTGCGTCTTGGCGCCCGTGTCCAGGGTGAGGACGTTGATCGGTACCTGATAGCGGTGTGCCAGCTGCGTGAACGAGAGCTTCAGCAGGGTGTCCTCGGGTCCCCAGTCCTGCTTGTATCCGCCGGTCCGCAGATCCATGAACGTCGGATACGGGCCGCAGAAGGTCACGGCGCCGGGGACGAGCGCCTCGACGATCGTCATGCCGCCGACCATCTCGGCGTTCATCGAGACGAGGGCACCGGCGAGCGTCGACGGCGCGGTCGCGCACGGGATGCCCATCGAGATGAAGCCCGATGGCAGGCCCCCGCGCGCGAACTCGATCGCCGCCTCGATCGGCCCCGCGTCGTAGACGAGCGGGCTGATGCAGCACTGGTAGGTCGAGACGATCGGTCGCTCCCGCAGCTCGCGGTCCCCGCCGGCGACGACCCGCGCCATCTCGAGCACCGCTTGCGCGTCGCGGCGGCTGTACGTCTCGTTGTGCTGAGCGTGCTTCGTCGAGTAGCCGAGCATGATCCGAGTGATGTGCACGGCCTGCGTGTGGGTGGGCACGTCGGCCGGCGCGACGGTCGGCCACAGGTAGGCGAGCTCGGGGACCGCGTCGGCGACGCGGGTCGTGTCGATGAGGTCCTGCAGGTTCGAGGCTCGGCGAAGCCCGGTCTCGGTGTCGACGAGGAACGCCGACGTGCCATCGCCCGAGAGCCATCCCGCGCTGCCGTCGATCGGCAGGTCGAGCGCGGGGTCGCGCGCCGCCATGAGGAAGCTCGGCGGCGCGAGCGCCATGCACTCCTCGACCATCGCGGGAGCGAACCGAGCGCGCATCGTCGCCTCGTCCACCGTCGCGCCGGCCGCGCCGAGCTCGCGCAGGATGTCCGGCGAGCGCACCTGCACACCGACGGTCTCCAGCACCCGGAGGGTCGCCTGGTGGACGCGCTCGAGCTCATCCTCGGTGAGGACCTCGACGGCCCACGGGTGGCGTAGCGGCCGGACGAACCGCGGCTCAGCCGTGGTGGCGCTCATGCTCGGCGATCACCTCCCGGATACGTTCGTCGATGGCCGGCTCGAGGGGCGCCGGCTCGTGGGACGCGAGCAGCTCGCGGGCGCGCTCGGCGGCGCGCTCGGGCGGCTGTGGTCGGCCGGCCTCCTCCCACCCCTCCCACGAGTCCTTGTCCATGTAGCGCGAGGTCCAGAACTCGCGCATGTGGCGCAGGGTGTGGGGTTCGCCGAGGAAGTGCTCGCCGGGGCCGACCTTCTCGATGACCTCGAGCGCGAGGGCTTCCTCGTCCACCTCGAAGCCGAGCGGGACCTGCCGGACGAGGTCGAACAGCTCGGCGTCGAGCAGCATCGCGACGGCGGAGAACAGGCGACCGCCGTTCCGCAGCCCGGCCGCCGGCAGCAGGTCCGGCCCCGTCATCCACGCGGTCGTCGCCGAGAGCCCGCCCTCCAACCCGGCCTGCCAGTCGGAGGACTTCGATCCGGTGGCGAAGGCGCCGAGATGTGCAGGCAGGCCGACGCGGCGCGCGAGCTGGACCCACGCCATCTGGAACAAGGGATCCTGCGGCCCGCCCGGAGTGGCGTGGCCCCCACTGAGGTCGACCTCGAGGGCTCGGGTGCCGAAGAACGTCGGAGCTCCGGGCACCAGGAGCTGGAGGGCGACGACCCCGGCAAGGACCTCGGCGGCGGCGATCACGAGAGCGCCGGCGAGCGTGGCAGGTGCGCTCGCCCCGGCCGTCGGCGCGGCCACGACGCCGCACGGGACGCCGGCCTCCGCGAGCGCGATCGCGGTCTCGAGGCCGTCGAGCGCGAGGGGCGCGCGGATCCGGAGGTACGCGGAGACGACCGGCCGCTCGCGCAGCGGCGCGTCGCCGCCGGCCACCGCGCGCGCGATCTCGACGAGCGCGTCCGTGCTCGCGGCCTCGGCCGAGATCTCGAGCTGCACGTGCTTGGACGTGTTCGAGGCCTGCGCATGCAGCTCGTGGAGCGCCCGGGACCAGGCGGAGACGTCGAGCGCGACCGCCGACGGTCCGACGAAGCCGAGCTGCGGGATGGCGTCCGCGAGCCGCGACGCCGCCACGATGTCCGCCAGAGCACCGCCGCGCCGCTCGTCGGTCGCGAGGTCGACCGCGGCGGGCGCTCGGCCGCCGGGGGAGAGCCAACCCGCGGTCCCGTCCACGTGCAGGTCGCTGGCCGGGTCTCGCCCGGCGAGCAGGACCTCACGCGGGGCATGTCGCAGGGCGTCCTCGACGAGCGACGCCGGGAAGCGGACCCGTCCGGCCTCGGTGTCACCGCAGGCACCCGCCGCATCCAGCCTCGCCAGGAGCGCGCCGGAGCCGATCCGCACGCCGGTGTGCTCGAGGACCTGGAGGACGGCCGCGAGGATGCGCTCGAGGTCGCCTTCGGGCAGGACTGCGACCGTCGGGCCGCGCCGGAGCGGAAGCACGCGGGCGCCGGGCTCGGCCGGCGTCGGGTCGCGCAGGGCGTTGATGGCGTTCACACGTTCCCCCGCAGGCGGGATGGTCGCCACCACCCTATCGACGGCCGGGGGTGAGGGGACCGCCACCCATCCCGACTCCCCCAGGGCTTTCGGTCAGGGAGCGGTGCTCGCCGAGGGATATCGCAGGCGTTGGATCTACCGTGCTCGGATCCTCAGGTCCTCTCGGTACCCTTCTCGCGATGAGTGTCGAAGCGAGGTTGCGGGAGCTGGCCGAGGCCGACCTCGCCGCGTGGCCGATGATGCCAGCGCGCCTCCTGCACGTGCTCGCCCCCGACCTCGGCTTGGATATCGAGGTGGCGGCCGGCATGGCGGACCTCGCGACCGGTGAGCCGCTGCTCCCGGGGTCGCGGTTCCGGATCGCGAGCGTGACGAAGCCGTTCGTGGCCGCGGCGGCGCTCCGGCTCGTCGAGACCGGGAAGATCTCGCTCGACGACACCGTCGCGACGCTCCTCGCAGGGGAGTACGACGAGCTCCTGCGCTCGGGCGGCTACGACACCGACGCGATCATGCTTCGCCACCTGCTCACGCACACGAGCGGCATCTACGACTTCGCGGCCGACGCCTACGACCCAGCGATCACCGACGGGTTCGAGGCGCAGTGCGAGGCCGACCCAGGGCGCCGCTGGACGCGGTTCGAGCAGATCGGGTTCGCGATCTCCCACGGGCACGCGTACGGGCCGCCGGGCACGGTGTGGGGCTACTCGGACACCGGCGCGTGCCTCGTGGGCGAGATCCTCGAGCGCGAGACGGGTGCGTCGATGGGCGCGGCGATCCGGGAGCTCATCGGCTTCGAGCGGCTCGGCCTCGCGCACACCTGGCAGGAGACGGTCGAGCCCGAGCCGCCGGACCTCCCGCCGCTCTCGCATCAGTACCAGGGGGAGTTCGACATCGCCGACATGGACGCATCCGTCGACCTGTACGGCGGCGGCGGGCTGATGTCCACGTGTCGCGATCTCTCGCGGTTCTTCCGCGGCGCTCCTTCGCGGTCAGGTGTTCCGCGAGCCCTCGACGCTCGTGTCGATGACCACGACCGTCGAGGGCGTGCCGCTCACGGAGGACGCAGAGCTGGCCGGAGGACCCATCGACCCACGGGATGTTCCTGTTCCGGCGCGAGATCGGCGGCGAGACCTGGTGGGGACACGATGGCTACTGGGGAACGACGGCCTTCACCTGCCCCGCGCGAGACGTGACGATCGTGGCGGGCCACCAGCGCTCGAACATGCCGGACGGGTTCGACCGTCTCGAGATCCTGCGGCGGGCGTTCGAGGCGCTGGACGGGGCCTGAGGTCCGGCGCGCTCAGGGCGCTTCGGTGCGGAGGGCGTCGATGTCGCGCTCGAAGTCCGCACGCATGCGACGCTTCTCGTCGTCGTCGAGCCACGTGGCCTCGACCCCGTCGAGCGCGACCGCCGCCATGTCGTCGAACGACAGGTCGAGCGCCTCGGCCACCGAGCGGTACTCCTTGCCGAGGTCCAGGTCGGTCATCGCGGGGTCGTCGGTGTTCAGGGTCACGAGCAGACCGGCCTCGCGCATCCGGCGGAACGGGTGCTCGGCGAGCGAGGAGACCTTGTTCGCGATGAGCACGTTGCTGTTCGGGCACACGTCGAGAGGGATCCGCGCCTCGGCGACGCGCGCCGTGAGCTCGCGGTCCCGCAGGATCGAGAGACCGTGGTCGATGCGCTCGGCGCCGAGGGCCTCGAGCGCCATCGCGATGTTCTCGGGGCCGGTGTCCTCGCCGGCGTGGGCGGTGCGGCGCAACCCCGCCGAGCGCGCCAGCTCGAACGCCGACGCATAGTCGCGCGGATCCACGCCGAGCTCGGTCGAGTCCATCCCGAGCCCGATCACGCGATCGGCACGTCCGGCTCTGCGGAGCTCGACCAGCCGCCCGACCAGCTCGAGCCCCGCGGCGCCTCCGTAGGCGCGGTCCATGTCGCAGATCGCCACGCAGCGCACGCCCGTCTCGGCTTCGGCCGTCTCCAGGCCCCGCGTGAGGCCATCGACGATGCCACCCAGGTCCTGTCCGGCCGCGAGGTGCCGCGCCGGCGTGAAGAACGTCTCGCGGTAGCGGAGCCCATGTGGTACGGCGTGCGTGACGGACTCGTACGCGACGCGCTCCCAATCCTCCGGCGCGGCGAGCAGCTCCTGGACGAACCAGAAGACCTCCAGGAACCCGTCCAGCGAGTCGTACGTGTAGAGGTCCTCGATCCGGGCGACGGGGAGCCGGTGCCGGTTCTTGGCCGCGAGCTCGGCGACGGTGGCCGGCGCGATCGTGCCCTCCATGTGGCAGTGGAGCTCGACCTTCGGGAGCCGGTCGTAGACGTCGGACATCCGAGGCATCCTACCGGGCCTGCTCCGGCGCGGCCCCCGAGATCGCCCACGTGCGTCGGCGCGAGCCGTTCCACGGCGAAGGCGACCGCGCGAGGGCTCCGGCCGTCCAAGGGGCAGATGCTCGGGGGTCCGCCCTTCGCACTAGCCCGCGGTCGCCCCTATGTTGACCGGACGGGCTATGGCCCCTCAAGGGAAAGCTTTGTAGCCTGCTGGCTGGAGGGATGTGATGCTCGAGCACCGCCGCCCGCGGGGGCGGGCGTACAGGCGAACCGACGGAGCACCCCCTTCGGGGCGCTCGCAGCGTGGGGCAGTGGCGGTCGAGTTCGCCCTGGTCCTGCCGATCCTGCTGGTCCTCGTGTTCGGGATCATCGAGTTCGGGTTCGCGTACCACTCGTGGGACGCCACGCAGAACGCCGCCCGAGAGGCCGCTCGGTTCGCGGCCGTCGACGACCAGGTCGACGGCCCCGGAGGGATCAAGGACCGCGCCACCATCGTGGCCACGGCCGACAGCCTCGACACCACCCCGGCCAGGTTCAGCGTGGACGTGCAGTGCACGAGCTCGGCCGGCGGCGCGTGTTCCTCCGAGTGGGCCGAGGGCGACATCATCCGCGTCACGGTCTCGTACACCTATGACTTCATCACGCCGTTCGCCGGCTTGGTACCCGGGATGGGTGACGACATGTCCATGACCTCGGTTGCAGAAGCAAGGTTCGAGGGGCAATGACCTGGACCCGGACCCCTGGAGCGAGCATATGGCGTCGCTTCGACCAAGAGCGTGGAGCCGTGGCGGTGATGGTTGCCCTACTCCTGGTGGTGCTCCTTGGCTCCGCAGCGGTGGCCCTCGACCTCGCTCGGCTGCGTCATGAACGGCATCTCCTGCAGGCCGCGGTCGACCTCGGCTCGCTCGCCGGCGCCGGCCTCATGCCGGTCACCAGTGGCACGTGGATGCTCGCGGACAGCGCCGCTCGCGACATCGCGGCCGCCAACTCGCCGGAGGTCGGCAGGGACAACTTCCAGATCTCGTTCGGCTGCGTGGTGTCGGATCCGGAGGGCGATGGTGGCGGCGACAGCCCGGACCTCGGTTTCGCATGCAATCCTGCCACCCCGGGCGCGTGGACCGATCCCGGCAACTGGGTATCCCGCGACAAGAGAGCTTTCCATGCGCCGTGCCTGCCGGCGGCAGGCGACACTTGCAACACGATCACCGTGTCGGCCTCGAGAACGATCGATTTCCTCTTCGCCCCGGTCCTCGGCTTCGAGACCGGGAACACGGGTGCGTTGAACGCGACCGCCTGCCGAGGCAGCTGCGGCACCGTCGGACCACTCGACATCGTGTTCGTCATCGACCGAACGGCGAGCATGACGCAAGCGGACGTCAACAACGTGAAGAGGGCGCTCGCCGATCCCACCCCGGTGGTGGACTCCGTCCTGGAGTTCCTCCAACCGAAGATCCACTACGTGGGCCTCGTCGCGCTGCCCTACGCCGGCTCTGCCGGCGACTGCAACATCGCGAATCGACAGGTCTACCCGGACCTCAACTGGGCCGACTGGTGGCTGGCCGGCGAGACGGGCCTTCGCTCCGGCTACAACAACAACGGTGTGCTGGTCCCGTCGGACCCGCTCGTGAGCACGATCGCATGCCTCCAGCGGGCCCCGAACAACCTCGTCATCGTCGACGACGGCGTCACAGGAGGTGGGAATCACACCGACCACGGGGATCCGGTCGCCGCGGGCCAGCAGATGCTCGCGCAGAAGGGGCGACCGAACGTCCAGGATGTCCTCGTCTTCCTCGCCGACGGGCAATCCAACCGGCCGCAGGCGCGGCAGCCCTGCCAGTACGCGTACAACGCCGCATCCGCGGCCAAGGCGGCTGGGACGATCGTCTTCACGCTCGGCTACGGTTTGGACGGGTCCTGCCTCGCGAACGACAGCCCGCGGTTCGCGCGCCGGCCCGCGCAGGAGATGCTCGCGGCGGCGGCGAGCCCCAACCTCACGACCGGGGCGCCTTCCGTGGCCGACAAGCCGTGTGCCGAAGAGAACCTCGATGGCGACAGCTACTTCTGCGAATCACGCGGCGGTGACCTGCAACCCGTGTTCATGCAGATCGTCACAGCGGCGATCCAGCGCTCGCGACTGCTGAACTTCTGACCCGCCCCGCGGCGCGCGTCCGTCCTCCTTCATGTCCGTCCGAGAAGCGCTTGAGGCGCTGCGCTCCCGGGACCTCTGATGCGCACCGGCGGCGAGCGACCTGATCCGAGGCCAGCGGTTGGCGCTCCAGTCGGCGCTGCGTCGCTTCGAGGGTTGGCCAGAAGGGACAAGGTTGTTCGAGGAAACCGTGGGAGAGAGCTCCCGTTTCGCCAACCGCCGTATCGACGAGGCCGGCTGGCCCCCAGGCGCGATCGTCGTCACCATCCAGCGTGGGAACCAGCCGCACTTCCCGGATGCCCACTCGGTCCTCGAGCCCGGCGACATCGTCAGCGTCCTGTGTGCAGCCGAGGCTGCCGACCGCCTCCACCGGGAGCTCCGTGGGGCGCTTCAAGAAGCGTCGAGCAGCCTTCGGGAACTGCGGACGAGGGGCCCGGGCTCGTCTAGGGCTCCTCGCTGAGGCAGTGGGCGGCGCTGCCAGGACGACCGCGTGCAGGAGCCGACGGCGTGGCTGCGGACAGGAACGCCCCCCCTCGGTTCGCCATCCATCGACAGGCTTCCGAGCCTGATCTTGGGTTTGACTCTCCCTACGTGCACAGCGAATAGTGGATGCGACGGACACGTAGGAAGGGGAGGAGTCATGGCGCACCCCAACGCAGACCTGATCCGGAAGGGCTTCGAGGCCTTCGCCGCTGGCGACATGGCCGCACTCGACGCGCTCATCGCGGACGGCGCCAAGTGGCACGCATCCGGCAGGACCCCGGTGTCCGGCGACTTCGAGGGCAAGGAGGCGATCTTCGGCAACTTCGCGCGGCTCAGGCAAGAGACCGACTCGCTCCAACAGGACATCCACGCGATCCTTGCCGACGACGAGCACGCGGTCGCTCTCGTGAACACAACCCTCACGCGCGGCGGCAAGACCCTCACCGCCCAGCAGATGTTCGTGTTCCACGTCACGGGTGGCAAGGCCACCGAGGTGTGGGTGGCGTCGCTCGATCCGTACGCGTCCGACGACTTCTGGGCCAGCTGAGCTCCACGAGGCCGAACACGCCCGCCCGCTGCGCGCCTCGACGTATCACCGCGAGACCTCTGGCAAACAGGCTAGCCTGGGACCGTGCAGAGCCCGCACGATCCCGGTGGGAGTCAGAAGACCGATCCCGAGGCCGAGGCCCAGCGCCATGACCACGGCCTGTCCCCGTTCTTCTCGCGCCGGCGGTTCCTCCAGACCTCCGGCCTCGCGCTCGCCGGGGCCACCCTGTACGCGTGCACCGGCGGCGGCCGCAAGGAGCCGGTAGTTCCGCGGTCGCCGACCGCCTCGGTCACCGCGACCGACACACGTTGGCCGATCAAGCGTGTCGTGTACGTGATGCCCGAGAACCGGAGCTTCGACAACATCTACGCGACGTTCCCCGGCGCGAACGGCTCGACCGCCGGCGTGAAGTTCGGGCAGGAGGTGCCGCTGACGCCCTCCCCCCACTGGCTCCCCGGCGACCTGCCGCACGACCGCGCCGCGTTCCTGAACAGCGTGAACGGCGGAGCCTACGACGGCTTCGGGATCGGCCAGTTCGGCGATCCGTGGGCCTACACGATGTACGAGGAGCAGACGGTCCCGGTCTACTGGCAGTGGGCCCGCGACTACGTCGTGTGCGACAACTACTTCTGCTCGGTCGGCGGCCCGTCGTACCCGAACCACCTCTTCTTCGTCGCCGGCCAGTCCGGCGGGGTGTTCGACAATCCCGAGAACATCGAGGTCCGCACCGACGAGAACGGCACTTTCAAGAGCTGGGGATGCGACGCCGTCGGCGAGAACGTCTTCGTCCTGGTGAAGGACGACAAGGGCAACGTCGGCAAGCACGACACGTGCTTCAACTTCCGCACGGTGCCGCAACAGCTCGAGGAGATCGGGGTGAGCTGGGCGTACTACTCGGCGAGCCCGTACCAGAGCGGGTACTTCTGGAACGCGCTCAATGCCATCGCCGGCGTCTACCACACGGACCTGTGGCGCGAGGAGACGATCCGGCCGGTCGATCGGATCGTGGAGGACATCCGCGCGGGGAAGCTACCCGCCGTCACCTGGATCACCCCGCGGTTCGAGCTGTCGGGCCATCCACCCGAGAGCACGTGCTTCGCGCAGGACTGGCTGGCGGGCATCGTGGACGCCGTGATGCAGAGCGACGGCTGGGAGCACACCGCGCTGTTCATCTCGTGGGACATGTGGGGAGGGCTCTACGACCACGTCCCGCCGCCGGTGATCGACCCTATCGGCTACGGCTACCGGGTTCCGAGCCTGGTCGTCTCGCCGTACGCGAAGAAGGGGATGGTCGACCACGAGCAGGCCGACCTGTGCGCGCCGCTCAAGTTCATCGAGGACAACTGGGGCCTGCCCTACCTCACCGATCGGATCGAGGGGAGCCACAACTTCGAGCACGCCTTCGACTTCGAGCGGAACCCACGGAAGGACGAGCGTCCGGCGCCGGAGATCTCGTCCTGCTACGGCTCCCCGTGGGAATACCCAGGCGACTCCTACCCCGGTTGGCCCGAGGGCACCAACCCGGACGAGACGCACTTCGTGCAGCAGGGCCCGTAGGAGACGCTTGAGGCGGCGCGCAGCCTCTGCCGGCCTGTTCTGTTCCCCTTACCTCCGCTTGTTGCGTCCCTGTCTACCGTGGCGCGGGTGACGAGAAGCAGCGCCGGCTGGGCGAGGGCACTGGCAGGCGATGAGGCCCGGCCCATCCACATGGTTGCCCGAGCGGCGCAGGAGACGGTTCCGGCCTGCTGCAGCAACGCCGGAGACCGAGGGTGTCTCTCGGAGGTGAGGACCGCGGTGGTCGAGATCGCACCGCCGACAGCTCCGCCCGTTGAGAGGTCTGCGAGCAGCCCCGTGAGGTAGAGACGAGGCGGTACGATCAGCGCAGGAGCGGAACGTGCGATTCGAGGCGTACTCGTTCGGGTCCATCCGGATCGACGGCGTGACATACGACCACGACCTGATCATCGATGGCGGAAGGATCCGCCGACGACGAGAAGGCCGCGTCGAAGAGTTTCCGCGCCGCCTACGGACACACGCCGCTCTCGGTCGATGAGGACATCCCGTGGCGATGCCGCCGGTTGGTGATCGGTACCGGTGCCGATGGTGCGCTACCCCTGATGAAGGAGGTCGAGGAGGAGGCACATCGCCGGAACGTCGACCTGGTGGTCATGCCCACGGCGGAGGCGATCGAGGTCCTGAACGAGGGGGCGAAGGGTACGAACGCCGTCCTCCACTTGACGTGCTGAGCGAGAGCACCATGGAGGTGAGCGATGCGAGCGATCGCGATCGTCGGCTGGCTCGCCATCATCGGCGCGCTTCTGATCTGGCAGGGCATCGGGCTGGTTAGGGGCCCCGAGTGGCCCACGCTCTCGGACTTCTTCCGGGCGTTCATGACCGTGCCCGCCGGCCGGTTCCTGTCGTTCGGCCTCTGGCTCTGGCTCGGATGGCACCTGTTCATCAGAGGTTGGTCGTTCTTCCTTCGGAGCTGATGAAACCATGCTCGAAGTCATCCTCCCCCCGTTGGTGACGGCGTACGTCTTGTTCGTCGCGATGGTGGTCGCCGCCGTCCGAAGGCCGGCCCCGAGGTCGCTCGGCCGGGACCTTCCGGTCGATCGCTTCGAACGGCAACGGCCGGGCAGCGTCGTGGGGACGACGGCGGGAGGCTACGTCGCGTTCCTCGTGATCGTGCTGGTCTTTCACGTGGCGATCGCTGGCGAGCATGATGCCTTCGCGAGCGCCGTGCTGGGCGGGGGGTTCCTCTCGATCGTCACGCTCGGCATCGCGGCCGGCGAGTCGATGTTCGAGCGCCGTCTCCAGCGGCGGGGATGAAGCGCTGCGCGTCCGACGAGGCGCTCTCGGCCGCGACCTCCGGCCGGTTGCTGCGTGAGCCGGGGTCTCTCACCTAACCCGGCGGCGGCGTCGCTACGAGCCTGTGGCCCGCAGCATCCAGGCGGTCTTCTCGTGGATCTCGATCCGCGAGGTAACGAGGTCCGCCGTCGCGACGTCCCCCGCGGACTCCGCCGCCGAGACAACGCCGCGCGCGGTGCGGATCACGGTCTCGTGCCCCTCGACCAGGCGACGAACCATCTCCATCGCCTCGGGTACGCCCTCCTCATCGGGCACCGAGGCGAGGCGGCCGAACTCCTTGTAGCTGGCCGGCGCCGGGTTGCCGAGCGACAGGATCCGCTCGGCGACCGCGTCGGCAGCGTCGCGAAGGTCCATGTACTCCTCTTCGAACATGAGGTGCAGGGAGCGGAACATCGGTCCGCTCACGTTCCAGTGGTACCCCTGCGTCTTCAGGTACAGGGTGTAGGTGTCTGCGAGCAACCGTGCGAGGCCCTCGGATATCTCCTTGCGAGCCTCCTCGCGGATACCGGTGTTGAGCTCCATGGCGCACCTCCCGCTGAGATCTTCCCCCAGACTACCGCCGGCCGCGCGGAGCCGCCGGCTTGCGCCATGTAGCCCTCAGGACTCCCGATTGAGCCATATGCCCCCGGGGCCCGCGTAGCTGAGTCCTTCACCCCAGACGGCGACGGTCTTCCCACGGCTCGTTACGGCGATCTCGCCGTAGTCACCGTAGGCCTCCAGGAATCCCTTGCGGTTCTTGTACGCCGCGCCGGATCGGGCATCCGAGATGCGCACGGCCTTCGACCAGGTGACGCCGAGATCGTTGGACGTCCGATACCGCACGTTCCATCTGCCGGTGCGCTGGTCCATGAACCAGATCCGAACCTCGTCGTCCGCCGAGCTCACGGCCGCCGGGAAGGCAGCGTTGACGTTCCGCCGTGACACGCGGACGCGATCGCTCCACGTGAAGCCGCCGTCGGTCGACGAGCGCGCGTACACCGTCCGCGGTCCGTGCGTCTTGTCCGCGCCGTTGTACACCACGACCAGGTCGCCGCTCGGATCCTTCGCGAGCGCGGGCCCGCTGTCGTAGAAGTCGTCGTAGCAGCCCCTCGAGCGGCACCGGGATCCCAGGCGCAGCCGGTCGATCACGGTATCGGTCCATGTGGTTCCGCCGTCGGTCGAGCGAAGGACGTGGATCAGGATGGGCCCTTCGGCGGTGTCCTTCGGGCCCGTGTAGGAGAAGCTGATGTCGGAGAACACCACGGTTCCGTCGGGCAGGACCGCGCCACCGTACTCGAAGTAGTACCGGGGCCCTTCCGTGACCCGGACCGCGGTCCACGTGGCGCCAGCGTCGTGCGAGACGGCGATCCACGGATCGCCGTGCGTCGGCCCGTTGAAGGAGACGTAGACGTCCTGCCCGTCTCCACTGGACGTCAAGATCGGCTTGTCACCCCAGTTGACGGCCGGGTGCACGGGAACCGGCTTGCTCCACGTCCGCCCGTGGTCCGTGGACGTGGAGAAGCTGATCCGGTAGTCGTTCATCCAGACGGCGTACACGGCACCCGTCTGCGGCACGACCTCGATCAGCGGGTCGTACTGGCCCTTGACGTTGCGGCACCTGCACAAGAACCGATCCTTGCCGAACGTCTTCCCGTCGTCCTTCGAGACGTTCAGGATCATCACGGGGTCAGGGCAGTTCTTCCGACAGGCGGGCGTCCCTCCGTAGCGGTTGTGCAACACGTAGACGAACGGCGCCGTCGGATCGGCCGCGATGGCCGGTTCCCAGTCGTCCTGGGTGGCGCTCATCGCTATCTCTCCTGCCCATCCGGGCGCCGGCTTGCTTCGAAGGGGCCCGGTGATCCCGACCGGGCCGGCCGCCCTCGCCTCCGCGAGGGCCTCGTGGCGGAGGTCCGAGGTCTCCGCCTGCTCCTGCAGCTCCTCGATCCCCTCCTCGGACCCCCGGGCGTGGTCCGATCCCTCGCCGGAGGCTCGGACGGCGGCGGCATCGGTTCCTGCCGCCAGCGGCGCGCGGGCGTCGTTGGACCCGACAGCCAACAGCAGCGTGATCGTTGCGAGAACAGGGACGAAGGACCGTCGGCGGACACGCATCGATGAACGCCCTCCTTCATGGGACGGACATGACCTGCGGGCGCCTCGACCCTAGTCCCCGAGTGGAACCCCGGTCAATCGCGAGGACGACACCGCGGCGCCGAGGGGAGTTGCTGGGTGATGCAGTGAACACCACCGCCGGCCCAGTTGATCGTGGATGCCGGAACGCCGACGATCTCGCGGTCGGGGACGATCTCCTGCAGCATCCCCAGGGGCTTCCTGTCGATCTCCTCGTCTCCGGTAGCAGGGACGATCAGCCCGTCGTTCGCGAAGGCGAAGTTCAGGTAGGTGAATGAGAGCTTCGGCAACCCGGCGAACGAGCCGCGTGGAAGGATCGGGAACTCCACGACGTCGAGCGGTGTGCCATCGGCATCCGTCGAGGACCGGAGCACCGCGAGGTTCTGGGCGAGGCGCTCCTGCTCGGCGGCGTCGGCAGGGTCGGTCTGCGCGATGACGCGACCGGGAGCCAGCCACATGGCGACCCCGTCGACATGCCCGCTGGTGAGATCGCCGATCAAGCCGTAGGGGAGCCAGATCACCTTGCGAGCACCGAAGCGTTCCAGCAGCATCGCCTCGATCTGTGCCTTGTCCATCGAAGGGTTGCGGTTCGGGTTCAGCAGGCACTCCTCGGTCGTGAGGATCGTGTCGTTGCCGTCGGCCTGCACGGAGCCCCCCTCCAAGACCATGGGAGCCGCCTCCCTGGGGATCCCCAGGTCTTCCAGCAACGAGATGGGGAGGCGGTCGTCTCGGTGCCAGGTCTGGCCGTACTCGTCGAACGCGCCGCCCCACCCGTTGAACCCCCAGTCCATCCCCGTACGCGATCCGTCTGAGCCCGTGACGAAGATGGGGCCATTGTCGCGAAGCCAGCCATCGTCGTACGGGAGTTCGATCAGGTCCACGCCGTCGCCGAGCAGTGCACGCATCTGGTTCCTGCTGCCCGGGGGGACGACGACCTTCACGGGCTCGAACCTGGAGATCGCCTTCGCGACGGCTGCCCACTCGCGCTGAGCCTCGGCCAGGTGCGATCCGTAGATGGGGGCCTGGAAGGGCATGCTCATCAAGGTCGCGTCGTGCGCCTCCCACTCACCCGGCCAGCGCCGCCCGGAGGATGCGCACCCGGTCGTCGCCGTGGCCGAAGGGGACGGCGACACGGAACCCGGTTCGCCCTCGTCACGCCTCGAGGGGATGCACGCCGTCAGCACGAACGCGACACCTACGCTCGTCCCGGTGAGGAACGTCCTGCGCGAGAAGCGAGATGACGCTCCGTGTCGCGCGCCGTCGACCACCGGGTCATCGTAGGCCGCGAGAAGGTGAAGGGAGCAGGAACCGCCGAGCGTGGTTCCTCTGCGTGGCGTCTCGGTAGGTCAGAACTCCCTATCCGCCACGCCGCTCTCGTTGCGCGCGGTGGTCGTGCACGCGTTCGCCGCTCGATCGTACGGGGTCGCGACGGGGGTCCACGTCATCGTGCCGTTGCCTGCGGCCGTCGTGACCGCGCCGTTCGGCGTGCCGAGCGTGATGGTGATCGTCGACCCGCTCATCACCATCGTGGAGCTCAGGAACCTGCGGGTCGAGGTCGTGTAGTCGGTCCGGCCGAGCGCGAGCGTGCCGAACGGAAGCTGGTTCGCGTCCGCCGAGTCGCGGATCTGGATCCGATCGGAGGTGGTGTTCTGCACGAGGCGGACCGTCATCGTCGTCGCCGAGCCGTCCCAGCCGGCGAGGATCGAGGCGGGCTCGATCGGCTCGCTGAAGGTGAACGTGATCGTGTCGCCGGTCTCGGCCCTTCCGACCGTCCCGCCGGAGGTGTTCGCCGTCTGCACGTCGGCGGCCGACGGCCGCGTGTTGTCGACCGTCACGCTGAACCCGCTCTGGGTCACCGCGTTCCCGGCGACGTCGCGAGCGGTGATCGTGAACGCCTTCGAGCCCGCGGCGAGCGGGTTCGCTGCCGTCAGCGACGCGCTCCGG
This sequence comes from uncultured Actinomycetes bacterium, assembly GCA_963708985.1. Lineage (GTDB taxonomy): Bacteria > Actinomycetota > UBA4738 > UBA4738 > HRBIN12 > HRBIN12. The sequence continues at coordinate 102,976 of CAVPUQ010000004.1, forward strand.
TAGGTGTAGGTGACCCCGCCCACCGTCCACGAGCCCGCGGTCATCGCGACGGCGGTCTGGCCGGTCGTCACGGCGCTGACGTCGGCCGTCACGCTCGCGACCCCGGTCGCCGCGTCGCCAGGGTCGGACACCGAGGCGTAGACGTAGTAGGTGCCGCCCTGCTTCACGTTGCCGGGCGTCCCGCCCTGGGCCTTGGCGATCGCCGCGGCCGACACCGTTGGTGCCGTGACGTCCGACACGGTGATCGCGGCGCCCGCGAGGCTCCCCAGGGACCCGATGGCGTAGACGGTGTGGGCTCCGGTCGCAGTGCCTCCCGGGATGGTGACCGACACCGAGGCGGCGCCGGAGCCGTCGACCGGGTCCGGGCTGATCGAGCCGGCGAGGATGGTGCCGGTCGTTGGGTCGTCGAGACGGAAGACGACCGTCTCGCCCGTCACGAACGTCGCGATGCTCCCGCCGACCGTCGTCGGCAGCGAGGTCAGCGACGTGACGGAGAGCGTGAGGGACGCGGTGCCGATGGCGGCCGTGGCGCTCGGCGGGCCCTCGGCGCCCGTCCAGGCATGCTGGACCGGCGAGACCGTGTACGCCCACTGGCCGGTCGGAACCGCGGCCTCCGTGCAGGTGAGCGCGGCCACCGTGCCGTCGCACGCGGCTCCGATCGGCTGAGGAGACCCGGTGAGGACGTCGTAGCGCCGGACCTGATACGCGTTCACGGGGCTTCCGTCCGGGAAGGTGCTCGCCCCCCACGACACCGTCAAGTTCCGGCCGTCGACCGAGACCGATGGTGCGGTCCCCGCGGGCATCACGGAGGCGACGGACGAGCCGGCACCGCCGCCCGCCGCGGCCCAGGCTGCCTGCGCGACCGCGGGAGCGCCGAGCACGAGCAGGGTCGCGAGCCCGGTGACGGCGGCGGCGCGCCTCATGCCGGCACCCCCTGGGCCGAGAACGTCAGCGGGAACCGCACACCCTGACAGGCTTCGGGAGCGATCCTCCGGAGCCGCACGCGGAGCCGGACGTGGAGGGTCCGGCGGGCGGCGACCACCGGTTGCTCGCGCAGGGGTCGGACGCGCAGCATGGACGAGGGGCAGTCGACGCTCGGCGCGCCGACCGTGGCGCGCAGACCCGTCAGACGGATCGACACCCCCGTGACGCTGCGGACCCGGACCGGCATCCACACCTTCGCGCCCGGGAACAGCCCACGGACGTGGCCGCTGATCCGCAGGGCGGCATCGGGCTTGAGGACGGTCGGGGCGAGTGCCTGACCCCGGGCACGGCGGGCGCTACGGCTCGCTGCGCGCTCGCGCTACCGGCGAGCAGCGCGAGCGCCATCGCCGTCGAGGCGAGCTTCGCGAAGGATCGGGGGCCGGACGCTGTCATCATCGTCTCTCCGCGGCGCGAGGAGGGCGGGACCCCGCCCTCCTCGACGCGTTCGGGCGGGGCTCGCTAGACGTTGCTCACACCCGAGAGCGAGACGGGGATCGTGAACACCGCTCCCTGGCAGCTGTCGTTGGCCGTTCCGTCCATGTGGACGGCCCCATCGAGGGTGAACTCGGTCGAGGCACCAGCCGCGACGTCGAGCGTCAACCCGCTCTGGTTGGTGAAGGTCACCGACGCGGCGTTGCAGCCGCCGTTGCTGGCCGTGATCGCGCCGTTGCCGTTCACGTCGGTCACCCGCACCGGGTAGTCGTTGGGGTTGGTGATCTCGAGATGCAGCGGACCGTTCCCGCCTGGGTACAGGGTCGCTGTGGTTGTGGCTGAGACGTCGACCGTGGTGAGCGCCTGCGCCGTCTTCGCCTTCGCGTAGCCGGAACCGGAACCGGTCGCCGTCCAAGCGGCGAACGCGATGCCGGCGGCGAACGTCGTGCCGACCAGCAGCGCGACGATCGTGGTCTTCCTCGTGAACCTCTTCCCAGTGCGGGCCATCCAGGCCTCCTAGCTGTCCGGGCCGGCTCTCATCCGGCCTGCTGAACGGGTTGCAGCGATAGGTATCGGCCAGACGGGGGATGACTTGAGGGGCCCACGTCGAAGTTGGCCGACAGGGATCCCCACACTCGCAGGACAGGGATTCCCGCACTCTCAGGGACCGGGGAGCGCGTCGGTCAGAGAGGCCCGCGCTGGATCGAACCCCTCGGATCAGGTGGGTGGGTCGGAGCAGTCCGGGTCCCTCACGCGCCTGTGCGCTTCCTTGAGACCGGTCTCGAGGGCCTGGCATCCGCGGCCCCAGCGCTGTCCACGACAGCGGTGACAACGGCCAACCGGCGTTTCCGCAGGTCGCGTGTCCCCCGAACAGGGGAGGCGGCCGTCGGAGGCACGGAATGGTTCGTTCGGGTGGCTGAATCCGGCCCCGAACTGAGGTAGGAACACCCTGGGGACGGCGTCCCCCCCGGCGCTGTAAGGAGGCCCCGCCACGCCGTCTGAACCGACGATCATCGTCGCGGATCGACGGCCGCTGGAACGCGGCCTGGTTCGCTACTTCCTCGTCGAGGACGGCCTCGACGTCGTGGCCGAGGCCTCTCGTGCCGAGGACGTGGTCGCGCTCGCCCGTGAGCACCGGCCCGGCGCGGTCGTCCTGCACGAGAACCTCGCCGACGCCGGCGGCTCGGACGTGCTGGCGGGCATCCGGGAGGTCTCGCCCTCGACCCGCATCGTCGTGATCTCGAAGGAGTCGCCGGGCGTTTCGGGTGTTGGCCTGTGGGGCGCGGACGCGGTGGTCGAGGAGGCCGTGGGCCTGAAGGACCTCTCGTCGCTCCTGCATGGCTTCTACGCCGTCGCGGCAGGGGCCGTCGTCCTTCCTCCATGGTCCCTGGAGCCGGAAGTGATGCCGTCCATCGCGATGCAGGATTCGTGGGTGGCGCCGCGAGCCCGCTCGATCGCAGCTTCGAGCCGCTGGGCCGCGTGGTACGCGAGGGCCCAGGGCGTCGCGGCGGGCCTCGTGATCGTCCTCGTGCTCACGCTCGGGCACGGAGGGTGGTTCAGGGTTCAGCTCGGTGACCGCGGAGGCTCGGATGTCCCCCAGCCGGTGCAGGCGGTCGCCCACCTCGAGGCCGCGTACGCGAGCCTCGAGTCGCTCGTCGTCGAGCTCCAGTCCGGATCTGCCGCCGCCGTCGCCGAGAGTGCCCGGCAGCTCATGGAGGAACGCGCCGCCGCGCTAGCCTCCGGAGCGGACGTGTCGCTGCTCGATGCGCTGATCGCGGCGCAAGTCACCCCCCTGCTCGAGGGCACTGCGCCGCAGGCGGCTGAGGCTGCGAGAACCATCCTGGGCGGACTCCTCGCCGCGCCGACGCCTGGACCACCGGTGCCCAGCGCGCCCGGTACGGGACCGCCGGCCGAGACGACACCGGCGCCCGACGAACCAGGGGACGACAACGAGCCCAAACCGACCGCGACGCCCACGCCCACGCCAACGCCGAACCCGACCCCGACCCCGACCCCGACCCCGACCGAGACGCCGACCCCGACCGAGACGCCGACCCCGACCGAGACGCCGACCCCGACCGAGACGCCGACCCCGACCGAGACGCCGACCCCGACCGAGACGCCGACGCCGACCGAGACGCCGACCCCGACCGAGACGCCGACCCCGACCGAGACGCCGACCCCGACCGAGACGCCGACCCCGACCGAGACGCCGACCCCGACCGAGACGCCGACCCCGACCGAGACGCCGACCCCGACCGAGACGCCGACCCCGACCGAGACGCCGACCCCGACCCCGACCGAGACGCCGACCCCGACCGAGACGCCGACCCCGACCCCGACCGAGACGCCGACCCCGACCGAGACGCCGACCCCCAACGATGACGGCGAGGGTGACCACGACGGCGATGGCGACGATGACGGCGATGGCGGCGATGACGGCGATGATCATCCCTACGGGAGCGAGAGCGGCTCCTTCTGGTCCGTACCGTTCGTCGTTCCCCCGCCGCTGAAGATCCGGCGGCTGCGCCCCGGCGACCGGGCGGAGTGAGCGCTCACGCAGACGCGCCATCCGGAACACGGCAACCGGCGGTGCCTCTGTGAGTGACCTCCTTCCGGTTCGTGCGCAGGATCAGTCGAGCCCGGGGATCCGACCGCGCCCACTCCGACGCAGCGCTCGGGCCGTCGGCCGCCTCGTCTCGGCTCTTGCGAGAGCCTGCACGGGGCCGATACTCCTCTCGTGAGGAGACGCGGACCGATCTCAGTGCCACGAGCGTGGACGTTCGCCCTGGCGCTCGTCCTGTACCTGCCGCTGGTGACCCCGTCCCCGCCCGGAGGGCTCGCGTTCCCCACAGCCCGCGCGGGTGCCAGGTGTGTGGAGGACGCCTCTGCCCTCGCGCTTCATCCGAACATCGAGACGGTCGGTGTCGTGATGGAAGGGCGGAACCTTCCTCGGCGTGCGGCCCTGTTCTACCGGGAAATCGGGATGACCACGTGGACCCGTGGGCACCGTCTCGTTCGCATCGATGATGGCAGGCTCGCGGGCAGCCTCTTCGGCCTGCACGGGGGCGCGACCTACAGGGTCAGGGTCGTCGTCTCGGGCTCCGGAACGTGTGGGAGCGTCACGACCCAGCCCGAGGTGCCGCTCTTCACCCCGACGCAGACGCTGCACGTCGACGACGATGCCCCTGCGGGCGGCGATGGAAGTGCGGGTGCGCCCTTCGACACCATCCAGGAGGCGGTCGACGCAGCCGGGCCGAGAACACGGGTCCTCGTGGCCGACGGTCTCTACCGGGAGGCGGTGACCTTCGCGAGCGGTGGGACCGAGGACGCCTGGCTTCAGGTCGTGGCGGAGGGCGACGGCGCCGTCCTCGACGGCTCGGTCACGCTGTCGGGCGGAGGGTGGACCCCGCATCCGAGCATCGACGGCGTGTGGAGCCGCGACGCGGGACGCTCCTTCGCCTACCTGGCGCGCGACGGCCTGCGTTCCTACCGCTACGGCGACCTGCAGGGGTTGCTCGCCGCCGAGGGCGACGACGGCGTTCCGATCGAGGAGGGGTGGTTCCAGGAGCCGGGCGACACCCTTCTATGGGTTCGCAGCCAGACCGATCCCGCCGGCCATGTCTTCAACGTGCCGCGGTACGACCACGGCTTCGGGATCGAGGCCGCCGACTGGGTCTGGGTCGAGGGCTTCGAGGTCCGCTACTACGGCCAGGGCGAGTGGGCGAGCGGTGTCCTCGTTCGTGACTCCTCGCACTCGGTCATCCGCGACATGACCATCCACGGTGTGAGCCAGGGCATCGTCGTGTGGGGGCGTTCGAGCGACACGCGCATCGAGGGCAACGACGTCTCCGATCCACCGGTCGAGTCCTGGCCGTGGGATGCGGTCAAGGGGACGAGCCACGAGGGCTCGGGCATCGTGATCTCGGGGCGCGAGGGTGCCATCGTCAGGGACAACGAGGTTCACCACATCTTCAACGGCATCTATGCGTGCTCGTGGTCCGCTCTGGAGGACACGCGGATCGCCTTCGACGTGGACGCCTACGACAACGAGATCCACGACATCGGGGACGATGGGTTGGAGCCCGAAGGTGCCTGCATCAACAACCGGTTCCGCGACAACCGGTTCACGGGCGGGCTCGTAGGGATCTCGCTGGCCCCGATCACCTCCGGGCCGGTGTGGGTGATCGGGAACGTCTTCGCGAACCACACCGGGACGGGGTTCAAGTGGGGGAACGACGGCGACGGGCGGGTGTTCGTCTACCACAACACGTCGTGGACCTCGCAGGCCGACGACAACGGGATGGACATCTACGCGCGAGTGCACAACGTGACGTTCCGGAACAACATCGTAGTCGGGACCGCCTACGCGTTCGAGAGCACGGTGACCGGATGCACCGGTCATCGCTGGAACCACGACGACTGGTTCACCACGCGGGGGGACGACGAGCCGCACTTCAAGTGGGAGAACGTCCGCTACGACACGATCGATGATCTCTGTGCCGCGACCGGGCTGGAGTGCAACGGGCACGAGTGGGCTCCCGGCATCTCGGACCCGGCGGGTGGGGACTTCGCGCTCGCACCGACGAGCCCGAACATCGACGTGGGTGTGCTCATCCCCGGCGTCGACGACAGCTTCCTGGGGCTCGCCCCGGACGTCGGCTGCTGCGAGACGGCCTGAGCCCGACCCGCAATCGGCGGCTGTCAGGCCCTCACGGTGGAGGAGGCCTCGCCCGCTCGAAGACCCCGCGGCGAACCGCTCAGGCGGATCTTGGGTCGGGGGCGGGTGCCGCGGCGGGGCTCGTCCCACGCGTGGTAGAGGCGGGAGGCCACCTGGCGGGCACAGCCCAGCTGGTCTGCCACCCGTGTGAGCGTCCAGCCCTCCTCGTCGACCAGGCACCGAACGATCGTGGTCCGGTAGTCGCGCAGGGCCTCTCCGAGGCGGTCGGTCCGCGAAGCCACCGATTCGTGGCGTGCGGGACCGGGGCTGAGGGCGAGGATCTCGGAAACGGGCAGTCCCTGCTCCCGAAGCCGCCGGGTCACCTGCATCGCCTGGCGGAGAAGCGCGATCTCGCGATCCAGCCCCTCCACCTCTCGCTCGAGGCGGGCGAATCGGCTCAGGAACGGGTCGCACGCGCTCACGGCGTGCACCGAGTGGCGATCGTCATCGCGTTGCCCCGGCGAGGCCGACCGCCCCCTTCCAGCGGGTGGTTGCTCCTGATGCTCCCAGACGCAACAGCCTAGTCGCGTTGCGGGAACGTCCTTAGGGCCGCGGGTCCTTCAGGGCTTGGGACCCGCTCCCGTGAGAGGCCCTCAGGGCCGTCCGGTTGACGCACCGACACGGTGCGGAGGTAACGATGAGGAGACCAGCCACCGGCGCGTCCGCCCACCGGGAGGCGACGGGGTTCGAAGGGCAGGCGAACGATGAAGGCGATCGTCTACGGCGAGTACGGCTCACCCGATGTCCTGGAGCTCAGGGAGATGGACGAGCCGGTGGTCGAGGACCACGAGGTCTTGGTGCGGGTCCGCGCGGCTTCCGTCGATCCACATGATTGGCACTTCATGCGCGGCCTCCCGTACTTCGTGCGCTTGATCAACGGGACTCGGAGGCCGAGGAAGGTCACCATCCTGGGCCTCCGTCGCGGGGCAGGTCGAGAAGGTCGGCAGTGCCGTGACCCGGTTCCGCCCGGGCGATGAGGTGCTCGCCGGCCTCAAGGCGGGGGGCTTAGCCGAATACGTGCGCGTCGACGATGACCTGCTGGCTCATCGAGGCCGGCAAGGCCACGCCGGTCATCGATCGCTCATACCCGCTGAGCGAGGCACCTGAGGCGATCCGCTGTCTGGAAGAGGGGCACGCCCGAGGGAAGGTGGTCGTCAGCGTTTGAGACACGGGCCCGATCGCGCGGGTCCGATGGAGGCAGATCTCAAGGAGGGGAAGATGACGAACGAAGATCCGGCCCGGGAACGGGCGGAACGGCACGTCAAGCACGTCCGCGACTTCTACTACCACCTGATGACGTACGTGTTCGTGAACGCGCTCTTGGTCATCATCGATCGCCGCAGCGGCACCGGTGATCAGGCCGTCCTCGGTCTCGATTGGGCCTACTGGCTGATCCTCTTCTGGGGCCTAGGCGTCGTGGGCCATGCCATCTCCGTGTTCTTCGGTGACCGCAAGGTCCGGAAGATGTACGAGCAGGACCGGAGCCGGGAACCGTAGGCTGCCGGCGGGAGGACGATCGGTGACCGGCAGCCGAACCTTCGGCCGGACCCACGACGGACGGGGAGGAACACGATGAAAGCGATCATCCACGACGAGTACGGCCCTCCCGAGGACGTCTTGAAGCTCAAGGACGTCGACGACCCGGTGCTAAGGGACGACGAGGTCCTGGTGCGCGTGCACGCGGCCGCCGTCAACTGGGCCGACTGGGCCGCCACGAGAGGTCTCCCGTACATCATGCGCGCCGTGTTCGGGCTCCGCGGGCCGAGGAACGGCGTCCGGGGATCGGACGTCGCGGGGACCGTCGAAGCGGTCGGCAGGAACGTGAAGCTGCTCCGACGGGGCGACGAGGTGTTCGGCTGGTGCACCGGTGCGTTCGCGGAGCTCGTGCGCGCGAAGGAGAAGAACCTCGTGCCGAAGTCGGCCAGCCTCACGTTCGAGCAGGCGGCAGCCGTTCCGATGGCCGGGTTCTGCGCCCTCCAGGCGCTCCGCGACGTTGGGAAGGTGCGGCCAGGGCAGAGGGTCCTGATCAACGGTGCGTCGGGAGGCATCGGGACGTTCGCCGTGCAGATCGCGAAGAAGCTCGGGGCGGAGGTTACCGGCGTGTGCAGCACGGGGAACCTCGACCTGGTCCGATCGCTCGGCGCTGACCACGTCATCGACTACACGCGAGAGGACTTCACCCGAGGCGGGCAGCGATACGACCTCATCCTCGACATCGCGGACGACCGTTCGCTGGCGGAGCGCAGGCGCGTGCTCGCCCCCACGGGAACCCTCATACCGAACAGCGGGGTGGGCGGCCGGTGGTTCGGGAGTGTGGGTCGCATCGTCAAGGCGCGCCTGCTGTCGCCGTTCGTGCGCCACCGGCTGCGCCCGTTCCTCTCGCTCCCGAGGAACGAGGACCTGGTCGCGCTCACGGAGCTCATCGAAGCCGGCGAGGTCACGGCGGTCATCGACCGGACGTATGCGCTGATCGAGACGCCCGAGGCCATCGGGTACGTTGGTGAGGGACACGCCCGGGGGAAGGTCGTCATCACCGTCTGAGGCGGAAAAAGAAGGAGAAAATGATGAGAATGAGAGCGAAACACGACCCTCGCCTCAAGAGCGGAGCCCGCAGCGTGTCGACCGGACACGAAGGGAGGACCCGTTGAGTGACCGGATCGGAGGGAACGGAGGCGTCGGGCCGAGCGCCTCGAACGGAGCACCCGGCGCCGGCCCGCCCGGCTCGCCGCCGGCGAGCCGGGTCGAAGCGACCGATCGGGGCGGTGATCGCCTCGACCGTCGACGGCGCCCGCACCTTGGTGAGCAAGCAGGTGGAGCTCGCGAAGATCGAGGCGATCGAGATCGTCTCGGTCCGGGCGAAGGGCGTCGGCATGATGGTCGCCGCGGGCGTGGTCGGCCTGTTCGCGCTCGTCTTCGCGGGAGCCTCGGCGGCGGCCGCGCTCGACCTGGTGCTGCCTGCGTGGGCCGCGCACCTGATCATGTCTGTGGTGTTCGTCGCGGTCGCGGGCGTGCTCGTGCTCACGGGCCGCCACGCGATGCGCACCGCTCCCACTTCGCTGGAGCGGACGCAGGAGACGCTGAAGGAGGACGCCCGATGGGCGAAGCAGCAGCTCGCACGGTGACCGAGATCGACGAGGCCAGGCGGCGGCTCGAGCAGGACCTGAAGGAGCTCGAGGAGCGCCTGCCCGCGCCGCTCCGCTCGGCCAAGGCTCTGCTGGGCGTGCTCGTCGGCATGGGGGTCGTCACGTTCGTGCTCCGGCGCCTCGGATCGAAGCGCTCGGATCGCGCCCCCGCGGCCGAGGTGGTCGTCCGGATCGTGCGCGACGACGTTTGACCCTCGCTGCCTCGCGGCGGTGAACCGCGGAGCCGGCCGGCGGCCTTGCTGATGCCGGCCACGAGCTCTCCCTCGAACATGCTGTCGTGGCGGTCGATGCTCGGCTTTTCGGATCTGGGTGTCCGATCCCTACAGCCCATCCCCGGCGCTTCGGGCTCGGCATCGCCCACGGCCGCGACCCAGCTCACCTTGACGGCGCATCCGCGCTCGTCGATAGTTCCACCTTCGGAGGGGAGGGACTCTCGGTGGGGGGGCGGCAGGTCCTGGGCGCCGCGTTGGCCGCTCTTGGGCTCATCTCGATCGTCGTTGGAGCGGTCCAGCTCGTGGTCGATGACGAGGGGGGTAGCGTCGCCGCGCGGCCCTCGCCCTCGATCGAGCCCACGGGGTCGCCGACGCCGACCGGGTCGCCCTCCGCCGAGCCGACCGAAGAGCCCGCCGAGACGCCGGAGGAGTTCTATGCCGCGCTGTCGGCGGCGATCGTGGGAGGGAACCAGCGGTTCCTGATCACCCGCCTGCACCCCTTCACGCTGGAGCGCTACGGGGCGCGTCAGTGCAGAACCTACCTCTTGGGCCTTCAGGTCCCCGGGTGGGAGTTGGAGGTCCTCTCGTTGGAGGGCGAGGGCCCGTTCGTGTACGAGACCGACGGGCTTCAGCGAGACGTCGAGGGCGCGACCACGGTTCGGATTCGTTTCACCGAGGACGGGTCGACCTTCACCGAGACTGACGGCCACATCGTCCTGGTCGGGAACCGCTACCGATGGTTCACCGATTGCGGTACGCCGGTGGCGGGTGCGCTATGAGGATCCGTCGGACGCTCGTGATGCTCTCGATCCCGGCGTGCTTGGTGCTCGGCGCGCTTCCGGTGGCGGCGCAGGAGCAGATCGACCTCGTGGTGGCGTTCCCGGAGGCGCTCACCACGCTCGCGGGGGAGGGCACCGACCCCTTCGCCTGGTCCACGGTCCCGGAAGCGGCCACCGCGTTCGATGGCGCCGACGACCTGTTCACCCTGGCGGGTGACGCGCAGACCTCGGCCCCCCCCTACGTGGACCTGGTGCAGTCGAGCCAGTTCGGCTTCGAGTACCCGCGCGCGGTGTTCCGGATGCTCTTCGGGAACGGCGGCCCGCTCGATTGCGGGCGGCCGGAAGTCTCGTGTCCTCGATATGACACCGAGACCGATCCCTTCGCCGACGGGGCGTTCGTCGTGGGCTTCCAGCTCGCCGCCGTCCCCGAGCCCTCGGGCCCCGAGGCGTTCACGGTCGCCATCCTCGCGCACGACGACGACTTCCCCACGTTCCAGGACCCCCGGCCGGCCTCCCCGTTCGTCGGGACGAACAAGGCGTGGCGGTTCGACCTGTCGGCCCAGGCGGATGCGGTCTCGTTCCTCCAGGTCGCCGGCGGTACGTACCAGGAATTCCACACGGACGCCCGTGTGCTGCTGGAGGGCGACCACGGGTGGGTCCTGATCCCCGCGGCGGAGTTCCCGCTGGAGAGCACGATCGACGGGCAGCGCGCACACACGTACTGGGTCGCCTCGCCCGAGGCGCCGCCGGAGGACGAAGCGGCGGACGTCGATGGGGAGGGCACCTCGCCGACCTTGACGACGCCGGTGGGTCAGACCGGTGAGCTCGAGCTCGCCGCGGCCGAACCGCCGGCCGAGTCACCGACCCCCACGCCCACGCGGTCGCCGCCCTCGGAGACCCCGGCGGCCGGCGGGGAGGCCTCGGCGGCCGAGGAGGGCGACAGGATCACGCCCCTGGTCCTGATCCTCATCATCGGCGGCCTGATCGCGATGGTCATCGGCCTCTTCCTCTTGTGGCCGTGGATCCGCTGCTGGAAGGAGTACCAGGCGTGGAGGACGGCTCAGCGGGTGTGCTCGGCGGCCGACACGGCGGCGGAGCGAGCCCGGGCCGAGGCCGACGCCGCACGGGAAGAGCTGGATGCGCTGCGCAAGGAGTATCCGCCTCTCGGATTCGACCAGAGCGACGTGCCGTCCATCGAGATGGACACCGGGGACCGGATGAGCGCCCTCGACCAGGCTCTCTTGAACTGGGCCATGCCCCCCGTCTCGCTCGGAGAGGGCGGGAGCCGGTCAGACGTCCAGGCCCGTACGATGCAACAGCTCCGCCGGCTGCGCGAGCAGCACAAGCAGATGAAGGCACGCGAGGCCGAGCTCGTGGCCAATCTCGCCGAGGCTGAGAAGGCGGCGGCCGATGCGAAGGCCCGCGCGGAGGACGCGTGCGCGAAGGCGGAGGAGGCGCACCAGGCGTACCTGCGCTGCATGGGTGCGGCGCCCGCACCGGCCCCGGCGGCCGGTGGGCCCCCTCCGCCGGAAGGCGAGGGCCCGCGACCGCCGGAGGGTGGCCAGCACCGCCGCCGAAGCCGGAGGAGCCCAAGCCCGAGGAGCCCAAGCCGCCCAAGCCAAAGGAGCCCAAGCCGGAGGAGCCCAGGCCGCCCAAGCCCGAGGAGCCGAAGCCGCCGAGACCTCAGCCGCCGCCCGGCGGCGGCGGCGAGGAGCTTCCCCGTGAGTGTGTGGACGGGGACTACCGGGAATCCGACGAGCGGACGCTCCTGATCGAGACCACCCGACCTCGAGGGCGCATGAAGATCACGATCGACTCCGACCTCGGCGGCGTCTATGAGTTCGAGGGACCGTCGGTCCAGGCGCTCAAGGACGCGTCAGCTTGGGTCATGGAGCGGATCAGGGCCCGGAGAGCGACGACGTGCACCCTGCACATCGAGTTCCAGATGGAGCGGATCCGCGGGCGCTGCTACTTCTATGAGCGATGCGTGAACGGGCGGTGGTCGACGCCCCAGCGGGTGAAGGAGATCTCCGACCCGGAGCCGTTCGACAAGGTGCTCGTTCACCGCGAGCAGCTCGACCTGAAGGAGCTCCGCCAGGCGCTCTCCACGACGAACAACACGGTGCAGGTCGCGGCCGCGAAGCGGGAGGAACTGAACAGCTTCTGCCCGGGAGCGCTGGATCTCGGTCGCTGACCGACGGATCCCCCGCGAAGGCGCGGACCGCCCGCCCTCGCACCTCGCGTCACGTCCTGCTAGGCGCCACCGCCTGCCGGGCAGGCGCTCACCACCTGGGGACGAGGCCGAGCTGGACGGTGAACGCGAGCAGCGAGAGTGCCTCCGCGAAGATCATCCACCACCGGCGCCTGGCTCGCCCCTTCATCGTCCCGCCTCTTCCCGGTCCCTTCCGCTACCGGATGCATCGACATCTGAGGCGCGACGACCCTATGTAGCCCCCCGCACACTTCGGCCGCCGGGGAATCCGCTCCCCTCCACGGGAAACCCGAACCGGCCGGGCACGCCGAGCTGCCCGCGAACGCGGTGGGGGGCGGTGCGTGGGCTTCCAACTGCGGGACGCGCCGAGGGCACCGAGCCTGGGCCCGACTCTGGAGGGCCGCCGCAGGCCCGGTCAGGCGGCCTGCTCGCCGATCTCCGTCGGTTCCGCGAACGTCTTGTCCACGACGTAGAAGCGTCGCTCCGGGCGCAGGAGCCCGTAGACGACGGCGGCCCCCTCGATCGCGGCGAACACCGGCATCAGAACGATCTGGTCGACGAAGTACCTGACCTTACGCAGCAGGGCGTGGCTCCGATCGCCGGCCACGCTGACCCAAAGCCCCAACAGGTAGTTGGCCAGGTACACGGAGAAGACCATGTCACCGATCAAGCGGAGCGGATCCGGCACCCGGACGGGGTTCAGAACGTGCGCGAACGCGTAGGCCATGCCCAGCCAGCTCACGCTCCACAGGAACATGGAGCCCCAGAGCGACGCTCGGTGCCGGGTCGGAACCGGCGCCCGGCGCGCGCCCCACCACATGCCCGTGAACCAGCGACGGCGCTGGCGGAGGAAGTCACGCAGGTTGGCCGGCGACTGCTCGACCACGGTCCCGTCCACCCACCGGAACCGGCTGCCCGCCGCCATCTGCTGTAGCGCCCAGGTCGTGTCCTCGGTCGTGCACCCTTCGGGTGGGAAGTCGAAGCCGACCTGCTTCTCCACGCTGGTGCGCACCAACAGGAACGACCCGTGCATCCCGAACAGGATCCGACCCAGCCGGTACTGGAGGTGGAACCGACCCAGGTCGTCCCCCACCCGGATCGAGTCGGCGAGCGTGAACAGCGGGTTCGCGGCCAGCTCGCGGTGGTAGGTGATCAGGCCCTGTCCGATCCGGTGCTTGCCGTTCAGCTCCTCCTCCGCCACCGCGGTACGGATGCCCACGATCAGCTCGTCGGTGACGTGCGACTCCTCGTCCAGGTGCAGGATCCAGGCTCCGTCGGGGGCAGGCGAGACGGTGAGCGCGTGGTGGAGGGCACGCGCCTTGTGCGTGGCGCCGTTGGGGGTTCGGTAGTCGGCTGGGACAAGGATGGGACGCACGGCTGGATCGTCGGGCAGATCCTCGATGGGGATGTCGCTCACCACCTCGACGTCGAAGGGGAACAGTGGGCGCCGCTGCATCGCCTCGAGGACCGACCACGTCGTCGCGATGGCGATCGCCGGCTGGTCCCCTCGGCTCACGATGCGGAACACGACCCGATGCGGCATCGTGGGACCGGGCTCCCGCGAGGCCGCCTCGAGCCCGGCGGGCGTGTGCCGACGGTACAGGAGCCAGCCCAGCAGGTCAGCCACGGCCCAAGGCAGCATCAGGGACCACGCCACCGCTCCCCACTGGAACGCGACGTCGTACCACCCCTGCGCCGGGTGCTCGCCGCCCGACCACACGAACGCCTTCAGGGCGCGGAACGCGAAGAACAGACCGATCAGCAACGCCAGGATGCCGAGCCGGAACAGGGCGTTGCGCGCCCGAAGTCCCGCGCTAGCACCGACCCGCTCCTTCTCCACGCTCCGAACCCCCCCGATCGAGCTCTCTACCTGCCATCGGCAGGCTCGCCAGAGCGATTGAGGCCGGATGCGCCGAAGCGCCGGGGAGGCGTCGAGACCCGAGACAGACGGGTTCAAGGCAGCGCCCTCGGCAGCCGACCTGTGGGTCATGAGGTGGCTGCTGCTGCTCGTGCCGATCGTCGTGCTCCTCGGTGCCTGGTGGGGTCGCCGCTCGCGCGGTGCCCGGCAGAGGCAGCTGATGCTGCTCTGCCAGCGCGCGGGCCTGGAGTTCGCACCATACGACCTTCGCGCTGACACGGCGTGGCTCCCGTTCCCGATCTTCGGGCAGGCGCCGTCCGGGACCGAGAACGTGGTCTGGGACGACCGCGTGGGGACGGACGTCTACACCTTCGACTTCTGGTACCAGGACATCGCCGACGAACGCTCGATCCCCGGGCGGCGCCGGCTCACCTGTGCCGTCGTCCCGCTCCCCGCCACGTGCCCGGGCCTGCGGATCGCTCCTCGGGATATGGCGGGCGACGTGACGAGAGGCGCTCCGAGGCTCGGACGTGAGGCTGGAGCTCGAGGACTTCGACCGGCGATTCCTCGTCGAGGCCGAGGACACACGGTTCGCGGTCGCGTTCTTGGACCAACGCATGATGGAGGCGTTCCTCGCGCTGCCCGACGAGGTGACCGCCGAGGTGAGCGAGGACGTTCTCCTCCTGTCGGCTCCACTGATGCCGCCGGAGCGGGTCCTCCTGTTCTTCGACGCCGCGTGCAGACTCCGACGTCGGACTCCACGCGTCATCACGAGCCTGTTGCCGCACCGACCCGAGCAGGGGGCCTTCGAGCACCGCTGGCTCCAGCGGCGATGGAGTCCGGACCCTACCGGCGTGGACCTTTCGGGGCGAGCGACGCCTCAGTGATCGGGTGCCCCACCTGGATCGGTGCCCTGTGGTGCCCCGGCAGGAGCGGTCGGTGCGGTCCCGAGCCGGGAACGGGCGACGAGCAGCACGACGGCGGTCACGATGCCCCACGGGCAGGAGCAGGCCGGGCCCGATGAACTCGGGCCCGAGGACCATGCTGGCGACGGCCGAGGCCCCCACGACGGCGGTGAAGGTGGCCAGTGGCCAGTGTCCCCACAGGTCGCTGCGGGCCAGCAGTCGCCGCCCACGAGCAGTGGTTCAGGAACCGGGCCCCGTATCCTCATCCGCTGGCAGACCTCCGGGGACCAGCGAGCGGGCAACGCGTCGGACACCGATCTCTGCGCAGGCGACCGCCTTGCCGATCGCCTGTTCCGTCTCGGCCTCGTAGAGCAGGAAGCAGCTGCCGTCCTCCGGCACGAAGACCACGCGGAGGAAGCGGACGCGCGTCCCTTCCTGCGTGACCTCCACCGCGGCCCGGCGAGCCCGCTCCGCCAGCGCCTGGACGTCCGCCAGGTCACCGTCGGTGCCGGCGAGCTCGACCAGGTACCTCTTCGGCGGAGGGGGCCGGGTCCCGCGCGGGGGGCCGAGGCTCTGGGTCATCACCACCTCCAGGGGACCGGGGTCAACGGGGGTGTCTTCGGTTCGCGCATGGGCGTGCGGCATCCGGCCTCGGGGAGCGACCGTCCCGCCCCCCGAGGCCGTGGGGCCCACTACTTCGTGAACTTGAACAGGGCGATGTGCATCAACCCCTCGCCGAGATCCAGCCGCATCGTCTTGCACGACCCGGCGTAGGAGCTGGGCGTCTTCCAGTTCATCTGGTAGTAGCCGTCGCCGAGGTCCTGCAGGCCCGATCCGCCCGCGGTGGTCTCCTCGATGAGGTCGTTGCTCGTGCCGAGCGAGCAGCTCAGGCTCTGCACCGTCACCGTCACCGTCACCGTCGAGAGAGCCGTGAACGGCGCGCCGGAGGCGTCGGTCAGCTGCCATTTGAGCGGGATCGCCCGACCGGCTTTCACGACGTTCAGCACCCCGCCTCCGTCGACCGGCGAGGAGAACCCGTCGAAGACGTACGCGACGATGTAGGAGCAGCCCACCGTTCGCTCGTTGCCGGCGAGGTCGTGCCCGGTCAGCGACACGGTCTTCGCGCCGACGCTCGACGTCTCGACGGTCGCGCCCACGGTCATGGCCAGAGGACCCGAGAGGCCGTCCAAGACATCGGCCGACACCGTCGCGCCACCCTCGCCGCGCGCGAAGACCGGAGCCGGCAACGGGCAGACCAGCGTCGGCGGCGTCATGTCGATGTTGATGCCGCTCGCCGTGGCCGGTGCGCTGACGTTGCCCGCGTCATCCGTGCAGCCACCCGAGGCCGACTGGCCCGCGCCATCGGAACCCAGCACGACGGCCTGGTCGCAAGAGTCGACGCCCGACAGGTCGTCGGTCCCATAGAAGCTCACCGTCACGCTGGTGTTGTTCCAGCCGTTGGCGTTCGGTTCGGGTGAGGCACTCGCGCTCGCCGTCGGCGCGGTCTCGTCGATCGAAAGCGTCAGGGAGCCCGTCGCGCATCTGCCCGCCGGGTCGCAGCTCGGGTCGCTCGTGTAGACGACCCCGCCGCCCTCGGTCGAGGCGACGGTGTCCGGCGGGTCGGTGGGCGTGCCCGAGCTCGGAGCCGGGTCGGTAGCCTGCCAGTCGATCGTCACGGGTCCCGAGTACCAGCCGGCCGCGTTCGGCAGGCGATCTGGAACGCCGATGACCGAGGGCGGAGCCGAATCGTGCCCGGTCGAGAAGGCGGGGTTCGGAGGGCGCGGGGCGCCGAGGTTCGGCATGCCGCCGTCCGTCTCGTACAGGTCGCTCTGCAACTCCGTCAGGTACTCGTCGCCGTAGACGTCGTGGCCCGCGGCCGTCGGATGGACCACGCCCTCCATCGTCCCCTGCATCCGGAACGAGTCCTGGAGCCGGCGGAACCAGCCGTGGTCTGCGCAGTACCCGTGGCCGGCGAAGCCGCTGAAGATGCCGCCGACCGGTGTCCACCCGTGGTTCACAGCAGCGGCAGCGACGAGGCCGTTGATCCCCCGGGTGACGGTGTCGCGCAGCCAATACCCCTCGTTCAGGGTGATGCCCGGCAGCATGTCGAAGGGCCCGTCCTCCGCGGAGGTGCAGATCGTGCCGTCGTCGTCCTCCAGGGCGTTCGGGTACTCCGAGATGTAGACCCGGGCGGGGTCGGCCGCGACGGCCGGGAATGCAGCGGCGAGTGCGTCGGCCAGGTCTCGGTAGGCACCGGGAAGGGCGCCGCTTCCGTCGTCGAAGATCTCGGCCGCGCTGTCCGGGAGGACGCCGCCGTAACGCTCGATGAGGCGGCTGTAGCGCTCGAAGCAGTCTGCGTCGAAGAAGGAGGTCACTTCGCAGAGCTGCCCGAGCTGGTCCTCGATCCCGGCCTGCAGGTGCGCGTCCCACTCGTGGCACCCGTCCTGGATGATGCACGCCTTGACCATCTCCCCGAAGCCGGCGTCGTTGCCGCCGATCGAGACGAGCACGGCGTCGACCTCGCGGCCGCCGATGAGGGCTTCGGCCTTGTCGACCTGGGGTGGGAGGTCGGCCGCTCCCGGGGGCGGCTCCACGCCGGCATACGGCCCGATCAGGCCCGTGCGAATCTCCGCCCCGGAGCACGCCAGGTGCACGAGGGTCACGGAGGTGTGCGGGTCGGCCTCTTCGAGCTCGAGCGCGGCCTGGGCCTGGCCCGCGATCGAGCTCCGGTTGCAGCGCTTGTCCTGCCAGACCGGCGCCGCCTCGGCCTTGGCGGCGTCGAACGCCTCCTGGGCGTCGGTGACCGCCGTGCGCGCAAGATCCATGGCCGCGTCCCACGTGGCCATGAGCTCATGCAGCGACTCCTCGATGAGGCCGAGCGTGGTGATCAGGGCCTCGAGGCCGAGTGCTTCCAGTGCCGTCCAGAGCCGATCCGTCGCGTCGCGCACCGCTGCCGCCGCGGATCCGAAGCACTCGTCGAAGTTGTAGTTGGGACTGAGCAGGTTGCACACGTCCAGCTCGTGCGCGATGGCCTCGACGAGATGACCATGGCGAGAACGGACCTCGCTCACCTTGCGTTCGGTCTCACGGTAGTCGGTCTCGATCGTGCCCAGCTCGGCAAGGCGAGCGTCCAGGCGCACGAGCGCGGTCTCCGTGGCGCTGAACAGGTTTCCGGGGATCGGCACGTCCGGGTTCCCCTGGCCGGAGCCGAACGAGTCTCCCAGCGCGACCACGAGGAAGTCCTGAACGAGGATGTCCCTGATCACGTAGGCTTCGGCGCCCGAGGTGTCCTCCACCTCGAGGGTGATCTCGTAGCGGCCCTCCTCGGGGAAGTAGTAGGTGAAGCCGCCACACGGGCTCGTCTGCGTGTCTGGCGACCCGATGAGTTCCCGGTCGACGTACCAGGTGTGCCGCCGCATGGACTCGCCCGTGGAGGGAATGGACATGCAGGCGTCGAAGTTGACCTGCCAGCTCGCCGGGTCGATGGCGGAGCGCGTTGCCCGGACATCGATGACGCCGTCGTGGTTCGCATCGAGCCCGGTCCGGGCCGGCATCTCCCAGTCGAACTCTGCGACCGGGCCGTCGGCGTGGGCGGGGGCGGCGGCTATCGGGAGCACCGCCGCCGTGACCATCACCGCGAGCGCGATCCGGGTAAGCAGGCGTCTGCGCGAACCGACCATCGTTTCCCCCTCGTTCGAGTACGTGCTGGCTGCACGCGAAGAACGCTAGGAGGACGGCCGTCGCCGCTCAATCGTGGGAACCCACACGGTTCTGGCGGCGCTACTGCGGCGGCGGCCGGCCCAGGCGGCTCGCCAGCTCGGTCCGCGAGCGGATGCCGAGCTTCGCATACACCTTCGACAGGTTGGCCTCGACGGTGCGCACCGAGATGAAGAGCTTGGCGGCGACCTCCTTATTCGACAGGCCCTCGGCGACGAGGTCGGCCACGCGCCGTTCCGTTTCCGTCAGCTCGCCCGCGCCCGGCGATCGCCCGGGGATGCGCGCGAGCTCCTCCGCGGCCCTCTCTGCCCAGAGCGGTGCTCCGAGGCTGTCGAAGAGATCAAGGGCCTTCGTGAGCGCTCGGCGTGCTGCCCCGCGCTGCTTGAAGCGGCGCTCGATCTGCCCCTGAGCCAGCAGGGTGCGCCCGAGCTCGAAGGGCTGGGGCAGCCGCTCGTGCGCCTCGAGGGCGCAGCCGATCGCCGCTCGAGCCGACTCCACGTCGCCGCGAGCCGCCGCGACGAGCGCGCGGCCTCGAGCTGCGACCGCGGCATGCCAGGCTCGTGACGTCGGTCGGCCCCTCTCCTCAACGTAGCTGATCTCCTCCGCCGCCTCACCGAGCCGGCCGAGCGCGACGAGCGCCTCGATCTCGTTCTGGACGACGCCGGATATCGAGAGCTCGCCGATCCCCAGCGCGCGCAGCTCACGACCGGCCGGGCCCAGGTGCTCGAGGGCGGCCGCCGGATCTCCCCGCGAGAGCTCGAGGAAGCCCAGCACACCCCGCGAGCGTGTGGCCACGATGCGGTCACCGCCAGCCTCCGCGATCTCGAGCGCGCGTTCCGTCGCATCCCGCGCCCCGTCGAGGTCGCCGAGGTGAGCCCGGACGAGCGCCTGCACCATCAGGACCACGCTCTGCTCCTGCTCGATGCCGGCCTGGAGCGCGGACGCGACGGCCTCGTCCGCGCTCCGCGCCGCGGCTGCCCAGTTCCCGGCCCGGAGGTCGAGCTCGGCCAGGCGGAACAGGACGCCGAACCGGGCTGCCTCGTCGCCTGCCGCCCGGGCGCGCTCGAGCTCGGCCTGGAGCAGCGGACGGGCCCCGTCGGGATCGTCCGTGTACACGCGGATCACGCCGAGTTGGAAGCTCGGCCTCATGTTGGCGGGGAAGCCGGCGATGCCTCGCTCGAGCTCGAGCGCCCGCTCCATGTCCTCGTCGCGATGCCGTCGGCCCAGGACCGTCTCCGCGTGGTACAGCTCGCCCAGCGAGACGGCGACGAGCAGATCGTCGCCCGCGCGCCCGGCACAGTCGGCAGAGGCTCGGCAGTGCTCGGCCGCTCGTTCCAGGTCCCCCGCGAGCCAGGTGAAGACGCCGAGGGCGGTGTGGATCTGCGCCTCGATCTCCGGCGCGCCGCCTGTCTCCGCGAGTGCCTGCTCGCAGAGACGGATCGACACCCCGAGATCGTCGCCGACGGCGTCGGCGAGCCGCCACAGGAGGCCGGCCCGGACCGGGCCCGGCTCGAGTCCCTCGATGAGGCTCTGGAGGATCGACCGCCCCCGGGCCGGGTCGCCCGAGGCGACGTGGTACTCGGCCGCCTCGGTCAGGCGACGCCGCCGCTCGTCCTCGAGCTACGATGGAGTCAGCCGCGCCGCTGCTCGGCGACCTGCGCCGCGGCCTCGGGGGCTCCGCCACCGTCGCGAGTCGGGCCGCCCCGTCGAGCTCGCGCGCGGTCGCCTCGGAGGGCTCCT
Source organism: uncultured Actinomycetes bacterium (assembly GCA_963708985.1). Taxonomy (GTDB): domain Bacteria; phylum Actinomycetota; class UBA4738; order UBA4738; family HRBIN12; genus HRBIN12. Next base: position 123,678 of record CAVPUQ010000004.1, read on the forward strand.
CGGCGCCGAGGGCGAGATGGTGCGCTCGCTCCTCGGGATCGTCGGCCGCGGTCGCCAGGCGCCGGTGGGCCTCCCGCCGTTCCCAGGGGAACGCCGCTTCGTACGCGACCGAGGCCAGCAGGGGGTGCGCGAAGCGAAGTCGAAGGCCGTCCAGCTCGAGGATCGCCTGGTGAAGAGCCTGGGAAAGCCCCTCCGCACGCCCTGCCGCGCGCTCGATGAGATCGCCTGTGGGGTGGGAGGCCGCGGCGGCGAGCAGGACCGCGTCATTCGCCTCGGGAGAGAGGGTGTCGAGGCGGGCGCGGAGCAGCGCGCCGAGGCTCTCGGGGACCGTCAGGGCCACCGTATCCGGCGATCCCGGGTCACGCGATGCAACGCGTGCGATCTCGAGCGCGTAGAGCGGATTGCCTCCCGAGATCCGGGTCAACTCGAGCAGTCTTGGCCGCGGGAGGCACAGATCGAGGCTCGCGCGCAGGAGACGATCCAGATCGCCGACGGGAAGCGGCCCGACCTGGATCACGGCGAGACGCTTCCGGTCGAACGCTCTGGCGAGCCCGAGCGGCTCTGTCGCCTCGCGGGCGCTTCGGCGGGCAACGAGGAAGCTGACCGGGAGATCGACGACCCGTCGTGCTACGAACTCGAGCACGCTCCTGCTCGCGGGATCCAACCACTGGACGTCGTCGATCGCGATCAGGGTCGCCCCCTCGCGGGCGAGCTCTCGGACGAGGGCGAGCGATGCACGCGAGACGGCGAGACGGCCGAAAGCTTCGCTCGGCTCGATCCGCGCGAGCGCCGTCTCGAGCACGGTCCGCTGCGATGGGATGAGGGCGGGAAGCATCCGGTCGAGGACGGGATCGAAGAGATCGCCCAACGACACGAACGGAAGCGTCGCCTCGGCCTCCGCGGGTCGGCAGGAGAGCACGGAGTAGTCGCGGTCGCGCGCATCGTCGATCGCCTGGAGCCAGATCGTCGTCTTGCCCATCCCGGCTTCACCGTCGAGGATGAGGCCTGCGCCCGACGGGGCAGCATCCAGGAACGCCGAAACGGCGTCCCGTTCCGCTCGACGACCAACGACGACCGCCGCCACTGGCTCAGTCTATGGGAACGATCCTGCCGCCCGGACGCGGGCGGTCGCGAGCCCGTCGCTCATCTCCAAGGAAGCTCACGAGAGATCGTCCACGCTCCCGAACACGCCGGCGGCCAGGCCGCCGAAGAGCGCGGGACGTCGCCCGCCATGCCCGTACGTAGTGAGCGAGGTAGACCTCGAACGGTACTGAGAACTTGGCGTCCCGGTCACGGACGAGGAACCTGATGTCCCCGAGCCGTTGGTCGAGCGCGAGGAACTCGGTCCAAGTTGGGCCGGCCCGGCGGGGAGCGGGATCAAGGCCGTGGCGCAGCAGGATCCTCCGCCCTCTCCTCTTGCATACCCGCTTCTTCTGCCAGCGCTCTGGCCCGTGGAAGCTCGGCCGCTAGCCGTCACCGCGGTCGGCGTTATCGACCGACCGGCCGCACTCGCCGTAGAGGTGCTTCCGCGCGGGGCAGCGACCTACCCGGCGGGCTGCAAGGCTGCGCGGCGAGCCTCGATCACGGCTCGCATCGCCGCAAGCGTCTCCTCCGGAAGCGGCTCCGGCCGGTGGGTCTCGATCAGCTCGAGTGTCCGCTCGCGCGCGCGCTGGCCCAGTGTCTTGGCTCCGGCCGCCTCCCAGTCGCGCCTGGACTCCCAGCTCGTCAGTGTCGGCATCCAGAGGTCTCGGAAGTGCCGCAGCGTGTGCGGGCTCGCCAGGAAGTTGCCCCCGATCCCGGCTTCGCGCAAGGCCTCCAGCGCGAGGCTCTCGTCGTCCGTGGGGACCCCTTCGAGTATCCGGCGCTCCTCGCCGATCCTCTCGTCCATCATCGTCATCAACACGGCCGAGTGCGTGAGCCCCATCTCGATCGCGCCGACGTCGAAGTTCAGATCCGCGCCAGCGAGGACATCGGAGAGGATCCCGCCTGCCCCCTCGGTCGCCGCCTGCTCGTCGGTGATCTTCGAGTCGGAGCTGCCTCCAGAGCCGACCTGCGGCAGCCCCCAGAAGCGGGCGAGCTCCACCCCGGTCAGGTACAGGAGGTGTCCTGCAGCACCGCCCCCGGTGACCTCGCCCGAGCGCATGTCCATCACCATCGGCATCGACCCGCTGATGTAGGGGGTGCCGCGTCGCCGTTGCTGGGCGATGACGAGACCGGCGAGCGTCTCGGCGGCCGCGACGGCAGCCGTGCCGGCGATGGTGACCGGGGAGGTCCCGCCCATCGATGGGGCCGCCTGGCAGACGACGGGGATGCCCCGGTCGGCCGACAGCAGGAGCTTGTCGAGCGTCTCCACGTTGAACAGGAGCGGCGTCACCGAGTTCAGGTACGGGACGACGAAGGGTCGCTCGGCGAGCGCCTCGCGCGAGCCGGCTATCACGGAGGCCATCTCGAAGATGTCCTCGAGGGCTGTGCCGTTCGCGATCAGCACCATGACCGGTTTCGTCGTGTTCGTCACCATCGCGAGGAACTCGTGCTGGTTCACGAGCGCGAGCGGGAGGTCCGCGGAAGGCCGCACGACCCCGGGCGAGGCGATGAAGTCGAGGTTGGGGAGCGCATCGGTCAGCCTCGCCAGGTCCTCGAAGTCCTCGAGCGTGAACGGTCGCACCTGCCCGGTCGCGGGGTCCTCGTAGTTCAGCGAGGTGACTCCGGTCCCGAAGTAGGCGCGTCCCTCACCGAGGAACGCGCGCTCCTCCCCGTTGCGGTCGTAGAGGGTGAGGGTCTTCGGGGCCGACGCGAGCGCGTCCTCAACCAGGCGCGCGGGGATGCGTAGGACGTGCTCGCCGGCGGGTGTGCACCCCGAGTCGAGCAGCAGCCGGCGTGCCTCCTCGGTCGTGATCTGGACGCCCGGGTCCTCGAGGAGCTCGATCGCGGCGTCGTGGATCCGCTGCAGCTTGGCGTCCGAGAGGACACGGAGGACGGGAGCGTTCTCGTCCCGGATGCTCGGGGGTCGTTCGGTCATGTCCCGGCCTCCAGTTCCTTGTCCTTCAGGGTCCGGCGCCGGGGGCAGTATCCCGCAAACGGGCTCGAACTCGAGTCGAGCACGACCGCGCCGGAGTCATCGAGGCGTTCACGGCCGAAGGCGCTCGCACGAGCGCTCGACGCCGGCGCCGGGACCGGGTCGGCACGTGTCGGTCCCCCGACCGCCCGCAAGGACGTCAGCCCCCCTACCCCCGGACAAGCGGTCGTCGCCGGATCCACCGCATATCAAGTCGTGGCCCGCGAGCCCGATCAGCACGTCGTCGCCCGCGAACCCGCCGACAACGTCCCGGGCACCCGTGCCGCGCAGGGTGTCGGGACCGGAGGTGCCGACGACGGTCACCACCTCACCACGGCACCGCCGCTCGGAGGGCGCTTCCGCGAGCAGCACCGCGGCCGAGTACGGCGCCAGGGTTACGCTCGTCACCTCCTCGAACGTGAGGGTGCCTCCGGGCACCCCCGAGGGCGGCAGTGGCCCACCGCCGCTCGTTCGCACGAGCTGGAACGTCCCGCCCAGGTCCACCGTTCGGGTCACTCGCGCTGCCGTCCCACGGGCTCGTCGGGTTCACGAGAACCATGCCGTCGTCGAACCGCCGCACGTACACGCCGTCCCCGTCCTGGTCGAGATCGCCGATCGCCTCCGCCGTCTCGATCGGCGTTCCGATCGGCATGTCGTACTCGGGCCACCACTCCGGCTCGGGGCCGCCCTCGAGCGTGAGGAACGTGCGCGACCCCTTCACGAGCAGGTAGCTGCCCAGCCCGAACATCCGCTCCTGATCCCCGAGCGCGTAGCTCTGCGCGAGGATCGCCTGACCCCTCCCCACCGCCCCGAGCACCCGGTTCATCTGCAGCCGCCAGTCCTCGAGGGCGTACGGGCTCTCGTCGGCCTCGATCGCGAAGCCCTCGATCATCAACCCGTCAGCGGCGGCGTACGTCGTCGCGTCGCGCGTCGTGATCCAGCTTCCGGCGTTCGGGACGAGGTAGGCATCGCCGATCGGCTGGGTCTGCAGCCAGGCGAGCCAGCCGTCGATCCGGTCGGTCCATGCAGCCTCGAACGCCGGGTCGACCGCGGGTAGCGCGGGATCGTAGCTCTCCGCGCCCAGATAGCTCGGCACCGAGAGGCTGTCGATGAACACGCCATCGTCGTCGTTCGCCTCGAGTTGCCGCGCGACCTCGGCGGTCCAGAACGCACGCCACCCGGGGTCGTCAAGGTCCATGAGGTACCAGCCCCAGTCGCAGTTCAGGACCCGAGGACCACCTTCCTCGGGCTGGTGGGAGAACCACCCCTCCTGCACGGCGTCGTCGCCCGGCCACTCCACCACCCACTCGTCGCCCTCGATGACCTGGAGCCACGCGCCGGACGGTGTGCACGTGTCCTCGATCGCCCGATAGCCGAGCCCCAGGCCGAGGCGGTAGTGGAGGACGAGGAACCCGGGGTTCACGGCACGGTACCCGGCCGCCTCCGATCGGGTGGTCTTCTGCACACCCGCGTAATGCGTGGCCACGAACGCGAGCTGCTCATCGGTCAGACCCTGGCTCGGCTGGTCGCCGAACACGTGAACGCCGGACGTCGTGTCCGGCCAGGGGCGCGGCTCCGCGCTCGCCACCGCTCCCGGGGCGACGGCGGGGGCCTTCGTGTCGGGGCCGTCGGCCGGCTCTCGCGGCACGAGCGGCGTCGTGGTGCGAGGGTCCATGGGACCGCACGTCGTGCTGGTGGCGAGAGAGAGCACCACCAGGCAGATCTCGAGACCAGACCTGCGCATCGCGCTCCTCGATCAGGAACCGATCAGATCCAATGCCGCGTTGCCGATGGTCGCCAGGGCCTCGGGGTCATCCGGGGCATCGGCGCCGTAGTTGTAGACGGTGATCGTCCAGCCGTTCGGGGCGCGGATGTCGAGCCTGGACTTCGCGTAGGCGTTGGGCGCATCCACCTCGGCAAGGTCGTGCTTGCCTTCAGTGAGCCCAACCATGAAGTCGCTGGGTAGCCCGTTGTAGCCCACCCCGATCTCCCAGTCGGTGTCGTCGTCGCGCCACCTGCAATCGAGGATCGGCTCGGCGCTGTCAGCGTAGATGTCGTTATGCTCCGCCTGCGCTCCGGCGCCGGTCAGTGCCAGGACCTCGTCTTCAATGGGGTCGCACAACCGAGTGATGGTCATGCCCTCGCCCGAGCCGTCTCCCCCCTCGCCCGGGCCGTCTCCCCCCTCGCCCGAGCCGTTGCCCCCGCAGGCAGCGGCGGCGAGCATGATGGCCATCGCCAGGACGGGCAGTCGAAGCGCGTCACGCCACATCTCCCACCTCGCTGAGGATCGCACAACTCGTATGTCTCGATCCTGCCGAAGCGTAGACGACAGCGACCAGGCAGGCGCCCTACTTCGACAGCGAGGGCGAGGCCTCGATGTTGCGGCGGCGCGAACGCTACTCGCCGACGCCCGTGAGCCGGAGCCGGCGGATCTGGCGCACGGCGAGCAGGACGAACACGACGGTGAGCAGGGCGAGGCGCCCGACGGCGGCGCCCCCGGTTGGCATGCCCGCGCGCTCGAGCCCGTCGGCGTCCGGACCGAGCCCGGCGTAGACCATCGTGGCCAGCCACTGCGGCGACAGCTGCGCGATGCCGGTCAGCACGGCGCCGAGGAGACGCTCGCCGAGCAGGACGATCGCGAGCGACCACCACGCCGCCCGCCGGAAGGCGATGCCGATGAACACGAACAGCGCTAGGTAGGCGGCGGTCCCGGCGGCGGCCGCGAGCGCGATCGGGGCGACGGCGTCGGGCACGCCGGCGATGGCCGCCGACAGCGCGAAAGCCGGGGTCAGGGCACCTGCCGCGATGAGCCAGCCGGCCGACCACCGGGCCAGGACGATCGTGGAGAAGCGCACGGGCGACAGCCACGTGAGGCCGAACGTCCCGGCCCGCACCTCCGCGCCCAGCACGGCGTCACCGACCACCAGGCAGGCCAGGGGCAGGATCAGCCCGAAGAGCGCACCGCCGATCGTGTTGAACCGGCCGGCGGGCGTCGGCTCGTCGATGGTGCGGGCGAGGAGCCCGAAGAGCAGGGCGCCCGCGCACGGCAGGGCCAGCAGGGCGGCCCGCTTGGGTGGCACGCAGACCCGCAGCGCGTACACGAAGGCGGCGACGAAGGGCCTGGGGAGGGCGCGCTCGGCGGCGGGGGCAGTCACCGGACCAGCTCCCGGAAGGCGGACTCCAGCGAGTCGTCGAGCGGGCGTACCTCGAGGAGGCGGACGCCGGCCCGCCGGGCGACTCCCGGCAGCGCATGGGCGAGATCGAGGGCGCGCAGCGACGACACGACCACGTCGCCCCCATCGACGCGGACGCCGCTCACCGCCTCGACGCCCACGAGGGCGGCGGCCAGGCGGCGGGGATCCGACGAGCGCAGGAGCACCTGCCGCGGGCGGTCGGCGATCGCGCTCCGGATGGCGTGGTGATCGCCGGCCGCGGCGAGCCGGCCGCGCACGAGCACGATCTGGCGGCGGGCCAGGCGCTCGACCTCGTGCAGCACGTGGGAGCTGACGATCACGGTGCGACCCTCGTCGCCCAGGCGTTGGAAGAGCTCGATGAGCGCCACGCGCTGGACGGGGTCGGCGCCGTTGAGCGGCTCGTCGAGCACGAGGATCGTGGGGTCGCCGACGAGGGCGGCGGCCACCCTCGTGCGCTGGCGCATGCCCTTGCTGAAGCCACCGACCTTGCGGTCGGCCACGTCGACGAGGTCGACGGCCGCTCAGGGCCCGCTCGGGCGCGGCGCGGTCGCGCACCCCGTGGAGGGCGGCGGCGTAGCGCACCAGCTGGCGGGCCGAGAGCGCGCCCGGGCTGGCGTCTTCCTCCGGGACGAGGGCGAGACGCGCCTGGGCCTCCCGCTGGGTGCGGGGGTCGAGCCCACCCACGCGGACGGTGCCGACGTTGAGGGGCAGCATCCCGCAGATCGCCCGCATGAGCGTGGTCTTGCCCGCGCCGTTCGGGCCGAGCAGGCCGGTAACCCCGGGACCGAAGGAGCAGGACACCTCGGTGAGCGCGACCTTCGGGCCGAACCACACCGATGCGGCGCTGAGGACGACCGTTGCCTCCTCCGCGAAGGCCGGGTCCTCCGGGGCCAAGGCCGCTCCGGGGCTGTCGCTCACTCGACCTCCCGGTAGCGGTAGACGAGGTAGCCGAGGGAGCCGGCAACGACCGCGACGTAGACCAGCACGACGCCGATCCCCGCCCATTCGGCCCCGCCGACGAGCGACATGGGATCGACGTGGCCGAGGAACACGAGGTCGCTCATGCGCAGCGGTATGTCGATCGCGCTGAGGAGCCCCCACAGGCTGCCGTCCTCGAAGATCCGTTCGGGGTCGGCGCCCCCGGCAGAGACGAGGCTCGACGCCACCACCCCTGACACGAGGACGGTGGCGAGCAGGGCCACGCCGCCGACGACCCGGCGCGTGGTCGTGGCCGAGATGGCCACCGCCAGCGACGCCAAGTACAGGGAGAGCACCGCGACGGCCACCGGCACCTGCCACAGGACCTCGGCGTTCTCGGTGAGGTAGTCGAGCGCGCCCTCCTGCGCCACGAACATCTGGCCGACGAACAGCACGACCTGGGGCAGGAAGCCGAAGCCGAAGAGGATGGCGGTGAGGGCCCCGACCTTGGCGAGCACGTAGTCGTTGCCCGTGAGCGGACGGGCGAAGATCAGCGGCAGGACCCGGTTGCGCCGGTCGGGGCACACCAGGTCCGGCGCCGTGATCGCCACGAAGAGCAGCAGCGTGGTGGACACACCCACGTACTCGCGGAAGGTGATCAGGTCGAAGTCGGAGGCCGGGGTGTTCCGGGTGATGTACTTCACGCCGACGTTCACCACGGCCGGGATCGAGGCGATCGCGAGCAGCGACCACGGCAGGACCTTCTGGCGCCATGACCGGCGCAGGCCGAGGGCACGGCGGATCGAGACGCGCACCAGGGCGGCACGGGCGGCGCCCCGACCCCCGCGCTCGCCCTCGTAGGGGCGGTAGCCACGGTCGTAGACGGCGCCGGCGGGAGGCAGCAGCGGTGCGGTCACTGGGGTTGGTCCAAGAACAGCTCGTCGAGGGAGGTGCGCCGGGTGGTCATCGCGTGCAGGGCGAGGCCGAGGTCGTCCGCGCCATCGCGGATGAGGTCGAGCACATGGCCCCCGTCGCCGTCGACCTGTACATCGAGCGTGGCGTCGTCGACCACGGTGACGGCGACGCCAGCGACGCCGAGGAGGTCGGCGAGGCGTGCGGCGCCGTCGTTCACCTCGACCCGCAGCGCACCGGTGCGGTGCAGGAGGGCTTGGGTGGCGGCGGCATGGCGCAGCTTGCCGCCGTCGATCATCACCACCTGGTCGCACACGCGCTGCACGTCATCGAGAAGGTGAGTGGCCACGAGCGCCGAGATGCCGAAGCCGGCGAGCCGGCCGACGAGGGCGAGCATCTCCTCGCGGCCGATCGGGTCGAGGCCGGCGGTGGGCTCATCGAGCAGCACCACCTCCGGGTCTGCGACGATGGCCTGGGCCAGCTTCGTACGCTGGCGCATGCCCGTGGAGAAGCCGCCGATCGGCCGGAACCGAGCCTCGTCCAGCCCGACGAGGTCGAGCACCTCCGAGGCGCGCTGGCGGGCGGCGCGAGGGGGCAGGCCGGCCAGCTCGCCGAGGGTGGCGACGACGTCGGCGGCCGTCTGGTCGGAAGGAAGGCAGTCGTGCTCGGGCATGAACCCGATGTGGGCCCGCACCCCGATCGGATCCTCGGCCACGGCCCGTCCCACGACCTCGATCGTGCCCGCCGTGGGGCGCAGCTGTCCCAGCGCCAGTCGCAGCAGCGTCGTCTTGCCTGCGCCGTTGGCACCGACCAGCCCCACGGAGCCGCGGGGGACGTCGACGGTCAGCTCATCGAGAGCGAGGGTGCCGCTCGGGTACCGGAGCGAGAGCCCTTCGGTGCGCAGCAGGAGATCGTCGACCATGTCGGAACTCGGGCGTGATGCTACACCCCCGTTCGGAGGTGCCCGGCGGAGCCCGTTGGGTGGCGCTTCTTCGATGAGGGACGTGGCATCGGTTACCGCTCCTGGGGCGGAGTTGAGTCGCCGGGCCGGACCGACTCGGCCGCTTCGCCTAGCTCATCGCCGAGTCGAGGTCGGTCCGCCAGATCCAGTACCGCGCTCAGGGCCGTGGCCCAGCCCTGACAGAACAGTGACCAGCCATCATGCACGTGGAGGCGCCGTCTCGCAGCCTGCCGCCGTGCGGCCTCCAGGAATCGCAAGTCCCCGCGGTAGTTGAGGTCCCAGACGACGCCTTCGGTGGGAAACGTGACCTCGAGGCTGACCGGGGCTCCTGGACGATCCTTGCCGAGACCCGTGGCGTTCACGATCAGGCTGCGGGCCTCGGCCGCTGCGACGATCCGATCCCACGGTCCAGATCCAACCACGGTCTGCAGCGCCACTCCTCTCCGCTTGGCGTCTGCTGCCACGCACCGCTCAAGGTGGGCGGCTGCATCGTCGCGGACGTCGACGAACAACAGATCCGGGGGCGGCTCCGGACGCGCCAGTAGGTGCCTAGCCAACGCGGTCGCGGTCGCGCCTGCCCCCAGGGACACGGCGCAAGTGCCAGCCGGCCAGATGGCATCCACGACAAGCCCGGTGGAGAGCTGGTCCGTCGCGAAACCGGCGAGATGTCCGGGGGCGGTTCGCCGGATGGCGCTGATCTCACCCAGAGCGACGGCGATGTCGTCCAGCTCATCGAACAGGTCGCTGCTCGCCTCGAACAAGGCCACCTTGTGGCTCGTCACCACCGCGCCTGCCGCTCGCTCGTCGTCTCGAAGCGTCCCTATCAGGGCTCGATAGTCGTTCCTGGACGCGCCAAGCGGAACGTCAACGCCGATCACCTCTACAGGCCGGCCGAGCGGTCGCCTCCATAGCGGCGCCGCGGCATGGATGAGCGAGCCGGAGGTTGAGACTCCGATGAACCAAACGATGCTTGACCGCGGGCTCATGCGGTCATCATCGCACCGGCGCGTGCGAGCAAGAACCGGTCTCCGGGTCAGGCCTGCGGCCTCGCGGCGGCACCGAGCCCCGGCGGCGGAGCGCAGGGACCGTGGCGACGCCGACCACCTCGGTCGCGCCCTCGAATCGCCCTGCCTGCCGACGGCGACCGGATGGCCGTCGACCGTTGCCACCGCGGTCAAGGTGAGCTCCTTCGCTATGCGCTCGCGTGTGAAGGCCACTATCCCGTCGCTCACCTCGGCCCGCAGCCGGGAGGGCCGCGAGCCCGAGCTCTCCGGCCTCGGTATCCGGCGCGCCGAACCCGGGAACGGCGACGAGATCAGCCGAAACCGTGTCCAAGATCAGGTGACGCCGGAGTGACCAGCATCACCCGGAACACGACAGGTCAGAGTGCCCCCGGCCGTCTGAGACTGACGGACATCGTGCACACATCGGGTTCTCTCCGAGGAAGGGGGAACCTGATGACAGAGCGGGAGCTCTCACGAGCTGCAGCGAGGCGGCTGGCGATCATCCGCCACGCCGAGGAAGTGACCGGCAACGTCTCGTTGACTTGCCGCTACTTCGGCATCACGCGCCAGGCCTACTACACCTGGCTCCGCCGCTACGAGGAGCTGGGCCTGGCCCATCAACGAGACGATCGACGTGCTGTTCGCGGGCGATGCCGAGGAGCGCTACCGGCTGGGGCTCGAAACCATCATCCGCGGTTCAGCCGGCGACGCCGGCCGCCACCGGAGCAGGGGGACGGGCGAGGCGCCCCCGTAGGGGCGCCCGCCGTCGATCCACGGGGTCGACGCGCCGCTACTGGACGACCTCGCGCTGGAGCAGCACCGGAACGGGCAGATGCGGCTGTGCTGCCGGGGAGTAGGAGGGGTGCCAGGTCAGGTCGACGCTGGCGACCTCCCATCCCTCGTTGCCGAGCTCGCTCAGCCGCTCCACCACTTCCTTGATGTGCGAGTCGAAGTGCTCCGAGAACGGCAGCACCTCGACGCGGTACTCGATCCGCTTCATCTCAACCCTCCTTCCGCCCCGCAACGATCGTGTGGGCCACTACCAATGTGGCACGAGCCCTTCGCGCGGTCAGTGACCGGGGTTCCCGACACGGGTGACTTCGGTCACCGAGGTCAGCCATCCGGCGGGTCGAGCATCGGCGCCGAACGCCTAGACTGGTAGCGAGAGGTGCGAGGCCGCTCGGCTGCAGCGGACAGGGGCCCGGGCCGGCGGTGGACGTGCTCGACGAGCTCGCTCAGGAGGGATCGCGGGGCGGCTTCCTCTCCGCCCTTCCGGAGGACGCCGCCAAGCGTCTCATGGCCGGGGCGATCAGGATCAGCGTCCCAGCCGGCGCGCTGGTGTATCGCGAGGAGGAGACCCCGCGGGTCATCGTGGTGGTCGACGGCCTCCTGCGGGTGTTCCTCCGGTCCGCCGACGGGCGACAGGTGACGGTGCGCTACGCGCGCAGCGGCGACGTGGCCGGCCTCGCACTCGTCCTCGGAGGCCCCGGGCCGACGAGCATCCAGGCCATGACGAGCGCCTCGGTTGCGGCCCTGCGTCTTGACACGCTCCGCCTACTGCTCGGCTCGGATCCTCGCGTGGCTCGCGCATGTGCCGAGGAGCTGACGCGGCAGCTGTACCTGGCCCTCGACGACCTGTCGGAACAGGCCTTCCTCTCGGTCCGCCAGCGCATCGTCCGCCACCTGCTGGACCTCGCCACCCACGACGGGCCGCATCTGGTCGTGCGCGCGAGCCAGCAGGAGTTGGCCGACGCGGTGGGCTCGGTTCGGGAGGTCGTGACGCGGACCTTCCAGAAGCTTCGCGAGGACGGGTTGATCGAGACCTCTCGCGACGAGATCGTCCTGCTCGACCCGGTCAGACTCAGCGAGGAAACCGCGCTCCAAGGGCAGCGGCGTCCCTGACGAACCGTGAAGGGCGTTCCCGAATCCCGGCCGCATTCATGCCGCCCACGCGTACTCGTGTCGGTGGTTCGTCGCGGCCCGTGTGCTGCAATCGCCCGTGGCTAGCCCTTCACCACCCCGACCGGGCGCAGCTTGGCGACGGTGCGCGCCAGCCCAGCACCCTCGCACGACCGCACGACTTCATCCACGTCCTTGTACGCGAACGGCGCCTCCTCCGCCAGGAGCTTCGGCGAACCGGGCGCGAGCGTGATCCCCTCCGCCTCGAGTTGGCGGGCGAGTTCGTGGCCGCCGATCTGTCTGCCCGCTTGCGTGCGGGACATCAGGCGACCGGCGCCGTGGCAGGTGGAGGCGAACGCCTTGTACTCGGCCTCGGCCGTGCCGACCAGCACGAAGGACGCGGTGCCCATGCTGCCTGGGATCAGTACCGGCTGTCCGATCGCCTGGTAGGCGTCGGGCAGAGCGGGGTGCCCAGGACCGAACGCGCGCGTGGCGCCCTTGCGGTGCACGCACAGCCGCCGGCTTCGGCCGTCGACCTCGTGCTCCTCGAGCTTCGCCAGGTTGTGCGCAACGTCGTAGACGAGCTTCACGCCGAGGCTCCGCGCAGAGCGCTCGAAGACCGCCTCGAAGCAGGCGCGCACGCCGTCGGTGAGCACGTGACGGTTCGCGCAAGCGAAGTTGGCGGCGGCGTTCATCGCGCCTACGTAGCGACGCGCCGCCTCGTTCGTGAGTGGTGCGCACGCGAGCTGCCTGTCGGGGACCTCGATGCCGAGCGGGCCCATCAAGCGATCCATCGTGGCTACATAGTCGGTGCACACCTGGTGGCCCAGTCCGCGTGAGCCGCAGTGGATCATCACGCACACCTGTCCCTCGAACAGCCCCATGACGCTCGCCGCCCGCGGTTCGAGGATCGCGTCCACCACCTGGATCTCGAGGAAGTGGTTGCCGGCACCCAGCGAGCCGAGCTGTCCGGCGCCGCGCGTCAGCGCTCGCCCGCTCACCTCGTCTGGGAGCGCGTCCTCGAGCACACCGCCGTCCTCGCAGTACACGGCGTCTCGCGGCGAGCCGATACCGCGATCGAGCAGGAACCCGACGCCATCGCGCAGCACGCGCAGCAGGTCCGTGCGGGACAGATGTAGGCGACCGCCGGCTCCGGTCCCGCGCGGGGTCGCGTCCCCGAGCGCGCTCACGAGCTCGCCGATGCGTGGTCGGACCTCCGCCTCCCACGTGAGATCGGTCCGCACGAGCCGGACGCCGCAGGCGATGTCGAAACCGACGCCACCGGGGGAGATGACTCCGTCGCCGTCCGCGTCGGTCGCCGCCACGCCGCCGATCGGGAACCCGTAGCCCCAGTGGATGTCGGGCATGGCGTAGGAGGCACCGACGATGCCCGGGAGCGTCGCGACGTTCGCGACCTGTTGGATCGCTCGGTCCTTGACGGCGCGCTGGATGAGTTCCTCGGTACCGAAGACGACGCCGGGCACGCGCATGCCGGCGACGGTGCCGACCGGCATCCGCCACTCGTACTCGTTCATGCGCTCGAGCTCCATCGATCGCCACCGCCTCAGACGTCGAGGTACACGCGGGCCTCCGCCGTGCCGTCCGGTCGCTCGGACACCTCCAGCTGGTGATGGGTCGCCGCCTTCACGAGCAGACCCTCACCGCTCGTGTCCATGGGTGCGAGCTGCACGTCCGCGTCGAGCGACGTCGGTTCGAGTCGCGTGACCTTCAGCGATGCCAGGCCCTCGCCGTCCGCGATCTCGAGCAGATAGATGAGCTCGTTGAGGAACGCGACGAGCAGCCCTTCCAGGTCGACGCCCTCCACATGGACGGGCTCCGTCCGCCCGGGCGGCGCCGCGGTCGCTCCCATCAGCGTGGCCAGACCGACGCCGGCCTGCTCGAACGCGTCGCTGATCGACGGTCCCCACGCGCGGATACCGACATCCGCCGTGTGCTCGAGGAACACGAAGCCGAAGCGCGGCTCGCCCATGGGCCCTTCCCAAAGGAAGCGGTTCCGAGGGATCTTCTTCGGTCAACCTCTCGACCAGCCTGTCTCGATCCCTCGGAACCACACTATCGTGACCGACGAGGACCTTCGGGCGAGGAGATCCAGTCTCACTCTGTCATCCCCTGGCGCACGCCCAAAGCGGTACCGAGTCGGATCGCACGATCCTCTCATCCGCTGTCCGCGAGAGTCCGGGCGGACAGGGCGCGGTGTCCACTATCGCGATGCGCGATGGCCGGACGCAGCCGGAGGCGGCGCGGGGAGATCGTCCACGCTCCCGAACAGGCCGGCGGCCAGGCCGCCGAAGAGCGCGGCACCGCGAGCTCCGGCCTCGTCAACGTCTGGAACCTCGAACGGGTCGAGCACGCCCCGCTTGATGACCCGGTAGGCATCGCTCCGCGTCCAGCCGCCGACGACGACGAGCCGCTCGGCCGGTCCCGTGACCTCCTCGAGCTCACGCAGGATCCGAGCGGTCTCCCGCGCCGCCGCCTCCTGCGCCGCTCGCCACAGCGCGCCCGGGGTCGCATCGGCATCGATCCCGGAGACGCGATGGACGTCGCCGGCCATCCCCTCCACGTCCAGGGGACCGGCCGCGGACTCGAGCGCCTCGCGATCGAGCGCGTCGCGGGCCTCGCCCACCTCCTCGACGCCGAGCAGGTGCAAGAAGCGCTTCAGCGCGATCCCGGCTCTGAAGGAGCCGAGCAGGACCTGACGATCGGGCAGGACGTGGCATCCGACCGTGATGCCTCGAGCCGCGCTGCCCAGCATCACCTCGGGATCCACCGGAGCCGGTGCGAAGCGCAGGATCGCCTCGGCGGTCCCGCAGGAATCCAGGGCGTCTCCGAGATCCGTAGCCCCCGCCCCGACCGAGGCGCACGGATGGTCGTGCCCCGCGATCGTGAGCACCGCGCCATCGAGCTCGGGGACCCGCGTGACCCGCCCCGCCGGGGTCCCCGCCCGGATGAGCGGCGGCATGACGTCGGGCCGGAGTCCGATGCGATCCAGGGCCTCCGGCCACCACGTCCGGCTCGAGACGTCCAGCAGCCCCGTCCGCGAGGCGAGCGAGAGCTCGGCGACCTCGTCTCCGCCGAGCCACGCGACCACCCACTCGGCCACGCTCAACCATCGACGCCCCCCTGCGACGTCCGGGCGGTCGGCGACGAGGGCTTCGTACTTCGGAGCCGTCCACGTCGGTCCGACCGGGAGCCCGGTCCGACGGGTGAACGTCGCCGCCCCGAGGTCCGCAGCCATGCGCTCGGCTTCGGGACCGCCGCGCGAGTCGTGCCACGCGATCCCCGGCGCGATCGGCTCGCCGTGCGCGTCCAGCATGACCCCGGTCTCGCCCATGCTGCAGACGCCGATGCCGCGGACCGTGCCGTCGGGGGCCGCGGCCAGCGCATCGAGGGCCGCATTTGCGGAGGCTTCGACAAGCGCACGCGGGTCGATCTCGGCGCCGGTCGCCACCGGGGTCCACGGGGTGCGCCGCTGTCCGTGGGCGACCTCCCGTCCGTCGAGCGTCACCGCGGCGGCCTTGCAGGACGTCGTGCCGACGTCGATGCCTATCAGGAGATCGGTCATGTCTCCGTCCTACCAGGGCTCCGGCTCGCAGCTTAGACCGCACCACCGGACGGAGATCCGGCCGTGTGCGCGGTGACGACGCGCGTTCTGAGGATGCGCCCTGCGCTAGGCTCTGCCGCGATGCTCGTCGACCCCACAGCTGCCGTCCGCGTCGGGCTGATCGGCTACGGTCTCGGCGGCGAGGTGTTCCACGCGCCGGTCGTGGACGCGAACCCCGACATACGCCTGGTCACGATCGTGACGAGCGATCCCGAGCGCCAGGCGCGCGCGAGAGCCCGGTACCCGTCCACCCGGGTCGTCGACCACGTCGACGCCCTCTGGGAGACGGCCGCCGAGCACGACCTCGTGATCGTGTGCACGCCGAACGCCGGCCATGTGCCGCTCGGGACGGCTGCACTGCAGGCGGGCCTGTCCGTCGTGGTCGACAAGCCGCTCGCGGCGTCGTCCGCCGACGGCCGCGCCCTGACGGAGCTCGCCGCCGAGCGAGGCCTCCTGCTCACGGTGTTCCAGAACCGGCGGTGGGACGGCGACTTCCTGACGCTCCGGGGGCTGCTCGAGCGGGAGGCGCTCGGACCGATCGTGCGGTTCGAATCACGGTACGAGCGCTGGCGTCCCGAGCCCGAGACCGGCGCCTGGAGGGAGCGGGATGCTCCCGAGGAGGCGGGCGGGCTCCTGTTCGACCTGGGGAGCCACCTGGTGGACCAAGCCCTACAGCTGTTCGGGCGGCCGACCCACGTGTACGCGGAGGTCGACCTGCGGCGGCCGGGCGTCGGGGTCGACGACGACGTGTTCATCGCCCTGACCCACGCGGGCGGCGTCCGCGCGCACCTGTGGGCGACCCTGACCGCGGCCATCCTGGGACCGCGGTTCCGGGTGCTCGGGCTGCAGGGGGCGTTCGAGAAGTTCGGGATCGACCCGCAGGAAGCGGCCCTCGCGCGCGGGGCGCGGCCCGGGGGGCCGGGTTGGGGGACCGAACCGGAGGAGCGGTGGGGACGGCTCTTCGCCGGCGGCTCCGAGCACCGCGTGCCGACCGAGGCGGGCGACTACCCGGCCTTCTACCGGGGCGTCGTCGAGGCGCTCAGGGCGGGTGCGGCCCCGCCGGTCGACGTTCGCGAGTCGATCGAGGGGCTCGAGGTGCTCGAGGCTGCGCGCGAGAGCTCGCGCACCGGAGCGGTGGTCACGCTGCCCAGGCCCCCCGCCTGAGGGGACGCGGGCACGGAGGACGAAGGGGGAGCCATGACGAACCTGGACGGGAAGGTGGCGCTGGTCACGGGCGCGAGCGGCGGGATCGGGGCCGCGGTCGCACGATCGCTCGCGCGCGAGGGCGTTCGCGTGGGCCTCGCCTCGCGCAGCGGCGACGACCTCGGGATCGCGGAGGCGATCGGGGCTCCCTGCGACGTGCGCGACCCGGCGGCGGTCGACGCGTTCGTCGAGCGGGTGGTCGAGCGGTTCGGGGGGCTCGACATGGTGGTCGCCAATGCTGGGGTCGGCGCGTACGGCCCGTTCCTGGAGCTCGACCCCGCGCACCTGGAGGAGATGATCGACGTCAACGTGAAGGGCACGATCTACGCGGTCCGGGCCGCGCTGCCGTACCTGCTGAAGAGCGACGCCGCCGACATCGTCACCGTGGCCTCGGAGGCCGGGCGCCGCGGCCTGCCGTTCGAGGCGGTCTACAGCGCATCGAAGTTCGCTCAGGTGGGGTTCACGCGGGCGCTCGACCACGAGCTGCGGCCGCAGGGGATCCGTTGCACGAACGTGTGTCCCGGCGGCGTGGCGACGGAGTTCGCGATGGGGCGGGGCCGCACGCCGGAGATGCCGGAGCTCGCCGGGATGATGTCCGCCGAGGACGTCGCCGAGGCCGTGCTGTTCGTGCTCACGCGTCCTAGGAACCACCGGATCCTCGAGATGGCCTTCCGGCCCGTGACCGAGGGCTCGTGGGGATGAGCGCCGACGTGCTGCGTTGGGGCATCGTCTCGACCGCGGACATCGGGATGCGCAAGGTCATCCCGGGGATACGCAAGGCCGCGCGATGCGAGGTCGTGGCGATCGCCTCGCGCGACCGGGCACGCGCCGAGGCCGCCGCGTCCGAGCTCGCGATCGGACGGGCGTACGGGGCGTACGAGGACCTGCTGGCCGACCCGGACGTCGACGCGGTGTACATCCCGCTGCCGAACCACCTGCACGCCGAGTGGACGATCGCCGCGGCCCGCGCCGGCAAACACGTTCTATGCGAGAAGCCGCTCGCGATGACCGCGGCCGACGCCGAGCGGATGATCGAGACCTGCGAGGTCGAGGGCGTGACCCTCATGGAGGCGTTCATGTACCGGCTGCACCCGAGCTGGGAGGCGGTGCGCGAACTCGTCGCGTCGGGCCGGATCGGCGAGCTTCGCGCGGTGCAGAGCTGGTTCTCCTACTTCAACGACGACCCCGAGAACATCCGCAACATCCGCGAGGCGGGTGGCGGCGCGCTGTACGACGTCGGCTGCTACTCGGTGAACCTGTCGCGGATGCTCTTCGGCCGGGAACCGGCGCGCGTCCAGGGCTCGGTCACGCGCGACCCCGACATGGGGATCGACGTGCTGACGTCGGGGGTCCTCGACTTCCCTGGCGGCGTCGCGACCTTCACGTGCTCGATCCGCGCCGAGTCCGACCAGCGCGTCCACGTCTACGGCTCGCGCGGCCGGATCTCGGTCGAGATCCCGTTCAACATCCCGCCCGACCTGCCGACCCGGGTGTTCGTCACCTCTGGCGGCGAGCCCCCGGTCCGACCCGACACGGAGGTGCTCACGTTCGAGCCGGCGGACCCGTACGCGGTCCAGGCGGAGCGGTTCGCCGCGGCCGTGCTGGACGGCGGCCCGGTGCCGATCCCCCCGGGCGACGCGGTCGGGAACCTCCGCGTGATCGAGGAGCTCTTCCGCGTCGGCTGACACGCCACGGGGAGGCGCGGCTCGGTCAGGCCTCGGCGGGCAGGGCGTGGAAGGTGGGCGCGAGGGCGGGGTAGAGCTCCCGGTACCGCGCGTACGCGCCCTCGTATGCCCCGGCGTCCCTCGAGGGTTCGGTCGCCTCGCCGATCCGCACGAACGTGCGGCACGCGTCCTGGACCGATGTGAACCAGCCGGCGCCGACCGCGGCGAGCGTCGCCGCGCCCTGCGCCGCGCCCTCCGCCGTCGAGGTCGTCACGATCCGGGCGCCGAGCACGTCGGCCAGGACCTGACGCCACAGGCCGCTCCTGATGCCTCCGCCGGTCGCGCGGATCTCCGTCGAGGGGGGGAGCCCCGCCGCGCGCATCAGCTCGAGCGAATCGCGCAGGCCGAACGCCACGCCCTCGAGGACCGCCCGCGTGAGGTGGGCACGGCCGTGGTTCACGGTGAGCCCCACGAAGGCGCCCCGGGCCAGCGGGTCGGGGTGCGGCGTCCGTTCGCCGGTGAGGTAGGGGAGGAACAGGAGGCCGTCGCTGCCCGCCGGCGCACCGGCCGCCTCGTCCACCAGCTCGTCGAACCCGACGCCGGGCGCGAGCGCGTCCCGCCACCAGCGCAGGCTGCCGGCCGCCGAGAGCATGACGCCCATCAGGTGCCACCGGCCCGGGACGGCGTGGCAGAACGCGTGGAGCCGGCCCTGAGGCTCGACGGTCGGGCCCTCGGTCGTCGTGAACACAACGCCGGACGTGCCGAGGGATAGCGAGGAGACGCCGGGCTCGATCGAGCCGACCCCGACCGCCGCCGCGGCCTGGTCGCCTCCGCCGGCGACGACCGGCGTCCCCGGCCGGAGTCCCGTGGCGGCCGCCGCTTCCTCGGTGATGGCCCCGGTGACCTCCGGTCCCTCGAAGGTCGAGGGCAGCCAGGCGCGGTCGATGCCGAGCGCGTCGACGATCTCCGCCGACCAGTCCCGCTGGCGCGAGGTCGAACAGCAACGTGCCCGCGCCGTCGGCCCGGTCGACCGCGTGGTCACCCGTCAGGCGCAGGCGAACGAGGTCCTTCGGCAGGAGCACGTGGGCGATCTGCGCCCAGACCTCGGGCTCGTGTGCGCCGGACCCAGAGGATCTTCGGCGCCGTGAAACCGGTGAGCGCGTCGTTGCCGGTGATCGGCGATCAGGCGCTCGCGGCCGACGAGCTCGCGGATCAGGTCGCACTCGGCGCCCGTGCGCTGGTCGTTCCACAGGATCGCGGGCCGCAGGACCTCGTCGCCGGCGTCGAGCGCGACCAGGCCGTGCATCTGCCCGGTGAGCCCGACCGCCTCCACGTCGTCGCCGCGCAGCCCCGCCTGCGCGAGGGCCTCGCCCACCGCGCGCACGGTCGCGTCCCACCAGAGCTCCGGGTCCTGCTCGCTCCACAGCGGCCGCGGCGTGTCGTACGGGATACTCGGCGGACGCGACCGCACGGACCGCGCCCTCGCCGTCCAGGATCACGGCCTTGGTCGCCGTCGTCGAGACATCGAGGCCGAGGACGTGGTTCACGTCTCGCTCCTTCCCGTGTCGATCCCGCGGAGCGTCCAGCGCTCGCGGTGCGTCACGGACCCGCCCGGCTCGAGCGCGCGGAGCGGGCCGAGCGTCTCGAGCTCGCAGAAGTCCTCGCAGAGGTAGACCTGCAGGGCCGCGCCGCGGTCCGCGTACGCCGCCTCCGGGTCGACGTCGATCCGCTTCTCGAACACCTCGTCGCCGAGCCGGTAGGAGAGCGTCCCGTCGCCGGGCGCGACCCCCAGCTTGAGCGGGGGACCGCTCGGGGCCGATCGGATGCGCACCGCTCCACTCTCGACGAGGATCCGAGGATCGGCCAGGTCCGTGTAGGGCCAGATCACGAGCGAGCGGTCGGCCTGGGGTCCCGGCCCGCGCGGCGGCAGCGGCAGGGTCGCCGTTCCACCGGGCCGGAGCTGCGTGATCGCCCAGGCCGCGATCGTCACCGTGCGGCCCGAGGCGTTCTCGATGTGGTGCTCGACCGTCCAGCCGGCCTCGGTCCGCACGACCGAGAGCGACTTGGCCAGGCCCGCGCCGTCGGCCGGCGCCTCGACCCGGACCCCGCCGTCGATCTCGATTACGGCGCACGGACGGTCGTCCGGCTCGTACGTCACCTCGGGGATCTCGGGCGCGGCCCAGAGGCGGTGGCCGCCGAAGAACGGGAACCGGCCGCCCTGGGGCCGCTCGAGTCCCGCGTCGGGCAGGACCGCCATGAGGTTCCGCTCACCCGCGGTCAGCCCGAGCACGCGAGGCCCGACGGAGGTGGTCACCATGACGGTGACCCCCCCGTCGTGCAGGCGCACGCACCCGTGTCCCTCGAAGGAGACCGTCTCGAGCGTCACCGGGCCCCGAGGAGCAGGTCGATCGTCAGCTGGTCGAGCGCTTCGTACGGCAGGCCGCGCTCGCCGAGGGCCACGCGGTCGAGCTCGAGCTCGCCGAGCGCCGCCGCCCGCTCCGGCGTGTACGGGCCGAGGAACGCGTCCATGGACCCGTCGTCGGTCTCCGCGATCCGGGCCACCAGCGCCTGGATCTCGGGGTCCTCGTTCCACCGGGCGGCCTTCTCCTTCAGGATCAGGTACGTCCGCATGCATCCCCTCGCGAACGCCTTCACGTCGTCCCAGTCACCGGTCCGGTACGCGTGCGCGTCGAAGTGACGGCTGCCCTCGTACCCCACGTCCTCGAGGAACTTCACGAGGAAGAACGCCGCCTTCGGGTTGGCGGAGCCGAACCGCAGATCCTGGTCGTAGCGCCCGGGGATCTGGTCGTTCAGGTCGATGTGGAACAGCTTGCCCATCGCCCACGCCTGCGCGACCTGATGCGTGAAGTTGAGCCCGGCCATGTGCTCGTGCGCGACCTCGGGGTTCACGCCCACCATCTCGGCGTGGTCGAGGGTCGAGATGAAGGCCAGCATCGCCCCGGTCGTCGCGAGGTAGATGTCCGCGCGCGGCTCGTTCGGCTTCGCCTCGAGCGCGAACCGCAGGTCGTACCCCTGGTCCTTCACGTAGCCGCACAGGAAGTTCATCGCGTCCGTGAACCAGCCGAGCGCACGGGCCGGGTCCTTCGAGGCATCCGTCTCGACGCCCTCGCGACCGCCCCAGAACACGTAGGTCGTCGCGCCGAGCTCGACGCCCAGGTCGATCGCGCGCATGGTCTTTCGGATCGCGAAGGCGCGCACCTTCGGGTCGCTCGAGCGTGAAGGCGCCGTCGCGGAAGACGGGGTCGGCGAACAGGTTCGTCGTCGCCATCGGCACGACGACGCCCGTGGCGTCGAGCGCCTTCTTGAAGTCCGCCACGATCTGGTCGCGCTCGTGCGCGCTCGCGTC
The DNA here is from genome assembly GCA_963708985.1 of uncultured Actinomycetes bacterium. Taxonomy (GTDB): domain Bacteria; phylum Actinomycetota; class UBA4738; order UBA4738; family HRBIN12; genus HRBIN12. The sequence goes on from CAVPUQ010000004.1 coordinate 145,477, forward strand.
GATCGGCACCAGGTCGTTGTCGTGCAGGTTCACGCCCCAGGCGCCGACCTCCGCGAGGAGCTCGACGAGCTGGACCGGCGACAGCCGGTCCCGCACGGCCGAGCCGAAGGGATCGGCTCCCACGTTGCCGACGGTCCACAGGCCGAACGAGAAGCGGTGCTCGGGCTTCGGTTCGTACGTCATGCCGACTTCACCTCCACCGTCGGGCGGATCCCGACGCTCGAGCGGGGCCGCGAGCGGCCCGCGCATGGACGGAACAGCAGATCGGACAAAGCTTCCCCCTATCCGGCCATCACCATGGCCCGGTCCGGTTGGAGCAGGAACGGCGGCAGCCACGCCGGGATGTTCGAGAAGGGCAGCACGTCGGGGTGCAGCGCGATCCCGAGCGCGTCCTGCATGAAGCGTCGACGCGCCTGGATCCGATCCCACGCCGCCGGGTAGCGTCTCGGCGAACGCGGCGCGCAGCGTCTCGTCCGCCAGCGCGACGCCGTCTTCGATGTTCGTCGTGAAGTAGTCGGTGCCGGTGGCCGGGATGATGTCGACCTGCAACGCCATGCCCGAGCGCAGCTCGATGGTGGATGCCGGCGTCGACCGGCGAGTTCACCCATTCGTCGAGGTGGATCTGATGGCCGGGGTTCAGGAAGATGCCGAAGAACGGGTCGCCGAGGTGGCGGTCGATGATCTCGTGGAGCGCGCCGCCCGTCTGGCCGATGTGGAGCGCCCCGTACCAGTCGGCCACCGCCTCGAAGTAGGGGCCGACCAGCCGGTCGACGTAGTCGCCGATCCGCTCCGGGAGCTCGGCGGCGTCTGCGACGACGAACCCGGCTCGACAGTTCAACGCACCCCAGATGCCGAAGGCGACCGTGAAGCGGTCGCCGCGCTCGATCCGTCGGTCGCTCGGGCTGAGCAGCCCGAGCGATGCCCGGTCACCGCTCGACAGCATCAGGTGGCAGGAGAGCGGCGTGCCGTTCCACTCGAGCAGCCCGACGGCGTCGCACTCGCGCATCCCGGGCCGGAGCCCGAAGAGCAGTTGCCGCACACCGTGCGAGGTCTGGCACGCCGCGTACTCGAACGCGGCGAGCTGCTCGACCTCGTTGATCACCCGGAGGCCGTCGGCGGCGCCGATGAGCAGGTGGGCGGCGTTCTCCACGACCCCCGCCGGGGTCATCCGACGGAGCTCGTCGACGATGAACGCCGGCACCTCGATGGTCTCGCGGTCGGCGTACCCCTTCCACCCGATGACCCCGATCCGGCTGCCGTCCCCGATGCCCTCGTTGGCCAGGATCTCCGTCAGCGACCGGGAGCGGTCCCGAGGCTGCCCGGGCAGGCTGAGGTCCTGGAACAGGTGACGCCTCATCGGCAGCGGCGCGGCCCCGGCCATCCCGAAGCACTCGTTGCCGACCAGGACGGCCGGTTCCCCGGCAGCGCCCACGACGAGCACGGCCTCCTCGAAGCGCGGGTCGAAGCCCGTGAGGTAGGCGAGGTTGGCGCTGTGCTCGCGATCGGCGTACACGACGATCACGTCGTAGCCGTCCTCGTCCATGCGGGCCCGGAGGCGCTCCAGCCGGTCCCGGTACGCCGAGGCCGGGATCTCGGGCATGGCCTCCGGCATGCCGAAGTCCGGGAGGTCGACCTCGGTGAGTCGCGCGCTGGCCATCCCTACCCCTGCCTCCCGTCGGGTGGGGTCCAGGGCCGAGCCTCGTCCGCGCCGCGCTCGATCGTGGCGAACGCGTTCGCGTGCAGCTCGAGCCAGGGCCCGAGCTCCCCGTCCGGCCACTCGACGCGGATCTCGGCACCGTCGGCGTCGCCCAGTCCGACGTGGATCCAACCGAGCTGACCGCCGGCGTGGCCCCCACCGATCGTCACCTCTCGCTCGATCGTCCGGTCGCCGAAGCGCACGGTGATCCACGACCCGATCGCGTCCCGGTTGGGAGCCGGCTGCTCGAGCCGGACCGCGACCCAGTTGCCCATCGGCTCCGGGTTCGTGGCCGAGCCTCCGCCGACGTTGCGCCACAGGCTCACGTTCTCGCGGCGGTTCACCTGGACCAGGTCCGGCATCCCGTCCAGGTTGAGGTCCACGAGTGCGGCACCGCGCCCACGGACGAAGGTCGCGATCCCGGCGGCCTCCGCGCCCTCGACGAACGTCCCGTCCGGCTGTCCCAGCAGCAGGTTGTCCGGGTCCTTCACGGCGAACTCGGGGATCGCGTCGACGTTGCCCTTGGAGATGAACAGGTCGATGTACCCGTCGTTGTTCACGTCCTGGAACTCCGGATGCCACGCGGTGGAGGGAAGCAGGTCGCCTCCGTGTGCGGTCGGTGCGCCGTGACCCCGCGCTCGAGCGCGATGTCCTCGTAGGTCGGGCGCGTGGCCCCGTCGACGAGGGTCTGCAGCCGGTTGTCGCCCTGGCTGGTCAGGAAGACCTCGGGCAGACCGTCACCGGTGACGTCGAAGGTGGCGATGCCCATGCCCCAGATCACGAGGGGTTGCCACCCCTCGTCCTCGGTGTACATGCGCGGGGCCTCGCCCTCGACGATGTGCCAGAGCTGCTCCTCACCGTCGGTGTAGTAGTGCCGGTCGTTGGCCATCCGCAGGTCTCGGCTTCCCGTCCGGCTCCAGTCGCTGAACAGGATGGACAACGTGCACCACCCGGGGGTGAGCGGGATCGGCTCGGCGTACGTCGCCCCGTCCGCATCGGGCCGCACGAGCCCGCTATCCGCGCACCCCGTCCGCTCCTCTATCTGGGCCAGGTCGACGTAGTTGCCTACGGCCAGGGTGGGCAGGGTCGCCGAGCCCTCCCAGGTCGCGCTGAACCCGGCGGTCCAGTCGTCGCCGCCGTCGAAGCCCCAGGCCTCGTTGCCGCGCTCGAACCGACAGTCGCCGAGCCCGCGCAGCAAGACGTTCTCGCCGACCCGGAGCACGGCGAGGTCGAGGATCCCGTCGCCGTCGATGTCCACGGGGTAGGCGCCCACGACCTCGGTGAGGTCGGTGGCCGGGTCCGGCACATGGACGAACCGTAGCGCCCCGCCCACGAGGCTCTCGTTGCGGTACAGCGCGGCCGCGCCGCTCCCGCCGGCGAAGTACAGGTCGGGTCGGCCGTCGTCACTGCAATCGAACGCGGCGACGCCGCCTCCCACGAAGAACGGGAAATCGCCATCGTAGGCGTGATCGATGCCCGCGGCGGCTGCCTCCTCGACGAATCGTGGGGCAGCCATGGCGGTCGCAGGTTCGTCAGTCGCCAACGCGTCGAAGGCCCGGACGCCGCCGAGCCCGACCAACGACCCGACGGCCAGGCCGGCGGCGAACAACACGGCGATCCTGGACCGGGTGGCTCCACGCGTCTCAGGCGTGGCCATCGACCAGCCCGTCGTAGTAGCGCTGCGCCTTCGCCCAGGCCGCCAGGCCGCACGCTGAGCCCATCCGCCGACCTGCGAAGTCATCGGCGGCGATATGGATCCCTCCGTACAGGCGCGAGATCCCGGCCTGGTCCGCCGCGTCGAAGTAGGTCGCCCACTGGAGCGTGACGTCATGCATCGGTCCGCTCTCGAAGTCGAGCGAGCCGGCCGGGATCGTCCACCCGGAGAGCCCGCCGGGGAAGTACTCGCTCCCCGTGATCGCGGTGAGAACCTCCGCCGCCGAGCGGCTGAAGGTGCTGTGTCCGGAGACGTAGCTGGCGAAGGCCGGCGTCACAAACGTCGGCTGCTGGTACGGGACCCACTCGGTCGCCAAGATCCATGCCGCTCCGCTCGTCTGCGTCTGCGGGTCCGCCGGGGTCCCGGCCCAGGCGTAGATCGCTATCTCGCCCTCGTGACCGGCGAGTGCCTCGTGGCGCTCACCTGGGGCGGTCGTCTTCCGGGTGATGACCTCGATGAGGCCCGGCACCAGCGGAAGGCCCTCCGGGTCGTACGCCGGAGCGTCGGGATCGCTCGACTGGCCAAGCCCGCCCATGTAGCGGATCATCGAGATCGGACGCACCGAGTCGTAGTAGCCCTTCGCGCCCCACGCCGCGACCGCCGCATCGTGCACCGCACCGTTGAGCGCGAAGTAGAGCTTCACGTCCCATTCGAGCCTGTCCACCGCCGGCCCGGTCCCCCCGATCCGGAGCTCAAAGCCGGGCGCGTCTGACACCTCGTTCGCGATGACGTTCCAGTGTCCCGGGGGGGTTTCCGAATGCGGCCCGTCGGCCCAGAACTCGGCCAGGGTGCGGCCGTAGTCTCCCAGGTTGACGATGTCCGGTGCGTACGGCTCACCGGTCTCCGGGTCGACCGGGTGACCGTGCCCGTCGTTGGTGCCCAAGGGATTCGCGCCGATCGTTCCGGGCGAGATGTCGAGCATGACGCCTGCCCCCGGATCGAGCTCGCTGCTGATGCGGATCACCTCGACGGCCGCGTCCTTGTAGGCCTGGTCCGACACAGGGTCGCCGAGGCGCGGGGGAGGGCCGGGGTCCATGGGCAACCCCTCCGCTCCCGCATCGAGCAGGGCGAAGCCGGCGACGCGGCCCCAGTGAGGTCCGATGAACTGCTGGACGGCGTCGTCGATCGGGATCCCGTTCTGCGAGATCGCCTGCTCCAGCTGGAGCGGCTGCCAGCGGTTCGGATCCTTCATCTCGTCCGGGCCCGACGCGGCTACGGCGAGGGGCGGGTTGACCGGCTGGTAGTCGCTCGCGTACCCACCTGCCTCGTTCGATCCGTCGCCGAGCCCGTACTCGATCACCGCCGCCGCGACCCGGTTCCCGAGCGCCGCCGGTGAGTCGCCCTCGGTGGTCGTGACGTCGATCGGGTAACAGAGTTCCTCCATCAGCCGGTTGAACTCGAGCAGAGAGTCCGTCCTACCGACCGAGTCCTGGTACCGGTGCTCGAGCACGCCGTAAGCCGCGTAGCTGATCGCCTCGTTGCGCGCGGCTTCGATGTCGCCCGCCGTGTGCTTCTCGTGGATGAAGTAGCCCGATGCCCGGGGGTCGTAGGCCGCCCACGCATCCCACATCGCCGCGGAGACGTGGAAGAGGTTCCGAGCATGGACCGTCGGCGCCGGCAGGGCGCGGCGGATCGCGTCGAGCGTGACTTCGTCCCAGCGGCGGGGCACGGACCACCCAGGATCCGCCGCGACGGGCTCGCAGGCCGGTTCATCGTCGGACGTGATCCGTACGATGACGGATCCCAGGATGACCATCGCGACACCGAGCACCGCGCCCACCAGGAACGTCGGCCATCCGGTACGGCGCCGCTCCGCCGCTCCTTCGGTCATCGTGCGCTCCCGCCACCGGCGACCGCGTGTCCGCTCACGCTTCGTCCCTCTGCGCGCGCCGGGTCGGCGATCACTCCGGAAAGCACGAGCTCCGCGGCGCCGATGAGCGGAGCGTCCGAGCGCCAGGCCGCTGCGCTCGATCCTCGCCAACTCGAGGGGAGCCCCAAGGGCCCTTGACCGAACGCCCTCCAGCACGGGGGCCTCGAGGGGATCGAACAAGAGCCGGTACAGGCCGCCGAGGACGACGAGGTCCGGGTTGTAGAGGTTGATGAGATCGCCGATGCCGAGGCCGAGCCATCGCCCGACCTCGGCGACGGCTCGGAGGGTCGTTCCGTCGCCGGCGATCGCCCGCTCGACGACCTCGTGGGCGCCGTCTGCTCCATCTTCGAGCCCCGCACGCCGCAAGAGGGCGGCCTCTCCCGCCTCGGTCTCCCAACAGCCGATCGCTCCACATCGACATTCGCGTCCGTCGGGGTTCACCAGCATGTGCCCGGCCTCACCGGCGTATCCGGCCGATCCGAGCAACGGCTTCCCGTCCGCGATCACGCCGGCGCCGATCCCGACCTCGCCGGACACGTAGATCAGGTTGCCGATGCTCGGGGCGCTCGCGACGATGCTCCGCGAGGGCCCCGAGATCGGCCTCGTTGGCCGCGAGGACGGGAACGCCCAGACCGAGGTCGGTCGCGAGCATCTCCGCGAGCGGAACGTCGCGCCACCCCAGGTTGGGAGCGAGGTGGACGAAGCCGTCTGACCTTCGCGTGATGCCGACGACGGCGGCGCCGACACCGGCGAGGACGCTCCGGGCAGGGAGCGAATCCAGGAGCGGCCCCGCAAGTTTGAGGACGTCCTGGGCCGTCTCTTCTGGCGAGAAGCGACCTCGCGGTCGTGCGAGCCGGAGCCGGTTGTACACGTGGCCGCCGAGGCCCACGGTCGCAACCGCGATGGAGTCGACGGCGATCTCGATGGCGAGGACGGTCGCGCCCTCCGGCCTGGTCTGGACCAGGGGCGAGGGCCGGCCCGGACCCGATGCGGGGTGGCCGGGGCGCTCCTCGACCAGCCCGAGCGCGCCGAGCTCTCCGAGGAGATCGGCGATGGTCGACCGGTTGAGGCCGGTCGTCTTCGTGAGAGCGGAGCGGGAGAGCGGCCCGGACAGATGGAGTCGCTCGAGCACCGTCGCGAGGTTGTGGCGCCGAACCTCGTCGGCCGCCACCCCCTTGCGCTGATCGTGGACGGGAGCAGCAGGCGACGCGTCCTCGCCGCCGGCAACGGTCCCTGATTTCGTTGGAACCCCCGCGAAATCCACCTTCGGAGCCCACCTCGATCCGTCGGGGGTCGGGGACACCGCGCGACGCGGGCGGGTCCTTCCCCTTCCAAGAGGGTAGTCCACCGGTTCGAACGCGCGCAAGGCGTAGCCCCGGAGGCGCCGAACGCGTCCTGATCGGGGCCAGCTCGAGCGTTCCTGGGATTTGTTGTTTCCTCCGACTTTGCGTTGATACACCTGGTGTGAGATGCTCCGGCTGGCTTTCGGATCCGACCGACCCCCAGGGGTCGTATACACCTATGGAAGCCTGGAAGCCGGCGGAGCCGAGATTCCACGGCACGTCGGAGCGAAGCGGACTGCGGTCGCTGGGACTGCAGTCCGGAAGGGGGGAGCAGTGCGCAAACGAGCATCGTTGGCACTCCTCGCCGCGTCCATGCTGATCCTCGCCGCCTGTGGTGGCGACGACGATGGCGGCGGCGGGACGACAGGAGGAGGAGGCGACGGCGGCGGCGACATCACCGTCGGTGTCTCCTGGAACAACTACAACGAAGAGCGCTGGGCGAAGTGGGATGAGCCCTCAATGGTGGAGGCCATCGAAGCGGGTGGCGGCACGTACATCTGCGCTCGGACGCCGGATCGTCCACGGAGCAGCAGCTGGCGGACGTCGAGAACCTGATCACGCAGGGGGCCGACGTGGTGGTCATCCTCGCCCAGGACGCGGACCGCGATCCTGCCGGCGGTGGAGAGCGCTCTCGAGCAGGGCATACCGGTGATCGCGTACGACCGGCTGATCGAGAACCCGGGAGCCCTGTACATCACGTTCGACAACGTCGAGGTCGGACGCCTGCAGGCCGCGGCCGTGTTCGAGCAGGTTCCGGAGGGCAACTACGTCTTCATCAAGGGGAACGCTGCCGACGCCAACGCCGACTTCGTGCACTCGGGTCAGCTCGAGGTCCTGCAGGCGGCCCTTGACTCGGGCGCTGATCGTGAACGTCGGGGAGTCCTACACGGACAACTGGGACCCGGCGGTCGCTCAGACCAACATGGAGCAGTTCCTGACCGACAACAACAACGACGTCGCAGGCCGTCGTCGCGTCGAACGACGGCATGGCCGGCGGCGTGGTGGCCGCGCTCGAGGCCCAGGGTCTGGCTGGCACGGTGCGCGGTGTCGGGGCAGGACGGCGATCTCGCCGCCCTGAACCGGGTCGCGCTCGGCATCCAGACGGTGTCCGTGTGGAAGGACGCCCGCGAGCTCGGCAGTGGCGGCCGGCGAGGCCGCGGTCCAGCTCGCGCAGGGCACCCCGCTCGAGGAGATCCCCGGCACGGTGATCTTCGACGACCCCGGGCAAGAGCTACGACATGACGTCGATCCTCCTGACGCCGATCGCGATCACCAAGGACAACCTCGACGTCGTGGTGGACGCGGGCTGGATCTCGACGGACGAGCTGTGCCAGGGCGTCGCGGCCGGAACCGTGGCGGTTTGCGCCTGATCGAACCGGCTGAGCTCCATTGACCGAAGGATGCGCGCCTCGCCCATAGCGTGGGCGAGGCGCGTGTCTGTTCGGCATAGGATGCTGAACCGTGGCTGAGACCGACGATCTCCGCGACCGAGCGCACGCCCGGAGGCGAGGCCGGAGCGCGCCACCGGAGCAGGCGCGCTCGTTCCGCGAGACTCCTGCGGTCGGCGGAGATCGACGCACGGCTCGCGGGCATGCTGTTCGCGCTTGCGATCATCTGGATCGGCTTCCATTTCCTCGTCGGGCGGCACGTTCCTCACCCCGAGGAACCTGTGGAACCTGTCGGTCCAGACGTCGGTCGGTCGCCATCATGGCGACCGGGATGGTGCTGATCATCGTCGAGCGACACATCGACCTGTCGGTCGGTGCGCTGATGGCGGCGTCGGCATGCTGATGGGCGCTGCTCCAGGCCGATTGGCTTCCAGAGACTGCATCGGGTTCGACCATCCCGCGCACCTGGATCATCACGCTTGGCGCACGGCCTGCGTGCTCGGCGGCGCTGATCGGCGGCGTTCCAGGGCGCCATCGTCGCGTACGTCGGCGTTCCGTCGTTCATCGTCACCTCGGCGGGTTGCTCGTGTGGCGCGGCGTCGCGTGGGCCGTGGCCAGCGGGCAGACGATCGCCCCGATGGACTCCGAGTTCCGGCTGCTCGGGGGCGGCTCCCAGGGCACGATCGGCGGGACCTGGAGCTGGATCGTGGGAGGGCTCGCGTGTGTTGGCATCGTCGCGCTCCAGATCCAGAAGCGGCGGCAGCGCGCCAAATACGGCTTCCGGCTGCGCCCGCGGTGGGCGGAGATCGACGCTCGGGGTCGTCTCCTGCGGCGCCGTCCTTGGGACGATCGCGATCTTGAACCGCTACTACCTCCCGCCGTTGCTCGTTGAGCGGCGGGGCGCGCCGGCGGGCGCGAAGATCTCGCTCGGCCTCGCGTACCCCGTGCCTGATCACGCTCGGCGTGACGGTGCTGATGACGTTCCTCGCGACCCGACGGCGGTTCGGCCGCTACGTGTATGCGATCGGCGGGAACCCCGAGGCATCCGAGCTCGCCGGTATCAAGACGAAGCGCACGGTCCTCAAGACCTTCATGCTGATGGGTGCGCTGGTGGGCCTGGCGGGCGCCGTCCAGATCGCGCGCCTGAACGCCGCCGTGAGCAGCCTCGGCACGGGGATGGAGCTGTCCGTCATCGCGGCCGCGGTGATCGGCGGTACGTCCTTCAGCGGCGGCATCGGGACCATCCCCGGGGCCGTGCTCGGCGCGCTCGTCATGCAGTCGCTCGTCTCGGGCATGGTCCTCATGGGGGTCGAGGCGCCGCTCCAGGACGTCGTCGTGGGTGTGGTCCTCGTCGCCGCGGTCACCCTAGACACGATCGTCCGGCGAAGGGCGGATTAGCTCGATGGCTATGACGGAGACGGCACGGCCGAGTCCCCTCGTGGAGCTACGGAACGTCCGCGTGGCGTTCGGCGGCGTTCACGCCGTGGAGGGCGTCACCGTCGACCTCTATCCGGGCGAGATCGTCGGCCTGGTCGGCGGCAACGGCGCCGGCAAGACCACGTTGATCAGGACCCTCTCCGGGGCCCACAGGGCGGATTCGGGCGAGATCTACATCAACGGCCGTCGGGTGACGATCAACACCCCCAGGGACGCCAAGTCTCTGGGGGTCGAGACGATCTATCAGACGCTTGCGCTCGCCGACAACATCGATGCGCCCGGGAACGTGTTCCTCGGGCGAGAGGCGACCACGCGCTTCGGAAGCCTCGACAGCAGCGCGATGGAGCACGCCACGCGGGAGTTGATGAACCGACTGAATCCCCAGTTCCAGAACTTCATCTCCCCGGTGGACTCCCTGTCGGGCGGTCAGCGCCAGTCCGTAGCGATCGCTCGGGCCGTCCACTTCAACGCGCGCATCCTGATCATGGACGAGCCGACCGCGGCCCTCGGCCCGGCGGAAACGGAGCAGGTCAGGGAGCTGATCCGGCAGCTGCGGCAAGAGGGCCTCGGCATCTTCCTGATCAGCCACGACATCCACGACGTGTTCGACCTGGCCGACCGGATCAGCGTGATGCTTCAGGGGAGGCTGGTCGGCACGGTCAACAAGAACGACGTGACCGTGGATGAGGTCCTGGCCATGATCATCATGGGGAAGCTGCCGGGCGAAGTGACCCAAACGGACCTCTCCCACCTCCATTGAAGGCAGCCTGTGGGGGTCCGAAACTCGGTTCCATCATGCAGCGACCGTGTGGTACTCGTGAACAACGCCGCTGAGAACGTCTCGCCGATGGACGTCTTCGGTGCGAGCCGCCGATGGGTGGAGGAAAGGCGCGTTCGGGGAAGCCAGGTCGAGCCCGCGATGGGGTCGGTGGGAGTTGTAGCGCTCCACGTAGGTGTCTAGGACGCGATCGAGATGCCGACGGGCCCAGGACGAGCGTCCAGTCAAGGAGCTCAGCTCGCACCGTTCTCACCCATCGCTCAGCGAAGGCGTTTGCCTTGGGGGATTGGACGGGGGTAAGGATCGCCTCCGCCCCTTCGGTCTTGAACACCTCGTCGAAGGAACGGGAGAACTTCTGATCGCGGTCGCGGACGAGGAAGCGTACGGGTGCCCTGGCATCGTCCCGGTCGAAGACGAGGTTCCTCGCCTGCTGGGTGACGAAGGTGCCGTCCGGGTTGGTGGTGGCGCCGGTGACGTGCACTCGGCGAGCTGGAAGGCGAATCGGAGTTTCCGACCCCTACAGGGTTGCGGGGGCCTGAAGCGATGGTCGCCGAGCTCGAGCGCGTGATTGACGGCATACGGAAGGCGAGCTGGGTGCTGCTCCTGGCCTCCCTCACTATCTTCGCTGGGCTGCTCGTTCAGGTAATCCAACTGCTGCGCCGTTGCTAGCCTCGCCGCAACCGGGGTGGTGACACCTGCGGAGCCGGGGTTCGACCCCAGGCAGGAGGTAGCGGACGGTTCGCTGAAACGGGCCGTTCTGGAGCGCGGACGCGGCCGCGCCAGGGGCGAACGTCCTTGCCCCAGCGCCGGGTATCGGGCAACGTCAAGCGGGCGAACTCGAAGGGCGCAATCGCAGACGTTGAGAAGGTGCCCCTACTGCGCCGAGGATATCCAGGACGCGGCGATCGCGTGCCGCTTCTGCGGACGCGACCTCATGCCATCCACGCTTCCCATCGAGCGCAGGCACTACGTGAAGGGTTCAACAATCCAGATCACGCCGCCCACCGATACTCGTGGATCAGCCCGCCGAGCACGAGGCGGAGATCCTCGTCCTTCGTCACCAGGTGAAGGTGCTTCAGCGAAAGGCCGGGCGTCTGAGGCTCTCTCGCTTGGACAAGGGTTCGAATAGCCTGGGGGCTGACAAGTGACTACACGCGATCAAGATCGAGCTGAGCTCCCGCGTCCGGCGTCTGGGCTCGATCCGCATGCGCGCGCGGCCGCAGAGATCGTGGCGGAGGTGGGCTGCGACCCGGATCGTGGCCTCAGTTCAGACGAGGTGCTGCGGAGGATCGGGCGCTTCGGGCCGAACGAGCTCCCGCTCGCGACCCCAACACCCCGCTGGCGCCGGTTCCTCAAGCAGTTCCACGACCCCCTGGTTCTGCTGCTGCTCGCGGCGACGGTCATCTCCTTCGCCGTGTGGCTCATGGAGGGCGCCTCCGGCATCCCCGTCGAAGCGCTCGTGATCGTGGGGATCGTGGTGTTCAACGCGGTCTTCGGTTTCCTTCAGGAGGAACGCGCGGGGCAGGCCGTCGCGGCGCTCCAAGCGCTGACCGTTCCCACGGCGACCGTGGTGCGTGACGGCGCTCCCTCGCGTATCGCATCTCGCGACCTGGTACCGGGCGACCTGCTCCTGATCGAGGAAGGCGACGCCGTCGCCGCCGACGGACGCCTGCTCGAGGTCACGTCCCTTCAGGTCGCCGAGGCGGCCCTCACGGGCGAGAGCGAGCCCGTCGCGAAGAAGCTCGAGGCGGTCGACGTCGAAGCCGCGCTCGGCGACCGCACCAACATGGTGTTCACGGGGACGGTCGCGACGTTCGGGCGCGGTCGGGCGGTCGTGACGGCGACCGGCGCGGACACGGAGATCGGGAGGATCGCGTCGTTGCTCGGATCTGCCCCCGAGCGGCGAACGCCGCTGCAGCTCGAGATCGAACGCGTGGGGCGTGCGCTTGGCATCGCGGTGCTCGTGATCGCCGTGGTCGTCGTCGGCGCGACGTTGCTCACCAGCGAGATGACGACGACGGCCGACGTCGTCGACGTGCTCTTGCTGGGCGTCTCCCTCGCCGTGGCCGCCGTACCCGAAGGCCTCGCGGCGGTCCTCACCGTGGTCCTCGCCCTCGGCGTGCAGCGGATGGCGAAGCGGAACGCGATCGTGAAGAAGCTGTCGGCGGTCGAGACGCTGGGATCCGCATCGGTGATCGGGTCGGACAAGACCGGCACGCTGACGAAGAACGAGATGACGGTCCGAGCGGTGCGGAGCGCGAGCGGCGAGTGGCAGCTCACCGACGGCGAGCGCGTACCGCTCGATGCCGCGCTGCCGGGTGGCACCCCACCGGACGACGGATACCTCCAGGCGGAGCTGACCGCGCTCCTCACCGCCGCCGCCACCGCGACGAACGCCGTCGTCGAGCGGAGCGACGGCGCGTGGGTGATCCAGGGCGACCCGACCGAGGCCGCACTCATCGTCGCCGCCCGGAACGTCGGCGTCCCGATCGCGGATCGCGCGGAACGGCTCGGCGAGGTGCCGTTCTCGTCGCAACGCAAGCTGATGAGCGTCGTGCACGCCGATCCCGAGGACGCCGAGCACCTGACGGTGTTCGTCAAGGGAGCGCCAGACGTGTTGCTGGACCGGTGTACCCACGAGCTCGTCGGCTCGACGGCACGCCCGCTGACCGGGGGCCGCCGGTCGGAGATCGCGTCGCGCGTGGAGCAGATGGCCGCGACCGCCCTCCGGACGATCGGCGTGGCACGGGGGTCCACCCCACGGGACGGGTACGCCGAGGCGACCGACGACCTGGAGCAGGACCTCGTGTTCCTCGGCGTCGCGGGGATGAAGGATCCGCCTCGACCGGAGTCGCGCGATGCGGTCGCGAAGGCCCGCGCCGCTGGGATCAGGGTGATCATGATCACCGGAGACCATCCCGCGACGGCGGTCGCGATCGCGTCCGAGATCGGCATCTCGCAGGAAGGCGTCCCCACAGCGGCGACGGGACAGGATCTCGCGCGCCTCGACGACGACCGGTTCCTCGCGGTCGTCCGGGAGACGGATGTCTACGCCCGTGTGGCCCCCGAGCACAAGCTGCGGATCGTGGAAGCCCTCGAGCTCGACGGCCACGTGGTGGCGATGACCGGAGACGGGGTGAACGACGCGCCGGCGCTGAAGGCCGCCGACATCGGCATCGCGATGGGGATCACCGGAACGGAGGTGGCCAAGCAGGCGGCGGACGTGATCCTGACGGACGACAACTTCGCCACGATCGTCGCCGCGGTCGACGAGGGCCGCACGATCTACTCGAACATCAGGAAGTTCATCCGCTATCTGCTCTCCTCGAACGTCGGCGAGGTCTTCACGGTGTTCTTCGGTGTCGCCCTCGCTGACGTGATCGGCCTGACCGCCGCGGACGGGACGTTCGTCGCGCCGCTGCTCGCCACACAGATCCTGTGGATCAACCTGCTCACCGACGCAGCGCCGGCCTTGGCCCTTGGCGTCGACCCGGCCAGCCCGGGGCTGATGGCGCGACGTCCGAGGTCATCCATGGACCGTCTGATCGATACGGAGATGTGGCTCGGGATCCTCGTCGTGGGTTCCGCGATGGCTGTGGGGACCCTGCTCACGCTCGACATGGCGCTCCCCGGGGGACTCCTCGAAGGGGATCGCGGGCTCGACGAGGGCCGGACGATGGCGTTCACCGTCCTCGTCCTGGCGCAGCTGTTCAACGTCTTCAACTCGCGTTCGGGTCGCTCGAGCGCCTTCCGCCCGGGCCTCACGAACCGGCTCGTGTGGGGCGCGGTCGGCCTCTCGGCCGGGCTCCAGCTCCTCGTCGTCTACGTTCCGGTGCTCAACCGGGCGTTCGGCACCGTCGCGATCGGTGCGGTGGACTGGGGCATCTGCATCGGCATGGCTAGCCTCGTGCTGTGGGTCGACGAGGCGTGGAAGCTGATGAGGCGCGGCAGGAGCCCGTCGCGGTCCTCGCTTCGCGGAACCCGAGGGCGGCGGCGTCGACACGCAGGTCGCGGTCCTCTCCAAGGGTGACTATTCGACTTCACCCATCTTGGCGAGCGCCCCGGAGGGCGGCGTGCTACACGTCGCGCTTGCGGTTCACCGATGCGCCTGCCGTGCTTCGTTGCTCACTTGTCTCCCGCCCGACGTCGATTCGTGACGGCGGCTCCTCGGGAGCCCGGCGGCTCGGCCCCGGACCGCCCTCAGTAGCGGAGGATCGCCGCGATCGGCGCCGCCGGGAGCGCCTCGCTCGGCAGCATGTGTATGCGCGCGCCCGTCCCGATCGCGGCGACCACCGCGCCGTCAAGGAGGTCCTCGTCGCCGGGCCGGGCGTCGTCGTGGATCTGGATGCCATCCTCCGTCACGGTGCCCCATCGCTCCTCGTCCGCCGACGCGAACAGCACCGCAACGCGGCCGGTCCGCGCGGCCGAGAAGGCGTCGGCCAGCTCGCGCGACGTGCGTCCGGTCCCGTCGAGCTCCCGGAACCGCTCGAGGTCGGCATCCAGACCGGCGCGGAACCGCGGCTCGACGATCGCCCAGGCGGGCGCGTGCAGCTCCTCGGCGCGCAGGTGGTCGGGGCTCCCGGCGATCACCTGGTCCGTGAGCTCCTGGTACGCGCTCACCTCGCGGTAGATCGCCGTCTCGTACTCGACGCCTGCGAGAACGAGGGGCGCGTGCTCGCCTCGCAGGATGTCGCGGAGGCCACGGTCGACCTCGCGAAGGAATCGGCCCAGGCGCTCCTTGTCGATCTCTCCGCCCGCGCCGTGCCCGTGGAACACGGCCCGGCCGCCCGGCCCGCCGCCGGTCACGTGGAGCAGCAGCTCGCGCTCCGGGTCCTCGTAGCGGAGGGCATCCGCGAGGCTCGCCGGCACGTCGCCGAGCTCGACCTCGTCGACCGAGTGCCGGGACCCCTCGAGCAGTCGGATCTCGTTCTGGCTGAGCGCCAGGACGAAGAAATGACCGTCCGCCGCGAAGTAGGGGAGGATGGACCTAACGTGGAAGCGGTCTCCGACCCTCGCGAGCTCGGGGAACCGCAGGGGCAGGCGGAACGCCCGGAACGAACCCGGTCGCACGAAGATCGCCAAGCCGTCGGCCTGGTACCGCCAGAAGATGGGGTCGTCGAGCAGCGCCGCGGCCGGCGCCAGGAGCCCAGCCGCCTCCGGCGTGCGCAGGCCGAGGGATCGCAGGCGTTCGTCCGCCTCGGTCAGCAGGTTCTTCAGCCGGATCGGGTCCTGCGCCGTCTCGGTCCCAGCCCGGTGCGTGGGGAGGAAAAGCGACACGCACGGGCCCGGTCCTGCGGTCGCAAGGCGCTCGAGGTCGTCTGACCAGATGATGTCCATGTCCTACCTTCCCTATCGCGCCCGCCGTCGACCACCCGGTACGGCGCGGGCGTTCCCGGTGCTGATCGTCTGAGCGACCGCTCGCCGGTAGCACCGGGTTGGTAGGCGCGGCGCGATGGTTCCGCGGATCTTGGATCACACGATGAGGACGGGGATACCAGCCTCCTGACTGAGACGCATCGCGGTGCTGCCGAGCAAGGCCTTGCTCGCCCCGTGACCGCGTCGTCCGATCACGAGCACCTCGTACCCTGCCTCTACCGCGTGCCTCATGAGGGCCGTGGCGGGATATCCCACGAGCAGCACGGTGGCCGGTTGCACGGCGTCTACCGAAGACGCCAATCGCTCCAGCTCCTCACTCGCAAGCTGCTCTGTGTCCCAGGGCCGCGACGAGATCGCGCTGTCGTAGTCGATGACGCTAGCGAGCGAGAGGCGCCCGATACGTTCCGAGAACAGGTCGAGGCCGGCCCGGAGCGCCGCGGCGGACTGCACCGACCCGTCGATACCGACGAGCACGTCGACCGTTCCCGAGCCGGGCGCGCCCTCGCGTAGGGGGCGGGCCTTCACGCGCGGATCGCGTCGCTCATCCCGGACGGCTCGGACCCCAAGCGGCACCGCGAGCGGGCCGAGCACGGCCCCGAGGAGCAGCCAGGTGAACGAGTTGTGCCCGCGTCGGCCCATCACGATCGAGGCGGTCACGCCGATCAGCGCCCATGCGGCGGCAACGATCACGAGTATCTGTGTCGACGTCACGGAGCGAAGATAGACGGGAGCATCCCCAAGTGCCAGTGAGATCTACGTCTCGGCCTGAAGGATGCAGAAACCCCTGATCCACTCACGCCGCCACCGCGTGGTACTCATGGATCAGCCCGCCGAGGATGTCCGTCCGCTCGATCCGGTCCGGCAGCCCGGTCCGAAGCTGTACCGGAGCGTCGGGGACCGCCAGATCGAGGCCTCGGTGCGGTCGCTGCTCGTTGTAGTGCCGCTGATAGCGGCGGAGGATCCGGTCGAGGTGTCGCCGTCCGAGCACGAGCGTCCAGTCGAGCACCTCGCCGCGGATCGTCCGCACGACCCGCTCAGCGAAGGCGTTCGCCCTCGGGGCACGAACCGGGGTCTTGATCACCCGGGCGCCCTCGGACGCGAAGACCTCGTCGAAGGCCCGCCTGTACTTGGCATCGCGGTCCCGGATGAGGAAGCGAACGTGCTCCAGTTGCCCGTGAGGGGTGCCCCATCATGCAGGCACCGCGTGGTACTCGTGGATCAGCCCGCCTAGGACATCATGTCGCTCGATCCGGGGGACTTCATCCACCGGAGCGACCGGGTGGAGGCACTCCGGCACCCTGAGACCGAGTCCTCGGTGGGGCCTCTGGGAGTTGTAGTGGCACTCGTAGGCGGCAAGGAGCCGGTCGAGATGTCTCCGGCCGAGCACGAGGGTTAGGTCGAGCACCTCGTGGCGCACGGTCCTCACGGAACGCTCGGCGAAGCTGTTCGCCTTCGGTGACCGGATCGGCGTGAGGATCACCTCTGCGCCTTCGGAGCGGAACACCTCGTCGAAGGAGCTCGGGAACTTGGAGTCGCGGTCGTGGATCAGGAAGCGCAAGGGGCGATCGCGGTCCTGGAGCTCGAACGAGAGGTTGCGGGCCTGCTGGGTGACGAATGCTTGGTCGGGGTGGCGCGTGGAGGGAAGGAATCGGAGCTTCCTCGAGCCGATCTCGATGAAGAAGAGCACGTAGAGCGTCCGAAGGAACACCGTCTCCACGGTGAAGAAGTCGGTGGCCAGGATCCCCTGTGCCTGAGCTCTCAGGAACTCGGACCAGGAAGGGCCTTCCCTTCGGGGCGCGGGACCGAGACCTTCTCTATCGAGGATCCTCTTCACCGTGGTGGCGCCCACCCGGATCCCCAGCTTGCGACATTCCCCCTGGATCCTGATGTAGCCCCACCGGGGGTTCTCCCTCGCCATAAGGCAGACGAGCGCGTAGATCTCGGGGCCGATCGGTGGACGGCCGTATCGCTTCCGCCGGTAGGTCCACTTCCGACGGATCAGTTCCCGGTGCCAGCGAAGGAGCGTTGCCGGGGTGATGAAGAAGGATGCCCATCGATCCCTCGGCAGGATGCGCGAGGCGGCGGCGAGCAGGAGCTTGTCGATCCGGCGGAGCTTCGGGCGGCCGTTCCTGCGGCGAAGGACCCTGACCTGGTGACGAAGGACCATGATCTCGACGTCTCGCTCGAACCCATCGCCGGCAGGGGCCAGACGGAAGATGCCACGGGCCACGAGATAGAGGAGCGAGAACAGCATCCGCGCATCCTAGGTAACCGCCGGCCAGGAGGCGAATCGGGGTTTAGGTACCCCTCACGCTCGATCTTGCCGGTCGTGGTGGGACGCCGAGGTGCCGTGAGGAGGTGATCGATGCCGTTCTCACGGCAGATCCGGTCGAACAGGACCTCGGTGTCCTTGGCACCGAAGCGACCCGTGAACACCTTGCCGTTGAGTTCCCAACCGGTGTCAAGCGGCTCCCGCGGCCGTAGCGTGGTCCAGGGACGGGCCGGTCGACGGAGCGCGCAGCGACTCCTTGCTTCGCCGGTCCGTTCCCTTGTTGCGAGGGCCGCGGCCGACCGTCCGACGCTGCGCACGCAGCTCGGCTGGAACCGTGTAGCGCTCAGCGATGATGCGCCTGCCTTCTGCGCCGCTCACCGCGGTGCCGTCGGTGTCGCGGATGACGTAGGGCTCTCCGGCCCTCCAGCACGCGACGATCCGGCTCAACAACGTCGTGGCGATGTGACACAGCGCCGAGTTGTGATGCTTGCCGGCCTGCACCATCAGCCGGTGATAGCGAGCCGCGAGGCTCGGGTCGGTCCGCCGTGCTTGATCGGCCGCGATGAAGAGCGCCTCTCGCAAGCACGCGTCCCCTCGCTTCGTCGGGCCCCCGTGCCTGCCCGTCGTCCCTGAGGAATCCAGGGAGGGGACGAGCCCGCTGAAGGAGCGGACCCCGGCGAGTGAACGGAACCGGTTGGGGTCCCCCAGTCTCCCGAGGATCTGCGCGCCGAGGATGCGGTCCGACGCCCGGGACGGAGGTGAGGATGCCCTTCGGGTCCGCCTCGGCGAAGAAGATCCCGATCCGCTCGTCGAGGTCTTTGAGCTCTTCTCCCAGGCGAAGCGCCAGCCTGGCCTCGATCGCGATGTCATCGGCGAGCTCTCCGAAGTCGAGGTCCTCTGCCCACAGCTCCCGGGTCTTGGCAGCGGCCGCGAGCAGCGCATCGGCCTGCTCCTCGCCCCACCTGCCACGCGAGTGACGGTAGAAGAAGCGTGCGAGCCGGGCCTTGCCGAGCCGTTTCACGGTGTCCGGGCAGGCGTAGCCCGCCGCAAGGAACCTGAGCGGCGTCTTGTTCGACAGGTCGGCCCCGAACACCTCGAGCCAGGCGGGCCCCAAGATCTCGAGCAGCGCATCGAGGCGGGCCAGGCTCTGGCTCCTTCGCCTGGTGAGCGTCTGGTGAAGCCTCGTGCCACGTCGAAGCGGGTCTCCCGGCCCGAGACCCTGCTCCGCGTGCAGACCTTCGGGGTGAAGCAGCGGCAGTCTGGCGAGAAGACGCGAGTCCAGCCGGTCGGTCTTCGTGTGTTTGGAGTAGTAGGCGCGAAGATCCGCCGAGCGCTCCGGCGGGACCAGGACGACACGCGCGCCCCGACGCCGGAACCACGCAGCCAGAGGGACCCAGGCGTTTCGGGTCGGCTCCATGACCACCGTGATGTCCTCGGGCTCGTCGGCCTCAGGAAGCAACGCCCACAGCCGCTCGAGATCGTTGGCGCTCGTTCGGAATCGCCGGCCCGTCCAGATGAAGTTCCCCCTTGCGTCGGCCAGACTCGCCTGATGCGCGGCCCGACACGCGATGTCGATGCCCAAGCTCAGCTGCATGCTCCTCCTCCCACCTCCACACGCTCCGGCATCGGCCGCCGAACGGGGAAGAGATGCACCGGACATTCACCAACAGGGATCCGAACGATCGAGCGTTCGGTCACCGGGTTCCCAACAGGGCACGCCACCCCCAGCGGCTCTTCCCCACCCACCCCGTGATCAACAGGCAAGGAGTCGCGGGACGCGCTCCGATCGGTCACTCAACGGCGGTGGGCGGGCGCCGGCTCCCCGCGATCCTTACGCCGCCGGCCGGACGATCCAAGGACCCGAAGAGCGAGACTGAGTTTGAATGTCGGTCAAGATCTCCTGGGGGACGCCGTGGCGTGCCATCGCCTGGGCGAAGTGGGAGCACACGGCCCTGCTCGTCGCCCTGATCATCAGGCCGGCACAGACCACGAACCGGGAGTGGTCGTCGATCCCGGTGAGGATCTTTGCCTCGGGCCCGCCTGAGAGCAGGACGCCTCCCACGACGTCCATCTGCCACAGCTCCATCGGTCCACCGCGCTCCCACCGCTTGAACCTGCGGTCGCGGCGGCGCCTGGCCTGGGGGTCGATGAGCCCGGCACGCCGGAGCGCCCGGTAGATGCCCGAGCGAGACGGCGCGGGCTCGATCTCGGCCCGCGAGGCCTCGTGCACGAGCCGACGAGGTCCCCACCCGGGGTTGCGCCGGCGAGCCTCGAGCACCCACACCTCGGTCGCCGGGTCCATCTGGTGCGAGCACCGCGGCGGACGATGGGAACGGTCGACGAGCCCCGCCAGACCCTGGTCCTCGTACCACCTGAGCCACCGATGAACCGCTTGGCGCGACACGTCGAAGCGCCGTGCGACCTCGATGACCGGAACACCATCGCGGATCACCGCGAGCACTGCCTGATACCTCTGCTCCACGACACTCAGCTCCACCAACATGCTCGGGAGTGTGTCGCGGATCAGGCGGAGCCAACGTCACCCATCAGGCGGAGCCGTGTCACCCCTCAGCCGGAGCCAGGATGTCACGCATCAGGCGGAACCAAACACACGATTTGGTGCCCCCGGCAGGAATCGAACCTGCGACACACGGTTTAGGAAACCGTTGCTCTATCCACTGAGCTACGAGGGCCGAGGGCCGGTCACAGTGTAGGAGTTGACCGGGCCGGATCACGCGGGACGTGTTTCCCATGCGGTGTCAT
Source organism: uncultured Actinomycetes bacterium (assembly GCA_963708985.1). GTDB lineage: Bacteria > Actinomycetota > UBA4738 > UBA4738 > HRBIN12 > HRBIN12. The sequence goes on from CAVPUQ010000004.1 coordinate 166,114, forward strand.
ACTCTGTATGACATGGTGATGAAACGTGCATCGAGGGTTCTGGCGGTCGCCGTGCCCCCCGAGGCAGCGGAAGCCTTCGACCGGATCGCCGCACGCGAGGGCCGTAACCGGAGCGAGCTCTTCCGCGAGATGCTCGGTGTCTACCGCACCTACCTCGAGACCCGCACGTTCGAGTCACTTCAGCGCTACGGAGCCGCCCAAGCGTCCCAGCGAGGGATCAGGAGCGAGAAGGACGTGGAGCGACTGATCCGAGACTCCCGCGGGTGAGGGCGGTCCTCGACACCAACATCCTGATCTCGGCCCTCGTCTTCCCGGGCGGCGCTCCGGAGACCGTGTACCGAGGAGCACTTGAAGGCCGTTTCGAGCTCGTGACCTCGCCGCCGCTGCTCGCCGAGCTGGGTCGGGTGCTCGGGGACAAGTTCGGGTGGGAGGATCCGATGGTCCAGGCGGCGGTCGCCCAGGCCGCCCGCATCGGCGAGGTTGTTCGACCGACCGCAACGGTCAACGTGATCGCTGACGACCCCGCAGATGATCGAGTGCTCGAGGTCGCTATGGCGGCGGATGCTGCCGCGATCGTGTCCGGCGACCGTCATCTCCTCCGGCTGGGGACGTGGCGCGGGGTCCGGATCGAGAAGGCTGCCTCGTTCTTGGAGGGCCTCCAGGTCGTTTAGGAAACCGTTGCTCTATCCACTGAGCTACGAGGGCCGAGGGCCGGTCACAGTGTAGGAGTTGACCGGGCCGGATCACGCTGGACGTGTTTCCCATGCGGTGTCATACTCTGTATGACATGGTGATGAAACGTGCATCGAGGGTTCTGGCGGTCTCCGTCCCGCCCGAGTTGGCCGAGGACTTCGACCGGATCGCGGAGGACGAGGGACGGAACCGGAGCGAGCTGTTCCGCGAGATGCTCCGCGTCTACCGCAGCTACCTCGAGACCCGCACCTTCGAGTCGCTCCAGCGCTACGGCGCGGCCCAGGCGTCTCGGAGGGGGATCAAGAGCGAGAGGGACGTGGAGAGGCTGATCCAGGACGCCCGCGGTTGAGGGTCGTTCTCGACGCCAACACCCTCATCGGCGTTCGTGTTCCCGGGCGGTGCCCCGAGATGGTCTATCGGGCGGCCCTGGAGGGGCGGATCACGTTGATCGCCTCGCCGCCTCTGCTGGCGGAGTTCGGCAGGGTGCTCTCGGAGAAGTTCGGGTGGGACGGCCGCATGGTCCGGGAAGCCGTCGCTCAGGCCGCCCGCATCGGCGAGGTTGTTCGACCGACCGCAACGGTCAACGTGATCGCTGACGACCCCGCAGATGATCGAGTGCTCGAGGCCGCTATGGCGGCGGATGCTGCCGCGATCGTGTCCGGCGACCGTCATCTCCTCCGGCTGGGGACGTGGCGCGGGGTCCGGATCGAGAAGGCTGCCTCGTTCTTGGAGGGCCTCCAGGTCGTTTAGGAAACCGTTGCTCTATCCACTGAGCTACGAGGGCCGAGGGCGAGGGCTGGCCAAATGGTAGGACAAGAACCCCCAGCCAGTGGCCGGTGGGAAGCCTTCGCGCGCGTGGAGATAGCCCTTGGCGGTGATGCTGGTCTTCGTTGGCGTGGCCGGCCAGGGCCGTCCCAGGCCATCAGTGGCTCTAGGGCGTCTTCGTGGCGGATCCCACCCGGACGACAACGGGGGTCTTCACGGAAGCTTGATGGTGCCGCGCATCGGGGCTCGATACGCCCGCTGTGTCATGGACATGACGGACCAAGGCGACAACGAGAGGAGGTCCGATCATGTGGAAGAAGACGATGCTCGCCATCGGACTGGCCGGTGTGCTCACCGTTCCGGCTGGGATGGCCCTAGCGGCCACCGGCGACCGTGATCCGGTGACCACGCTCGCGCGTGAGCAGGCGCGTGAGCAGGTGCGGGACCAGGAGCGGGACCAAGCGATGGACCGCGACCGGCTCCGCATCCACGACCCGGCCACCTGTGATGGCACCGGGCTGATGGGCCAGAACCACGACCAGGTCGGTTCGGGTCTGGGCACGCCGGGCGCCGGATACGGGCAGGGCGCCATGGACGGGAGCGGCCCGATCCACACCCCGCCAGCCGATGGCGCCGGCGATCGGTTCGGAGCGGCCGGGCGCTGAGCCTCGCCGGACGTGGATCCGCGGGGGGCACCCGACAAGGGTGCCCCCCGGCTCCTACGATGACAGCCGTGACGCCGAACCGGATCCTGGTGGTCGACGACGAGGAGCGGATCCGCTCGTTGGTCGGCTCGTACCTCCGTGAGGAGGGCTATCAGGTGGACGAGGCGGCAACCGGTGAAGAGGCGGTCATGGCGGTGCGCGCTCGCCCACCCGACCTGGTGGTGCTCGACGTTCGCCTTCCCGGGATCGACGGGTTCGAGACGCTCCGCCAGATCCGCCGAGTGTCCGAGGTGTACGTGATCATGCTGACCGCACGAACCGAGGAAACCGACAAGGTCATCGGCCTCGAGGTGGGTGCAGACGACTACCTCACGAAGCCGTTCAGCCCCCGGGAGCTGGTCGCCCGGGTCAGAGCCGTCCTGCGCCGGGGCCGGGCAGCGGTCGCAGACGACCAAGAGGTCCTCCGATTCGCGGGCCTCAGGATCGACCTGTCGCGGCGCGAAGTGACCGTCGACGACCGACCGACCGATCTGACGGCTCTGGAGTTCGATCTCCTCGCTGCGCTGGCTTCCGCACCGGGGAGGGTGTTCAGCCGCCGCCAGCTCATCGAGAGGGTCTGGGGCTGGGACTTCTTCGGTGAAGAACGCATCGTCGACGTTCACATCCGCAACCTGCGCAAGGCTCTCCAGGACTCCGCCGACGAGCCCCGGTTCATCGGAACGGTGCGCGGCGTCGGCTACAAGCTCGTCGCCGAAAGACCATGAGGATCTGGCGACGCCTCCGTACCCGGCTCTTCGCTTCCCACCTGCTGGTCGTCGCGGTCGGGGCGGTAGCGATGCTCGCCGTCGGCGCCCTCCTCACCCCCTCCCTCTTCCAGGCACGCGTGGGCCGGATGGGCCGCGGACCCGGTGGATCCGGGAACGCCACCTCGACCGAGCTGCATACCGCCCTCGCCGACTCGCTCGACATAGCCCTGGTGGTCGGCCTCGTAGCGGCTCTGATCGCCGCCGGGGCCGTCGCTGCGCTGCTCGGCCGGCGCATCCTCCGCCCCATCGAAGCGGTTCGAGCGGCCACGCACCGGATGGCGACCGGGGACTACCGCCAGCACGTGCCCGTGCCCGACGAGGAAGAGCTCGCCGGGCTCGCTCATGATGTGAACGCGCTCGGCTTGACCCTCGCCGAGACCGAACAGCGACGCACCCGTCTCATCGGTGAGGTGGCCCACGAGCTCCGATCACCCCTCACCACGATCCGTGCCTCCATGGAAGGCCTCATCGACGGGGTGCTCCCACCCACCGAGGAGTCCTTCGCCGCCGTCGCCGACGAGGCCGCCCGCCTGCAGAGACTCGCCGACGATCTCACCCTCCTGTCCCAAGCCGAAGAACACGCCATCCCGCTCCGACTCGAGGCAAGCGATCTCAGCGAGCTCGCCACGCGCGCCGCAGAACGCCTCCGGCCCCAATACGACCTCAAGGAGGTCACGATCAGGATCGAACCTGACCCGTCGCTACCGGTTCGGGTCGACCCCGACCGGATCGCACAGGTGTTCACCAACCTGCTCGGCAACGCCCTCACCCACACCCCATCCGGAGGCACCGTCACCATCCGGGCCGGCATCGAGGGCTCCAGCGGGTGGGTCGACGTCAGTGACACCGGACCCGGCATCCCGGCGGTCGAGTTCGAGCGGGTCTTCGACCGCTTCTACCGGATCCCGAACCCGAACCACCCCGCCGGCCGCGGCATAGGTCTCACCATCGCTCGCAGCATCGCTCGTGCCCACGGGGGCGACGTCACCGGGGCCTCGCACGGACCCGGCACCGGAGCTACCTTCCGCGTTACCGTCCCCTTGAACTCGACCCCGCCCGGGACCGGCGGGCTCGAGACCGAGATCCACCTCGCGGAGGGGGCCCGGCGTGAAGGAAGCACGAACCCCTGATCCACTCACGCTGCACCGCGTGGTGCTCGTGGGGCACCCCCGGAACGGCACCCTCGTCTCCGATCGCTTCGCTACCCCGTAGCGCCTTGGGTCGTGTCTCGTGGGAGGACCTGCATGGTTCGCTCTGGGAAGCAGCCTGGTCGGGACCACGTGAGCGGGCGATGCGACCGCCGGCGAGATCTTGCACCGGACCTCCAGACGTTTGGGAGACCGTTGCTCTATCCACTGAGCTACGAGGGCCGAGGGCGCGGTTGTCAGGTGCCATGCTAGCCTCCGGCCGTGCCGAGGTACGGAGCGATCGTCGTCGGCGGTGGTCACAACGGCCTCGTCTGCGCCGCGTACCTCGCCGGGCAGGTCCCGGGCCGCGTGCTCGTGCTCGAGCGGCGCGAGAAGGTCGGCGGCGTCTGCGTGACGGACGAGACCTTCCCCGGCTTCCGCTACACGACCGCGGCGCAGGTGCTCTCGCTGGTGCGCCCGCAGGTCATCCGTGACCTCCGGCTCCACGACCACGGCTTCGACTTCATCCCCATGACGACCTCGTTCGCGCCGTTCCCGGACGGGCGGCACCTGTTGCTCGGTTTGGGGCAGGAGCGGGACCGGGAGGCGATCTCCGCGTTCTCCGAGCGTGACGCCGACACGTGGCCGAGGTTCCACCGCGTGATGGGAAGGCTCGCGGACGCGATCCGGCCGACGCTCGACGAGGCGCCGCCCGACCTGGCGCGTCTCGGCATGCGCGACCTGCTGCGCGCGAGGCCGATCGCGCGCGGGCTCCGGCGGCTGTCCCGGTTCGAGCGAGGGCAGCTCGTCAAAGTGCTGACGATGAGCAGCGCCGCGTTCGTGGACGAGTGGTTCGAGTCGGGCGAGCTGAAGGCGACCCTTGCGGCGAGCGGCACGATCGGCCTGTGGGGGAGCCCTCGGACGCCGGGCACCGCGTTCGTCCTGATGCACTACGGCCTGGGCGAGATGGGAGACGAACCGGGCACGTGGGGGTTCGCCCGCGGCGGGATGGGGCGGTTCGCCGAGGCGCTCGAGTCGGCGGCGCGCTCTCGGGGCGCCGAGATCCGCACGGGAGCGCAAGTCGCGCGCGTGCTGGTGGGGGACGGCCGGGCCCGCGGCGTCGTGCTGACGGACGGCGAGGAGCTCGAGGCCGACGTGGTCGTCTCGGGCGCGGACCCGAAGCGAACGTTCCTCGGGCTGGTCGAGCCATCGGCGCTGCCCGAGGACTTCCTCCGAGGCATCGAGCGCTTCCGCACGACGGGCAACTCCGCGAAGGTGAACCTCGCCCTGTCTGAGCTGCCCGACTTCACGGCGCTGCCCGGTGACGGCGCCGCATCTCCGCGGCGAGATCGAGATCGCCGGCGGGGAGCCCGACTACCTCGAGCGCGCCTTCGACGACTTCAGGGCCGGGCGCTGGTCGCGGGAGCCGTACCTCGACGTCGTGATCCCGAGCACGCTCGACGACTCGCTGGCGCCTCCCGGCAAGCACGTCATGTCGATCGCGGTTCGGTTCGTGCCGTACCGGCCGGCCGCCGGACCGTGGGATGACCGCAGGCGTGAGGAGCTCGGCGACGTCGTGGTAGGCACACTGGCCCGATACGCGCCGAACCTCCCCGACGCGATCCTGCACCGTCAGGTGCTGACCCCCCTCGACTTCGAGGAGATCTACGGGCTCACCGGCGGGAACATCGTCCACGGCGACATGTCGACCGACCAACTGTTCTCGATGCGGCCCGTGCCGGGTTGGGCGGGCTACCGCACGCCGGTCTCGAGGCTGTACCTGTGCGGCTCGGGCGCGCACCCGGGCGGAGGCGTGACGGGCGCGCCGGGCCGGAACGCCGCCCGGGTGATCCTCAAGGATCTGCGCCGCCGAGCCCGCCGCTGACCGGGACCCACACCACTTGCGGCACGAGCCACGAGGAAGACACGTGGACCTTGGGGGGCGGCAGCGCGGGGTGTTCGAAGCGGGCGCTACTGGGTCGCCAGGACGAGCCTGGAACGGAGCAGGCGAAGCGCAGCTTCATCGCCGGAGCGCGTCACACGCTCATCCGGAGAACGCCCCCAGAGCCACAGCAGGACCTCGGAAGGATCGCCTCCGAGCGCGGCATCCCCGGCTCCGCCGTCCTCGGAAACGGTCACCGACCCGCGCTCGAGCGTGACGGACCAGCTGCTCCCTCCGGCGGAGATGGCCACCCGCTGTCCCGTCGCCGCCTCATCCGGCTCGTCGGACCAGTCGCCCGCGAGCATGATTACGAGGATCTCGTCCACGCCGTCGACCGCCAGATCGGCATCCACGCTCGGCTGCGTTCCGATCGCCAGCTCGGCGTCGGCCCGGTGGACGGCGGTCTCGTGCGCCATGCGCCTCGCCCAGAAGCCGACCGTCTGATCCGGAGGCCACCACGTCGCAGACGGTGTGGTGGGGTCGCTACGGTCGAACATCTCGAGCAGCCGCTCGTGAGCGTCGCCGAGCCACTCGATGGGATCGCGATCGGCCGGCCAGTCGGGCGGCCACGGGTCGGGGGCCCGTCCGAGCGCGGTACAGGCGATCTTGTGCTCGTACACCTCGGCCACATGGCAGATGAGATCGCGCACGCTCCACCCCGGACAGGAGGGAACCTCCGCAGACAGGCTCCGGTTCGCCGCAGCCGTCAGCAGGCGTCCGTCCCGCTGGACGTGTTCGACGTAGGTCGGGTAGTCCATCCGCCAACCCTACCTGTAGCATGAGCCCGCCGTGAGTGGGAAGAGCGATGCGGGGCCGATCGGGCCCGAAGACCCCCTGCAGGTCCCTCGTTTCGCCGGGCGTTCTACGTTCGCCCGCCTGCCGCGTCGGGACGAGGTCGAGCGATGCGACGTCGCCGTCGTGGGCGTCCCGTTCGACAGCGGTGTGACCTATCGGCCGGGGGCGCGGTTCGGTCCGCACGCGATCCGCAACGCGACGCGCTTGCTGCGTTCCTACCACCCCGGGCTCGACGTCCACCCGTTCGCGGCGCAGCAGGTGGCCGATGCCGGCGACATCGCCTGCAACCCCTTCGACATCGCGGAAGCGATCGGCCAGATCGAGGCGGCGGCGGAAGAGGTGCTCGACGGCGCGGGGGCGCTCCTTTGCCTCGGGGGGGATCACACGATCGCGCTCCCGCTGCTGCGCGTGATGCGGCGGCGGCACGGGCCGGTCGCGCTCCTGCACTTCGATGCGCACCTCGACACGTGGGACACGTACTTCGGCGCCGCGTACACGCACGGGACCCCGTTCCGCCGTGCCTGGGAGGAAGGGCTGCTGCTCGAGGAGCACGCCACGCACGTCGGCATCCGTGGGCCGCTTGTTCGCGCCCGAGGACCTCGTGGACGACGCTCGCTTCGGGTTCCAGGTCGTCAGCGCGATGGATCTCGAGGAGCACGGCGTCCGCGCCGCGGCCGAGCGCGTGCGCGAGCGTCTCGGCAGCGCGCCCGTGTACGTCTCGGTGGACATCGACGTCCTGGACCCCGCGCACGCGCCCGGCACCGGGACGCCGGAGGCGGGCGGGCTCACGTCCCGCGAGTTGCTCGGGATCCTGCGCGGGCTGGACGGCGTGAACCTGGTGGGCGCGGACATCGTCGAGGTCGCCCCGGCCTACGACCACGCCGAGCTCACGTGCATGGCCGCTTCGCACGTCGCCTACGAGCTCCTCGGTCTGTTCGCCCGTCGCCGGACCGAGCCCTAGCGCATGGCGCGGAGCGTCCGGGCGGCGGTGCTCGAGCGGGCGGGGGCGCCGCTGCGCGTCGAGGAGCTCGAGCTCCTCGGGCCCGGCCCCGGCCAGGTCCTCGTGCGGATCTCGGCGAGCGGGGTCTGTCACTCGGACCTGCACCAGGCCGACGGCGACTGGGGGGACCCGGGGCCGATCGTGCTCGGCCACGAGGGCGCCGGGTACGTCGAGGAGGTCGGCCCTGGCGTCGAGGGCGTGGCGCCGGGTGACCTCGTGGCGCTGAACTGGTTCGCCCCCTGCACAACCTGCCCGTCCTGCCTCGCCGGCCGTCCGTGGACGTGCACCGGCACGCTCGCGCTCGACAACCGCCTCCCCGACGGCTCCACGCCGCTGCGGCGGTCCGACGGCTCGGAGATCCTGCCGATGCTCGCGCTCGGCACGTTCGCCGAGGCCGTCGTCGTCGCGGCCGAGGCAGTCGTCCGCATGCCGGAGGCCGTCACGCCGGAGGTCGCCGCGCTGATCGGGTGCGGCGTCACGACGGGCGTGATGGCGGTGCTGCGGACGGCGGAGGTCCGTGAGGGGGCCTCGGTGGCGGTGCTCGGGCTCGGTGGCGTGGGGCTCTCGGTCGTGATGGGGGCGGTCGTCGCCGGCGCCGCTCCCATCGTGGCGGTCGACCGCGTGCCCGAGAAGCTCGAGCGCGCTCGAGAGCTCGGCGCGTCGCACACGATCTTGGCCGGTGAGGAGGATGTCCGCACCGCCGAGGAGATCCGCGAAGCGACCGGGGGCGGCCCGGCGTACGCGTTCGAGGCGATCGGGCTCACCTCGACCATCGAGCTGGCGATCGACGTGCTCGGGCCTGGGGGGACGGCGGTGGTCGTCGGGATCACCCCGCACGGGCACCGCGCGTCGTTCGACCCCGGATCGCTGGTCGACCGGAGCGCTCGCATCGTCGGGTCCAACTACGGCTGGTCGATCCCGTCTGAGGACTTCCCGCGGCTCGCGCGGCTCGCGCTGGAGGGACGGCTGCCGGTCGACCGTTTGATCGAGGAGCGCATCGGGCTGCGGGACGTCCAGTCGGCCCTCGGCGCGCTCCGCACTGGTCACGGTCTCCGCCGGGTGGTCGTGTTCGACGACGCCACGTCCTGACTAGGATTGCCCCCGTGTCCGGCGTGATCCGCTCCTCGAGGAAGGCGGCTTCGTTCACCGAGTCGGTGATCCGTGAGATGACGCGCCTCGCGATGGAGCACGACGCGATCAACCTCGCGCAGGGGTTCCCCGACTTCGCGGCGCCAGAGGAGCTGAAACGGGCGGCGCAGGAGGCGGTGGCGGCCGACCTCAACCAGTACCCGATCACGTGGGGCGAGCGCGAGCTGCGGGAGGCCATCGCGGCGAAGTACGCCCGCACCTACGGCATGGACGTGGACCCCGAGCGGCACATCTGCGTCACCTGCGGCTCGACCGAGGCGATGATCTCCTCGCTCCTCGGGACCCTGGACCCGGGCGACGAAGTGGTCCTGTTCGAGCCCTTCTACGAGAACTACGGCCCCGACGCGATCCTGGCGGGTGCCGTGCCCCGATACGTCGCTCTCCGCGAGCCCGACTGGACGTTCGACGAGGCCGAGCTCCGCGCGGCGTTCACCGAGCGGACCCGCGGCATCGTCGTGAACACGCCGAACAACCCGACGGGCAAGGTGTTCTCGCGGGGCGAGCTCGAGGTGATCGCCGAGCTCTGCCAACGCCACGGTGTCGTGGCGTTCACGGACGAGATCTACGAGCACATCACGTACGACTCGGCCGTCCACGTTCCGATCGCCACGATCCCAGGCATGGAGGACCGCACGGTGACGGTGAGCGCGCTCTCCAAGACCTACGCGGTCACGGGCTGGCGGGTGGGCTGGGCCGTCGCCCCCGCGGAGCTGATCGACGGCATCCGCAAGGTGCACGACTTCCTGACGGTCGGCGCGCCGACCCCCCTGCAGCACGCCGGCGTGACGGCGCTCTCGCTTCCGGACGGCTACTACGAGCAGATGAGCCGCGACTACGCGAAGCGACGCGAGCTCATGATGCGGTTGCTCGCGGAGAGCGGCTTCGAGGCGCATCCGCCTCAGGGCGCCTACTACGTGATGGCGGGGTTCGGCGGGCTCGGGTTCGACGACGACGTCGAGCTCGCCGAGCGGATGGTCGCCGAGGTTGGGGTGGCCGTCGTCCCCGGATCGTCCTTCTTCTCCAGGCCCGAGCTCGGCAGGGACGTCGTCCGGTTCTCGTTCTGCAAGCGGCTGGAGACCCTCGAGGAGGCGGGGCGCCGCCTCCGGCGTCTCGGAGGGATGACGTGACGAGCACCTACACGATCGCGGTGGCGCAGGTCGCGCCGGCGTTCATGGACCTCGAGGGCTCGCTCCGGCGCGCCGAGGAGGCGATCGCCGAGGCGGCGAGCGGCGGTGCCCGGCTCGTCGTGTTCCCCGAGACCTGGCTCCCCGGGTACCCGTCGTGGGCCGACGTGGGCATCCCGTGGGAGGGGGCAGCCGCCAAGGCCGCCTTCGCTCGGTTGCACCGCAACGCGGTCGAGGTGCCCGGCCCGGCGACCGACGCGCTGCGCAAGGCGGCGCGGCGTCACCGTGTCCATCTGGTGATGGGCATGACCGAGCGCGACGGCCGCTTCTCGCGCGGCACCCTCTACAACTCGCTGCTGTTCGTCTCGGACGCCGGCGAGGTCCTCGGCGTGCACCGCAAGCTCGTGCCCACGCACTCCGAGCGCGTGATCTGGGGTCCGGGCGACGGCAGCACGCTTCACGTGTTCGACACCGGCGTCGGTCGGCTCGGCGGGCTGATCTGCTGGGAGCACTGGATGCCCCTCGCGCGGTTCGCGATGCACGCGAAGGGGGAGCAGGTGCACGTCGCGGCCTGGCCGGACGTGCCCGAGGTCCACCGCATCGCGAGCCGCAGCTACGCGTTCGAGGGGCGGTGCTACGTGGCGTGTGCCGGCATCTACCTGCCGCTCGACGCGGTCCCGGAGGACCTGGAGATCCGCGACGCGCTCGCCGACGTCGCCGCCGAGAACCCCGATCCCACGCTCGTCCTGTGGGGAGGCTCGGGGATCGTCGGACCCGACGGCGAGTGGATCGCGGGGCCCGTGGAGGGACGCGAGGAGATCGTCTACGGCGAGGTCGACCTCGAGCGCATCGCGGCCGAGCAGCAGGCGCTCGACTCGGCCGGCCACTACAACCGGCCGGACGTGTTCTCCCTCAGGGTGGACGAGACCGAGCGCACACCGGTGACGTGGCTGCGCGAGGACGAGGGCTAGGGCTCCCGTTCGAGGATCGCCGGGTCGGCTCCGAGGAAACGAAGCAGGTTCCCGAACAGCGCGAACAGCGTGAACGTGGTCGTGGCGATCAGGATGAACACCACCGCGACGGCAGCGATCGTCGGCGTGAACCCGTACCGGAGGTCGTTCACGATCTTGATCGGCAGCGTCACCACCGAGAAGCGCGAGACCATGAACGCGATGATGTACTCGTTCAGCGACAGGACGAACGCCGCCGCGTAGCCGGTGATCATCGAGGGCACGAGCAGCGGCAGCGTGATCGTTCGGAACGTCGTCCGCGGGTTCGCGCCGAGGGTCTGTGCCGCTTCGGGGAGCGAGCGGTCCATCGTCTCCATCGCGAGGCTCACCGTGATGAGCGGGAGCGTCGAGAAGAAGATCGCGTGCGAGACGATGATGTTCTCCACCCTGCCCGAGTGTCCGAGCGAGTTCCAGAACACCAGCGCGCCGAGCGCGCTGATCACCGGCGGGAGCATGAACGGCAGGATCCCGAGCGAGTAGAGCAGCGGCGCCAGCCGGATGTCGTAGGCGCGCAGGACGTACGCCATCGGCGTGGCGATCGCCACCGCGAGCGCGCCGCTCGCCGCCGCGATCCCCAGGCTCGTGACGATCGCGTCCCGCCAGCCGGTGTCGTTCCACAGCTGCGCGTACCAGTGGAGCGAGAAGCCCTCCGGTGGGAAGTCCATGTACCGGTTCGCGTTGAACGAGACGACCGCGACGACGATCAGCGGCGCAACGATGAACGCCACCACAAACGTCGTGAGGATCCACTTCAGCGCGCGCATCGGGTCACGTCCTGGTCCGTCCCTCGACCCACGTCACCCCACCCACGACCACGAGCGACAGCGCCGTCAGGAACAGCGCCATCGCGGCCGCGAAGGGCACGTTGGCGTTGAAGGTCGCCTGGTCCGAGATGAACACGGACAACGTCCAGTGCTCGGGCCTGCCGAGGAATGCGGGGATCAGATAGCTGCCGAGCGTGAACACGAAGACGAGCAGGAACCCCGCCATGATGATGGGCCGCCCGATCGGCACGACCGACGGTCCAGAACGTGCGCCAGGGCGAGGCGCCCATCGTTTGGGCGGCCTCGGTCACCTCGGGGTCCAGGCGCGAGAGCTGTGGGTACAGGGCCAAGATGCAGTAGGGGAACGCGATGTAGCACAGGCCTAACAGCACGGCCAGGAAGCTCGGCTGGTACGCGGTCGGTTCGCCCATCACGCCCAGCCACACGAGGATGTTCGAGATGCCGGCCGCACGACCGAGCAGCACGCTCCACGCGAACCCGACGATCACCTCGGAGAGCGCCAGCGCGGACATGATCAGGACGAGCAGGGCGACATGCTGCCGCCGCCGCATCCGGGTGAGGAAGTAGGTGAACGGGAACGCCACCACGATGCAGACGGCTCCCGCCAGCAGACAGATGCCGATCGAGAACAGCGTGCGCTCGATGAACACGCCCTGCAGGAGCCGCCGCCAGCTCGCGAACTCGAACCCGGGTTGGTAGAACCCGCCTTCGATCCGGTGATAGAAGGAAGTCGCGAGCATGATCGCGAAGGGCGCGAGGAAGAACACGGCGAGCATGCCTACGGGGAACGCGAGAACGGCCCGCGTGCCCCGCGTGGGACGACGGAGCTCGCTCATCCCTCCACCACGACGCACGCCTCGCGGGGGAAGGACACGCTGACCGCCTGGCCCTGCTCGACGTGGACCCGGTCCCTGGGGGAGCCGGCGACCACCACGTGGTCGTCCAGGCCGCAGTCCACGTAGCACTCGAACAGCTCGCCGAGGTCGCGGACGAACACCACCCTGCCCTGCAGGGCGTTGCGCTCCGACCGCTCGGAGACCAGGAGGTGGGCGTCCTCGGGCCGGATCGAGATCGTGATGGGTCCGGTTGCGACGTCTCGATCCACCTCGAATGGCTGACCGGCGATGTGGACCAGGCCGTCGGAGACCTCGCCCCGCAGGATGTTCGTCCGCCCGATGAAGCTCGCGACGAACGGGGTGGCCGGGTGCCGGTACACGGCGAGCGGCTCCCCCACCTGCTCGACCGTCCCGTGGCTCATGACGACGACCAGATCGGACATCGTCATGGCCTCCCGCTGGTCGTGGGTGACCATGATGGTGGTGATGCCGAGCTTCTGTTGCAGGAGCCGGAGCTCCACCTGCAGCTGCTCGCGCAGGTTCGCGTCGAGCGCCGACAGCGGCTCGTCGAGCAGGAACAGCCGGGGCTCGAGCGCGAGCGCCCGCGCCGTCGCCACGCGCTGACGCTGCCCGCCCGACAGCTGAGAGATGCGGCGGTCACCCAGACCGTGGAGCGAGACCAGCTCGAGGAGCTCGTGCACGCGATGGTCGATGTCCTGCTTGGGGACCCCGCGGATCCGCATCCCGTACCCGATGTTCCCGGCGACGGAGAGGTGCGGGAACAGGGCGAGCGTCTGGAAGACCATGCCGATGTCTCGCACGTGCGGCGGGCGGGCGGTGATGTCCTCCCCGTCGAGGTAGACCCTGCCCTCGGTGGGCCGCTCGAGCCCCGCGATCATCCTGAGCATCGTGGTCTTGCCGCAGCCCGAGGGACCGAGGAACGAGATCAGCTTCCCGGGCGGGAGCTCGAGGTCGACCCCGGCGACGGCCACGACGTCGCCGAAGCGCTTGACGAGCCCCTGGAGCTTCAGGCCCCCGCGAGCTTGCACGGCGTTCGGGCAGGCATCAAGAGAGGATCATCTCGGTCCACTGCTGGTCGATCCAGTCCTCCCACTCGTCGTACATCTCGTACTTCGGGCGGAGGGCCGCGTCCGGACCGGGTCCACCGACGCCCGCGTACTCCTCGTCGGTGAGGTCCATCGTCTCCCGCTTGGCGGTCGGTGTGGTGCCGAGGGTCCGCGCGAGCTCGGCCTGGATCTCTGGCCGGCACATGTAGTCGATGAACGCCTGGCACGCGGCCGCGTTCTCGGTGGTCTTGGAGATCGCCCAGAACCCCGAATCCAAGATCGCACCCTCGGTCGGGAACACGCTCCGCAACGGCTCGCCTTGCGACGCTGCGTATTCGGTGATGTCGTGGTAGAACTGCCCGATCGAGACCTCCCCCGTGTTGAAGGCTTGCTGCGCCTGCGCCTCGTCGCGGTACCAGAGCTTGACGTTCGGCTTGACCTCCTGGAGCTTCGTCAGCACCTCGACGACGCCGTCCTGGGTCGCGAGGATCTCGTAGCCGCCGAAGAAGCAGGCTGCGGTGATCTCGATCAGGTAGGAGTTCGCGGCGTTCTTGAGCAACGCCAGCTCGTTCTCCCACTGGGGGTCCCAGAAGGCGGTCCAGGTGTCGGGGCTCTCGGCCACGCGGTCGGTGTTCGACACGAGGGTGATGTACCAGGAGACGCCGCCGACGCCGGCGACCATGCCGGAGGGGTCGGTTCGGAGGTAGCCCTCGGCGAGGTTGACGGCCTGCGGGATCGCCGACTGGTCGTACGTCGCGAGGATCCCGCCGTTGATCGCGCGCTGGATCCCGACGCCCGAGAGCATGGACACGTCGGCCGGCGCCGGCGCGCCCGAGTCCGTGGCCTGCTGGAGCTGCACGACCCAGACCTCCGAGGTCGGCTGCGAGATCGACTCCACCTCGACGCCGGTCTCCTTGGTGAATGCCGGGTACATCTTCGCGAAGTTCTCCTCGAAGAAGCCTCCGTAGGTGGAGACCTTGATCTTCGCGCCCTCGATGCTCTGGGTCGGGGACTCCCCGCCGCCTCCCTCGGGCTCCGCCGGTGGCTCCGACCCGCAGGCAGCGAGCAGCCCGGGTATCGCGAGCGCTCCGGCTGCGAGGCCGCCGCGCTTGAGGAGCTCACGCCTCGTGATGATCTGGTCGACGTTCACGTCTGCCCTCCCCTTCCGCGAGTGCGAGCGTAGGCTACGCTCGCGGGCGGCGCAGGGCAACGCGGGGTCATTCCGATGCGAGGCCTGGTCGCGTTGGATCCATCCCTGGGTCCCGTCCACCTGCACGATCGCCGTCGCGCCGTGGCCGGACACTGGGTCCGACGAACCGAAGTGAACGTTCTCCGACGGGTGCGCGTCTGCGGCCATGGGAGAGTCTGCCCACCGAACGGGTCGCAGCTCGCGACGGTGGGATGTTTCGTGCGCTTCCCCACCATCCGCCCCCCCTCGGATGCGCGCGAGCGGGGTCGGACACTAGGGGGTGCGGAGGAGCCGTGCAAGCGGTAGGCTGCAGGGCGAGGGCATCACAAGGCTTCGTTCCGTGCGGTTCCCTCCCGGCGCCAGCCGGTTGCCCGACGGGCAGCACGTAGGCCCTGACGGCGAAGGAAGGAGGGGATCGCATGGCAACAGGCACCGTCAAGTGGTTCAGCGCCGAGAAGGGCTTCGGCTTCATCACGCCCGACGACGGCAGCGCGGACGTGTTCGTTCACTTCAGCGCGATCGCTGGTGAGGGCTACCGGAACCTCGATGAGGGGCAGAAGGTGAGCTACGAGGTCACGCAGGGCCAGAAGGGCCCGCAGGCCGCGGAGGTCCGCGCCGTCTGAACCACCGAGCTCCAGCGCGAAGGGGAGGCCTCGAGCCTCCCCTTCGACGTCTCAGGCTTCGTCGGCGGATGGCTCGACGAGGTGCGCGGGCTCGGAGCCGTCGGGCATGAGGCCGAGCGAGGCGGGGTCGGAAGCCTCGATCGGGGTTCCGGGCTCGATGAGTCCGGCGTCGCGGTCGGCCTGGCGCTTCGCGCGCGCCAAGCGGCGGTCCTCGCGGGCGACGGCCTTCTTCGCCTTCGCGTCCCTGCGCTGTCGCTTCCCGACGCTGTCAGGCATCCGTCACCCCCGTGTCCACGATCGGCCGAGCGCCGTCCGAGGATTCGAGGGTACTACCTGACGTCGGCCCAGGGGTCGAAGTCGACCTCGAGAGGCTCCTGTGGCGGGCGCTCGGCCTCGGGCACGTTGCGCAGGTTCACCCGGATGCGCGTCCAGGTCGTCCAGCGGCCACGCATGCTGTCCACGAGCACGTCGGCCGGCGCGAGGTACGGCCAGACGTCCGGATGGCGCTCGCGCCAGCGCTCGAGCCCGGCCATCGCCTCCTCCTTCGTCGCGGCGCGCGCGATCTCGACGAGCGGCATGCTCGAGCGCCGACGGCCGGTCGGGCCGACCGCCTTGCCGGGCGCGGGAGGCGCAACCGAACCGGTGGCTCTCCGGCGCTTCGAGGGCTGCACGCGGGGCGGCTCACCGGTCCGCTTCTCGTAGTGCGGCGGCCACGGCGCGTCGCCGAAGCCGGCCGCCTCATGCTCGGCGGCCAGGGCCAAGAGCGGCTCGATCGACCCCGGGGCGGCATCGATGCCCGCGTGCGGGTCGCCGATCCTCGCGAAGCGCTCGGGCATGGTTTCGAGCGTGAAGGCCTCGGCCTCGACCTCGGCGACCTCATCCCAGGTGAGCGGCGCGGAGGCCCGGGCGTCGGGCGTCGGCCTGATGGAGTAAGCGGAGGCGACCGTCCGATCCTTCGCGTTCTGGTTGTAGTCGAGGAAGACGCCGTGGCGCTCCTCCTTCCACCAGCGGCTCGTGGCGAGCTCGGGCACGCGCCGCTCAACGTCCCGCGCGAGGGCGAGCGCGGCGCGCCGCACCTCTGGGAAGGTCCAGCGGCGCTCGATCCGCACGTTCACGTGGATGCCCTCGCGATCCCGAGGTCTTCGGCCACCCGGTGAGGCCGTGTGCCTCGAGCGCCTCCTCGACGACCAGCGCCACGTCGCGGATCTGCGACCAGGGCACGCCCGGGACGGGGTCGAGGTCGATCCGCAACTCGTCCGGGTGCTCGAGATCGTCGGCCCGCACCGGGTGTGGGTTCAGGTCGATGCAGCCGAGGTTCACGATCCACGCGAGCTGCGCGGCATCTCGGACCACGACCTCCTGCGCGGTGCGCCCGGACGGGAAGCGGAGCTCGACGGTCTCGACCCAGTCGGGACGGGTCTTCGGCGCGCGCTTCTGGAAGAAGAACTCGCCCTCGACGCCGTTGGGGTAGCGCTTCAGCGCCATCGGGCGGCCTTCGACGCCGCGGAGCGCGCCCTCGGCCACGGAGAGGTAGTAGCGGACGAGGTCGAGCTTCGTCCGCCCGCTGCGCGGGAAGAACACCTTGTCGGGATTCGTGACCGCGACCTCCCGGCCGGCGATCTCGAGCACCTCGCGCGGTGACGGCATGGGGTCCACCATAGGCCGCCCGAGGCCAACCGGCGCTCAGTCGCGGGCGCGGCCGAGCTGGTCGAACCGGCAGTCCCGCGGCTCCTTGTCGGTGCGCCAGCGCACGAACCCGGTCGCGTGCCGGAACCGGTCACCCTGGAGGTAGTCGTACGTCACCTCGACGACGAGGACGGGCTCGAGCGGGACGAACTCGGCCTCGCGCCCGCGCGACCAGCGGCTCTGACCACCGGCCATCCGCGCGGGGTCGACGCCCTCGAGGTCGCCGAGCGCGGCCTCGAGCGCGGCCTCCATCGTCGTCTCGAGCGGGCGGATGCGCTCGAGGATCTCGCGGCGCTCGGCCGCGCGGAACGCCGAGGTGTGTCCGATGAAGTGGAGCCGCCCGCCGTCGTCGTACACCCCCAGGAGCAGCGACCCGATGCCGTCACCGGTCTTCGACAGCCGGTAGCCGAGGACCACGCAATCCGCCGTTCGGCGGTGCTTCACCTTCACCATCTCGCGCTTGCCATGGACGTACCGTTGGTCGGCGCGTTTCGCCATCACGCCATCGAGGCCGATCCGCTCGAACGCGTCGAACCACGTGAGGGCGACCTCGCGATCGTCGGTCCGCGGGGTGAGTAGCACGGCCGTCACCCCCACGGGGAGTTGCTCGGTCGCCTCGATCCCGAGGAGCGACTCGAGGCGGGAGCGCCGGTCGTCGAACGGCTCCGCCCGCAGATCGGCGCCGTCCTGCGCGAGGAGGTCGAACGCGACGTAGGAGGCAGGGATCTCGGCCGCGAGCTTGCGGATCCGAGACTCGGCCGGGTGCAGGCGGAGCTGGAGCCGGTCGAACTCCAGCCCCTGCGGCCCCGCGAGGATGATCTCGCCGTCCACGACGCAGTCCGGCGGGAAGGCGACGGCGAGCGCCGGCACGAGCTCGGGGAAGAACCGCTCGAGGCCACGACCGTCCCGACTCTGGATGTGCACGCTGCCGCCGTCTCGGAAGACGAGCGCGCGGAAGCCGTCCCATTTCGGCTCGTAGCGCCAGCCCTCGCCGTGCGGGATCTCGTGATCGAGCTTCGCGAGCATGGGGTCGACCGGGGGTCCGAACGGGAGCGTCATCGGCCGTGCCGCAGGACCGCGCCTGCGACCGCACCGGTCGGCTCGCCTTCCGCGACCGCGATCTCGCCGTTCACGAACACCCAGTCGATGCCCTCCGGCGGCCGATGCGGGTAGTTGTCGGTGATCGGATCGTGAGGGTACGGGTTCGTCGCGCGGTCGCGCACCCTCGGTAGGTCGAAGACGACGACGTCCGCAGCCGCGCCCGGCGCGAGCACGCCCCGGTCGGCGAGCCCGATCCTCGAGGCCGGGAGCGAGGTCATCTTCCGCACGGCCTCTTCGACGGTGAGCAGGCCCTCGCGCTCGACGAAACGCTCGAGCATGCCGGGGAATTCGCCGTACGAGCACGGCATGTACGGAGGCGCGTCGGTATCCTGCACGCCCTTCGGCAGGACGTGGCCGTCGGAGCAGAGCGACACGAGCGGGTGCGCCGCGACCGAGCGCACCACGTCGGGGTCGATGTAGTCGAAGTCGGCCTGGCCTGCGCCGCGGCTCTCGACGACGAGGTCGAGGTACGCGGTCCATCCGTCGACGCCACGGGCCCGCGCGACCTGCGCGACGGTGCGACCCGTGAGCTCGGCCGTGATCCCGTTGCCGGGCAGGAGCCAGATCCGGTCCCAGGCCCCGTGCTTCAGCAGACCGACGGGTCCGTAGGCGGGGCGGGCGTCCTCGACGGTCTCGGCGATGAGCTCGCGGCGGCGGTCCTGCGAGCCGAGCACCGCGACGAGCTCGGTGTGCGTGAGCTCGTGCGTCCATTGCGGGAGGCCATCGCGGAGTCCCCAGCCCAGGTCCGTGTGGGCATCGTTGTCGACGCCGACGTCGAGCCCCCTCGCGCGAGCGTCCTCCCACTCCGCGATCACGTCTGGGAGCAGGTGCGTGCCGCCCCACTTCGGGGCGTTGTGGCTGATCTGCGTCCGCGCGCCCGAGCGTTCGCAGATCGCGATGCACTCGCGCACGGCGTCGAGGACCGTCTCGCGCTCGCCGCGGATGTGGCTGGCGTACAGGCCGCCGTGGCGCGCGACGACCTCGGCCAAGGCGACGATCTCGTCGGTGTCGCCGAAGCATCCGGGCGGGTAGACGAGGCCGGTGGACATGCCGAACGCGCCGGCTGCCATGGCCTCCTCCACGTGCGTGCGCATCCGGTCGAGCTCGTCCGCGCTCGGCGGTCGCCGCTCGTAGCCGATCACCGCCAGACGCACCGTCCCGTGGCCGACGAGCGGCGCGACGTTCACCCCGACACCCGTTCCCTCGAGCGCGTCCAGGTACCCGCCGAACGTTGTCCAGTCGTGGGCGACGGGATGCCCGTAGTCGGGGAACTGGCGCTCGGCGAGCGCGCGGGTGGGCTCGGCGAGCGGCGCGGGTGAGGCGCCGCAGTTGCCCGTGACATGCGTCGTCACGCCCTGGCGAACGATGTTCTCGGCCGTCGGGTCCTGCAGGAGCCCGATGTCGCTGTGCGTGTGGATGTCGATGAACCCGGGCGCGACGCACCGGCCCCCGGCGTCGATCACGGTGCGCGCCTCAGCGTCCTCGAGCCCGCCGTCGGCGACGACGCAACCATCCGAGATCGCGAGGTCCTCGCGCCGCGACGCCGCGCCGGTGCCGTCGAGCAGTCGGCCGCCGCGGATCAGCACGTCGAACATCAGAGCGTCCCGAGGCAGTCTCGGCACAGGCACCCGTCCAGACGGAGCTCGACCAGGCGCGCCCGCTGCTCGGCGGTGAGCGTCAAGCCGTCACACCAGCAGGACGGCGTCGCGGCGCCGCAGCGGAAGGAACCGCCGCACCGAGCGCAGCGCTTCGTAGCCCACGCAGCCTCGGCCTCGGGAGCCGGTACCTCGTCACGAGCCACGACCGAAGCCTAGCGGTCGTCCACGAGCGACGAGGGGGCCGAGCCGTGCCGGGGGCGGGCCGTCCTCAGGCGTTGAAGGGCAGACCCGCCGCCTCCCAGGCCGTGTAGCCGCCCTCGAGCTCGTAGAAGCCGGTCACGCCCGCGTCCACCAGGTCCTGGGCCGCTTGCGTGGACATGTTGCCGCTCCTGCAGTAGAGCACGAGCTTGGGCTCGCCCGAGGTCGGCAGCTCGTCCAGATGCGAGGCGATCTCCGTGTACGGGATCTGGGCGTCGGTGCCCGGGATCTGGCCCTCGTCGGGGACATGCACGTTCACGAGGAACACGTCCTCGTCGGCCATCATGTCCGACAGCTCCTGGCTCGAGAGGCGGGTCCAGCCCATCCCGCCGTCGGCCTGGCCGCTCGTCCCCTCGTCGGTGCTCGAGCACGCGCCGAGCACCATCGCGACCGCCAGCGCGGCCGCGATGATCGCGATCTTCCTCATCGGCTCCTCCAGTGTGCGGGCCTTCCACCCTCGACAACCCGGCCGAGGGGGCCCAGCTTCCCGGGCTCCGTACTCTACGCTCGCAGTCGTGGCGCGAGACGAGGTCCGGCTCCGGGGCGGCTGGTTGCGGCTGTCGTGGGGCCGCATGAGGGTGTGGCACGGGGGGAGCGGGCCGGTGCTCCTCGCGGTCCACGGTCTGGGCGGCTCGGGGCGGTACTGGGGCGGGCTCGCGCGGCGGGTCGGACACCGGTTCACCGTCATCGCGCCGGACCTCGCCGGGTTCGGCCGCTCGGACAAGCCGCGGGTCGAGTACCACCGCGCCTTCCACCTCCAGAACCTCGATGCCCTCGTGCGGAGGACCGCCGGTCAGGGGCCGGTGCTGGTCGCCGGACATTCGCTCGGAGCGGTGTTCGCGGCGTTGTGGGCCTCCAGCCATGCCGAGGAGGTGCGTGCGATCGCGCTCGAGGCCGCGCCGTTCCCGAGCGCTGCCGGGCCGCCCGAGTGGGCCAGGCGACACCCACGCCGCGGCGTGCGCGTCGCCGCCGGGGTCGCGCGAGCGACGTGGCCTCTCGTGGGCGTGCCGGTCGGCGTCGCGCGAGGTTACCCGGCCGGACTGGTCATGGACTTCGGGCGCCAACGGCTGCACAGCCGGATGCAGACGATGGCGTCCGCGCTGTGGGATCCGGGGGTCGCCCCCGAGCTCGAGGCGGTTCGCGCGATCCCGACCTCCGTGCCGGCGCTGCTCGAGAACGCCGTCGACGATCGGACGGTGCCGCTCGCCGATCAGGAGCGGTGGGCGGCGTTCCTGCCGCACGCCGAGCGTCGGGCGCTCGACGATGGGGGTCACCAGTTCCTGCTCCGCACGGACTTCCGGACGCTCGGTGAGTGGCTCCTCGCGCTGCCCGCGGTCTGACCGCTACCCTTGGCGGCCATGGACGTCGACACCCCGGCCACGCGCGCGCTCGCGGGTACCGATCTCGCGTTCGAGGTCGTTCGGACCGAGCGACCGAGCAGCGCGGAGGAGAGCGCGGCGCTGCAGGGCATCGCGCTCGAGCAGCTGCTCCGCACGATCGTCGTGCGGCGCGGCGCCGGCGACTACGTGTTCGTCCTCGTGCCGGGCGGCCGACAGATCGACTGGCCGAAGCTCCGGGCCCACCTCGGCGTGAGCCGCCTCTCGCTCCCCGACGCCGAGGAGGCCAAGGCGGTGACCGGCTACGAACGCGGTGCGATCACGCCGTTCGGTTCGACGACGTCGTGGCAGGTGATCGCCGACATGAGCGTCCTCGCGGTCGAGCGGGTCGCGGTGGGCGGCGGCGCCCGCGGCGTCAACCTGCACCTCGCGAGCGCCGACCTCGTGCGCGCAGCCGGTGCCGAGGTCGCCGACGTGACGAAGCCCGGCTGATCCGGTCGTCTCCGGTCGCGTCAGGCCGCGTGCTGCACGACGGCGGTGAAGGTGAATGGCTCGCCGGCGGTCTCGCCGGAGAAGCTACGCGCGTACCGCATCGCGACGTGGGTCGTGCCTTCGCCGGTCGCGACGAATCGCCAGACCTCCTCGCCGCCGGCGCCGACCAGCTCGGTGTCGGGAGCGACGTACTCGGAGTCGACGAGGTCGAGGACCTCGGTCGCCGGGTCGGTCTCGAGCTGCCAGTCGAAGCCGGTCGTGGCGTTGGACTCGAGCGTGACGACGACTTCGTCGCCTGGACGGAGCGAGAGCGTGCTGCCGGAGTCCGCGGCGGTGAGCTCGATCGTGCGGTTGCTCTCGGCGGGTTCGGCTTCCGAGCCACACGCGGCGAACAGGACCGTCGAGAGGAACAGCAGCGCCGCGGCGACGCGAGATGGGGTGAGGGCTGTCATGCGGGCCTCCTTTCCCTCGGGCGCTTCGACGCCCGGGCCGAGCGGCCGCGTTCCCGACCGGATGCTCCGCCCTCAGCGGTCGAGCGAGGCGAGCATCGTCGTCAGGTCGCGGATCGAGCCCTCGGTGATCGGTGAGACGACGAGGATCGCCTCGTCCGCCCCGGCGTCGGCCATCGCGCGGAGGCCCTCGGCGATCCGGTCCGCCGGGCCCTCGAGCGGCGGGCAGCCGGCGGGGATCGATCGCTCGCCGGCTTCGTGGTCGAGCACGACGAGCACGCACGCGCTGCGTTCGATGTCGGCCGGGTCGCGTCCGACGCGCCGAGCGATCTCGGTGACCTTCGCGCTCTCGGAGGCGAAGCCCTCGGGCGTGTTGCCGTAGAGATCGAACCAGACGTTCCAGGCGTCCACGTACGGGAGGGCGATGCCGAGCATCCGCTCCCCGCTGCTGCCGAGCATGAGCGGGATCCGGCGGGACGGTGAGGGCAGGAGCACCACGTCCTCGACCTCGTGGAACCGCCCGCGGAAGCTCACCCGCTCGCCGCCGAGGAGCGGGCGCACGATCGCGAACGCCTCCTCGAAGCGGTCCACACGTGCGTCGTAGGGGAAGCCGAAGGCCTCGAACTCGGCCTGGTTCCAGCCGGCCCCGATCCCGAGCACGAGCCGACCTCCCGAGATCTCGTCGACCGTCGCGGCCTGCTTCGCGAGCATCGCCGGCGTGTGGAACGCCGCGCTCGCGACGAGCGGACCGAGCGTCACACGCCGCGTCACGGTGGCGAGGGCGGCGAGCATCGTCCACGCTTCCCACGGGCCGCGCTCGGCACGATCGTCGCCGCGGTACAGGAGATGGTCGCCCATCCAGATCGAGTCGAAGCCCACCTCCTCGGCGGCGCGGGCCATCGAGGCGTACTCGGCCCAGCGGACCTCGCGCTCGACCTCGGGCAGCTGGATCCCAACGCGTAGAGGGCGGGTCACGCCCGGAGTCTAGGTGGTGGGGAGATCGTCAGAGGTTGGGCTCGATCGCGAGGATGCCGGTCCGGTAGGCCTCGAAGGCGCCGTCGCGGTCCCCCCGCGCGTCGAGCACGTCGCCGAGCGCTCGGTAGGTGACCGCAAGGTCGACGGTCTGCTCTGCCCGCGTGTAGAGGTCGATCGCGATGTGCAGGTGCTTCTCGGCGTCGGTGGGGGTGTCGGCCGGCGCGGCGAGCGCGAGCTCGCGGTGGGCCCACGCCGCGATCGGCGCGTCCGAGTCCGCGACCGTTCGGATCGTCCGGTGCAACAGCTCGCGCGCCCGCTCGAGGTTCCCCTCGACGCGCTCGACCCGTGCGAGCTCGTTGAGCCCCCGCACCAGGTCCTTCTCGTTGCCGGTCTCCTCGAACACCCGGATCGCCTGCTCGAGCTGCTCCCGCGCCTCGGCCATCCTGCCGTCCCGCGAGAGCACGTAGCCTCGGGCGAGGAACGTGCCGCCGAGCTCGGTCCGCAGCGAGAGCTGTCGATAGGCGTCCTCGGCCCGCTGGAGCGAGCGCTCCGCGTCCTCGATCTTGCCCTGGATCAGGTACAGGTGGGCGCTGTTCATGTGCATCTGGGCGATCCGGGCGGGGTCGGTGAGACGCGGCGAGAGGTGCTCGAGCTCGGATGCGGACTCGGCGGCCCGGCGGTAGAGGCCGGCGTCGAGGTAGGCGTCCACGAGCGAGGCGTGGACGCGTGCCAACGCGTGCGGGTCCGGCAGGCCCGCACGCTCGATCTCGTCGAGCAGGCTCTCGAGGAGGTGGATCGCGTAGCGACCGTCCCCGAGGGCCTCGAGACACCGGGCCATGCCCGCCACCGCGTCGGCCCTGGCGGTCGGAGGCTCCTCCGTCAGGAGCTCGGCCGCCCGGCGATACCGGCGCAGGGCCGCGGCGGGATCGCCCGCTCGCTCCTGGTGGAGCGCCCGTCCCTCCTCGGCACGCGCATGCAGACGGATGTGCCCGAACCGGCGCGCGTCCCAGGCGACGTGCGCGAACATCTCCTCCGCCTCGTCGAGGCGGCCGTCGGAGACGGCGACGCGAGCCTCCTGCAGCTGCATCTCGAGCCGGGGGATGAGGTCCGGTGGGCGTCCGGTCGCCAGCTGCTCCGGATCGACCCCGAGCTTGCCGGCGAGGAACTCGATCGCGGAGCGGGACGGGTTGCGGCGCCCCGCCTCGAGCGTGCTGATGTAGGCGTGGGTGTACCGCGGGGCTCCGAGCTCCCTCTGGGTGAAACCACGCTCGACGCGCAACTCGCGGAGCCTGGTTCCGATCACTACCGCACCTCCGGACCGCGCGAGGGAAGGATCGTGCGGGCTCGGGCACGGATGGCCTCGCCCGGGCGCTTCGGCATCGACCCTACCACAGGGTTTGTCTCCAAGATAAGTATCGAGTTACGTTGCCGTCCCCTGAAGGAGGAGGAGCCGATGCAGGTCCTGCGTAGGGCCCGGTACCTCCTGGTGTCGCTTGCCGCTCTCGCCGCCATGGCACTCGCCGGCGCGGCGAACTGGCCGAAGCACTAGGAGTCGGGGGCTCCGGGGTCCCGGGGGACCCCCGCCCCGATCCGAGCGGTACCCTTCGAGCCGTGCCCGTCGATCCTGTTGCCCGATCCTTCTCCGACGCCAAGCCGGTCTCGTTCTGGCTCGACGACCCGCTTCGTCCCGACGCCATCCCGGCGCTCGTGGGGCAGGCTCGAGCGGAGCTGGCGATCGTCGGCGGCGGCTTCACGGGCCTGTGGGCGGCGATCGAGGCCAAGGAGCGTGATCCGGGTCGCGACGTCCTGGTCCTCGAGGGCGGCCGCGTGGGGTGGGCGGCGAGCGGTCGCAACGGCGGGTTCCTGTCGTACTCGATCACCCACACGCTCGACAACGGGATCTCGAGGTTCCCCGACGAGATCGACGAGCTCGAGCGCCAGGGCATGGATACCTACCACGGGCTCGTCGACGCGATCGATCGCTACGGCATCGACGCGGAGCTCGAGCAGGTCGCCATGGTGCTGCTCGCGAGGCGGCCGCACGAGGTCGCCTGGTTCCCCGATGCGCTCGAGCGGCATGCTCGGTTCGGCTATCCGGCCGAGATCTTGGATCACACGGCGACGCAGGCGGTCCTGCGCTCGCCGGTGTACGTCGGTGCGCTCCGGATCGGCGGGGACGGACATGCCCTCGTGCATCCGGCCAAGCTGGCGTGGGGCTTGCGCGACGCGGCGCTCTCGCTCGGCGTGCGGATCCACGAGGCGTCTCCCGTCCGGGGGCTCGAGCGCGAGGGCGGCCGCATCCGCCTTCGGGCACGCGGGGGCTCGGTCCTCGCCGAGCGTGTGATCCTCGCGACCAACGCCTACCCTCCGCTGCTCCGACGGCTCCGCTCCTACGTCGTGCCGGTGTACGACCACGTCCTCATGACCGAGCCGCTCTCGGCCGAGCAGCGCGCGGCGATCGGGTGGTCGGGCCGCGAAGGCCTGGGGGATGCGGCCAACCGGTTCCACTACTTCCGCCTGTCGGCCGACGACCGGATCCTGTGGGGCGGCTACGACGCGACGTACCACTTCGGCAACGGCGTCCGGCGGAGCTTCGAGCTCGACGACGAGGTGCACGCGCGTCTCGCGCGCCACTTCTTCGAGACCTTCCCCGCCCTCGAGGGCCTCCGGTTCACCCACCGATGGGGGGGCGTGATCGACACGTGCAGTCGGTTCTCCGTGTTCTTCGGGACGGCGTTCGACGGGCGGGTCTCGTACGCGGCGGGATACACGGGGCTCGGCGTCGGCGCGACGCACTTCGGCGGGCGCACCGCGCTCGACCTCGTGGACGGGCTCGACACCGAGCGCACGCGGCTCGGGTTGGTGCGTTCGAAGCCGGTCCCGTTCCCGCCCGAGCCTGTGCGCTCGCTCGGCATCAGACAGACCGAGCGCGCGTACGATCGCCTCGACGAGGTCGGTCGGCAGGGGCTCTGGCTGAAGATGCTCGAGCGCCTCGGGCTCGGCTTCCAGAGCTGAGCGATAGGCTGGAACCCATGAGCGATCGTCCCTATGCGCTCGCACTCATCGCGCACGACGGGAAGAAGGACGACCTCCTTCGCTTCGCGAAGGAGCACCTCGACCTGCTCCGGCGGCTGAAGCTGGTCGCGACGGCCACCACTGGTTCCCTGCTCTCGGCGCAGCTCGACCTGGACGTCGAGCGCGTGGCGAGCGGACCGCAGGGCGGCGACCTCGAGATCGGCGCGATGATCGTCCGCGGCGACGTCCAGGCGGTCGTGTTCTTCCGCGACCCTCTCACCGCGCACCCGCACGAGCCCGACATCCAGGCGGTGCTGAAGGTCTGCGACGTGCACGACGTACCGCTCGCGACGAACCGCGCCTCGGCCGAGATCCTGCTCGACGGCGTCGCCGCGCTCGTCGAGGGCTGATCCTCAGCCTGCCGCGATCAGCACGACCCCGCCGAGGGCGGCCGCGACCCCGACCGTCTGCAGGCGTGCGAGGCGCTCGTGCAGCACGGACCGGGCGAGCACCACCGTGGCCACCGGGTACAGCGAGCCGAGCACCGAGGTGAGCGCGAGGAGCCCGCCGGCATCGGCCGCGGACGCGAAGGCCAGGTTCGCGCCGTTGTCGAGCAGTCCGAGCAGTCCGAGCCTCCCCGCGTCGGGCGCACGCATCCGCAGCGACGGGCGCCGAACGAGGAACGCGACCCCGAGCACCGAGATCGCGCCGGTGCGGACCATGAGCGAGCCCCAGGCCGGGTCGCTGCGCCCGGCCCCATCGAGCAGGATCACGAACGCTCCGAGCGTGATCGCGGCGATGAGCGCGAGACCGAGCCCTCTCGAGCTGCGCTCCCCGCCATGATCGGGCGTTCGGGCGGCGAGCACGATCCCGGCGATCGCGACACCGACGCCGACCAGCTGGATCGCGCTCGGCCGCTCACCGCTCAGCAGGCCCCAGGCGACCGGCACGGTGCCGGACAGCGCCGCCGTGGGCGCGACCACGCTCATCCGGCCGATCGCGAGCGCCCGGTAGAGGGCGGACAGGCCGCCGGCGCCGATCAGCCCCGCGGCCAGCCCGAGCACGATCGCGTCCGCGTCGTTCGGGCCTTGCCCCCGGACGGCCACCACGAGGCCGAGGAGCGTGAGCCCGACGGCCTGGGAGACGAGCGAGACGGTGATCAAGGGGAGCCGTCGCGCGGAGAGCCCACCGAGGAAGTCGGCCGTGCCCCAGCCCATGCCGGAACCGAAGGCCAGGGCGAGGGGCAGCATCGCCGGGAGGCTAACGGGTCGCGCAGGCGCGCGTCAGCGAGCTCGACCCGCGCGTCGCCACGCCTGGGGTGGGCTGTGCTCCCGCCGTCGCAAGGCGCATCATGAAGGAGGTCCGATGCAGGAGCTCGCCGGCCATCCGACCGAACTCTGGAGCCTGCTCGCGGACGGGCGGGTGCGGTGTGACGCGTGCCCCCGGGCGTGCGCGCTCCACGAGGGCCAGCGCGGGTTCTGCTTCGTCCGGGCGCGCTCCGGTGACGCGATCGTCCTCACCACGTACGGGCGCTCGAGCGGGTTCTGCGTCGACCCGATCGAGAAGAAGCCGCTCCATCACTTCCTGCCCGGGACGTCCGTGCTGTCGTTCGGCACCGCCGGGTGCAACCTCGGTTGTCGGTTCTGCCAGAACTGGGACATCTCGAAGTCCCGCGAGACGGACACGCTCGCGGATGCTGCGACGCCCGACGCGATCGGCGAGACCGCCGTCCGCCTCGGTTGCCGGAGCGTCGCGTTCACCTACAACGATCCGATCGTGTTCCTCGAGTACGCGGTCGACGTCGCGGTCGCGTGCCGCGAGCGAGGGATCCGCACCGTCGCCGTGACGGCCGGCTACGCGACCCCCGCGGCGCGAGCGGCGCTGTTCCCGCACATGGACGCGGCCAACGTGGACCTGAAGGCGTTCACCGAGGACTTCTACCGGCGGGTGTGCCTCGGCTCGCTCGCACCGGTGCTCGAGACGATCGAGGAGCTCGTCCACGAGGCCTCGATCTGGGTCGAGCTCACGACGCTGCTGATCCCGGGGCTGAACGACTCGGACGCCGAGCTCGACGCGATGACGCGGTGGGTCGTCGAGCGCCTGGGTCCCGACGTGCCGATGCACTTCACCGCGTTCCACCCCGACTGGAGGATGCGCGACCGACCGCCGACACCCGCCTCGACCCTCTCGCGCGCGAGGGCGATCGCGATCGCGAACGGGGTGCGGTTCGCCTACACCGGCAACGTCCGCGACATCGAGGGGCAGAGCACGCGGTGCCCGTCGTGCGGAGCGGTGGTGATCGAGCGCGACGGCTACGAGCTCGGAGCCTGGGCGCTCGACCCCTCGGGGCGCTGCGGCTCGTGCGGCACCGCCATCCCCGGGGTGTTCGAGGGCGCGCCCGGTGGATGGGGGTCGCGGCGGCGCCCGGTGCGGATCGGCGGCGGGCGATGAGCACGTGGCCCGGGACCGGGGAACGTCGGGCCGCGGCCGCCGGCACGTTCTACCCCTCGGACCCCGACGAGCTCGCCGCGCAGGTGGACGCGCTGCTCGATGGGGCCAGCATGCCGGGGGCTGTCGCGGAGCCGCTCGCGCTCGTGGTGCCGCACGCGG
Source organism: uncultured Actinomycetes bacterium (assembly GCA_963708985.1). Lineage (GTDB taxonomy): Bacteria > Actinomycetota > UBA4738 > UBA4738 > HRBIN12 > HRBIN12. Next base: position 195,211 of record CAVPUQ010000004.1, read on the forward strand.
GGTACGTCTTCTCGGGCCCCGTGGCCGCGACGGCGTACGCCCTCGTCCTCGAGAGCGAGATCGCCCGGGTCGCGCTGCTCGGTCCCGCGCACTTCGTCCCGCTCCATGGGACGGCGGTGCCGGGGAACGACACGTGGCGCACGCCGCTCGGGCCCGTCCTCGTGGACCCCGACCTGCGCGAGATCGCCGTCGGGGCGGGCGCCGTCGTGGACGACCGACCGCACGAGCCCGAGCACTCGCTGGAGGTCCAGCTGCCGTTCCTCGCGCGAGCGCTCCGCCAGGAGCCGGCGATCCTGCCGGTCGCCGTCGGGGTGGCCGAGCCATCGGCCGTCGCGGACCTCATCGCCGCGCTCCTGCCGCGCGCGCTCGTGATCGTGAGCACGGACCTGAGCCACTACCAGGACCGGGCGACCGCGGAGCGGCTCGACCAGCGGACGGCCGAGGCCGTGCTCGCGCGGGACCCGGACGCGATCGGGCGCGAGGATGCGTGCGGCTCGTTCGCGCTGCGCGGCCTCGTCGAGCTCGCGCGCCGCGAGGATCTCGCCGTCCGGCTCCTCGATCTGCGGACGTCGGCCGACACGGCCGGAGACCCGTGGCGGGTCGTGGGCTACGGCGCGTTCGCCGTGTCGGGTGAGATCAGGAAGTGAGCACCCGCGTGAGTCAGGCGGCGCGGCCGAGGGCGGCGGTGATGGTCACGATCTGCTCAGGCCCGATGCCGCAGCAGCCGCCGATGAGCCGGGCGCCGGCCTCGCGCCACGCGGTGGGGCGGAGCGTTGGCCGCGCGTCCTGCGCGGGCGGATCGACCCACACCTTGCGCCCCGCATCCCAGAACGCCCCGCGGTTCGGGTAGGCGACGATCGACCGGTCGGTGACACCCGCGGCGAGACGCACGAGCCCCTCGATGTGGGTCGGGGCCGTGCAGTTCACACCGACGGCGACGACGCTCGGCGAGGCCTCGACGACGCGGATCGCTTCCTCGAACGGCGTGCCGTCGCACAGCTGCGCGGCGTTGCGGCAGCTGAAGCTCACCCACGCGGGGATCTGGGGCACGTGCTCGAGCGCTCGGACGAGCGCCTCGGCCTCGGCTATGGAGGGGATCGTCTCGCACGCGAGGACGTCGGGCTCGGCGGAGGCGAGCGCCTGGAGCCGCGGGACGTGGAACGCGACGAGCTCGTCCACGCCCTTGTCGTAGTCACCGGTGAACTCGGCCCCGTTGCCGAGCACCGCGCCGTACGGCCCGACCGATGCCGCCACGAGCGGGAACGGGCGGTCGTCCGCGTCGCGCCCGTGCCACCACGCGGCGCGCGCCTCCTGCGCGACCTCGACGCTGCGGCGCATGAGGCTCTCGGCGGTGGCGTGGTCGAAGCCGCGGGCCGCGAAGCCCTCGAAGCTCGCCTGGAAGCTCGCCGAGATCGCGACGTCCGCGCCGGCGCCGTAGTAGGCGGTGTGGACCTCGCGGATCCGCCCGGGGTCCTCGACGAGCACCTTCGCCGACCAGAGCGGGTCGCGGAGGTCGGCCCCGCGCGCCTCGAGCTCGGTGCCCATGCCGCCGTCGAGCACGACCGCGCCGTGCCGCTCGAGGATCGGGGCGAAGGGGTCGCGGACCATGGCGCCCAGGGTACCCTCGGTGGGTGACCGTCTACGACCTCGGCCTCGAGCAGCTCACCGAGCGCCTCGCCGCGTGGGGCGAGCCCGCGTTCCGCGCCAAGCAGGTCTACCGGCAGCTGTGGTAGCGGAGCGCGACGTACGACGAGATGCCCGACGTGCCGAGGCGCCTCCGCGAGCGCCTGGCGAGCGAGCTGCCGCTCGAGGTCGAGCTCCTCGACGAGCGCACGGCCGACCGGGGCGCGACCCGCAAGGTGCTGCTCCAGCTCGGCGGCAGCGCACGTCATCGAGACCGTGCTCATGGGCTACCGCGACCGCGTGACCGCGTGCGTGTCCTCGCAGTCGGGGTGCGCGATGGACTGCTGGTTCTGCGCGACGGGGCAGATGGGGCTCATGAACAACCTGACCGCGGGCGAGATCGCGGCGCAGGTCGTGTGGGCTCGGCGCGCCGCGGCCACCTGCCGTCCTCGACGCCGCGAGCGGATCACGAACGTCGTCTTCATGGGGATGGGGGAGCCGTTCGCGAACGAGCGGCCGGTGCTCGCGGCGGTGTCGAGGCTCACCGATGCGCGTGGCATGCGACTCGGATCTCGGCACATCACGATCTCGACCGTCGGCGTGGTGCCGGGGATCAAGCGCCTGCCCGACGCGAACGACCAGGTGCGCCTCGCGGTGAGCCTGCACGCGGCCGACGACGAGCTGCGGAACGAGCTCGTGCCGGCGAACCGCCTGTGGCCGCTCGGCGAGCTGGTCGAGCCGCGATCGCCGGCTGGCGCGAGCGGACGCACCACCGGCCCTCGATCGAGTGGGCGATGATCGACGGCGTGAACGACTCGGACGAGCAGGCCGTCAAGCTCGCGCCGATCGCGTTCCGCCTCCACGCCCACGTGAACCTCATCCCGCTGAACCCGACCCACGGCTCGCCCACGCGACCGAGCACGCCCGCGCGCATCCGCGCCTTCGTCCGGGTGCTCGAGCGGGCGGGCGTGAACGTCACCGTCCGCGACACTCGAGGCCGCGAGATCGAGGCCGCCTGCGGCCAGCTCCGATGGGAGCACGACCGCGCGGGCGCGGCCGTCTGACCGCCGGTTCGCCGCTCGCCACCAGCCGGGTGGCGGGTTCGGGGGCTCGCGGCTACGCTGGTCCAGACGTCGAGGCCGGGAGGTCGTATGAAGAAGCTCCTCTTCCTGTTGGTGCTGATCGCCGGCATCGCCGCGGTCGTCACGATCGTTCGCAAGCGCTCAGAGGGTTCGTTCGAGGACTCGTGGGACACGTTCGCGGAGCTTCCGAACCGGCTCCGCGACATCGGGAAGTCCGCCGCATAGCTCCCCCGAGCACGGCCTCGAGGGCTCGCGCGCTCGCGCGGGCCCTCGCCATCTTGCTGGTGCTGATGGTCGCGTGCACCGGCGGCGGCGAGCCCGGCTCACGCGGCTCCGGCTCGGCAGGTCCGGCCACCGCGCCGGAGGGCCCGGCCGCGACCGAGAGCCCGACGGGCTCGGAGCTCGCGTCGGGGCCGCCGGAACCCGATGCGCACGTCCCGCGCGACCCGCGCGCGCTCGCGGTTCGGCTCGCGTCGGAGCTCCGCGCCCTGTACGACGCGATCGAGCGGTGGAAGACGGAGGGCGACCCGTCCGCCTGGCCGCCGCCGCGCGAGGTCGAGCTCCGCGCGCTCTTCGTGCAACGCGTCGTCCGCACGCTCGCGCGCGAGCCGGGTCTCGCCCGCCGAACGATCCCACGGCTCCCGCGCGCGTGGCGGTTCGAGGTCCGGTCGAACGTCGCGGCGAGCGCGGCGCTGTTCCGCCACGTCGCGCCCGTCGAGAGCGCCGAGGGCTTCCGAACCGCCCGACCCGAGCCGGCAGGCGTGCTCCTGGGTTGGTTCGAGGAGGCCGAGGGCCGGTTCGGCGTGGACCATGAGGTGCTCGCCGCGGTCATGCTGATCGAGACGCGGTTCGGGCGCGTGGTCTCGCGCAGCTACGCGGGCGCATCGGGCCCGATGCAGTTCATCCCCTCGACCTGGAAGGCGTACGGGCTCGGTGGCGACGTCCGCGATCCGCACGACGCGATCCTCGGCGCCGCGAACTACCTCCGCGCCTCCGGCGCACCCGAGCACGAGCGACGCGCGCTCTTCGCCTACAACCCGGTCGAGGCGTACGTCGACGCGGTCTCGGCCTACGCGGAAGTGATGCGGCGGAACCCGGACGCGTTCTTCGCCTACTACGACTGGCAGGTCTTCGTACGCACTGTGGACGGTGACGTGCAACTCACCGGCCCCGGCACGTAGCGGGGCGGTAGGCTCGGCGCGATGTTCGACAGGCTCGCGTCACGGTCGCTCGCGCTCGGCGCCTCGGCGGCGTCCGTGCTGGGGGTGGCGCTCGTGGCCGCGACGCCCGGGTCCCCGTTCAGCCCGATGCTCCCGCCGGGCGCCGAGCCCTGGGGGCCGTTCCGGTGGCTGGCCGAGCTCGTGGGGCTCGACCGCGTGGACGGGAGCGCGCTCGCGGGGGTGGGTGTGCTCGCGGTCGCCTTCGCCGCCGTGGCCTTCCTGCTGGTGCTCCGCGAGGCGTGGCGCGGGACGATCGCGGTGCGGACCGTCATCGGGCTCGCGGTCGCGTACCACGCCGTCGTGCTGCTGCTTCCGCTGCTGTTCTCGCGCGACGTCTACTCGTACGCGTACTACGGCAAGATCGCTGCGACGTACCACGCGAACCCCTACGTCGCGACGCCGGCGGACTTCCCCGGGGACGTGCTCGCCGGGTACGTCGGTCCGAAGTGGGCGGACACGCCGGCTGTGTACGGGCCGCTGTGGACGCAGGTCTCGGCCGTGGTGGTGCGCGTGGTCGAGAGCGTGAGCGCGCAGATCGTCGTCTTCCGCGCGCTCGCGGTCGCCGCGAGCCTCGCGACGCTCGCGACGATCGGTGGGCTCGTCCGGCGCTCGTGGCCCGAGCGCGAGGCGTTCGCCCTGGCGGCGTTCGGCCTGAACCCGGTCGTGCTGTTCCAGTCCGTGGGGAGCGGCCACAACGACCTGCTCGTCGCGCTGTGCGTGGTCGGCGCGCTCGCGCTCCTCGCCTCGCGGCGGACGCTGCTCGCGACGGTGGTGCTCGCGCTCGGGGCGCTCGTGAAGGCGACGGCCGCGGTGCCGCTCCTGCTGCTCCTCGTCGTCGTCGCGGCACGGGCGCCGAAGGGTCGGCGCCTGCGCGCCGCCCTGCCCCACGCGGGTCTCGCGGCGGGACTCGCGCTCGTCCTGGGACTCCCGTTCCTCAACGGGGAGGATCCGAGCCTCGGCATGCTCGAGCTCGCGTCCCACGAGGGCTGGCTCGCGCCCTCGCGCCTGTTCCGGCGAGCGCTCGATGCGGTCTCGGGCGACACGCTCGGGATCCTCGCCCGCGTGGTGTTCCCCGTGGTGTTGCTCGGGGCGCTCTTCCTGATCGCGCGATCGCTCGTGCGGCGCGCCCCCTCGCTCACGCCGCTCGCCCAGGGCGCCGGGTGGGGATGGGGGCTGCTCTGCCTCATGCTCCTCGGGCCGGTGCTGCTTCCCTGGTACGTGGTGTGGGCGATGCCGCTCGCATGGCTGCTGCCGCGCGACGCCGCGCACCGTGCTGATCGGCGCGGGGGTCGCGCTCACCGTCTCGCAGTGGACCTCCGAGCCCGAGCGGTTCGACGCGGCGTACCGAGCGAACATCTGGTTCGGGCACTACATCGTCACGCCGGTCGTCGTGGTGCTGCTCGTGTGGCTACTGCTCGACCTGTGGCGTCGAGACGCGCGCGGGCGTCGCCGCTCGCTGACGAGCCACACGATGTACCCGCTCCCGCCGCCGAGCGCTGACGCCAGCGCCCCGGTGACGCCGGACCCGTCGAGCGGCATCCCGATCCGCTCGAGGACGAGCGCCGAGATCGCGAGCGCGGCCGCCCCGACCACCGGTGAGAGCGCCGCCGCGTTCGCGCCGTCCCCGACCGCCGCCCGCGACCATCCGTAGCCGGCCGCCGCGAAGAGCGCGAGCGTGGCGACGGTCGCCCACGCGATCGCCGCGGGTGAGGAAGGCTCGAGCGGGGAGGCGGGCTGGGCGCCCGCCCAGCCGGGCACGTCGCCGGAGACGAAGACCCCCCTCGAGACGCGTTGCCACGGTGAGCCGGGCGCGGTCGCATCGCCGAGGCCGACGCGGTCGAAGGGCGCGAGCAGCACGTCGAGGTGCCGGCCCTCGACGCTCGGCGATGGCGGCTCGTCGCGTCGTCGAGGGTCACGCGCGTGAGCGCGCGACGGACGTCGTCGACCACGCCCTCCGCGGCCGGGACCACCACGACGACGTCGCGGATGCGCGAGGGGGGAACCGAGGCCCGGATCACGTTGCCGGCGCGTGTCGCGAGGAACGTCACCGACGCGTCGTCGTCGTCCACGGGGAACACGAGCGCGGTCCGCGGCTCGGCGAGGTCGATCCAGGCCGAGGCCTCGGTGACCCGCCGGACCTCGAGCTCGCTCACGAACGGCTCCTGCCGGTCCCACGCGATCCACGCGCCGGCGAGCATCGCCACGGTCAGCGCGCCCGTCGCGACGACGGCGATCGCGCGCCGAGCGCCGAGCGCGTCCCACAGTCGCTCGAGCCCGAGCGCCGCGAGCAGGGGCACGACGAACCCGAACGTGACGAAGCGATCGGCCGGCGCGATCCCCGTCGCGAGCGAGACCGCGACCCCCGCGATCGTGACGAGTCCCCACGCGCGCAGGAACCTGCCGAGGAACCCGTCGGCCGGTCGGAGCCCGGCGAGCGCCAGCGGTACCGATGCCCACTGCACGTACCGCGTCCACCGATGCAGGAACCGGTCGAGGTAGGCGGTCCGCAGCTCGCCGGTCAGCCCGGCGCGTCGCAGGAACGCGTCCTTCGAGGTGTCGACCTCGAGCGGTCGGGGGCCGGCGAGGAGGGCGAGCAACCCCACGCCGACGAGCGCCCCCGCGCCGAGCGCGGCGCCGCCGACCCGGAGCGCCTCGCCGCGGTCCGACCGCCACGCGAAGCCCGCCGAGAGCACGAGCACGGCGCTGCCGACGAGGAAGAACAGGGGATGGGCGAGCCCGCCCGCGCCGAGCACCACCGCAGCGCCGATCGCACCGCGCGACGTCCCGGCCGCGAGCATCGCGGCCGCCGCGAGGAACGCCGCCGCGAACGCGAGGTTCGCGAGGTACCCGGCCGCGAGGTGCACCGCGAACGTGCCCGCGAGCACGCCCGCGAGGGCCCACACGGCTCGCCGCCCGCGGCCCGCGCGCATGAGGGCCGCCGAGGCCAGTCCGGCCGCGACGCCGAGCGTGCCCTCGAGCGCGGCCACGATCTGGACCTCGGACAGGCCGAGCGTCTCGCGCGCCGCGAGGGCGAGGGCCGGTACACCGGGCCGTTGCCCGACCGCCGAGAGCCCATCGACCCCGGCGAGCCGGATCCACCACAGGTACACGGGGGCGTCCGGGCCGAGCGGGAACCCGAACGCGTCGAGCGCGTACGGCAGGAGGAACCAGGCGAGCAGGCCGAGCGCGAGCGCGACGAGCACGAGGCCGTCGCGTCGTCGCGGGGCGCCGGTACCCGTCGTCCTACCCCGTCGCCTCGAACGTGGCCGAAACGTCGGCGACCTCTCCGGAGCTCGCCGTGAGGGCCCGGCACGTGAACGAGCCCGCGACCCGGTCGGTGCCTGCCGCCTCGAGGCGGACCTCGCACTCGCCAGCCGTCGAGACCCAGGTGAACAGGCCGTCGGTGGTCTGCGCGGTGATCGTGACCACGAGGGTCGGCGAGCTCACCTCGGTCCCGACGAACGACGTGCCGCCGATGCCGACCGTCGTCGCGTCGGCGCCGGCACCGCTCCACACGACCGCGACCGCCCCGGGTGACGGCGTGACGACGCCGGTGATGAGGCGGGGCAGCGAGGTCTCGAGCTCGACGTCGCCGGCGATCTGAAGCCTCAGGGTGCCCTGCGTGAGGTCACCGGTTCCGGTCGGTCCCGACGCGGTGGATCCGGTCGAGCCGGAGGCGGACGTCGCGGTCGGGCCGCTCGGAGCGCCGGTCTGCGAGGGGAAGGCGGACGAGGGGGAGACCGGCGGGGCCTGGTCGCCGTCGGCACACACGGGACCGAGCATCGCGAGGATCACGAGCACGGCGACGACCGATCCCCTCACGCCCGGCACGAGGCGGACGCTACCACGCCCGTCGGGCGGCTCCGGGCCGGCTCACATCGGGCGACTGCTAGCATCGCCCGGATGCTCGATCGCGACCTCGTCCTCGACGTCCTGCGCGCCGCGCGCGTGCGAGGTGGGGCGTTCGCCGAGCTGTACGTCGAGGAGCGCTCCTCGGTCGCGATCCGCCTCGACGACGGCAAGGTCGAGGAGCTCACGACCGGGCTCGACCGCGGTGCCGGAGTGCGCGTGGGTCGCGGGACGTCCTTCGGGTACGCGTACTCGAACCGCCTCGATCGCGACGCGTTGCTCGAGGCCGCCGCCGCGGCCTCGGCGTCGCTGGAGGACGAGCCGGGCGGCGTGGCGGACCTCCGCGAGCTCGCGCCGCCGGTCGTGCACGTCGCCGAGCGCGCAGCCTCGAGCGTCCCCGCGGCCGACAAGGTCGCGTGGCTCCGCGAGGTGGACGACGTCGCGCGCTCGCACAGCCCCGAGGTCCGCCAGGTCGTCGCTAGCTACGGAGACTCCGTGCAGCGCGTGCTCATCGCCACCTCCGACGGGCGCTGGGTGGAGGAGGTCCGTCCGCGGATCCGGCTCGTCGCGCAGGTCGTGGCGGCTCGCGACGACGTGATCCAGACCGGGTTCCACGGCCCGGCCGGGCTCGCGGGCGTCGAGTTCGTCGACGCCCACCCGCCGGCGGAGACGGCGCGGATCGCGGCGCGGCGCGCGGTCGCGATGCTCGACTCTATCCCCGCGCCGGCCGGCGAGATGCCGGTCGTGCTCGCGCCGGGCATGGGTGGTGTGCTCTTCCACGAGGCCGTCGGCCACCCGCTCGAGATCGACACGATCCACAAGGAGGCGTCCGTCTACCGTGGGCGCCTGGGCGAGACGCTCGCGTCTCCGCTCGTGAACGGCGTCGACGACGCGACGATCCCGAACGGCTGGGGCTCGTTCTCCTTCGACGACGAGGGCGCGCCTGCCCAGCGCACCGTGCTGTTCGAAGACGGCGTGCTCCGCGGCTGGCTCTACGACCGGCTCCGCGCGGACGAGGACGGCGTGCCGTCGAGCGGGAACGGGCGCCGGCAGTCCTACGCGCACCAGCCGATCCCGCGCATGACGAACACCTACATCCTGAACGGGGGCTCGAAGGCCGAGGACCTGATCGCGTCGACCGAGCGCGGGGTCTCCGTGACCGCGCTCGCCGGCGGCCAGACGAACCCGGCGACGGGCGACTTCGTGTTCGGCTGCTCCGAGGCGTACCTGATCGAGGACGGCGAGGTCACGACGCCGGTGCGCGGCGCGAACCTCATCGGCCGCGCGATCGAGGTGATGTCCGCGATCGACGCGGTCGCCGACGACTTCGACACGTGGGAGGGCGTCTGCGGCAAGGACGGTCAGAGCGTGCCGGTCGGCAGCGGCTCGCCGACGCTGCGGATCTCGCGCATCACGGTCGGAGGCACCGGTGCCTGAGCTCGCCGAGCTCGCCGCCGCCGCCGTGCACGCCGCTGAACTCGGTGAGGCCGTCGAGGCCTACGCCGAGCGCTCCGCGAAGACCGAGGTCGACGCGCACAAGGGCGAGGTCGAGGGGCTCACGTTCGCCGAGTCGAGCGGCGTCGGCGTGCGGTTGATCCGCGAGGGCCGGCTCGGCTACGCGTGGGCGGCCGACCCCTCGCTCGACGAGGTTCGGGCCGCGGTCGCGCAGGCGCGCGAGAACGCGACGTTCGGCACGCCCGACGAGCACCACGTCCTGCCCGAGGCGCAGGCGGCCGAGCCGATCGACACGCTCTTCCACGCCGAGCAGGCCGCGATGCCGACCGACCGCAAGGTCGCGCTCGCGCTCGACCTGGAGCGGCGTGCGACCTCGCTCGACCCGCGCGTGACGAAGGTCGAGAACGTGCAGTACGGCGACGTGGTCTCGCGCGTCGCGATCGCCTCGACGACCGGCGTGCAGGCCACGTACGAGCGCACCGACGTGTGGTGCTTCGTCGTCGCGCTCGCCGAGCAGGGCGACGAGACGCAGACCGGCTTCTCGTTCCGCGTCGGTCGCGCGCTCGACGAGCTCGACTGGGAGGGCGTCGCCGACGAGGCCGTCGAGCGCGGCACGCGGATGCTCGGCGCGGTGAAGCCCTCGACGATGAAGGTGCCGGTGCTGCTCGACCCGTTCGCCGGCTCCTCGTTCCTCGGCGTGCTCGCCGGCGCGCTCTCGGCCGAGGCGGTGCAGAAGCAGCGCTCGTTGTTCGCGGACCTCGTCGGGCAGGAGATCGGCTCGACGGCGTTCACGCTCGTCGACGACGGCCGGCTCCTCGATGGTCCGGCCGCGAGCCCCTTCGACGACGAGGGGGTGCCGACGGGCCGCACCGAGCTGTTCACCCGCGGGACGCTGAACGGGTTCCTGCACGACACGTACACGGCGCACCGCGGCGGCACGGTCTCGACGGGCAACGCGCGCGCGCGGTGGCTACCGCTCGGCGCCGGGGGTCGGGATCTCGAACTTCTACGTCGAGCCGGGCGAGACGGACCTCGCCGACCTGCTCGAGCGCGCCGAGGGCGGGGTGCTGATCCAAGACGTGTCCGGCGTGCACTCGGGCGCGAACCCGATCAGCGGCGAGTTCTCGGTGGGCGCGACCGGGCTGCGGATCGAGGGCGGTGCGCTCGGTGAGCCGCTGCGCGAGATGACGATCGCGAGCACGATCCCCGACATGCTGAAGGCGATCGCGGCGGTCGGGAGCGACCTGCGCTTCTTCACGGCCGTCGGCGTCCCGTCGATCCTGATCGGCGAGATGACCGTCGCCGGCGTCTGACGTCGCGCTGCCCCTCCCGCACTAGTCTGGTATGGACTAGTTGCCGGCAGGATCACCGCGAAGCGTGCGCCGTGCGCGGCTCGCTCTCGGCCTCGATGCGGCCGCCGAGCGCCTCGACGATCCGCTTCGCGAGCGCGAGGCCGAGGCCGGCGCCGCGCACCGGTCCGCGCCGGATCGGCGCGGTAGAACGGGCTCGAAGACGCGCTCGAGGTCCTCGGGCGCGATGCCCTCGCCGGTGTCCTGGACCGCGAGCTCGAGCCATGCGGGCAGCCGCCGGGCCTCCACGCGGACGGTGCCGTCGGCGGGCGTGTGGCGCACGGCGTTCACGAGCAGGTTCTGGAGCACCCGCGCGAGCCGCGGCGAGCACGTCGCCCCCGCCGACCCCCTCCAGGTTGGTGACGAGCGCGAGCCCCTTCTCCTCGGCGGCCATCTCGACGGTCGGAGACGGCGGAGCGCACGATCTCGCTCGAGCCGCGCGCGACGCGGTCTCGGCCTCGATCGCTCCGGCGTCGAGCTGTGCCAGCTCGAACAGGTCGTCGACCATCGCGACGAGCTGGTTCATCGGAGCGGCGCATCTCGCCGGCGTAGCGGCGCAGGCTCGCGCGGATCGTCGACGACGCCGTCGTCGATCGCTTCCACCATCGCGCGCAGGGTCGCGAGGGGCGTCCGCAGGTCGTGGGAGACGGTCGTGATCAGGTCGCGGCGGGTCGCCTCGGCCCGTCGCTCGCGCTCCTGCGCGGCCTCGAGGCGCGGCGGCCATGTCGTCGAGCGTCCGTGCGAGCGTGTCGAGCTCGGGTCCGGCGTCGAGCGTCGCCGACCCGGGTGTCGAGGTCGCCGTCGCCGAGTCGCTCGGCCGCCGCGCGAGCCGGTCGATCGCCGCGGCGAGGAGCGGGCCACCACGAGGGCGGCACCCGACGCCGGCCCCCACGGCGTACAGCAGCAGCGCGCCCACGAGGGTCGCGTCGTGCTCGGTCGACGAACATCGTCCTGCGACAGCACGACGAGGTTCGCGAGCGCGACCACCGCCCCGACCACGCCGACGGCGACGAACCGCTGGCGCATCGAGGCGCGCGCCAGCAGCGCGACCCGCGATCGCCACGGCGACCGCGGTCACGACCAGCGCCGGGAGCACGTAGGTCGCGAGGTGCAGCGATGTCGCCGCTCGCCCATGCCGATCGCGGCGCCGACGAGGAACGTCCCGGCGGCGCCGATGGCCGCGCACCGCGACGAGGAGCGACGGCGCGCCAGGCGCTCATGGCTCGAACCGGTACCCGACGCCCCACACCGTGATCAGGTGCGTGGGGTCGGAGGGATCGTCCTCGATCTTCTCGCGGAGGCGGCGCACGTGGACGGTCACGGTGTTCGTGTCGCCGTCCCACGCGAAGTCCCAGACGTCTTCGAGCAGCTGCGGTGCGCGTGAAGGTCACGCCCGGGTTCGACGCCAGGAGGCGCGAGCAGGTCGAACTCCTTGCGGGTGAGCTTCACGGGCGTCCCCGCGCGGCGCACCTCGCGGCGCGGGACGTCGATCTCGAGGTCGCCGGCGTGAGGAGTCCTCGGCTCGGCGGGGTCGGCCGGTGCCGACGCGGCGCAGCACGGCGCGCACGCGCGCCACGACCTCTCGCGGGGAGAACGGCTTCGTGACGTAGTCGTCGGCGCCGAGCTCGAGACCGACGACTCGATCGGTCTCCTCACCCTTGCGCGGTGAGCATGATGACCGGCGGTCGGCGCGTGGGCGCGCATCCGCCGGAACACCTCGAGCCCGTCGATCTGCGGCAGCATCAGGTCGAGCAGCACGAGGTCGGGGCGGGCGGCCTCGAACGCGTCCAGCGCGGCCTCGCCGTCCGCGGCCGTGTCGACGTCGAAGCCGTCCTTCTCGAGGTAGCGCGCGAGCACCTCGCGCACCATCGGTTCGTCGTCGACCACGAGCACCCGCGTGTCTTCCATCACACCATCATGCACCACGGTTGTTTCGAATCCTTACCGGCGTGCCCGACGCGGAGAGTTCCGCGGATGCTTCGCGGCGCGTAAGGGTTCCGTAAGGACCCGACCGGAGACTGTCCGCATGCCCGACGTCGTGCTCCCAGTGCTGAACGAAGCCGACGCGCTGCCGTGGGTGCTCGGCGCATGCCCCGAGGGATACCGGCCGATCGTGGTGGACAACGGCTCGACCGACGGGTCGGCGGACATCGCGCACGGACCTGGGCGCGCTCGTCGTCCGGGAGCCGCGTCGCGGGTTCGGGGCGGCGTGCTTCGCGGGCCTCGTGGCGGCGAGCGGCGACGTCGTGTGCTTCATGGACTGCGACGGGTCGCTCGACCCGCGCGATCTGCCGTCGGTGGCCGACCCGGTGGTCGCCGACGACGCCGACCTGGTGCTCGGCGCTCGCGTGGCCGAGCGGGGCGCGTGGCCGCTCCACGCCCGGGGCGGGAACCGCGCGATCGCCTGGGAGGTGCGCCGGCGGACCGGCCTAGGCCTGCGCGACCTCGGTCCGATGCGCGCGGGGCGGCGGGCATCGCTCCTCGCGCTCGGCTGCGCGACCGGCGGTTCGGGTGGCCGCTCGAGATGGTGCTGCGCGCCGCGGAGGAGGGGTGGCGGATCCGCGAGGTGGCCGTGCCCTACCGCGCGCGCTCGGGGCGATCGAAGGTGACCGGCACGGTCCGCGGGACCGCTCGGACCGTTCGCGACATGGCGAAGGTGCTGCGGTGAACCTGCTCGTCATCGCGAAGGCGCCCCTCGCCGGGGCGCTCGAAGACGCGGCTGTGTCCCCCCTGCACGCCCGAGCAGGCGGCGGGGCTCGCCGAGGCGGCGCTCGTCGACACGCTCGAGGCGGTCGTCGCGACCCCGGGCGTGACCCGCCGGGTGCTCGTGCTCGACGGCGAGCCGGGCCCGTGGCTCCCCGAAGGCTTCGTGGTCATCCCGCAGCGAGGCGACGGGCTCGACGAGCGCTTGGCGTCGGCGTTCGACGACGCGGCGGCCCGGCGCTCCTGGTCGGGATGGACACGCCGCAGGTCACGCCGGACCTCCTCGCGGGATCGCTCGAGCGCCCTCCGCGCGCCCGGGGTCGACGCGGTGCTCGGGCCGGCGACCGACGGCGGCTGGTGGGCGATCGGCCTGCGCGAGCCGGACCCACGCGTGTTCCTCGGCGTGCCGATGAGCACGCCGGTGACGGGGCAGCGACAGCGGGCGCGCCTGGACGCGCTCGCGATGACGGTGCGAGCTCCGGCGCTCCGCGACGTGGACGTGATCGACGACGCGCCGGCCGTCGCGGCGGTGGCGCCCTCGTCGCGCTTCGCCCGCACGCTGCGCGGGATGCGTCGGAGCCCGGCCGGAGTCCCCGCATGAGCGCGTTGCTCGGGGTCGACGCGCCGGCGACCCGGGCCGCTGCGCCTGCGCACGGACGGCGGGCACGGTGCTGCCGCTCCACGTCGATCGATGGTTCGACGAGCCCAGCGCCGCCGAGCTCGAGGTGCTCGACCGCGCGGAGCCGAGCGTGCTCGACGTTGGGTGCGGTCCCGCCCGACACACGATCGCCCTGCTCCGGCTCGGCGTCCCGGCCCTCGGCGTGGATCTGTCGGCGCGGGCGGTCCGGGCGGCGCGTCGGCGGGGCGCGCCGGTGTTCCACGGATCGGTCTTCGACCGCCTGCCCTTGGAGGGGACCTGGGGGAGCGTCCTCCTGCTCGACGGCAACGTCGGCATCGGGGGCAGCCCGGCCGCGCTGTTCTCGCGCGTTCGGACCCTGCTTCGGCCCGGCGGCCGCGTGCTCGTCGAGGTCGATCCGCCCGGTGCCGCCGACGGGACCGTGCGGGTCACCGTCGAGGGACCTGACCGTCGCTCGGCGTGGTTCCCGTGGGCTCGCGTGGGCATCGACGGGCTCGAGGCGCTGGCATCGGTGACGCAGCTCCGCGTGTCCGAGATCTGGACCGCCGAGGGTCGTTGGTTCGGGAGGCTCGACCGGTGAGCGAGCCTCAGGCCCCACGCCGCCGATCGACGACCGGCTCCGGCGGCTCGCGCCGCGGCGCGTCGGCCCTTTCCGGGCGGACGCCTTCCGGCCGCGACCCCAGGCCGAGCGATCGGCGGCGTGGCTCGGCGTCGCGCTCGGCGTGCGCCTTCAGGGTGTGCTTCGTGACCGGGCTGCTGTCCCACCTGATCCAGCACCCGCCCGGATGGTTCACGTGGCCCTCGCGGCCGGCCTGGCTGTACCGCGTCACGCAAGGCGTCCACGTCGCGACCGGCATCGCCTCGATCCCGCTCCTGCTCGCGAAGCTCTGGGTCGTCTATCCGAGGTTCTGGACCTGGCCACCCTTCCGCAGCGCGGGCCACCTCGTCGAGCGCATCACGCTCCTCCCGCTCGTCGGCGGCTCGCTGTTCATGCTCTTCACGGGGATCGGCAGCATCTCGCGGTTGCGGCCCTGGGACTTCTCGTTCCCGGCGGCCCACTACTCGGCGGCATGGATCACGATCGGCGCACTCGTGGCGCACGTCGGCGCGAAGCTGCACGTCGCGGCGCGCGCCCTCGCGCGGGGCGTGGTCGAGCCGAGCCTCCGGCGCCTGCGTCGGGATGACGCGGCGTGCGGCTTCCTCGGAGCGGCCGCGGCCGCGGCGGGCGCCGTCACGGTCGCGACGGTCGGCCAGACCGTGCGACCCCTCGCCGCGGTCTCGGTGCTCGCGCCCCGCGACCCGCGGGTGGGCCCGCAGGGGGTGCCGGTCAACCGGACGGCGCGCTCGGCGGGCGTGACGGAGGCGTCGACGGATGCCCGCCTACCGCCTGCGCGTCGAGGGCAACGTGCTGACGCCGCTCGAGCTCACGCTCGAGGAGCTGCGGGCGCTACCGCAGCGGGAGGCCGAGCTGCCGATCACGTGCGTGGACGGCTGGAGCGCGATGGCGACCTGGCGGGGGGTGCCGGTGCGAGAGCTCCTCGCGATGGCCGGCGCTCCCGACGGCGCGGAGGCGCGACGGTCGTCTCGCTCCAGGCGCCCGGGCTCGGCGTACGCGAGCTCCGATCTGGAGCGCCGCGCACGCAGCCGATCCCGACACGCTCCTCGCGCTCGAGCTGAACGGCGAGGTGCTCGATCTCGACCACGGCTTCCCGGTCCGGCTCATCGCGACCCAACCGCCCGGGCGTGATGCAGACGAAGTGGGTCACGAGGGTGATCGTGCGATGAGCGCTGCCCGTGAGCACGGGCGCCTCTTCTGGGCCGCGACGGCGCTCGGGTGGGTCGTGATCGCGTTCGGCGTATGGACGCTGCTCCAGCGCTCGGGGGCCACGCGGCCGCTGAGCTTCGGATCGTGGTTCGTCGGGCTCGCCCTCGTGCACGACCTCGTGCTCGCGCCGATCGTTGCCGCGATCGCGGTGATCCTCGGCCCGAGGATCCCTTCGCGGCTGCGAGGCCCGGTCATCGGTGGGCTCATCGTGAGCGGGGCGCTCGTGCTCGTGTCGCTGCCGCCGCTCCTCGGCACTCGGGTGGTTGACAACCCCAGCCTGCTCCCGCGCAACTACGGGACCGGGCTGCTCATCGGCCTCGCGCTCACATGGTCCGTGATCGCCGTCATCGCCGTCGCTGTCCGTCGCCGGGCAACGCGCGGGGGTCCGTCATGAGCGTCGCCGACCTCCGCGAGCGAACGACCCAGCCGCTCGTCGAGACGCCCCCACGCCGCTCCGCGCCCGAGACCGTCGCCGTGGTGGCCTGGGCCGTGCTGATCGTGGTCGCCTACGTTTGGGGCCGTTGGCTCCAGGCTCGTGGGCACCGTCTGTACGTGAACCTGCCGCCGCTCGTCGGGCACCTCGACGTCCGGCTCGCGTGGCAGGGCGCCCTGGCGATCGCGCTCGCGCCGGCCGCGGTCGTGTTCGGCCCACGCCTGGCCGAGCGCCTCACGTGGCGGCGGCTGCTCTGGCTCGCGTTCGCCGGGGCCGCGGTCTGGGCGCTGGCGCTCGCGCTCACCGAGGGGGTCGGCGGGCTCCTGCGCTCGCCCTCGAGCCCGCGCGATTACCTGCACGACGTCCCGCTGATCGGCTCGCCGGGCGTCTTCTTGCGCACGTACGTCGACACGATCGGCGCCTACACGGTGCACGTGCGTGCGCATCCGCCCGGGATGGTGCTGCTGGTCTGGTGGCTCGCGCGGGCGGGTGGCGGGCCGGCATGGCTCGCCCTGCTCGAGATCGCCTCGGCCGCCTCGGCGGTGCCGGCGGCGCTCATCGCGCTGCGCGAGACCGCGGGCGAGGCACGCGCCCGGGCCGCGGCCCCGTTCCTGGCCCTGGCGCCGGCGGCGATCTCGATCGGTTCCTCGGGCGACGCCTTCTTCGCGGGTGTCGGGGCCTGGGCCGTTGCGAGCGTCGTGCTGGCTACGGGTCGCCGCGACCGGCGGGGCGACGCGCTCGCCGTGGCCGGTGGCCTGCTCTTCGGGGTCACGGCCTTCCTGTCGTACGGGCTCGTGCTGTTGGGCGTGATCCCGTTGGTCGCCTCGGCCGCACGGCGACGGGTACGACCGGTCGCGCTCGCCGCGCTCGGCACGCTGTCGGTGTTCGCGGCCTTCTGGCTCGCCGGCTTCGGATGGCTCGAAGGCCTCGCGGCGACGCGGATCGAGTACGCCGAGAGCGTCGCGCGCCTCCGCCCGTACGGCTACTTCGTCGTCGCGAACGTCGTCGCCTTCGCGATCGTGCTCGGACCCGCGGTCGGCGCGTCGCTCGCGCGCCTGCGTGACCGGGGGACGTGGGTGCTCGTCGGCGGGGCGCTCGTCGCGGTGGCGCTCGCCGACCTGTCCGGCATGTCGAAGGCCGAGGTCGAGCGGATCTGGCTGCCGTTCGTCCCATGGGTCCTGCTCGCGACGAGCGCGCTTCCGGCGGCACGCCGACGCGCGTGGCTCGGCGTGCAGGTCTCGGCCGCGCT
The DNA here is from genome assembly GCA_963708985.1 of uncultured Actinomycetes bacterium. Lineage (GTDB taxonomy): Bacteria > Actinomycetota > UBA4738 > UBA4738 > HRBIN12 > HRBIN12. Next base: position 212,636 of record CAVPUQ010000004.1, read on the forward strand.
CCTGCTCGAGCTGGTGGTGACGCAACCTTGGTGAGGAGGGTGCTCGTGACCGGGGGAGCGGGGTTCATCGGGTCTCACGTCGTCGACGATCTCGTGACCCGCGGCGTTGGGGTGGTCGTGCTCGACGTCCTCCACCCCGGCGCTCACGCCGCTCGACCCACGTACCTGAACCCCGGTGCCGAGTACGTGATCGGCGACGTCCGCGACGCCGAGATCGTCGAGCGGTGCCTGACCGGTGTCGACGCCGTGTGCCACCAGGCCGCGATGGTCGGTCTCGGATCGGACCTCGGCGACGTGACCGACTACGTCTCGCACAACGACCTTGGGACGGCGTCGCTGCTGGCCGCCTTGCACTGGAAGGGCTTCCGCGGCCGCCTCGTGCTCGCGAGCAGCATGGTGGTCTACGGGGAGGGCCGCTACCGGTGTCCGGTGCACGGCATCGTTCGTCCGGGCCCGCGGGACGCCGGGCGGCTCTCGGCAGGCGCCTTCGAACCGCCGTGCCCCGAGTGCGGGCACGATCTCCTGCCCGAGCCCATCGGAGAGGACGCTCCGCTCGATCCGCGGAACGTGTACGCGGCGACGAAGCTGCACCAGGAGCACCTGTGCGCCGTGTTCGGGCGTGAGTCGAGCGTAGCGGTCACTGCGCTCCGGTACCACAACGTGTACGGGCCTCGGATGCCGCGCGAGACACCGTACGCCGGCGTCGCGAGCATCTTCCGCAGCGCGCTCGAAGCCGGCCGGGCGCCGGAGGTGTTCGAGGACGGCGCCCAGCTCCGCGACTTCGTCCACGTCCGCGACGTCGCTGCTGCGAACGTGCTCGCGCTGACCGAGCCGGCCGTGACCGGAGCCTTCAACGTCGCCAGCGGCGAACCTCGATCGGTGGGCGAGATGGCACGGGCGCTGGCGGAGGCGTTCGGCTCGCGCGCTCCCCGCCCCGTGGTCACGGGCGGCTTCCGCCTGGGCGACGTGCGACACGTCGTCGCCTCGCCACGACGAGCCGAGCGCGAGCTCGGCTTCCGGGCGCACGTTCCGTTCGAGGAGGGCATGCGCGAGCTCGCCCTCGTACCCTTGCGCGATCCCGTCATCGCGTAACGCCCCGCCTCAGGAGCCGAGGGTTCAGATCGTCCCGGGGCGCGTGCCGAGCACGACCAGCCCGATCGCGAGCGCCGCGACGGCTACGCGGTACCACAGGAACACGCCGAAGTCGTGCTTGCGCAGGTACGAGAGCAGGAACGCGATGACGAGGAACCCGCTCACCGCCGAGGACAGCATCCCCCACACGAACGGGCCGCCCATGCCCGGCGGCATGCCGGTCTGGGCCAGGTCCAAGCCCTTGAAGACGCCGGCCCCCGCGATGATCGGCAGCGATAGCAGGAACGAGAAGCGCGCGGCGCCCGCCCGGTCCAAGCCCATCGCTCGCCCGGCCGTGATCGTGACGCCCGAGCGGGATACGCCGGGCTGCAGCGCGAGCGCTTGGGCCAGCCCGAGCACGAGCCCGTCGCGGACGGTCAGGTCCCCGATCCCGCGACGGACGCCGGCGACGCGGTCCACGACGTACAGCACCACGCCGAACGCCGCCAGCATGATCGCGATGACGACCGGCTGGCTCAGGTTGTCCTGGATGACGCCCTCGAGCAGCGCGCCGGCGATCACGCCCGGGATCGTGCCCACCACGAGCGCCCAAGCGAGCCGCTCGTCCGCGCTCGCGATGCTGCGCGTCCGGATCGAGCGGATCCACGCCGCCAGGTAACGAGCGACGTCACGTCGGAAGTAGGCCAGCGCCCCGACCAGCGTTCCGATGTGCAGCGCGACGTCGAACGTCTTGTTGAAGTTCGGGTCGTTCAGGATCGGCCAGGCGAAGGCCCACGGCACCAGGATGAGATGCCCCGAGCTCGAGATCGGCGCGAACTCGGTGATGCCCTGCGTGATGCCGAGCACGATCGCCTGCAGGATGCTCAGAGCGACTCCTTCGATGGGCCGGGGTTGGCCATCCTACGCGACGCTGTTATCGGAAGGACCCTGCCGGCGCTCGGAAGGGGTCGACGATCTGGACCCCGTCGTACCGAGCGCCGTCCTGCAGATCCTCCGTCAGGAGGTACCCGCAGTCCGACGCGCTCGCCGCCGCGACGATGAGCGCGTCCCAGAACGAGAGCGAGAAGCGATCCTCGAACGACCAGGCGGCCCGGACGAGTCCACCGTCGATCGCAACGGGTCGCCACGCGAGGAGCTCGGCGACGTCGGCACGAGCCTCTTCCGGCGTGAGACCAGGGCGCAGCTTCTTCGTCGTCGCGACGTAGTACTCCTCCAGGACCTGCAGGCTGAGCCGGCCCGACGCGGATCTCCAGGGATCCTCGATCCACGCGGATGCGAGCGGCTGCTTGGTCGGCTCGGAGCGGTCCCGGCCGTAGACCAGGACGTTCGTGTCAACGAAGATCGGCACGATCGTGGAGCTCCTCGCGCGAGGGGTAGGGACGGCCATCCTCCCGAAGGACGAGCGCATCCCGCGACAGGTACCGCTGCATGGCACCGTCGTAGGCGGCCTGCCCACCCATCCGCTCGCGCAGTGGTCGACCCTCATCCCGGGCCGGCGATCGTGACGGTGAGGTCGGCGAACGCCTTCGCGTAGGCGAGGCGCTCGGCGGCATCCGGCGTCACGAGCAGCACGAGCGAGGGCCCCGTCCCGGAGCCCGATGCTGCGAACCCCTCCTGTTCGAGCTGAAGCACCGAGAGGACCTCGAGGGCGCTCGCCACGGTGTCCGAGTAGGGTCGCGGACCGCCGAAGGTCGCGAGCACGTCCACGCGATCGCCGGCCCGCACGCTCCCCGCCGGCATCCCCGAGGGCACGACGAACGCCCGGAGACCGCTCGGAACCTGCGCGGCGACCGGACCACCGGTGGTGCCGATCCGCGTCCGCGTGACGGCCTCCCCCGTCGCGAGATCCGAGACCAGCGTTCGACCGACCGCGTCGGCGATCGACCCGAGCCGGCCCGGAGGTGCGAACGCCGACGGAACCTGGACGATCCGCACGGTGTCCTCATCGAGCACGGCACCCCGCACGAGCGGCTGCGCGGCGACGACGACGGGGACCGGCGCGCCGACGGCCGGGCGGAGCGCCGCGAGCCGGACCTCGTATCCCCGCACCATCCCGAACGCGCCGAGCCCGCACGCCACCGCGAGCACGAGGAACGCCTTCGAGCGTCGTGACCAGCGTCGCAGGAACAACCGTCGCATGGGGACCTCCGCCCGCGTATCGGGAGGGAGGCGGGGCGACGCTACCGCTCGGGGCTCGAGCGGTCTGTGAGATCCGTCACACCGCGCGCGGACCCTTCGGCGGCGAGAGCGGGAGCACCCGGAGGCGGTAGTCCTCGAGCTCGTCCCGCCCGACGATCATCGCGACTGACTCCCGGATGCGGTCGCCGAGCTGTTGGGGGTCGTCCTCGGTGCGGAAGCGGAGCTCGATCGTCACGAGCACGGGTTCGGCCATGCCGGGCAGCCTACCGCGGTCGGCGCTACGGCTCGAAGCGGGCGCCCGATAGCGCGGTGGCGCACACGCAGTCGCGCTCGGCCGGCAGGGCCGGGATCATCGAGAAGAGGAGCTCGCGGAGGCGCTCGTTGTTCTGCGAGAAGACGCGGATCACGTCCTCGTGCGTCACGGGCGGCGCGTCCTCCACGCCGACGTCGAAGTCGGTGATCAGCGACACGTTCGCGTAGCAGATCTCGAGCTCGCGGGCGAGGAGCGCCTCCGGGTACCCCGTCATGTTCAACGTGTCCCAGCCCTGCGAGACGAACCACTTCGACTCGGCCCGAGTCGAGAAGCGCGGCCCCTCGATCACCACCATCGTGCCGTGCGTGTGCATCGTGATGCCGAGATCGCGCCCGGTGGAGATCGCGACCTGGCGCATCGTCTCGCAGTACGGGTCGGCGAAGGAGATGTGCGTGGTCACCGGGCCGTCGTAGAAGGTGTGGGCTCGGGAGCGGGTCCGATCGACGATCTGATCGCACACCACGAAGTCGCCGAGCGCGACGCCCTTGCGCAGCGAGCCGGCCGCGCAGGGCCCCACGATCCGCTCGACGCCGAGCTGCTTCATCGCCCACACGTTCGCCCGGTAGTTGATCCGGTGCGGAGGGAGCTCGTGCTTGGCCCCGTGTCGAGGGATGAACGCCACCCGCCGGCCGCCGACCTCCCCGATGACCGGCGCCGCCGAGGGCTCGCCGTACGGCGTGTCGGCCGGGACGGTCTCGGTCGACTCGAGGAACGAGTAGAAGCCCGACCCACCGAAGATGCCGATCTCGGCCAGCGTCACGTGCTCTTCTCCTTCGAGGGCTTGCTCGGCTCCGTGGTGGCTCCGCCGCCCGATCCCTCCGACGAGGGCGACGAGGAGGAGGACCCGGGTGTCGAGGTCGACGACTTCGGCTTCGAGCGGTTGTCGGTCGCGTAGAAGCCCGATCCCTTGAACACGATCCCGGCGGGATGGAAGACCTTGCGGAGGGTCCCGCCGCATGCGCGGCACGTCGTGAGCGGGTCCTCCGTGATGCGCTGGAAGACCTCGACGTGCTGCCCGCACGACGTGCACCCGTACTCGTAGGTGGGCACGGGAGCAGTGTATCCGAGCATCGCCGTCCCCCCGGCGGGGGACTGGGCCGGTCCGCGACGCGAAGGTATGCTGCCAGACCCGCAGGCGAGAAGGACATCGATGAAGCTCAGGAAGGCGGTTATCCCGGCGGCCGGACTCGGCACGCGGTTCCTCCCGGCGACGAAGGCACAGCCGAAGGAGATGCTGCCACTCATCGACAAGCCGGCGATCCAGTACGTGGTCGAAGAGGCGGTTCGCGCCGGTCTCACCGAGATCCTCATCGTCACCGGCCGCGGGAAGCGTTCGATCGAGGACCACTTCGACCGGTCGCTCGAGCTCGAGCACTTCCTCGAGTCCAAGGACAAGTTCGACGAGCTGAGGCAGGTGCGCGAGATCTCGGACATGGCCGAGATCCACTACATCCGGCAGAAGGACGCGCTCGGGCTCGGGCACGCGGTCTCGGTCGCCGAGGCCTTCGTCGGCGGCGAGCCGTTCGTGGTGCTCCTCGGCGACGACATCATGGTGGATCACAACCCCCTCCTGTCCGACATGCTCGCGGTGCACGAGCGCTACGGTCGTAGCGTCATCGCGGTGACCGAGGTCTCGCGCGACGAGGTCTCGCTCTATGGCATCGCCGAGACCGAGTTCGTGGAGGAGCGGCTCGCGCGCGTGCTCTCGGTCGTGGAGAAGCCCGAGCCGGACGAGGCGCCGTCGAACCTCGCGGCGATCGGCCGCTACGTGCTCACGCCGGAGGTCTTCGACTGCCTGCGCGAGACCCCGCCCGGTCGCGGCGACGAGATCCAGCTGACCGATGCGATCACGCTCCTCGCGCAGCAGCAGGCCGTGTACGCGTGGGTGTTCGAGGGTGGGCGCTTCGACGTCGGGAACAAGCTCGACTACCTGAAGGCCACGATCGAGCTCGCGATCGACCGCGAGGACCTCGGTGAGGGCCTGCGCGCTTACCTGGCCGACCTCGTCCAGCGCAAGAAGCTCCTGTAAGACCGTCCGGTTCGCGGGCGCGGCTAAACTGGCTCGCGATGTCCACCACTTCGGTCCACGACCACGACAGCGGCGACGGCCTGCTCAGCATCGACGATGCGCGCGAGCGCGTCCTGTCGCAGATCAAGCCGCTCCAACCGCTCGAGCTCCCGCTGCAGGAGGCCGAGGGCTGCGTGCTCGCGCAGGACATCGTGGCGGGTTCGGACATCCCGGACTTCGCGTCCTCGGCGATGGACGGGTTCGCCGTGCGCTCCAGCGACGTCGCCGGCGCCACGCCCGCGTCGCCGGTCGAGCTGCGCGTCGTCGGTCGCGCCCCGATCGGGCAGCGCCCCGAGTCCACCGTCGGCGGGAGCGAGACCGTCCGCATCGCGACCGGCGCGCCGATCCCCGCCGGCGCCGACGCGATCGTGCCCATCGAGAACTGCGAGGTGCTCGGCGACACCGTGCGGATCCTCGCGGCGTCGCCCGAGGGCAAGCACATCCGGCCGTCCGGCGAGGACGCGAAGGGCGGCGAGGTGCTCCTGCCGGCCGGGCGCCGGCTCGGGGCACCCGAGCTCGGCCTGCTCGCTGCGGCCGGGTCCTCGCACCCGCTCGTCCACCCTCGCCCGCGCGTCGTGGTGCTCGCGACCGGCGACGAGCTCCTCCCACCGGGACGGACACCCGAGTACGGTCAGGTCCGCGACTCGAACTCCTACCTGCTGTTCGGCGCGCTCCGCGAGGTCGGCGCCGTGCCGATGATGGCAGGGATCGTCCGGGACGAGGTCGACGACCTCAAGGACCGCGTGCTGTCGCACCTCGTGCAGGCCGACGCCTTCGTGTCCTCGGGCGGGGTCTCGGTCGGGGAGCGCGACGTCGTGAAGGCGGCCTTCTTCAAGCGCGGCGACCTCGAGTTCTACAAGGTCGCGATGCAGCCAGGGATGCCGCAGGGGTTCGGGCACATCGAGGGCAAGCCGTTCTTCGGGCTGCCCGGCAATCCCGTGAGCGTGTTCGTGAGCTTCGAGGTCTTCATCCGCCCGGCGCTCCGCAAGATGATGGGCCGCCGCCAGCTCTTCCGCCCGGAGATCACCGCGCGTCTGGACGCCGATGTCGTCGGTCCGATGGGCAAGACGCAGTTCGCGCGCGTGCGCGTGAAGCGGACGAAGGAGGGCTGGATCGCCACGCCGACGGGCGGGCGCGGCTCGAACCTCATCGGGACGGTCTCGCGGGCGAACGGGCTCGCGATCGTCCCCGCGGGGGTCGAGATCGCGAAGGCGGGCTCCGAGGTGAAGGTCATGGTCTTCCGCTCGAGCGAGGACTGATCGTGGCCGAGCGCAAGGACGTGGCCCGGATCGTCGAGGTCGGCGGGAAGGACGTCACCGAGCGCGAGGCCGTCGCCGAGTGCGTGATCTCGATGACGCCGGAGGCGGTCGCCACGCTCGTCGCCGGCACGCCGAAGGGCAACCCGCTCGAGGCCGCACGCATCGCGGGCGTGATGGGCGTGAAGCGCACGCCGGACCTCCTGCCGTTCTGCCACCCGATCGCGGTGACCGGCGCCGAGGTCCTCGTGCAGCCCGACGAGGCCGCCGGCACGATCCGCGTGAGGACCACCGTCCGCGCGAGGGATCGGACCGGGGTCGAGATGGAGGCGCTCACGGCCGCGGCCGTGGCCGCGCTCAGCCTGTACGACACGGCGAAGGCGTTCGACCGCGCGGCCAGGATCGACGGGCTGCGCCTGCTCGAGAAGCGCGGCGGCAAGTCCGGTCGCTACGTGGCCGAGTAGTTCCCCCGCGCTACTCGACCTTCTCGGTGAACAGGAAGCCCCGCCGCGTGAGCTCGGGGATCAGTGCCTGCGCGTCGACCGCGAGCTCGTTCGGCGTCGCGCCCGACTCGATCCGACCGCTCGCCATCCAGTGGCAGACGATCGCCGCGTGCCAACCCGTGGACTGCTCCATCGCGTTGAAGCCGGTCTCCTCGTCCGGGTAGACGAGGACGTCGACCGTGGCGGTGGCCGCCTTCCCGCCCTCGTCGCCCTCCGCGACGATCCGGCAGATCACGACGTCGCGGGTGCCGGGGCTCGCGCCGATCCGCGGCTCGAGCATCGCGAGCAGCACGTCGCGCGGGACGACGGTCGAGCCGTGAACGTCGAAGGGCTCGCGTGAGTACAGGCCGAGGTCGCGGAACGCTCGGAACTGCGCGCCGTGGCCGGGCCAGCGGAGGATCTTGAACCGGAGGGAGCGCAGGTCCTTGCCGATCGTGCGGGTCGTCGTCGACCCGGTGTTCGCGATGAGCGCCTCGAGCTCGCCGAACGGCGGCCCGAAGTCGATCCGCTCCTCGTGCTCGGGGTCCAGGCAGGGGATCTCGACGAGCCGGCCGTCCACGATCCACGCACACGCGCCGTCGTACTCGTTGATGAGGCCGTCCATCATGAACGTCACCTCGTAGTTCCAGGGCGGCCGTGGCTCGAGCGGGATGCCCCCGTCCAGCATGAGGACGTCACGAGGCCGGTCGAGCAGGCTCATCGCGTAGACGATGAGGTTGTTCGCCATCCCGGGCGCCTCGCCGCAGTCGGGGACGATGGCGATACCGGCCGCCCTCGCGCGATCGTCGAGCTCGAGCTCCTTCAGGACGATCGGCGTGTTGCCGCCGAGGTCGCAGTGGTGCGTGCGGGTGGCGACGGCCGCCTCGGCGATCGCGAGGTTGAACGAGTAGGGCAAGGCGCTCACGATCGCGTCGAGCGGCTCGAGCATCGCGCGGACGCCGCGTGCGTCGCTCGCGTCCAGGAGTGCCGGCCGGGCGGCACCGCCCCCGGTGAGCCGGTTCACGCGCTCGGCCGCGGCGGCGGCTCGGCCGGCGTCGGCGTCGGCGAGGATCACCGAGGCGGCCTCGCCCCGGGCCACCAGGTCGTAGGCGGCGGCGGTGCCCTGACGGCCGGCGCCGAGCACGCCGTAGCGGTAGGCGGGCATGGTGCGTCCTTTCGTCCGGATGCGCGCCCGCAACCTAGCGTTCGGCCGGAACGCGACTCCCGGCCGAACGTCCGGCTGCGGACGGGCCGGGTCCTAGGGACGGCTCCGCGACTCCTGGCCGAGGCTGCCGGCGGGGCTTGTGAACAAGTGCACCGAATCACAAGGATGTGATTGTCCGGCCCATGATGCGGTGCTACGGTGCGGGACCAGCCCAACATGTTGTGGTGGACCGGGGTTCACGTGGACAGGGGGCTGGACGGATGAGTTGGCTGATGCTCGCGGCCCTGGGCATGATATGGGCCGCCTTCCTCCTGCCCCACGAACGGGGGAGGGCTTCCAAGGACACGGTGGAGGGTTTCGGGCGGAACATGGAGCTACTCGCGGAGACCGGCCGGGCCGGACAGGGACGATGGATCGTGACCCCGCAGAAGGGGACCCCGTTCATCGGCACCCGGGCTCGAGCCCACGAACGGGCGCGTGAGCGCCGGCGCCGCGTCTTCGTGGTGATGCTCGAGAGCATCGGCCTCACGCTGCTGATCGGCCTCGTCCCGCCGCTCCGCGCGATGTGGTACCTGACCGCGGTCCTGCTCCTCCTGCTCGCCGTGTACGTCTGGCTCCTGCTGTGGCTGAAGCAGCAGCACCCCGAGGCGCGAACGCTCGAGCAGAACCGGATGGTCCGTATCCCGGACTCGCCGGTTGTGGCGCCGTCGCGGTACGTGGCCGACGCCTCGAGCCGCACCCCGCGCGCCGCCTTCAAGGGGCTCACGGTGGATGCCGACGACGCCGCCAACATCGTGGTTCGCCCTGCGAGCCAGGTGCGCGCGGCTCGCGCCTGACGTACGGTCTGTCCGTGGACCTCGACGACATCTCCGAAGGCATCCGCATCCGTTTCGACGAGCGCATGGAGGCGCGCGAGCGCGCACTCCCGGCCTCGCGCCGAGCGATCCGAGCGTGTGCGAACGCCATCCGCGCGATCCACCGCGAGGAGTGGGAGCAGGCCCACCGCCTGATGGACGAGGCGAAGGCCGCGATCGACGACGGGCTCGAGGCCGTACGTGAGCAGCCTGAGATCCGCTTCGCCGGCTATCTCCAGGACGCCCAGAAGGAGTACGCGGAGGCCCGCGTCACCGAGGCGGTCGTCACCGGAGGCGCGATCCCCACGCCCGAGGCGCTCGGCGTCGAGGACGCCCCGTACCTCAACGGGATCGCCGAGGCGATCGGCGAGGCGCGCCGTCGCATCCTCGACCTGCTCCGCCATGGCCAGGTTGCCGAGGGCGAGGCGACGCTCTCGGCGATGGATGACCTCTACACGGTCCTCGTCACGATGGACTACCCGGACGCGATCACCGGGAACCTGCGCCGCTCCACCGACGTGGCGCGGAGCCTCATCGAGAAGACCCGTGGCGACCTCTCGGTCGCTCGGGTGAGCCAGGACCTGCACGACGCGCTTGAGCGTCACGCCCGCGACGTGCTCGGAAAGGGGTAGCGATGGCGGTCCGCAAGGAAGCGATTAAGCAGCAGTTCACCGAGGCCCTGCCGGCGGTCCTCGAGCCCGGCGAGCAGGTGCAGTCCGGGGCCTACCTGGTCTCCGGTCCGAGCCCGATGTGGGTGGCGGGGCTCCTCGGCTTGATCGGGATCCTGCTGTTCAACGTCCGGTACTACTACCTCGCCGTCACGGACCGACGCGTGATCTTCTACGCGGCGTCGTTCTGGAGCTCGCGTCCGAAGGGGTTCGCGTGGGCCGACCCTCGGGGCTCCGTGGCGATCTCCGACGTCGTCACCGACGCGAAGCTCTGGAACCACATGCTGTTCTCACGCCCCGGCGCGGCGAAGCCACTCCGCCTCAACGTGCACGCGTTCTGGCGCGAGGAGATGAAGGGCGTGGTGGCCGCGCTGACCCACGGGTCGCTGCCTCCGCCTCCACTGACGGCTGCGCAGTAGCGCCAAGCCCTTTGCTACGCTAGCCGCCATCCCGGGGGGTGTAGCTCAGTCCGGTAGAGCGCTGCCTTCGCACGGCAGAGGTCAGGGGTTCGAATCCCCTCACCTCCACTCGGTGAACCGCAGGTCAGGGGGTATCTCGTGTCGGCGCGCCGCTCGCAACCCCCGCCGCTCCCAGCACCATCCCGGTATGTACCGCCCGACCTGTATCCCCCTGTCGCCTTGCGGCTCGAGAGGGAGCTTGTCAGGCAACCCACTCCTCGTCGGGCACCCTTGCCACGACTCGCGTGAAACGGACCTCCGTGCCCGGTTCCGTTTGCACGCTGAGACCGGCATATGTGTAGACATCGTGGCCGTCACGATCTTCATCCACCACGATCTTGAGACCGTTCGCGAAGCCGATGATCGTGACGTCGTCGCCGGCTGGTGCGCAGATGATGCTCACGCGCTGGACCGTCGTGACCCTGTCGTCCGTCCCTTCTTCGAGCGTCTCCCACGACGCGGACGAATCCTGACTTACGAGGGAGTACTTGCCTCCCGCTTCCACGAAGAACCCGTAGCCGACGAGTTCGTCCGCCCCTTCGGCGCCAGGGCCGACGCACATCGCGCCGACGCTCGTTCCCGGCTTGGTTACCTCGACGAGCTCGGCCCTGATACCCACGGCGTACGCCGTCCGATTGAACTCGCCAAGGCTCGTGTTCGTCTCGAAGAGGGTGTTCTTGACCGTGATCCGGTACGTGCCCGCAACGTGGTCGTATCTCGCCCCCTCGGTCTCACCGATGTTGAACGGATCGACCCCCTCCCGGAAGTCCACCATGATCAGTTCATGGGTCAGGCCGCCGTACAGGAAGGCTCCGTAGGCCACGGATCCGCCGAGAACGAGCACCGCGGTGAGGAGGACGCGGCGCCACCGGCGCTGCCACCATGACTTCGAGGGCGCGGGTGGGGGCGGGAACTCCGAAATGGGCGAACCGTCCAGCTTGCCCTCCGGCGCGAGCGGACGATCATCAACCTACGGGACCGCGAGATCCTTGCTAGGGCCGATGGACCCTAGGGCCCTGTCTGCCCACAAGCAGCCGTCGCGCTCCAGGCGCGCGCTGCTCGCTCGCCGAACCTGAACGCGTTCGTGGAGCGCTTCCAGGGCTCGGTGCTGCACCTGCACTACCGCACCGCGTTCCGCTACCGCTTCTTCACCTCGGCCGGTGACATCGACGCCGATCTTCAGGCCTGGCTCCGCTTCTACAACTTCGAACGCCCCCACCGCGGCTACCGCACGAAGGGGCGCCGACCGGCCGAGATCTTCTACGGGGACAGGCCCGACCTGCTCGAGATGAAAGGATGGGACAGCGATGACTTCATCCCGCAAAGTGTCCGGCTCTAACGAAAGCCACAAGGCCTAGACGGTGGTTGGCGGGAAGCCTTGCGGCGGGGGTGGGAGGCTCGCAATCCCATCGGACGGCACGCGCCGGCCGACCCATTCTCCCGCTCCTCCGTCATGCCTCACTCGCCTGAGGGCAACGCTAGGAACTCGCCCTCGAGGTCCCAAGAGGCGGTGTACGCCTCGAGGTAGAGAACGATTGAACGCGCGTCGGTCGTTGGCACTTCCAGGAGGATGTTGCCAGTTGCCTTGATCCCACTCGGCACTCTACCGATGTCGCCGAGGTTCTCCGGAATCACCACCTCCAAAGGAGATTCGTAGTGCGTACCGTCATCGGAAACGGCAGCCCACATGAGGCGGCGCCACGGATCGCTGCTGCCGTTGCCGTTGTGTGTCGTTTCGAGAGTGACAAGGACGTACTGCTGCCCGGGCCCTGGCTTGTCGTTGAACTGGTTCTCGCCCTCGACCACCTCGTCGGCGTTGAGCGTGACACCGACCACCCTTACGGTCCACGCGCCTACCGTTACGGTGTCGCCGACGGGTATCGGATTCTCGCGCGAGCTCTCGACATCGACCGCGTGTTGCCCCGTCCCTGTGGGCCCTACCAGCGCGCTGGCAGCAACCACTACCGCACCGACCACGGCGCAGAGGTCCAACGCTCCGAGCGCGATCCCGATGCGGGCCCTCGTCGGCCGACCGGCCTCGCGGGCCTTGCGGAGACCGGAGACACCGTGCCAGATCGCTGCCACCCCGAGGTAGGCGACGGCGATGACGCCACCCGCGAAGACGAAGAGCGCGAGCAGACCCGGCCCGAGGTCGCCTTCGCCACCGGTGAGCGAGCGGCCCAGGCCCCAGACGACCAGGGAGGAGAGCAGCGCCACGACGACTCCGATGCTCCCGGACCGGACCGACCGGTGCCCCAGGGATTCGAGATCGGGAGGTGCGGCCGAGTATCCCGGAAGCGCGACGGAGGGATCTGGCAACGCCGGGATGGCGAGGTACACGATCGCCGCTGCCCAAGTTAGGAACAGTCCCAAGACGATGGCGAGCGCCGTGTTGCGCCGCTTCTTCTTAGCTTGGACGTAGCAGACGTACACCGATAGTCCGAGGAAAATCGGGAGGAGTACCCACTCACCCACGCTCGCCCGCGGCGCGGTCGCCACGAGCGGGACAACGGCAGCGAACAAGGTCGTCCTTCGCATCTTCCCCACTTCCCTGTGGAGATGCGTCCCTCATACGAACCGAAGTTCGGCCCTTCCGCTACGCCTCGCAGTTCGAGTTGCTCTCACCGTTCAGGCAGGTGTCGGTGCCGTCCCCTCCGTCGAGCACGTCGTTGCCGGCGCCGCCGTCGAGGGTGTCGTCCCCGGAGAAGCCGAAGAGGACGTTGGCGTTCGCGTCACCGGTGAGGACGTCATTGCCGATCGAGCCGAACAGCGCCTCGACGCCCGTCAGGGTGTCGGAGCCCTCTCCGGTCGCCGTGCCCGTCGCCAGGTTCGCGGTAACGGGCTGGGGGGCGTTCTCGAAGTCAACCCAGTCGAAGCCGGCGCCCCCGTCGAACGCGTCGTTGCCCATCAGCCCTAAGAGGATGTTGTCCGCGTCATCGCCGGTTAGCGAGTCGTCAAGGTCCGAGCCGATGAGCCACTCGATCTCGGCGAGCGTGTCGCTCCCCTCGCCGGTCGCCGTCCCGGTCGACAGGTCGGCCGTCACGCCGGCTGCCGAATCTTGGAAGTTGGCGATATCGAAGTCCCCAGCGCCCCCGTCCAACTCGTCGTCCCCTAGGAGGCCAACGAGCAGGTCGTCGCCGTCACCGGCGCTCACGGAGTTGTCGCCGTCGTCCCCGACCAGGGTGTCGTCGAATCCCGACCCGACGAGGTTCTCGACCCCGGCGAGCGTGTCCGATCCGGCACCCGACGCCGTTCCTTCGGACAGGTTCGCGTAGACCCCGACGGAGGACGATGAGAAGTCGGCCGTGTCCACACCCGCGCCACCGTCGATCCGGTCGCTCCCGGCTTCTCCGAACAACAGGTCATCACCGGCGCCGCTGAGGATCGTGTCCCGACCATCTCCCCCGCAGATCGTGTCATCCCCGCCGAGGCCGCGGATCGTGTCGTTCCTGCCAAGGCCGACGATCACATCGTCCTTCGGTGTCCCTTTCAGGGTGTCGGCTTTCGCCGTCCCTACGATGGTCGCCTTCTTCCCGAAGCACCTCGGCGCGGCGGCCGAAGCCACCTGGGGCAACGTGAGCGCGGCGCACGTGGCCAGAACCACGAACAGGGTCATCCTTCGCATCTTCCCCGCCTCCCCTGTGGGGGGTGCGCTCCTCCCCGTGGGGGAGCGTGCGCCCTCCGATGCGAACGAACAGGTTGAGTCTTCGCCTGGGGGTGTCGATCCGGAAGGGCCGTATGCCCCTTCGGAGGGTAGGGTCGCCAGGCACGCCTGGGGAATCCGTCCCAGACCTCCCGCAAGCATCCCCACCAGCATGGCCAGCAGCTGCGGGTCCTCCTCGGCATCGATCAGCAGTTCCGTCGTCGCCGGAAGGATGCCGGTCACACGCTGGGAACTCTGTCAGACCGCTGTGGAAGTGTCGGAGGTGCTCCACGTTGATCCGAGGGGGAGGCAGCGATGGAGCGATTCGGCGCCCCATGTAGGGCGCCGAATCCTTTGGCCCGGAGGCAGGATCGCCCGGGCTCACCAGGCAGCCGCGCGCAACAGGTCGCATAACGACATGCGGTCGAAGGGTGGTGTTATCGTGCACACACGGGTGCCTGATTGAGGGGTGGCGCGAGGCTCAAGAGGGCGGCGATGCCGCCTTCGCACGGCAGAGGTCGGCGGTTCGAGTCCGCTCACCTCCACCTGGAGACCCGCTGGTCGCGGCTGTGATGCTGGGTTCGCCGAGTCGGTCCGGAGCGCTGGGAGGTGCCGTTCGGGGGGGGCACGTGGAAGGCTGACGCGACCTCGTCTCCTCTACTGAGGAGGCTGACCGTCGAGCGTGGCTTCCAGGTCCGTTCGCAGGCGGCGGAACTCGGTGATGAGGTCCTTGATGGTCTGGGGCGGGATGAGCAGCACCCTGCCGTCATCCTCGGTACCGAGCGCGTAGTCGGCGCGCTGCTCCATCCGGTTGAGATCGTCATCGCTCCAGATGTCCATCGCCCCCAACCCTCCCGAACCCGGCGAAGGACCCCTACCCTACGCATGTGTTTCGAGTACGCAAGCACCCGCCTGCGTAGGTTTCCTACGTGCTCCCCCGCACCATCCCCACCAGCACCGCCATGGTGCGCCGCGTCCTCGGCCGCGCAGATCGGCGGTCCGTCGACGAGCATCCGGGAGGCGGCAGAGGCGCTTGTCGCACAGCAGAGGTCCGGGCTCGAGTCGGCTCACCTCCACCCGGATCGGCGGCCTCCCGCATGGGCGCTTGGATTCAGCCGAGGATGCGCGCGGCGCCGTATCCGGCGCCGAGCTCGTGGTGCTCGGCGAACCGCCGGGGGTGGAACTGCTCGAGGCCGGGATCGACGTCCGTGCCCTGCACCAGGTCGGCGACGTGGCGCCCGAGCGCCGGCGCGAGCTTGAAGCCGTGGCCGCTCGTGCCGGCGTCGACGAACACGCCGGGTGCGATCTCGCCGATCACCGGCTGCCAGTCGGGGCTCACGTCGTACAGGCTCGCCCAGCCACCGCGATCCTCGGCGCGCTCGAGCGCGGGGACGCGGCGCACCACGCGCTCGGCGAGATCGGCGCGCTCGGCGTCCGCGAGGGTCTCGGGGTAGTCGTCCGCATCGACGTTCGGCTCCTCGTGGAGCGGGCCCATGAGGAACAGCTCGTCGCCCTCGGGACGGAAGTAGTAGCCGTTCGGCAGGTCGGCGTGGGCGGGCATCGGCTCGGCGCCGCCCCACGCGAACGTCGCGACGATGTGGCGCTCGACCGTGAGCGGCAGGTCGGCGCCGACCTGCGCGGCGAGCGGTCTCGTCCACGGGCCCGCGGCGAGGAGCACGCGCAGGGACCCGACGCGTGAACCGTCGGAGGTCGCGACCGACCAGCCGCCACCGTCGGTCTCGATGGTCGTCACGGCAGCCCCGTACCGGATATCGGCGCCGAGCTCGCGGGCGCGCTCGAGCAGCCCCTGCGTCGTGAGCACCGGATCGGCGTACCCCGCGTCCAGCTCGTGGGCTCCGATCGCGATGTCGCCCAGCGCGAACGCCGGCCACTCGGCGAGGATCTGCTCCGGCGTGAGGAGCTCGGTCGGGATGCCCTGCTCGTTCAGGCGCGGGACGACCTCGCGCACGGTGGGCTCGTCCTGCGGCGGGTGCAGCACGAGCAGGCCGGTCGGGCGGAACCCGCTCTCGCGGCCGGTGTGCACGCGGAAGTCGCGGAACATCGCGATGCTCTCGCAGGCGACGCCGGCGAGGAACGGATTCGTGTAGTAGGCCCGGCAGATCGCGCTAGAGCGTCCGGTCGGCCCGCCGGCGGGCCCTCGCGGATCGAGCACCATCGTCCGCACGCCTCGCGAGGCCAAGTGGAACGCCACGCTCGCGCCGTGCACCCCGGCACCGACCACCACCACGTCGTAGGCCGTCATCGAGCCGGAGTCTAGGGGACGCTCAGCGGCGGCGCGTAAGGTCGCGGAACCGGAAGCACGCCGTGGCGTGGTCGTTCACGAGGCCGGCCGCCTGCATGAACGCGTAGCACATGGTCGGTCCCACGAAGCGGAACCCACGGCGCTTCAGGTCGCTGCTCATCGCGGCGGACTCCGGTGTGGACGACGGGATGTCCCGCATGCTCGCCCAGCGGCCGACGATCGGGCGACGGCCGACGAACGACCAGAGGTATGCATCGAGGGATCCGAGCTCGCGCTGGAGCTCGAGCACCCGCCGAGCGTTGTTCACGGCGGACTCCACCTTCAGCCGGTTGCGCACGATCCCGGTGTCCTGCAGGAGGAGCTCGACCTTCGCGGGCGTGAAGCGTGCCACCTTCACGGCGTCGAACCCCGCGAATGCCCGTCGGTAGCCCTCACGCTTGTTCAAGATCGTGCTCCACGACAGCCCCGACTGGGCGCCCTCAAGCACGAGCATCTCGAACAGGTGCCGGTCGTCGTGCGAGGGCACACCCCATTCCTCGTCGTGATACGCGAGGTAGAGGGGGTCGTCGAGCGGAGCCCACTCGCAGCGTGGGGCGGGGTCGGCCACGAGTCCGACGCTACCACCTGCGCCCTAGAGCACGGCCCACGCTGGGGCAGGACCATCGTCCCTTCCGACGGTAACGGACCGGCGCGAGCCTTGGCTCGGCGGAGGGCTGCCCTCGCGCTGGTCTGCGCGCCGCTCGTGGCGCGCCGCGGGCCGGTTCCCCGCTCAGGGGACGCGTCATGAGGGCTCGGAAGACCGCAGCCTCCGTCTTCGTGCTTGTCCTGCTCGCGACGGGTTGCAGCGGCGATACGGGATCCGGCCCTCCGACCCCGTCGGAGGCCGGGATCGCTCCAGCCCCGCTGCCAACAGGCCCTCCCGACGGAGGTGTCGCGGCCGCGCCACCACCTCCCGGGGCCGCGGGTGAACTGGATCCCGAACTGCTGGCGACGTGTCTCGGAGACGGTCAGCCGTCGTTCCACGCCGGAACGGGCATGCTGCGCTTCATCGCCACGGAGGGCTCGCCCATCCCCGTGCCGTCGGGCGAGGTCGGAGCGCCCGAGGACGTGGCGCTGGCCTACCTGCGCACGTGTGCCCCGCTGTTCGGCGTGCCCGACCCGAGCGTCCTCGAGATCGTCCGGTCGTCGGTTGACGAGGTCGGGAACACCGCCGTCCATCTCCGCCAGCTGCACCGGGGCGTCCCGGTGCTCGCGGGAGAGCTCGTCGTCCAGGTCGGGGATAAGGGTGGGGTGACGGCCGTGAGCGGCGAGCTGATGCCGGGTCTCACGCTCGATGCCGCACCGACCGTCGACGCTGAGAGGGCGGAGCAGACCGCGGTCGCCTCGACCGCCGCGGGGCATAAGGTCGACGCGGAGCTCCTCACCGCCTCGCGGCCGGAGCTGCTCGTGTACGCGCCCGTGCTCATCGACGAGCCGGGGGAGCCGGCGCTCGCGTGGTCGACCGTGGTGTCGTCTTCGGAGGGCCCCGTCGACGAGCAGGTGCTCGTGGACGCGAGCAGGGAGGGGGTGCTCCTTTCGATCGACCGTATCGATCGCGCGCGCGACCGGGACCTCTACGACAACGAGAACGCATCATCGAGCTTGCCCGGGACCGGGCCCGTCCGGGAGGAGGGCGAGGCCGCCAGCAACCAGGCCGATGCCGACCGCGCCTACGATCTGCTCGGTCAGACTTACGACTACTACGTCGGGCTCGGCCGGGACAGCTTCGACGGTGCGGGCGCCACGATGACGACGACCGTCCGCTACTGCGCCCCTTCGAGCTGGGGCTGGGTCTGCCCGATGCAGAACGCCTTCTGGTACCCGACGTACGGGCAGTTCGCGTTCGGTGACGGGTACGTCATGCCAGACATCGTCGGGCACGAGTTCACCCACGCCGTGACGCAGAACGAG
This sequence comes from uncultured Actinomycetes bacterium, assembly GCA_963708985.1. Classification (GTDB taxonomy): domain Bacteria; phylum Actinomycetota; class UBA4738; order UBA4738; family HRBIN12; genus HRBIN12. Next base: position 230,987 of record CAVPUQ010000004.1, read on the forward strand.
TCGGGGCTGGTCTACCAGAACGAGTCGGGCGCGATCAACGAGTCGCTCTCCGACGCGTTCGGCCAGTTCGTGGACATCACGGTCGGTCCGTACAACGAGACCGACAGTGCCCAGTGGCTCATCGGCGAGGACCTGTCGGGCGGCAACCTCCGCAGCATGAGCAACCCCCCGTCGAAGGGTCAGCCCGACCGGCTCCTGAGCGCCTCGTACTACACGGGGACGTCGGACAACGGCGGTGTCCACACGAACAGCGGTGTCGCGAACAAGGCCTGGTGGCTGGCGGGCCAGGGTGGGGCCGACACGTTCAACGGAAGGACGGTGACCGGCATCGGGATCGCGAAGCTCGGCCGGGTGCTCTACCGGGCGCAGACCGACCTGTTGACGTCGGGCGCGAACCACAACGCGCTGTACGACGCCGTCAACCAGTCGTGCCAGACGCTGATCGGCACGTCCGGCGCGGGCGGAGGCTCCATCACGTCGGGTGACTGTGCGCAGATCAAGGAGGCGATGCGCGCCGTCGAGATGAACGCGCCCGTGGCGACGCCCTCGGATGCGAACTCCCAGCTGTTCGCGATGACCATCGCCCGTCACGAGAAGAGCGGATGGTTGTTCGGAGCCAGGTGGGTGAACACCCTCAAGTACCTGGGGGTGCCGTCGACGGGGAACGTGCTGACGGCGAACACCTCGTCGCAGACGATCGTCGACATCCCCGGGTTCGGAGGTGTGCGGGACACGGGGGACGGGCGGGCCAACACCCTGGTCGTCTACTCGAGCGGGAAGGTCGTCGAGTACACGATCTGGTCGAGCGGTTCCTACGTCGACAACTACGTCCCGGCCGGCCAGACGCGAGAGATCACGTTCCCACGCTACCGGTCCTTCATGGTCGTGCTCGCGCGGCCCAGCCAGCAGCAGCTCGCCTGGGTCCTCGCGCGAGAGAACGATGGCCGCCTGTCGTATGCCGTGATGCAGCGATCGGCCTCCGCGTCCCTCGGGGACTCCCGTGTGGACACGCTGGCGAGCGCGTCAGGGCTCGGCTCCATCACGGACACGGGTGACCCGAGCGCCCCGTACCGGCTGCGGCTGACCTCGAGCACCAGCGCGAGCCCGATCGCGTACACGCTGTGGTACCGCGACACGTACGCCGCCGGCACCATCGGCACGAACGCCTCGACGACGATCGACTTCCCGAAGTACACGGCCTTCCTCCTCAACCTGCGAGGCCCGGACGACCGCACCATCTGGATGTTCGGGAAGGAGAACGACAAAGGTCTCGTGGTCGCCACCCTCACCAGCACCGGCGTCCTGTCCGGCTCGTCGGTGACGCTGCTCGACGTCGCGGGACTGGGACAGGTCCGCAACGCGTCCGGCACGTACCGGAAGTGGGCCATCGGGGTCGTTCCTACAGGTGACACCGTGGTTGAGTGGTCGTGGTGGCGGCCGGGCTCCTATGCGCAGGGGGAAGCGAGGCCGTAGCCGCGGCGCCGGTGCGATAGCCTCCGGCCGGCATGACAGGACCGTGGTGGGCGAGGACCGGGCTGGAGGTTCGCGAGGGCCGCTTGTACGTCGCCGGGCGCGACGCTGAGGCGCTCGCACGCGAGCACGGCACACCGACCTTCGTATACGACCTCGAGCGGATCGCCGAGCAGGCGCGAGCGCTCCTCGGCGCGTTCGGGCGCGCCGGTGCGCCGTTCCGGCTCCGGCTGGCGATCAAAGCCCAGCGGGATCCGGGGGTGCTCGCCTTCGTGCGGGCGCTCGGCTCGGTCGGTGTGGACGCCTGCTCGCCCGCAGAGGTCCACCACGCGCTCGAGCTCGGATGGTCCGCCGAGGAGATCAGCTACACGAGCACGAACGTGTCCGAGCGGGACCTCGACGCCATCCTCGCCACCGGGGTCCACATGAACGTCGATCTCGTCACGCAGCTCGAGCGGTACGGCCGACGGGCGCCGGGGACGAGCGTCGGGATCCGGGTCAACCCGCGCGCAGGCGCCGCATCCGGCATCGGCCGCGCGCACCTGTACTCGGGCGCGGAACGGCCGTCCAAGTTCGGGATCCTCGAGTCGCAGCTCGAAGACGCGCTCGCGGTGGCTGAGCGCCACGGCCTGCGGCTGGACACGGTCCACTTCCACGTGGGTGACGGGTTCCGCACGGACGGGCTCGGCGCGTTCGAGCGCGCGGTCGAGCGTGTCGCGGCGATGACGCGCCGGATCCTGGACGCCGGGCACCCGGTGGTCGAGGTCAACGCCGGTGGTGGTCTCGGCGTTCCGTACGACGCGGGGTCGGCGCCGCTCGACGTCGACGCGTACGCGGCGGTGCTCGTGCGTCACCTCGGGCCGATGGGTATGACGATCGCGGCCGAGCCGGGCGACTTCCTGACGAAGGAGATGGGCGTCCTGCTCGCGGAGGTGGTGACCGTCGACGAGCGCGACGGCCACGTGTTCGTCGGGCTCGACGCCGGGTACAACGTCGCGCCCGAGCACTTCATCTACGACGAGCCGACGCTCGTCGTGCTCTGCCGCGCGGCCGACGCCCCTTCGCCCCGGGTCGTGACGGTCGCCGGCAACATCAACGAGGGTGACGACCTGTGGGCCGAGGACCAGCCGTTCCCCGAGGTTGCCGAGGGTGACGTCGTCGCGATCCTGCGGGTCGGCAGCTACAACCAGGCGATGCACCTGGACCATTGCCTGCGCCCGCCGGCCAGCGTGCTCGCGTTCGCGGAGAGGGCCTGACTACGCGGGGCAGGTCCCGGTGCGGAGCTGCTCGCTCGTCGGGGGGTCCTGCGCGAGGAGCTCGGGCACCGTCACCGTCGTGAGGCCGCGCGACTCGATGAGGTCGAGGATCCGCGGCAGCGCGCGCTGCGTGGTGCCGCGGTTCTCGTGGAGCAGGATGATGTCGCCCGCCGAGAGCGAGTCGCGGACCGTGCGGAAGATCCGGTCCGCGCTGTCGCCCTGCGAGTCGCCGCTCTCGACGCTCCAGAGCACCGTCAGCATCCCGAGCGAGCGCACGTAGGCGTCCACGGACTCGTCGTGCTGGCCGAGCGGCGGGCGGAACAGCGCCATCCGCTCCCCGCTGACCCGGGCGATCGCGCGTCGCGTGACCGCGATCTGCGCGTCGAGCTCCGCCCGCGTCCGCCCGAGCATCGAGACGTGGTCCCAGGTGTGGTCCCCGAGCGCGCCGAGCCGGGCCGCGAGCTCGGGCAGGCCGTCGAAACGGGACTCGCCGAGGAGCTTGCCGACGAGGAAGAAGGTCGCGGTCATCCCGCGCTCGCGCAGCAGCCGCACGGTCTGCCGGGTGAGCAGGCCGGGCCCGTCGTCGAACGTCAGCGCCACGAGCGGCTGGGTGCCGGCACCGCATCGCACGGGGCCGGCGGCCTCGAGGAGGCGAGCGAACGTCCGACCGGGGATCCCGGCGACGTCGGCGGGCACCGCGGTCGAGGTCGCGGCGACGGGCTCGCCGGCGGTCGCGCGCGCCGGTGTCCGCCCGTTGGCAGCCTGGATCGACCCGGCTCGTGGTTCGGTGTGGGCGGCCGTCGTCGCACGCCGGTCGGCGGCAGCCCCCCGATGACCGGCCGCGGCGCCGACCGGGGACACGAGGAGTCCCGCGATCAGCGCCGTGAGCAGGGCGCAGAAGGCGAAGAACCCCTTGCGTCGCGCACCGGGGAACACGGCGTGGGGTCGCGCGATATCGATCTCGGCCATAGGGGAACTGCGGGAGCAGCATAGCGCAACAGGGGCGGCGCCTGTGCGCCGCCCCTGTCGGAGGGGCCTGTGATGGGAAGTGGCTACCGTGCGCTCGGGAAGCCCAGGTCCACCTTGCTCGTCGCCGGGTCCGGCCAGCGCACCGTGACGGCCTTCTCCCGCGTCCAGAAGTGGATGCCCTCGGGGCCGTACATCTTGCTGTCCCCGAACAACGACTCCTTCCACCCGCCGAACGAGTAGAACGCGAGCGGCACCGGGATCGGGACGTTGATGCCGACCATCCCGGCCTCGACGTCGAACACGAACTGCCGCGCCGCGCCGCCGTCGCGCGTGAAGATCGCCGCGCCGTTGCCCCAGCGGCTCTTCTTGATGAGGTCGATCGCCTGCCCGTACGTGTCCACGCGGACGACGGTGCCGACCGGGCCGAAGATCTCGTCCTTGTAGCAGTCCATGTCGGTCGTCACGCGGTCGATCACCGAGGGGCCGACGAAGAAGCCGGTGCCCCACAGCGGGTGCTCGCGTCCATCCACGAGGACCTCGGCCCCTTGCTCGCGTGCACCGTCGAGGTACGACACGACCTTGTCCCGGTGCTCGCGCGTGACCAGCGGACCCATCTCGTTCTCGGGATCCATGCCGTCGCCGACCTTCAGCTTCGCGGTGCGCTCGAGGATCGCCTCCATGAGCGGCTCTGCGATGCCGCCGACCGGCACGACCGTGGCGATCGCCATGCAGCGCTCACCCGCCGAGCCGTTCACGGCCGAGACCGCGGCGTCGGCGGCCATGCCGACGTCGGCGTCGGGGAGCACGATCATGTGGTTCTTCGCTCCGGCGAGCGCCTGGACACGCTTGCCGTTCGCCGCGCCGGTCGCGTACACGTACTTCGCGATCGGGGTCGAGCCGACGAAGCTCACGGCCTTGATGTCTGGATGCTCCAGGATCCGGTCTACGACCAGCTTGTCGCCCTGCACGACCTGGAAGACGCCCTCGGGCAAGCCGGCGTCGCGGAACACTTCGGCCAGCAGCAGTGAGGGACCCGGGTCCTTCTCGGACGGCTTGAGGATGAAGCAGTTGCCGGCGGCCATGGCGGCGGCGCACATCCACATCGGGACCATCGCGGGGAAGTTGAACGGCGTGATCCCCGCGACGATGCCGAGCGGCTGGCGTACCGAGTACAGGTCGAACCCGGTCGTGATCTGCTCGCTGTAGCCGCCCTTCAGGAGGTGGGGCAGGCCGGCGGCGAACTCCAGGAGCTCGACCCCCCGCTCGACCTCGCCCGCCGCGTCGAACAGGCACTTGCCGTGCTGGCTCGTGACCATCTTGGCGACCTCGGTCTTGCGCGCGTCGAGGATCTCGCGCATCCGGAAGAACAGCGCGGCCCGCTTGGAGAGCGGCAGAGCCCGCCACTCGGGGAACGCCCCCTTCGCGCTCTCGACGGCCCGGTCGAACTCCTCGACGGTGGCGAAGTCCACCTCGTGGGTCTGCTCGCCGGTCGCGGGGTTGAACACCGGGCCCGTGATCTTGGACTCGCCCGGTACGATCTTGCCGCCGATCCAGTGACTGATCCGTTCCACGGTTATCAGCTCCCTTCGGAGGTCCCTGGATTCCGTTGTGGCAGATGCTACCCGCCCTGGTCGGAAGGGCGAACGGGCCGAAGGTCGAGCCCGTGACGCCGTCGATAGACTGCCGGGAAGCGACCAGGAGGCCAGGATGAGCGAGCTCACCGCGCAGGAGATCGTCGATCTCTGCATCCGTCACACGCTGTATGACTGGCAGGCGCAGAACGCCGTCAAGCCGATCCCGGTGGAGACCGCGAAGGGGTGCGAGTTCTTCACCGTCGACGGGAAGCGGTACCTAGATTTCAACAGCCAGCTGATGGGCGTGAACATCGGCCACGGCGACCCTCGGATCATCCAGGCCATCAAGGACCAGGCCGACCAGCTCGCCTACATCACGCCGTTCGCGGCCACCGAGATCCGAGCCAAGCTCGGCAGGAAGATGGCCGAGATCATGCCGGGCGACCTCGACAAGGTGTTCTTCACCCTCGGCGGGGCCGAGGCGAACGAGAACGCGATCCGCCTGGCGCGGATGGTGACCGGACGGCAGAAGATCCTCGCGCGGTACCGGTCGTACCACGGCGCGACCTTCGCCACGATCACGCTCACGGGTGACCCGCGGCGTTGGGCGAACGAGCCCGGCATGCCGGGCGTCGTGCACGTGCTGGACCCCTACCACGGACCGCAGCGCCCGGTCGACGACTGCGCGACTGCGCTGCAGTACCTCGAGGAGACCATCATGCTCGAGGGCCCGGGCACGATCGCGGCGTTCATCCTCGAGCCGGTCACCGGTACGAACGGGATCCTCATCCCGCCGGACGGCTACCTGCAGGGCGTGCGCGAGATCTGCGATCGCTACGGCATCCTCATGATCGCCGACGAGGTGATGTCCGGGTTCGGTCGGATCGGCGAGTGGTTCGCGGTCAACCACTGGGGCGTCGTGCCCGACATGATCACGATGGCCAAGGGCCTCACCTCCTCGTACGTGCCACTCGGCGCGGTCGGCATGGGGCCGAAGATCTACGACACGTTCGCCGACCGCGTGTACTTCGGCGGCCTGACGTACAACTCGCACCCGCTCGGCCTGGCAGCGGCGCTCGCGATGATCGAGGCCTACGAGGAAGACAACACCTTCGAGCACGTCCGGAAGATGGGCGAGGTCATGCGGCGGCACCACCTCGAGCTGCAGGAGAGGCACCCGAGCGTGGGCCTGGTGCGGAACATCGGCCTGTTCGGGCTGCTCGAGCTGGTCCGCAACCGCGAGACGCTGGAGCCGCTGGCGCCCTTCAACGGCGCGAGCGACGAGATGAAGGCGGTCGCGAAGCACCTCGACGACCACGGGCTCTTCACGTTCGTGCGGTGGAACACCATCATGACCAACCCGCCGCTCGTCATCACCGAGGAGCAGCTCGCCGAGGGCTTCGGGATCATCGACGGCGCGCTCGACATCGCGGACCAGGCGGTCGTCTAGGGCTTCGGTCCGTTCGGGGGCCGTGACGTCGCCCGGTCGGTCGGGTTGCCCTAGCATGGCCTCTCCGATGAAGGTCGCGCTCTGCCAGACGAACTCGGGCGAGGACGTGGCGGCGAACGAGGTCCAGGCGTTCGCGCTCCTCGACGAGGCCGCGGCGGGCGGCGCAGACCTCTCGTGCCTGCCCGAGGTCTGGCCGTGCCAGGGCTCGGCTCAGCAGGTCCGTGCCGCGGCCGAGCCCGTCCCCGGCCCTCGGACCGAGCGCCTCGCGGAGATCGCGCGGCGGCACGGCATGTGGGTGCACGGCGGCAGCGTGCTCGAGCTCGAGGGCGAGCGCGTGTTCAACACCAGCGTGCTGTTCGACCGGCAGGGCGAGCTCGTCGCGCGGTACCGGAAGATCCACCTGTTCGACGCCGATCCGCCCGGCGGGCAGCCGAGCCGCGAGTCGTTCCTGTACTCGGCGGGCGATGAGGTCGTGACGGTCGAGACCGAGTTCGGGCGCGCCGGCCTGTCGATCTGCTACGACGTGCGCTTCCCCGAGCTCTACCGCGCGCTCGCCGCGAACGGCGCGACGCTGCTGTTCGTCCCGGCCGCGTTCCGCCTCGAGACCGGCAAGGACCACTGGGACGTGCTGCTCCGCGCTCGCGCGATCGAGGAGCAGTGCTTCGTCATCGCCGCCGCGCAGTGGGGCACCTGGGGGCCCGAGGGGCGCGAGCGACGCAACTTCGGCAACAGCCTCGTGGTCGACCCGTGGGGTCGCGTCGTCGCTCGGGCGCCCGACGGTGTGGTGGTCACGTTCGCCGAGGTCGATCTCGACGAGGTCCGGCGTGTGCGAGAGATCCTGCCGGCGCTGCGCCATCGGCGGCTCGGCCTCATCTGCTAGGCACGGCCCTCGCCTACGTCGTCCCCCGGAGGACGGGCCCACTTTTCGGTCGAAAGTCCTATGGAGACGCACTCAGCGAGCGGTTGCGCCCTGCCGATAACCGTCAGTGAAGGGTTGGTCCCGACAAAGGCAAACCGCCGGGGACGGCGGGACGCAAAGCTCCGGGCCCCACCGCTCGAAGGAGCGCGGGCGGCCGAGCTGCCGAAGGACCGGTCTCCGCTCGGAGCCCGGCCTGCCGGGACCCTGGGGTGGAGGCTTGGGATGACGAAGGGTGATGCGAAGAGCCGGTGCGGCAGGACCGTCGCCGGCTTCCTTCTCGTCCTTGCGCTGCTCGCCCCGGGGATCGCGACCGACCACGCCCGAGCAGCTGCGTCGCAGGCCCGACGGGAACAGATGCTCGCGCTCACGAACGAGGCCCGAGCCACGCACGGCAGGCAGGAGCTCGATCTGGACGCGAAGCTGTCCCGCTACGCTGCCCGGCACAGCCGGCAGATGGCGAAGGCGGGCACCCTGTTCCACACGGAGGATCTCGCGGACAAGCTGAACGGCCTGGACTGGTCGATGGGGGGCGAGAACGTGGGCGTCGGTCCGTCCCTCACCGACCTCCAGGGTGCGTTCATGGGGTCCAAGACCCACCGCAGGAACATCCTCCAGAAGAGGTACGACCACGCGGCGATCGGGATCGTGAAGTCAGACGGGACACTCTGGGTGACGCTCATCTTCTACGGCTAGCCCCTCCCGACCTAGCTGTAGATGCGAGGAGCCCCGGCGAAGGCCGGGGCTCCTCTTCCTCGTGGCCTCACGCCCGCTCGAGATCCCCCGGGACGTCGACGTCAGGCGGCGCATCCTCGTCGACGACGACCCAGCGGACGCGCTCGGGATGGGTGTCGAAGAGGGCGCGCGCGCCGACATCGCCGGCGAGCGCCGCGAGCTCGGGCCACGCGGGCCGCGCCAGGAGCGCCGGGCCCGGCCCGTCGCGGAAGCGCAGCCGCAGGATCTCGTCGCGGGTGTCCTCGAACGCGGTCACGAGAGCGCGGACGTGATCGCCGCGGATCCCGGGCTGGTCCCCGAGCAGCACGACCGCCGCCTCCGACCTCCGAGCGCAGTCGGCGATCCCTGAGGCGAGCGAGGTCGACTGCCCCTCGGCGTGGCGGGGGTTGCGCACCACGCGCACGTTCGGGGGGAGCGTCAGGGCTGCCTCGACCGCGTCGGCGTCGTGACCGAGCACGACGATCACCTCGTCGACGACGGGGGAGGCCGCATCGACCGCGTGTTGGACGAGCGGCTTGCCCCGGACGACCTCGAGCTGCTTCGTCGCGCCGAACCGCGTCGAGGAGCCCGCGGCGAGCACGATGGCGGAGATCACGGCGCGAGATCGGTCGGCTCGGGCATCGCCGCGACCGTACCAACCGCCCGTGTCGGACGCCATCCGCGTCGGATAGGGTTCGCGCGATGGGCGACTTCGACGGACGGGTCGCGCTCGTGAGCGGCGCGGGCGGACCGATCGGCATCGGGTTCGCGTCCGCGCGCGCGCTCGGCCGCGAAGGCGCTGCGGTGGCGGTCGCCTCGACCACCGATCGGATCTATGAGCGCGCCGCGGACCTCCGCGCCGAGGGCATCGACGCCGAAGGATTCATCGCCGACCTCATCGACTTCGACGCGGCGAACGCGATGGTCGCGGCGGTGCTCGAGCGTTTCGGCCGGATCGACGTCCTCGTGAACAACGCAGGGATGGTCCAGACCGGGCATCCCGACGACGCCGGCGGCGCGCTCGTCGCGGAGCTCTCGGAGAGCCGCTTCGACCGTGACATCGCCCTGAACCTGAAGACGGCGTTCAACGTGACCCGAGCGGCGCTGCCGGGGATGCTCGAGCGCGGGTACGGCCGCATCGTGATGGTGAGCAGCGCCACCGGCCCCGTCGTGACGAACCCCGAGAGCGCCGGCTACAGCGCCGCGAAAGCCGGGATGGACGGCCTGATGCGTGCGATCGCGATCGAGACCGCGAAGGACGGCGTCACGTGCAACTCGGTGCTCCCGGGTTGGATCGCCACCGGCTCGCAGCTGGACGAGGAGTCGATCGCCGGACTGAACACGCCGATCGGTCGCAGCGGCACGCCCGAGGAGATCGCGGCGGTCGTCGCCTTCCTCGCGTCCGAGCGAGCGAGCTACCTCACCGGTCAGGCGATCGTCGTGGACGGCGGAAACACGATCCAGGAGTACAAGGGCCCGTCCGACGCCTGGTACTGAGCCCTACGCGGAGCTCGGCGTTCCGCCCTCATCGGCTTCCAGGCTGCGCTCGACGTCCGCGCGGCGGATCCGCTTGCGGAAGACCCAGTACGTCCACCCCTGGTAGAGGAGCACGAGCGGCGTGAAGATCAGCGCCACCCACGTCATCACCGTGAGGGTGTAGTGGGTGCTCGAGGCGTTCCAGATCGTGAGGTCGTTCGCCACCGCGATGCTCGAGGGCATCACGCGCGGGTACAGGTTCAGGAAGAACGTCGCCGTGATGAGCACGATCGACATGCCGGTGGCGAGGAACGCCCAGCCGTCGAGCTTCTCGCGCAAGAGCCACTCCACCGCGGCGACGGCGACGATCGCTCCGACCGGGACGACGCCCGGCACGATGCCGTCGTTGTCCCGCGCGTTGTCGAACGTCCAGGCGAGGAAGGCGAGCACCGCGAGCGTGGTCGGGACCGCGAGGGCCCTCGCGAACCGCCGGGCGCGCAGCTGGAGCTCGGTATCGGTCTTCAGGGTGAGGAACACGGCGCCGTGGAGCGTGAACAGCAGCAGCGACGTCAACCCGCCCAGGAGCGCGTACGGGTTCAGCAGGTCGAAGAAGGAGCCGGCCCACTCCTTGTGCGCGTCGATCGGCACCCCGCGCAGGATGTTCGCCCACGCGACACCCCACAGCAGGGCGGGGAGCGCGCTGCCCCAGAAGATCGCACGGTCCCACCAGCGCGCCCACTCGGGGTGCTTGTCCTTGCCGCGGAACTCGAACGCGACGCCGCGGAAGATGAGCGCCGCGAGGATCAGGAACAGCGCCAGGTAGAAGCCGCTGAACAGCGTCGCGTACCACTCGGGGAACGCGGCGAACGTCGCGCCGCCGGCGACGATCAGCCAGACCTCGTTGCCGTCCCAGACCGGCCCGATCGTGTTGACCATGATCCGGCGATCGACCTCGTCCCTGCCGAGGAACGGCATCAGGATGCCGACGCCGAAGTCGAAGCCCTCCAGGAAGAAGTAGCCGATCCACAGCACGCGCGATCAGACCGAACCAGAGGGTCTCGAGGTTGAGGTAGCCGTGTTCCATCCCGCCACCCCCTCAGTACACGAGCGCCGGCTCGGCGCTCGGCTCGGTGACCTCGGGCGGCGTCGGACCTCGCGTACTTCGACAACAGGTACACGTCCACCACTGACAGGAGCCCGTAGATCACGGTGAACCCGATCAGGGTCGTGACGACGAACCCGACGCCCACCGCCTTCGAGACCGCGTCACGCGTCAGCATGACGCCGAACACGACCCACGGCTGGCGCCCCATCTCGGTCATGATCCAGCCGGTCGAGTTCGCGAGGTACGGCAGCGCGATCGCGAGCGGCACGAGGCGCAGGAACCACCTCGCGGTCTCGAGCGTGCCGCGTCGCAGGAAGTACAGGCCCAGGAGGGACACGAGGATCATCAGCATCCCCGCGCCGACCATGAGCCGGAACGCCCAGTAGATGACCCCGACGACGGGGATGTACGAGCCGGGTCCGTAGCGCTGCTCGTACTCGGCCTGGATGTCGTTGATCCCCCGGACCTCGCCGTTCCACGTGTTCGTCGTGAGGACCGAGAGCAGGTGCGGGAGCTGGATGTTGATGTGGTTGCGCCCGTTCTGGACGTCGCCGACCGCGAACAGCGAGAACCCGGCGCCGCGCTCGGTCTCCCAGAGCGCCTCCGCGGAGGCCGTCTTCATCGGCTGCTGCTTGGCGACGAGCTGCGCCTGGAAGTGGCCGCTGAACGCGACGCCGAGGCTCGCGAACAGCGAGACGACGAGGGCGATCGTCATCGAGCGCCGGAAGAACACCGGCTCATGCTTGCGCGCCAGGTGGTAGGCGCTGATGCCGATCACGAACATCCCGCCGGTCAGGAGCGCCGCGAGCATCGTGTGCCCGAAGTGGCTCCACGCGGTGATGTTCGTGAGCATGGCGAAGATGTCCTTCAGCTCGGCGCGGCCGGTGGCCGGGTTCACGATCGTAGCCGACCGGGATGCTGCATCCACGCGTTCGCCGCGAGGATGAAGAACGCCGACAGCCCCGTCCCGATCGCGACGAGCCAGATGCAGGCGAGGTGGATCGCGCGGCGAGCAGGCGCGTTCCACCCGAAGATCCACAGCCCGAGGAACGTCGACTCGAGGAAGAACGCGAGGAGCCCCTCGATCGCGAGCGGCGCGCCGAAGACGTCGCCGACGAACCGGCTGTACGCGGACCAGTTCATCCCGAACTGGAACTCCTGCACGATGCCGGTCACGACGCCGAGCGCGAAGTTGATCGAGGAAGAGCTTCCCCCAGAACTTCGTCATGCGCAGGTACGTCGGGTCCTTCGTCCGGTACCAGGCCGTCTGCATGATCGCCGTGAGGAAGGCGAGGCCGATCGACAGCGGCACGAAGAAGAAGTGGAAGATCGTCGTGATGGCGAATTGCCACCGGGCAAGATCGAACGCGTCCATGCGAGCCTCCTCCGCGCCCCCTGCGGTCGACGCCATCCTGTCCTCGTGGCGGGGTCGGTCGGCGAGGTCGAGTGGCCCGCTCCGCGCGGGACGATGGGGCGACGGGGACTACATCTAGCGGGCGGGTCGAGCCGGGGCGTGGCGCTCATGGATGGGGCCCGGGCGGTCGCGGAGGAAGCCGCCTTCGCGGCCGCGCTTGATCGCGACGATCTCGGCCACGATCGCGGCGGCGATCTCCTCGGGGCCCTCGGCGCCGAGGTCGAGGCCGGCGGGGGTGCGGAGGCGGGCCTCCTCGGCCTCGCCGATCTCGAGGCCCTCGTCGCGGAGCTCGTGGAGCAAGCGCTGGGTCCTCGCGCCGGGTCCCAGCATCGAGATCGTGCGCACGGGTGAGCGCAGGAGCTCGCGCAGGTAGTCCTTGTCGCGCAGGAAGTTGTGCGTCATCACCACCACGAACGTTCGCTCGTCGAGCGGCGCCTTCGCGGCGACCTGGTCGGGGCGCTCGAGGGCGACGAACGCGGCCGCCTGCGGGAAGCGCTCGAGCGAGAGGAACGCCGGGCGGTCGTCCACGACGACCGGGCTCCAGCCGAGGCCGGCGGCGGCGGCGACGAGCGGCGTCGCGTCGTGGCCGGCGCCACAGATCACCAGGCGGAGCGGGGGCTCGAGCACCTCGATGAACGCGCGGACGCCCTCGGCGAGCCCGCGGACCTCCGAGCGCTCGGCGGCGAGGAGCTCGGCCCCGGCCTCGGTCGCCGCGCGATCCACCAACGCGTCGCCGAGCGAGCCCTGCGTGGCGCCGTCCGGCTTCACGAGCAGACGGTTCCCCTGCTCGACGCCCGCTACGCTCGAGTCCAGCACGGTGACCATGCAGATCGGGCGCTCTTCCTCGAGGGCCATGCGGAGCGCGCCGGCGACCTCGGCCGCCTTGTCCGCGGGCTCGACGAACAGCTCGATCGCGCCGTTGCAGCCCAGGCCCCAACCCCAGACGGCGTCGTCGTCAGCGGTGAGGTCGAACGAGACGACGCGCGCGTGGCCCTCGGTCATCACGATGCGCGCGACGTCGGCGACGTCGTTCTCGAGGCACCCGCCGCTGATGTTGCCGATCGGGGCGCCCTCCTCGGGCACGAGCAGCCGAGCGCCGGGCCGCCGATAGGTCGAGCCTCGCACCGCGACGATCGTCGCGAGCGCGAGCTTCTCGCCCCGCGCCGAGAGCGACTCGATCGCCTGGAGCACGTCGGTGAGCTCGCCCATCCCGGGTCGATGGTAGGGGCGTTCCCCCGAACGGTCGAGCCCGTCGCTCCGCCGCTACCCTGTGCGCGTGTCCGTGCTCGCCGAGAACCGTCGCTTCTTCCTCGTGGCCGTCCCGATCTTCGTGGTGGCCATCGGCCTGGTCGTCGCGTACCTCGTCATGCGGCCGACGATCCGCAGGAACGCGGCGGACCTCGTCGAGTCCAAGCTCGAGATCGTGGTCGGCATCGTCGACGAGGTCCGGGCGGCCGACGGCGGCCTCGGCGCCGCGACGGCCGAGCGCCTGGATCAGGCCGCGCCCGAGGACCTGGGGTTCCAGGGACCGGACAACCCCTCGGACGAGCCGCTCGTCGTGAGCGTGCTCGCGACCGACGAGGCCTGGACCGGCGCGGCGCGGGCGGACTCGGGCGCCTGTTACTTCGTGCGGGTCCTCGCCTCGGGCGAGATCGAGCGTGGCACGATCCCGGGGAACGACTGCTCCGCGAGCACCGCGAGCACGGCCGACGCCCCCGGCTGGCCCGACTTCTAGCGCAGAGCGCTACGCCCTCGGCGCTATGCTCGCCGTGGCGCCCCTCGCGAGCGGAGACCGACGCGATGCTGTACCTGTCGACGTACCTAGGCCGGCCCGTGTTCGACGCGGCGAACCAGCCCGTCGGCAAGGTGCTCGACCTCATCGCGAGGCTGGAGGGTGAGTACCCGCTCGTCGTCGGGCTGCGGGTCCGCACGGGCGCCAAGGCTCGCCTCGATGTCGACTGGACCGACGTGCGCGCGTTCGAGACCTCGCAGGTGATCCTGACGCGGGCCTCGGACCACCTGCACCCGTACGTGCTCGGCGAGCGGGACGTGCTGCTCGCCCGGAACGTGATGGACAAGCAGATCGTCGACCTCGAGGACCGCCGGCTGATCCGCGTGCAGGACGTCCAACTCGCGCGCACGGGGACGCGGTTGCGGGTGATCGGGGTGGACGTCTCGACCTCGGCGTTGTTGCGGCGGCTGCGGTTCGCGAAGCTCGCCGACCGGGTGGCGCGCCGCAAGCCGCCCGACGCGGTGGCGTGGTCGGACGTGGACGTCGGCTCCTGGAAGGACCCGACCGTCAAGCTGCGGGTGCCACGCTCGGGCGTGCGTCGCCTCCACCCCGCGGACCTCGCCGAGATCGCCTCCGAGCTCCCGCCCGCCGAGGGCGTCGGCCTGCTCGAGGCCCTCGAGGAGGAGGTCGCGGCCGACACGCTCGAGGAGATGAGCCCCGAGGACCAGGTCCGGATGCTCGAGGCCCTCGGCCCCGAGCGCGCGGCCCGGATGCTCGAGCGTATGTCGCCGGACGACGCGGCCGACCTCCTTCAGGACCTCGAGCGCGAGGACGCCGAGGCGCTCCTCGGGCAGATGGAACCTGAGGAGGCGGCCGAGATCCTGCAGCTCCTTCGGTACGAGGAGGAGAGCGCCGGTGGGCTCATGACGACCGAGTTCGTGACCGTCGAGCCGGTCCAGACGTGCCAGGGCGTCATCGAGTCGCTCCGCCACCGCGTGCCCGACGAGGAGCACGCGAACCACCTCTACGTCACCGACCCCGGCGGCCGCCTGGTGGGCGAGCTGTCGCTGTACGAGCTCGTCGTCGCCCCAGGCGGCTCGACGGTCGCCTCCGTGATGCACGAGGACCCCGTCGCGGTCGGCGTCGAGGACGGCAAGGACGAGGTCGTCGAGGCGATCATGAAGTACAACCTGCTCGCGGTCCCGGTGGTGGACGCGGACGAGCGGCTGGTCGGCATCGTCACGGTCGACGACGTCATCGACCTCGTCGGCCCGCAGGAGCACCTGGGCTCGAAGGGCATCCTGGGGTGAGCCAGCCGCAGGAGCGGCGTGGCCGGGCGCGAGGGCTGCTCCGCCGTCGGGCCGGGCTCGTCGCGTTCCTCGCCGTCGTCGGACCGGGGCTCATCACGGCCTCGGCCGACAACGACGCGCAGGGCATCACCACGTACTCGCTCGTCGGCGCGAAGACTGGCTACACGCTGCTGTGGCTCATCCCGCTCGCGGCGGTCGCGCTCGGGATCACGCAGGAGATCGGGGCCCGGATCGGCATCGTGACGGGCAAGGGGCTCGGCGCGCTGATCCGCGAGCGGTTCGGCGTGCGGCCGGCTGCGCTCGCGATGCTCCTGCTCCTCGTCGCGAACGTCGGAACCACCGCCGCCGAGTTCGCCGGCATCGCCGCCGCGCTCCAGATCTTCGGCGTCACGAAGTACCTCTCGGTCCCGCTCGCGGCGGTCGGCGTCTTCTGGCTCGTGGCGAAGGGCGGCTACAAACGCATCGAGCGTGTGTTCCTCGCCCTCTCGGCCGTGTACGTGGCGTACGTGGTATCCGGGTTCCTCGCGCACCCGGACTGGGGCACGGCGATCGAGGGCTTCCGGCCGTCGTTCTCGAGCGACCCGACCTTCGTCCTGATCGCCGTCGGCATGGTGGGCACGACGATCACGCCGTGGGGCCAGTTCTTCATCCAGGCCTACGTCGTGGACAAGAGCCTCGGCGAGGACGACCTGAGATACGAGCGGGCCGACGTGGTGCTCGGCGCCCTCGCGACCTCGATCGTCGTGCTGTTCATCATCGTGGCGACGGCGGCGACCGTGCACCAGACCGGAGGCTCGATCGTGGATGCGAAGGACGCCGCGCGCGCGCTCCAGCCGCTCGCCGGCCGGTTCGCCGAGACGCTGTTCGCCTTCGGCCTGTTGAACGCATCGCTGCTCGCTGCCGGCGTGCTGCCGCTCTCGACCTCCTACGCGCTGTGTGAGGCGTTCGGGTTCGAGCTCGGCCTGGACGAGTTCGTCCGTGATGCCCCCGTGTTCTACGGCATCATCGCGTTCTCGATCGGCGTCGGCGGGCTCGTCGTTCTCATCCCGGGCATCTCGCTCGTGCCGATCCTGTTCGTCTCGGCCGTCGTGAACGGGCTGCTCCTCGCGCCGATGCTCGTATACGTCTACATGCTCGCGAACGACCGGGATCTGATGGGCGAGCTGCGGAACGGTCGGGTTGCGAACGCGCTCACGCTCACGACGATCGTGCTGCTCGTGATCCTCACGGTCATCCTCGTCGTGGTCGCGATCGTCGCCGCCTGAGGTCTCGAGGGCGCGACGCCGCATCCGCGCACCGAGCCCGACTTGCTACCATCCGTGCCTGCCATGGCGGAAGGGGGACGGCGGTGACGCGGGTCACGGTCACCGTCAACGGGGTGCGGCGCGAGGCCGACGTCGAGCCTCGGACGCTCCTCGTGTACTTCCTCCGGGAGACCCTCGGCCTGACCGGCACGAACGTCGGATGCGACACCTCCTCGTGCGGCGCCTGCACGGTCCTGCTCGACGGCGAGTCGGTGAAGTCCTGCACGATGCTCGCGCTCCAGGCCGACGGTAGGTCGGTCACGACGATCGAGGGTCTCGCTCCCGAGGGTGCGATGCACCCGCTCCAGGAGGCGTTCCACGAGAACCACGGGCTCCAGTGCGGCTACTGCACGCCCGGCATGCTCATGGCGGCGGCCTCCTTCCTGAAGGAGAACCCGGACCCGACCGAGGAGGAGGTCCGGGAGGCGCTCTCGGGCAACCTGTGCCGCTGCACGGGCTACCAGAACATCGTCGTGTCGATCCTCGACGCGGCGGAACGGCTCTCGGGGAGCTCGCGGTGATCCCGGCGCCGTTCGAGTACGAGCGGGTCGAGTTCGTCGACGAAGCGATCCAGCTGCTGAGCGACAACGCCGACGCGAAGATCCTCGCCGGTGGGCACTCGCTCCTGCCGCTGATGCGGCTCCGGCTGGCCCGGCCCTCGATGCTCGTCGACATCACGCGGATCGCGGACCTCTCGTACATCCGCGAGGAGGCAGACGAGATCGCGATCGGCGCACTCTCCCGTCACCACGACCTCGCGACGAGCGAGGTGCTCCAGGACGGGTGCCCGATCGTCGCGTACGCGGCGAGCGGGATCGGAGATCCGCAGGTCCGGCACGTCGGCACGATCGGCGGCTCGTGCGCGCACGCCGACCCGGCCTCCGACCTTCCGACGGTGCTCCTCGCGCTGGGGGCGAACCTGGTCGTGCGCGCCCCTGCGGGGCAGGTGCGGAGCGTTCCCGCGAAGCGCTTCTTCCGTGGCCTGTTCGAGCCGGACCTGGCCGGCAACGAGGTCCTTACCGAGATCCGCCTGCCGAAGACCGGCTCGCGCGGGTGGAGCTACCTGAAGTACCACCGGCGCGCGATGGATTGGGCGCTCGTCGGCGTGGCCGCGCTCGCGCCGAACGGTGAGGGCGCGGCGGTGGCACTCACGAACATGTCTGACCGCCCGATGCGTGCGACGGGCGTCGAGGAGGCGCTCGCCGGCGGTGCGGACCCGGCCACGGCCTCGGCCCGCGCGGCCGAGGGCACGAGCCCGCCGTCCGACGCGTTCGCGAGCGCCGAGTACCGGCAGGAGCTGGTGAAGGTCATCGCGCGCCGAGCGCTCGAGGAGGCGATGTCGCGGTAGCTCCGCTCTCCCTTTGACGACCGCGGCGTTTCCTGCCTAGATGGAAGGCATGCTGGCACAGGCAGCCGACAAGGCGAGGCGGTTCGACTTCGGGAGATGGTTCGACAACCACGGGGTCACGCTCGTCGCGACCATCGTCGTCGCGATCCTCGTGAGCGTCCTCGTCCACGTCCTCGTCCGACGGTTCCGCCGACGGCTCGAGGGCAGCCCCAGCGTCACGCAGGAGCTGAACATCCAGCGGATCGCCACGCTCACCGGCGCGCTGTCCACCGCGAGCGTCGTCATGATCTGGACCGTCGCGACCCTCGTGATCCTCGGGAACCTGAACGTGAGCCTCGGACCGCTGCTCGCCTCCGCCGGCGTCGCGGGGGTGGCCCTCGGCTTCGGCGCGCAGTCCATCGTGCGGGACACCCTCTCGGGGTTCTTCATCCTGCTCGAGAACCAGTTCGGCGTCGGCGACGTCATCGAGCTGCAGACGACCGGGAACCCGGTCGGCGGCAAGGTCGAGGCGCTCAGCCTGCGCGTGACCTCGCTCCGGGCGTTCGACGGCACGTTCCACATCGTGCCGAACGGGAACATCCAGGTCGTCAGCAACAAGTCGCGCGGGTGGGCGCGGGCGATCGTCGACGTGCGCGTGGCCTACGGCGAGGACGTGGACCGCGTGCGCGGCATCCTCGAGGAGCTGTTCGAGGATCTGCGTCTGGACGAGAGCCTCAGCGACTGGATCCGCGAGGGCCCGAGCGTGCTCGGCATCGAGACGCTGTCGGATTACGCGCTGGTCGTGCGGGTGGTGGCCGACACCCGCCCGTCGAAGCGCTGGGACACCGAGCGCGTGCTCCGCGAGCGCATCGCCGGTCGCCTCGACGCCGAGGGCATCCGCGTGCCGCTCCCGCCGATCGGCCCTCGGCCCGGCGAGCCCCGCGCCTGAGCCGAGCGCGCTCCGCCACTTCGCCCGGTACGCTGGCCCGCATGAGCCGGCTGCCGTTCACCTCGGTCGATGAGCTCCAGCTCGCGCTCGAGGGACGGCACTACCTGGCCGACCGCGGCCTCGCCACCGCGATCTACCTCGCGGTGTCGCTCGACAAGCCGCTGCTGCTCGAGGGCGAGGCGGGCGTCGGCAAGACCGAGGTCGCGAAGGTGCTCGCGACGCTGCTCGGCCGCGATCTCATCCGGCTGCAGTGCTACGAGGGCATCGACGCCTCGCAGGCGTTGTACGAGTGGAACTATTCGCGCCAGCTCATCGCCGTTCGCGCCCTGCAAGACGTCACGACGGAGGCCCACGTCGAGGACCTGTTCGGCCCCGAGTACCTCGTCGAGCGCCCGCTCCTCGCGGCGATCCGGGCCGGCTCCAAGGCCGTGCTCCTCGTGGACGAGCTCGATCGCGCCGACGACGAGTTCGAGGCCTTCCTGCTCGAGATCCTGTCGGAGTTCGCCGTCACGATCCCCGAGATCGGCAGGGTCGTGGCCGAGGAGCCGCCGGCCGTCGTCGTGACCTCGAACCGGACGCGCGAGCTGCACGACGCGCTGAAGCGCCGATGCCTCTACCACTGGATCGATCACCCCGCGCTCGAACGTGAGGTGCAGATCGTCCGTGCACGCGCGCCAGAGGTGCCCGAGGCCCTCGCGCGCGACGTCGCGACGGCGGTCAACCGCCTCCGATCGTTCGACATCGCGAAGCGCCCAGGCGTGGCCGAGACCATCGACTGGGCGCACGCGGCCGCGTTCCTCGGCGTCGCGCGGTTGGACGAGGAGACGGCGATGTCCACGCTCGGCGCGGTGCTGAAGGATCACGACGATCAGGAGCTCGTCGCCGCGCACCTTGCCGAGGTCCTCGCGCATGGCGACCCGGAGCCCTGAGGCCGAGGCCCTCGAGCGGCTGATCGGCTTCGGCCGGGACCTCCGTCGCCGAGGCCTGAACATCGGGACCGGGCGCATCGTCACCTTCTGCCGGGCGGCGGCCGCTCTGGGCGCGCTCGATCGCGAGGGCCTGTACTGGGCGGGACGCGCGTCGTTGATCTCGCGGCCCGAGGACGTCGAGGCTTTCGACGCCGCCTTCGGCGCGTGGTTCCGCGAGGGCATCCGGATCCAGCTCGACCTGCCGGCGCCCGAGGGCTCGGAGGCCGAGGCGGCCCTGCGCGCGGCCCTCGCGCTGCCCGGCCTCGACGTGGAGGAGGACCGCATCGTCGCACGCGAGCGGCACGAGCTCGGCGAGGGCGACGAGGCCGAAGGTGAGGCCGCGATCCGTATCGTCGCGAGCGCGTACGAGGTCCTGCGCGAGAAGTCCTTCGCCGACCTGACCGAGGAGGAGCGCGCCCGCGTCGCGCGCCTGATCCGCGGGCTCGCGGTGCAGGTGCCGACGCGGCGGACGCGACGCCTGCGCCCCTCGGCGTCGGGGACACGGTTCGACGTGAAGCGGACGCTCCGGCGCTCGCTCCGCACGCAGGGCGAGCCCTTCCATCGCGCGTGGCGCGCGCGAGGGACGCGGAGACGACCGCTCGTGCTGATCCTCGATATCTCAGGCTCGATGGCCCCGTACTCGCGCGCGCTCGTGCAGTTCGGATTCGCGGCGATGGCGGCCGGTCGCCGGGTGGAGGTGTTCGTGTTCGGCACACGGCTCACGCGGGTCACGCGCACGCTCCGAACGAAGGATCCCGATCGCGCGATGCACGAGATCGGCCGCCGGGTCGCCGACTGGGAGGGCGGCACGCGGATCGGCGAGTCGCTGAAGGCGCTGCTCGACGGCTGGAGCCAGCGCGCGGCGCTCCGCGGTGCGGTCGCGGTGCTGTGCTCGGACGGGCTCGAGCGCGGCGAGCCGGACCTGCTCCGTCAGCAGATGGCACGCCTGCGGCGCCTGGTCCACAAGGTCGTGTGGGTGAACCCGCTGAAGGGGAGCCCTCGGTACGAACCGCTCGCACGCGGGATGGCCGCGGCGTTGCCCTCGATCGACGTGTTCCTGCCCGGTCACAACCTCGAGAGCCTCGAGGAGCTGAGCCGGGTCCTCGGCGACTGAGCCCGGACGGCTAGGGGCCGTCGGGCTCGGCGTTGCCGCCACGGAGCGTCAGGTAGTACTCGACCATCTCGAGCATGCGCGCGCGGCCGAAGCTCGGGTCGTGCCCGCCGTGCACCATGCGCACCGGCAGGTCGCGGAGCCGCGCCATGCTGCGGACGTAGTCCTCGATGTTCGACTCGGGGAGCTCGTCGAGGAAGGGAGGGTTCTCGTAGATGCAGTCGCCCGAGAACAGCGTGCCGGTCTCGGGCTCCCACAGGCCGACCTCGCCCGGCGTGTGACCCGGGAGGTGGAGCACCTCGAACCGCCGGTCTCCGAGGTCGACGACGTCGCCCTCGTCGATCAGGCGGGTCGGGGGCGCCGGGGCGATCGTCCAGGCGCCGGGGTCGAAGCCCTCGTACGGGTAGGCGTCGATCAGCATCTCGTGGATCTCGTAGCCGGCCTCCTCCATCTCGCGGAGGAACCCCTCCTCGAAGTCCTGCGCGAACAGCGAGGCGAGCGGACCGCCCTCGCGGAGGACGTCCGCGTCGGCGGGGTGGACGAGCACCTCCTCGAACTCGTGCATCGCGCCGATGTGGTCGAAGTGGCGATGCGTCGCCAGCGCGAGCACGGGCTTGTCGAACAGGTCCGCGAGCTCCTGCCGGAGCGGGCCGATGCCGAGGCCGCCGTCGACGAGCAGGTCGCGCTCGCGCCCGCGCACGAGCCAGAAGTTGCCGCGGATCATCTGGTCGACGTGCGGCTCCCACAGCAGGAACACGCCGTCCTCGACCTCGCGATGCTCGTACCAGCGCTCGGCGACCTCCACGGGGACATCGTAGTCCCAAGCGCCCGAGCGGCTCAGAGCGCCGTGACGGCGTACGCGCGGTCGAGCAGTTCGACGGGGTGGACGACCTCGATCTCGACGCCGTGCGCGCGGAGCCCCGCCGAGATCTGCATCGTGCACCCGGGGTTCGCGCTCGCGACGATCCGCACGCCCGTCGAGGCGATCGCCTCGGCCTTCGCGCGCATCAGCGCGTCGGCCGTCTCGGGCTCGAGCACGGTGTAGAGGCCGGCCGCGCCGCAGCAGGTATCGCCGCCTGGGATCTCGACGACCTCGAGGCCGGGGATCGCGCGCAGGAGCGCGCGCGGCTGTTCCCCGATGCCCTGCGCTCGGAGCGCGTGGCACGCGTCGTGGTACGCGACCCGCTCGACGTCGGGGATCGCGCTCGGCGGCTCGATGCCCTGCTCGTGGAGGAACTCCACGAGGTCGCGCACCCGGCCGCCGAACGCCCTTGCGTCGTCGGTCTCGAGCAGGTCGCCCACCTCCTTGAGGTGGGCGGAGCACCCGGCGGCGTTCGCGAGCACGACCTCGGCCTCGGCGAACGCTCGGAGGTTCCGGCGCGCGAGCTCGCGCGCCACGTCGAGGCGCCCGTGGTGCGCGTGGAGGGCGCCGCAGCACGTCTGCTCGCGCGGCACGACGACGCGCCATCCGTTGCGCGCGAGCACGCGGACGGTGGCGCGGTTCACCGGCCGGTACCAGCGGTCCTGGACGCAGCCGGTGAGCAGCGCGACCGTGCCCCGCAGCGTGCCCTCGGGCTCGGTCACGCGCGGGGATCTTGCCGCCGAGCACCGGCCTCGGCATCAGCGAGCGCGTGCGTTCCGAGACGAACGGCCGTGCGAGCGGCTGGAGCCGCACCGCGAGCGAGAGGAGGCGCCCGACGCGGGAGCAGGCCGAGCCCGAGCCGGCGCCACCTCCGCTCGCGGCCGGTGCGGAGCGGCTCGACCTGCGCGCGCGCATCCTCCATCAGCCGGCCGAACGGGACGTGGGAGGGGCAGACGTCCTCGCACGCGCGACACGCCAGGCACGCGTCCATGAAGCGCGAGAACGTCGCGTCGACCTCCGCGTGACCCTCGGCGACGGCGCGCATCGCGGCGATCCGCCCTCGCGGCGACGCGGATTCTTCGCCGGTCAGCCGGTAGGTGGGGCAGTGGGGCAGGCAGAGGCCGCACGCCACGCAGCGGGCGAGATCGTCGTCGCTCGGCGCATCGCCGGGCCCCCACCGAGGCGCGAGGCGCAGCGAGCCCACGAAACGCGACGCCCTCGGGCATCTCGGCGCCGAGGACCCGCGCCGCCGGGTGCGGCTCGGGCACGTCAGACCCCTCCCCACGATCGCCCGGGAGCGAGCACGCCGTTCGGGTCGAGGGATGCCTTCAGACGCTCGTGGACGGCGCGAGCCGGCAGCGGCGGTGCGCCGAGACCGCCGGGACCGCGGATCACCGGGGCGATGCCGCCGTGCTCCCCGGCGCGGGCCCGCAGGCGCTCGAGCGCGCCGTCCCCGCCGACGTCCGAGGTCTCGAGGCCGACCCAGAGCAGGCCCGACGCCGAGGAGCGCTCCCCATCGCTCGCCCGCCTCGGCGGCGAGCGCGCCGAGCGCCGAGGGCGGCACGGCGGCCTCCGCGACGACCGCGGCCTCGTCCCACGGGCGGTGCGAAGGGTACGCGCCCTCGTCCACCTCCTCGAGTCCCGGGGAGACCGCCCGAGCCGCCTCGGTCTGCTCCTCGACCTCCTCGCGCCAGCCCTCGAGGCGCAACTCGACCTCGCCGGGGGTGGCGACGATCCCGGCCGGTCCCGGCACCGCCGCGAGGAGCGCCTCGCCGGTCTCGAGCGGCCCCGGCGCGTGCAGCGTGCGGCGTGTCTCGGGGCGCGGCCGGACCTTCAGGGCGACCTGCACGATCACGCCGAGCGTGCCGAGCGATCCGGCGACGAGACGGTGCAGGTCGTAGCCGGTCACGTTCTTCACCGTGCGGGCACCGCTCGTCACCAGCCTGCCCGTCACCGGTCACGATCTCGGCCTGCAGGACCGTAGTCGGCGATCCGCCCGACGCGCAGGCGCCGCGGCGACTGGGCCTCGGCCGCGATGACGCCGCCGACGGTCGCGTC
Source organism: uncultured Actinomycetes bacterium (assembly GCA_963708985.1). Taxonomy (GTDB): domain Bacteria; phylum Actinomycetota; class UBA4738; order UBA4738; family HRBIN12; genus HRBIN12. Next base: position 254,952 of record CAVPUQ010000004.1, read on the forward strand.
GGCCGGCGCGTCGCTCGGCCACTCCTGCCCGCCCTCGGCGAGGAGCCGGTCGAGCTCCCCGACCCGCATCCCGGCCTCGACGACGGCGATCATCTCGGCGGGCTCGTAGGCGACGAGCCGGTCGAGTTGCGTCGTCCACAGCTCGGCGTCGATCTCGACCGGGTTGCCCTTGTCGGCGTGGTGGCGGCCGCCCACGACGAGCAACCGCTGGGCCGCCGGGTTGGCCTCGCGCACGGCTTCGACGACATCGGCCTTCGTGTGCGGGTGGATCAGCTCCATGCGTCCTCCGAGCTGCGTCCTGTCGCCGCGCCCGCCGCCGAGACCTCGGCGCACCGCGCGCCGTCGGGCAGGACCTTGTCGCGGGTTCATCCTCCGCTCGGGGTCGAACGCGGCCCGCACGCACGCCTGTGCCGTGAGGTCCTCGGGTGAGAAGACGAGCGGGAGGAAGTCCCGCTTCTCGAGCCCGATGCCGTGCTCGCCGGACAGCGACCCGCCGAGGTCGACCGCGAGTCGCACGATCTCCTCGCTCGCGGCCAGGACCCGCTCGGGCGCCCCGGGCTCGCGCTGGTCGAAGTGGAGGTGCGGGTGCAGGTTGCCGTCGCCCGCGTGCGCGATGCACGTCACGGGCAGGGCGTACCGACGGCCGATCGCGGAGAAGCCGGCGAGCGCGTCGGCGAGGCGCGTGCGCGGGACGACGATGTCGTGCAGGTAGTAGTGGGGCGCGATCCGGCCGACCGCACCGAGCGCGTTGCGGCGGCCCTTCCACAGCAAGGCCCGCTCGTCCTCGTCGGCCGCGACGCGGACGGTGCGGACGTGGTTCGAGCGCGCCACCGCCTCGACGGCCGCGGCCTGCGCCCGCGTCGCGCCCTCGGTCCCGTCGACCTCGACGATCAGGATCGCGGCGGCGTCGGTCGGGTAGCCGGCGTGCACGAAGGCCTCGACGGCCTCGACGATCCCCCGATCCATGAGCTCCATGGCCGCCGGCACCACGCCGGAGGCGATGACCCCCGACACCGTGGCGGCGCAGTCCCGGATCGTCGGGAAGTCGAGCAGGAGCGTGGTCACGGCCGGCGGGAGCGGGGTGAGACGAACGCACGCGGCCGCGACGATCCCGAGCGTGCCCTCGGACCCGACGAGCGCCGCTCGCAGGTCGTAGCCGGCGCGCCGCGGGGCCCTCGGCGCCGAACCGCGCGACGTCACCATCCGGGAGCACCACGTCGAGCGCGAGGACGTGGTTGGCTGTCACGCCGTACGCGAGGCAGTGCGGCCCGCCGGCGTTCGTCGCGACGTTGCCGCCCACGGTGCTGCTCTGCCGCGACGATGGGTCGGGCGCGAACGTGAGGCCGAGCGGCTCGAGGGCCTCGACGAGGTCGAGGGTCAGCACGCCGGGCTCGACCCACGCGAGTCGGTCCTGCGGCCGGACGTCGAGGATGCGGCTCATCTTCGTCGTGACGACGACGAGGGCGTCGCCGATCGGCGTCGCGCCGCCGGCGAGGCCGGTGCCGGCGCCTCTCGGGACGACCGGCCAGGCCGTGCTCGGCCGCGATGCGCATGCAGGCGATCACGTGGTCGAGCTCGGTCGGGAAGGCGACGAGCGCACACCCGCCCTCGACCATCGACGCATCGCGTCCGTACAGCCCGAGGGCGAGCGGGTCCGAGAGAACCTCGGCCGGGCCGAGGGCGTCTTCGAGCGCTCGACGGGCAGCCTCGATATCGGCCATGGCGGACGAGCCTCAGGCTAGCGCGGGCGGAGCGGGAGCGGTGGGAGCGGGCTCAGGCCACGCGGCCGGGCGCTCCGTCGGGCGTCGAGAAGGGGAGCCCCTCGCGCTCCCACTCCTCCATGCCGCCCTCGAGGTTGTGCGCGTCGAACCCGCGAGCCTGCAGCATGAGCGTCCCGAGCTCGCTCCGGTTGCCCGAGCGGCAGACGACGACGACCGGCTTGCCCGGGTCCAGGTCGCCGATCGAGCCGGCCAAGATCCCGTTGAGCGGGATGTGCACGGCTCCCTCGATGCGGCCCGCGACCCACTCGTAGGTCTCGCGGCAGTCCACGATCTGGACCTCGACGCGGCGTGCCCACACGCCGTTGGGGTGGCTGAGCTCGGTCATCGCGCAGGAGATGCTACCAACGGCCTGCGCTACGGCCGCCCCGTCGTCTCGAGGGCGGAGTGGAACGCCTCGTACGCGACGCGGGTCGAAGAGCACGAAGCGGACCTCCTCGGCCCGGGTCCGGGCGCCGAGCACGGCCGCGACGGCGACCGGGGCGGCCTCTTCGACGGGATACCCGTAGACGCCGGTCGAGATCGCGGGGAACGCCACCGTGCGCGCCCCGAGCTCGTCCGCCACGCGGAGCGCCTCGGTGTGGCACCGCGCGAGCAGCGGGGCCGGGTCGTCGTGCTCGAAGTACCGCGGGCCGACCGTGTGGATGACCCACCGCGCCCGGAGCTTGCCGCCCGTCGTCGCGACGGCCTGCGCCGGTGGGCAGGCCGTCGGGGTAGCGTCGTCCGCCGGATCTCCTTGCACGCGGCGAGGATCTGCGGCCCGCCCGCGACGGTGGATCGCGCCGTCGACTCCGCCGCCGCCCAGCAGGCGGGGGTTCGCCGCGTTCACGATCGCGTCGACGTCCTCGAGCGTGAGGTCGCCGAGCGCCAGGGTCACGCGGGGCATGCCGGTATCGTAGCGACGGATGATGGCCGACCTCGACCTGCTGGTGCTCGGGGACGCGAACCCCGACCTCGTGCTCACAGGCGACGTACGTCCTTCGTTCGGCCAGGCGGAGCAGCTCGTCGACGACGCGCGCCTGGTCGTCGGTGGCTCGGGCGCGATCATGGCCTGCGGCGCCGCGCGTCTCGGGTCGCGGACGGCCTTCGTGGGCGTCGTCGGCGACGACGCGCTCGGGCGGTTCATGCTCGAGGCGCTCGCCGAGCGGGGGGTCGATACCACAGCTCGCATCGTGGATCCCGCCCGTCCCACCGGGATCTCGGTGGTGCTCTCGAGCGGGGAGGATCGGGCGATCCTGACCTCGACCGGCACGATCGGCGACCTGCGCGGCGAGCTCCTGAGGGCCGACCTGCTCGCGCGGAGCCCGACACGTGCACGTGAGCTCCTTCTACCTGCAGCGCGCGCTCTGCGGACCTACCCGAGCTGTTCGAGCGGGCGCACGCCGCGGGCGCCACGACCTCGATCGACCCGAATTGGGACCCGGCCGAGCGGTGGGATGGCGGTCTGCTGGCCTTGCTCGAGGGCACGGACGTCTTCCTGCCGAACTCGGCGGAGGCACGCGCGATAACCGGCATCGAGGACGTCGACGTCGCCGCGGAGACGCTCGCGGAACACGGGACGACGGTGGCCGTGAAGTTCGGCCAGGGCGGCGGGCTCGCGATCGAGGGCGACCAGGTCGCCCGCATCGAGGCGATCCCGATCGACGTCGTCGACACGACGGGGGCCGGCGATGCGTTCGACGCCGGCTTCCTCACCGGGCGGCTCCGCGACCTGCCGCTCGAGCGATGCCTCGCGCTCGCCGTCGCGTGTGGGTCTCTCTCGACGAGGGGGGTCGGAGGGACGGGAGCGCAGCCGTCGATGGACGAAGCGCTCGCGGCGATGGAGGCATGGACGTGATCGAGCCCGACGGGCTCCTCGAGATGGTGGAGCGGAACCGGGCCGGCGAGCGCGCCGGCATCTACTCGATCTGCTCCGCCGATCGGCTCGTCCTGGAGGCGGGGATGACCCAGGCTGCGCGCGACGACACCGTCGTGTGCATCGAGTCCACGTGCAACCAGGTGAACCAGTTCGGTGGGTACACGGGCATGACACCGGCAGCCTTCGGCGCGTTCGTCGGCGCCGTCGCCGCCGACGTGGGCTTCCCGCAGGGGCGTGTCATCCTCGGCGGCGATCATCTCGGGCCTCACGTCTGGCGCAACGAGTCGTCGGACTCCGCGATGGAGAAGGCCCGCGAGCTCGTGCGCGCCTGCGTGCTCGCCGGGTACACGAAGCTGCACCTCGATGCCAGCATGCGATGCGCGGACGACCCGGGCGACCCCGGTACGCCGCTCGACCAGCGCCTCGTGACCGAGCGCGCGGCGGTCCTGTGTCGGGCCGCGGAGGACGCGCGGGCCGAGCTGCCTGCCGACGCTCCCGCCCCCGTGTACGTCATCGGGACCGAGGTTCCGATCCCCGGCGGGGAGCTTGCCGACACGGCCGGGCCCTCGGCCACCCACGTCGAGGACGTCGAGCGCACGATCGAACTCTCCCGGGAGGCCTTCGAGCAGCGGGGACTGCCCGATGCGTGGGAGCGCGTGATCGCCCTCGTCGTCCAGCCGGGAGTGGAGTTCGGCGACACCGTGGTCTTCGATTACGTCCACGAGCAGGCGCGCGAGCTGGCCACCTGCATCGCGCGGTACCCGCATCTCGTGTACGAGGCGCACTCGACCGACTACCAGACGTCGGACGTGCTCCACCGGCTGGTCGAGGACCACTTCGCGATCCTGAAGGTCGGTCCCTGGCTGACCTTCGCGATGCGGGAAGGCCTGTTCGCCCTCGAGCAGATCGAGCGGGAGCTGCTCGCGGGCGACGCCGCCGAGCCGTCACGCCTGCGTGAGGTGCTCGAGGCGACGATGATCGCCCACCCCGAGCACTGGGAGTCCTACCTGCGCGGCGACGCGAACGAGCTCCGGCTCGCGCGCGCCTTCAGCTACAGCGACCGCGCCCGCTACTACTGGCCGAGACCGGAGCTCCGCGATGCGGTGACGCGACTCATCGGGAACCTCTCGAGCCGCGAGATCCCCTCGACCCTGCTCAGCCAGTACATGCCGCCGCAGTACGACGCGGTGCGTGAGGGCGCTCTCCGCGCGCGGCCGGCGGATCTCGTCCGCCACAAGGTCCTCGAGGTCGCCGACCTGTATGCGTCCGCCTGCGGGATGATGCGCTGACGACCCTCGAGGGTTGCGCCGGAGGGAGCTTCGGCACGCCTTCCCGGCCCACCCTCGGACCGCGGCCGGACCGGGCGCGCCTGAGCTAGGACCGCTGCTTGCGCAGCGCGAGCACCCCGATCGCCATCATCGCCGCGGCGAACGCGAGGAGGGCCAGCATCCGCTCCCCGATGTCCACGAGGCCCGCGCCCCCCACCATCACCTCGCGGAGCGCGACGCCGGCGTGCGTGATCGGGAAGACCTGCGAGAGGTAGCGGAGCGGCGGCCACAGCGTCTGGACCGGCCACCACAGTCCGCCGAGGAACACCTGCGGCAGGAGCACGAGCGGGATGAACTGGATGACCTGCAACTCGTTGCGCGCGTAGAACGACAACGTGATGCCGAGGTTCACGACACCGGTCACCTCGATCGCCAGCACGAGCAAGACGAGCCAGATGGAACCGGCGACCCGCACTTCGAGTACCCAGATCGCGTACCCGAGGATGATGATCGCCTGCGCCATGGCGAACCCGATGAAGCCGAGCAGGTAGCCGGTGAGGACCTCGAGCCTCGACACGGGCGACGCCATCAGCCGCTCGAGCGTGCCGGACGAACGCTCCCGCAGGAACGAGACGCTCGTCAACATGAACGTGAAGAGGAACGTGAACACGGTCACGAGCACGGGTGCGTTGTAGTCCAACCCCTTCAGGTCGAGGCCGCCGTCGAGCGGGACCGGCTCGATCGTCACGGGCGGCGACGGCAACCCGAGCACGCCGCCGGCCGTCTCGGGCAGGGCGGCGATCGCCGCGCGGGTCGCCTCGACCACGGGTCCGTACAGGCCCGGCTGGATACCGCCCACGACGACCTGCACGGGGACGCCGATACCCGCGAGCGCGTCGTGCGTGAGGTTCGTCGGAAGGATCACCGCCCCCGCGACCCCGGTGTCCCGCACCTGCCGCCTCGCCGTCTCCTCGCTCGCGACCAGGCGCACCTCGATGCCCGACGTCCGCTCGAGCAGATCCACGATCCGCGCACCGAGTGAGACCGGCCCGTTCGGGGTCGTCGTCCCCGCGTCGAGGTTCACGACGGCGACCGGCAGCGGCTCCTTATCGTCGGAAACGAGGTAGCCGATGAGCGCCATCACGACGATCGGCACGATCACGATGAGGGCGACCGTCCTCCGGTCGTGACGGAACTGCCGCAGGATCCGGCCGGCGAGCGCGAGTACGCGGGTCGGCCTCACGCGTCGCCTCCCGCGTTCCGGTGACGCTCGCGCAGGGCGAGCCATGCCTCCTCGATCGTCGGCGTGCCGGCGCGCTCACGGAGCTCGGCGGGCGAGCCGACGGCGATCGCTCGGCCGTCCGCGATCATCGCGACGCGGTGGCAACGCTCTGCCTCCTCCATCACGTGGGTCGTGACGAGGATCGTCGAGCCGCCGGCGTTGAGGTTCCGGAAGTGGTCCCACAACTTCAGCCGCAGCATCGGGTCGATGCCGACCGTCGGCTCGTCGAGCAGCAGCAGTTTCGGGCGGTGCACCATCGCACACGCGAGGTTCGTGAGCTGGCGCATCCCGCCCGAGAGGTGGCGCACGAGCGCGCGCTCCTTCCCGGTGAGCTCGACGACCCCCAGCACCTGCGCGATTCGCTCGCGGATCTGTGCGCTCGACAGGCCGAAGAGCCGGCCGAAGAACGCCAGGTTGTCCCGCACCGGCAGGTCCTCGTACAACGCCGCCGACTGCGTCATGTAGCCGATGTGCGGGGCCACGCCGCGGCCCGGGCGCTCGCCGAGGACCCAGAGCTCCCCCGAGGTCGGTCGCAGGAGCCCGGCCACGCTGCGGATGAACGTCGTCTTGCCGGCGCCGTTGGGCCCGACGAGCCCGAGGATCTCGCCCGTGCGCACCGTCAGGTCGAGCCCGTCGAGCGCGCGGACGCGGCCGAAGGTCCGGACGAGCGCGTCCGCCCGGATCGCGTCAGGGTGCTCGGCGACGGCGGGCTGGGTGCTCACGGCGTGCTCAGCGTAGCCGCCACTCCGGGTGCTCGCCGATCGGATGGCGCGCGGTCTCCAGGGTCGCCGTGATGAGGGCGTCCGGGTGCCGCTGGAGCAGCGTGATCGGGTACTCGGGCGTCGGCTCGGCGAACAGCGCGACCCGGAACGCGGTCTGCTTCCACGCGCCGGTGTCGCTGAACAGCCGCACGCGCCGTGCCGAGAGGCACTCGCGCATCCCCAGCGTGATCGACATCGGGGGCACGAATTGGTACGCGGCGCCGAACGTCCGGTGCGCGAGGGCGACGATCGTGTCGAGCTCGTTCTCCTGGATCCGGATCGTCGAGTCGGCGAGCTCCTCCAGGGCGACGCGGCTGAAGGGGTGCCGCCTCGCCTGGTTGTAGGCGACGTGCCCGTCCTGTCCCCATCCGCCGAGCGTGAGGTCGATCGGCGCCTCGACGATCGCGGTGGCGACCTCCTCGGCGGTCGAGGGGAGCAGCCAGTGGCGCTGCTCGGTCGGCACGGCGAGCTCGGGCCGGATCCCACCGTAGAAGTGACGCTCCATGAAGGTGCGGAAGTTGTACGGGTGCTCGTCGGGGAGCGGCCGGCCCTGCCGGTCCAGGCACTCGTCCATGTGGAACACGGTGAGATCGCGCAGGGAGATCTCGCGCGAGTTGACCTCCTCGGTGAAGGCTGCATACCAGGAGGAAGGGCCGCACGGAACGATCGCCCTCGTCGGGCGGCCCTCGGCGTTGCGCTCCGCGATCAGGTCGGCGAGCTCGCGAGCCATGAGCCCACCCATCTCGGCCGGGTCGGCGACGATCCGGAAGGGGATCTTCGTGGTGTGCGAGGCGAGCTCGTCCACCGGGATCCGGCACCAGCGCTCGAGATCCTGCGGATCCACGAAGGCGGACGTCATCTCACGTCTCCTGCCCGTAGGTCGCGTGGTAGCGGGACCACCACTTCTCCGCCTCGTCGGCCGGCAGCGGCGTCGGGGCGCCGAGCCGCGAGGCGAGCCACATGGTCTTCGCTGCGTCCTCGATCATCACCGCCGCCTTCAGGGCCTTCCGTGGTGTCGCGTCGAACGTGAACACGCCGTGGTTCGCGAGCAGGATGCCCGGCGCCCGCGTCCGATGCGCCAAGATCGCGTCTCCGATGTGATCGCCCTCGTTGTCGGCGTACGGAGCGCACGGGACCTCACCGCCGAACTCATCGGCCATCGCGGTGAGCGCGCAGGGGATCGGCAGGCCCGCCGCCGCCCACGCGGTCGCGAAGCTCGAGTGCGTGTGGATCACCCCGCCGATCGCTTGGTCGCCCCGGTACAGCGCGAGGTGATGGGCGGTGTCGACGCTCGGCCGCAGGTGGGTCGCGACGCCGTCGGGGACGGCCTTGGCCGGTGGGGACCCGCCCTCCAGGGTGACGACGGCGAGGTCCTCGGGGCGCAGGCGGTCGTAGTCGACGCCGCTCGGCTTGATGAGGACGAGGCCGGCGTCACGGTCGATACCGCTGGCGTTGCCGCTGTGCATGACGACGAGGCGGTTCGCCGGGAGTTGGGTGTTCGCCCACCACACCTCCTCGCGCAGCGCGGCGAAGTCCATCGTTCCTCCCTTCAAGCGACGGCGGAGAACGGCGGGCGGAGCACGAGCCCCGCCGCCTCGGCGAACGCGAGCACGGTCTCGAGGTCCGCGGCGGGGTGGATCGTGTGCGGGGACGTCACGCTCAGCGCTGCGAGCGCGATGCCGAGGTCGAGCGCGCAGCCGAGCGTCCCATGGGGAGCCGAGGGGTCGATCAGCGGCACGCCCGCCGCGAGCGCCGACAGGACGCCGCCCAGGAGCGCGTCGCCGCCGCCGGCGGTGCTCCGGACCTCGACCCCCGGCGGACGTCGGTCGTCCCAGCGGCCGTCCTCGAACGCGAACGCACCCCGGGCGCCGGCGGTCACGACGAGGCGCATCCCGGTCCTCCGGGCTTCGAGCGCCGTGGCGACGGCGTCGAGGAACGGCGCGGGCTCCGCAGGGTCCAACCCCCGGCCCGCGAGGATCGCCGCCTCGTCCTCGTTCAAGGCGAGGAGGTCGACGAGGCCGAGCAGGCCGGACGCGCGTGCCCCCTGGACCTCCGCGGACGTGAGCGATGCCACACGGAACGCGCCACGGCCCGTCGCGAGCTCGAGCAGTCGACGGCGCACGCCGAGTCCGACCTCGGGCGCGGCGAGAGCGATCACGTGCGGGCCGAGCAACGCCGCGACGTCCTCGACGTCGGCCTCGCGCAGGGTCGCGGCGGCGGAGTCGACCGTCGTGATGTTGCCGCCGCTGCCGTCGGGATACTGGAAGCACACGCTGAACATCGTGGGGGAGCCCGCGACCTCATCGACGTGTGTCGTGTCCATGCCGACGTGGGCCATCTCGGCGACGAGTCGCCGGCCGGTCTCATCTTCGCCGACCCTGCCGAGCGGGACGACGTGGAACGGAGCGCCCGAGGCCTCGGCGCCCGAGGAGCATGGCCACGTGGTGCGCGACGATGTGGAGCTTGCCGTAGTCACGCACGTCGAGAAGTCGCGCGGGCCGGCTCTCGTTGCGCCCGAGCGTGCGGTCGCCCTCGAGCGCGAGGAACATGCCGCCGCCGATGCCCCCGACACCGACGAGTCGACGGAACGGCGCGTCCGGGGCGAGCGGGAGCGTCCGTCGCTCGGTCATCCGCCGGCCCGGACGGGGTTCGTGAGCGTGCCGATCCCCTCGATCTCGACGCTGACCTCGTCGCCGTCGCGGAGCCACACGGGTGGTGTCCGCGCGAACCCGACCCCCGGCGGGGTCCCCGTCGCGATGAGGTCGCCGGGCTCGAGCGTCATCGTCCGGCTGAGCGAGGCGACGAGCTCGGCGACGCCGAACACCATCTGCGCGGTGCTCGAGGACTGCAGCTCCTCACCGTTCAACATCAGCCGGATCGCGAGCGCCTGAGGATCGGGGATCTCGTCTGCGGTGGCGAGCCACGGTCCGCACGGCAGGAACGTGTCGATCGCCTTGCCGAGCATCCACTGCGAGGTCTCGAACTGTAGGTCCCGCGCGGAGACGTCGTTCACGCACGTGTAGCCGGCGACGTACGAGAGCGCGTCGGCCTCGGACACGCGGTGCGCGGTGCGGCCGACGACGACGCCGAGCTCGGCCTCGTAGTCGGGCTGCTCGGTCTCGGGCGGGATGACGATGGGCTCGGCCGGGCCGATCACGCTGTTCGCGAACTTCGGGAACAGGATCGGAGCCTGCGGGATCGGCTGCCCGGACTCGGCGGCGTGGTCGCGGTAGTTGAGCCCGATCCCGATCACCTTGCCGGGCCGCGGGACCGGGGCGAGCAGTCGCAGACCGGCGAGCGCGACCGGCGCGCCGTCGGCGGCCTCACCGGTCGAGAGGTACGCGACGAGGTCCGGCCCCATCGGGATGACCGTGTCGTCCTCGACCCGGCCGAACCCGCCCTCGAACGAGACGAGCCTCACGGGACGAGCACCACCTTGAAGCGGTCGGTCGTGTCGACGAGCTGTTCGAACGCGCGCTGGCCCTCGGCGAGCGGCATCGTCGTGAACCAACCGGCGGTGTCGATCGCTCCCGCGGCTATGAGCTCGATCGCGCGGTCGAAGTCCTCGTTGGTCCACGCGAACGAGCCGGTGACCTGGATCTCCTTGCCGGCCACGGCGAAGAGGTCGATCGTCGCGGCCGGGGTGCCGAGCCCCACCGCCTCGACCCTGCCTCCCGGGCGGACCGCCCGGAGCCCGAGCGCCCACGTCGCCTCGAACCCAGCCGCATCGACGACGACATCGACGCCTCGACCGCCGGTCGCCTCGCCGAGCGCAACCTCGGGGTCCGCGCCCGCGAGCGGGGTCGCGCCCAGCGCCCGCGCGAGCTCGAGCCGCGATGCGATCGGATCGGTGATGAACACCTGCTTCGCTCCCTGCTCGAGCGACATCCGCGCCATCAGCGCGCCGATCGGTCCGGCACCGATCACCAGCGCGTCGTCGCCATCCCGCACCGAGCGCGCCGTCACGTGCACGGCGTTCGCCAGCGGCTCGGTGAGCGTGGCGAGGTCGGCGGGCACCTCCTCGGGGAAGGAGACCGCGGCTCGCTCGGGCACGGCGAAACGCTCGGCGAACGCGCCCGTGATCTCGCGTCCGACGAGCCGGCCGTTCCGGCACAGGTTCGGCCTGCTCTCGCGACAGGACTCGCACGTGCCGCACGCCAGGATGGGTCGGAGCACTACCCGCTCGCCGATCCGCGACGCGTCGACAGCGTCGCCGACCGCTGCGATCCTGCCGATGCCTTCGTGGCCCATCACGAGCGGGGGGATGCGTCGCGGGCTCGCCTCGCGGAACCCGTGGAGGTCCGAGCCGCAGACGGCCGCGGCCTCGGTCTCGAACACGACCTCGTCGGGTCCGGGGACCGGGTCGGGCGCGTCATGGAGCTCCATCCGCCGAGGCCCGAGGTACACGAGCTGTCTCACCGGGTCCTCCCGCTGCTCCAGACGAACGGCTCGTCCCGCACGGGGACGAGCACGGGGACGCCCGGGTGGTCGCGCTCGACGCTCTGGACGAGGTGCGCCGGGTAGCCGCGGTTGCGCTCGAACAGGTCGTAGTGCATCGGGATGACGACGCCGGCAGCGATCTCCTTCGCGAGCCACGCGGCCTCGCGCTCGGTGAGGTTGCCGACGATGCCCCGCGCCTCGCGCTCGGGGTCCCGGCCGTTGATGGGGAGCATCGCGACGTCGACCTGGAGCTCCAGCAGCGTGGTCTCCATGCCCTCGAAGTGGATCGTGTCGCCCGCGTGGTACAGGCGGACGTCGCCGGCATCCACGACGTAGCCGAGGAACCGCACGAGCCCCCCCGAGAGCGCCTCCCCGAACCCGTACGCGTCTTCCATCGTCACGCCGTGCATCGCCGGCACCGCGCCGATGCCGAGCCCGGCGAGCTCGAGCGTCTCGCCCGGCTGGAGGCCGACGACGCGGTCGGGAGCGATGCCGGCCTCGGTCACCATGTCGACGATCGGCGTGGGCACGACGAACACGGCGCCCGGCGAGGCCGTCGCGATCGCCGGCGCGCTCTCGGCGTCGAAGTGGTCGACGTGCTCGTGGGTGCAGAGCACGAGGTCGATGCCCTCGGCCCGCGCGGCCGGAAGCCCGCTCTCGTACACGCGACCGTGGTACGGCGCGAGGAACGGGTCGAACAGGGCCGTGGTCCCGCCCGCGCGCAGGATGAACCCCGCCTGCCCGAGCCACGAGAGCCCGACGGCGCCTTGCGGCACGGCGAGTGCCCGCAGGCGCTCGAGCGGGGTCCCGTCTGTCACGTCGATGCCTCCTTCACATCGCGAGCTGCCCGCCGTCGACGACGAGCATCTCGCCGGTGATGAACGTCGCCTCGTCCGAGGCGAGGAACGCGTACGCCGCGGCGACCTCCTCGACCGTGCCCGAGCGGCCGAGCGGGATCTTCTCGCGCTCGTACCGCGCCGTGTACTCGGGGTCCTCGGCCTCGCCTTGCAGCGGCGTGAAGATCTTGCCGGGGCACAGGGCGTTCACGCGGATCCCGTGGACGCCGAGCTCGACCGCCATCGTCCGCGTGAGCTGCGTGATCCCTCCCTTCGAGGCGTTGTAGTGCGCGTAGCCGGCCTCCCCCTCGAACGCGTTCGTCGAGGACATGTTCACGATCGCCCCGCCGCGGCCGCGCGCGACCATCCGCCGGGCGACCGCTTGGGCGACCAGGAACATCCCGCGCAGGTTGATCTCGAGGACCTGGTCCCAGTGCTCGAGCGTGATGTCCAGGAACGGCTCCTGCCACGCGACCCCGGCGTTGTTCGCGAGCACGTCGATGCCGCCCAGGAAGCGCTCGGCCGCGTCGACGAGCCGCTCGACGTCGGCGGGATCGCTCACGTCGCACGCCATGCCCTCGGCCTCGCCGAGCGCGCGCAGCTCGCGAACCGCGTCCTCGACGCCGGTGGCGCCTCGGGCGCAGATGAAGACGCGGCAGCCCTTCCTCGAGGAAGCGGCGAGCAGCGGCCTCGCCGATCCCGCGGCTCGCGCCGGCAACCAGCACGCCCTTGCCCTGCAAGCCCTTCATCAGCGCATCTTCCCTCGTCCGGCGATCGTGAAGGTCCGGACCACCTCACCGCCACGGACGCCGATCGCCTCGTCGAACATGTTCACGCGTCGAGCACACGTGCAGTGGGATCACCTCGAGCCGGTCGCCGATCCGGACGTCGTCGCGCGCCGGCGCGATGGCCGACCGTGTGCTCCTCGTTCATGAAGTCCAGCACGAGCTCGGGGCGGCCGGCCACGACCCCCCGGCCCGGGAACGGCGGGCCGTCGCCGCCGTCGGAGGTGAACGCCTTGCTCCCCGCGTCGAGCACGAACCGCTCCTCCGTGGGGTGCGCGACGACCGTGGTGAGCACGCGGGCGGCGCACGTGTGCTCGCTCGCGACGCCCAGGCGCATCTGCTGAACGTCGTTGAACACGTAGGTGCCGGGGCGGATCTCGGTCACGCCGGCCACGCCCGCCACGATCTTGGCGGTCGGCGTCGACCCGACGCTGATCTCGCGGAGCGGGGTGCCCTGGGCCGCGCAGCGCTCGGCGGTCTCGACGAGGTCGAGTCCCTCGCGCTCGGCGGTCATCCGAAGCGCCTGTGGGCTGGTGCTCCGGTATGCGTGACCGGCGTGCGTGAGCAGGCCGAGCACCTCGATACTCCCCATCTTCGTGAGCGTCTTCACGAGCTCCACGGTCGGGGCGCCTGCAGGCCGCCCGACGCGGTGCAGGCCGGTGTCGACCTCGACCAGTACCGGCAGTTCGCGGCCGAGGTCGCGCCCGACGCTCGCCAGCCCCTCCGCCACCTCGACCGAGTCGGTCGTCACGCGCAGGTTGGCACGCTCGCCCAACGCCCGGAGGCGCGCGAGCTTCAGCGGTCCCACCAATGGGTACGCGATCAGCACATCATCGATCCCCGCGTCGACCATCACCTCGGCCTCGCCGAGCTTGGCCACGGTGATGCCGACCGCGCCGGCATCGAGCTGCATCCGTGCGATATCCGGGCACTTGTGCGTCTTGGTGTGCGGGCGTAGGCGAACGCCGGCGGTGCGGGCGACGTCCTGCATATCGTCGACGTTGCGCTCGAGCGTGTCGAGGTGGATCAGCAGGGACGGGGTGTCGAGGTCGGGATAGATCTCGGTCACCGCTCGGGGAGATACAGGACGGCGTCGATCTCGACGAGGATGTTGCGGAGCTCCGCGCCGGCCGTGGTGCGCGCCGGGCGGGGGAGCGTGTCGAAGATCCGCTCGTAGGTCGCGTTGAACCCGGCGAACAGGTCGATCGACGACAGGAACACCGAGACCTTCACGACATCGGCGAGCGAACCGCCGGCCGCCCGCGCGATCGCCTCGAGGTTACGCAGTGTCGCCTCGGTCTGCTCCTCGACGGTGGAGCCGACGACCTCGAGCGTCTGGGGGTCCAGCGGCCCCTGCCCCGAGACGTAGACGAAGTCGCCGGCCCGGATCGCCTGCGAGTACGCACCGGTGCCGCGGGGCGCCTCGTCCGTGTCGGACCTCCTGGTGCTCGTCCATGGCGCTCCCTTCCGGCGCGGCCCGCCGAGCGGGCGTCGGTCCCTATCCTAGTACCGAGTCCCGCGTGTGCGCACATGTGGCGTTTCTCAACGTCAATCAGCCAGGAATGTGCAAGCGGCGAGCACGGCGGAGTAGGATGCGCCTGAGGCGGCACCCCAAGCGAAGGAGGAGGCCATGCCCGCGGACGGCCCCAGGATCGTGATCGTCGGCGCCGGGGGATGGGTGTTCCCCCTCGAGCTGTCGAGGGACATCCTCGCGTTCCCCGCGCTCACCGCGAGCACGCTCGTCCTCTACGACATCGACGTCGCGGCCGCCGAGCGCACCGCGGTCAACGTTCGGCAGCTCATCGAGGATGCGAGCCTGCCTACCGGCGTCGAGGTCGCGCCCGACCTCCCCTCCGCGCTCCGAGGCGCCGACGTCGTCCTCACGGTGTTCCAGGTCGGCGGCATCGACGCCTACGGGTTCGACATCGAGATCCCGCGCGGGTACGGCGTCGATCAGACCGTCGGCGACACGCTCGGACCCGGCGGGATCTTCCGCGGCCTGCGCTCGGTCGAGGCGCTCCGGGTGATCGCCGAGACGATGCTCGAGGCCTGCCCGGACGCCCTGCTCCTCAACTACGCGAACCCGATGGCGATCAACTGCTGGGCGACCGACCTGCTCGGCGTGAACGTCGTGGGCCTGTGCCACAGCGTGCAGGGCACCTCGGAGCTGCTCGCGCACGAGCTCGGTGTGCCGTACGACGAGGTCACCTTCGACTGCGCGGGCGTGAACCACACCGCGTGGTTCACGACGTTCCGCCGCGGCGACGAGGACCTCATCCCGCGGATCCGCGAGGTGATGAGGGCCCGGCACGTCGATCGGACCGAGCCGCTGCTGCCGCGCTCGGACGACGCGTACGAGAGCATCGAGCGCGTCCGTAGCGAGCTCATGCTCCTCACCGGCTACTTCCACACGGAGTCGAGCCACCACGCGAGCGAGTACTGGGCGTGGTTCCGCAAGACCCCCGACATCACCGCCGAGTACCTCGACCGCCGGTGGGACTACCTTGAGATCTGCCGCTCCGTGGACGTCTCCTACACGAACGAGGACATCGTCGAGGAGGCCCGGCGAGAAGGACCCAAGCACGGCGGCGAGTTCGCCGCGCCGATCATCGACAGCCTGGTGACCGGTACGCGCCGGATCGTGTACGGAAACGTCCGCAACGGCGGTTCCATCGAGAACCTGCCGGTCGACGCCTGCGTCGAGGTCGCTTGCGCGGTCGACGGCAACGGTGTGCGGCCCACTCGCTACGGCTCGCTCCCGGCCGCGTGCGCCGCGCTCAACCAGACGCAGATCACCGTGCAGCGGCTCGCCGTCGAGGCCGGGATGACGGGGGACCGCGACCTCGTGCACGCCGCGGTCGCGCTCGACCCCCTGACGAGCGCGCTCCTCACGCTGCCGCAGATCCACGAGATGACCGACCGGATGCTTGAGGCCGAGGCGCGGTGGCTCCCGCGGTTCGCCGACGGCGCGCGCGTCCGCACGTGACCGAGGATCCCGGCTCCGGGATCAGCGGATCGCGTCGCCGCTGCGAAGGTCGAACAGGTGGACGCGCTCGGGCGGCACGCCGAGGCGGACACGGTCGCCGGGCGCGATCCGCACCCCCGGGTCGAAGCGCGCGGTGATCGGCACGCGCGAGCTCTCGAGCACCAACGGGACCTCTTCCTCTTCGGCGCCGGTCTCGACGCCGGAGCCCTGCGTGCTGCCGTGCACCACGATCTCGTCGCCGAGCGGCTCGACGACGTCGGCGAGGAACTCGAAGGAGGGCAGGCCGTCCGACGAGGAAGTGAGGATCTCCGGCCGCATGCCGACCGCGACCTCGCCGTCGAGGACCCCCGAGCGCTCGAGCGTGAGATCGCCGGCCGTGATCCGACCGTTCTCCGCTCGGCCGCGGATCAGGTTCATCGGCGGGCTCCCGATGAAGCCGGCGACGAACAGGTTCACCGGTCGGTCGTACACGTCCTGCGGCGCCCCGAGCTGCTGGAGCTTGCCCGCCGACATCACCGCGATCCGGTCGCCGAGCGTCATCGCCTCGACCTGGTCGTGCGTCACGTAGATCGTCGTGATGCGGAGCCGCGCATGCACGCGCTTCAGCTCTGCGCGCATCTGGACCCGCAGCTTCGCGTCCAGGTTCGAGAGCGGCTCGTCGAGCAGGAACGCCCTCGGCTCGCGGACGAGCGCTCGACCCATCGCGACGCGTTGGCGCTGCCCCCCCGACAGCTGCGCCGGGCGCCGCTTGAGCAGCTCGTTCAGGCCGAGCATCTCGCTCGCGTCGCGCACCCGGCGGTCGATCTCTCCCTTCGGCGTGCGACGTTGCTTCAGGCCGAACGCGAGGTTCCTGTACACGCTCATGTGGGGGTAGAGCGCGTAGTTCTGGAACACCATCGCGATGTCTCGGTCGCGCGGTGTGAGGTCGTTCACGACGTCTCCGCCGATCGTGATGCGTCCGTGGGTCGGCTTCTCGAGGCCGGCGACACATCGCAGCGCGGTCGTCTTCCCGCAGCCCGAGGGCCCGACGAGGATCATGAACTCGCCGTCGGCGATGCTGAGCGACAGGTCCTCCAGGGCGGTCGTCCCGCCGGGGAAGACCTTCGTCACGCCATCGAGCACGACCTCGGCCATCCCGCTATCCCTTCAGTCCCGTCGTCGCGATCCCGCGGATGAAGTACCGCTGGGCGATGAAGAACAGCATGAGTACCGGCAGCATGCTCATCACGTTCGCGGCCATCAGCAGGTTCGTGTTCGTCTTGTGCGCGCCTTGGAACGTCGTGAGGCCGAGTTGGAGCGTCATGTTGTGCTCCGAGTAGATCGTGATGAGCGGCCACAGGAAGTCGTTCCACGTCCACATGAACGTGATCACCGCGAGCGTCGCGAGCACCGGGCCCGACAGCGGCAGCACGATCTTGAACAGCACGCCGAGCCGCGAGGCGCCGTCGATCCGGGCCGCCTCCTCGAGCTCGATCGGCAGCGTTCGGAAGAACTGCCGCAGCAAGAAGATGCCGAACGCGCCGGTGAGGTTCGGGACGATGAGCGCCCCGAGCGTGTCGATGAGTCCCAACTTCCGGACGATGAGGAACGTCGGGATCATGATGACCTGGAACGGGATCATCATCGTCGCGAGGACGATGATGAAGGCGACGTCTCGCCCGAAGAACTTGATGCGGGCGAACGCGTACCCGGCGAGGCTGCAGAAGAGCAGGTTCGCGATGACCACCACCACCGTCACGATGGCGGTGTTGAGGAACCAGCGCGGGAACGGCGTCAGCTCCAGGACCTGCCGGTAGTTCTGCCATCGGATGCTCGCCGGGCGAAGGATCGGTGGGAACTGTTGCGTCTCGTTGAAGGTCTCGACCGACGTGATGAGCATCCACAGCATGGGCGCGATCATCAGGAACGCGAGCGGGAGCAGGACCAGGTGCCACCCGCTGAAGACGAAGCGGCGGCGTCTCGGCTCGCCCTCGTCCGGGAGCGGCGCGAGCAGCGGCAACGCCTCGGGTCGTCGCTCCCAAGGGGTCCCGGTCGTGCTCATGAGGCGTAGTAGACCATCCGCTTGCCCACCCAGAGTTGGATCACAGTGAGGACGAGGATCACGGCGAGCAACACGTACGCGATCGCGGCCGCGTACCCGGCGATCCCCTGCGAGAACGCGAGCTGGTACAGGTAGTACACGGGGACGTAGGTAGCCGTACCCGGGCCGCCCTTCGTCAGGAACCACACCTCGTCGAACAGCTGGATCGCGTTGATCGAGGAGAACACGACGAGGAACAGCGTCGCGGGACCGAGCAGCGGCACGGTCACGTTGCGGAAGATGCTCCAGTTGCTCGCACCGTCGATCGCGGCTGCCTCGAGCAGTTCCTGCGGAACGCCCTGGAGCGCGGCGAGGTAGATGATGACGTCGAAGCCGATCCACCCCCACACCGTCACGAGGATGATCGAGTAGAGGGCTCCGTTGGAGCTCGCGAAGAAGCCGAACGAGCCGACCCCGATCTTCTCGAGCAGCCAGTTCGCGAGCCCGAAGTACGGGTCGAGCAGCCACAGGAACATGATCGCGGTCGCGATCGTGGACACGACCACCGGCACGAACACGGCCGTGCGGTAGAAGCGGATCCCGTGGATCTTCCGGTTCAGCGCGATCGCGACGAACAACGCTCCGCCGACCGACGCCGGCACGAAGATCGCCGTGTACACGAGGCTGTGGACCATCGAGGTCGTGAAGACCGGGTCGCTCGGGAGGGCCCGGTAGTTCTCGAGCCCGATCCACGTCGGCGGCGCGAGGAGGTTGTTCCGCTGGAAGGACATCAGGGCGGACCAGACGATGGGCACGACGCCGAAGATGGCGATGAGGAACACCGCGGGGAACGCGAACGCCCAGCCGACCAGGTGGTCGGACCTCACGATCCGCCGGACGTTCACGTCTCCGCGGTTCCCTCGCTCACGTCAGCCCGGGATGGCCAGGAACCCGTTCGCCTGCTCGGCCGCCTGGTCGAGCGCCGCCTGCGCCGTCGCTTGGCCCTGCAACGCGGAGACGAGCGCTTGGCCGAGTGCGGTCGAGATCCTCGGGTACTGAGGGATCTGCGGGCGAGCCTTCAGCACGTTGTTCAGGTTGTCGACGAAGACCTGCGTGCCCGGGTACTTCGAGTAGAACTCCGAGAACGCCGGCATCGCGGCGACCGAGGCGCGCGTCGGCATGTGGCTCGTGTCGAGCGAGTCCTGCAGCACCTGGTCCGAGGACGTCATGAAGCTCAGGAACTCCCACGCGGCGTCCACGCGCGCCGGGCCATTGTCGAAGATCACCCAGTTGTCCGGGCCGGCGATGGTCTCGTGGCTACCGCCGGCGTCGAACGACGGCATGAACACGACGCCGTAGTTGACGTCCGGGAACCCTCCGAGATCCCACGGGCCGGTGATCACCATGCCGATCTTGCCGGCGTTGAAGAGCTGGCCGTACTTGCCCGAGTCGGGCTGGAAGTCGAGGTACATCGAGCCGTCGTTGTTGATGTCGACGAGCGTCTGGAGCGCTCGAACGCCGGGAGCCTCGTTGAATACCGCCTCGGTGTTGTCGGCGTTCAGGATGTCGCCCCCGGCGGCCCACAGCATCGCGATGTACTGCCACACCATCGTCTCGCTCGCGTCCGCCGGGAAGACGAGGCCGAACACCTTGTTCGCCGGGTCCGTCACGGCTGCGGCAGCGGTCCGCAGGTCGTCCCAGGTCCAGTCGTTCGTGGGCTCGGGGATGCCTGCCGCCGCGAAGAGGTCCTTGTTGTAGACGACCGCGAGGTTGTCGACGAGAGCCGGCACGCCGAGGACCCTCCCATCGACGGTCGCGACCGCCCGCTCGCCCTCGTAGAAATCGGTCCAGTCGTACTCGGCCGCGTTGACCCGGTCGGTGAGGTCGACGAGCTTCGGCGCGGTCGCGAGCTGCGGCATGTTCGTGCCGTACTGATACGAGATGTCCGGCTGCTTGTTGCCCTGGAGCGCCACGGTTGCCTTCTGCAGCGCGTTGTCGCTGTTCACGTACTGCAGCTCGATCGTGATGTTCGGGTGCGAGGCCTCGAAGTCGTTGACCATCCGCTCGATCGAGAGGTACTCGAGCGAGTCGGCCTCCGGCGGCGGCGGCGTGTAGCCCATCCACATGATCAGGTGGACCTGCTCACCCGTGCCCGTCGCACCGGTCGCCCCGGTTCCACCGGTCGAGCCCGTCGTGCCGCCGCCATCGTCTCCGCTCGTGCACGCCGCGGCGACGAGCGCGAGCACGAACGGCATCACCAACCAGAAGCGCTTCATCTCACCCCTCCGTTCCGATCCTTCACGACAGCACCACCGACCGTGTCAGGTTCCGAGGATGGTCCGGGTCGAGACCCTTGGCCTCGGCGAGCCCGACCGCCGTCTGCTGGATGCGCACGAGCTCCACCATCGGATCGAGCTCGCCGCCGAGCACGGCGGCCCCGGCCGACCGAGCGTCCTCGAGCACCCCGGTATCGAGCGCGCCGAGCGCCCAGACCACGCTCCCGGGCCCAACGACGCTGATCGGCCCGTGGCGGAACTCCATCGCGGGGTACGACTCCGACCATGCGCCGGCCGCCTCGCGTAGCTTCAGCGCCGCCTCGTTCGCGAGCCCCACCGTCCACCCCCTGCCCAGGGATACGAAGTGATCGTGCGCCGAGGCGTCGATCGGCGGCTCGGCGCCGAGGATCGCTTCGGCCTGCGCGGCCGCGGGCTCGAGATCCTCACCGAGCCACGCGCGCGCGAACGCGAGCACGCTCGTCGCGAACCGCGTCTGCACGACCGAGCGCTCGTCGGCGAATCCCAGCTCGATCACGCGATCGGCGGCCTCGGCGACGGGGGAGTCGGGATCGCCGACGATCGCGATGCGATGCGGCGCTCGCACCTCGCGCAGGTAGCGGACGACCTCGGTGGTCGTCCCGCTCCTCGAGATCACGATCACCGACCCGTAGGGGCGATCCAGTGGCGCCTCCGAGGCGGCGAAGGCATCCGTCTCGCCCTGCCCGGCAGCGTCACGGAGCGCGGCGACCGCCTGCGCCATGAACAGCGAGGTCCCGCATCCAACCACGGCAACGCGCGTGCCGGCGACGGGCAGCTCTCTGGTGGAACGCGCCCCCCGTCCCGCAGCCTCGCGCCAGCACGCGGGCTGGCTGGCGATCTCGCGCGCGATTTCGCTCACTTGGCGCGACTATAGGACACAATCACTCACGCGCGCAACGGGGGCTCCTATACTTGCGCCATGCGCCAGGCCGAGAGACTCGGGATCATCCTGGAGGAGCTCTCGGCCCGCGGCACGGTGGCCGTCGCGGACCTCAGCGAACGGCTCGACGTGTCGGCCGCGACCGTCCGACGCGATCTGGAGCACCTCGAGGAGCAGCACCTCCTCACGCGCACGCACGGCGGCGCGGTCGCGCAGATGGTCTCCTACGAGCTGCCGCTGCGCTACAAGTCCGCCCGGCGCCAAGAGCAGAAGCGCAGGATCGGCGAGGAGGCGGCCTCGCGCGTGCACGACGGCGCCGTCATCGGCCTGACGGGCGGAACGACCACGACCGAGATCGCGCGCGCGATCGTCGACCGACGGCTCACGGTCGTGACGAACGCGCTGAACATCGCGAGCGAGCTCGCGATCCGTCCGAACATCAAGCTCGTCGTCACCGGCGGGATCGCACGGCCCGAGTCCTACGAGCTCGTCGGCCCACTCGCCGACGAGACGCTCACCGACCTCCACCTGGACATGGCGTTCATCGGAGCCGACGGCATCACCGCGGTGGATGGCTTGACCACGCACCACGAGATCGAGGCCCACACGGACCGGGCGCTGTTGGACCGGGCATCGCACGTGGTCGTCGTCGCGGACGGGTCGAAGCTCGGCCGGGTCGCGTTCGCGCGGATCTGCCCGATCTCGGCGGTGCAGGAGCTCGTCACCGACGGCGAGGCCGATGCTGGGGAGCTCCGCGCGCTGCGCGAGGCCGGCCTGGAAGCGACCATCGTCTGAGCGAGCCGGAGCGTCCGCGATGAAGGTCCGCGAATCCGTCGCGATCCACGGGCTGTTCGTCGTGTTCGGCCTGGCGATCGCCGCCTTCTTCCCCTTCGTGTCCCTCTACCTGAGGGGGCGTGGACTGGCTCCCGACCAGATCGGGCTCGTGATCGCGGTGATGGCGCTCGCACGGCTCATCGCGAATCCGATCTGGGGCCACGTCGGAGACACCACGATCGGTCGCGTCTCGGCACTGCGACTCGGGACGCTCGCCGTGACTGCGGCCGCTCTCTCGATGAACCTCGTCGAGGGGCTCATGCCGCTCGCGCTCGTCTCCTTCGTCGTCGCAGGGGCGCAGGTGGCGGGCGGCCCCAACCTCGACGCGATCGCGCTCGCACATCTGGGCGATGAGCGGATGACGGACTACGGGCGGATCCGGGCATGGGAGAGCCTGTCGTATGCGGCGGGATGCCTCGTCTTCGGGGCGATCTTGAACGCCGCGGGCGTCCGCTGGGCGATGCCGATCTACGGCGTGTCGAGCCTCGTGGTCGTCGCGTGGAGCGCGACGCTCGTGCGCGACCGGCCGAGGGAGCTCGAGCGCCCCGGTCGCCTCGGCGCCGTCGGCGCCGTGTTCCGCGAGGCACCCCGGTTCTGGGGTCTGCTCGTGGCCACGCTGCTCGTCTGGACGGGCTTCAACGCCGCGTGGAACTTCATCGCGTTGAAGATCTCGGACGAGGGCGGCGGGCCGCTACTCGTCGGGTTCGGCCTGGCGCTCGGCGGCCTCGTCGAGGTCCCGACGATGCGCGTGTCCTCGCGGCTCCAGGCGCGCTGGGGTCTCCGGCGGGTGTTCGTGCTCGGATGCCTCGTGTATGCCCTCGGGTTCCTCCTGTGGGGCTCGATCTCGAACCCGACGGTCGTGGCGATGCTCGCGGTGTTCGAGGGACTGGCCTTCGCCCTGCTGTTCACGACCGGGGTGGTCGTCGTGGGGCGCCTCCTCCCGTCGAACCTGTACGCGACGGGGAACGCGGTGGCGGGCATGGTCGGGTTCGGCATCGGGCCGATCATCGGGGCGGGCGTCGGCGGCTTCGTGTACCAGCAGGCCGGTGCGACCGTGTTGTACGCGGGCGCCTCGGTGCTCGCCGTGTGCGGAGCGGTCGCGGCCTGGGTCGCGCTGTCGACGCCGGCGCTCTCGCAGCCCTCACCGGTCGTGACGGAGGTCGGGGCCGGCGCTCAGCCCGAGCCCGGCCTCGTCCCCTGAGGACCGGAGCGGTCAGCCTCGGTGGATGCCTTCGGGGATCAGCTCGCCGTGCGCCTCGATCATGTCGTCCACCATCGACGCGATCTGTGCGGTGGTGAGCGTCGCGGCGGTGTTCGGATCGAGCAGCGCGGCCTGATCGACCAGGTCGCGGCGTTCCTCGAGCGCTGCCCGGACCGTGAGCTCGACGACGTTGACGAACGTGCGGTTCAGCGCGAGGCACTGCGGCGGAAGGCCGCCGATACGCTCCGGCTGCACGCCGTTCTCGTCGACGCGCGCGGGCACCTCGACGCACGCATCATCGGGTAGGCCGTCGATCAGCCCGCCGTTGCGCACGTTGGCGTAGATCCCGCGGACCGTGCCGGTCAGGGTCGAGTGGATGATCTCGCTCGCGAGCTCCGAGGTCGGCTCGATCTCGAGCTCCTCACCGGCATCGAGCTTGGCCTTGGTCCGCTCCCAGTCGAGGAGGTTCTCGTCGCTCCGTCGGACGTACTCGTCGATCTCGCAGCGGAAGCGCTCGACCTGGTCGTCGAGGTGCAGGAACCATGGCACGTACTCGCTGGAGTGCTCGCTCGACTCGGTGGGGAAGTAGCCGAAGCGCTTGAAGATCTCGACGCGGACACGCCGGCCCAGGCCCTCGGGGTCGGCGTCCACGATCTCGTGGAGCCGCGGGTACAGGTCCTCGCCGGTCGAGCGCCGCCGGAACTCGAGCACGAAGCACTGGTGGTTGAAGCCGGCGGTGCGGAAGGCGACGTCCTCTTCGGGCACGCCGACGGTCCGCGCGAGGAAGTGATGCGTGTCGCGGACCGAGTGGCACACGCCGACCACCCTCGAGAAGGGCGAGCCGGCGTAGACGCCCCAGGGCACCATCGCCATCGGGTTCGTGTAGTTGAGGAGCAGCGCGTCGGGACACAGCTCGTGCATGTCGTGGCCGATCCCGACGACGACGGGGATCGTCCGGAGGCCGCGCATGATGCCGCCGATCCCGATCGTGTCCGCGATGGTCTGCCGCACGCCGTACCTCTTCGGGATCTCGAAGTCGATGACCGTGGCCCGGTACCCGCCGACCTGGATCTCGTTGATCGCGTGGTCTGCCCCATCGAGCGCCGCGCGACGGTCCTCGTGCATCTCGACGGGGTAGCCGGCGCCCGTCCGACGCACGATCGACTCGGCCGCGCGCCCCGCGTACGCGAGGCGCTCGGGGTCGATGTCGTGCAGGGCGATGGCGAGATCGCCGTGAAGGTCCGTGTACGAGCTGAGGTCGGCCACGACGTTGCGCGTGAACTCGACGCTCCCAGCCCCGATGACGACGATCCGTCGCACGGGCGGAGTGTATCCACCCCCGCCTGCCTCGGGTCGCGCCCTTCCACCGCGTTCGCATAGGATGGGTCGGGAGTTCGACGAGCGAGGAGGTTGCCGTGGTCAGCGCGTACATCCTCATCCAGACCGAGGTCGGCAGGGCGAGCCAGGTCACCCGTGAGCTGCACGGCGTCAACGGCGTCGTTGCGGTTGACCCCGTCACCGGACCGTACGACGTGATCGCCCGCGGCGAGGCGAAGGATCTCGACGAGCTCGCGAAGGCGATCGTCATGCCGATCCAGGCGGTGGAGGGGGTTACCCGAACGCTGACCTGCCCGGTGCTGTCCCTCTAGGGCCGGGATCCGTCCGACCCCCGCTGCGTCGGTGCGGTCCTGACCGGTGCAGCGTTGCTGCTCGCGCCCGAGCCTCGGAGCACACCATGCTGAAGATCCGACGGGACGACGAGATCTCCGACGTGGACGGCGGGTGGTTCCGGGCTCGCTGGCACTACTCATTCGACACGTACGTCGACCCCGAGTACGTGCGGTTCGGGACGCTCCGTGTGTTCAACGACGACCGGCTCGTGCCGGGGGCGGTCTGGCCGATGCATCCGCACCGCGACGTCGAGGGCCTCACGTACGTGGTCGAAGGCTCGTTCGGGCACCAGGACGACGTGGGAGGCGACTACGGCCCGTTGCCCGCAGGCTCGGTGCAGCGGATGACGCTCGGGCGCGGCGCGTGGCACTCGGAGCAGAACGCCTCGAAGACCGAGCCGATGCGCTTCATCCAGATGTGGATCATGCCGGCGGAGCAGGGCCTCCAGCCCGGCGTGGAGCAGAAGGTCTTCACGACCGAAGACCGGACCGACCGGCTCGTCAAGGTGATCTCGGGTGACGGCGGGGACGCGGTGCTCGTCCACCAGGATGCGCATGTGGTCGTCGGTCGCCTGAACCCGGGAGTGGCCGCCGAGCACACCCTCGGCGAAGGCCGCGGCGCGTACCTCTACGTGATCGAGGGTGACGTCGAGGTGAACGGCGAGCCGATGACGACCGGCGACGCCGCGCAGATCACCGGCGAGGATCGGGTCGGCCTCCGCGCGACCGAGACCACCGAGCTCATCCTGGTCGACGTCGCGCTCGGCTGAGCGGGATCCTCAGTCCTCGTCCTCGAAGGTGACGGGGAAGGGGAGCGCGATCGGGTCGTAGACGCGCGAGCGCCCCTGCGCGTCGAACCGGTCGAGCCCGAAGCCACGCACGTCCACGATCTTGGTCTTGCCCTTCACGGCGAGGTCCGC
Source organism: uncultured Actinomycetes bacterium (assembly GCA_963708985.1). Lineage (GTDB taxonomy): Bacteria > Actinomycetota > UBA4738 > UBA4738 > HRBIN12 > HRBIN12. The sequence goes on from CAVPUQ010000004.1 coordinate 280,786, forward strand.
GGCGACCTTCGCGACCGCAGGTCCCCACATCATGCCGTGACCGCCGGGGCTCGCTACGGACACACCGTCGAGGTGCTCTCCCTCGGGCGTGATGGCCGGACCGAGGATCGGCAGGTGGTCCGGCGTGTAGTCGATCGTCGCCGCCCACGCCTTGCGGATCCCGAGCCCTCGAGTGACCGGCACCAGCTGCGCGAGTCGCCGCTGCATCTTCCGCAGGTAGGGCCAGTCGATCTGCCGTGCCGCGCCCGGTGTCTCCATCGGGTTCGACATCCCCCACAGGAGGCCGCCCTCCTCGAGCCGCCAGTACAGACCACGGCCGAGATCGAACACCATCGGCAGCCTCTCCCGGTCGAAGGTGTCGTGCGGCTCGCTCACCACGACCTGGTGCCGAGCGCCGCCGGTCGGGATCTGGAGGGCCGCAAGCCTGCCGACCGCGCGGAGCGTCGGGCCACCGGTCAGCAGGACGCGCTCGGTGGCGATGGCTCCGGCGGGCGTCTCGACGCCCACGAGCCGTCCCTTCTTCGTGTGCCGCGGTCCGAGGAACGGTGTGCGCTCGCGCAGGTCCACGCCCGCCCGCTGCATCGCGATCGAGTAGGCGCGCACGTTCCTCGGCGGGTCGATGGCGCCGTCGGTCGGCGAGTAGGAGGCGCCGCGATGGCCCTCGGGCGCGAGCGTCGGATCGAGCTCGAGTGCCTCCTCCGCCGAGACCCACCGGACGTCGAGTCCCTGCTCCCGCTGCATCGCGACGCGCTCGCGCCCCTCGCGCTCGTCCCGCTTCGTGACCGCGAGGATCAGGTAGCCCAGCTCGCGGAACCCCGAGTCCGTGCCGAGGGCCTCCTGCTGACGGTGGTAGAAGTCGATCGACCATCGCCCGAGCCGCACCGTCTCCGGCGTTCCGCCCTGGGCGCGGACGACCCCGCCGGCGCGGCTCGAGGCACCTTGCCCGACGAGGTCGCGCTCGAGCACCACGACACGCTTCGCGCCGTTCTTCCTCGCGAACCACGAGGCCCAACCGCCGACCGTACCCGCGCCGACGACGACGAGGTCCGCGACGTCCTTGTGCCCCATGTGACGCACCTCTCGTGGGGGAGTGGGCCGCAGTGTAGGTCAGGCTGGAACGATGCGCGTGAGCACGTCGGTCTCGACCCGGAACAGCGACGGCTCACCGTACCGCGGCCGAGACTCGAGCGTGAGCGCCCAGCCGCCGCCGGTAGGACCCTCGGCGGGCTCCCAGCCGCTCACCTCGACGAGCGTGCCCTTCACGCGGAAGGTCCGCCGCAGCCTCTCGTTCTTGTAGTCGACCCGGTACGGGCGGCCCACCTCGAGCCCGGCGATCGTGGGCCCCAGGCTGTCGTACCGGCGGACGAGCGCGGCGAGCGCCCTCGCGAACGCGAGCCGACGCGTCGGGTCGGCGGAGCCGACCGTCCGCAGGTTGAACCTCGACAGCCGGACGCCGGCGCGGACGAGCCAGGCCATCTCGTCGTCCTCCCGCTCGACCACCAGCCCGCCCGCGGGCTCGCCGAGCGCGGTGGCCACCAGCTCGGCCAGCTCGCCGGCCCCGCGCTCGGGCCCGGGCCGCGAGAGGTCGCCGAAGTCCTCGCCCATCCCGGCAAGTATCGCTGGTCGGTCGCGTCGCGTCCCACGCGTTCGATACACGGTCCGACCACGGCCGGGCCGTACCCTGTCCGCATGGCACGCCGCGCACCCGTCCCGCCCGCACCGCACGCGACGATGCCGCGGCGAGCGCTCGCGGAGGAGACGCTCGTCGTGCTGTCGCTCTCGCTCCTCGCGAGCGCGGTCTACGCGGTCATCCATCTGCTCGAAGCGCCGATCCGCGGCGTCACGGTCGCGACGGTGAACCAGACCACGATGCTCGCGCGGCAGATCGCCGGCATCGTGTTCGGCCTCGCGCCGGTGTGGCTCGTGGTGTACCTCGTCCGGCGGAGCGGCGAGGGGCTGGGCTCGATCGGGCTCGCGTGGGACCGACCGAAGCGCGATCTCCGGGTGGGTGCAGCGCTCTTCGCGATCGTCGGGCTCGGTGGGATCGGGGTCTACCTCGGGGCGGTGGCGCTCGGCGTGAACCGGTTCGTCGTACCGGTGCCGCCGCTGGGGTACTGGTGGACGGTGCCGGTGCTGGTCCTCAACGCGATCGAGGCCGCGCTCGTCGAGGAGGTCATCGTCGTCGGATTCCTCGTGACGCGCCTGCAGCAGCTGCGGGTGGCGCCGCTCGCCGCCGTCGGTGCCAGCGCGGCGCTCCGCGGGACGTACCACCTCTACCAGGGGTTCGGTGGGTTCCTCGGGAACCTCGCGATGGGCCTGCTCTTCGGTCTCGTCTTCGTCCGGACCCGACGCACCTGGCCGCTCGTGATCGCGCACCTCCTGCTCGACGTCGGGGCGGGCGTCGGGTACCTGCTCTTCCGAGAGCACCTCCCGGGCTTCTCGTAAGGACCGGGGCGCTTCCGGATCTCGGCCCTTCGGACTATCCCCAGGCCGTACGCCTCGGGATACACTCGCACCGGCACGATCGGGAGGGGCACGATGTCGTACGTCTTGGACTACCTGCAGGGCCGGGGCGCCGTGTTCACGGTCATCCCTCACCCCAAGACCGCGACCGCGGTCGGGGAGGCGCACGCGATGCACATCCCCGAGGACGAGGTCGTCAAGACCCTCGTGGTCATCGCGAACTACGGGCCGGCGCTGATGGTCGTTCCCGCGTCGCGGCGGCTCGACATGGAGCTTGCGACCGACGCCACGGCGGACCCGCACGTGCGTCTCGCGACCGAGCGTGAGCTCGAGCGCCAGTTCCCGGACTACGAGCTCGGCGCGCTGCCGCCGCTGTCGATGCTGCTTCTCGCGCCGATGTACGTCGACCCTGCGGTGGCCGAGCGCGAGACGATCGTGTTCGCGGCCGGGCGGCAGGACATCTCGATCCGGATGGCCACGAGCGACTTCCTCGGCGCCGATCCGGTCGTCATCACCCCGCTCACCGCCGAGAGCCGCCCAGCCGAGACGGTCACGACGCCGCCGCCGACCGAGGCGTAGTCGGCCGCGTGCGGCGACGCAACCGCGCTACTGGAGGTGGCGCGGGATCCGCTCGTGCCATCGACGCGACCAAGCGGGCTCGCCGTCCTCGCTGAGGGACGCGTCGATCTCCACCTCGTAGGCCTCGCCGTCGCTGCGGATCGTCCACCGCACGTCACCGGCGATCGTGGCCTCGGGGAAGTGGAGCGTGTTCATGGCGTGGGCCTGGACCCACGCGGTGCCCGGGTCCTCCGTCGAGACGCCGACCGTCCCCTCGTACCACTCCTCCGTCTTCGGTCGGCGTTCGTCGCCCTCGCTCGTGCCGCCGTACCCCGTGACCGCGCGGGTCTCCTTCGCGACGACGTCGTGCTCGATGCGCCACGTGACGCTCGGCATCTCGGCGCCGCGCGAGGACTCGAGCGGATGTGCCTCGCGGGTGGGGGGCGGCAGGACCGGGCGCTCCGCGAACGGCGATGGCCCCTCGAGCGTGGGCAGGACGATGGCCGAGCCCGAGCGATCGATCGTGAGCGTCACGGGGCCGGGCGGCGGCCATGCGTTCGGCCAGTCGCTGCCCGCGAGGTCGAGCCGGATGCGGTGGCCCGGCTCGAAGACCCATGACGCGACCTCGAGCTCGAAGCTCACCGGGTAGGGAGTCCCGGGCTCGAGCGCCGAGGGCTCTTCGCGGGAGTCCCGGTGAGTCAGGTTGAGCAGCCCACGGGTGACGAGGGCCGAGGTCCCATCCGGGAAGACGTCGCAGAGCTTCGCGGACAGGTACGCCACGGGGGCCGAGGACGCCACCGTGACCTCGAGCCGCGGGTAGCCGAGGATCTCGAGCTCGTGCTCGAACGGGCCCCACTCGTACACGAGCGAGTACGCCTCGTCCGGTCGTTGATCGGTCGGCTGTCCCCAGGGCAGGCCACCCGCGCACGAGATCCAGGCCGTCCACCCGACATCACCCCGGACCTCGAGCTCATCGGCGCGCCCCGCGAGGCGGCCGGGCGTCTGCGCGTCGCCGAGCGGCATCGGCAGCTCGCGCCGAGCGCTCGAGCGGCCAGCCCGGCTCGAACCGCCACTCGCCGTTCAGCTCCTTCAGGTCCGCGGCCGGCCTCGTCGATCGGCGCACGAACAGCGTGATCGGCGGCTCGCGGTCGACGCCGTTGTCGATGCCCTTCAACCATCGGTCCCACCACCGCGCCATCTCGGGCACGATGTCGACGTTCGGGCCGGGCAGGCAGGTCTCGGTCGAGGCGTGGGACCAGGGTCCGAAGAGGAGGCGCTTCGGGCACCGCAGGTGCTGCCATCCCGCGCAGCGAGATGTTCTTGTAGCCGTCGGCCCAGCCGCAGACGAGCATGGTCGCGGCCTCGATGGAGCCGTAGTCCTCGCGGAGCGAGCTCTGCTTCCAGTAGTCCGAGTACGTCTGCTCGCGCAGCTGGTGGAGCACCCACGGCTCCGCCTCTCGCATCCGCAGCCGCCATTGCTCACGCCAGCCGTCCCCGTAGACCCTCGGCACGGGCGGGAGCACGTTCTCGAGGAACATGTAGAGCGGCCAGTCGGCGTGGTCGAGCTGCTTCAGCGCCCCGCCGAAGTAGTGGACGTCGTCGGCGTACCGGTCGTCCGAGGCGAAGATCGAGCAGATCGCCTTCAGCGCGGGCGGCCGGCGCATGGCGGCCGCGAGCGCGTTGAACCCACCCCACGACGTCCCGTACATCCCGACGTTGCCGTTCGACCATCCCTGCGCGGCGAGCCACGCGATCGTGGCCTCGAGGTCGTCGAGCTCCTGCGCCGTGTACTCGCCCTGCGGGACGCCCTCGGACGAGCCGGTGCCGCGGATGTCGAGGCGACACACCGCGTACCCGAACTCACCCGCGAAACGCTCGTACTCGCCGGCGTAGTGCGACGTGAGGTCGTCCTTGCGGTAGGGGAGGGCCTCGAGCAGGACGGGCCATGGGCCGGAGGTCTCGGGAAGGTAGAGGGATGCCGCCAGGCGCACGCCGTCCGGCATCGTGATGGAGACGTCCTCGCGGGCCATGTTCGCGGCATCCTACCGGCGGTGCCGCCCGGCTGCCGATCCCTCGGTCACCGGTCGGCAGGACCCTGCGTCAGGTCCAGGTCGTGAACCAGGCCCGGAGTCGGAACGCCTCGTCCGAGAGCGGTCCCCCGGTCAGCGCCGGCCAGAACCACAGGAACAGCCCGACCGAGAGGACCACGAACCCCACCGCGAACGGCAGGTACGGTCTCGAGCGCGAGCCGGCGACATGCAGCTCGGAGACGTCCTTCAACGCGTACACGCACGCGAGGACGAAGAACGGCGTGATCGGCGTCGCGTAGAACAGGAACTGCGGCCGCGAGACGAACATCCACGGGAGGTACAGCCCGAGCACGGTCACCACCACGAATCCGGCCCGCCAGTCCCGGCGTCGCCACCATCGGAACGCGGCGAACGGCACGGCGAGCAGGCTCCCCCAGAAGATCGCCGGATCGCCGGTCGCGTAGATGACCTTGCGCAACCCCTCGGCCGGGTAGCTCGAGTAGTACAGGACCGGCCGCACGAGGAAGATCCACTTCCACGCCTCCGACAGGTACGGATGGATCGGCTTCCCCGCCTCATCCAGCACCTTCAACCCCGAGTGGTAGTCCCAGATCGCCCCCTGCAGCCGCATCCACTCCCGGAGGCTCCACCCGTTCTGCACGAACCACCCGACGTACGAAACGAGGTACACGCCGGCCGGTATCACGAGCAGCGCGAGCACCATCCCGAACCCCTCCGCCTGCAACGCCCTCCACCACGCATGGCGCACCCCGAACCGCTTCCGCCGCGTCCGCTCCCACATCACCGAGAGCAAGATCGCCACTGCGATCCCCGTCACCCCCGACCACTTGGTCGCGACGGCCCCGCCGAACGCGACCCCCGCCGCCACCCTCCACGGCCGAAGCAGTGGCTCGGGGAGCGAGCGGCGAACGTCGGCCCCTGCCGATCCCCCTGCGTCGGGTTCCCCGATCCCGAACGTCCTCCGGTCGATCCAGCGGCGGTCGAGGACGAGGAGGAGCAAGCCCGCGACGATCCAGGCCGTGACGAAGATGTCGAGCATCGACGTGCGGGATTGGACGAAGTTCAGGCTCTCGGTGGCGAGCAGCAAGCCGGCCGTGAAGGTCCAGATCGGTTTGCGCAGCAACAGTTGGGCGATGGCGGCGAGCATGACGACGCTCGCGGTGCCGAAGACGACGGACGAGAAGCGCCAGCCGAAGGACTCGGTGCCGAAGATGAGTTCGCCCACGGCGATGGACCATTTGCCCAAGGGTGGGTGGACCCAGGCACCGACGTCGCCGCGCTCGCGGCGCCAGTAGCGCTCGTCGTCGCTGTTGACGTCGCAGCGATCGTTGGAGTACCCGAGGAAGATGCAGGCCGACTTCGAGTAGTAGTACTCGTCGAAGATCCGCTGCTCCGGGTACGTGACATGGGTGAAGCGGAGCACCGCGGCGAGGATGCCGACGGCAACGAGCGCCACGAGCGGTCGGTTCACGACACGGCGGAACCGCTCGAACGCCGAGAGCGGAACGGCGATCTCCGAGAGCGCTGACACTGGGGCGATGCTACGCGGACACGGGTGATCCCGAGAGCACCCGGCTCATGGCTTGGGGCGGTCCCTCAGGCGGTAGACGAACTGTAGGCCCTGGAACACGTCGTCGATCGAGGCGGACTTGTTGTCGACGAGCCCGGCATCCAGGCCGAGCCGCTGGACGATCTCGAAGGTGAGATCGGTGTCGACCTTCGAGGCCTTCTTCGGCCACGCGACCCACAGTCGCCCCCCGGGGTCGAGCCTCTCGGCGAGCCTCGCGAACCGGCGCTCGAGCTCGGAGCGGCGGGTCGAGAACAGCAGGACGACGTCCAGCGGACCGCGGGCCGAGCGCACGAGCTCGGTACTGGGCGGGAGCGTTCCGAGCTCGAACCCATCCGGCGCCCCGACGAGCAGCACGCGTGAGCCCGTACGCATGCCGAGCTTCTTGGGCAGCGGCGTGCTCGAGTAGTCCTTGTGCGCGGACCGCATCGCGAGTCGAACGATACCGGGGGACGACCAACGGATGTTCCTCACGGGCACGATGCGTGCGACCATCGAGGGGTGAGCGGCACCCTGTACCTCGTCGGGACGCCGATCGGGAACCTCGGCGACATGACCGACCGAGCCCGCGAGACGCTGAAGAGCGTCGACCTCGTCGCGGCCGAGGACACGCGCCGGACCGGTCGGCTGCTCCAGGCATTCAGCATCCGCGCGAAGACCGTTTCGCTCTTCGAGGGCAATGAGCGCATGCGGACCGAGGAGCTCCTCGTCGAGCTCCGCGAGGGGAGCGACATCGCGGTCGTCTCGGACGCGGGGATGCCCGGCATCTCCGACCCGGGGTTCCGGCTCGTGCGTGCGTGCGCTGAGGAGGGGATCGACGTCCGGGTCGTTCCCGGTCCGTCCGCGGTGGTCGCGGCGATCGTGATCTCGGGCCTTCCGAGCGACCGCTGGGTGTTCGAGGGCTTCCTGCCCCGCAAGGTCAGCGAGCGGCGCGCGCGGCTACGCGCGATGCGCCACGACCCCCGCACCGTCGTGCTGTTCGAGTCGCCGCATCGTCTGGCCACGCTCTTCCGCGACATGCTGGTCGAGCTCGGGGATCGCCGGATCGCCCTCGCGCGCGAGCTCACGAAGCTGCACGAGCAGGTGGTCCGCGGTCGCGTCTCGGAGGTGCTTGCGACGCTCGCCGACCACGAACCCAGGGGCGAGGTTGTCGTCGTGCTCGAGGGTGCGACCGAGCCGGAGATCCCCGACCTCGAGGAGCTCGTCGGCGAGGCCCGTGCCCTCGTCGAGGCCGGGATGAAGAAGCGTACGGCCGCGACCGAGGTGGCCCGCCGCTACGGAGCGTCGGCGAACCAGATCTACGACGCCATGATCCGCGGACGGTGACCTACCATCGAGCCATGAGCTCGCAGCGACCGGTGCTGCCCCCGCCGCCGCCGATCCCCTTCCCGGTCCGGCCGGACCTGGCGCCCCCCACGCCCCCGCCTCGGCGTCGCCGGCGCTGGCCGGTCGTCGTGGCGGCGACGGTCGTCGCACTGATGGCCGTCGGACAGATCGGCGTGGCCACCTGGCTCGGCGAGGGTGAATCCGTTCACGGGGAGTACGCCTTCCTCGAGCGGTCGCCCGGCGGCCGGGTCCGCTGGAACCCGTGCCAGCCCATCCTGTACGAGGTGAACCTCGAGCACGCCACGCCCGGAGCCCTAGACGACGTTCGCGAAGCGATCCACCGCGTCTCGGATGCGACCGGCATCGCCTTCGAGGAGGTCGGCACCACGGTTCGAACGGTCGACATGCAGCTCGGGCGGGCGTTCCAGAGCCGGATCCCGGGCGAGGACCGGTACCTGCCGCTGCTCATCGAGTGGGTGCCGCACGAGCACTTCGACTTCGTCGCCGACACCCACAAGGCCGCGGCGTTCGGGATCCCGTACCGGGGCTTCGGCGACCTCTCGCGCGAGTACGTGAGCGGCGCGATCGCGATGGATGCGGGCGAGCGGTTGCCCGAGGGCTTCGGCGAGCGGTACAGCCGGGGCGTGATCCTCATGCACGAGCTGGGACACGTGATGGGGCTCGCCCACGTCGCCTCGCCCGACGAGCTCATGTGGGCGCCCGACGTCTCCGACGCGCCCGTTCCCGACCTCTCGCTCACCGACTGGGGCCCCGGCGATCTCGAGGGCCTGCGAGCGCTCGGCCTGAACGCCGGGTGCCTCGCCGCTCGCTAGTCTCGCACGGACTAGAGGTTCGTTCCCGACGGCTCGCGAGGCGGGGTCCGATACGATTGCGCCGCCATGGGCCGAGACGTCTTCTACATCACGACGCCGATCTACTACCCGAACGACGTGCCGCACATCGGCCACGCCTACGACGCCGTCGCGGTGGACTTCATCGCGCGGTACCACCGCCTCCGCGGGGAGCGCGTCTTCCATCTCACGGGCACCGATGAGCACGGCCTGAAGCTCCAGCGAGCGGCCGAGGCGGCGGGCCTGACGCCCCAGGCGTGGGTCGACGAGATGGAGCCGAAGTGGCGCGAGGTCTGGGCCCGCCTGGACATCGGCTACGACGACTACATCCGCACGACCGAGCCTCGACACGAGACGGCCGTCGCGGAGCTCCTGCAGGCCGTGTACGACAACGGACGGGACGACATCTACCTCGGTGCCTACGAGGGCCTGTACTGCGTCGCTTGCGAGGCCTACTACACCGAGGACGACCTCGTGGACGGCAAGTGCCCGATCCACGGTCGACCCGTCGAGCTGCTGCGCGAGGAGAACTACTTCTTCCGCCTGTCCGCCTACGCGGACCGGCTGCTCGAGCATTACACCGACACACCGGGCGCGGTCGAGCCCGAGACGCGCCGCAACGAGGTGCTCTCGGTGATCCGGGGCGGCCTTCAGGACTTCTCCATCAGCCGGACCTCGTTCCAGTGGGGGGTGCCGCTTGCCCTGGGACCCGGGTCACGTCTGCTACGTCTGGTTCGACGCGCTCGCGAACTACGTCACGGCGGCGGGATACGGCTCGGACCAGGATCGGTTCGCGAGGCTGTGGCCGGCGAACATCCACATGATCGGGAAGGACATCCTGCCGCTTCCACGCGATCTACTGGCCCGCCATGCTGATGGCCGCCGGCGTCGAGCCGCCGACGCAGGTGTGGGCCCACGGCTTCCTCACGGTCGGCGGCCAGAAGATGTCGAAGACGAACGCGACGGGCATCCACCCCTTCGAGCTCGTCGACCACTTCGGAACGGACTCCTACCGCTACTACTTCATGCGCGAGATCCGGTTCGGGCGAGGACGGCAACTTCTCGTGGGAATCCATGGTCGACCGACACAACGCCGATCTCGCCAACGGGCTCGGGAACCTCGCGAGCCGGGTGCTCGCGATGCTCGGCTCGTATCTCGAGGGTCGGGTCCCTGAACCGGTGATCGAGGGTGCCGAGGCCGACCTGCCCGAGGTGACCGCCGACGCCGTCCGCCGGTACGACGAGCACATGCTCGCGGTCCGGCTCCACGACGGACTCGGTGCGGTCTGGGACATCGTGGACCGGGCGAACCGGTACCTGGTCGAGAAGGAGCCGTGGAAGGTCGCGAAGGACGAAGGTCGGCGGCGCGAGCTCGACTCGGTGCTGTACGCCGCGGCCGAGACGCTCCGGATCCTCGCGGTGCTGATCCAGCCGATCATGCCCGGCGCCGCCGAGCGCCTGTGGGAACAGCTCGGCGTGCCGGAGCCGCTCGGGCATCAGCACCTGCCCGAGGCCGCCGCGTGGGGACTCCTGGCGCCGGGAACGGCCACGACGAAGGGGGGCGCGCTATTCCCGCGCCTCGAGTCCTGAGTGAAGGTTCCGACGATCGCGTTTCACGTGAGACTCCCCTCGTGGACCCGAAGTTGAGAGCCGCGGATCGTTACGGACCGATGAACGAGCAGAACCCTGAACTCCCGGTGAACGGAGGGGCGGTGGATACCCACTGCCACCTGTTCCTGTGCGACCGCGAACCTCAACCGCTGCTGGAGGAGGCTCGTGCCGCCGGCGTAGGCACGGCGGTCTGTGCCGGGATCGATCCCGGGACGAGCCTCCGGTCGCTCGAGCTGGCCGAGTCGTTCCGCGGGGTGTTCGCCACGGCGGGCATGCACCCGCATACCGCATCGGCGATGGACCGAGCGGCGGGCAACGCGATCGAGGAGCTCCTCGCGAACCCCCACGTCGTCGCGGTGGGGGAGACCGGGACTCGACTTCTTCCGGATGCTGTCGCCGCGCGAGGACCAGGAGGCGAACTTCCGGCTCCACGTCGCGATGGCTCGCGAGGCCGACCTGCCTCTCGTCGTCCACGTCCGCGACGCGTGGCCCGAGATCCTTCGACTCTTGGACGAGGGTTCGGCCGAACGCGTCGTGATGCACTGCTTCAGCGGCGATGCAGAGATCGCGCGCGAGTGTGTCGCGCGTGGCTATCACCTGTCCTTCGCCGGGAACGTCACGTATCCGAAGAACGCGCATCTGCGCGAGGCGGCCACCGCGGTGCCGCTCGACCGTCTGCTCGTCGAGACGGACAGTCCCTACCTCGCCCCGCAACGCATCCGTGGACGCGACAACGCACCCTCGAACGTGCTCGACGTGATCGAGGAGCTCGCGCGGGTGCGCGACCTCGAGGTCGGCACGCTTCGCGAGGCGACCATCGCGAACGCGGTGCACGCGTTCCCGCGCCTCCGATAGCCGGTTTTCCACTGCGAACCCACCCGAACACCTGTTCAGTTTCAAGTTTGCAGTGAGGGTTGAGGCTTTGATAGGTTGACCGCGCTTCACGCTTGGAGGCTTCGGTACGGCCCCACCGCCGCTTCCCCCCGAGGCCTTCTTCCGACAGGAGGAAGGATGCGGGTTCGACCGAGCCGGGTCCGGAGGCTTCGGATCCGGAAGGCGATCGGGAATGCGACGTTGGCGGCGGCGGTGCTCGTCGTCGGGACGTTGTACCTGACGCTCGAGAAGCAGGTCACCCTCGTGGTGGACGGTCGGCCGCAGGCCGTGCGAACCCTGAGCGCGAGCGTCGGGGACCTCCTCGACTCGTCGGGGATCGTCCTCGGCAAGGGATGGTGTGGTGGTGCCCTCGGCGGCGACTCCGCTCGCCGACGGGATGACCGTGGTGGTGGCCTCGGAGGGGTTCGCCTCCCCGGTCGTGATGGCTCCACAGGATGTGGGGGCCTGGGTGATGGAAGGGGCGGACGGGCCGTCGGCGAAGCTGGCGGTCCCGTCCACCGAAGACTGGTTCCTCGCGGAACCGTCGATCGGGCCGTCCCGGACGGTGGCAGCGACCGTCGTGGTTTTGGGGAAGGACCACGACGTCGTCACGAATGCCGCGACCGTCCGGGAGCTCCTCTCGGCCATGGGGATCGAGCCCGACGACGACGACCGCGTCCAGCCATCACCCAGGACCCCCCTTCACGACGGGATGGAGGTCCGGTACGCGCGGGTCGCGATCCGCGTCCACGACGTCGAGGTCCCGATCCCGTACACGACCCACACGATCTACTCGGACGACCTGTACCGCGGGCAGGTTCGCGTGACGCGGCAGGGGCGCAACGGCCTGATGGTCGAGACGTACCGGGTCCGCATCGTGAACGGCGAGGTGGTCGGCCGCGTCCTCCTCGAGCGCCGGGTCGTGCACCGAGGCCGTCTCCCAGCGCCGCGTGTGGGTCGCGACAACACGATCGCACGGCACCGAGGTCGGTGAGGCGAGCTACTACACGTTCGCGCCGGGGAACGGCCTCACCGCGGCGCACCCGTGGCTCCCGTTCGGTACGGTGGTCACCGTCAGGAACCTCGCCAACGGCAAGACCGTCACGGTGACCATCAACGATCGGGGACCGTTCGGTGGGCGCATCATCGACCTCAGCGCCGAAGCCTTCTCGCGCATCGCGCCCCTCGGGGCGGGCGTCTGCCAGGTCCGCCTCACCTGGTGAAGCGGGGCTCGGTCTCGCAACCCTGAGGGATCTGGCCCGACGACACGGGGTCCGTCCGACGAAGGCGCTCGGACAGCACTTCCTGGCCGATCCCAACCTCGCACGCGCGATCGTCGCCGACGCCGGCGTCCGATCCGGCGACCGCGTGATCGAGGTGGGGGCCGGGCTCGGCTCACTGACGGTCGCGCTCGCGGCCGCCGGCGCCTCCGTGGTCGCCGTCGAGGTCGACCGCGGTCTCCTGGCGGCGCTCGAGGAGGTCGTCGAGCCATGGCCCGACGTGACCGTCCGCTCGACGGATGCGATGCGGACGGACTGGGCGAGCGAGCTCCCGGGCGAAGGGTGGAAGATGGTTTCGAACCTTCCGTACAACGTCGCCGTGCCGCTCGTTGCCGGCATGCTCGAGGGGGTGCCGCAGATCGGGTCGTTCCTCGTGATGGTCCAGCGCGAGGTCGGCGAGCGGCTCGCCGCGGCGCCGGGCGACGATGCATACGGCGCCGTCAGCGTGCGGGTGGCGTACCGGGCTGAGGCTTCGCTGGGGCGGCGGGTGCCCGCGGCCGTGTTCTGGCCGCGACCGGGCGTCGACTCGGTGCTCGTGCGACTCGTGCGCCGCGGGGAACCGCCGGTGGCCGTCGATCCCGACCGGCTCTTCCGCGTCGTCAACGAAGGATTCGCCGAGCGCCGCAAGACGATGCGCAACGCGCTCCGCCGGCTCGGCCTGCACTGCGGCCGAGGCGGGTGATGCGCTCGCGCGGTGCGGGCTCGAACCCGACGTGCGCGCCGAGCGGTTGTCGCTCCAGGACTTCGCCCGGCTCGCGGAGGCGGTGGCTGAGGCGCACTCGTGCGGCGCGAGGCTCCCGCGAAGATCAACGTGTTCCTGCGAGTGCTCGGAGCGCGCGAGGACGGCTACCACGATCTCGAGAGCCTGGTGGTGCCGACGTCGCTCGCCGACGTGGTGACGGTGCGCGAGGCCGAGTCCCTTCGGGTCGAGGTCCGCGGCGCATCGGAGCGTCGACCGGCGGAGGTACCGGCCGGCGGGCTGAACCTCGCGCTCGTCGCGGCGCTCGCCCTCGGCGACGCGTGTCCCGATGCGGGCGGGCGCCGAGATCGTCGTCGAGAAGCAGATCCCGGTGGCGGCCGGGCTCGGCGGGGGGAGCGCCGACGCCGCCGCGACCCTCCTCGCGCTGAACGAGCTCTGGGGGTGCGACGTCGACGAGGGCACGCTGGCCGAGCTCGGGGAGCGGATCGGGTCCGACGTGCCCGGCGATGCTCACAGGCGGGCCCGCCCTCAGAGTGGGCGTGGGGAGCTCGTCGCGCCCGCCGAGGTCGCCCCGCTCCACTGGGTGCTCGGTGCACTTCGACTTCGGCGTGCGGTCGCCGGATGCCTACCGTTGGTGGGACGACGCCGGCGGGGGGACGGGCCCCGATCCCGGCGCGCTCCTCGACGCGGCCGCGGCGGGCGACATCGAGGCGCTCGGGCCCTTGCTGTTCAACGACCTCGAGCGGCCCGTGTTCGCTCGCCACCCGATCGTCGCCGAGGCGAAGGAGCGGCTCCTCGCTGCGGGAGCCCTGGGCGCGGTGATGAGCGGGAGCGGCTCGTCGGTCGTCGGGCTCGCGCGGGACGAGGTGCACGCCCGCGCCGTGGCAGCGTCGTTCCCGGGCTCGCTCGTCGTATCGGCCCCGCCCGCCTGAGCGACCGCCCATCCGGATCGTCGCCGGCGTCCGTGTCCATCCCGGCGTCTCGCGCCATAATCGGGTGCACTCCGGGGTCGTCCAATGGTAGGACGCGGGCCTTTGGAGCCCGAGATGGAGGTTCGACACCTCCCCCCGGAACGCCCGCACGACCGAGCACGCGAAGAGGCGGATGTCGCGGAGCTCCAGGGGCCCCTGAGCGGCCGTCTTGTCACCGCTCGGCCCCGTGGGTAGAAAGGGTCTGCCCCCGACGGGAAGGACGCGCGTGCCCCAGGAGAAGAGCCGTAGAAGCCTCGCGGCAGTCGTGCTCGCGGCCGGCGAGGGCAAGCGGCTGAGATCGTCTCTCCCGAAGGTGCTGCATCCGGTCTGCGGTCGCCCGTTGCTCTGGCACGCCGTGCAGAACGTGCTCGCGGGGCGCCCCGACCGGCTGGTGTTCGTCGTGTCCAACGGCGCGGACCAGGTGCGCGAGGCCGTCGCATCGTGGAGCTTGAAGGTCCCGACCATCTTCGTCGACCAGGGTGTGCCGCTGGGCACGGGGCACGCGGTGCTCGCGGCCGAGCGTGCCGTCGGCCGCGCCGATGAGGTGCTCGTCGTCGGCGGCGACTACGACCCGGTCACGTCGGCGGACGTCCGCCGGTTGCTCTCGGTGCATCGGCGCACGCGCTCGGCGGCATCGATCCTCACCGCCGACGTGGACGAGCCGAAGGGCTACGCGCGCATCGTGCGCGAGGGGACACGCCTGGTGGACATCGTCGAGGGCTCGGATGCTTCAACCGAGCAGCGGAAGATCCGCGAGGTCTCGGCGCTCGTGTTCGCCTTCCGTCGCAAGGATCTGTTCGCCGCGCTGCCCCTCGTCGGCCGGGAGAACCGGCAGCGCGAGTACTACCTGAACGAGGTCTTCCCGATCCTCATGGGCGAGGGCGAACGCGTCTCCGCCGTGAAGGTCGATACCGGTGGGGTCATGGGCTCGAACTCGCGAGCGGACCTGGCGGCGCTCGGCAGGCTCGTTCGGTCGCGGATCAACGCTGAGCACATGGATCGCGGCGTGACGATCATCGACCCTGCGCTTACCTACATCGATGTCGGGGTGCGGATCGGCGCCGAGTCCGTGATCCGCCCGCTCACGTTCCTCGAGGGAGACACGACGATCGGCGACGCGTGTTCGATCGGGCCATCTGCGCGCATCGTCGACTCGACGGTCGGCGACGGTGCCAGCGTCGAGGCCTCGGTGGTGAAGGGGTCGCGGATCGGGCGCGAGGCGACGGTCGGCCCGTACACCCACATCCGACCCGGCACGGTGCTCGCCGCGCGGGCGAAGGCCGGCTCGTTCGTCGAGATCAAGGGCTCGACGGTCGGCGAGGGCTCGAAGGTCCCGCACCTGTCCTACGTCGGCGACGCGACGATCGGCAAGGGTGTGAACATCGGCGCCGCGACGGTGACGGTGAACTACGACGGGTACACGAAGCACCGGACCGTGATCGAGGACGACGTCCGGATAGGGTCGGATACGATGCTCGTGGCGCCGGTCCGGGTGGGCAAGGGTGCCGTGACCGGGGCGGGTTCCGTCGTCACGAAGGACGTGCCGGCGGGCGCGCTCGCGGTCGAGCGCTCGGAGCAGCGGATCGTGAAGGGGTACCGCAAGCGCAAGGACGCCGAGGCGGCGGGGACCGCTCCGGCGGGGGGGAAGCGGAAGCGCTAGGGGGCGGATCGCCGGTGGAGATCGTCACCAAGAAGAAGCTGATGCTGTTCTCCGGGACCACGCACCCGGGGCTCGCCGACGAGATCGCGGAGAACCTCGGCATCCGGGTCTCGCCCGCGAAGATGTCTCGGTTCGCCTCGGGCGAGATCTACTTCCGCGCCGAGGAGAGCGTGCGTGGTGCCGATGTCTTCGTCGTGCAGAGCCACTCCGACCCGGTGAACGAGTCGATCATGGAGCAGCTCGTGATGCTCGACGCGATGAAGCGCGCGTCGGCGAAGCGCATCACGGCGGTCGTCCCGTACTACGGCTACTCGCGCCAGGACAAGAAGGCGCTCGCGCGCGAGCCGATCAGCGCGAAGCTCGTGGCCGATCTGATCACGGTCGCCGGCGCCGATCGGGTGGTGTCGGTGGACCTGCACAGCGGACAGATCCAGGGCTACTTCGACTTCCCCTTCGACCACCTCACCGCGCTGCCGATCCTCTCCGGCCACCTGCGTGACGATCTGGGCCTGCACGGGGAGGACCTCGTCGTCGTCGCACCCGACGCCGGGCGCATCAAGACCGCCGAGAAGCTCCGCGAGTCGCTGCACGCGGACCTCGCGTTCCTCTACAAGCGTCGTTCCCGACACGAGGCGCACAAGATCGAGGAGATGGCGGTCGTCGGTGAGGTCGACGGCCGTCCCTGCGTGCTCGTCGACGACATGATCGACACCGCGGGCACGGTCTCGAAGGGCGCGGCGGCGCTCGCGGCGATGGGCGCCGGGCCGATCTTCGTCGGTGCCACGCACCCGGTGCTGTCGGGCAAGGCGGTGCAGCTCCTCGAGGAGGCGCCGATCCAAGAGGTCGTCGTCACGAACTCGATGCCGATCCCCGAGGAGAAGCAGTTCAGCAAGCTGAAGGTGCTCTCCATCGCGCCGCTCATCGCGAGCGCCCTCCGCGCGGTGTTCGAGGACACCAGCGTCTCCGAGATCTTCGGCGGCGAGAACCAGCTCTAGGCGCCCTCTCACTTCGTGGTGGGCGACCCTCGGTCCCGTGTCGCGCCACCTCGGCACTCACGATGGGCTCCGCACGATCCGAGACGCAGGGGCGACCACCTCGGTATCGCCCCGGTGCGTTCCCGCTGGTCGCGAGGCCGGGTGGCGAGCACGCTTGGTACCATTCCCGGGCCCGAGAGGGAAGCCCGTGTCCTACGAGAGGTCCAACCATGGAACAGAAGCTGGTCGCCGAGCGACGTGAGGGAACCGGCAAGGGCGTGGCCCGCAAGCTGCGCGGCAGCTGGACGTGTCCCGGCGGTCGTCTACGGCCAGGGCATGGAGTCCGCGGCGGTGTCGGTCGACGCGAAGGAGCTCTACCACGTGCTC
The DNA here is from genome assembly GCA_963708985.1 of uncultured Actinomycetes bacterium. Classification (GTDB taxonomy): domain Bacteria; phylum Actinomycetota; class UBA4738; order UBA4738; family HRBIN12; genus HRBIN12. The sequence goes on from CAVPUQ010000004.1 coordinate 298,058, forward strand.
CACGCGGGCGGCGCGAACGTGCTGCTCGATCTCGTCGTCGACGGGAAGGCGCGGCTCGCGCTCGCGCGCGATGTGCAGCGTGACCACATCCACAACCGCTTCATCCACGTGGACTTCCTCGCCGTCAGCCGCACCGAGAAGATCACGATCGCGATCCCGGTCCAGGTGGTCGGCGAGTCCGTCGGGGTGAAGGCCGGCGGTGTCCTCGAGCACCACCTATGGGAGATCGAGGCCGAGTGTCTCCCCGGGGACGTGCCGGACGCGATCCGGGCCGACGTTACGGAGCTCGCCGTGGGCGACTCGCTCAAGGTCGCCGATCTCGTTGCGCCGAAGGGAGTCACGTTCCTGCCCCTCGAGGACGAGCTCGTGCTGGCCGTCGTGCCGCCGCAGGCCCGCGAGGTCGAGGAGGTCGCCGCCGAGATCGCCGAGGGCGAGATCGAAGCCGAGGGCGAAGAGGTTGCCGAGGCAGGCCACGCCCGAGGAGGGCGGCGAGGGCGAGTAGCCCGCCGCCGGCGGCATGACCTGGCTCGTCGCCGGGCTCGGGAACCCCGGGGAGCGTTACGAGCGCACCCGTCACAACCTCGGCCGGATGGTCGTCGCCGAGCTGGCGCGTCGCGCCGGTGAGCGCTTCCGCAAGGCCCGGTTCCTGCCCGCCGACGTCGCCGAGGTCCGCGAGGGCGACGAGCGCCTCGTGCTCGCGATGTCGCAGCGCTTCTACAACGAGTCGGGGCCCGTGTACGCATCCCTCGCGAAGAAACACCACCTGGGACCCGAGTGCGTCGTCGCCGTGCACGACGATCTCGATCTCGCGTTCGGTGCGATGCGCGTGAAGGTCGGCGGCTCGACGGCGGGCAACCACGGTCTCGACTCGATCGTCGGAACCCTCCGCACGCCCGACTTCCTCCGCGTCCGGATGGGCATCGGTCGCCCGCCGGGGAGGCAGGATCCCGTCGACTTCGTGCTCGAGCCCTTCCCGAAGCGCATGGCCGCGGAGGTCGCGATGTTCGTCGATGACGCTGCCGATGCTGTTCGCACCCTCGTGCTCGAGGGTCTGCCGGCCGCCCAGGATCGCTTCAACCGCCCGGGCCCGCGTGCCTGATGCGCCCGACGGTGACCATCGCCCCAACGGGCGGTGCCCCCGAGCGACACCGACTTCGGTCCTAGGTCGTCGCGTCACCCCGCCGCCCCCGACCGGTTCCCCCAGCGGGTCTACGGCGGACCGAGATCGGCGACCGACGCCCGATGCGCCTCGCCTCGAGCGATGCCGATACTCGGCCATGAGGAGGTGAACAGATGCGATCGAAGATCCTTCGCATCCTTTACTCCGGGGCAGCCCTCGCCACGCTCCTCATGGCGGCGGGTGCCAAATGGAAGGTGCACTGAGAGCCGGCGGCCCATGATGGAGAGGAGGTACACCGTGCGGGTTCGACGGATCATCTACTCCCTGGCGTGGCTGTCCGCGCTGGCCATCGCCCTGTCGGCGGGCTGGAAGGCCAACAGCATCGGCCCACTGCCCCCACTGTTCTGAGACCCGAGTTCGACCCGCTGCCCCCGGCGCCTCGCCAGATCGAGAGGTCCGGGGGCAGCACCGTGTCCGGCCTCGTGTCTGGCCGTCCAGGTCAGGTCCGGTTCAACCCGCCGGCCCTCGCGCCTGAGCTCTCCTTCCGGTGCCGTCGCCCCAACGGGCGGTGCCCCCGAGCGACACCGACTCCGGTCCTAGGCCATCGCGTCACCCCGCCATCTCCAGCCGATACCCAGCGGAGCTACGGCGGAGCCCAACTCGCGACCGACGCCCGATGTAGCGCGCTCAGGGGATGCCGATACTCGTTGTCGAGGAGGTGAACAGATGCGATTGAAGATCCTTCGCATCCTGTACTCCGGGGCAGCCCTCGCCACGCTCCTCATGGCGGCGGGTGCCAAATGGAAGGTGCACTGAGGGCCGGCGGGCCATGATGGAGAGGAGGTACACCGTGCGCGTTCGACGGATCATCTACTCCCTGGGGTGGCTGTCTGCGCTGGCCATCGCCCTGTCGGCCGGCTGGAAGGCCTAGCACCACAGGAGGACCGGGTCGCTGCCCCTCGGCGCCGCACGGGTTCGAGCGCCAAGGGGCAGTGGCATGTCAGGCCCCGGGCGATCCCAGCGGACCGAACCCCTCAACGTGCTCATGCCCTCGGACTTACCGGCGACACCCGAACGCCCGATAGGACTTGCATGATCGACATCGTCACGTCGCTCGCCCTCGCCGGCGTGCTCGGCTTCCTCCTGGGAGGTCGGCTCGCCAACCTCGCGCGACTGCGGATCCGGTGGGCGCCTGCGGCCGTGGTCGGACTCGCGCTGCAGCTGGCGCCGACACCGGGTCACACGTGGCCCCTCCTGCTCCTGTACGTGTCCTTCGGTCTGCTCGTCGTCTTCGCCTTCGTCAACGTGCGATGGCGGGTTCCCGGCGCATGGCTGATCCTCCTGGGCATCGTGTGCAACTTCACGGTCATCGCGGTCAACGAGGGGATGCCCGTCTCCCGTGAGGCGCTCGTGCGTTCGGATCAGCTCGGGACACTGGACCTCCTCGTCGAGGAGGGGGCCGCGAAGCACCACCTGGCGACCCCCGACGACCGCCTGCGGTTCCTCGGCGACGTGATCGCCGTCGGCCCGCCGGTACGCCAGGCGATGAGCGTCGGCGACGTCCTCACGTACCTCGGCGTCGCCTGGCTCGTAGTGGCGGGGATGCGGCGCCGCGAGGAGCCGAAACGCTCGGGGAGCGGGTCCCTCGAGCGCGGCGAACGATCGGCTCCCATCAGCGAGGAGGTCACCAGCGGTGTCGGCTGAGCCCGTCGCCGTCCCGGAGGTTGCGCCCGAGCCGGGGACGCCGTCGCGCGGGTGGCGGCGTGTCTACGAGATCGCGTTCGTCGTCCCGCTGCTGGCATGGTTCGCGTATGACTTCGTGAACCACCCCGCCTACGTCGCGGATCCACTGCTGCTCGAATGGGTGGTCGCGATCGCCATCGTCGACCTCCTTCCGGTTCCAACGACGGTCGGGCTCCCCTTCAGCCTGAGCTTCCCGCTCCAGCTCTCTGTCGCTCTCATCTACCCGCCGGCCGTCGCCGGGGCGATCGTGTTCCTCGGCAGCACGGATGCTCGCGAGCTCAGGTTCGCCGTGCCTCCTGGGAAGGCGTTGTGGAATCGGGCGCAGATCGCCGTCTCGGTGGTGATCGAAGGGTGGATCTTCCACCATCTCGGATCCATCGGATCACCTTGGTACGTGCTCGGCCCCGCGGTCCTGCTCGCCGGCATGATCGGCTACGCCGCCAACGCGATCTTCGTCGCCGTCTACATGCACCTCCAGGACGGGGGCCCGATCTGGGGTCTGCTCCGCGAGATGCACGTCGGCGTGTTCGGCGAGTTCATCGTCAGCTACATGGGGCTCGCGTTGTTCAGCGTGGTCGTGGCGACGACGTTCGTGAGGCTCGGCCCATGGTCGATCGCGGTGTTCATCGCACCGATGGCCTTCGCCCGGCAGATGTTCACGCGGACCCACTCGCTGCAGGAAGCCACGGTCGAACTCGAGGCGAAGACCCAGGAGAACGAGTACCAGGCGTTGCACGACGCCCTCACCGATCTGCCGAACCGGATGCTGTTCATGCGCCGCCTCCACGAGGCGGTCGAGGCGATGGACGAGGGTCAGCGGCTCGCCGTCATGATCATGGACCTCGACCACTTCAAGGAGATCAACGACACGCTCGGCCACCACATGGGCGATCGGCTGCTGCAGCAGATCGGCCCTCGCCTCTCGGGCGTGCTGCGCGAGGGCGACCTGATGGCACGCTTGGGCGGCGACGAGTTCGGCCTGGTCCTGCCCGACCTGCCCGACGACGGCGTCGCGGTCCGCATCGCCGAGCGTCTGATCGAGGAGCTCGAGCAGCCGCTCAGCGTCGAGGGTCTCGCCCTCGACGTCTCGGGGAGCGTGGGCATCGCGATCTACCCGGCGCACAGCGACGACGTCGAGACGCTGCTCCGCCGAGCCGACGTCGCGATGTACGCGGCGAAGGAATCGGGTGGTGGCTTCGAGGTCTACCACCCGAGCCTCGACCAGCACAGCCCGCACCACCTCACGCTCATCGGGCAGGTCCGGCCGGGTCTCGAGAACCGTGAGTTCATCCTCCACTACCAGCCCCAGGTCCGCCTGTCCGATGAACGGGCGGTCGGGGTCGAAGCGCTCGTCCGCTGGCAGCACCCCGAGCGGGGACTCGTCATGCCCGACGACTTCATCCCGCTGGTCGAGCACACCGTCCTGCTCCGTCCGCTCACGTACTACGTGCTCGATCAGGCGCTTCAGCAGTGGCACGTGTGGACGCGGCGCGGGATCGAGGTCGAGATGGCGGTCAACCTCTCCGTCCGGAACCTCCTCGACGCGCAGCTGCCGGATCACGTCGCCGAGCTGCTCGATCGATGGGAGGTGCCACCCCCTTCCCTGACGCTGGAGCTGACCGAGAGCTTCCTGATGGCGGATTCGGGGCGCTCGACGGGCGTGCTCGCCGCGCTCGCCGACGTCGGTGTCCGGATGTCGATCGACGACTTCGGGACCGGGTACTCCTCCCTCAGCTACCTGAAGCGGCTCCCGATCGACGAGATCAAGGTCGACCGCTCGTTCGTGGTCAACATGCAGAAGGACCCGAACGACGCGATGATCGTCCGGGCGACCGTGGAGCTCGGGAAGCGCCTCGGCCTCCAGGTCGTGGCCGAGGGCGTCGAAGACCGGGCCACCTTCGACGAGCTGGCCGAGCTCGGTTGCGACCTCGCCCAGGGGTTCAGCATCGGTCGGCCCGTCCCTGCGGCGGAAGCGACGCGGTTCCTCGAGCTCCACGCCCTGAGATCGCGCTCGAGCGTGTCCGACGAGGGTCGTCCGCAGCTGCACGCGGTGTAGCCCTGCGAACGGCGTCCCCCGGCCTGACATCCGGCCATCCCCCGGTGCCCGCCGCATCTTTGCCCGACCGGCCGATGTGCTGTAGGTGCCGTATCGGGCAGCATGGGGTACGGCAGTTCGTCGTCAGGAGAGGAAAGGAGGCCGAGGGTGCGTATCCGCAGATTCGTGTACTCGCTCGGCTGGCTCGCCGCGCTGGTTCTCGCAGCCGGGGCCGGCTGGAAGACCAGCTAGCCGACCGCTCCTGACCCGAACGCGACGCCGTGCCCCTCGCGGGGGCGGCGTCGCGGTGTTTCCCCGGGCGGCTCAGGCGGTCGAGAGCGCGTGGTCCAGGTCCGCGATCAGGTCGTCGGGATGCTCGCCACCGATCGAGAGCCGGATCTGGTGCGAGGGCACGGCCGCGAGCCTGCGACCCTCCTCACCCTGCTGCTGGTGGGTGCTGATCGCCGGGATCGTCGCCACGCTCTTGATCCTCCCCAGGTCCGTCGCGCGCCACACGAGGGCGAGGCCGTCGAACACCCGCCGGGCGGCCGCGGCGCCGCCGCGGACGTCGAAAGACAGGAGTGACCCGTACCGGTTCACGGGCATCCCGTGCTCATCGCCGTCGGCGAGCCACATGTCGCGGCGCGAGATCTCGTGTCCCGCGAACGAGGCGAGCCCGGGGTAGTGCACCCGCTGGACCCTCGGGTCCTCGGCGAGGAACCGGGCGACCGCCATCGCACCGCGGCTCCACAGGTCGATGCGAGAGCGGACGGTCCGCACGTCGGAGAGGGTCACGAGCGCGTTGAACGGCGACATCGCCGGCCCGTGGTCGCGGAACGGCAGCAGCTTCACGTGGGTCGCGAAGTCGGCGAGCATCTCGTCGGAGCCGACGCGGCTCGGGATGTCCGTGCGAGCGATGAGCGCTCCGCCGATCGCGAGGCCACTCCCCCCGAGGCTCTTGCTGAGCGACTGCACGACGACGTCGGCGCCCATCGCGAGCGGACGCATGAGCGCGGGCGTCGCGACGGTCGGATCGACGATGAGCGGGACGCCGGCCTCGTGCGCGAGCGCGGCGACCGCCGGGATGTCGAACACCGCGAGCGCCGGGTTCGAGGGCATCTCGCCGTACACGAGCCGCGTGCCCGCGTCGATCTTCGAGGCCCACTCGTCCAGGTCGAGCGGCTCGCACACCCATCGGATCTCGATACCGCGCTCGCGGCCGTAGCGCTCGGAGAACAGCATGAACGTGCCTCCGTAGCACTTCGCGCTCGCGACGATGTTCGCCGGCGGGAGCGAGGGGTCGACGGCGAGGAAGGGCTCGGTCGCCATGAAGACCGCGGCCATACCCGATGCGGTTCCGCACGCGCTCGCGTTGACGTCCGAGCCGTACGTCTCGAGCAGCGCGAGGGTCTCCTCCAGGTAGTGCACGGTCGGGTTCGCGATGCGCGTGTACGTCCACGAGGGCATGCGGTACGCGAGCGCGGTCTCCATCTGGTCGGACTCGACGAAGTGCTGGGCGGGGGACAGGAACAGCGGCTCGTTGATGCTGCCCTGGTTCGCGAGCGCGGCCTGCGCGTCGTAGATCCCGTGCACCGCGATCGTGTCGAACCGCATGTGACGCATCTGCTCGCGGCGGTCGGCCTCGCGCTCTGCCATGTGCGCGCCGATCGTCTCCCAGGCCGCCACGCCGGGCGAGGTTCCCGTCATCGTTCCTTCGTCGATCATCGTTCGTCGTCTCCCTTCACGTCGGCGGTCCGAGCGGGAGCGCCGTGGTGGACTTCTCGATGCCGAGCACGAGGCTCGTGTTCACGCGCGCTATGCCCGGCACCGGGGTGAGCCGGTCGAGGATGAAGCGCTGTAGGTCGGCTCGGCCGCGGACGGCGACCTTGAGGATGTAGTCGAAGTCGCCGGTCACGTGCCAGCACTCGAGCACCTCGGGCATCTCGGCGATCGCCGCGCGGGCCCGCGCGATGTTCTCCTGCGAGTGCAGCGCCATCGCGATGCCGATGAGGCAGATGAGCTCGAACCCGACGGCCTCGGGATCGACGATCGCCGTGTACCGGCTGATCACACCCACGTGCTCGAGCTTGCGCACGCGGGCGTGCGTTGCCGCTCTCGATAGGCCGATGCGCTTCGCGAGCTCCGCGTTGCTGATCCGCCCGTCCTCCTGGAGGGCGTGGAGCACCTGACGGTCGATGTCGTCGAGCGCCGGCTTCATCCCGCGCAAAGGGTGCGCCCTTGGCGGTCCAGAGTCAACAGACCGGCGGTAGGAGCTCGATGATTCCGAACGAACGTCGGCCCTGAGGGGGCAACGCACGCGATATGTCATGTGCCTCGCGGGACCCTCGGGTGGAGGCCTGGCGCGGCCTAGAAGGCCGGCGCGCTCTCTTCATCCGGTCCTTCCTCCACATCACGACTGCGCACATCACGACTGCGGGATGCGGAACAAGCCGTCGCCCCACAGCCAAACGGTCCCATCTGGAGCGACGGAGAGGTCGGAGAACCAGCCCTCTTGGACGAGGTGCCAAGCTCCGTCGCGGAAGGCGAAGAGCCCCCCTCCACCCGGCGGACCATCCGGGTCCGGCTGAACCCAGAAGGAGAGCAGGATCTCGCCGTTCGAAGCCTTCTCGAGGTGGATCTGGCTGTCCGTGGCCTGGATCGGGACGCCGTCGGCCTCGACGAACGTGGTCCAGACGCCGTCCTGGTAGCGGGCGACGGCCGCGCTCGGGTACGGCGGCTCACCGGGGGAGGCGATCGCGACCCAGACCCCGCCGTCGGGGGCGATCTCGAGGTCGTGGACCACGAAGCCGTTGCCCTCGCCAAAGGGGTCCACCCTGCGCCATCGCACCCCGTCGAAGTGCGCGAGCCCGCCGGAGTTGAACCAGCCCTCCACTCCCGATCCGACCCACACGTCCCCGGCGGGGCCCACGGCGATCGAGCGCACGTTCGGAACGTGGTGGAGCGGCGGAAGGGCCGGTTCCCCGATCGGATGGATCCACCAGGTCGGATCGTCCGACGTCTCATCGAGGCTCGCCGTCCAGACCCGGCCGTCGGGCGCGAGCCCGAGCGCCGTGTGCACTCCGGGCTCGACCTGCTCCCAGGCGACCCCGTCGAACCGAGCCAGTCCTTCGTCCATCGCCGCCCACACGGCGCCATCCGGTCCCACCTGCAGCGCGTTCTCCCTGGCACCTCCGGTCAGCCCCTCGTCGAAGCCGAAGTGCGTCCAGGCGTCGCCCTGCAGATGCCAGACACCGTAGGGCTCGATCCAGTCGCCGGTCCACAACTCGTCCGCTCCGGCGGCCTCGAGGCGGAACACCTCGTTGCCCGGTCGCCGCTCGGACGTCGCGCGCACCCAGCGCGAGCCGTCCAGACGGAACAGGTCGGTGTCCGTCGCTGCCCAGACTCCCTTTGGGGTTGCGGCGACCTTCGTCCACCAACTGCCCTCCAGGCCCTCGATGACGCGGGTCCACGCAGTTCCGTCGAACCTGGCGATCGCCGGTCTACCCCCTGAGGCCCACCCCCGACCCAGACCCCGGAGTCGGTCACGGCGATCGACTCCACGTTGTAGAGGCCGTGCCCTGTCGAGCCGTACGAGCCGTACGAGGTCCACGTGCCGTCGGCGAAGTGCGCCACGCCGCCCCGGCCGCCGACCCACACGTCACCGGCGGAGCCGGGAACGATCCTGAAGATCAAGCCCCGATCAGGATCCGTGGCGGGGATGTCGTCGAACGGGAACACCTCCTCGATGGTGTAGGTGGCCCATCCGGTCCCGTCGAAGCGGAACACCCCGCCCCTCGACGCTCCCGCCCATAGGTTGCCGGCGGTGTCGACGGCGATCGCGCTCGCCCCGTCCGGCCAGTCCGCTGGCGGCGCGACCCCCACCCACGACGTGCCGTCCCAGGACCAGATGCCCTTGCCGCTCGCCCAGAGGGTCCCGTCGGGGCCTTCGGCGATCAGACCGACGTGGTCGGGGATGGGGGCCGTGATCTCGAGGATCCCGTCGACGTCGACGCGGCGGACCCGCTGCTCTCCCCAGCGGGGGGAGAGCATCCAGACCCCCCCGGCTCGGGCCGGGGTGATGTCCGCGATGGAGCCGAAGGCCGGGTCGGCGGCGAGCGTGAACGTCCGGAACGACCCGCTGGGGGGATCGAACACCGTGAGCCCCGGCCACCACGACCACAGGCGCCCGTTGGTATCGGCGACCAGCCCCTCGAACGAGACCGGCTGAGCGGCGGCGGCCTGGAGCGCACCGGGCGAGAACGGCGGCTCGAGCGGCACCCGCCGTTCCGAGGACCGGATCAGCGCGCCGACCCCGGCGATGGACGCCACGACCGTCGCGATCACGACGACGCCGACGGTCGCGATGGTCGTCGCCTGGTGTCGCCGGGTCTTGCGGACGACCGTGTGCACCGGCGGAACGGCGTCAGGGTCCAGGACGTCGAGCCCGCGGCGCCGGAACGTGGCGCGGATCTCGCGCTCGAGCTCGAGGTCGTTCATCGCTCCTCCGTTCCCATCCGCTCGCGCAGGGCGGCCATCGCGTGCTCGACGAGCGAGTTCACCGCGTTCGTCGAGCAGCCGAGCACGTCCGCGGTCTCGCGTTCCGAAAGGTCCTCGTAGAAGCGGAGCACGACCGCGGCGCGCTGACGCGGCGGGAGCGTCGCGAGCGCGTGCCACATGCGGTCGCGCTCGGCCACGTCGGCGATCGAGTGCTCCGGCGGCGGGTCGGCGCGGCGCACCTCGAGGTACGCGCGCTCGGTCCGCCGGCGGCGCAGGTGCGACGTGAAAAGGTTCACGATGGCCCGTCGCAGGTACGCCTCGAACGCGTCGGGCTTGCGCAGGTGATGGAAGCGCCCCGCGACGTGCGCGAACGCCTCCTGCACCAGGTCCTGCGCCAGCTCGCGGTCGCCGGAGACGAAGTACGCGAGCCGGAGCGCGGCCGGCGCGGTCCGCGCGTAGAGGTCCTCGAGGGAGCCTGCGCGGGCTGTCTCGGCGGCGGTCGCGTTCGCGGTCGCGTTCGTGGCCATGCTCCGTTCCTCACCCGTTCCAGACGTGCCAGGGGCGGGCCGGACAGCACCCCGATCGGGACCAGCATGCGCCCCGGGGCGCGCCGCGGGAAGGTCCGAGCGGCCGCTACACTTGCCCGACAAGGCCCGTCGCGGTGCGACGAGGCCTCTTCGTGCTGTGCGGGGGAAGGTTCCGTGAGCCTGGAGCGAGCGCTCGACGCGCTGATCGGCTCGGAGCCGTTCGAGCGGCTCCTGCTCGAGCGCGCCCGACCGATCCAGGCACGAGCCGAGGCCGGGGAGGACTTCCTCGTGGCCGGGCTCGCCCGAGGGCTCGACGCGCCGGTCCTGGCCGTCGCCCCTGGCCCGCGCGAGGCCGAGGCGCTCGCCGCCGGTGTCGAGGCGTACCTGGGCTCGGCGGGCATCGCGCTCCTTCCCGCGTGGGAGGCCCTGCCCGTACGAGGGATCAGCCCCGCGCCGGAGATCTCGGCGCGCCGGACCGATGCGGCTCGTCGCGCGCGAACGGCGTCGGGACCATTCGTCCTCGTCGCACCCGCGCTCGCCGCGATGCAAGGTTTGGTGCCGACCCTCGGGCAGGCGACGCCGGTCGAGTTGGTCGTCGGGCGCGAGCTCCCGCCGGACGCGCTCGCGGAGCGACTCGTCGAGCTCGGTTACCTCCGGGCCGACGTCGTCGAGCACCGCGGGGAGTTCGCGGTGCGCGGCGGCGTCGTCGACGTGTTCCCAGGGACCTCGCGCCGGCCCGTCCGACTCGAGTACTGGGGTGACCAGATCGAGTCGATGCGCGAGTTCGTGCCCGTCCTCGCAGCTGTCGACGCAGCGGGTCGTCCACGTGCTCGTTCCGCGCCGTGCGGGAGCTCATCGCCGACGAGGACGTGAGGGCGCGCGCGGAGCGGCGCGGCCCCGCGGCACCTCGACCGGTTCCGCGACGGACTGCAGCGCCTGGCCGACGGCCTGAGCTTCGAGGGGATGGAGACGCTCGCGCCGCTCGTGTTCGACCACCTGCCGCTGCCGGCCGAGATCCTGCCCGGCGGCGGCTGGGTCGTGGTCACGCAGGCGCGCCGGACGTTCGACCGCGCCGGGCAGACCCATCCGCGAGGCCGAGGCGCTCGCGGAGGCGAGTGGGTGGCCGGGCCCGCCGGCGGTGCTCCCGCTCGAGGAGGCGTTCGGCGAGCGCGTGCGGCTCCACCTCACCGAGTTCACGGAGGGCGTCGATCTCGGCGTGCGAGCACTGGGGGACCGCTCAGGGCAACGCGCCCGAGCTCGCGAAGCGCCTCGCCGACCTGACCGACCGCGGCTACCGGATCGTGCTGTCCGCTCGCGGGCACGGGTCGCTCGAGCGCGTGAAGGAGATGGTCGGCGACACGCGTCGTCGGCGGTCGCCGACGCGGTCGAGACGCCGCTCGCGAACGGGTTCGTGTTCGACGGCGGCGAGACTCGCCGTCGCGACCGAGGAGGACCTGTTCGGCTCGCGCCGGCACACGCGCTCGGCGCCTCGGCTGACGAAGCGCCGGACGGACACGATCGCCGAGGAGCTCGAGCCCGGCGACTACGCGGTGCACCGCGTGCACGGCGTCGGCCGGTACGCGGGGATCCAGCGGCGGCAGATCGCCGGCGCCGAGCGCGACTACATGGTGGTCGAGTACGCGCAGGGCGACCGCCTGAGCGTGCCGACGGATCAGGTCGGCATGCTCGCGAAGTACCTCGGCGGGGACCAGCCACGGATGTCGCGTCTCGGGCACGAACGACTGGGCGCGCGCGACGAGCCGCGTGAAGCGTGCCGTGAGGGACATGGCCGGGGAGCTCGTCCGGCTGTACTCGGTGCGGATGTCGGTCGATGGCCGATACGCGTTCGGCCCCGACACGCCGTGGCAGATGGAGCTCGAGGACGCCTTCCCGCACGAGGAGACCGGCGACCAGCTCACCGCGATCGAGGAGGTCAAGGTCGACATGGCAACGGCCGCGCCCGATGGACCGCCTGATCTGCGGCGACGTCGGCTTCGGCAAGACCGAGATCGCCGTGCGCGCCGCCTTCAAGGCGGTGATGGAGGGCAAGCAGGTCGCGGTGCTCGTGCCGACGACGCTCCTCGCCGAGCAGCACTTCATCACCTTCTCCGAGCGCTACGCGCCGTTCCCGGTGAAGGTCGCGATGCTCTCGCGGTTCGTCTCGCGCGCCGAGCAGGACCGGATCGTCGCCGACGTCGCGAAGGGCGCCGTCGACGTCGTCATCGGCACGCACCGGCTGCTCTCGCGCGACGTGAGGTTCAAGGACCTCGGGCTCGTCGTCGTGGACGAGGAGCAGCGCTTCGGCGTGGCGCACAAGGAGCGGCTGAAGAGGCTCCGCGCGCACGTCGACGTCCTCACGATGACCGCGACGCCGATCCCGCGGACGCTCGAGATGGCGCTCACCGGCATCCGCGACATGTCGACGGTCGACACACCGCCCGAGGACCGGCAGCCGGTGCTCACCTACGTCGGGCAGTACGACGAGGGCCTCGCGCTCGGCGCCGTGCGGCGCGAGCTCCTGCGCGAGGGCCAGGTGTTCTGGGTCCACAACCGCGTCGCGACGATCGACCGACAGGTGGCGTGGCTCAAGGAGCAGGTGCCCGAGGCCCGGATCGTCGTCGCCCACGGCCAGATGGACGAGGACCAGCTCGAGCGCCAGATGGTCCGGTTCTGGGACCGCGACGCCGACATCCTCGTCTGCACGATGATCATCGAGTCGGGCCTCGACGTGCCGAACGCGAACACGCTGATCGTCGACACGGCGCACCTGCTCGGGCTGGCGCAGATGTACCAGCTGCGCGGGCGCGTCGGGCGCTCGAGCGAGCGCGCGTTCGCGTACTTCTTCTTCCCGCCGCAGCGCGAGCTGACCGAGGAGGCGCACGAGCGCCTCGCGACGATCAGCAAGCACCAGTCGCTCGGCAGCGGCTTCCAGATCGCGCTGCGCGACCTCGAGATCCGCGGCGCCGGCAACCTGCTCGGCGCCGAGCAGCACGGCCACATCGCGGCCGTCGGGTTCGACACGTACTGCCGGTTGCTCCAGGAGTCGGTCGCCGAGATGCAGGGGGAGCCCATCCCCGAGGAGAAGGACCTGCGCGTCGACCTGCCGGTGAAGGCGTTCGTGCCGCCGGGGTGGGTCGGGCAGGAGGCGCTGCGTCTCGACCTGTACCGGCGGATCGCCACCGCGGGCGACCACCAGATCCTCGCGCGCGTCCGCGAGGAGACCCTCGACCGCTACGGCCAGCTCCCCGCCGAGGTGGAGACCCTGTTCGCCGTCGCCTCGCTCCGAGTGACGTGCCGCCGCCTCGGCGTCGAGGAGGTGTCGACGTACCGCGAGCAGGTGCGGATCAAGCCGGTCACGCTGCCCGGCTCGCTCGAGGTGGATCTCGGGCAACGGGTGCCGGGGGCGACCTACCACCGGGCGACGGCGACCGTGAACCTCACGCCCGAGCGGGTCCCGGCGGCCGAGCTCCCCGGCTGGGTCGAGCGCATGCTCGTCGAGGCCACCGGTGGTTCGCCGGCGAGCTTGCTAGCATCGCCCGCGTGACCCCCTCCTCCTTCCGCTCCCGCGCGCTCGTCCTCGCCCTCGTGTCGACGCTCGTCCTCGCGGCGTGCGATGCGGCCGCGCCCACGGCCGCCGACGGTGGACGGCGGCGTGATCTCGACCGACCAGCTCGCGGCCGACACGGCGATGTTCGACTTCCTGACCTCGATCTCGGGCTCGCCCTGCGGTCAGCCCTCCGAGGGCGAGACGCAGGACTCGGCGTGCGCTCGGCTTACGCTCACGAACCTCATCCAGTTGGAGCTCGTGAAGGACTACGCGGCCGAAGCCGGCCTCGAGACCGACCCCCAGGACGTCCAGGACGCCATCGCGCAGATCGAGGGGGCGCTCGGGGGTGCGAAGGCGCTCGACGATCAGCTCGCCGGGCGCGAGCTCACGCGCGCCGAGCTCGAGATGTTCGCGGATCGCCTGCTCCTGTTCAACACGGTGGGGGACGCCGTCGCCGAGCGGTCGCTCACGGACGAGCGGGTGCAGCAGCTGTACGAGGAGCACCTCGCGGACTACACGACCATCGAGGTCGCGCACATCCTGGTGACCACCCAGCAGGAGGCGGAGGCCGTCGCCCGCGAGGCGACGCCCAAGAACTTCGGCGATCTGGCCGCGGAGCGCTCGCAGGACGCGGGCTCGGCGGCGAACGGCGGCAGCCTCGGAGCGATCGTCGGGTCCACGTTCGTCTCACAGCTCGATCCGACGTTCGTGCAGGCCGCGCTCGCGCTCCAGCCGGGGCAGATCTCCGAGCCGGTACAGACGCAGTTCGGCTGGCACGTGATCTACATGGAACGCCGCGAGGTCACGCCGCTCGAGGCGGTCCGTGACCAGATCGTGGCGGCGGCGACCGGCGAGGCGTTCCAGACCTGGTTGCAGGACCGGCTGGACACCGCTCGGATCCGCGTGAACCCGCGGTACGGCGTGTTCGATCGGGCCACCGGTCAGGTCGAGCCCGTCCGCAGCACGAACACCGACGGCCCCTTCGTCCCTCCCGCATCGCCTTCGGCCGCACCGTGACCGAGCCCGACGACGCGCTCTCCCACGTCCCGCAGGGGCCCGTGCCGTCGTCGCAGGGCGGAGAGCGGCTCCTCGACCTCGTGCGGGTGATGGCGCGGCTCCGCGGTCCGGACGGCTGTCCGTGGGACCACGAGCAGACGCATCGCTCGCTCGCGCGCCACCTCCTCGAGGAGACGCACGAGGTCCTCGAGGCGATCGACGCCGACGACCGCGACCTCCTGCGCGAGGAGCTCGGCGACGTCTTGCTGCAGGTTGCGTTCCACGCGCAGATGGCGGCCGACGACGGCGCCTGGGACGTCGACGACGTCGCCGAGGGCATCGTGCGCAAGCTGATCCGTCGCCATCCCCACGTCTTCGGGGAGCTCGAGGTCTCGGGGCCGGACGAGGTCCTCGTGAACTGGGAGCGCATCAAGGCGGAGGAGAAGGGCGAGGGCCGACCGCTCGAGGACGACATCCCGGCGACGCTCCCGGCGCTCGCGCGGGCGGCGAAGGTGCAACGCCGTGCGGCCGGTTGGGGCTTCGAGTGGGGCACGACCGAGGGCGCGCTCGGCGCGTTGCGCGAGGAGCTCGCCGAGCTTGAGTCGCACACCGACGCCGACAACGCCGAGGAGGAGGTCGGCGACGTGCTGTTCGCGACCGTCGCCGTCGCGCGCAAGCTGGGCGTGGACGCCGAGAGCGCGCTCCGGCGCACGATCCGCGGGTTCGCCGAGCGCTACGAACGCTTCACCGAGCTCGCGCGGGAGCGCGGCCTGGATCTCGGGTCGGCCTCCGAGGACGAGATCCGAGCGCTGTTCCGCGAGGCGCGCTCGAGCTAGCTGCCCGGCGACGGGCCCGCGCGCCGCTCGACGAGCCTCCCGACGAACCCGACCGCGCCGAACGCGCACGCCGCCCCGAGCATCGAGCCCGCTACGACGTCCGAGAGCCAGTGCTCGTCGAGCAGGGTCCGTGAGATCGCCATGGCGACGACCCAGACCGTGGCGGCGGCCCACGCAGCGACCACCGTCGCCCAGCGTCTTGGCCACGTGGTGGTCGCGAGGAGCGCGAGGCCGAGCGCGACCTGCGCCGCGGTCTTCGCGTGACCCGAGGGGAGCGAGGTCGTGTCGGCGCCGTCGGGCCGCAGCCGGCCGATCTCCGGCTTGAGGACGAACGTGAGCGCGTCGGCCAGCACCCACGCGAGCAGCCAGGCCGCCAGATCCGTGTGACGACGCCGGACCAGCAGCCACACGGCGACCGCGATCCGGAGCGGGACCATGAACGAGCCCGACCCGAGCGTCTTGAGCGCGCGGCTCGCGGTCTCGGTCCATACGGGCGCGCCGAGCGCCACGTCCCGCCAGGCGCGGTCGATGCCGCCGAGCAGGGGCGGGTTCTTGGTGTCGATCGCCACGAGGAAGGTGAGCAAGGCGACCGTCACCGCGAGCGCACCGGCCGCCGCGAGCGCACGCGCCGGCGAGCGCCCGGCCGCTGATCCCTGCTTCCCGCCGTCCACCGCGCGAAGGGTAGCCGGGACCGCCTGCTAGCGTGCCGTCCCGTGACCGACGAGCGCGAGCGCATCCTGGACTTCGAACGCGACCTGCTCCGGCGCACGACGCTGCGGACCGAGCCCTTCGCGTGGGGGACCGCGTACCTCGACGAGCGCTTCCCGCTGCGATGGGACAGCAACCTCCTGTGGGCCGAGGGGCCGCTCCAGCGCGCTCGCGCCGCCGAGCTCGCGGCCGAGTGCGATCGTGTCCTCGGCGGGCTCGGACTCGGGCACCGCAACCTCGTGCTCGACGACGAGGATGCCGGTCGGCGGGTAGCAGCCGGTCTGGCCGGACTCGGGTACACGTGGGACCGGGTCGTCACGATGGTCCGGCGACGCGAGCCCGATCGCGGCGGCGAGCTTCCCGTCGAGGAGGTCGACGTCGACACCTACATCCCGATCGTCGCGGACGCGTTGCGCCCGGAGCCGTACGCGACGTCCGAGGAGGTGGTCCGGCAGCTCGCCGATCACCGGCGCGTCCTCGCGGAGGCGGGGGCGCGCTTCTTCGTCGCCTACGTCGAGGGCGTCCCGGCGAGCCGGTGCGAGCTCTACCCGGGGGAGGGTGTCGCTCAGGTCGAGGACGTCGGGACGGTGGAGGCCTTCCGAGGCCGAGGACTGGGCCGGGCGGTCGTGCTCCGCGCCCTGGCCGAGGCGAGAGCCCGCGGCGCCGGGCTCGTGTTCCTGAACGCCGACGACGAGGACTGGCCGAAGGACTTCTACGGCAGGCTCGGCTTCGACCCGATCGCGCGGTGGTCGGCGTTCGACCGGCCGCCGAGCACGACCTGAAGCCTCGCGCGAGGTCCGCGGACCCGAGCCTCCACGGCACTACAATCGTCCGCGATGCCTGCGATCGGAACGGTCCACGCGCGCGAGATCCTCGACTCCCGCGGCAACCCGACGGTCGAGGTCGACGTGTACCTCGAGGACGGCTCGTTCGGCCGCGCGGCCGTGCCGAGCGGTGCCTCGACCGGCGAGCACGAGGCACTCGAGCTCCGCGACGGCGACCCGAAGCGCTTCGGCGGCAAGGGCGTCCTGAAGGCGATCGACAACGTGGTCTCGACTATCGGCCCGGCGGTGGAGGGGGAGGAGGCGCTCGACCAGCGGGCGGTCGACGCGCTCCTGCTCGACCTCGACGGGTCGCCGGACAAGTCCAACCTCGGCGCGAACGCGCTCCTCGGCGTCTCGCTCGCGGTGGCGCATGCGGCCGCCGACGCGCTCGACCTCCCGCTGTACCGGGCGATCGGCGGGCCGAACGCGCACCTCCTTCCGGTTCCTTTCATGAACGTGATCAACGGCGGCGCGCACGCCGACAACCAGCTGGAGCTCCAGGAGTTCATGCTCGCCCCGGTCGGAGCGGCATCCTTCTCCGAGGCGCTGCGGTGGGGTGCCGAGATCTACCAGGCGCTGAAGTCCCTGCTGAAGCAGCGCGGGCTCGCGACCGGGGTCGGCGACGAGGGCGGGTTCGCGCCGGAGCTCGCGACGGCCGCCGCGGCGCTCGAGCTGCTCGTCGAGGCGATCGGGGCGGCAGGGCTCGAGCCTGGCGACGAGGTCGCACTCGCGATGGACCCCGCGGTCTCCGAGATCTACCACGACGGCGCGTACCAGCTCGAAGGCGAGCAGCGGAGCTCGAAGGACATGATCGCGTTCTGGGGAGGTCTCCTCGACGGCTTCCCGATCGTCTCGCTCGAGGACGGCCTCGCCGAGGACGACTGGGAGGGCTGGGCGGCGATGACGCGTGAGCTGGGCGACCGCGTCCAGCTCGTCGGCGACGACCTGTTCGTCACGAACCCCGAGCGCCTCGAGCGCGGTCTCCGCGACGGCGTCGCGAACGCGATCCTCATCAAGGTCAACCAGATCGGCACGCTCACCGAGACCCTCGACACCGTGGCGCTCGCGACGAGGAGCGGGTACCGCTCGATGTTCAGCCACCGTTCCGGTGAGACCGAGGACAGCACGATCGCCGACCTCGTCGTCGCCACGAACGCCGGGCAGATCAAGAGCGGCGCACCCGCGCGAGCCGAGCGCACCGCGAAGTACAACCGGCTGCTCCGGATCGAGGAAGAGCTCGGCGACACGGCCCGCTACGCCGGCCCCGCGACGATCCGGAAGGCCGGCGGGTGAGCGCGGGCACGCGGACCCTCGAGCGCGACCGGCCCCGTCTCACCGGCCGGGCCGCGGGGTTGATGGTCGCCGTCGCGCTCCTCGCGCTCCTCACGCTCGTGCCGGGGCGGCAGTACCTCGAGCAGCGGGGGCGGATCGCCGAGCTCGAGCGGCGGGCAACACAGCTCGAGCAGCAGAACGACGAGCTCCAGGCGCAGATCGTCGCGCTCCGCGACCCCGCCGAGATCGAGCGCCTCGCGCGCGAGTGCCTGGGCATGGTGCGGCCCGGCGAGATCGCCCTCGTCGTGCCGGGTGGTCCCGCCTCGGGCGACTGCTGAGCTCCCCACTGGGGGGTATCGCCGCCAGGTCGGGAGGGATAGGATGCGCCGATCTGGAGGGCGGCTCGGCTGACCGGCTGCGGTCGCGACTCCATCTGGGAGGATCGAGGGGAGGGCTCCCATGGACGGGATCGCCACGAGGTGGGTCTCGGCGACGGCTGCGGTGCTCGCGATGACCTGGCTCGCGGTCGTTCCGGCTGCCACGGCCGCCGCTTCGCAGTGCAACCAAGAGAGGATCACGATCCAGGGCACGCCCGGCGACGACCGCCTCCGCGGGACCAACCGCCGAGACGTGATCGATGGGGGCCGGGGGGACGACACGATCACCGGGCTCGGCGGCAACGACGTGATCTGCGGTGGTCCGGGCGGCGACACGATCGACGGCGGCCCGGGGCGGGACGTCATCCTCGGCGAGGGCGACAACGACCTCATCGACGGTGGGGACGGCAACGACACGATCTACGGCGCCGAGGGAGCGGACGACCTGGTGGGGCACGACGGCGATGACTCGCTCTACGGGGGCGGCGGCTTCGACGTCCTCGAGGGCGCGTTCGGCAGCGACAGCCTCTACGGCGAGGAGGGGAACGACCAACTCTTCGGTGGGCGCGGCGAGGACGAGATCTACGGTGGGGCGGACGAGGACGGCATCTACGGCGGGAGCAGTACGGACATCGTGGAGGCCGGGACGGGGAACGACACCATCCATGGCGGCAGCGGGAACGACAGTCTCAAGGGTGAGTCTGGGAACGACTCGATCTACGGCGAGGCGGGCGACGACTTCACGGACGGTGGCGAGGGCGACGACTTCATCGACGGCGGCGATGGGGAGGACGGGCTCTTCGGCGGCCCCGGCGACGACACGCTGCGGGGCAACGTGGGGCACCCGACGCTCGAAGAGCAAGACACCTTCTTCGGTGGGCCGGGCGAGGACGGCATCAGCGGTAACGGGGGAGACGACACCATCTTCGGCGGCGAGTTGGGCGGGCTGGACACCACCGGTGACATCTTGTTCGGCGACGATGGCAACGACACCATCCACGGCGCCGCCGGCGACGATCCCACGATCTCCGGGGGCGCCGGCAACGACCTCGTGTACGGCGGCGGAGGCGACGACACGCTCCTGGGAGATGACGGAGACGACGCGCTCGACGGGGAGGCCGGCTCCGACTACCTCATCGGGGGCAGCGGCAACGATACGTGCACGAGCGGAGAACGGGCCAACGACACCTGCGAGACGATCGTCCCCTGAGACGCGGCCGGGGTGGTCCGGCCCGGGCGAGCTGCTGAGCCCTCTCTGATCGCCTGCCGGATCCGAAGCCTGAGCCTCCCGACGCCCGGGGCCGGTTATTGACGCCTCGAACAACCCGATGGGATAGTGGCCGCCCCGGGCTCTCCGCAACGCGCGGAGGCAGGGATCGAGGGAAGGGGTTGTTCTGGCAGAGCTGGAGGTTGGCGCGGTCATCGAGGGGACCGTCACACGGATCACGCCCTACGGGGCGTTCCTGACCCTCGAGGGCGGCAAGGTCGGGTTGGTCCACATCTCCGAGATCGACCGCAACTACGTCAAGGACGTGCACGAGCACCTGCGCGAGAGCGATGTCGTCCAGGCGAAGGTCCTCGCCATCAAGGAGGACGGCAAGATCGACCTCTCGATCAAGGCCCTGCAGGACCCGCCGCCGCAGCGGCAGCGGCGCGGCTCGGACCCGGATTTCGAGTCCCGGCTGAAGAAGTTCATGCGCCAGAGCGAGGAGCGCCAGGTGGACTTCAAGCGCTCCGTCGAGCACAAGCGCAAGTAGCGCCCCCCGTGGGCGAGCTCCGCGGCAGCGACCTCACCATCGTCCGCGACCAGCTCGGGCGCGAGCCCACCACGCCCTTCTCGGTCGTCGCGCGCTGTCCCGATGGCCATCCGCTCGTGATCCGCAACCACCCGATGGATGCGGAGGGGCATCCGTTCCCGACGCTGTTCTGGCTCACGTGTCCGGCGGCGGTCAGGGCCGTCTCGCGCGTGGAGTCCGAGGGTGCGATCGCGCGGCTGAACGCGACGGCCGACGACGACCCCGTGTTCGCCGAGGCGCTCGTCGCGGCCCACGAGGCATACGCGGCCGAACGTGCCCGCGACGCGCCCGAGGCGAGCGCGTTCGGCGGTGTCGGCGGCACGCGGACCGGCGTGAAGTGCCTCCACGCCCACTACGCGAACCATCTCGCGGGGGGCGACGACCCGGTCGGCGCCTGGGTCGCCACCCAGATCGAGCCCATCCATGACCTCCGGGCCGGCCGCGTGGCTGCGATCGACCAGGGCACGAACTCGATCCGACTGCTGGTCGCCGAGCCCGACGGCAGCGGCGGGTTCCGCGAGCTCGCACGGGACATGGTCATCACGCGCCTCGGCCGCGGCGTGGACGAGACGGGGCGGATCGAACCGGATGCCTTGCGGCGCACGGTGGACGTGCTGTCGACGTATTGTCGCCGAGCGCGTGCGCAACACGCGGAGCGCATCCGCGTCGGCGCGACGAGCGCGGTCCGCGACGCCTCGAACCGCGAGGCGTACGAGCGCGCCGTGCTCGAGCACGCGGGCTCGCCGCTCGAGGTGATCTCCGGGGAGCAGCGAGGCCGCGCTCTCGTTCCTCGGCGCGACCGCGGCGCTCGAGGTCGAGGGCGCCGAGCCCCCCCACCTGGTGCTGGACATCGGCGGCGGCTCGACCGAGTTCGTCGTCGGCGACGGCGAGCCGGCGGCCGCCATCTCGACACAGATCGGGAGCGTTCGACTCACCGAGCGGTTCTTCACCACCGACCCCCCGAGCGCCCCCGAGATCGAGGCGATGGCCGCCGCGATCGAGATCGTGCTCGACGCGGTCGAAGCGGCGGTCCCGATCGACGACGCGAGGACGTTCATCGCCGTCGCCGGCACGGCCACCACGATGCAGGCGATCTCGCTCGGCCTGCCGTTCTACGATCCCGAGCGGATCCACCGGACGTGGCTCGCGCTCGCCGAGGCCGAGATCGTGCTCGCGAACCTCGCAGCCATGACGAACGCCGAGCGCGCGGCGCTCCCCGTGATGGCGCCCGGCCGGGGCGACGTGATCGTGGCGGGCGCCCTCACGCTCGTCCGGGTCATGCGGCGCTTCGGCTTCGAGCGCACCCTCGTCTCCGAGACCGACATCCTCGACGGCCTCGTCCTGGAGATGCTGGTCCCGTAGTGATATCATCACGATATCGTCCTGATATCAGGAGGGAGAAGATGCAGAGCTTCAGCCAGGAACGGCCGGCGCGGGTCGCGCCGGGGTTCGTGATGACCGCTGGCCGTGGTCGCCCTCGGCGTGATCGGCGTCGCCCTCGTGGTCGTGATGATCGTGGGTGCCGTGCGCGACGGGGCTCCGACGGTCTGGACGCTCGTCGGTATCGGCGGCGCCGTGCTGATCGAGGCCTTCGCCGCCTTCGTGGCGCTCGGGCTGTTCGTCGTGCAACCGAACCAAGCACGGGTGCTCATCCTGTTCGGCCGCTACATCGGCACCGTGCGGACGGATGGGTGGTTCTGGGCGAACCCGTTCACGGTCGGGGAGCGGCGGAAGGTGTCCTTGCGGATCCGCAACTTCGACACACAGAAGGTGAAGGTGAACGACCACCGGGGCAACCCGGTCGAGATCGCGGCCGTCGTCGTGTGGCGGGTCGTCGATACCGCCCGGGCCATCTTCGACGTCGACGACTTCGAGGAGTTCGTCGCGGTGCAGAGCGAGACCGCGGTCCGGCACCTCGCGACGCTCTACCCGTACGACAGCTACGAAGAGCAGGCCCTCTCACTCTCGGGCAACGTCGACGAGGTGTCCGAGGCGCTCCAGGCCGAGCTGCACCAGCGCCTCGGGCGCGCCGGCGTCGAGGTCGTCGAGACGCGGCTGTCCCACCTGTCCTACGCGCCCGAGATCGCCGGCGCGATGCTCCGCCGGCAGCAGGCGAGCGCGATCGTCGCCGCTCGGCAGAAGATGGTCGAGGGCGCCGTGGGGATGGTGGACATGGCGCTCCAGATGCTCGCCCGCGAGCACATCGTCGAGCTCGACGAGGAGCGCAAGGCCGCGATGATCTCGAACCTGCTCGTCGTGCTGACAGGGGAGCAGGCGGCGCAGCCGATCGTGAACGCCGGTTCCATCTACTAGTAGGTGTCGTGAGCGAACGCAAGACGTTCCCGCTGCGGATCAGCAGGGAGCTCTACGCCACCCTCGAGCGGTGGGCGGCCGACGAGCTTCGAAGCGTGAACGCCCAGATCGAGTACGTCCTCAGCGACGCGGCCCGCCGCGCCGGCAGGGAGCCGAAGGGGAAGGTCGCGCGGCGGCGATGAGCGAGGCCCGCTCCGTCCGGTAACCTTCTTCGGCCGATGTCCAAGAGCCGCAACCGTCAGCTCGCGAAGCAGCACGCTCGCCGCCAGGCCGAGCGCCGCGCGCAGCAGCGTCGCAAGAGCGCCGCCATAGCGGTTGCGGCGGTCGTCGGTGTGCTCGGCTTGGCCGTCGTGTACTCCGCGTTCATCCGAGGCGGTGACGAGACCCCGCCTGCCGCGACCGGCCCAACCGCCGCGACCGGCCCAACCGCCGCGACCGGCCCGACCGGCGCAGACCGGCTCGAAGAAGCCAGGCAAGCAGACGGGCACCGTGGACCCGACGGCCGGGCCCGACGGAGGTTGCCTGCGGCGCCGATGTTCCGAAGGGCGCGATGGATCCGAAGCCGCAGTTCGCGGCGCCGGCGCAGGTGCTCGAGGACGGGAAGACCTACACGGCCACCCTGCGAACCTCGTGCGGCGACATCGTGATCGAGCTCCTCGCCGACCAGGCGCCCCAGACCGTGAACTCGTTCGTGTTCCTCGCGCAGGAGGGCTACTTCGACGGCCAGCGGATCCACCGCATCGACTCGAGCATCGACGTGCTCCAGGGCGGTGACCCGACCGGCACAGGGACCGGCGGCCCGGGCTACTCGATCCCGGACGAGCTCACCGGCAACGACACGTACGGGCCGGGCACGTTCGCGATGGCGAACGCCGGACCGAACACCGGTGGCAGCCAGTTCTTCCTCATCACCGGCGAGAACGGCCACAACCTCGACGCGAACCCGGCCTACACGGTCTTCGGCAGGGTGATCGAGGGCCTCGACGTAGCCCAGCAGATCCAGCAGCTGCCCATCCAGGACCCCGCTGCCGGGATCGCCGGCCAGCAGCCCGCTCAGGCCGTCTATATCGAGAAGGTCACGATCACCGCGACGTGAGGCGCGCTGGTGACCGGCGGGCGTGTCGGTGCCCGCCGATAAGGTCGGTACGTGCCTCCGAGGAAGTACACGGACGACCAGCTCGCGAGCGCGGTGCGGTCGGCGCGCACGATGCGAGAGGTGCTCACCTCGTTGGGCCTCGCACCGCGCGGTGGCAACTACGAGACGGTGTGGCAGCGAGCCGAGAGACTCGGCCTTGACCTTTCGCATCTCCGCAGGCGGACTCCGGTTCGCTGCACAGATGATGAGCTCTCTCGCGCGGTCCGGTCGTCCAGATCGCTGGCTCAGGTGCTGAGGAGCCTGGGTGTGAGGCCCGGTGGGAATCAAGCGCGTTTGAAGGCGCGCATCGAAGCCTTGGGCGTGGACACCGCGCACTTCGTCGGGCAGGGCTGGCGACGGGGGACGACGACGCCGGTGGTCCCGAGGCGGTCGCTCCGGGAGCTGCTCGTAGATGGGCGGCTCGTGAGCACGAACGACTTGAAGACACGGATGATCCAGGAGGGGGTCAAGGAACGGCGCTGTGAGCGGTGTCGTCTGGAAGCGTGGAACGGACACCCCATCCCGCTCGAGCTGGATCACATCAACGGCAGGCGGACGGACAACCGGCTCGCCAATCTCAGGATCTTGTGCCCCAACTGCCACGCGCAGACGGACACGTACCGAGGCAGGAACATCGGCTCTTCGGACGACCTATCCTGAGGACTGCCCGGGTGCCGGAATGGGCAGACGGAAGCGTCCTAAAAACGCTGGTCCTTCGGGACATGTGGGTTCGAGTCCCACCCCGGGCACGTGGATGGGCCCGACTGGTGGCGCGATGGCGTCCTGTACCAGATCTACGTCCGGTCGTTCGCGGACTCGAACGGCGACGGGATCGGCGACCTCCAGGGCGTCATCGACCACCTCGACCACCTGGAGTGGCTCGGCATCGACGGGGTGTGGCTGTCGCCGACGATGCCCTCGCCGAACCTGGATTGGGGGTACGACGTCGCCGACTACCGCGACGTCGATCCCGACCTCGGCGACCTGGATGTGCTCGACCGCCTGGTGACCGAGGCTCGCGCCCGAGGGATGCGCATCCTCCTCGACCTGGTTCCGAACCACACGAGCGATCGACACCCGTGGTTCCTGGACGCTCGCTCATCGAGGAGCGCGGATCACCGCGACTGGTACGTCTGGGCGGATCCGCGGCCCGACGGCTCCCCGCCCAACAACTGGGTGTCGGTGTTCGGGGGGGCGGCCTGGGAGCTCGAGCCCGAGACGAACCAGTTCTACCTCCACAACTTCCTCGTGGAGCAGCCGGACCTCGACTGGTGGAACGAGGAAGTGCGCCGCGAGTTCGAGGAGATCCTCCGCTTCTGGTTCGACCACGGCGTGGCGGGCTTCCGGATCGACGTGTCGCAGGGGCTCGTCAAGGACCGTGCGCTGCGTGATGATCCTCCGTCCACCGACGAGGACCCGGCCGACGTCCGACGGCTCGGCCAGCGCCCCGTCCACAAGATGAACCGGCCCGAGGTGCACGAGATCTACCGGCGTTGGCGCGCCATCGCCGACGGCTACGACGCTCCCCGGATCCTGGTCGGCGAGACCTGGGTCCCGGTCCCCGAGCGGCTGGCCCCGTTCTACGGGACCTCGGATGACGAGCTCCACCTGTGCTTCAACTTCCCGTTCGTCTTCGCGGACTTCCGGGCCGATGCGCTGCGAGATGTGGTCGGGGCGACCGAGACAGCGCTCCCTGCCTCCGCCCAGCCGGTGTGGACGGCGTCCAACCACGACGTCGGCCGCTTCCCGACGAGGTGGTGCGAGGGGCGGGAGGCGGGGACGCGGTGCGCACTGATGGCCCTCCTGACGCTGCGGGGGACGCCCTTCCTCTACTACGGCGACGAGATCGGCATGACGGACGTACCCGTGCCGGAGCGCGATGCGAGGGACACGGTCGGGCTCCGACTGTCTCCGGAGGCCGGCCGTGACCGAGGGCGAACCCCGATGCAGTGGAACGCGGAGCCGGGGGGCGGGTTCACCGGGGGCGACGTGCCCCCGTGGCTGCCTCTCGGGGACGCTGCGGCGGTCAACGTCGCCGGCCAGCGTGCGGACCCGAGCTCGACCCTGAACCTGTGCCGTGACCTGATCGCCCTCCGGCGCCGCACGCCGGATCTCCGCTCGGGCGCCTACCGGTCGCTCCCTGCGCCGCCCGGCGTGTGGGCCTGGCGGCGAGGCAACGGGATCGTGGTTGCGCTGAACCTCTCCGATGAGGTCGCCGCGATCGACGCGGAGCCCGCGACCATCCTGATCGCGACCGACCGGCGCCGCGACGGCGAAGAGGCGCGCGGGGGGCTCACCCTCGGGCCGTGGCAGGGCGTGGTGCTGGGGGCGACCCGCTAGGGACGGGTGTCTGCTACCCGGCCTGTCCCTGCGTCTGCCGCGCGCGCTCGCGCTCGCGCCTGCGCTCGGAGAGGTGGTCGGCCACGCCGATGCTCGTGAACGGCAGGGCGGGGGTGAGCAGGAGCGCCAACTCGGGTGCCATCCTGGCGAGCGCGAAGACGTACCCGGACGCGGCGAGCACCGCGAGGGCCCGCGCCTTCCACGAGTGGTCCAGGTCGGCCCGCAGGGCGGCGATCCCGCCCGCGCCGAGACCGGCGACGAGACCGGTGACCGCGTCCGCGGCGATCGCGGAGATCGGGATGCCGACGACGAGCGCGAGCCCCATCGCCTTGATCACTGCTCCGGGCGCACGTGGGTGCTCGGACAGGAAGGCGAGCGCGACGAACACGAACGGCACGACCGCGAGCCCGAACGCGATGAGGGGTTCGCCCGCGGGGGCCGACGCCCGGTCGGAGGCGATGGAGACGAGTCCGGCCATCAGCGACCAGTGAGCCGGTGCCAGCAGGAGGGTGGCGAGCAGGATCGCCCGCCACTTCGTACGGGGCGGGAGCGGTTCCGCGCTGGCGAGCGGGGATCGTCGCGCCCTGGGCACGAGCCTCAGCCCTTGACGGCGCCGGCCGTGAGCCCTCGCACGAAGTACTTCTGCAGCGAGAAGAAGACGGCGAGCGGGAGCGCCATCGAGATGAAGGCGGCGGCCGTGAGCAGGTGCCAGTTCTCCCCTCGGGCCCCGACCAGCTCGCGCAGCGCTACGGTCAGCACGCGGTTCTGGCCCGCCCCGCCCAGGAACACGTAGGCGACGAGCAGGTCGTTCCAGACCCACATGAACTGGAAGATCGTGAAGGCGGCGAGGGCCGGGATCGACAGCGGGATGATCAGGCGCCAGAAGATCGTGAAGTGGTCGGCCCCGTCGATCTTCGCGGACTCGATATCGGATGACGGGAGCGATGCGATGTAGTTGCGCAGCAGGTACGTGGCGAGGGGGAGACCGAAGCCCGTGTGTGCGAGCCAGATGCCCAGGAACGAACGGTTCAGGTCCAGGTCGGGGACGATGCGGTACCCGAACAGCACCACCCCCTGCGTGAACAGGCGCAGGATCGGGATCAGCGCCATCTGGAGCGGCACCACCATCAGCCCGACGACGATCACGAACAGGACGTCGCGCCCACGGAACTCCATCCACGCGAAGGCATACGCGGCGAAGGCCGCGATGGTGATCGGGATCACGGTCGACGGGATCGCCACCGCCAGGCTGTTGAGGAAGGCGTTGCCGAAACCCTGCGCTTCGAGCGCCAGGCGGTAGTTCTCGAAGGTCCACTCGGCCGCCCGGAAGCGGGTGCGCGAGCGCGGTCCACCATCCCGACGCGTCGACGAGGTTCTCGGGGCGGAGCGACGTGACGAGCACGCCCACGGTCGGGATGAGCCAGACGACGACGATCGCGATGATCGTGATCCGGACGACCCACCCGCCCTTGCGGACCTCGCCGGGCGCCTGCGTTCCGGCGCCCATGCGCATCGTGGTCGACGGGGCGCTCATCGGATGGCCTCCTGCTCGCGGAAGCGCCGGACGTTCCAGATCATCACGGGGACGACCGCGACGAACAGGATGACCGCGATCGCGGCTCCTCGCCCGTTGTGGTCGAGGAGGAAGAACCAGCGGATCATCCGCTCTGCGACGACCACGGTCCCGTTCACCTCGGAGTTGGCCGGCTGGACGAAGACGATGTCGAACACCTTCAGGGCGTTGATCATCATGTAGGTGGTCACGACCACGATCGTCGGCAGGATGCTCGGCACGATGATCCTGCGGAACACCTGCATCTCGGAGGCGCCGTCGATCCGTGCCGCCTCGATGATCTCGTCCGGGATCGCCTTGATCGCCGCCGACAGGACCACCATGGCGAAGCCGGTCTGCATCCAAACCATGATCACCATCAGGAGGAGGTTGTTCCAGGGCTGGATCTCGAGCCACTTCACCGGGTTCTGGCCCAGCCCGAGCATGATCCCGTTCAGCAGTCCGATGTTGCTGCCGAATCCCTGCGGGCGGTAGCTGTAGATCAGCTGCCACGTCACGGATGCGCCCGCGAACGAGATCGCCATCGGCAGGAAGATCATGGACTTCGCGATGGCCTCGCCGCGGCGGAGCCGGTCGACGAGCGTCGCGAACATGAGGCCGATGCTCACGGCGACGAGCGGTACGAGGACGAGCCAACCCACCGTGTTCCGGAGGGCCCGCAGCATGTTCTCGTCCGTGAACACGAACCGGTAGTTGTCGAGCCCGACGAAGTCCTTCGAGATGTCGTCCTTGAAGCTGAGCAGGATCGTGTTGAAGACCGGGTAGATCAGGAACACGGCCAGGATCACCAGTGCGGGACCCACGAAGAGGTAGGGGCGCACGCCCTCGCGGAACGACTCGGGGAGCAGGTCGACGATCCGGTTCATCGCCCAGTACAGGAAGAAGACGCCGCCGACGCCGACGACGACCGCCACCACCACGATGGCCACCCTGTCCGCCCTCGGGTCGCGGAGGTAGTCGACCGCCAGCAGGAACGCGAGACCGCCCACGATCGTCGCGGCGACCACCATGGCGATGCGAAGCGGCGACGGGCGTTCGGTCGATCCCACGGGTCGTCATCCTCCCCCGAGGCGCGCGACCTCGCAAACCGCAGGGAGCGGCCGCAGCGCGGCCGCTCCCTCACGTGTCGACGGGCACCCGAGGGTCCCCGCTGATGATGGAACCTCTATGCGGGCCAGCTGGCCTCGATCTCGTCGAGGACGCCGGTCAGCGAGTCCGGTCCCTCCTGCATGTACCGAACCATCCCGGTCCAGAAGCTGCCCGCGCCGACCTCGCCGGGCATGAGGTCGGACGCGTCGAACCGACCCGTGCCCGGTCGCCAGCGCGTTCGTGAGGACCTCAGACGCGTCCGCCAGGATGGAGTTCGCGTAGCACTCCGGTCCGACGTTGACGTTCGGCGAGATCCTCGACGAGGCGGTCACGCCGCCCATCGCGCACTGGATCGTCTCGCCCATGAACTGCTCGAGGAAGTCCTTGACCTCGGGACGGTTGCCCCCGGTGCCCACGACCGCGAGCTCACCGGCGAACAGGGTCCCCTCTTGGTCGATCGGCGGCAGCGGGAACCAGTCGTAGTCGACGCCCGGCCTCGGTGCCCTCCGGGAAGAAGGCGTTGATGAAGCTCGCCTGGCGGTGGAGCCAGCACCCCGGCGGGTCGTCGAACATCGGCAGCGGTGCGTCACCGAACGCGATCGACGGCGTGTCCGCGGCGCCACCGAGGACGTAGCCCTCCGTGAACATGACGTCACCGAATACCGTTGCGGCGTTCGCGACGGCCGGGTCGTTGAACGGGATCTCGTGGCTGACCCACTGGTCGTAGACGTCGGGTCCCGCCGTGCGGAGCATGATGTCCTCCATCCAGTCGGTCGCCGGCCACCCGGTGGCGCCGCCGGACTCGAAGCCGACGCACCATGGCGTGCCGCCGTCCGCCACGATCTGGTCGGACAGCGCCATCAGCTCGTCCCAGGTCGTCGGGACCGCGTACCCGGCGGCGTCGAAGTCGTCCTTCGGGTACCAGACCATGCTCTTCAGGTTGATGTTGGTCGGCAGGCCGTAGTGCTCGCCCTCGAACTCGCCGAGCGACAGGAAGTACTCACCGAACAGCGCCTCGAGCTCGTCGATGTCGAACCCGAGGTCCTCGAGCGAGATGAGCGTCCCGGCCGCGGCCTGGGCCGCCACGGTCCCCGGCTGCGGCAGGAGCGCGATGTCGAGGGTCCCGCCCTCGGCACGGATCGGGAACTGCTCCTCGAAGTCAGCCGAGCCTTCGATCTCGACCGTGTAGTCCACGTCACCGAGGTTGTCCTCGATGAGCGCCTGGATCGCCGGGACCTCTGCCACGGGGTCCATGGCGTTGAGGACGTTCACGGTTCCGGTGTTCTCGAGCTGACCCTCGCCTCCCTCCTCCTCCTTGCAGGCGACGGCGGCCAGCATCAGGACGACCGCTGGCAGTACGAATAGCCTTGATCGCCACATGTGCCCCTCCTTTGGCTTTCGGGCTAGTCCCTATTCTTACCCATCCGGGTCAGAGGCGCTCGGCCGGGCCCACGACGCGAAGGACGGCCCGTGCGGCTATGAGACGACACCTCCCTTCCGTGCCATCTCCCCGTACCAGCGGGCGCTCGCCTTCGGCGTCCGGGCCTGGGTCTCGAAGTCCACGTGGACGAGGCCGAACCGCTCGGTAGTACCCCTCGTCCCCACTCGAAGTTGTCGAGCAGGGACCACGCGAAGAACCCCCTGAGCGGCACGTACGCCTGGATCGCCTCGTGCGCCGCCAGGAGGTGTCCCCGGAGGAACGAGATCCGTTCGGCGTCGTCGATCGTCCCGTCCGGCCCGACCTCGTCGTCGAAGGCCGCTCCGTTCTCGGTCACGAGAACCTTGCTGGGCGCGTAGTCACGGTTGAGATCGATCAGCAGATCGGCCAGACCGTACGGCTCGATCGGCCAGTCCATCGACGTGACCGGGACGCCGGGCGGCGGGAACGACCACGCGCCGACCGAGCCGGGGAGTTCCTCGGCACGCCGACCCCGCGCGGGATCCGCCGTGACGGTGTGGATCCGGTAGTAGTTCACGCCGAGGAAGTCCAGAGGACGCGCGATCGCCTCCAGGTCGCCGTCACGTACGAACCCGAAGTCGCTCACGCCCCGGTAGTGCTCGACGAGGTCCAGCGGATAGCCGCGGCCGAAGAGTGGGTCGAGGTAGAGGGCGTTCATCTGCAGGTCCGCCAGCCTGGCGACGCGGACGTCCTCGGGATCGTCCGACGCTGGACGAGCCGGCTGGATGTTGAGCGTGATCCCGAGCTCGCCGTGGCCGCTCATCGCCTCGCGCGCCCAGCCGTCCGCGAGCAGGAGGTGGTGGGTGGCGGTGAGGGCGAGGGCGTCGTCGGTTAGCCCCGGGGCGTGGACCCCGGCGCCGTATCCGAGCCACGCCGAGACCCATGGCTCGTTGAGGGTGATCCAGTACGGGGCCTGCGCGTCGAGCGCGGTGTGCACGATCGATGCGTACTCGGCGAACGCCTCCGCCGTGGCCCGGCTCGGCCAGCCGCCGGCGTCCTCGAGCGCCTGCGGGAGGTCCCAGTGGTACAGGGTCGGCACGGGCACGATCCCGTGTCGGTTGAGCGCATCGAGCAGCTTCCGGTAGTGGTCGAGCCCTCGCTCGTTCGCCGGCCCTCGACCGTCCGGCTGGACCCGGGGCCACGCGACCGAGAACCGGTACGCGCCCACGCCGAGCTCGGCCATGAGCGCGACGTCCTCCTCGAACCGGTGGTAGTGGTCGCAGGCCACATCCCCGGTGTCACCGCCGCGGATCTTGCCCGGGGTTCGGCTGAACGTGTCCCAGATCGAGACACCTCGGCCGTCATCATCCGACGGCACCCTCGATCTGATACGCCGAGGTGGCGACCCCCCACAGGAACCCTTCGGGGAACCTCGCGGGCGAGGGGCTCGACGAGGTCAGGCTTCGTCGCCCCCGTAGATGCCGAGCCCGGTCTCGGGATCGAAGTAGTGCAGGCGGTGGACGTCCACCACCAGCTCGATCGGTGCGCGCTCCTGCGCCTCGGTGCGCGGGTTCAGCCGGGCCAGGAACGTCGACTCGCCGGCTCGGGCCTCCTGCTCCACCGCCGCCAGGGCCTCCTGACCGACGTCGCCCGCGAGCTCCTTCACGTCCTCGGTGATCAGGGTGGGCGCCTGGATCTTGAAGTGCACGAGCACGTCGGCGCCCAGGGCCTCCCGGAGGATGACGTTCGAGCGGATCCGGCGATCCTCGGGAGCGTCGGCGACGAGCGTGGCGTCCTCCATGTCCTCGGGCCGGATGCCGACGATGACCTGCCTGCCCTCGAACCCCTTGAGCGCGGGCCGTTCCGCGAAGACCTCCTCTGGGAGGCCGAGCCGGAAGCCCCCGAACTCGACCACGGCCGAGCCGTTCGAGCGGGACACCGTCGCCTCGACCATGTTCATGGCCGGCGACCCGATGAATCCCGCCGACGAACAGGTTATCCGGGTGGTCGTAAAGGGACTGCGGGAGTGTCGACCTGCTGGAGGATCCCTCTCCTGATCACCGCGACGCGATCGCCCATCGTCATCGCCTCGATCTGGTCGTGGGTGACGTAGAGGGTCGTGACCCCGAGCTCGTTCTGGATCCGCGCGATCTCCGATCGCATCTGGACGCGCAGCTTCGCGTCCAGGTTCGAGAGCGGCTCGTCCATGAGGAACGCCTTCGGCTCCCGGACGATGGCTCGGCCCATCGCCACGCGCTGACGCTGCCCGCCGGAGAGCGCCTTGGGCTTGCGCTGCCAGGTACTCCTCCAGGCCGAGGATGTCCGCGGCCTCCCGCACCCGGCGGTCGATCTCGTCCTTGGGGATCTTGCGGAGCTTGAGTCCGAAGGCCATGTTGTCGTACACGGTCATGTGCGGGTACAGCGCGTAGTTCTGGAACACCATCGCGATGTCCCGCTCCTTCGGCGGGACGGTGTTCACGACGCGCCCGCCGATGGCGATCGTCCCCTCGGTGATGCTCTCGAGGCCGGCCACCATCCGGAGCGCCGTCGTCTTCCCGCAGCCCGACGGGCCGACCAGCACGATGAACTCGCCGTCGTGGATGTCGAGGTTGAGCTCGGAGATGGCGTTCGACGCCGCCCCCGTACACCTTCGAGACGCCCTCGAGCACGATCTCGGCCATGCACCGCCTCCCGAGCCCGGCCGCGGTGACCATTCAATCGCACGGGTGACGGTCGAGTCGAATCCGCCCTCGGGTCTGCGATCGGCGATGGCGACGTCGATCGCGCGGTGCCGCTGCGTGACACGGGGCTACGTGCGGCCGGCGGAGTGCTCGCGCGCGACGCGCTCGATCAGGTCGGCGGCCTTCGTCTTCCCGTCGAGGTGACGGATCTGCGCGCTCTCGGTCGCCATCCGCGCGCGGAGCGCGGTGTCGGCGAGCAGGCGGTCGATCGGCCTCGTGCATCTCGTCGTCCTCGAACGCGTACGTGTCGAGGCGCACGCCGAAGCCGAGCTCGTCGCACGCGCTGCGCGTTGTCGTACTGGTCCCAGAACAGCGGCAGCACGATCATCGGCTTGCCGAAGTGGAGCGACTCGGTCGTCGTGTTGTTGCCGCCGTGCGTGATCACGAGGTCGACGAGCGGGATGATCGATCGTCTGCGGGACGCGAGCCTCGCCCCACATGTTGTCCGGCAGCTCGAACTCGGCGGCGCGCGGACCCTTGGAGACGATGTAGCGGTGCCGCGTGCGGCCGAGCACGTCGACGAGCCGACTGCATCAGCTCGACGTCGGCCGAGCCGAGCGAGCCGAGCGAGAGGTAGATCAGCGCGCCGTCGCCGCCGCGGAGCGACTCGGGGACCTCGAACGGGTCGTCGGTCTCGCGCACGCTCGAGTCCAGCCGGTGCCACGTCGCGCGCGAGCGGCCGGCCGCGCGCGTAGTCCGCGATCTCCGGGTACACGTACAGGTTGAGGTGCTCGGACTCGTGGATGAACTCGAGGTCGGGCAGCGGCGGGGCGCCGCGCTCGACGACGAACGCGTTGTACGACTCCCACACGTCGCGATGCGTGCGCTCGTACTCGGCGCGGAACTCGTCCCAGCCGGTGCGGTCGTCGATCGGGTAGCCGCAGAACGTCGGCGGCAGCGCCGGGTCCTTCATCTCGAGCGGGTTGCACGACATGATGCGCACGAACGGCGCGCCGTGGGTGAGCGAGCGCCGGGAAGCAGTTCACGTTGTCCTCGACGATCACGTCGGGCTCGCGCCGGTCGAGGATCTCTTCCAGCTGCGGCTCGCAGTACCGGGCGCCGTCGATCAGCGACTCCCACACCGGCTCGATGAACGTGTCGAGCTGCTCGATCGTCGGCTTGCGGAACTCGGGCGCGGTCTCGGTGATGAAGTCGGTCCAGAACTGGCCGGCGTCCTGCTCGTCTCTCGGCCGGCGGCGTCGAGGTCGACGAGGTCCTCCTCGAAGCCGAGCGGCTCGAGCCGGCCCTTCCACGAGGCCTCGGCGGCGAACACGACCCGGTGCCCGCGGCGCTCGAGGACCTTGCCGATGCCGATGCAGTTGTTCGTCGGTCCGTAGGCGCTCTCTGGCATGAACACGATCGTCAGTCGCTCGTCGGCCATCGCGCGATGCTCCTCCTTCGAACGACGGCGTGCGCGAAGGCTACGGGATGCGGTCGGACCCTGCTGCCCGAGAGTCGGGTGGGCCGGAAGCAACGGCGCCCCGCAGCCGATACCTTTTGAGCGGCAGGCGGAGGTCCATGGCGGAGAAGGTCCTCGTCGTCGACGACGACCCGGACATCGCGAAGTTCATCCAGGTGACGCTCGAGAAGGCCGGCTACGACGTAGCCGTGGTGCACGACGGGCGGGATGCCCTCGAGGCGGTGGACGTCCGGCGTCCCGATCTCGTGCTCCTCGACATCATGCTCCCCACGATCGACGGGTTCGAGGTCGCCTCCGAGCTGCGTCGACGGGCAACGCTGACGGGCACGGCCATCATCGTCGTGACGGCGCGCGGGTTCCCCGAGGACCGGCTTCGGGGCTTAGCCCTCGGCGTGGATGACTACATCGTCAAGCCGTTCGAACCGAG
>CAVPUQ010000005.1:0-11482 GCA_963708985.1 uncultured Actinomycetes bacterium
TCGCCGAAGACCTGCGCGATCCACCAGACCTGGGCGGCGACGTCCTTGGGCTGCGAGCGCTCCCGCTCGTACCGTAGGAGCGCGAGCGCACGCGCGAGCGCGGTCTCGCGGTCGCCCTCGGCGAGCAGGACCTCCGTCTCGGCGTCGAGGAGCCAATCGAAGGATCCCGGGCCCTCGGGGTTCGCCGTCGCCGAGGTCTCCTCGAGCACCTGTCGGGCGCCGGCGAGGTCCCCCTGCGCCACGAGCGTCTTCGCGAGCGCGCTCGCCGTCCATGTGATGAGGCTCCGCTCCTTCAGATCGCGGCACAGACGGTAGGCCTCGCGCAGATCCCGCGCGGCGTCCTCGGCCCGTCCGGCGGATCGAGCGGCCACGCCACGTGAGGTGAGCGCGCTCGCGAGCTCCCACCGCGCACCCAGCTCGCGGAAGGCCTGGACCGCGGTGTCGAGGTGCGGCTGGGCATCCTCGAGCCGCCACAGTCGCCGCAGGGCGCTCCCCAGGCTCTCCTTCGCCACCGCGATCGAGAACCGGTCCCCCGAGGACTCGGCGATCGCGAGCGCCTGCGAGGCGAGCCTCAGGCTCTCCTCATCGTCCCCGGTCTCGGAGACCAAGGTCGCGAGCATCGTGAGCGCGCGCGCCTCGGCCCACGAGTCGCCCTCGGGGTTCGACCTCGAGACCTCGAGGGCCTCCTCGAACATCGCCCGCGCGTGGTGCATCTCGCCCCGCCAGTACGGCTGCCACCCCGCGACCAGCAGGGTCCGTGCCAGCGTCCACGGATCCCCGAGCTCGCGAGCCGCGGTGAGCGCCTGGTCGAACAGCCTGCCCGCGCGCTCGCGGTCGCCCCGGATCGAGAGCTCGATGTCCGCCGAGGAACCGCGAGGCGTGCGCCCGGATCCTGGCATCGACACCGCCGATCTCGAGGGCACGGGTGAGAGGCCCGACCGCGGCCTCGAACTCCCCGAGCCAGTACCGGCACTCGCCCAGGTTGGCGAGCACGACCGCCTGAGACAGGCCCCAGCCGCGCTCGGGCCCCGAGAGCGCCAGCGCCCGCTCGTACAGGTCGGCGGCGGGTCCCGCCTCCGAGCGCCCACATCGCGAGGTCGCCGGCGTGCGTGAGCGCTTCGATCGCGCGCTCCGCGAGGGTGCGATCCCGCGGGTTCAGGTCGAGCGCGGCCTTCGCCGCCTGTTCGAGGTGGTACGCGATGGCGCGCGGATACCGCGCGGCCATCTGCTCGTCCTCGCCGCGCTTGGTCGCGACGCGAAGGTGCAGGCGCTGACGCTCGCGCTTCGGCAGGCTCTCGTAGGCGACGTCGCGCACCAGACCATGGCGGAAGCGCCACACGTCCGGACCCTGCTCGTCCCGCACGAGGAGCTCCTCGTCCTCGAGGAGCGCGAGGACCTCCTCGTCGGGCTCGGCGATGATCGCGAGGTCGGAGGTGTCGAACGTCGCGCGTGGGAAGACGGACGCCTTGCGGACGAGATCTCGCGCCGAGGGAGGAAGGTGGTCGATCCTGGCAGCGATCACGGCCTGGACCGTCGGCGGCAGGAGCGATCCGGGGAGCGGCCCCGTGTCCGATGGCAGCTCGGCGCCCTCGTGGCGCAACATGCCCGTCGTCTCGACGATGAAGAACGGGTTGCCGCCCGCGTGTCGTGCCACGTTCTCGGCGGTCGTCGCCTCCAGGCCTTCCCCCGCCTCGAGCGCGAGCTCGGTCGCCTGGTCCATCGACAGCGGCTCCAGATACAGGTTCAGCGAGTCGCCGAGGCCGCCTCCCCAATCCGGCCGCTGGTCGAGCAGTTCGTAGCGCGCGACGCAGAGCACCATCACCGGCACTCCCTTCGCGGTCCGGACCAGGCCCTCGATCAGGTCGAGCAGCGATGGTTCGGCGAGGTGCGCGTCCTCGAAGACGAGCACGACGGGACCGCCGCGTGCGATCCCCGCGACGAGCGCGAGGAAGCCCGATCGCAGCTCGCTCACGCGGTAGCGGCCCTGATCGCGGCTGCGCGAGCCCAGCCCGAGGGCGATCCCCAGCCGCGCCGCGGTGGCCTCGGCTTCGTCGGCGGGGCAGCGGTCCTCCGCGAGCTCCTTCAGGCGCTCGCGGAGCCGCTCGTCCGGCGCCGACGCCTCCTCTCCCAGCATGCCGAGCAGCATCTGGGCGAGCGGCGCGAAGGTGACGTCCTCGCCGAAAGGGCTCGCCCGCCCGACGAGCACGGTCGCATCCTCGGGCAGCCGGTTGAGGAACTCCTCGGCCACGCGGCTCTTGCCGACCCCCGGTTCGCCGAGCAGCGTCACGAGGTGGCCTCGGAGCGTCTCGCGGACGCCCTCGAACGTGTCCGCGAGCAATCGGAGCTCGCGACGGCGGTTCACGAAGGCGATCGTGCGGCGCGAGGTCCTGCGAGCGATCGCGACCACCGGCCAGGCCATCGCGATCCGCTCGAACCCCTTCGCCTCCACCTCGAGCGGCTCGCCGTACTGGACGTGGTCGTGCGTGAGCAGCCAGCTCGTCTCGGCGACGAGCACGCCGCCGGGCTCGGCGGCCTGCTGGACCCGCGCCGCGAGGTTCACGGTCGCCCCGAACAGCAATCCCTGCTCCGACGCCTCCGACCCGATCGCGACGGGACCGGTGTTGATGCCCACTCGAACGCGGAGCGGAACCGGCAGCTCGAGCGCCTCGCTGATCCGGCCGACCCGCTCGACGAGCGCGAGCCCGGCCCGGACCGCGCGCAACGCGTCGTCGTCATGCGCGTGGGGGATCCCGAACACGCCCACCACCGCGTCACCCGCCAGGTTCACGGCTCGGCCGCGGAGCGACTCGAGCTCCTCCGCCACGGTCCGGTAGTAGGTCGCCAGGACCTCGCGGTAGCGCTCGGGGTCGACCTGCGAGGAGAGCGTCGTCGAGCCGACCAGGTCCACGAAGACCACGGTCACGACCTTGCGTTCCTCGGGCGGCGGGGCACCGACCGGGAAGCCGCAGCTCGGGCAGAACCGTGCGCCGGCCGGGAGGAGGGTGCCACACCGATCGCACGTCGCCTGGCTCACCGCGGAAGCATACGTGGGGCCGCGGACGGCTCGGTCCGCGGGTCAGGCCTCGGGGGTCACGCGGAAGCCCTCGACGTCGAGGATCGAGCCGATGCGCTCGGCGGGCGCCTTCAGGACGACCTCGACGCGCTGGCCGATCTCGAGCGGCTCGTCGCCGGGATCGAGCACGCGATGCAGGAGCACGGTGCTCGCGCCGTCCAGCTGCACGAGCCCGTAGACGACGGGCTCCGGCAGCGCCTCCCCATCCGTGCCCACGAACACGACCGTGAACGAGACGAGCTCACCCCCGGGGCCCGACCTCGACGTCGGCGGACAGCTCCGCGAGGCATCGCTCGCAGAAGGACCGGGCCGGCGCGTAGACGACGTCGCACCGCGCGCAGCGCGAGCCCAGGAGCACGCCGCCGTCGCGGAGGGCCGTGAAGAACACCTCGCCCGCCCGCCCCGGCGTGTAGCGGTGCCGGACCGGGATCGCCCCGGGCCACCGTCGGACGTCACCGGGCCTCGCGGTCTTCTCGAGCACCTAACCCTCCCCCCGCCGTGGCCGGAAGTACGCGATGTCCAAGATCGAGCCGGTGCGCTCGCCGACGTTGCGCCACACGGCCTCGACCGCCATCCCGATGGCGACCTCGTCGGGTCCCACCTCGCCGAGCACGTGGAGCAGCCCCCCGTCCGACCCCTCGATCGCGATGACCGCCGGCAGCTGCGGCGGATCGAGCGGCTGCATGTCCCACGACACGTGGCAGACCGAGAACGTCTGCACCGTCCCCGTCGTCTCGACCTCCACCCACCCATCCGTTCCCCGGAAGCACCGCTCACAGAACATCCGCGGCGGCACCAACACCCGCTCACACCCCGAGCACGACCGCCCGAGGATCCTCCCGGCGCGCAGCCCATCCAGGAACCGCCCCACCGCCACCCCCGCATCCCACTCGTACCGAGCATCCACGGCGTGCTCGACCGCCCCAACGGCAGCCCGGAACTCCGCCTCGGACAGCGACCGCCCCGCGGGAGCAACCGGCGGCGTCCCCCCGTGGGCTGCGGCCGCGGACGCCGGGTCGCCCGGTGGTGTCGAGGTCAAGGCCGCCGGACCGGGCGGAGCCGGGGTCAGGTGGGGAGGGCCGGCGGAGCCGGGCCCGGCGGCCGTCCCCCGCCGGGGAGCATCCGCCCCCATCACCACCACCGTCCCCACCTGCATGAGGTCCCCCCACGCCTGCGCCACCCCGCGCTCGGGCGTCCCCGGCACCTGTCGAACGCCGGCTTCACCGCGCAGCTGCCAGAACAGCTCGGCGAGCTTCATGAGCCCGGCGGCGGCGATCGGGTTCCCGACGCCGAGGAGCCCACCGCTCGGACAGCTCGGCAGGTCGCCGTCGCGGTCCAGCACGCCGTCGCGAGCCGCCTCGGGAGCCTTGCCCTTGTCGAAGAGCAACAGCCCCTCCAGGTGGTGCAGCTCCTTGTAGTCGAACGGGTCGTACGGCTCGGCGACGTGGATCTGCTTCCGTGGCTCGGTCACGCCCGCCATGTCGTAGGCCATCCGTGCGGCGTTCGCGACGTACTCGGGGAACACGAGGTCGCGGTTCGTCCAGTACGCGGTGTCGAGGTTCCATCCCACGCCCTGGATCCAGACCGGGTGGTCGGTGAGGCGCTCGGCCACGCCCTCGGCCGCGACGACGAGCGCGACCGCACCATCGCTGATCGGTGAGACGTCCAAACGCTGCACCGGCCACGCGAGCGTCTCCGAGGCGAGCACGTCCTCCACGGTGATGTCGCCCTGCCCGAGCAGCGCCGAGGGGTGGCCGACCGCGTTCCGCTTGTTCTTGACCGCGACCGCTCGCGATGTCGCGCTTGTCCAGGCCGTGCACCGTCATGTAGCGGTTCATCTCGAGCGCGAAGATCCAGAGAAGGTTCGGGCCGAGCGGACGCTCGAGCACGCTGTCGAAGATCGTGAGGAACGCGCCCTGCGGGTGCGGCTGCGTCGAGGACATCTTCTCCTCGGCCACGACGAGGGCGACGTCGGCCATCCCGC
Organism: uncultured Actinomycetes bacterium; assembly: GCA_963708985.1. GTDB lineage: Bacteria > Actinomycetota > UBA4738 > UBA4738 > HRBIN12 > HRBIN12. The sequence goes on from CAVPUQ010000005.1 coordinate 5,058, forward strand.
TCGCGACCGTGTACCAGCCCTGGATGCCGGCGAACACGCCACTGCCGCCGCCGACGTACGTGCGGATGCACGGCTTGCCCCAGGCGCCCGCGCCTTCGGACAGGTACTCGCCCTTCATGTGCACGCCGTCGAACGCGTCGGGCGCGCTCGTGAGGCACACGGCGTCGACGTCGTCCAAGGTGAGCTCGCACGACGCGAGCGCCGAGCGCGACGCCTCCCATGCCAGCTCCTTGCCGGTCTCCTGCGCACGGCGCACGAACCTCGTCATGCCTGCTCCGACGACCGCGACCCTGCGTCCCACCTCAGTGCTCCCCGAAGTGCTCGATCAGCTGCATCCGGTTGCCGTCGGGATCGGTGAACGAGACGAACCGCGCGAGCCCGTCGGCCTCGCCGAGCTCGCCGAACAGGACTCCCCGCAGCTCCATCGCGAACCTCGCCTCGTCCAGGTCCTCGACCTCGAACACCACGGTCCCGCCGGGCGGCCGCTCGTCGTTCGCGCCCGCGTGCAGCGCGAGCCGCACGCTCACGGCGTCGAGCTCGGCCCACTCGTCCCCGTGCCGTCGCACGAGCCCGAGCCCGAGCGCATCCGTGTAGAAGGAGATCGCGCGGTCCATGTCCGAGACCCAGAACCACACGTGCTCGACACGACCGAGCATCAGCCGCCCGCCCCCTCGTCGTTCGCCACCACGATCACCGCGCCGGTCGTCGAGGGCACACCGAGCCACGACTGCGCGACCGCCGTGTAGACCTCGTCCACCTGGCGCTCGCCGGCTTCGCCCCGCAGCTGCTCCACGCACTCCTGGAGGCGTGCGAGCCCGTTCGCCTCGAACAGGTTGCCCATGCCGAGGGAGCCGCCCGAGACGTTCACCGGCAGCTCCCCGTCCGCCTCGAGCTCGCCGTCCTCGAGCAGCTCGGCGAGCTCCTCGGCGGTCGCGAGCCCGAGCGCCTCGAGGTGCTCCAGCTCCTTGTAGGCGTACGTGTCGTCGACCTCGGCGAGGTCGACCTCCTCGGCGGGATCGTGGATCCCGGCCTGTCGGTAGGCCATCCGCGCGGCGAGCGCGACGCCATCGGCCTCACCCCACGAGCGGCTCTCGAGCGACGCCGCGCCCGAGGACCACCCCGCGCCGAGCACCCAGGCCGGTCCCTCGGTGAGATCCCGCACGCGACCCTCCGAGGCGAGGACCACGACCACGCAGCCGTCGGCGGGGCGCTGCGACCTCGAGCTCGCGCAGGGGCCAGGACACGGGTGGCGCATCGTCGACCTGCTCGACGTCCAGGTCGGCCGGGTACGCCGCCCGGGGGTTGTCCAAGGCGTTGCACCGGTTCTTCGCCACGACCATCGCGCAGTGCTCCTCGGTCAGCCCGCTCCGGTCGAGGAAGGCGTTCATCTCGAGCCCGGCGACCGCGAGCGCGGGCATCCCCAGCGGCCGGTTCCATACGGGGTCGAGCGCGAAGGCCTCGATCTCGCCGAGCGTGACCACGTCCGAGACCTTGCTGTGCGCCTCGACCGCCACCACGCCCGCGACACCCGAGCGGATCAGCATGAGCCCGGTCGCGACGCCGAGCAGCCCATCGCCCGCGACCGTGTGCACCGGGCGCTGCATGGCGCCGAGCTGATCCGGCACGTACTCGTCGAAGATGCTCGTGCCCTCGAGGAAGTCCTCGGAGCAGCAGACGAACGAGTCGATCTCGGTCCGGGGGTCGAGCCCAGCGTCGAAGTACGCCCTCTGCGCCGCCTCGAACATGAGCTCCTTGTAGGACAGGCCGGCGACGATGGGCGCGAAGCCCGCGTGCCCGATGCCGACGACGGCGACCCTGGGGTCCATCGGGTCGATCCTCCCACGACCAGGCCAGGATCGCCTCGCGGGACGACCTCGGTATGCTCCGGCCGTGGCGGTCGCAGGCGATTGGGCGTTGAGGCGCGTCCGGTGGGCGGCGTTGCTCCTCGCGCTCGCGATCGGTTACGGCGTGGCGGGCTACATGCTCCTCGAGGGGTGGGGCTTCCTGGACGCCCTCTACATGACCGTCACCACGTTCACGACGGTCGGGTTCCGCGAGATCCGCCCGCTCGACGACGCCGGACGCGTCTTCACGCTCACCGTGATCGCGGTCGGCGTAGGGCTCGTGTTGATCACGGTCGCGCTCGCCGCCCAATGGGTGATCGAAGGCGAGTGGGGCGAACGCACCAGGAGGAGACGGATGCAGCGACGCATCGATGGGCTTTCCGACCACTACCTCATCTGCGCCTACGGCCGCGTCGGGCGGGCGATCGCCGGCGAGTTCGAGGCCGAGGGTGTGCCGTTCGTCGTGATCGACCCGAAGGAGGACCTCGAGGAGCGCATGACCCAGGACGGGGTGCTGTTCCTGATCGAGGACCCCTCGGAGGAGGCCGTGTTGCTGCGCGCCGGCGTGAAGCGGGCCCGAGGGCTCGTGTGCGCCGTGGACTCGGACGCGACGAACGTCTACATCACGCTGATGGCCCGCTCGCTCAACCCGGACCTGTTCATCGTGGCCCGAGCCTCGGAGCGCGGCTCGGACGAGCGGCTCCTGAAAGCCGGCGCCGACAGGGTCGTGTCGCCGTTCGTGAGCAGCGGGCGCCACATGGCACTCGTGGCGCTCCGACCGCGCGCGGCCGACGTGCTCGAGGTCGAGTCTCCCGGTGTCGCCTCGATACGGCTCGAGGAGGTCCAGGTCGATGGGGCATCGAAGCTGGCGGATCTGAGCGTTCGGGACGCCTTCGGGCGGACCCCTGTTCTCGCGATCCGACACGCCGGCGGCCAGATCACGGCGAGCCCGTCCTTCGATCTCACGCTCCGGCCCGGCGATCTCGTGCTCCTGCTTGGAGAGACCGAGCTGACGTCGGTCCGACGCTCGGCCGGCCCACCCCTGTGATGTCCGAGGATGGCTCGATGCCTCAGGTCGGACGCGCCGGCGTACTGAGGCTCGCGGGGCCCAACCTGCTGGCCACCTGCGCGGCCAGCGGGCCGACGACGGCAAGGACGAGGACGTAGGTCGCCGCGAGCGGGCCCAGCCGTGGCTCGACGCCCGCCGCGACCGCGAGCCCCGCGATCACGATCGAGAACTCACCGCGCGCGACGAGCGCCGTTCCTGCACGCCAGCGTCCCCGCCGCCCGACGCCCGCCCGCCGAGCCCCCCACCACCCTGTGGCGAGCTTGGTGCCGACGCCGACCAGTGCGAGCCCGGTCGCGGCCAGCGCGACCGACGGGATCGAGCGCGGGTCGATCTGGAACCCGAAGAAGACGAAGAAGGTACCGGCGAAGACATCCCGCAAGGAACGCACGAGCCGTCGGGCCCGAACGGCAGCCGGGCCGGACACGGCCAGGCCGGTGAGGAACGCCCCCACGGCTGCCGACACGTTCAGGGCCTCCGCCACACCGGCCACGAGCAGCACGATGCCGAGCACGCCCAACAGGAAGGCCTCATCCGAGCCGGCCGACAGGGCTGCGCTGAGCGTCGCCCCGTACCGCGTTCCGATGAACAAGATCGCGCCGACGAGCAGCCCGGCCAGGGCCACGGACTCCGTCAGCGCCCGCGGGTCACCGCCCAACAGCAGGATGCTGATGACCGGCAGGTACAGGGCCATCACGAGGTCCTCGAGCACGAGCGCGCTGAGGACGACCGGCGTCTCTCGGTTCCCCATCCACCCCATCTCCTCGAGGATCCGGGCGACCACGCCGGATGAGGAGATGTACGTCACACCGCCCAGGGCGAGCGCCGCTACCGGGCCCCAGCCGAGCAGGAGGCCTGCCACGAACCCGGGGGTGGCGTTCAGCGCGATGTCGACGATCCCGAGCGGGGCGCCCGAGCGCAGGCTCGCGAACAGCTCGCTGGCCGAGTACGCGAGCCCGAGCGAGAACAGCAACAGGATCAGGCCGATCGTGGCCCCCGCTTGGATGAAGCCCTCGGCGGTGACGAGGGGCACGAGCCCGCCCTCGCCGACCGCGAGCCCGGCCAGCAGGTACAGGGGGATCGGCGAGAAGCCGAGCCGACCGGCCAGACCCGCCAGGACGGCGAGGGCGAGGACGACCGCACCGAGCTCTACGAGGAAGAGCGGACCGTGCACGCGCCTACGAGGTCCGAAGGAGCACGGTGAGGTCCTCGATCCCTCGCGGCGTTCCGACGACCACGAGCGTGTCCTCTGCTTCGAGCGGCTGCTCGGGTCCGGGAGCGGGGAAGGCGTGCTCCGCGCGGAGCACGGCGACGACCGACACACCCGTTCGGGTGCGGGCCCTCGTGTCGCCGAGCGTGCGGCCCACATACGGCGAATCGGCCTGGAGCGGGAGCCAGTCGATCGCGAGCCCGCGGACACTCTGCTGCAGGCGCGCGAGCTCCCGCTCGATCTGGGACGCGCCGAGCAGTTCGGCGAGTGTGCGGCTCTCGCCCTCGTCGAGCGAGAGCATCTCGCGGGTCGCGTCTGGGTCGCTCGGGTCGTCGACCGTGAGCTCGCGTCGTCCGGAGTGATGATGGATCACGGACACGCGTCGCCCCGTCGAGGTCCGGAACTCCAGCCGGACGCCAACCCCGGGTAGTGGTGTCTCGTGTACGACGGTCATGCCACCATCCTGCCTGCAGCGGGGCCAACGCGGAGCCTCCGCGCCGCTACTGGCCGAGGATCTTCTTCTTCTGGTTCTGGAACTCGGCCTCGGTGAGGACACCCTTGTCGCGCAGGTCTGCGAGGCGTTGGAGCTCGGTCGTGACGGAGGGCGCGGATGGTGACGCCCCGCCTCCCGAGCCGCCCTGGTACATGCGCTTCTTGTTCTCCTCACCCTGCTGGTAGATCGTCCGCTGGACGTGCTCGGGGTGGCGGACGTTCGCGAACACGTTGCGGCCGTACTCGCTCGCCGACTGGATGATGAGATCGCCGGCCCCGACCACGCGCTCGAGGATCGACTGCTGGAACCGCACGTCGTTGATCGCCTCGAGCGGGATCTCCATCGAGCGCTTCGCGATGAACCCCTCGCGGTGGATGATCCGGTCGGTCGTGACCGCGAAGTTCGACGTCGCCCACGCGATGAACGCTCGGAGCGGGTACCACACCAAGATCACGAACCCGACCAAGAGCGCGCCCCACACGACGATCGAGCGACCTGCGCCGGTATCCGGCGCGTACGACAGCGCCAGGATGTAGCCGACGACCACGAGCGCCGTGACGATGCTCGGCATCACGAGGGCGATCCAGTGGGGACGGAGGTCGAGGATGAGGTCCTCACCTTCGATGAGCAGGCGGCGCGGGAACGGCATACCCGGACCCTACCCCCGCCGACCTCGGCCCGGCAACGCGCTCGGGCGAAGGTGCTCGACGTCGCCGAAACGCACCGTCTGCCAGCCGCCGCCCGAGCGCACGACCAGGCCGCCGAGCGCATCGACGTCGACCGCCGTGCCCTCGACCACCCGGCCTTCGGTCGTCGTCGCGCGCACCGCACGCCCGAGCGTCGAGCACACGGACCGGTACCGCCTGAGCACCCGTTCCCCGAAGGCTTCGGCGGCCGGCTCGTACTCCTGCGAGAACGCCTCGAGGAACACGCCGAGCACCTCTGAGGGGTCCGCGCCCTCGACCGCGCCGGCGCCGGCGACCTCGGGCACCACGCGGAGGTTCACCCCGACCCCGAGGACGACGAAGGCCAGCCCGCCGTCCAGCACCTCCGATCCCGCCAGGATCCCGCCCACCTTCGCCTCGCCCTCGAGCAGGTCGTTCGGCCACTTGCAGGCGATCTCGGCGCCCGTCGTCCGCCGGAGCGCCTCCGCCATCGACGAGCCCGCGAGGAGCACGAGGAGCCCTCCACGCTCGGCCTCCAGACCCGGACGGAGCACGACCGAGAAGAGCAGGGCGCCCTTAGCGTCGAGCCACGGCCGGCCGAGCCGTCCGCGCCCCTGCGTCTGGTGGCCCGCCGCGACCAGCGTCCACTCCGGCGTTCCCTCGGTGGCGAGCGCGAGGGCCGTGGCCTGCGTGGACCCGGTAACCTCGTCGAACCGCACGGGTGAACGGGAGCCGATCCGCTCGAGGGCGGAGCGCAATGCGGCTTCCGAAAGTGGCATCGTTTGACTCCCGTCCGGCCTGAGACGATTATCGCGACCCGGAGCGACCCGTGGCCAAGAACCGCATCCTGATCGCGAACCGCGGTGAGATCGCGGTCCGCATCATCCGCACCGTGCGCGAGCTCGGCTTCGAGTCCGTGGCCGTCTACTCCGATGCCGACCGAGACGCCCTCCACGTGCAGATGGCCGATCAGGCCTTCCGCATCGGGCCGGCGCTCGCGGCCGACTCGTACCTGTCGATCGGCGCGGTGCTCGAGGCGGCCCGCAAGGCCAAGGCCACCGCGATCCACCCCGGCTACGGCTTCCTGTCCGAGCGCGCGCACTTCGCTCGCGCGGTGATCGAGTCCGGGTACGTGTTCGTCGGCCCG